>NZ_JBITCJ010000038.1:0-1039 GCF_044453095.1 Amycolatopsis sp. NPDC051758 | reverse complement strand
CTTGAAAGAGTGCGTAATAGCTCACTGGTCAAGTGGTCCTGCGCCGACAATGTAGCGGGGCTTAAGCACACCGCCGAAGCTGTGTCATTGACACAATAGATCCACTCGTTCCCTTGAGGAGCGTGTGTAGTCGTGTTGATGGGTAGGGGAGCGTCCTGCATCCAGGGAAGCCGTGGCGGAAGCTAGCGGTGGAGGGTGTGGGAGTGAGAATGCAGGCATGAGTAGCGAATGCAGAGTGAGAAACTCTGCCGCCGGATGACCAAGGGTTCCTGGGCCAGGCTAATCCGCCCAGGGTAAGTCGGGACCTAAGGCGAGGCCGACAGGCGTAGTCGATGGACAACGGGTTGATATTCCCGTACCCGAGCATGTGCGCCCATGACGAGGCGTTTGATACTAACCACCCAAAGCCACTGTTTGAAGCCTTCGGGTGAATGATGGTGTGTGGAGCGTGGGACCTGATTTCGTAGTAGTCAAGCGATGGGGTGACGCAGGAAGGTAGCTCCGCCAGTGAGTGGTAGTACTGGTGTAAGCGTGTAGGCCGTCGTGTAGGCAAATCCGCACGGCACTAAGGCTGAGACGTGATGCGTAGCCGTTTGAGGCGAAGTAGAGTGATCCTATGCTGCCGAGAAAAGCCTCTAGTGAGTGCATGCACGGCCCGTACCCCAAACCAACACAGGTGGTCAGGTAGAGAATACCAAGGCGATCGGGTGAACTGTGGTTAAGGAACTCGGCAAAATGCCCCCGTAACTTCGGGAGAAGGGGGGCCAAACACCTTGAAGCCTTTTTCGGGCTAGGGGTGGGTGGCCGCAGAGACCAGCGGAAAGCGACTGTTTACTAAAAACACAGGTCCATGCGAAGTCGCAAGACGATGTATATGGACTGACGCCTGCCCGGTGCTGGAACGTTAAGAGGACCGGTTAGCCTTTCGGGGCGAAGCTGAGAATTTAAGCGCCAGTAAACGGCGGTGGTAACTATAACCATCCTAAGGTAGCGAAATTCCTTGTCGGGTAAGTTCCGACCTGCACGAATGGCGTAACGA
>NZ_JBITCJ010000037.1:0-1161 GCF_044453095.1 Amycolatopsis sp. NPDC051758 | reverse complement strand
CTAGTGTTCCGAGTTGTTAGTTCGCGTCTTAATTGTTGGTAGGGTTGCGGGATGGCGCGCACAGGCCGCCCGAAGGCGGAGCTTGTTCTGTCCGATGTAGAGCGTGAGACGTTGTTGCGGTGGTCGCGGCGGCGGACAACAGCGCAGGCGTTGGCGTTTCGTTGCCGGATCGTGTTGGCCTGCGCGGAAGGGGCGACGAACAAGGCTGTCGCAGCCGAGCTGGGGGTTCGGGCGCAGACGGTGGCTCGATGGCGGGGCCGGTTCGTGCGTGATCGGCTGGAGGGCCTATCGGACGAGCCGCGGACGGGTGCTCCGCGCACGATCACCGATGAGCAGGTCGAGGCAGTGATCGTGAAAACGCTGGAGGAGAAACCTGCTTCGGATGACACGCAGTGGTCGACACGGGGGATGGCGAGGGCCACAGGCATGTCGCAGACCGCGATTTCCCGGATCTGGCGTGCATTCGGCCTCAAGCCGCATCTGGTGGACACGTGGAAGCTGTCCACGGATCCGCAGTTCATCGAGAAGGTCCGCGACGTCGTCGGCCTGTATCTCGCCCCGCCGGATAAAGCTCTGGTGCTGTGCGTGGATGAGAAATCGCAGATGCAGGCGCTGGATCGCACCGCTCCGATGCTGCCGATGATGCCCGGCGTGCCCGGCCGGCAGACCCATGACTACGTCCGCCACGGCACCACCAGCCTGTTCGCCGCCCTGGACATCGCCACCGGCAAGGTCATCGGCCAGCATCAGCGGCGACACCGCCACCAGGAGTTCCTGCGGTTTCTCAAGACCATCGACAAGAACACCCCGGCCGAGCTGGACCTGCATCTGATCTGCGATAACTATGCCACTCACAAGACCCCGGAGATTATGAAGTGGCTGGCCTCGCATCCGCGGTTCCACCTCCACTTCACCCCCACCAGCGGTTCATGGCTGAACCTCGTGGAACGCTGGTTCGCCGAGCTGACCAACCGCAAACTTCGCCGATCCGCCCACTGCAGCGTCACAGAACTCGAAACCGACGTGCAGGCCTGGATCGAAGCTTGGAACGACGACCCGAAGCCCTTCGTGTGGACTAGAACCGCCGACGAAATCCTGGACAGCCTCGCCGGCTACTGCACCCAGATACTTACGACGCGAACCTCTAACTCGGATCACTAG
>NZ_JBITCJ010000036.1:0-1203 GCF_044453095.1 Amycolatopsis sp. NPDC051758 | reverse complement strand
TAAGTTCGGCGGTGTCCTACTCTCCCACAACCCTTCGGTTGCAGTACCATCGGCGCTATCAGGCTTAGCTTCCGGGTTCGGAATGGGACCGGGCGTTTCCCTGACGCTAAAACCACCGAAACACTCCGAAACAACACACGCAACCAGCGTGGTGCTTCAGAACCGTAGAGTGGATGCGCAACATCTTCGTAAACAAGTCCTCGGCCTATTAGTACCAGTCAACTCGACAACACATTACTGTGCTTCCATTTCTGGCCTATCAACCCAATGGTCTGTTGGGGGCCTTAACCCACAAAGGGTGGGATACCTCATCTTGGAACAGGCTTCCCGCTTAGATGCCTTCAGCGGTTATCCCTTCCGAACGTGGCCAACCAGCCATGCCCCTGGCGGGACAACTGGCACACCAGAGGTTCGTCCGTCCCGGTCCTCTCGTACTAGGGACAGCCTTCCTCAAGTATCCTACGCGCGCGGCGGATAGGGACCGAACTGTCTCACGACGTTCTAAACCCAGCTCGCGTGCCGCTTTAATGGGCGAACAGCCCAACCCTTGGGACCTACTCCGGCCCCAGGATGCGACGAGCCGACATCGAGGTGCCAAACCATGCCGTCGATATGGACTCTTGGGCAAGATCAGCCTGTTATCCCCGGGGTACCTTTTATCCGTTGAGCGACACCCCTTCCACCAGGAGGTGCCGGATCACTAGTCCCGACTTTCGTCCCTGCTCGACATGTCTGTCTCACAGTCAAGCTCCCTTGTGCACTTGCACTCAACACCTGATTGCCAACCAGGCTGAGGGAACCTTTGGGCGCCTCCGTTACTCTTTAGGAGGCAACCGCCCCAGTTAAACTACCCATCAGGCACTGTCCCTGAACCAGATCATGGCCCGAGGTTCAGATTCCCAATTCGACCAGAGTGGTATTTCAACAACGACTCCACAGTAACTAGCGTCACCGCTTCACAGTCTCCCACCTATCCTACACAAGCCGAACCGAAAACCAATACCAAACTATAGTAAAGGTCCCGGGGTCTTTCCGTCCTGCCGCGCGTAACGAGCATCTTTACTCGTAGTGCAATTTCGCCGGGCCTGTGGTTGAGACAGCCGGAAAGTCGTTACGCCATTCGTGCAGGTCGGAACTTACCCGACAAGGAATTTCGCTACCTTAGGATGGTTATAGTTACCACCGCCGTTTACTGGCGCTTAA
>NZ_JBITCJ010000035.1:0-1268 GCF_044453095.1 Amycolatopsis sp. NPDC051758 | reverse complement strand
GGGTCTGCCCAGACTTCGGTTGACACCGGAGCTGACTATTTTCAGGCCGCTGCTGCGGTGGTGTAGATGGTCTCAAACTCGACTGGGGTGAGCTTGCCCAGGGCGCGTTGCCGGCGTTTGCGGTGGTACTTCGTCTCGATCCAGGACACGATCGCCAACCGGAGCTCCTCGCGGGTGCGCCACCGCCGGGTATCGAGAACGTTCTTTTGCAGCAACGAAAAGAACGACTCCATCGCAGCGTTGTCACCGCACGCCCCGACCCTCCCCATCGACCCGGTCAGCCCACGAGCGTGCAGCAGGCGCCGGTAGGCCGCTGATCGGAATTGGGCTCCGCGGTCGGAGTGGACCACGACGCCGTGTGGCTCGCGCAGTGCGATGGCGTTGCGCAACGCGCCAACGGCGAGTGAGGCTCGCATGTGGTCGGCGATGGAATACCCGACGATCTTGTTGGAGTAGCAGTCCTTGACCGCGCACAGATACAGCTTGCCTTCACCGGTGGGATGCTCGGTGATATCGGTCAGCCACTTGGTGTTCGGTGCGGTGGCGGTGAAGTCGCGGCGGACGAGGTCGTCGTGCACCGGCGGCCCCGACTTACGGGAGCGGCCTTTCTTCCTGGCGTGCAATGAGAAGATCTGTTGCATGGAGCAGATCCGCCACACGCGGTTCTCCGAGGCGGTGAAGCCCTGTCGGGCGAGTTCGTCGGCGATGAACCGGTACCCGTCGGCCGGGTCGTCGGCGTGGATCTCCAGGGCGGCGTTGATCAGATGCGCGTCGTCGAAGTCGCGTTGCGAGACCGGGGACGAACACCACTGGTAGTAGGCCTGCCGGGAGAACCCCAGCACCCGGCACGTCACCGCGACCGGCACCCGCACAGGGGCGCCGGCCGCGGCCAGTTCACGGACGAGCGGGAACGCTATTTTCCCGGCAGGTTGCCCTGCGCCAGGTAGGCGGCCGCCTTGCGCAGGACCTCGTTCTCCTGCTCCAGCAGCCGGTTGCGTTTACGCAGGTCCCGCAGCTCGGCGGACTCATCCCGGGTCACGCCCGGCCGGGTGCCGTCCTCGATATCGGCGGCGCGCAACCAGTTGGCCAGACACGACTCGGAGATCCCGAAATCCTTCGCGACCTGCTTCAACGGGGTCTCACCGCGACGGGCCACGGCGACCACGTCGTCACGGAACTCACGGGGGTAGGGCTTGGGCACGATGACATCCTTCCAGGCGAGGCCGAAGCCTCACACGTGAGGTGTCAACCAGACCCTGGGCAGCCCC
>NZ_JBITCJ010000034.1:0-1366 GCF_044453095.1 Amycolatopsis sp. NPDC051758 | reverse complement strand
GCACACTGTTGGGTCCTGAGGCAACACGCCTCAGGGCGTCACAGCCCTGAAACGTTGTGTGTTTCTGGTGTGGTGTTTGAGAACTGTAGAGTGGATGCGAGCATCTTTGTGGTCAAGTTGTTAAGGGCACATGGTGGATGTCTTGGCTTCAGGAGCCGATGAAGGACGTAGGAGGCTGCGATAAGCCTCGGGGAGCTGTCAACCGAGCTGTGATCCGAGGATTTCCGAATGGGGAAACCCAGCACCAGTGATGTGGTGTTACCCGCACCTGAATATATAGGGTGTGTGGAGGGAACGCGGGGAAGTGAAACATCTCAGTACCCGTAGGAAGAGAAAACAACCGTGATTCCGTGAGTAGTGGCGAGCGAAAGCGGAAGAGGCTAAACCGTTTGTATGTCAAGCTGTCAGGCGTTGTGCAGGCGGTGTTGTGGGACCCACCTTGAAGAGACTGACATTTCTTCGGAATTGACGCATGGGTTAGTGGAACGCCTTGGGATGGGCGGCCGGAGTGGGTGAGAGCCCCGTACGCGAAAACTTGTGTTGTTGTTCTTGGTGGTGTTCCCGAGTAGCAGCGAGCTCGTGGAATTTGCTGTGAATCTGCCGGGACCACCCGGTAAGCCTAAATACTTCCTGAAGACCGATAGCGGACTAGTACCGTGAGGGAAAGATGAAAAGTACCCCGGGAGGGGAGTGAAAGAGTACCTGAAACCGTGTGCCTACAAGCCGTCAGAGCTGTAATGGTGATGGCGTGCCTTTTGAAGAATGAGCCTGCGAGTTAGTGCTGCGTGGCGAGGTTAACCCGTGTGGGGTAGCCGTAGCGAAAGCGAGTCTGAATAGGGCGAATGTAGTCGCGTGGTCTAGACCCGAAGCGGAGTGATCTACCCATGGCCAGGGTGAAGCGACGGTAAGACGTCGTGGAGGCCCGAACCCACTTAGGTTGAAAACTGAGGGGATGAGCTGTGGGTAGGGGTGAAAGGCCAATCAAACTCCGTGATAGCTGGTTCTCCCCGAAATGCATTTAGGTGCAGCGTCGCATGTTTCACCACGGGGGTAGAGCTACTGGATGGTCTAGGGGCCTTACCGGGTTACCGAAATCAACCAAACTCCGAATACCGTGGTGTGAGAGTGCGGCAGTGAGACGGCGGGGGATAAGCTTCGTCGTCGAGAGGGAAACAGCCCAGAACACCAGCTAAGGCCCCTAAGTGTGTGCTCAGTGGGAAAGGATGTGGGATTGCCCAGACAACCAGGAGGTTGGCTTAGAAGCAGCCACCCTTGAAAGAGTGCGTAATAGCTCACTGGTCAAGTGGTCCTGCGCCGACAATGTAGCGGGGCTTAAGCACACCGCCGAAGCTGTGTCATTGACACA
>NZ_JBITCJ010000033.1:0-2803 GCF_044453095.1 Amycolatopsis sp. NPDC051758 | reverse complement strand
GACCCGGTGCGCCTGCGGCGGATCCTGCACCGCGACGACCCCGCGATCTACCCCGGTGAGTACGTCACCTGCGTGTTCAACCCCGACACCGCGCTGTGCCTGACCGACCGCGCGCGGCCGGCGGCGCCCGAACTGTCTGCATGCCGCCCCCTCGACTGCCCCAACGTCGCGCTCACCAGTGCGAACGTCGCCGCGCTGCGGCGCGAGGCCGCCCACCTGATGCACGAACTACAGCCGCCGAGCTCGCTGCTGCCGCCGCTGCTGCGGCACCGCCTGGCCGAGCGCCGTGACCGCATCACCGCCTACCTCGCACGACACACCGTGGAGACCTCATGACCCGCCACACCGGCCTGCCCACCGTCGAGGATGTCCACGCCGCGCTGGCCGCCTTGCACGCCGACGCCCAGACCACCCGAGCGCCGACCGTCCTCGCGCTCGCGCAGCGGGTCGGGCTGGCCAACACCACCTTCCGCCGCAACTTCCCGGAGATCGTCGCGCAGCTGAAGAGCTCCTCGGCGCCGCCCTCCGACAGCCGCCCTGCGAACGGCGGCGGTAACCCCGCGGACGGGCTCGCGCAGGAGAACGCGCGATTGCGGCACCACAATCGCGAACTGAGCGAATATCTCGCCTTGGCCACCGCGGAGATCCAGCGCCTCAGCCTCGAGGCTCACGGACTCCGCGGCGAGCTCGCGGGACTCCGCAACGTCAGCACCATTCGTCCGCGCCGACCCCGCTGATGGCCGCCGCGACGAGCATGCCGCCCAGTGTCTGCAGGACGTCGGAATCGGGCCAAACCGACAACAGCTCCGTCCGACTAGGGCAGATAGCGGTCGATCCGGCGCAGCAGCACCCCACTGCTCCCCGCCGATGCCACCCGGTCGGCGACGTTGGCTCGGACGGAGTAGACGGCCGCCCGCGCCGGTCGCAAGGGCGGACGATGCGGTGGAAATCGCGCTAAGCGAGTTCAGGATCGCCTTCACGGCCGCATCGCCACCGGCCACAACCAGTTTCGCTTCCGCCTGAGTTACATTCGTTCGTTAACGGATCCGCCGCTACGCATGGCCGTCAAATGATGTCTCCGGCTGGCTGCCACCCATCGATTCACTGTCGGGCTCGCCCGATCGGCGTTGCGGGCGCCGCCAGAGCAACGCGGTGAGCGCGGCGACGAAGACCAGTAGCGAGGTCCAGTCGTTGAGGCGCAGCCCCAGGAAGTGGTTGGCGTGGTCCACGCGTAGCGCTTCGACCCAGGCTCGGCCGACCGTGTAAGAGGCGACGTAGAGCGCGAAGAGCTTGCCGGTGCGCAAGGTGAAACGCTTGTCGGCCCACAACAACAGCAGTGCGACGCCGATGTTCCACAGGCATTCGTAGAGGAACGTTGGGTGGTACAGTCCGATGTCCGGAGTGTCGGGCGGGCGGTGCGCGGGGTCGATCTGCAACGCCCAGGGCAGGGTGGTCGGGCTGCCGTAGAGTTCCTGGTTGAAGTAGTTTCCCCAGCGTCCGATCGCCTGGGCCAGCACCAGGCCGGGCGCGAGGGCGTCGGCAAAGCGCGCCAGGCTGATCCCGCGGCGGCGGCAGCCGATCCACGCGCCAAGCGCGCCCAGGGCGACCGCGCCCCAGATGCCCAGGCCGCCGTCCCAGATGAAGAGAGCCTTCACCGGATCCCGGCCGGGTGCGAAGTACAGCTCCGGGTCGGTGATCAGGTGATAGATTCGCCCGCCGACGACACCGAACGGCACCGCCCACATGGCCACCTCGACCACGTCGTCCGCGTCGCCGCCGCAAGCCTTCCATCGACGCTGGGTCAGCCAGAGTGCGACCAGAATGCCCGCGATGATGCACAGCGCATAGGCCCGGATCGGGAGAGGCCCCAGGTGCCACACGCCCTGTGACGGGCTCGGCAAGGACGCCAGGACCATCGCTACCTCGTTCCTGCGAGACATCGTCGACTTACTTAAAGTACATCGGCTACCGAAGCATCTGACAAGCTGGATGTGCACGTCGGACTCTGGTCGTGAGCTGGCTTGGCCAGGCAATTCTCGCAAAGTGGACATGGTTGCCTTGTGGCGACTTTCATGATGCACGCCAAAGTTGTTCTGTCTTAGAATTATCGCCGATGTGAGGAGATCGGATGGCGATGCTGGTGGAGCGGCCCCGGCCGCAGGTGGTGCGGGAGCATCCGCAGGCGGGGTGGTTCGCGGTCGGCGCGGTGTGCTTCGGTGCGTTCATGGGCCAGCTCGACGCCAGCATCGTGACGCTGACGTTCCCTGCGTTGCAGTGGGAGTTCGCCGAGCCGCTGGCGGCGGTGCAGTGGGTGTCGCTGTCCTACCTGCTGACCCTGGTCGGCCTCCTCGCCGCGGTGGGCCGGGTGGCCGACGCAGTCGGGCGCAAGCTGACCTACGTCTACGGGTTCGCGGTGTTCACCGCCGCGTCGATCGCTTGCGGGTTGGCTCCCACCCTCGCGCTGCTGGTCGTGTTCCGGATCCTGCAAGCGGTCGGTGCCGCGATGTTGCAGGCCAACAGTGTCGCCCTGGTCGTCACCAGTGTGCCGAAGGCGAAGATGCGGTCGGCGCTGGGTGTGCAGGCCGCGGCCCAGGCCCTGGGGCTGGCGCTCGGCCCGGCCATCGGGAGCCTGCTGGTCGGCACGGTCGGCTGGCGCTGGGTGTTTTTGGTCAACGTCCCCGTCGGGATCCTCGGCCTGGTCGCCGGCCGGTATCTGCTGCCCCGCACACGCGAACGCCGCCCGCTGGGCCGCCGGTTCGATGGCGCGGGAGTCGCATTGCTGGCAATGGCTTCCACCGCGGTG
>NZ_JBITCJ010000032.1:0-5212 GCF_044453095.1 Amycolatopsis sp. NPDC051758 | reverse complement strand
CTCAGGTCGAACAGGTCGTCTCCGCGCTGGGCCGGCTGAACCGCCGGATGAACGTCGCGTACGGGAGACAGCTCGCCGCGCTCGGCATCAGCAACGCCGAGTGGGAGGTCCTCAAGACCCTGGTCCTGGCCGGCGCTCCCTACCGTCTGGGCCCCGGTGAACTGGCGAAGCGCCTCGGCCTCACCCCGGCCGCCATGACCCACCGCATCGACCGGATGGCCGGCGAAGGCCTGGTCACCCGTGACCGCGACGAGAACAACCGGGTCCGCGTCATCGTCGAGCTGACCGATGAAGGCCGTACGAAGTGGCTCGAGGCGATGCGCATGGCGAGCGACTTCGAGGAGGACCTCCTCCAGGACCTGTCCGGCGACGAACGCGGTGTCCTCGGCGAGCTGCTGGTCCGCCTCCTGCGCCGCGTGGAGCACGCCCAGCCGGACGCCGGCGGCCGGCTCACCGACCTGGACTGAGGGCCAGGACAGAGGCCCTGCGGAGGCCACCGGGGGAGGGTTGACACACCCCTGGTGGATCCGTAAAGTTCTCCGAGTTGTCACGGAGCCGGAACGGTTCCGCGGCAGCCGATCCCGCCGCGGACGCGGCAACCAAACTTCAGCACGATCTCCCACTCGGGATGATTTCGGCATGCCGGAATTCATTACGAAGGCCCGATTATGAGCCGCCGGGAGAATCCGCTAGAGTTTGAGCGTCGGAACGGCCCAACAGCCGGGAGGACAAGCCCCGCTGACTGGGAATCAGGCCCGAAAGGATCTGATAGAGTCGGACTCGCCGGAAAGGGAAAACGCGAAAGCGAAGGACCTGGAAGGCGAATGCGAGACCCGCTTCGACCGGGAATCGGACACGAAAGAGTCTGATAGAGTCGGAAACGCAAGACAGCAAGACAAAGAAGAAAACGAAGGGAAGCGCCCGGAGGGCCCCGGTGAAACGGGACCGAAGGAAGCGTCCGTTCCTTGAGAACTCAACAGCGTGCCAAAAGTCAACGCCAGATATGTTGATACCCCGGCCTGCTTCGGCAGGTTGGTGGTTCCTTTGAAAGTCCTGTCGTTCCGCTCCTTGTGGGTGGCGGCAGGCAATTACACAGCGAGGACGCTGAGAACAACGGGTCTTATTCCGACCGGTTGTTCCGCTCTCGTGATGTGTGCACCCGATTACGGGTAAACATTCACGGAGAGTTTGATCCTGGCTCAGGACGAACGCTGGCGGCGTGCTTAACACATGCAAGTCGAACGATGAAGCCCTTCGGGGTGGATTAGTGGCGAACGGGTGAGTAACACGTGGGCAATCTGCCCTTCACTCTGGGACAAGCCCTGGAAACGGGGTCTAATACCGGATAACACTCTGTCCCGCATGGGACGGGGTTAAAAGCTCCGGCGGTGAAGGATGAGCCCGCGGCCTATCAGCTTGTTGGTGGGGTAATGGCCTACCAAGGCGACGACGGGTAGCCGGCCTGAGAGGGCGACCGGCCACACTGGGACTGAGACACGGCCCAGACTCCTACGGGAGGCAGCAGTGGGGAATATTGCACAATGGGCGAAAGCCTGATGCAGCGACGCCGCGTGAGGGATGACGGCCTTCGGGTTGTAAACCTCTTTCAGCAGGGAAGAAGCGAAAGTGACGGTACCTGCAGAAGAAGCGCCGGCTAACTACGTGCCAGCAGCCGCGGTAATACGTAGGGCGCAAGCGTTGTCCGGAATTATTGGGCGTAAAGAGCTCGTAGGCGGCTTGTCACGTCGGATGTGAAAGCCCGGGGCTTAACCCCGGGTCTGCATTCGATACGGGCTAGCTAGAGTGTGGTAGGGGAGATCGGAATTCCTGGTGTAGCGGTGAAATGCGCAGATATCAGGAGGAACACCGGTGGCGAAGGCGGATCTCTGGGCCATTACTGACGCTGAGGAGCGAAAGCGTGGGGAGCGAACAGGATTAGATACCCTGGTAGTCCACGCCGTAAACGTTGGGAACTAGGTGTTGGCGACATTCCACGTCGTCGGTGCCGCAGCTAACGCATTAAGTTCCCCGCCTGGGGAGTACGGCCGCAAGGCTAAAACTCAAAGGAATTGACGGGGGCCCGCACAAGCAGCGGAGCATGTGGCTTAATTCGACGCAACGCGAAGAACCTTACCAAGGCTTGACATATACCGGAAAGCATCAGAGATGGTGCCCCCCTTGTGGTCGGTATACAGGTGGTGCATGGCTGTCGTCAGCTCGTGTCGTGAGATGTTGGGTTAAGTCCCGCAACGAGCGCAACCCTTGTTCTGTGTTGCCAGCATGCCCTTCGGGGTGATGGGGACTCACAGGAGACTGCCGGGGTCAACTCGGAGGAAGGTGGGGACGACGTCAAGTCATCATGCCCCTTATGTCTTGGGCTGCACACGTGCTACAATGGCCGGTACAATGAGCTGCGATGCCGCGAGGCGGAGCGAATCTCAAAAAGCCGGTCTCAGTTCGGATTGGGGTCTGCAACTCGACCCCATGAAGTCGGAGTTGCTAGTAATCGCAGATCAGCATTGCTGCGGTGAATACGTTCCCGGGCCTTGTACACACCGCCCGTCACGTCACGAAAGTCGGTAACACCCGAAGCCGGTGGCCCAACCCCTTGTGGGAGGGAGCTGTCGAAGGTGGGACTGGCGATTGGGACGAAGTCGTAACAAGGTAGCCGTACCGGAAGGTGCGGCTGGATCACCTCCTTTCTAAGGAGCACTTCTTACCAGGTTCGCTTGGTCAGAGGCCAGTACACCGGCGAATGTTCGGTGCTGGTTGCTCATGGGTGGAACGTTGACTATTCGGCACGATGAGCACGGTTTCGTTAGTACTGCTTCGGCGTGGAAAACGGGAACGGGTTGGTCGTGTCGGGCACGTTGTTGGGTATCTGAGGGTACGGGCTCGTTTGAGTCTGTCCTTCGGTTGCCGGCCCCAGTGAACTCGCCTGTAAAGGTGGGGTGATGGGTGGCTGGTCGTTGTTTGAGAACTGCACAGTGGACGCGAGCATCTGTGGCCAAGTTTTTAAGGGCGCACGGTGGATGCCTTGGCACCAGGAACCGATGAAGGACGTGGGAGGCCACGATAGTCCCCGGGGAGCTGTCAACCAAGCTTTGATCCGGGGGTTTCCGAATGGGGAAACCCGGCAGTCGTCATGGGCTGTCACCCGCTGCTGAACACATAGGCAGTGTGGAGGGAACGAGGGGAAGTGAAACATCTCAGTACCCTCAGGAAGAGAAAACAACCGTGATTCCGGGAGTAGTGGCGAGCGAAACTGGATGAGGCCAAACCGTATGCGTGTGATACCCGGCAGGGGTTGCGCATTCGGGGTTGTGGGATCTCTTTTTCATAGTCTGCCGGCTGTGAGACGAGTCAGAAACCGTTGATGTAGGCGAAGGACATGCGAAAGGTCCGGCGTAGAGGGTAAGACCCCCGTAGCTGAAACATCAACGGCTCGTTTAAGAGACACCCAAGTAGCACGGGGCCCGAGAAATCCCGTGTGAATCTGGCGGGACCACCCGCTAAGCCTAAATATTCCCTGGTGACCGATAGCGGATAGTACCGTGAGGGAATGGTGAAAAGTACCGCGGGAGCGGAGTGAAATAGTACCTGAAACCGTGTGCCTACAAGCCGTGGGAGCGTCGCTGTATGTGCTTGCACATGCAGTCGTGACTGCGTGCCTTTTGAAGAATGAGCCTGCGAGTTAGCGGTGTGTAGCGAGGTTAACCCGTGTGGGGAAGCCGTAGCGAAAGCGAGTCCGAATAGGGCGATTGAGTTGCACGCTCTAGACCCGAAGCGGAGTGATCTAGCCATGGGCAGGTTGAAGCGGAGGTAAGACTTCGTGGAGGACCGAACCCACCAGGGTTGAAAACCTGGGGGATGACCTGTGGTTAGGGGTGAAAGGCCAATCAAACTCCGTGATAGCTGGTTCTCCCCGAAATGCATTTAGGTGCAGCGTCGTGTGTTTCTTGCCGGAGGTAGAGCACTGGATAGGCGATGGGCCCTACCGGGTTACTGACCTTAGCCAAACTCCGAATGCCGGTAAGTGAGAGCACGGCAGTGAGACTGTGGGGGATAAGCTCCATGGTCGAGAGGGAAACAGCCCAGAGCATCGACTAAGGCCCCTAAGCGTACGCTAAGTGGGAAAGGATGTGGAGTCGCAGAGACAACCAGGAGGTTGGCTTAGAAGCAGCCACCCTTGAAAGAGTGCGTAATAGCTCACTGGTCAAGTGATTCCGCGCCGACAATGTAGCGGGGCTCAAGCGTACCGCCGAAGTCGTGTCATTCGTACACATATCCCCAACGGGAGTACGGATGGGTAGGGGAGCGTCGTGTGCCGGGTGAAGCAGCCGCGGAAGCGAGTTGTGGACGGTTCACGAGTGAGAATGCAGGCATGAGTAGCGATACACACGTGAGAAACGTGTGCGCCGATTGACTAAGGGTTCCTGGGTCAAGCTGATCTGCCCAGGGTAAGTCGGGACCTAAGGCGAGGCCGACAGGCGTAGTCGATGGACAACCGGTTGATATTCCGGTACCCGCTTTGAAACGCCCAGTACTGAATCAGGCGATGCTAAGTCCGTGAAGCCGGCCCGATCTCTTCGGAGTTGAGGGTAGTGGTGGAGCCGATGAACCAGACTTGTAGTAGGTAAGCGATGGGGTGACGCAGGAAGGTAGTCCAGCCCGGGCGGTGGTTGTCCCGGGGTAAGGGTGTAGCCCGTGTGGTAGGTAAATCCGTCACACATTAAGGGTGAGACCTGATGCCGAGCCGATTGTGGTGAAGTGGATGATCCTATGCTGTCGAGAAAAGCCTCTAGCGAGTTTCATGGCGGCCCGTACCCTAAACCGACTCAGGTGGTCAGGTAGAGAATACCGAGGCGTTCGGGTGAACTATGGTTAAGGAACTCGGCAAAATGCCCCCGTAACTTCGGGAGAAGGGGGGCCATCACTGGTGATAGCACTTGCTGCTTGAGCTGGGGGTGGCCGCAGAGACCAGCGAGAAGCGACTGTTTACTAAAAACACAGGTCCGTGCGAAGCCGTAAGGCGATGTATACGGACTGACGCCTGCCCGGTGCTGGAACGTTAAGGGGACCGGTTAGCTGCTTTTCGGAGCGGCGAAGCTGAGAACTTAAGCGCCAGTAAACGGCGGTGGTAACTATAACCATCCTAAGGTAGCGAAATTCCTTGTCGGGTAAGTTCCGACCTGCACGAATGGCGTAACGA
>NZ_JBITCJ010000031.1:0-25268 GCF_044453095.1 Amycolatopsis sp. NPDC051758 | reverse complement strand
CAACTTGGCCCACGTTTATATTACACCTCACCGCCAGCCCCACCCCCACCCCCCCCCCCCCCCCCCCGCCCCCCCCCCCGCTTCTCGAGTCAGAACTCAGCGGGCCGCGACGGCCGCGACCGGCGCCACCGGGGTTTCCGGGGCGGGCACGGCGAGCCGGGTGGTCAGCGACCGCCGGGCGAGCACGAGCGCGAGCCCGGAGCCGAGGCCGGCGCCCGCCAGGACGAGGTAGTACACCGGCCGCGGGAGCACGTCGGCGAGGTGCACGATCTGGCTGCCGATGCCGGCGCCGAAGGCCGAGCACATCCAGTACAGCCCCATCGTGCGCCCGGCGAAGGTCGACGGCGCGACGTCCACCGACGCGCTGAGGCCGACCGGCGCGAGCACCACCTCGCCGACGGCGAGCAGCAGGTAGACCAGGATCAGCCACCAGGGTGAGACCAGGCCGCCGTCGGCGAGCCCCGACGCGGCGCTCATCAGCAGCATCGACCCCGCGGCGGCGGCCAGGCCGGCCGCGATCTTGACCGGGAGCGAGATGCGCTCACCCGCCCGGGTCCACAGCACCGCGAGGACAGGCGCCAGCAGGAGCATGAACAACGGGGTCGCGGAGGCGAACCAGCCGGCGGGAATCGTGAACCCGCCGAGCTGCCGGTCGGTCGAGTGCGCGGCGAACAGGCTGAGCAGGGAGTTGCCCTGGATGACGAACATCCAGAACAGCGCGGTCGAGGCGAGCACCCAGCCGAACGCCGACACCCGGCGCCGCTGCGGCACGCTCAGCGCGGGGCTGCGGCGGAGGATCAGGAAGTAGGCCACCGGGGCGAGCAGGGACAGCAGGCCCATGGCGATCACCACGTGCATCAGGGTGAAGGTGCCGGCCAGCACGTCGGCGGCCGCCAGTGCCGCGACGACGATCGTGGACACGCCGGCGACCAGCGCGGCCTTGCGGCGTTCGGCGGTCGAGGCGGGGTGGCCCGGCTCGCGTCCCAGCTTGCCGAAGGACCGGCTGCCCAGCACGAACTGCACCACCCCGAAGGTCATGCCGACCCCGGCGGCGGCGAACCCGAGGTGCCAGTTGATGGTCTCCCCCAGGAACCCGGTCACCAGCGGCGCGACCAGAGCGGACAGCTGGATGCTGACGTAGAACAGCGAAAGCGTCGACTCCCGCTGCGCGCTCTGGCCGGGTCCGTGGAACCGGCCCAGCAGCGCGAGCATGTTCGGCTTGAGCAGCCCGGTGCCCGCGGCGATCAGCCCGAGGCCGATCCACGTCGCGGCGGCGGCCGGGACGAGCATGGTGAAGTGCCCGAGCGCGATGCCCGAGCCACCGATCACCACCGCCCGGCGCTCGCCGAGCACCCGGTCGCCGAGCCAGCCGCCGGGCATGGCGGCCATGAAGACGAGACCGACGTACGCGCCGAAGAGCGCGGCCGCCGTTCCCATCGGCAGGCCGAGCCCGCCGCTCGCGGGTGACGCCGCGGCGTAGAGCGCGAGTATCGCGATCATGCCGAAGAAGCTGAAGCGCTCCCACATATCCGTGAGGAACAACGTGACGAACCAGCGTGGGCGACCTAGGACCATGCCGGGGAGCATGCGGCGGCGGATTCGAGCGTGACTGGAGAAGGACTCGCGGCCTCGCGCGCGCGGCCGGCCACGCGCGCGAGGCCGGCGGCGGACTCGTCGCCGCACGCGGACCCGAGTCTTTTTCGAGCGCCCGGTGGTGTCCTTCCCGGCGACGCCTCGAAAGGAGACCGATGTGAGCGGTCCGTCCACTTTGAACGACATCAACCGGCTGGGTATCGCGTTCGCCGAAGCGAAGGTCGTGCTGGCCGCCGTCGAGCTCGGCCTCTTCACCCGGCTGGCCGCCGGTCCCGCGACCCAGGACGAGCTGTGCGCCGAGCTCGGGCTGCACCCCCGCGCCGCCCGGGACTTCCTGACCGCGCTGGCCTGCACCGGTCTTGTGCACCACGAAGACGGGAAGTACACCGGCAGCGCGGCCGCCGACCTGTACCTCGACAAGGCCAAGCCGACCTACGGCGGCGCGTTCCTCGAGCGCGCGAACCGGATGATGTACCCGGCGTGGGAGAACCTGTCCGGGCTCCTCCGCACCGGCGAACCGCAGCTGGCCGGCCGTGAAGACCAGACGGCCGCCTTCGAGAAGATGATGGGCAACCCCGACCACCTGCGGAACTTCCTCCGGATGATGGACGCGGTGTCCGGGCCGCTGGCCCCGGAACTGGCGACGAAGTTCGACTGGAGCGGCCACCGCACCGTGCTCGACGTCGGCGGCGCGCGCGGCAACCTGCTCGCGCAGGTGCTCAAGGCCCACCCGCACCTGTCCGGCACCGTGTTCGACCTGCCCCCGATCGAGCCGATGTTCGACGAGCACATCGCCGGCTTCGGGCTCACCGATCGGGCGCGGTTCGCCGGCGGTGACGCGTTCACCACCGAGCTGCCCGCGGCCGACGTCGTCGTCACCGGGCACGTCCTGCACGACTGGGGCCCGGCCGAGCGGACCGAGCTGGTGCAGCGCATGGCGCGCGCGGTGAACCCCGGCGGTGCACTGCTGATCTACGACATGCTCCTGGAGCCGGCGCCGGCCGACTCGTGGAACACCATGATCAGCCTCAACATGCAGCTGCTGTCACCCGGCGGGTCCGAGTACACCCTCGCCGAGTGCGAGGAGTACCTCGCCGCGGCCGGGCTGTCCGATGTGGACACCGTGCGCCTGGGTGACCACGACACCCTCGTCATCGCGAGGAAACCCGCATGAGCTCCGCACGGGTGCCCGTCCTCGTGGTCGGCGGCGGGCCGGTCGGCCTGTCCACCGCCCTGTTCCTGACCAAGCACGGCATCACCCCGACCCTGGTGGAGCGCCGCGACTCCACGTCGTGGCTGCCCCGCGCACCGGGCATCCAGGCCCGGACGCTGGAGATCTTCGCCTCGGCGGGCCTCGAGCAGGAGATCCGCGCACTCGAGATGGGTGACTCCCACCCGTACTTCGAGGGCGGCATCCTCCGCACCCCGACGCTGGCCGAGATCGACACGGCCGACGTCGTCGAGGCGCCTTCGCTGGACGGAGCGGAGATCAGCCCGCAGCGGGTGATGGGCTGCGGCCAGGACCGCTACGAGCGCGTGCTGGCCGAGAAGGCGCGCGCGGGTGGCGCGACGCTGGAGTTCGGCACGAAGCTCGTCTCCCTCACCACCCACGAGGACGGCGTGACCGCCGAGCTGGAGTCCGTCACCGACGGCACACGGCGGACGATCGAGGCGGACTACCTCGTCGCCGCCGACGGGGCGAGCAGCTTCGTCCGGCGCACGCTCGGCATCCCGCAGGAGGGGCGGGGCACGGTCTTCCACGCCCTGAGCATCTACTTCCGGGCCCCCCGCCTGGAAAGCGTGATGCACGACCGCAAGTTCATCCTGTGTTACGCCACCAAGGGCCCGACGGTGATGACGTTGTCCCGGCTGCACGGGTGTGACCCGTGGGCGGGCGCCGCGCTCTACGACCCGGCCGAGGAGTCCCCGGCCGACTTCACCGAGGAACGCTGCATCCAGGTGGTGCGGGATGCCGCCGGGGTGCCCGACCTCGAGGTCGAGATCGTCGGCACCGTGCCGTGGGAAGGCGCCCAGCGGGTGGCCACCACGTTCCGGTCCGGCCGGGTGCTGCTCGCCGGGGACGCCGCGCACGTGCACCCGCCCGCGGGCGGGTTCGGCGCCAACACGGGCATCCACGACGCGCACAACCTGGCGTGGAAGCTCGCGGCCGTCCTGCGCGGCTGGGGCGGGGAACGGCTGCTCGACAGCTACGACGCCGAGCGCCGTCCACTCGGGACGGCCATGGCGGACCAGGCGTTGCTGCGCAACCGGATCCGGCACGGCCACGCCTCGGAAGCCGACCGGGCCCGGATGGTCGACGACATCATCGTCACCCTCGGGTACCGGTACGCGTCGTCCGCGATCGCCGATCCGGACGACGGCCCGGTGCTCACCCCGCACCTGGAGCTGACCGGCCAGCCCGGCACCCGGGCCCCGCACGTGTGGCTCCGCCGTGACGGAAAGCGCGTCTCGACGGTCGAGCTGTTCTTCGGCTCGTACGTGCTGCTGGCCGGCCCCGAGGGTGAGCAGTGGCACGACGCGGCCTCGGTGGTGGCGACGGAGACCGCGGTGCCGTTGCGCTCGTTCCGGATCGGCCGTGACCTGGTGCCGGACGAGGGCGCCGACTGGGCCAAGGCTTACGGGGTCGCCCCGGACGGTGCGGTGCTGGTGCGGCCGGACGGTTTTGTCGCGTGGCGCACGACGGCTTCCGGGCAGGACCCGAAGGCCACCCTGCAGGCCCTGCTGGAGACTCTGGTCTGACCACTCCCCCGATAACGCTGAAGCGCCTTCGCCGGACTACCCGGCGAAGGCGCTTCAGTGCGGTTCAGGCCGTCACCGGCTCCCGACAGTCCAGCGCCGCGAGCACGGCAGCCAGATCCCCAGGGGTGAAGCCGGTTTCCTTGCGCCAGGCCACAAACCCGTCCGGACGCACCAGCAGCGCGCCGGTGGCAGTGATGCCGTGCCGGGCGAGCTCGGTGCCTTCGAGCACGTAGGACTGCAGCCCGGTGTCCACTTCGGTGCCGGCGAGCAGGACGTACTCGCGGCCGTAGCGGTCGAGCGTGGACCCGTCGCCGAGTGGCAGGTGCGGCGCCCGCGTTCCCGGCTGGCCGGTCAGCTCGGCGGGAGGCAGCGCCACGGGTCCGTCGCCGGAAGCGAACGGGCCCGGGTAGCGGTAACCGAACACCGCGGCGTCGTAGGGCACCGGCGTGTGCCCGGCGGGCGCGGCCACCTTGGCCCCGCCACGCGCGCTCATCAGCAGCAGCGCCTGCCCCAGCGTGAACTCCGCGACCGGACGGCGTTCGGCGTCGTAGGTGTCCAGCAACGCCTCCCCCGCCCGGCCCGTCAGCACGTGCGCGAGCTTCCAGGCCAGGTTGTGCGCGTCCTGGATGCCGGTGCCCGCGCCGAACGCTCCGGTCGGCGGCATGACGTGCGCGGCGTCGCCGGCGAGGAACACCCGCCCGGCGCGATAGGTGTCCGCGACGAGCGCGCCGACTTCGTAGCCGAGCACCCGCACGCCGTTCTCCAGCTGCGGGACGAGGGAGACCGGCAGGTCCGGCACCCCGGTCGCGGCCCGGATCGCGGCCACGCAGCGCTCGTCGTCGAAGTCCTCGATGCGCTCACCGCGCTCGGGGAAGTACGGCGTGTTGAACACCCAGCGCCGGTCGCCGCCGTGCGGGAACAGCACCGTGCCTTCGTGGGGCGTCGTGAGGTGGCACGACGCGACGAACTGCCCGTTCGCCGGGTCGTGGCGGCCCCGCATCGGCCCGGACAGGTCGGCGTCGAAGACCATGCTCGCGACGTGGCTGAGCTTGCCGGGCCCGTGCCGGCCGATGCCGAGCAGCGACCGCACCGTGCTGCCGTTCCCGTCGGCGCCGATCACGTACGCGGCGCGGATCCGGTGTTCACCATCCACAGCGGACACGGTCGCGGTGACGCCGGTCTCGTCCTGGTCGAGGGCGACGAGCCGGTGCCCGAACCGCACGTCCGCGCCGAGCTCCTCGGCCCGCTCCCGCAGCACGCGCTCGAGCCGGTCCTGGTCGATCATCCCCCACCCGGACGGGCTGACCTCCGCGCCGCCGCCCGCGTCGGCGGGCGGGCGCTGCTCGGTGCGGCTGAGCTCCTCGCCGGCCAGGGTCACCGCGCGCAGCAGGTACACCGACGGGAGCTCGCTCACGTAGCCGCCGCTGTCGGTGACCGCGGCGGCGAGACCGACCTGGCGGAGGAGCTCGGCGGTGCGGGGGTTGATGCTGCGCGCCCGCGGGTGGATCAGCGACCCGGAGTGCCGCTCCACCACGGCGGTGCGCACGCCGAGCCAGGACAGGAAGGTGGCGGCGGCGAGCCCGGTCAGGCCGCCGCCGGCCACCAGGACGTCCACAGTGGTCGTTTTCACCGCGGGGCCTCCAGCAACGCGGTCCGCAGCTGCCGGGTCAGCTGGTCGGTGATGCCGAGCGCGGTGAGGTAGGCCGGGAACGAGCCGTAGTCGCGGGCGACCTGGTCGTACCCCGCGTCGAGGTAGCCGATCGTGGTGCCCGACGACATCAGGTAGTCCTGGCGGATCACGTCGTCGGACACGCCGAGCACCTTGAGCAGGATCACCGTCATCCAGCCGGTGCGGTGGTTGCCGCCGGTGCAGTGGTAGAGCAGCGGGCGCTGGCGGGCGTCGGCGATGTGGGCCAGCGCGTCGGTGAACTGGTGGCCCAGGTTCGGGTTCGAGACCAGCAGCCGGTAGTTGTCCGCGATCAGGTCACCGGTGGACGGCGGGGTGTTCGGGTCCGGCGGCACCGCCTGGTCCGGGTCACCGACCGGTTCCGCGACGTGGGTGACGCCGGCCGGGATCGGGTCCGGGCCCTCGGCGGTCGCTTCCGCGGTCGAGCGGAAGTCCAGGTCGTCCTTGATCCCCAGGCCGGCGATCTCTTCACGACCGGTCGTGGTGGCCGGCGTCAGCCGCGCGGAGCGGAAGATCGTGCCCCAGCGGATGCGCAGGCCGCCCGCTGCTGGATAGCCGCCCAGGTCGCGGGCGTTGTTGACACCTTCGAGGTTGACCAGCTTCGCGGCCACCCCCTCGCCCAGCTTCGCCGCCACCGGCACGATCGTGAAGTACCAGCGGGACGTCGGCGCCAGCCCGGTCACCGTCGCCGCGCCCGCGGCGTCCTTCGCGACCAGCTTGCCGTCCTGCGCCTTTTCGATCGGGTGAGTGGCGGCGTAGACCGACGCCGAGCGGACGTCGCCGGCGGGTGACCAGCTCAGCTGGTAGCTGCCGTCGGCGGCCCGCACCGCCGTGGCGCCGGCGATCGGCAACGTCCGGGGATCACAGGCGGACGCGGCGGCACCGCCGGTCAGGACGGCGGTGGCGGTGAAGACGGCCGTCACCACCACACCTCGCCGCAGGGACAAGCGCAACATAACGGTCTTCTTCCTCTGGAACGGACGCACGAGCGGGACACGCGCGCGCGGCCCCAGGCTCGTCACCGCCGGTCGAAACGCGCTGCAGTCCGGCTCGACACCGCGGCGGTGCGTCCCAGCCGCGTCCCAACGAGTTTCGAGTCGGCGCGCCGAGCATGCGACGCGAAGCTGCCGCCGGAAGTCTGGAGACCTGCATGCGGATCGGTGTCGGCCTGCCCGCGATGGTGCCGGGCGCCAGCGGCGCGGACGTCCTCGACTGGGCCACGACCGCCGAGGCGAGGGACTTCTCGACGCTCGGTGTGCTCGACCGGATCGTCTACCCGAACCACGAGCCGCTCACCACGCTGGCGGTGGCGGCCGGCGCGACGCGCCGGATCCGCCTGACCACGACGGTGCTGCTCGGCGCGACCCGCTCCCCCACCGTGCTGGCCAAGCAGGCGGCGACCCTGCACGAGCTGTCCGGCGGCCGGCTGGAGCTGGGGCTCGCCGCGGGCGGGCGGCGCGACGACTTCGACGTCACCGGCACGTCGTTCACCCGGCGCGGCCGGAACCTGGACGAGCTGGTCACGACCCTGCGCCGGACCTGGCGCGACGGCGAGATCGGCCCCACCCCCGCGGCGCCCCCGCCGGTGCTGGTCGGCGGGCACTCCGAGGCGGCGATGCGGCGGGCCGCCGGCCTCGCGGACGGGTGGATCTCCGGGAGCGGCTCGGCCGAGCCGTACGCCGACCGGCTCACCCGGCTGCACAAGGCCTGGGCCGAGGCCGGCCGCACGGACGAGCCCCGGCTGGTCGCCCTGGCGTACTTCGCACTCGGCCCGGACGGGAGCGCGCTGGCCCGCGACTACCTCGGCGGCTGCTACCGCGGGATGGGCCGCTACGCGGAGCGGGTCATCGGCGAAACGCTGCTCACCCGGGACGCACTCGCCCGCACCGCCGCCGAATACGCCGGCGCCGGTTGCCAGGAGCTCGTGCTCTTCCCGTGTTCGGCCGATCTCCGCCAGCTCGACCTGCTCACCGATGCCCTGCACGGTGCGGGCCTGCTCGGTGCGGGGCCGTCTTGAGGGCACTCGTCACCGGCGCGGGGCGCGGCATCGGGCTCGCCGTCTGCCGGCACCTCACCGCCGCCGGGTTCGAGGTGGTCGCGTCCGCGCGGCGGCTCGCCGACGCCGAGGCCGCGGAAACCGGCCGGGCCGTGCAGCTCGACGTCACCGACGCCGGCTCGGTGTTCACCGCGCTCGAGCAGGCCGGCCCGGTCGACGTCCTGGTGAACAACGCCGGGGTGCTCCTCGACGAAGGCGCTCCGCCCGAGTCCGTCCCGCCCGAGCTCGTCGCCGAAACCCTTGCGGTCAACGCGCTCGGCGCGCTGCGGGTGTCCCAGGCCGTGCTGCCGGGGATGTTCGAGCGGGGCTGGGGCCGGATCGTCATGGTGTCGAGCGGCACCGGCGCGTTCAGCCACGGCCTGTTCGCCGGCGCACCGGCGTACTCACTGTCCAAGACCGCGCTGAACGCCGTGACCGTGCTGCTCGCGAACAGCGCCCGCGGCCGCGGGGTGCTGGTCAACGCGGTCAACCCCGGCCGGGTCCGCACTCGCATGATGCCCGAGGCCGACGGTGATGCCGCCACCGCGGCCGCCGACATCGCCTGGGCCGCCACGCTGCCCGACGACGGGCCGACCGGCACGTTCTTCCGCTCCCGCGAACCGATCGAATGGTGAGGAACCCCGATGACCGAAGCCGTGACGACACTGCCCGCGTTCCCCTTCCGCGTGCGCACCCCCGGGGAAGCGCTCGACGAGTACTCGAAGCTGCGCGCACAGGCCGCGGTGACCCGGGTGCAGTTGCCCGGCGGTCATGAAGGCTGGCTCGTCCTGCGGCACGCCGAGGTCCGGACGGTCCTGACCGACCTGCGGTTCAGCAAGGAAGCGATGACCCGGCCGGACGCGCCGAGGCTGATCCCGGTGCACCGCGGCTCGCGGTCGCTGGTGAACCTGGACCCGCCGGACCACACCCGGTTGCGCAAGCTGGCCTCGCGCGAGTTCACGCAGCGGCGGGTCGAGACGCTGCGGCCGCGGATCGAGGAGATCACCGCGGACCTCGTCGACACGATGCTGGCCGCCGGGTCCCAGGCCGACGCGGTGACCGCGCTGGCCCTGCCGCTGCCGATCACGGTGATCTGCGAGCTGCTCGGCGTCGAACCTGAGGAACAGGCCCGGTTCCGGCAGTGGGGCGACAAGGTGCTCACCGTCGGCGGACCGGGCGCGGACGCCGACGCGGCGCGCGAGGCGGCCGGCGCGCTCATGGGCTACCTCACCGGGCTGATCGAGCGCAAGCGCGCCCGGCCGGGTGAGGACCTGCTGACCCGGCTGTTGCAGGCCCAGGAGGACGGCGACTCGCTCGACGCCGAGGAGCTGCGCACACTCGCGATGACGATCCTGATCGCCGGTTACCACACGACGGTCAGCGCGGCGTCGCACCTTCTGGTGCACCTGCTGGAAGACCCGGCGCGCTACCAGTCCCTGGTGGACGACCCGGAGCTCATCACCACGGCCGTCGAAGAGGCGCTGCGCTACAGCCAGGTCGCCGGCGGGTTCGGCTCGATGCGGATCGCGCTCGAGGACGTCGAGCTCGGCGGGGTGACGATCCGGGCCGGTGAGCCGGTGATCCCGCTGATCAACTCCGCGAACCGCGACGAGTCCGCGTTCGCGGAGGCGGACGAGCTGCAGCTGGACCGCACCGACAACCCGCACCTGGCCTTCGGCGCGGGCATCCACTTCTGCCTCGGCGCCGCGCTCGCCCGGCTGGAACTGCGGGTGCTGCTGGAAACCCTGGTGGCGCGCCGGATCCCGCTCGCGCTGGGCACCCCGGTGGACGAGCTGCGGTGGCACCTCGCGACCGCGTTCCCCCGGCCGGCCGAGCTGCCGATCCAGTGGTGACCGGGCCGCGGTTCGGCATCCTGGGCTGCGCCGACATCGCCGCCCGCAAGACGGTCCCGGCGATGGCCGCCGCGGGCCTGCGGGTCACCGCGGTGGCGAGCCGGTCGGCGGCGAAGGCGGCGGAGTTCACCGCCCGGTTCGGCGGTGAGCCGGTGACCGGCTATCCGGCGCTGCTGGAGCGGCCCGACGTGGACGCCGTGTACATCCCGCTGCCGAACGCGCTGCACCAGGAATGGGCGGAGGCCGCTCTCGAAGCGGGCAAACACGTCCTGGTGGAGAAGACCGCGACGATCGGGACGGCCGCGGCCGCCCGGCTGGTCGCGCGCGCGTCCGCCCGCGGCCTCGTGGTCATGGAGAACTTCCCGTTCCCTCACCACTCGCAGCACGCCGAGGTGGCGGAACTCGTGGCGAAGGGTGTGCTCGGCGAGCCTCGGCTGATCACGGCGGACTTCGGCATCCCGCCGACCGCGCCGTCCGGGATCCGGTACCAGGCCGAGCTCGGTGGTGGGTCACTGCGGGAGACCGGCTGTTACCCGATCCGGGCTTCCTGGCCCTACCTCGGCACCCCCGAGGTGGCCGGCGCGATGCTCGTGCGCTCCGGCGGCGTGGACGTCTCCGGGAGCGCGCTGCTGCGTGGCGGGACGGTGGCCGCCCAGTGCTCGTTCGGGTTCGTGCACGCCTACCGGAGCACGATGTCGGTGTGGGGCAGCGAAGGCCGGCTGACCCTGGACTGGGCGTTCACCCCGCCGCCCACGACGCGTCCCGTGCTCCGCCTGGAGTCACAAGACGTGCGGGAAGAGCGGGTTCTCCCGGCGGACGACCAGTTCCGCAACGTCCTCGTGTACTTCGCGAGCCTGATCGGCGATCCGGCGGGACGCGCGGTGGAGCACGGCAACCTGCTGACCCAGGCGCGGCTGCTCGAAGAGGTCGTCGCGCAGGCTTCGTGAACGGCGGGCGGGTTGTCCACCCGCCCGCCACTCACGATCGGCGTCAGGCTGTGGCCACGAACGACATGAAGTGCGGGTGCACGTCCAGCTCCAGCACCTCGCCGAACACGTCGTTCAGGATGGCGGTGCCTTCCGCGCTGGTCAGCAGCTGCGTCCGGTACGCGCCGGTCTTCATCCGCCCGCCCGACGCCCGGATGACCACGGCCGTGCTGAAGAAGCCCGCGGTGCGGCGCAGGTGGTTGAACGTCCCGTAGCGCTTGCGCTCGAAGTCGTGGAAGTTGTCGCGGGTCCACAGGTTCCCGACGAAGATCCCGCCCGGCGCCATGAACGTCTTGAGCCGCTGCAGCACCTCCCGGACGTCGCCGAGGTGGTGGATCGCGTCGACGCACATCACCAGATCCGCGGTGCCGAGATCGTGCTCGGCCCAGAAGTCGCCCAGCACGAGCTTCAGGTCCTCGTGCTGCACCCGGCCCCGCACGATGTCGAGGCCCTGCTGGGAGATGTCGAGCGCGGTGATGCTCTTCGCCGCGGTGCGGGTCGCCGCGAGACCGGTGAACTCACCGGTGCCGCAGGCGAACTCGAGCACCTGCCCGGTTTCGGCGCCGTACTTCTCGAGGTACTTGCCGATGGTGTCCTTCTGGCTGAGGAAGTGCTCCCGCAGCAGCGGGTGCTGCTCCGCCGCCGCCCGGTCCCAGAACCGCGCGGCCCAGTACTTCCGGCCGTCCGGCGGCACGCTGTCGAGCAGTACCTTGCCGGAACGGGCGAGCAGTTCAGCTAACATTCGGTCCCTCGCTCTGCAGTCGGGTTACTCCGGAACAGCCTGGTCAGATGGTCTCGAAAATCGTTTGGAGCTCGGTGACCCCGGCGGTGACGGCCGCACCGGCGAGCCAGGACCGCCAGGTCGCCGCCACGCCTTCCTTCAGCGACGTGTCAGGTCGCCAGCCCAGCACCCGCTCCGCCTCGCCGACGTCGAGCCAGACGTCCTGCCGGTCGAACAGCCGGCTCGGCTGGAACTCCACCCGCAGGTCGAGCGCCACGACCGAGCGCACCACGTCCAGCAGGCCGGTGAGCGAGGTGCGCACACCGGAGCCGATGTTGAGGATCAGGGGTGTTGCGGGCTCGGCGCCCCGCACCCGCCGCATGACGTCGACGACGTCGTCCACGTAGACGTAGTCGCGGGTCGCGTTCACGTCGCCGATCAGCCGCAGCGGCCGGGAGTCCAGCGCCGCGGACAGCCAGTGGGCGAGCACCCCCTGGCCGCGCCCGGTCGGCTGGCCCGGACCGTACACATTGGACATCCGGAGGATCACCGCCGGCAGCTCACCCGCGTGGCTCAGCAGCTCCTCTTCGAGGGCGATCTTCGCCCGCCCGTAGGCGCCCGAGGGTCTCAGCGGCGAGCTTTCCGCGTACGGCGGCGCGAACGCCGGGTCGTACACGGTGCCCCCGGAGCTCGTCAGCACCACGGTCGGCGGGTTGTCCCGGCGGCGCAGCCGATCGAGCAGCGTGCTGAACAGCACGTGGTCGGCCCGCGCCAGCTCCGGGTGGCTCTCCCCCAGCGCCGGGTTGATGCTGGACGCGAGGTAGAACACCGTCCCGGCGCCGGCGATCGAGTCGGCCAGTTCGCCGTCGCGCAAGAACCTCGACTGCCTCGTGAAACAAGCCGTCCGCACCCGCGCGTGGTCGAGCGTCGCCGAAAGCCGGCGTCCGATGAACCCCGCACTTCCGATCACCACCGCCGTGTCGGTTGTGCCGTCCACGACCACCCGACCAAGCATCAGCACCACAGCCTCTCGCCACGTCCGCCTCCGTGACCCGGACGGCTGGACCGTATGGCGCGCGGGTCCAGCCGCATTCGAGTCCGGGCCGAGCACCGCCGAAGAACGTGGGAAGCCACAAGACGCGGGAGGCGGAATGCGAGTTCTGGTCACAGGCGGCGCCGGGTTCATCGGCCGCAACGTCGTCGAGGCCCTGGTGGCCGCGGGGCACGAGGTCCGGGTCCTGGACGCGCTGCTCCCGCACGTCCACCCGTCCGGCGCACCCCCGGAGTTCCCCACCGGAGTCGAATTCCGGCACGGCGACCTGCGCGACGAGTCCACAGTGGCCTCGGCCCTGCGCGGCATCGACGTGGTGTGCCACCAGGCCGCAATGGTCGGCCGCGGCAAGGAGATCCGCGACGCGGCACGCTATGTGACGTGCAACGACCTAGGCACCGCACAGCTCGTCACCGCGATGACCGAGCTGGGTCTCGGCAAGCTGGTGCTAGGCAGCTCAGTGGTGATCTACGGCGACAGCCGCTACGACTGCCCAGCGCACGGCCGCGTCCGGCCCGGCCGCCGAGCTAAGGAGGCCCTAGACGCGGGCCGGTTCGAGGTGACCTGCCCGGAATGCGACTTGTCGCTAGTGGACAATCCGGTCGAGGAGGACGATCCGCTCGACCCGCCCCGCAACGTCTACGCGGTGACAAAGCTGGCCCAGGAGCACCTGGTCGGCGCGTGGGCCCGCGAGACCGGAGGACAGGCGGTCGCACTGCGGTACCACAACGTCTACGGACCCAACATGCCCCACGGAAGCCCGTATTCCGGCGTGACGGCCGTCTTCCGCACGGCCGTGGAGCGCGGAACGGCAGCCCGCGTCTTCGAGGACGGCAAGCCGTGCCGGGATTTCATCCACGTCCGCGACATCGCATCGGCCAATGTGGCGGCGTTGTCGGCGCAGCATTCGGGGTTCCGCGCGTTCAACGTGGCGACCGGCGACCCGCGCAGTATTGCAGAGGTGGCGGGCGCCCTGGCTGCGGCGCGCGGCACACCGCAGCCGGTGATCACTGGTGAGTATCGCATCGGCGACGTGCGGCATATCGTCGCGTCTCCGCGGCGCATCAAGGCGGAGCTGGGCTGGCTGCCTTCGGTTGGGTTTGAGGAGGGTATGGCGGAGTTTGCGCGGGCTCCTATGCGGGCGGCTGTGCCTGCTTAGGGAGTTTCTTGTAGGTGGTTGAGTTTGCTTGGCTCGCGACGTGGGGTAGGCCGGTGGCTGCGGGTCTTTCCCGTTGGCCGGTTGGTCACGCCGCTAACGGCAAGCGTTGGTGGCGGTGGTTGAGCCGCTTCAACCGGCTCAACGGCTCACGGGCGTGGGTGCAGGCCCGCAACCACTAGCTGCGGGCCGATCCCGTGTTCAATTAGTCAAGCCACGAACGGCAACAGTTGGCGGGGTGGCTGAGCTTGCTTCAACCACCTCAACAGCTCACGGGCATGGGTGTAGGCCCACAGCCGGCTGCTGCGCGCCTACCCGCGGACTGGTCAAGGCGCAAACGGCAACAGTTGGCGGGGTGGTTGAGTCTGCATCAACCAGCTCAACGGCCCACGACATGGGCGTAGGCCCGCTGCCGGCGGCGGCGGGCCTACCCCGTTCAATTAGCCAAGGCGCGAACAGCAACGGTTGGCAGAGGTGACTGAGCTTGCTTCAACCACCTCAACGGCTCCCGGGCGTGGGTGTAGGCCCGTAGCCGTTTGGCTGCGGGCCTTTCCCGTTGTTCGGTTGGTCATGCCGCGAACGGTAGGGGTTGGTGAAGGTTGTTGCGCCGAGGTTTTCGGCGCTTATCCAGGAACACCGGGGGCAAGAACTCCGGTAGACCGTCAGTGGCGATGCGGACTTCCCAGCCGGAGCGGTGCAGCAACCGGTGGTGATGGGCGCACATCAGCACCAGATTGCCCAGATCCGTCGGGCCGCCGTCAGCCCAGTGGCGAATGTGGTGACCTTGACAGTGCCGGGGTGGGCGATGGCAGCCGGGGAAGGCGCAGCCGCGGTCCCGGAGGTAGAGGGCGCGGCGAAGTTTGAGTGGGACCAGGCGGCGTGAGCGGCCGAGATCAAGCAGTTCGCTCTTGTTGCCCAACACGGCCGGGATGAGTTTGCAGTCGCAGGCGTGGATCCGGGCTTCGGCTGCGGAGATGCGGCCGGTGTCGCCGAGAGTTGCCCGGCCAATGCCGGACCGAAGGTCTTCCAGCGAGACCGCGACCATCACGTGTGCTCGTTCACCAGCCTGCGTCGGCAGGTCCGGGGAGTTGAGAGCGAGGTCGATCGCGTCAGAGAAGGCATCGCCGTAGCGTTCCTGCGGGGAGCGGAAGTCGGGGCCGTCGTCGGCGGTGCGGCGTTGGGCGAGCACGTCGAGGAGGGCGCTGGCGCGGGCGCCGGTCTCATCGTCGAACCGGCCGTTGAGCTCCCACACCCCGGATCTCTTACGGCGCAACGACAGTTCCCGGCTGGGGGTGGCGGGCTCGGTGAGCTCGGGTTCAGCACCGTCGGGATCGAGGTGCGCGACGATCCGCGCCCCCAACGCTGCGACTTGCTTGTGCCCGGCTTCGGAGGCGAAGGACAGCAAGTCTCGTTCAGCATTGTCGCGGTGTTCGGGTGGAATCTGGGTCAGGGCTTCAACGATGGTGTCGATCATCGGGTTGCTCAACCGGCCATCCAGGGCGGCGACCCCGGTGGCGGGAGCAACAGCAGGCACCGGACTGCCATCGAGAGCACACCCAGGATTGACCGCCCGCGCTCGTTTCACGACGCGTTCGGCAGCAGCCTTGGGAACATCAGCCAAGTGCTCGAACAACCGCGCAACAGACCGATACCCGAACAGCTCCATAACCCCGCGAGACTCGATTTCCACCAGCAGCGAACCGATCTCAGCCTCAGCAGACCGCACCACAGTGAGCAGCGCGGAGACACGGTCGGCCAAGGCCACCGCATCTGCTTGCCACACCGTTTCGCTGTCCACACACCAAGATTACCGATGATCGAACGAATGTTCATCACTCGATCAGGTGGAAGCGCAACACCGGCAGGGACACCGTTGCGTGGGGAATCGGCGCTCCCGCACCGAGCGACAAGCAACCACGAGCAAGCGCCGATTTCCCACGCCCCGGCGAAGCCGCATCTTGAGAACCAACGCCGGAGAGCAGCTACCCACTAGCAGCGTCGAAGAACTTCTCAAGCTCAGACCGAACATCAGGCCCACAAGGCTGAAAAACGATCTCGGTAACCCCCCGAGCGGCAACCTCATCCAACCGCCGCCGGATCTCCTCACGAGTACCGCTCATCGTGACATCCCGCAGCATCGTATGCCCACCGGCCTTCCAGGCCGCCTGGTCAGCCTCCCCCAGCTCCACACAGTGTCCACTATGGACCGCGAGATGCCGCCGCTCCGACGGCGTCTGCTCCACCACATCCAGCCACTCCGTGCCACCCGGGAGAGCACGCACAGCGGACGCACCGCCGAACTCGTAAGCGCCGTGGTAAGCCAACGCCCAGCCGGGCCCGGCGGCCCGGCGGGCGTGCTCGGTGTCGGTGCGCTCTTCCGGATCGAGCACCGTGCCCCACACCAAATAAGGCACCCACGAGTACTCGCGAAGGAACTCAGGCAACTGCAGCGTGACGTACAGCCCGTCGCCGAGTTCCTTGGCCACCCGGTGCCCCTTCGGCCCCAGCGCCCCGATCAGGACCGGGACGTCGACCGGGCGGGCGGGCGCGTGGCCGTCGGGGTGCAGCATCTGCATCTGCGCTCCTTCCCACTCGACGACGTCGCCGCGCAGAAGCCCACGGAAGGCGCGGATGTAGGACTCCATGTAGGCCCAGGTGATCGCTCGGTACCCCATCGCCCGGCGGCCGGTGAACCCGGTGCCGAAGGAGACCGCGACACGGCCGGGCGCCAGCGCGGCGAGGGTGGCGGTCGCCGCGGCGTTGACCATCGGGTGGCGCAGGCTGGGCACCAGCACGCCGGGGGCGAGCCCGATCCGCTCGGTGCGCTCGGCGGCCAGTGCGAGGGTCATCCACACGTCGGGGCTCTGCTGGGGCGTGTCGTAGACCCACGCCCGCGCGTAACCCAGCTCTTCGGCCACCACGATGTTGGCCGGGGAATCCAGTGCGGTCGGGAAAGCGCAGGAGACGTCCATGCGGGCCCTCCGGTTCGACGGGGCTGGTTCAGGGCAGGCCGGCGTGCGGGACCTCGACGTCGACCGCGAGGAGCTGGGCCTCGCGGACCGGACGGCGTTCGTGCTCGGGGAAGGACGGCGCCGCGCAGAGGTAGAGCGTCCGGCCGTCGTCGCCGCCGAGCATGCAGGCGAAGACCCCGGTGCCGGCGTCGACCTCGTCGAGGATCCGGCCGCCCTCTTCGACCCGGATGACGCGGTTGTGGACGGCGTCGGCCACCCAGATCGCGCCCTCGGCGTCGGCGCAGATGCCGTCGGGCGCCACTTCGAGGCGCTCCACCGCCTCTCCGACGTCGTCGGTCTGCGGTGTCTCCCCGAACTGCGCCCACACGCGCCGGCCGCTCAGCTCGCCGTCTTCGCCGATGTCGAAGGCGGTCAAGCGCCCGGCGAAGGTCTCCGCTACGACCAGCACATTGCCGGGCAGGATCACCATGCCGTTGGGGAACCCGAGGTCCTCGGCGGCGACGGCGACACTCCCGTCCGGGTCGACGCGGGTGAGCGTGGTGTAGCGCATCGGCGCGCCGCCCATGAGGTCGAAGCCGAAGTTGCCCACCCAGGCGCGGCCGCGGTCGTCGACGACCATGTCGTTGAGCACCCCGGACACCACGCCGGAGAGGTCGGCGTGCTCCGCCAGTTTTCCCGACTCGTCGCGCACGAGGAGGCGGTGGTCGCGCATCGACACGATGAGCAGGCGCCCGTCGGGCAGGAAGCCCAGCCCCGACGGCTGCTGCGGAACCTCGGCGACGACCTCGGTGCCGCCGCGGCTGTCGATCGCCACGACCTTCTCGGTGTAGAAGTCCGACACCCACAGCCGGCCGTCGTGCCACCTCGGGCACTCGAGGTAGGAGAAGCCGTCGGCCACGACGGTCGGTTGCCTGGACGCGGCTTGTCCCATCGTGACCTCTCCTTGTGTCATCGTCGACAGTTCCGTAGGTCGAGTAACTAAGCGCCCAGTTACCATGACCGCGGGGCCGGGGTGTGTCAAGCCCGGACCCCTGTCGGAGGGGAGATCAGCGATGCCCGCGAAAGAGCGCCGCCGCGGTGGCGGGAGACACCCGGCGGCGGCCGCGATGGAGCTCACGACCAACCTCGGGCCCGAGACGGTCCCGGACGAGTTCTGGGGAGAAGACACCTCCGCGGTGGCTCGCGCGCTGCTGTCCTCGGCCGTGCAATGCTTCGCCCGCAAGGGTTTCCACGCCACCACCACCCGCGACATCACCGCCGTCGTCGGCCTCAGCCCCGGTTCGCTGTACGTGCACTTCTCCTCGAAGGAGGCCGTGCTGTTCCACATCGCGCGGACCGGCCACGAGCGCGCCCTCGCGGCGCTGACGGCCCAGCACGACGACGGCGACACCCGCCGCCACCTCCGGCGGCTGGTGGCCGGGCACGTGTCGTGGCACGCCCGCCACCACACCGTGGCGAGGGTCTGCCAGTACGAACTGGCGGCGCTCGAGCCGGCGCACTTCGGCGAGGTTCTCGAACTCCGGCAGCAGTTCTCCGCGGTGGTCCAGACGGCCGTGGAGCGCGGCGCCCGGGAAGGCGTCTTCGACGTGCCCGACATCGACCGGACGGTGCGCGCGATCCTGTCGCTCGGCATCGACCTGGTGCGCTGGTACCGCCTCGACGGCGCGGACTCGCCCGAGGCCCTCGGCGAGTCCTACGCCGAACTCGCCGCCCGGATGCTCGGCGCCCCCTCCCCCGGCTGACACGTCAAGCGGCTTCTGCGCAGGTCCGGGCCGGTCCCGGACACCGGCGTGTCACCCATCTCGGTGATGTCCGGTCCGAGCCGTCATTTCGACCGCGCCCGGCCCTCTTGACCAGTGCTGAGGTGATCGGTCCGGCAGGCCCCCCGACCGTCCCGATCTCCGACAGTTCGGCTCGGCGGCAAGACGCCCCCCGCTTGCCGCCGAGCCCTGATCTCGCCAACAGGGCGCTGACCTCCCGCGGAAAACAGGCCACCGCAATCACCCGCGCTTCGTTGAAGTTTTGCCGGATCACCGATACTCTGTCACGCACGCTGGGAGCGCTCCCAATGGATCACCACCACTCATCACGAATGGAGGCCCATTCATGCGTACACGGACCAACCTTGCGGCCACCGTCCGGCGACGGAGCGTCCTGGCAGTGCTCGTCGCCGCGCTGGCCGGGATGTTCCTCTGGGTGCCGGCGGCTTCGGCGCACGGCACCATCGTCGGCCCCGCCACCCGCGCCTACCAGTGCTGGCAGGACTGGGGCAGCCAGCACACGAACCCGGCCATGCAGCAGCAGGACCCCATGTGCTGGCAGGCTTTCCAGGCCAACGCCGACACCATGTGGAACTGGATGAGCGCACTGCGGGACGGGCTCGGCGGCAACTTCCAGGGTGCGACGCCCGACGGCCAGCTCTGCAGCAACGCCCTGTCGCGCAACAACTCCCTGAACACCCCCGGCCCGTGGAAGACCACCAGCCTCGGCAGCAGCTTCTCGATGCACCTGTACGACCAGGCCAGCCACGGCGCCGACTTCCTCCGGGTCTACGTCAGCAAGAACGGGTTCGACCCGGCCACCCAGCGCCTCGGCTGGGGCAACCTCGACCTCGTCACCCAGACCGGCCGGTACGCCCCCGCCAAGGACATCACGTTCACGGTCCAGACCTCGGGTGTCTACACGGGACACCACGTCGTGTTCACCATCTGGCAGGCGTCACACCAGGACCAGACCTACATGTGGTGCAGTGACGTGAACTTCGGCTAGCGCGGCCGGGATCCGGCCCGGCGCCGAGCGCGCCGGGCCGGGCCTTCCGGTCACGAAAAGGTCCGGTTAAGGTGAAAGTTCGTGTGCCCCAGGGGGTGGTCGACGTCGGGCGAGGTCGGGTGACCGCTGATCGAGCCGACGACATCGTCGCGCTCTCCCGGCTGTCCGCCGGGCCCGGCGCGGTCGGCGCGCTGCTCGACTGGCTCGCGAGGCGCACCGGCGGAACGGCCGCGCTGCTCGACGTGGACGGCAGAACTCTCGCGGTACCCGCAAAGCGGTCCGCTCCCCGCCCGCCGATCCTGGCTGCGGCCGCCGCCGCGGTGGCCGGCATGCACCCCCGCGGAACACCTTCGGCGGTGGTCGGCGGCGAGCCGGACCCGATCGACGTCGTCCGCCTCGACGCCGGGGACGAGGCCGGGCGGGCGCCGTACCTGGTGGTCGCGGGCCGGTCGGAGCGCCGGCACAGCGTCCTGCTCGCCGACGCCGCGCGGTTCCTCGGCCTGTGCTGGCGGCTGGCGGAGGCCGAACAGGCCCGCGGCCGGGTCGCGTCGGCGATGACGCAGAGCCGTGAGGCCGTGCTCCACCTGCTCATGGCCGGCAGCTTGGCCGCCGCGAGACGGATCGCCGCGACCCTCGGACCCAAGCTGCCGAGCCTGGCCCGCGTGTACGTCGTGGAGTGCCCGGCCGGCCGGCGCCTCCAGGTCGCCGACCAGATCGAACGCTTCGCGCGGGGGCGGGCGTGGATCGTGCCCTGTCCCGTGCAGCCCCACCACCTGATCGCGCTCGTCCCGCCGGAGCGGGAGCACCGCGGCCTGGACCGGCTGATCGCCGAACGCGCCCCGGAAGCACGGGTCGGCGCGAGCCAGGAGATGCCGCTGCAGGAGACCGCGCTCGGCTACGAACAAGCGTTCCACGCCCTGGCGGTGGCCCGCGGTGTGCCCGGCCGGTACGCCCGGTTCGATCGGCACACCGGCCTCACGCCGTTCCTCGGCGGCCGCGGGCCCGCCTGGGCGGCCGGGTTCCTGGCACCGTGCCTGACCCACGTCCCGGCGCGGCGGGCCGATCCCGGCGCCGAAGAGCTCCTGGCCACGCTGAATTCCTGGCTCACCTTCGACAGCGGCGCCGGCCGCCACCTCAAGATCCACCGCAACACGCTGTACGCGCGCCTGCGCCTGCTCGACGGCCTGCTCGGCCTGGACCTGACCCGGGTCGCCGACCAGTCGGCCGCCTGGCTCGCCCTGCGCCTGCACGCCGTCCACCGGACCTTCACCGCACCACCGGCGGCGAGCACGCTCGACGACCTGCTGGCGACCCCGGCCGCCGGCGTCTGGGCCCGATCCCAGCTGCTTCCCCTCGAAGGGGCCGGGCTCCCGGCCGGCGCCGAGACGGTCCGGGCCTGGCTGCGCGCCGACACCCGGCTGCCCGCCACCGCGTCGGCCCTGGCCATCTCGGCGCCGGCCACGCGCAAGCGGCTGGCCAGGATCGAGCAGGTGCTCGGACGGTCACTGCTGCACGCGCCCAGCGCCAAACACGAGCTGTGGCTGGCCATGCGCGCCCTCGGCACGCTCTGAACCGCGCTCACTGGTCAGCGAGAAACCGCCGCGGCGCTCACTGTGCAGTCTGTGCCTCGCCACACCGGGCGCCCGCTGGTTACGTTCGAACACGCCGGCCTGGCTGGACGATTCAAGGGGGAAACCGTGCCGAAGCGGAAAGTGTGCGCATCGATCGGCGCGGCGGTGGCCTAGGCCATCGGCGCGCGTGAGAGCCGGTCCGGTGACCGTAACGGCCTGCGGCCGTGAACGGGGGTGGCGGTCACCGGGCCGGCACCACGCCGCGTGCCCGGTCGAGGATCACCGCCACGTCGGGTGGTGTTGTGTCGCCGCGCCAGGCGATGTGGCGGTCGGGGCGGACGAGGAGGTACGCGGCGCCGTAGCGCTCCCGGAGATCGGGGCGGTTCAGCCGGTACCGCGCCAGGGGAACACCTACGGACGCGGCCGCGTCCTCCCAGTCCGGCGCGCCGGGTGCGGCGACCTCGAGAAGGGTGAATCCGGGCCCGAGGACGTCGTAGAGCGAGCGCTCGCGGTCCAGCCACAGGTGAGGTAAGCGGTTTCCCGGCTTGCCCGACGGCCGGTGCTCCAACGGCGGCGCCACGGGTTCCGGCCGGTCGTCACCGGTGATGAGCGGTGAATCGTCGTACCGGGCGCCGAGGACGAACCCGACGGTGTACATCTCGGCGGCCTTGGTCTGCCGGATCAGGTCCGCGGTCTTGCTCCGGGCTTCCGCTCCTTCGGCGTCGGACCGGGTGAGGGCGGGGTGGGCGAGTTCCCCGGTGAGGACCCGCATGTTGCGTTCGGCCTCCGCGATCGCGCGTTCGGCCATCGGCCGCCGTTCGGTCTCGTAGGAGCCGAGCAGTCCGGGCCCGGCCCAGCCCCGCAGGTGCGCCGCGAGTTTCCAGCCCAGGTCGACCGCGTCGCCGATGCCGGTGTTGGCGCCGAACCCGCCCCAGGGCGGGTTCTGGTGGGCCGCGTCGCCGGCCAGGAAGCAGCGGCCCTCGCGGTAGCGGTCGGCGACGAGCATCCGCGCCTGCCACGGGTCCACGCCGGTGATCCGGATCGGGTGCTCGGCGCCGATCATGGTGTGCACCGCCGAGCGGACGGACGCGGTGTCCGGGTCCGCGGCGGCGCCGATGATGATCGCCCACCAGGTGTCCTCGGTGTCGAGCCGGCCCATCAGGCCGTTGACCTCCGAGTTGACCACCCAGTACTGCACGGCGCGGCCGTGGGGGTGCGCTTCGCCGAGCCCGGGCGCGCTGAAGATGGTCTGCAGGTTGCGGATCTCGTGGCTGCGCCCGGAAAGCCGGATGCCGAGCTCGCGCCGCACGACGCTGCGGCTGCCGTCCGCCCCGACGAGGTGTTTGCCCCGGACGCGCCGCTCGTTGCCTTCGCCGTCGACGGCCGTGACGGTGACGCCGTCGACGTCCTGCTTGACCCCGGTCACCGCGAAGCCCCACCACGCCGACACACTCGCCCGCTGCGGCAGCGTCGCGCGCAGGGCCTCCTCGAGCCGGTTCTGCGCACACCACTGGGCGGGCTCGGCGAGGTCGTCACGCTGGACGTCCGAGAGCGCGAAGATGCCGTCGAAGCGCACCAGGCCCTCGCCGGTGAGGCTGGTGCAGAACACGGCCGAGTCGGACCAGCCGAACGGCAGCCGTGCGTGGTCGCGGATCGCGCCGGCGATGCCGAGCCGCCGGTAGGCCTCCATCGACTTGGGGTTGATCTGCTTGCAGCGCGGCGAAGCGAGGTCCGGCTGCGTGCGCGGCTCGACGACGAGGCAGTCGACGTCTCGCGAGCCCAGCTCGTGCGCGAGGGTCAGGCCGACCGGGCCGCCCCCGGCGATGATCACCTCGGTCGTCACGGTGTCGCCGGCTGACGCCATCGCAGCTCACCTCCAGGCCGGGCTCGGCAGCGCATGTAGAGGCTATCGCCCCCGGCACGGCGAACGGGCTGCGCGACGTAAGGGAGCCGTCGTGAGCAGGCCATCTGCTGTTCGTGTCGGCTCAAGCAGACGGGAATAGCGTCCGGTCGCCGAAGGATTCTCCCTGGAAAACCGAATGAGGCAGATCATGCGCGAAAACCAGCCGGGCCCGAACCGACGGTCCTTCCTGCGCAACGCGGGGCTGGCCGGCGTCGGCGCGACGGCGCTGGGTGCGCTCGGCGTCACACCGGCCGAAGCCGGCACCACGGACAACACGAACACCGTGGACAGCGCGAACAGGGGCCGGTGGAACCCGGACGGCGAGAGCCGCCAGTTCACCGTCGCCGTGATGCCGGACACCCAGTACCTGTACTGGGGCAGCCAGAACAGCATCAACCCGGAGCCGCAGGAAGCATCGCTGCGCTACGTGATCGAGAACAGCGGCAAACCGGACAACAACATCGTCTTCCTGGCCCACCTCGGCGACCTGACGCAGGACGCCGACGTCACGTCGTTCCAGGCGGTGGACAAGACGTTCAAACTGGCCGATTCGGCGAACGTCGCCTACAGCGTGCTCGCCGGCAACCACGACGTGTCCGGGGACGACACCCGCGGCACCACGCCGTACCTGCAGACCATGGGCCCGCAGCGGTTCCGCCGGCAGAAGTCGTTCCTCGGCTCCGACACCAGCGGCTACAACACCGCGCACGTCTTCCGCGCGGCCGGGCGCGAGTGGCTGTTGCTGGCCATGGACTGGCGCACGTCGGCCGCGGGCTTCGCGTGGGCCGACAGCGTGATCAAGAAGAACCCGCACCTGCCGGTGATCCTGACCTGTCACGAGATCGTGGCGCCGACCTACGGCGACGAGGTCTACCCGTACGAGTCGGGCGACGCCGAGAACAACGCCGAGATCACCGACTACGGCCAGACCGTGTGGGACTCGCTGATCAAGGACAACGACCAGATCTTCCTCACGCTCAACGGCCACTACTGGCCCTCGGGCCGCATGACGAAGAAGAACGCGGCCGGCAACGACGTGCACCTGCACATCACGAACTACCAGAACCGGTACATGAGCGGCGGCGGCATGCTGCGCCTGTACCACTTCGACCTCGAGCGCAACACGATCGACGTCGAGACGATCTCGCCGTGGATCCTCGAGAAGGACCCCGCGAAGCGCAACCGCATGGAGGTGCTGGAGTCGCGGCTCACCACGGCCGTCGACCGCTTCTCCACGCCGTTCGACTTCGAGCAGCGCTTCTCCGGCTTCATCCCCGTGCCGGTCCGCCCGGCGCGTCCGGCGGGCCAGGTGCTCGTGCCGGGCACGCTCGCGTACTGGCGCTTCGACAACGTCGGCCCGAACGGCAGCCCCGTCACCTCCAGCCAGAAGGTGCGTGACCTGTCCGGCCACGGCAACGACCTCACGTTGCAGTCCGTCGCCGGCACCGCGCCCGACGCCCTGACCTGGACCGACGACCACCATCCCGACCAGCCGGGCCACGCCAGCCTCCGGTTCGCCGGCGGCCGGAGCCCGCTGCACGGCGCGTACCTGACCACGGGCTCGCGCGCGCCGCTGAACACCGAGACGTTCAAGCGGGGCTACACGATCGAGACGTTCGTGAAGATCCCGCGCGACTGGGACGGCGGCGCCAACGGCAACATGCCCGTCCTGGTCCGCCGCGGCGCGTCCGGCGACGCGGGCAAGCACGGCAAGAACACCGACCCGAAGGAGCCGGTGGCCCAGCTCATGACCACGAACAACGGTCGTGAGGTGCAGTTCAACTGCTACCCGCTCAGCCAGACCTACCCGACCACCAACTGGAGCCACGGCCTCGCCGAGGACCAGTGGTGGCACATCGCGGTGGTCAACGACGGGCACCACACCAAGGTGTACGTCGAAAGTTCGCCGGTGGCCGACAACCCCTTCACCGACTCCGTCGGCATCGCCTCGCTCGGCCTCACCTGGCTCCTCGGCGGCCACGAATACGGCGGCACGCTCGACAACGTGTTCCACGGCTGGATCGGCGACGTCCGGATCGTCGACCGCGCGCTGCGCCTGGACGAGTTCATGACCCGGTGATCCCCCGGCGGGGGGGGGGGCCCCCGGGGGGCCCCCCCCCCGCCCCGGGGGGGCCGGGGGCCCCCCCCCCCCGGGCGGCGCCCCCCCCCCCCCGGGGGGGGGGGGGGGGGGGGGGGGGGGGGGGGGGGGGT
>NZ_JBITCJ010000030.1:0-33279 GCF_044453095.1 Amycolatopsis sp. NPDC051758 | reverse complement strand
ATCACGGCGGCGCCGGCCAGCGCGGCGATCATCTTGGGGATTTTTTCGGTGGCGATGAACAGGTAGGCGACCACGAACACGGTGATCGCGATGAGGGAGCTCATCGGGTGGCCTCGTTGTCGTCGGCGGGCGATGCGGCCGGGGCCGGACTTCGGTGACCTGGTCGATCGTGCGGTCGGCGTCGCTGTGCGGGAGCTCGGCCGGCTCGTGCGGTGGCTGTCATCGCCTGCTCCTGTCGTGGTCGGTCACGCCGGTTGAGTGGGTCGGTCGGGCCAGCCGAGCAGGCGGGCGCCGAGCACCGCGGCTTCGAGGGTGAAGCGCTGGGCAGGGTCGCGGGGGTCGTAGCCGGTGCGCTGGTGGACGCGGTCGAGCCGGTAGGTGACGGCGCGGACGCTCAGGAACAGCTGCCGTGCCGTTTCCGCGGTGTTCTCGCCGGCGGCGAAATAGGCGGCCAAGGTGTCCAGCAGCGGCCGGGCACCTCCCCTGGAGTCCGCCAGCGGACCCAGCACGGTGCCGACCAAGTCGATGATCGCGGCGCGGTCCCGGAACAGCACCTGGTAGACCAGCAGGTCACTCGCTTTGAGCACGGTCGCGGCGAGCCCGAGGGACGCGGCCAGGTCCAGGGCGCCGCGTGCTTCCTCGTAGGAGCGCAGAATACCGCCGGGGCCGGCGTGCGTCCGGCCGACGCCGACCTGCCATCCGGCACGCGCCGGCTGCAGCGACCCGACCTGCCGGGCGAACTCGGCCGGTGCTTCGGCGAGCATGCCGGGGGCGAGGCAGAGCAGGAGCCCGTCCCTGGTGGTGACGAGGACCTCGTGGGCGTCGAAGCGACGCAGGAGCGCGGCTTCGACGCGCCGTGTCGTGGAGTCGCCTTCGGTGAACGGCTGATCGGCGCGTGCCGCGGCCACGGCGTAGTCCGCGGCCAACCGGAGGCCGAACCGTTCGGCTCGCTCGGCCAGCCGCCCGAGGTCGCTGCGGCCGTGGAGCAGGTCGTCGACGAACTCCCGGCGCGCGGCACCTTCCTGGCGCATGACCTGACGCTGTGCGCTGTCGTATCCGTCGGCCAGCGCGACGATGGCGTCGTCGGCGGCGCGCAGGACCGCTTCGGCGATCGCGCTGACCTGCTCCTTGCCGCTCGCCGCGGCGAGCGCGGGCAGCTCGCGCCAGGACAGCCAGTTCGCGCTGAGGTACAGATCGACCAGCGCGCGCAGGGGAACGCTCTGCTCGGCAGCGCTCGCGCCGAGCGCGCGGCGGGACTCGAGTTCCGCGCGTGCCAGCCGGCGCCCGGTCGCGCTGACACCGGCGAGCATCTCCAAGTAGCCGTCGAGGAACTCCGGTGACACCCCGCCCGCGTCCCGTGCGGCTCGCTCGGCGAGCGCGGCGACATCCAGCCTCCGGCGGTCACGCCCGGTCATCGTCAACCCATTTCCGCCTCAACCGGTGTTTGCGGTCTTTCGGCAACCCGTTGAATCCCGACCCTAACGGCTTCAGGACGACATGTGCGCACTTGTTGCCGGGAATCGGCAACAAAGACCGCTCGAACGTCGCCGGGCGCGCACCTTGTCGGCGGAGCCGCGGGCGAACACGATGAGTGGACGATGCCGCAGGTGTCACGAGAGGGAGCGGGGGAGACCACCACATGATCGATTGGCAGATCTGGCTGATCCTCGCGGCGGTACTGGGCGTGGCGGAGATCTTCACCCTCACCGCGGCTCTCGGGCTCCTCGGCGGCGCCGCGCTGCTTACCGCGGGTGCCGCCACCGTCGGCCTGCCGCCTTCGTTCCAGCTCCTGATCTTCGCCATCGCCGCCACGACCGGCCTCCTGCTGCTGCGTCCCGTCGTCCAGCGCCACATGCTTCGTCCGCAGCTCCAGCGCTTCGGCGTGGACGCGCTCATCGGCAAACCCGCTTACGTCCTGCGTGAGGTGAACGGGGTGGACGGCCTGGTCCGCATCGGCGGTGAGGAGTGGACGGCGCGCAGCTACGACGACACCCTGGTGATTCCGACCGGGGCAGTGGCCGACGTCATGGAGATCCGCGGCAGCACCGCACTCGTCTACCCCCGGGAGTAACCCATGGAAGTTTCCGCCATCTTGGTCGTCGGCTTGATCTTGGCACTGCTCGCAGTGGTGACGGTGCTCAAGGCCGTCCGCATCGTGCCCCAGGCTCGCGCACGCAACGTCGAACGGCTCGGGCGCTACAACCGGACCCTGCAGCCGGGTCTCAACTTCGTCATCCCCTACATGGATCGCGTCTACCCGGCGATCGACCTGCGGGAACAGGTGGTCTCGTTCCAGCCGCAACCGGTGATCACCGAGGACAACCTGGTCGTCGAGATCGACACGGTGCTGTACTTCCAGGTCACCGACCCGCGAGCCGCGGCTTACGAGATCGCCAGTTTCCTGCAGGCGGTGGAGCAGCTGACCGTCACGACCTTGCGCAACGTCGTCGGCTCGATGGACCTGGAACGCACTCTCACCTCCCGCGACACGATCAACAGCCAGTTGCGCGGTGTGCTCGACGAGGCCACCGGAAAATGGGGGCTGCGGGTCAACCGGGTGGAGATCAAGGCCATCGACCCGCCCAACAGCATCAAGGAGGCCATGGAAAAGCAGATGCGCGCCGAGCGGGACAAGCGCGCCGCCATCCTCGGTGCGGAAGGTCAGCGCCAGTCCCAGATCCTCACCGCCGAAGGTGACAAACAGGCCGCCGTCCTGCGCGCGGAAGGCAACCGGTCCGCGGAGATCCTCAAGGCCGAAGGGCAGTCGAGGGCCATCGACCAGGTGTTCCAAGCCGTGCACCGCAACGATCCCGACCCGAAGCTGCTCGCTTACCAGTACCTCCAGATGCTGCCGCAGCTGGCCCAGGGACCGGGCAACACGTTCTGGGTGATCCCGAGCGAGGTCACCTCCGCACTCCAGAGTGTTTCCAGCGCGTTCACCGAAGCCCTGCCCAAGTCACCGGCCACCCGCGAGATGACGTCACCGGTTTCGGACGAAGTTGCCGAACGCGCCACCTCCGACGCCGCACGTGCCGCGGAAGCCGCCGCTCAGGCGGTCGCCGACGCGGCCGACACCAACGGTGCCCTCAAGGCCGCCACTCCCAACCACGCCGGCCGAGCCTCGTCGTGAGGCGGTCGGCACCGTGTTCTCCTCGCGTGTCCGTCGCCGGGTGAGTGCGACGCCCGGCGGAACGGCGTGCCGAAAGCTGCGAGTTCGGCACGCCGTGGGGGGCTTATTTCGAATGCCGAAATCGCCGGACGGTCCGCTCCTCGTGGTGGGCGCCGACGTTGAGCACGTTGCCGATGCCGCGCAGCACAAGAGCCACAGCCACGAATCCGCCGATCAAAGTCGCGGTGTAGGCGAAGTCACTCATGGGACCAGGGTATCGCCGGCACGGCCGGCCGAACAGCCGCATTCGCGGAGCTGTCGCGACGCACCCGGATCTTGCGCTCGACGGACAGCGAGGTCGCTTCACGTCTCCCGGGTTCCGCGAGGATCTCCCGGACGCGGTGCGGGCCGTGCTTTCATGACGTCAGGTCGAGCAAGCCGGGAAAGCGTTTCTCGAACTCGTCGCGGCGAAGCCGGACGAAGGTTCCGTTGCCCGCGTTTCGCTGCCTGATCAGGCCCGCTTCCCGCAGCACCCGCCAGTGGTAGGTCCGGGTGGACTTCGCGACCGGCAGCGCGAACGAGCCGCACGCTCGCTCGCCGGTCACGTCCAGCCCGGCGCCGCGCGCCAGGTCGACGTCCGCGATCACCGGGGATCTTCGAACCCATGAGGGTGTTCCATGCTGTGTGTCTTCGACATCAACGAAACCTTGCTCGACCTCGCGCCGCTGGACGACGTCTTCGTCGAGCCGACCGGCTCGCCGAGCGCCCGTCGCGAATGGTTCGACCTGGTCATCCACACCGCCCTGACGGTCACCGCCGCCGGTGGTTACCGGGACTTCGCCGAGATCGCCGGGACGTGTGCGACCGGCATCGCCGCCCGGTACGGCACGCAGCTGACCGACGACCAGCGCGCTGTGGTCGGAGCGACGTTGCGATCGCTGCCGGCGCACCCGGACGTGCCCGGCGCACTCGCTCGCCTTCGAGCGGCCGGCCTGGAGCTCGTAGCGCTGGGCAACTCGCCGCTGGCTACGATCGAGCGGCAGCTCGAGCACGCCGGGCTGACGGGCAGTTTCGACGGGATCTTCTCGGCTGAGCAGGTGGGTGCGCTGAAGCCGGCCGCCGCGCCCTACCGCCAGGTGGTCGAGGCCCAGCGGATCGACCCGGCCGAGGCGGTCATGATCGCCGTCCACGACTGGGACATCGCCGGTGCCGGTGCCGCCGGGCTGACCACCGCGTTCCTGGCCTGGCCCGGGCACCACCAGCTTCCGGCGCGCCGCCGGCCACCGCGTCAGCGGCCGATCTCGGCGACCTCGCCGGTCTCGCCGGTCTCGTCATCGACTTGGCCGCCAAGGCCGGGTGAACGACCCGAGCGCGGAGCCGGTCTGCAACCTTCACCTCGGCGTGGGCTGCTGCATGACATCGAGGACACGCCGGCCGTGCTCCAGTCCTGACAGGATCGGTTCGACCATGGCCACGCCGACCGCGTTGGCGTAAGCGCGTGCCGCGACGTCGGTCCACGAGCCGCGGCCGGCGAGCTCCCGGGACGCGAGGTCCCGGCCGAGCCGGCGGGTGTCGAAGCGCACCGTGCCCACGACCGTGCCTCTGGTGTCACGCAACAGCGCCGACTGGAGCGTCAGTGCGGCGCCGTCGACCGCCCCGGGCATCTCGGCGCGCAGGGCCGGGATGGACACGCCTTCCGTGGTGACGGTGAAGGACAGATCGGCCGGCCGGCCGGCCCCGCTCGTGTCCAGGTGGATGATCCGGTCGAAGTGGCGGTGGAAGCGCGTGTCGGCCCGGCCGCCGCGGTTCCACACGGCGGTGGACGCCGTCGAGTCCCGGTCGGTCACCGTGACGTCCAAGCGGATCTCCTCGCCGGGACGGATCGGGCTGTCCGGCGTCATGACGATGTCGAACACCGTGACGGCGACGATCTCGCCGTCCGGGCGCGGCGCGGCGCGCCAGCCCAGGGCGATGACCGACGCCAGCCACTGGCCGGCCGTGCCGAGCATCGTGTCGAACAGGCTCGCGCCGACCGCGGCCGTTTCCGCCGGGACGGTGCCGAGACCGTGGTGGAGACGGTCGATGCGTTCGCCGAGCGCGATCCGGGGTCCAGGAGACCCGAAAGAGGGCGTGGCGCTTAGTGCCCGGTTGAGCGCGTCGTGGACGAGGCCGGCGCCGAACCGGTTGACCGTGTCGATGACCCGGGGGCCCCAACCCGGTTCGGCCGGGTGCCGGGCCCCCAGCAGTCCTTCGGCGACCGTGACGATCACTTCCGCCTCCGGGCCTGCCTCGTCGAGCCGCGGGTGTTCGGGTGACACCAGGTGGAAGGTGGTCCCGTCGCCGGCCCAGAACTCCTGCCGGGAACCGGGTTTCGCGACGAGACGCAGGTCGTACAGGTAGGTGCCGGCGGCCGCTGGACGCACCTGTTCGACCCCGGCGACCGCCACCGCGGCCGGTGACTCCCGGCCGGCGCCGCGGGTCAGCACCATACTGCCGGCCTGGAGGACCCCGATGCCGTTCTCGCTGAGGGTAGGAACGTCCCAGGCGAGCGCGGCCGGGGTCACGGCCAGCAGCTCGGGCCGGTTGCCGGGTGCGTCGGCCTCCGCGTTCAGGAACGGGTGGGTGCCGGTGAACACCGGGCCGCCGCCGGTCAGGCGGTGCAGCGGGCGACCGGCGTGCAGGGGCCTCGCGACGCCGGCCACGGTGGCGGTGCCGTCCCGGGTCAGTACGGTGTCGCCGCGCTTGACGGACCCGATCGGGACGGCTCGTCCGGACCCGTCGAGAACCGTGGTGTCGCCCGTGAAGCAGGAGCCGCCCGGCACGCGGCGGTAGGGCGCGCCTGGCTGGCCGTGGGCGGTGAACTCGAACGAGTTGCCGTTGGGCGTCGACACCGGCGTGGCGGAAGAACCGAGCGACGGGTTCACGGTGCTCGTGGTGACCGGGCCCGCGCAGGCACTGCGGATGTCGGCGACATCGATCGTCGGCTTGTCGCGGAACTGCTCGGCGTACGTGCGCCACCCCTGCTGGTTCACCGACGCGGGGATCGGCAGCCCGGCGTCGGCGAGTTCGCCGATCAAGGTGTCCACCTCGGCGTCGGAGGCGCCGAGCGCGATGTACTTGGCGTACTGGTTGAACAGCTCCCAGTCCGGGCTGGTCCACAGGCCGCCCTGGTACCACAGCTGCCAGGTGAGCACGTTGTCCAGCACGAGGTCGCGGAACTGCCGTTTCGCGGTAGCGAGGTCCACCTTCGCCAGCAGGGCGGTCAGGGGGACGAAGGTCGTGGCGAGTACCTTCGCGTAGGCGCGTGCGGACTGCGCCCGCAACGTGGAGTTGAAGGCCGCCACATCGGCGGCGATCTTGCCGCCCAGCATCTGCCCCCGGATGCTGCTGCCGAGTTCTTCGATGGCCTGGCACAGCACCACGACGGAGAAGTCGCGCCACCACGGCGATCCGAGGCCCGTTTCATCCGCCGTGGCCAGCAGGGGGTCGGCGGTCCAGCGCGGGAAGAAGACGCTGCGGAACGTCGGACCGGTCCCGATCAGCTGGGATTCCCGACCGGGCAGGGCACTCTGCAGTTTGTTGACGTACAACGCGTGCAGCCGCCGGCCTGCGCTGTAGTCGGGGGTCAAGGTGAGGATGCTCGTGAAGACCGGGTCGGCGGTGCCGGCCACCACGACGCCGGGGCCCGGTACGGGGATGATCATCGTTCTCCCGGTAGCTGGTCTCGGCGGCCCCGGGGCGGCTGCATGGCCGCCCCGGGGCCGCACTGGGTCACGCGGTGGCGTAGCCCTTCGCCACCATCGGGCCATTGACGAACTCGGTGATCGGGTCGGCCGGCGGCTTCGGCGGGTCGATCAGGTTCCAGATGAGCTGGATGAGCACGACGATCAAGCCGATCCCGGCCACGACCAGGCCCACTGGCCCCGCCCAGGCGAAGCTCATCAGCTCGAAGCCGATCGAGACGACCGTCGCCAGCGCTAAGAAGGTGTTGAGCGCTTCGAACACGATCTCGCGCGGGTTGTTCGACTTGATGGCGTCGGCCAGCATGAACGCCGACAGCACCACCCCGCAGACGGCCATCGCCGGCCCGAGCCGGGTGGCCAGGAACTTCGCCGAGCTCTCACCGAACACGCCCACGAACGCCGTGCCGAGCCGACCGGTGGGGACAACCTTCCCGCCCTCCTGGAACCAGGTGGCGATGTCACCCGCGAAAGCCTTGAAGGCATTGCCGCCGGCGTTCTTCGCGACCTTCTCGAGGTACTTGCCCACCCCGATGGACATCACCCTCTGGATGCCCTTGACCACCAGCCCGAGCGCCAGCAGCCCCAGGCTCGCGTCGGTGGCGACGCTCGTGGGCGTCTGCTCGCTGTCGTCGTCCTGCACGATCGTGTAGATCAGGAACGCCGCGCCCGCGCCGTAGAACAGCGAACTGCAGAGGCCCCGGGCCTTGCCCGACCTCGTCAGCTCGTCCCACGCCTGGTACTGAGTGCCTTCGAGGTGCGCGCCGATCTCGGCGTGCAGGTTCGGATCGCCGGCGAGCTGCTGCATGGTCTTGTTCTGCTCACGGGCGCTCAAGGCGGCCGCGATGGCGTTGGCCAGCTGGGCGCCCGTCTCGGCGGTACTCGCCAGCGTGAGGAGGAGGTCCTTCTGCTCTTTGATCGCCTGTGCCGTGACCGCGTCCACGACCGTCTGGTCGACGACGCCGGCGATGGCGTTCTCGATCACCGCGAGCAGGAACGGGGCGATGTCGTCGTCCCACCGCGCCTTCGAATAGGCGACCCCGAGCAGCGCGCTGTAGGCGATGGTCAGGAACTGCTTGCCGTATTCCTCCTCCGGCGCCAGGACCTGCAGCTTGACGTACCACTCGTACATGCGGGTCTTGACGTTGTCGAACATGCCACTGGCGATCTGGATCTGCCAGGTGAGGAGGTTGGCGTCGTCGGACAGCCAGGTGAAGTAGTCGAACGCCCACTTGCCGGGATCGTCGTCGAGGTAGGGGCGCATGCCCACGACGGCGTCGCGGTACCCCTGGAGGTAGAGGTCGTTGCTCGCGGCCTGGTACTGCGGGGCGATGTCCTCGTTCTTGCCCAGCTCTTCCCACGCGGTCTTCATGTCGGCGTCGCGGACCTTGTTGAGGAGGTCCTTGTACGTGTCGCTGGAACCGAAGTTGTCGTAGAGCATCTGGCCGGTGCCGAGCACGGCGTGGTCGGCGAAGAACTGCTTCTGCGCGTCGAAGACGTGCTGCACGCCGGGGGAAAGGCTGTAGGCGTGGCCGTAAATGCCGTCGATCCACTTCTTGTCCAGGGCGTTGACGAGGCACTCGTTGAAGTACCGTCCGCACGTGGTCTGGGCGTGGTCGACCGTGTAGGTCTGCCCTTCCGTGTCGGTGACGACCTGGATGGCCGACACGTTGTCCAGATCCTGCAGGGACATCGTGGCCGCCGGGGCCGCGCCGGACAGCGCGGCCGCCCGGGTACCGCGCGCCGCTGCGGCCGTCTTCACCTCCGGCAGCGGCTCGGTGCTGCCCCGCCAGTCGTACGCACTGCCCTCGCCGTCGTCGAAGGTTCCGGTGAAGGAGTGGCTGCCGGAGGCGAGGACGATCGCGAACGAGTCCGGGCTGAACGGGAAGCTGAACTCCGCGGGCATCTCCAAGGTGGTCTCACCCTTGGGCCGGTCGACCTTCGTGACGCGGACGCGGTCGCTGACGTCGTCGGAGCCGAGCAGGTAGGTGACCGTCAGCACCCCGTCGACCCACCCCGTCCGGATGGTGAAGTCGCTCCACGGCTCGTAAGACGCCGTCGGTTCGCCGCCGAGGCGCCGCTGCGTGTGGTAGACCACCTCCAGTCCCGTGCCGCGCACGGCGACCGGGGTCCCGTCGTCGGCGGACATCGTCCCGATGAAGCCGTTTCCGTCCTCGGTCAGGTTGAGCCGGGCGCGGAACGCGGGGTTGCCGGCCTTGCCCTTCAGGACGAGCGCTTGGGTAGCGCCGTGGTACTCCACGGTGTGGACGTGATCGCCGTCGTGCATGACGAGGTCGCGCAGGACGACGAGCCGGCCGTCGGGGACCCAGGTGTCACCGTCGTGCACCTCTACGTCGTAGACGCGGTCGTGCGAAGTGCGGCAGTCGCTCAGCTCGAAAGCGAGCGGCTCGGGAAGGCGCGGCCGGCCTCCCGGCTGGATGGCGTCAGGTCTGGTACCGGTCGACTGCATGTTCTGCTCCACCCTCGTCGTCTTGGTGCGCATGGCTCAGCGCTTGCGGATCGAGGATCGTGCCGCCGACGGTCCGGCGCTTGGGGGAACCGTGAGGTTCTCCTGAGGAAGACCCGCGGCGATTGCAAGGTGATCGTCAGGTGCGTGGCCGTCCGGGTGCGGAAGGCTTGCTCCGAGTGGCGTACGAGTGGATCGGGAACAGGCTTGGCGGACATGGATGCACGAACCCTGGGGACTGACCGGCGCGGCGGCGGATCGGCCCGGTGGCCGGATGCGGTACTCGCCGCCTCTGATGCCGCGACGTTCCTCGCCGGGGTCTGGCTCGTGCTTTCCCCGTACGTGTTCGATCAGGAAGTCGCCGGTCTCTGGAGCGTCCTCGGTGCCGGGGCCGCCCTCGTGCTCAGCGGCGCCGCACCGCTCGTCGAACGGCGGCCGGTGACGGTGTGGCGGCCGGGCCGCCTCGTCGCGGGAGCGTGGCTGATCGCGGCTCCGTTCGCGCTGGGGCTCGACCCCGTCGCGGCCGGCAAAGTCCCGGTGGGCGGCATCGTGCTGCTCGTGTGGCTGTCCGGCGCCGCGGCGGTCGTCCGGGGCCGCCGGTCGTGAGGCCGCCTGCCTCAGACTCCCTCAGGGATTCCTCAGTCCTCGACCAAGCGCCCGGGGTGCCGACGGTCCGACGATCGTACGGTCCCGTCCCCGGCCCGGGGACCGAACCGGAGGAATTGATTCGACCATGAGCACCCTCAGCGGCACCGCCGCGACCGCTTTCGCAGCGAGCGACCCGTATCCCGGACCCGGCTTGCCCGCCGCTGGACGGCCGGGGACGTTCTGCGAGGCGTTCCAACGGATGGTGGCCGTGGACCCGGACGCGGTCGCGCTACGCACGGTCGGCGGCGCCCACACACTGACCTGGCGGGAGTACGCGGACGAGGTCCGGGCGGTGGCTGCCGGGCTGAGCGCGCTGGGCGTCGGCCGGGGCGACACCGTCGCGCTGATGATGGCCAACCGGACGGAGTTCTACCCGCTGGAGGTAGGGGCACAACACCTTGGTGCGACGTCCTTCTCGGTGTACAACACGTTGCCTGCCGACCAGCTGGCCCACGTGCTGACCAACGCCGGGGCCAAGGTCGTGCTGTGCGAGGCGCAGTACGTCGAGCGGATCCGGCAGTCGGGTGCTTCCCTCGAGCACATCGTGTGCGTCGACGGCGCGCCCGAAGGCACGATCAGCGTCGGCGACCTGGTCCGTGCCGGCTCGCCGGCCTTCGACTTCGAGGCGGCGTGGCGGGCGGTGCGCCCGGACGACGTGCTGACGCTGATCTACACCTCGGGGACGACCGGCGAGCCCAAGGGCGTCGAGATGACCCACGAGAACCTGCTGTTCGAGGTGTACGCGGTCGCCGAGGTGCTGCCGCTGCGGTTCGGCGACCGGACCACCTCCTTCCTGCCGAGCGCGCACATCGCCGACCGGGTGGCGGCGCTGTACTTCCAGGAGACGATGGGCACGCAGATCACGGTGGTACCGGATGCCCGGCAGATCGCCGTGGCGCTGGCGGACTGCCGGCCCACCATCTGGGCGGCCGTCCCCCGGGTGTGGGAGAAGCTCAAGGCCGGCATCCTCGCGAGCGTCGCGGCCGAACCGGACGAAGCCCGGCGGCAGGGGCTGCAGTGGGCGCTGGACGTCGCCGCGCGCAAGGCCGACGCCGACCTGTCCGGCTCGCCGGCGTCCGCGCAGCTCGCCGCCGAGTACGCCCAGGCCGACGAGAGGGTGCTGTCCGCGCTGCGTGCGAAGCTGGGGCTGGACCGGTTGCGGTGGGCGGTCTCCGGTGCGGCACCGATCCCGAAGGAGGTGCTGGCCTTCTTCGGCGGGCTGGGTGTTCCGATCTGCGAGGTCTGGGGCATGTCCGAGCTGAGCTGCGTCGCCACGGTCGCGCCGCCGGCCGAGCACCGGCTGGGCACGGTGGGACGGCTGCTGCCCGGGATGCACGGCAAGGTCGCGGCCGACGGCGAGTTCCTGGTGCGCGGGCCGCTCGTGATGAAGGGCTACCGCGGGGAACCGGGTAAGACCGCCGAAGCGATCGACGAGGACGGCTGGCTGCACACCGGCGACGTGATGACGGTGGACGCAGACGGCTACGTCACCGTGGTCGACCGGAAGAAGGAGCTGATCATCAACGCCGCCGGCAAGAACATGTCGCCGGCGCGCATCGAGAACGTCGTGAAGGCGGCCTGCCCCCTGATCGGCAGCGTCGCGACGATCGGGGACCGGCGGCCGTACAACACCGCGCTGGTCGTGCTCGACGAGGAGACCGCGGCCGCTTACGCGACGCGGAACGGCCTTGCGGACGCCTCCGCCGCCGCGCTCACCGCCGTGCCGGACGTTGTGCGCCTGCTCGAGGCGGGCATCGCCGAGGGCAACGCCAAGCTGTCGCGCGCCGAGCAGATCAAGCGGTTCCGGGTACTGCCCGTGTTCTGGGAGCCGGGTGGGGACGAGCTCACGCTGACCTCGAAGCTGCGCCGCAAGCCGGTCGCGCTCAAGTACGCCGCCGAAATCGACGCGCTGTACGCCGATGCGCTGGTGACGGGCGTGCTCGAACCGGCCGGGTCGTAGCCCGGATCGGGCCGGAGAGAGGCGGCGGACGTGCCCCAGCTGCAAGGCACCAGTGCGGTGGTCATCGGCGCGGGCATGGCCGGGCTGCTGACCGCCCGGGTCCTCAGCGACCACTTCGACCGCGTGCTGGTCCTGGAGCGGGATCGTCTGCCCGGGGCGCCGGTCGCGCGTGGCGGTGTCCCGCAGGGACGCCACGCCCACGTCCTGCTCACCGCCGGACGGCGGCTGCTGGACGGCTGGTTCCCGGGTCTCGTCGACGAGCTGGTGGCCGAAGGTGCGGGTTCCGTCGACGCCGGCGCCCTGGGGTGGCACCGGCTCCCGCCGGACCCGGCCTTCCTCGCGTTGGCCGTGAGCAGGCCCGTGCTGGAGGGAAGGGTGCGCGCACACCTGCTGCGGCAGCGGCGCACCATGTCGATCGCGGACGAGACAGCGGTGGACGGCTTGATCTTCGAGGGCGCGCGGGTGGCCGGCGTCCGGGTGGCCGGGGCGGCGCGCCGGGCGGACCTGGTCGTCGCGTGCACCGGACGCCACGACCGCTTCTTGGCCCAGCAGGCCGAACAGGGTTTCCCAATACCCGGCGTTTCGGTCGTGCGCAACGACTCGTCCTGCTGGACGCGCGTGGTGCCCCGGCGGCCCGGCGACCTCGGTGGCGCCGCGGCCGTCGTGGTCGCCGAGCAGGCACCCGGTCGCCGGACCGGCATCGTGGTGCCGGCGGGGCCCGGCGAGTGGGTCGTCACCCTCGGCTCGTGGCACAACGACTTGCCGGCTGATGAACCGGCCGCGTTCGAGAACTTCGCCCGATCGCTGCCGGCGCCCCTGATCGCCGCGTTGCCGGCCCGGGCCGAGGGGCGGGCACCGACCCTGACCCACCGGACGCCGACCAGCGTGCGCCGCCACGTGGAGCGGCTGAAGCGGCCTCCCGCGGGATTCCTCGCGCTCGGCGACGCGATCTGCAGCCTCAATCCCCGTTACGGGCAGGGGATGACGTCGGCGGCCCTGCAGGCGCGGGAACTCGATCGGGCCCTCGCCCGCCACGGCCCGCTCGCCCCCGAGCTGGTTCGCACCTTCTACCGGGCGGCGGGGCGGGTGGTCGCCACGCCGTGGAAGCTGGCGGCCTGGGCCGACTTCACCGATCCCCGGATCAGTGGAGACCGGCCGGCGGGCACCGATCTCGTCAACCACTGGCTGGCGCGGGTGAGCCGGATCGCCCGCACCTCGGCTCCGGTGGCCCACCGGGCCCAGCGCGTACAGCACCTTCTCGACCGGCCGGAAACCCTGCTGACACCGGCGATGATCCTGCGTGTACTGGCGGCCCGGCGCCGGCGGGCGTGACTCACGCCGGACCGGATTCTTCGGCGAGAAAGGCGTCGATGTGGGCGAGGAACTCCGGCCAGGCCGGTTCGGTGGCCGTGAGCAGGTGGTTGCGGCTGTCGAGCAGGACCAGCCGGCTGTCGGGGATGAGCGCGGCCAGTTCGCCGGCCTGCGAAGCCGGAACTCGTGCGTCTTCGCGGGAATGGACGATCAACGTCGGGCAGGTCACCCGGTGGGCGATGCCGGAAACGTCGATCCGGGCGAACTCGTCGAGGAACCGGACCCCGTTGGCCGGGGACGTCGTCCGCCGCTGGAACGTCGTGAAGTCCGCCCAGTCCCGCTTGGTGCCCTCGGGCAGGAATTGGGAGGCGAAGACCTGGAGGAAGCGGGGATCCTGGTGGCTCCACCCCACGCGGGCGAGCTCCAGGTCGATGGCCGCCGCCCCGCGTTCGGCCTCGTCGCGGGCGCGGACCTGCCGTCCCCGGGCGTAAGCCCCGGCCAGGATCAGCCGGCTCACCCGTTCGGGCCGGCGGGCCGCGTAGGCCACCGCCACCGCGCCGCCCTGGGAGACGCCCAGCAGCGGGAACCGATCGAGCCCGACCGCTTCGACCATCGTGTCCAGGTCGTCGACCCAGTCGTCGAAGGTGCAGCTCGGCACGTCCCAGTCCGACAGGCCACAGCCCCGCTCGTCGTAACGGATCAGCCGGCGGTCGCGGGCGAGCCCGTCGAGCCAGTGCGACCACACCGGAGTCATCCGCTCGAGGTCGAGGTGGGTCATCCAGTTGGCCGCCTTCAGCAGCGGTGGACCCGCGCCGATGGCGGCGTAGGCGATCCGGGTGCCGTCTGCGGCCTGGCAGAACCGGATCACCTGGCTGTCCGGGAGAGTCCGTCCCTCCGCAACCGCGGAATCGGGTGTGGTTCCCGGCTTGCGGTCGACCACTGTGACCGGCGCGACGAACTGGTAGCCCCGGCGGTGCACGGTGCGGATCAGCCGCTGCCGTACGCCGGTGTCCCCGATCGCCCGCCGAGCGGTTCGCAACGCCGTCGTGAGCGCGGCCTCGCTGACGAAGCGGTCTCCCCAGATTTCGTCGAGCAATTCGGTCTTCGGCACTACGCGATCCCGGTGCGCCACCAAGTGACACAGCAGATCAAAGGCGCGCGGCTCCACGTGTACCGGCTCGCCGCCCCGGCGCAGCCGGTGGCCGGCGACGTCCAGTTCGTGGTCCCCGAAACGGAACGCCTCCCCGGTCATCGAGGCAGCCTACCGGTCCTGCCCGGTGTCCTCCTCGGCCAGGAAGGCATACAGTTCCGCCAAGAACCGCGGCCAGGCCGGTTCCTCGGCGGTGAGCAGGTGACTGCGGCCGTCGAGCAGGACCAGCCGGCTGCCGGGGATGAGGTCGGCGAGCTCCACCGCTTGCGAGACCGGAACCCGCGGATCGTCACGGGAGTGCACGATCAGCGTCGGGCAGCAGATCCGGCGGGCGAGGTCCGCGACGTCCATCCGGGACTGCACCTCCAGGAACCGCGCGCCGTTGGCCGCCGACACCGTCTGCCGCTGGTAGGCGGTGAACTCGTCCCATCGCTCCGGTGGGCTCGCGGCGAAGAACTGGGCTCCGAGGAACCGTTGGTAGCTGCGGTCTTCGGCGGCCCAGCCGGCCAGGGTGAGCTTCAGATCGAGGTTCGCTTCGGCGTGTTCGGCCGCGTCCCGCGCCCGGGCCAGCCGGCCGCGGGCGTAGGCGGCGCTCAAGACCAGCCGGCTGACCCGTTCGGGCCGGCTCGCCGCGTAGGCCACCGCAAGGGGGCCTCCTTGGGCGACGCCGAGCAGCGGGAACCGATCCAGCCCGGCGGCGTCGGCCACGGCGTCGATGTCTTCGATCCACTCGGCCACGGTGAAACCCGACGTCCAGTCGGACAGGCCGGATCCCCGCCCGTCGTACCGGATCAGCTGCCTGCCGCGCGTCAGACCTTCGAACCAGTGGGTGAAAATGGGTGTGGCCCGTTCCATGTCCAGCCGGCTCAGCCAGTTCGCGGTCTTCACCAGAGGTGGCCCGGCACCGGTGACCGCCCACGCGATGCGGGTGCCGTCCGCGGTCCGGCAAAAGCGGATGGTGTCCCGGGTCGAGTCGGTCACCGCCGCGGTGGGTTCCGGCGTCACCGTCACCGGGGCGACGAACTGGTAACCCCGCCCGTGCGCGGTGCGGATGAACTGCTGGCGGCGGCCGGTGTCGCCGATCGCCAGCCGGACCGTGCGCAGCCCGGTGGTGACCGCGGCGTCGGTGACGAACTCACCGCTCCACACCGCGTCGAGGAGTTCCTGTTTCGGCACCACTCGGTCGCGGTGTTCCACCAGGTAGCAGAGCAGAGCGAGAGCCCGCGGTTCGAGGCCGACCGGACTGCCACGATTGCCGAGCCGGCCGAGGCTCGGATCCAAGTCGAATTCACCGAAGTGGTACGTCACCGAGCCCACCGCCGCAGTTTATCGCTTCCCCGGTGCGAACCAGCCACCGAATGCCGGGAGCCTGGGCGGATTTGCCGTCCGGCTCAGGAACCCGAGTCCTGTTCCCCGCCCGGTCTCAGCTTGCGCCGGGGTGGTCGCCGGACTCGAGGACCCGGTTCACGGCGGGGAAAGCGCGCCCAGACGTAGGCGCTTACCTCGGTGGACTCTTCGTCGAGTGGATCGATGCGCCACGCAACGCCTTGGTGTTCGGGATCGGACGCCGGCCACCAGCGTTCGAGGTCGCTCATGAGCTCCCGGACCGGGCGAGTGACGTCGCGATCGGAATCGCAAGGTTTTCGTCAGGTTCGTCCGGCCGGTTGTCCGGCAAACTGTGACGCGGTGGCCGGATGCGGCACATCCGTCCGCCGTTCGGTTTCGCGGAACCAAGGCCTGGAACCAGAAGGGAAGCAGGTGCTCCAGCGCGGACTTCAGTCGTGGGAGGTCGGGTTGGCCGGGTACCTCCGCGCGGTCTCCGAGGCGGTGGGCGTGCTTCCGGGCGGCACGGCCCGGGACTTCGACCCTCCGGCCGCCTACCTGGCGCTGAGCCGCCAATCCCCGCGTCATCCGGGGCGGGACCTGCTGCTGGTCTGGTCGGCCGCGGATGGCTGGGAAGTTCTGCTCGAACACAGCGAACAGCTATCCGCCGAGTCCCTGGCACGGTTCGGTGACCCGTTGGTCCCTGTCCCAGCCTCGGTGGCGCAGTTCGTCGACGAGGTCGTGACCGGCGAGCGCGCCGGTGGTAACCCCGCGCGCGGCGCATCAGCCGGCCTCGATGAGTTGCTTCGCCCTTACGCGGTCATCGCGCTGCCGCCCGGCAGCGTTCGCGTGTGCGGCCCCAGCCCCGGCTGAGGCGCAGAGCCCGAGGCTTCGTCGCTTCCACCCCGTGCTCCTGCCGGAAGGGGTACGGCGGCGGATGAACCAGCTCGGCCTGGCCGGCGGTGCGGTGCCCGGCGGGCGGCTGCGTCTGGACCCGCCGGGGGAGACCGACGCTCTCGACGCCGCCCGCTCGCGGGAATCCGGAAAGTCCGGCCCGGGGGAACCCGTCAATCTTCTCCAGGGCCCGTGTCCGATCGCTTCGCCGGGTTGTGCTCCTGGTCTTCCCGCTCGCGGGGAACCACCGGGCGGTAGTCGGTGGAACCCCAGTACACCGGACCGGCTGCCATCTGGCCACGGCCCCGCCGTTCGAGCCAACCGGGCATTCGCATGATCCTGCGTCCCCCGGTGCGCCGGTCGCGCCGGTCCACGATCACCGCGATGGCCACGACCACGACGACGACAACGCCGACCGCTGCAATGAACATCCTTGACCCCGATCCGGAATTGAGCGGCGCAAGCCGTCTGACACGGCAGCACCATGTTCGGCGCCGGCAGGCGGACTCACGGGGACGGCGACTCCGCTCGCCGGTGCCAACGTGCTTCATCGCCCCGCCCGGCCGCGCGGGCGGCGAAGGCCGCCGCGCGTTGGAGATGGACGTCCGCATGCCTGACCGCCGAGCACGAGCGGCGCACCGCATCCGTCCACTGTGGAGAATGCTTGCGCTGTCGCACCGCGTCGGCGCGAGCCGCCTGCGCCACGGCGAGTTCCTGACAGGCCAGTGCGTGCTCGGCGGCAACCGCACCCAGATCCCGCTGGACCTGGGCCAGGTTCCGCCGGTCGGTCGCCTCGCCCTGTTCCAGTTCCGCCGCCCGCGTCCGGTGCTCGGCGGCCGCGCGCCAGAACCGGGCTGCGGCCTGCCGCAACCGGCGGGCAGCGCGGTCGCCGAGCACCGGATCGCCAGTCGGCGCGGCTGTCCCAGTCCTCGTCATCCGCCGACCCTGGCACAGAACTGTCCGGTCGTACCTGACGATTGGCTTGCGGTCTGGCCGAACCGCCTACCGGCGCGATCGGTGGGCGAGAGCCACCGAGGCGACCGAGAGGATCGTGAGGGCGATTCCGGCGACCAGCTCGATCATCGCGGCAGCCTCGCGACGATGGGGCGGCGGGCCGGCCCACGAGGAGCGCCGCGGTGATCAGCCACGCACCGAGGACGATGCTGACGACGCCGGCCCAGGGCGCGCTGTGGGGGCTGACGAGCCGAACCCACGCGACGATGGCGGAGAGCACCCCGCGGCCGAGCGCGTTCCACGCCGGCGCGGTCGCGGCCAAGCTCAGCGATGGACCGGAGAAGGCGGTGGCGACGAGCAACCCGATCGCCACCGTGACTTCGGCTCCCAAGGGCACCCGCAGCGCGGCAGCACCCGGCCCGTTCATGCCGCGCCTCGCCCGGGAGCACCGGGTTCTTCCAGCAATCGGGCGGCACGGTCAGCGTGGTCCACGGCACCTCGACGGCGTAGCTTTCGGCGTGCATGCCGGGGACGGAAGTGAAATCGCGTTGTCCGCCCGACATGGCGTGGACCACGAACCCGAAGGCCCCACCGACGAGTGCGCCGAACACCGCGCCGTAGAGCGCCAGGCTGAAGGCCGGGATTACCGGGTTCATCCAATCGAACACCTCGAACACCCAGCCCGCCAGCGCGCCCGGCACCGCGGCGGCCAGCGCGGAACGACCGGTGGCACTCCATCCGGTCAGCCGGCCGGTGACCTGCTCGAAACTCGTCAGGCCCCGGCCGACGATAGCCGTGTGCTCGACCGGGAACCGCCGGTCGGAGAGGTGATCGACCGCGCGCTCGGCTTCCGGGTAGTTCGCATAGACGCCGATGGTGACCGAGGTGGTGCCGCCCGGCGGCGGTCCGGGCGCAGGTGCAGCAACGGGCTTCCGGTCGGCTGGCTGGTGCATCAGGATTCTCCTCGTCCTCGCCGCGGCTCCCGGCACGCCGCAGACGTCGTGACCGGCCTGATCGAACGCCGGTGGGACGAACCGGATCGCCGGGGTCTGGGAGCTGGACCGCGGATGGTGGACGCATTCCCGGCTGGTTTGCGTGGCGGAGCTGCGGGCCATGGCCCGCCGGCAACCGCCGGGCCAGGCCGCCGAGCTGGCCGCTTTGGCCGACCGGGTGCTGGGGGAGACCGCGGCGCGGTGCCTGGATTCGCGCGGTGCCTGGCAGCGCAGCCCGGAGCACGAGCACGTCGACGCGGCGTTGCTGTTGCCGCCGGTCCGCGGGGCGCTGCCGGCCGGGGATCCCCGGACCCGGTCGACCTTGGACGCGGGTACGCGCCGACCTCACCCAGGACGGCTACGTCTACCGCTTCGCCGCGGACCACCGTCCACTCGGCGACGCCGAAGGTGCCCTCCTGCGCTGCGGGTTCACCATGGCGCTGGCCGGGTGGCAGCAGGGGCACGAGGTCGCGGCGTTCCGCTGGCTCGAGCGCAACCGCGCGGCCTGCGGGCCGCCCGGGCTGCTGGCCGAGGAGTACGACGTCCGGCAGCGGCAGCTGCGCGGCAACCTGCCCCAGGCGTTCGTGCACGGCATGCTGCTGGAAACCGCGCAGCGGATCGTGCTCCCGCCGCCCCGACCCGGCTCACAGCCGGTCGTTGTCGCCGTCGTCGAGCTCCCGCAGCACCGCGACGGGGCACGGCGCGTGCTGGAGCACCCGGTGGCTGACCGAGCCGAGCAGCGTGCGGCGCAGCGGTCCGCGGCCGTGGCTGCCGACGACCAGCATCGCGGCGTCCTCCGCCTGCTCCAGCAATGCCCCCGCCGGGCGTCCCTCCGGTCCGACGTGCTCGACCGGGACATCCGGATACTGAGCACGCCAATCCTCCAGCTGCGACGACACCAGGAACTCCGCTATCGCACGCAGGCCGTTCTCACCGCCCTGCTGCGGCATGAAGGACTCGAGCATCGGGTCCAGCAGGGATTCGGTCCACGCGTGCACCACGCCGACCCGATGCCCGTGCCGGGCGGCGAAGTCGAGGGCGAACCCCATGGCCCGCCGGCTCGTGGGGGTGCCGTCGACGCCGACCACGACCCGGTCGGCATTGCTGCGCTGTGCGGTTCCGCGCACCACCACGGCGGGCCGGTGGGTCGTGCGCACCAGTTCCGACGCGGTCGAGCCCAGCAGGACTCGCTCGACCGCGCCGCTCCCGGACGCGCCGACCACCACCAGCTCGGCGTCGGTCTCGTCGGCCACCGTGGCCAGGGCGATCGCCGGGTGCCCGTCGGCCAGGGCCGCGCCGACCTCCAGCCCGGGGTGCTCACGGCGGATCTCCGCGACACCGCGGTCGAGCTGGGCCTGCACCGCCGACCGGACCCCCTCGGCGTTGGGCTCCAGCACCGACACCGCCCCGGATGTGGGTACGGGCATCGGCGGCCAGTGCCAGTCGAACGCCCGCACCGCCACGAGCGGCCGGCCTCGCTCCTCCGCCTCCCGTGCGGCCCACGCGGCGGCGGCCGCGGACTCGTCGGAGGCGTCGAGGCCTACCACGATGGCCTTGTCTTGCAGGGAAACTTGCGAATTCGTCACTGGACCTCCTTCGTCGAACTGGTGAAGAAACCGGGTTCCCGGACCCCGGCCGGGCACACGCCGAGGGCGGGATCGCAAGCTGATCGTCAGGTGGGCCGGGCTGCCGCCGTGACTCACCCCGGCTTGGCGGGGTACCCGGTGGCGCAGACCGACCGGCGAAGGGGAGCACGTGAACGACATCGAGTCCTTCGGGCTGACCCTGCTGATCGCATCCGTGGTCATCTCGCTGGCCCTGTTGTCCAACCGGATCGGCGGCCTGCTGCGGATACCCGCGCCCGCGTTCTTCCTGGTCGCCGCCGCCGCGGCGTCCGACCTCCTGCCGTCCTTGCGGCAGGTGTCCCTCGGCCTCGTCGAGAACGTCGTGACGGTCGCTTTGGTCGTGATCCTCTTCGACGGCGGGATGACCATCGGAGTTCGCAAGCTGCGCACGACCCTCGGCACCGTGCTGTCGGTCGGCGTGCTCGGCACCTTCTTGACCGCCGGCGCGCTCGCCGTCGCCGCCCACCTGCTGTTCGGCCTGCCCTGGCTGCTCGCACTGCTGCTCGGCGCCGCGCTCGCCCCCACCGATCCGGCCGTGGTGTTCTCCGTGCTCGGCAACCGCGAGATCACCGGCCGGACCGGCACCACGATCCAGGGGGAGTCCGGCGCCAACGATCCGGTGGGCATCGCGCTGGTGCTGAGCCTGGCCGCGATCTCCGCCGACGCCGGGTTCGGCGACGCGTTCCTCGGCGTGCTGGGGAGATTCGCGCTGGAAATGGGGATCGGCGCAGCGGTCGGCCTCGCGGGTGGCTGGCTGCTGCTGCAGCTGATCCGGCGGATCGAACTGCCCGCCGAGGGCCTCTACCCGCTGCGCACGCTCGCGGTCTCCTTCACCCTCTACGGCGCGGCGACCGTCGCGCACGGCTCCGGTTTCCTCGCCGTGTTCATCGGCGGCATCCTCGTGGGTGACGCCGCCGCGCCGTTCAAACGCGAGATCGAACGGTTCCATTCGTCACTGGCCAGTCTCGCCGAGATCGTCGCGTTCGTGATCCTCGGGCTGACGGTGTCCCTGTCCACGTTGTTCACCACGAACGCCTGGTGGATCGGACTGGCGCTGGCCGGGCTGCTCACGTTCGTCGTCCGCCCGCTCGTGGTGGGCCCGCTCCTGCTGGCGGCACCGGTGTCGTGGGGAGAACGAACCTTCGTCGTCTGGTCCGGGTTGAAGGGTGCCGTGCCCATCCTGCTCGGCACCTACCTGCTGGCCGCCGACTCCGGGCAGCGGGTGCTGGCCTACGAGATCATCTTCGTGGTGGTGCTGTTCTCGGTCGTGGTGCAAGGCGGGCTGATGCCTGCGGTCGCCGCGCGGTGCGGCATCCGGATGCGCGAGGTGGCACCGCGACCTTGGGCGCTGGGCATCCGCGCGACCGAGCAGCCGGACGGGGCGCGCCGCTTCCGGATCTCGCCCGGAGCGCCGGCGGCGGGACGCACTGTCGAGGACCTTCACCTCGGCGAGGACCTGTGGATCAGCCTTCTCGTCCGCGGCGGTCGGCATCTGCGAGTCCAGGCCGATCTCACGCTGGAAGAAGGGGATGAAGTCCTGGTCTTGGCCGACCCGGACGCCGAGAAAGATCCGGCGACGATCTTCACCGGCCGCGGCCGAAGCACGGCATAGGTCGTTTCACGCGAGCCGGTCGCCCAGGGGGAGGGAGCGACCGAGCTCGCGGGCCCAGCCGATCTCGAGCCGTCCCAGAGGGGCACACTCGTAGCCCGGGAACCCGGCTCAGTCGGTCCGGTCGAAGACGAGTCCTTCGAGCTGCGGAAGCGTGGTCTTCCACGCCACGCTCCTGATCGGAGATCAAGAGAGCGCTCGGCGGGCCCTGCGCCCCTTCGCCGGGGCGACCCGACGTCTGGTGCCGGCCTTGGCCGCGGCCGGTGACGTGTGGCTCGCGGTCGTCGACGGTGTGATCGACGTCGGCGCCGTGCAGTCCGGTGCCGCGCAGCTGCACCGCGCCGGCCTCCGGTGGGACGCGGCGCGGCCGGTCGGGCAGGCGGCGATCCGCGCGACCGACCCCACCGCGATGATGACGTTGCTGCGCGCGGCCAAGCGATTCTCCGCCGGTGCCGGCGCCGAGCCGGTTGCGGCGGCCTCGTCGGCGGGGCCCGCGCTGACGCCGCGTGAGCGCGACATCGGACGGCTGGTCGTCGACGGCCACACCTACCGTGAGATCGGGGAGCGGCTGCACATCTCGGGCAAGACCGTCGAGCACCACATGGCCCGCATCCGCGGCAAGCTCGGGGTGACCGACCGGCGCGCGATCGCCGCGTTGCTGCGCGGCATGCTGGGCGACGAGGGGTGAGCACCCGTCGCGCAGAACCCGTCGTGCTTGCAGCCGGACGCCCTGTGCTCCGCGCCGGACCCGTGCGTACCGAAACGCGGTGCCGGGACCGCCGCGGCCGGTCGTCGCCGGACTGCGGCCACCGCGGCTGACCCGGGCCGCCCGCAAGGGAGGGCTTGCGACCCGCTAGCCAGCACTACTTCGTGGTGCCGGGCGTGAGGACCCTGTCGATCACGAAAACCGTGGCGTTCTTCGTGGGGATGTTGCCGCAGAGGATCTTGGCGCCGTTGACGGTCATGTTCTCGCCCGCGCCCTCGATCGTCAGCGGACCGGAGGTGGTGTCGAGCGTCTCGACCGTACCCACGGTGGCGAGGCCTTTGGCGTCGTAACGCCTGCTGACGACGTGGTAATTCAGGATCGGCGCCAGCTCGGTGAACTCGACGTCGCCGAGCATGGCGAACGCCGGGTCGGCCGGTGCGAACACCGTGATGGCCTGTCGGCGGTTGAGGGTGTCGAACAGGTTGGTGGCCTTGACCGCGGCGGCCAGCCTGGTCAGCAGCGGGTTGGTCGACGCGGCGGAGGCGACCGGTTGCGGGCCCATGGAGTCCAGTGAGCCGGGAGCGGCGCCCTGCGGCAGCCGGTTGCATGCGGGGCCGAACACATCGGCGCCGGTCGTCGTGCCGTCCGGCGTGCCGGTCATGCCGGCGCTGCTGGGAGCGGACATCGAGACGGCCGGGACGCTTGAGCTTCGCGGGGATGCGGTGCCGCTGCCACCGCACGCGGCCAGGGTCAGGGCGACGGCCGCGGCCGTGCCCACCTCGGCGACTCGAAGCTTGGTCACGAAATCACTCCCGATGCTTGAACTATCCACTTTGGACGAATGTCGGATCGGCTCGTCGTCGGGTCTTCGAGGCTGAGGTGGCGCTGGACGGGGCGGCCGACTCCCATGGCCTGATCAGGTGAAAAGCAAGGCCGCCGCCTCCCGGCGCTGCCGCCGGTGCAGGCGTTAGGCTCGTCGGCGAACTCTCGACTCCGCGGGTGGGGCGAGAACGGGACGCCGGAAGTGGGAATGTGCCGGACGGGGACAGGGGCACCGAGCTGACCGATGCAGGTCGGTCGGGCGCGCTGCGGGACACCGGGTTGTCCGCCGCGCCGGACGCGGGGATGGATCGCTTCGCCCGGCTGGTGACCAGTGTGCTGGAGGTGCCGGTCGCGCTGGTGTCGCTGGTCGAACCCGGTCGCCAGGTCTTCCCCGGCATGAACGGCCTGGCCGAGCCCTGGGCGAGGGCGCGGCAGACCCCGCTGACGCATTCGATGTGCCGGCACGTTGTGCTCTCGCGGGAACCGTTGATCCTGCCCGATGCTCGCGAGGACGAGCTGACCTGCGCGAACCTGGCGATCGAGGACCTCGGGGTGGTCGGCTACGCGGGAATGCCGCTGACCGACGCCGACGGGCACGTGCTGGGCTCGTTGTGCGCGATCGACACCGAACCGCACGCCTGGACCGCGCGTGAGCTGCAGGACCTGGCTGATCTCGCCGCGGCGTGTAGCGCCGAGCTGCGCCTGCGGATCGTGTCCCGCCATCACGAGTGGGCCCGGCCGAGGCCCGCGCGGCGGAAGCGCGGGCGGCGGAGCTGGCCGAGCAGACCCGCGCGGCGCTGGGCCGGTCGCAGCTGCTGCTGCGCGCGGCCGAGGAGCTGGCCGACACGACCGGGCTGGCCGAGGTGCGCCAGCGGGTCCGGGACCTGGTCACCGGCGACTTCAAGCCTGCCTACGTCGGTCTGGTGCTGGTGCAGGACGGTCGGCTGCGGCGGCTCGCGGACACGACGGACGTGATCGCGCTGGAACGGGACTACGCCGTCTACGACCTGGACGATCCGTGGCCCAGCGCCCGTGCCGTCCGGGACAACACCACCCTGCTCATCCATGGGCCGGAGGGCTTGCGCGCGGGTGGGTACAGCCCGGGCTCCGTCGTCGAGCTCGCCCGGCAGGGCCTGCACACGACGTTCTGCGTGCCGTTGCCCGGGCCCCGTGCCCCTGTGGGCACCCTCATCGTCGGCTGGAGCGCGCACCACGAGGTGGACCTGCACGAGCGGGCGGTGGTGACCGCGCTGGCCGGCTACACCGCCCGTGCGGTGGAGCGGGCGTTGTTCGTCGACGACCGCGTCACGGTGGCCAGGAGGCTGCAGGAGGCCATGCTGACCGAGCTGCCGGTCGTGGCCGGTCTCGAGCTGGCCGCGCTGTACCGGCCGGCTGCGGACAGCGAAGTGGTCGGCGGGGACTGGTACGACGCCTACCCTCTGCCCGCCGTCTCCGGCGGGGCGGTGACGCTGGCGGTGTCGATCGGCGACATCGTCGGCCACGACACGACCGCGGCAACGTTGATGGGGCAGTGGCGCAGCATGTTGCGCCAGGCCGATGTCGACCACCACCCGGGGCTCGATCCCGCCGGGGTCGTCGCCGCTCTCGAACAGGCCAACGAGCTGCTCGGCATCGAGGCCGCGGGGACACTCGTCCACGGCCACCTCCGGCCGGTCGGCGACGGCACGTGGGAGCTGACCTGGACCACGGCGGGACATCCTCGGCCGTTGGTGCGCGAGCCGGACGGCACCGTGCGTGAACTCGCCGAAGCGGACCGGATGGTCGCCGTCGGGCTGAGCTCGCGTCCGCGCACCACACATCGCACGGTCGTGGCGCCGGGTTCGATGCTGCTGCTCTACACCGACGGCCTCGTCGACCAGCCCGGCCAGGACGCCGATGCCCGTGCCGCCGAGGCGATCCGGTCGCTGGCGGCGCACGGCACCCGGCCGCTCCCGGAACTGGTGACCCAGCTCGCCGGTCGGCTGGCCGGTCCGGACCCGGACGACGACGTCACCCTGCTCGCGGTCCGGATCCCCGCGAAAGGCGCGTGACCAGGGCCGGACACGAGCGGGCGGGGCACCGGTTTCCCAGTGCCCCGCCCGGTGTTCGGCCCGCGCCCGTCAGACGGTGTGCGGGGTGTGCGCGACGGTGTTCCAGCCCGTGGCGATCACAGCGGCGTCGCCGCCGTTGCCGCCCCAGCCCGAGTTTCCGCCGGTGGTGGTGCTCCAGTTGCTCGCGTCACCGGTCGAGCCGGTCGAGCCGGTGTCACCCGAGTTGCCCGAGGTCACCGCAGTGTGCGACTTCGCGCCCTCGTCGTGCTTCCAGCCACCGTGGTGACGGCCCTGCTGCTCGTGCCCGCGGGTCGAGGTGACGGCGGTGTTGCCGCCGGTCGAGCCCGAGTCGCCCGAGTTGCCGGACTTGCCGCTCACGGCGTTGTTGTGGCTGGTGGCGTTTCCGGCGTCGCCGGAGTTGCCGCCGTTGCCGCCCTTGGCGGTGCCGGTGACCGAGCCCAGGACGCTGCTGTTGCCGCCCTGGCCGTGACGCTTCCAGCTCCAGTCGTGCCCACCGGTGGCGGAGTTGTGACCGGTGCTGACGACGGTGGCGTCGCCACCGTTGCCCGCCCAGCCCGAGTTCCCGCCGGTGGTGCTGCTGGTGTTGGCCGCGTCGCCGGTCGAGCCGGTGGCGCCGGTGTCACCCGAGTTGCCCGAGGTCACCGTGGTGGCCGACTTCGTGCCCACGTGCTTCCAGCCGTTGTGGTGACCGCGGCCGTTGTCCTGGCCGCCGAGCGTCCACACGATGGCGGAGTTGCCGCCGGTGGAGCCCGAGTCACCCGAGTTGCCGGAGTTCCCGGTCACCGCGCTGTTGTGGCTGTCCGCGTTGCCGGCGTCGCCGGCGTTTCCTCCGTTGCCGCCGGTGGCTGTGCCGGTGACCGAGCCCAGGACGCCCGTCTTGCCGCCCTGACGGTTCCAGCCCCAGCCGTGCCCACCGTTGTTCGTGGCGGAGTTCTGCCCGGACGCGGCCGTGGTGGCGTCGCCACCGTGGCCCGCGTTGCCGGAGTTGCCGCCGGTGGTGGTGCTGGTGTTGGTGGCGTCGCCGGTCGAGCCGGTGGCGCCGGTGTTCCCGGAGTCACCCGAGGACACCGAGGTGGTGCACTGCGCCAGCAGGCAGAGGCCGTAGGCGCTGTTGCCGCCGGTGGAGCCGGAGTTCCCGGAGTTGCCCGAGTTCCCCGACGTCGCGTTGTTGGAGCTGGTGGCGTTCCCGGCGTCGCCGGAGCTGCCACCGTTGCCGCCCTTTGCGGTGCCCGTCACGGAATCGAGGGTCCCGAGGAGGCCGCCCCGCGAGGAGTGCGAGCCGGCGGTGTTCTTGCCGGACGTCGCCGTGGTTCCGGAGCCGCCGTTGCCGGCGTTCCCGGAGTGGCCGCCGGTGGTGCTGCTGGTGTTCGAGGCGTTCCCGGTCGAGCCGGTCGCGCCCGTGTTCCCGGAGTTGCCCGAGGACACCGAGGTGCTGCACTTCGCCAGGACGCACACGCCGTAGGCGCTGTTGTGCCCGGTCGAACCGGAGTTGCCCGAGTTGCCGGAGTTCCCGCTCACCGCGGTGTTGCCGCTGGTGGCGTTCCCGCCGGAACCGGAGTCACCGCCGCTGCCGCCGGCGGAAACGCCGTCGACCACGGAGTGCAGGGTGCTGCCGAGCCCGCCCAGCGGGCCCGTGTTCCCGGTGTCCGCACTGGCCACCGCTGATCCCAGCAGGACGAACCCGCCGGAGATGAACGCGGCGGTCAGGCCGCGTCGCACGTACTTGTGCATGACTTCCCTTTCCTTACCATCTGTCCTTTATGGATTTCCGGAGGTGGAAAGGGAAAGTCAGCTCGGATGGTCGTTGCCGTAGTACTCGAGCCAGTGCAACGACCACGCGCCCGCGGGCGGTGCCCGCCACGTGCGATCGGTACCGGGAACAGCGCTCCCGGCCGTGGTCACGGCGTATTCGCCACCGTGCTGGCCACCTGGGCTCGCCGACATCGTCCCGCTCGCGCCGGAGACGTCGGCGGGCAGCCCGCCACCGCTCGATCCGGACATCGGATCGGCAACCCCGGCCCACGTCGAACCGGACTGTCCCGCAGCCGGCCGGAGGGCAGCATGTCCGTCATGCGGACGCTGCTGCAGATCGGTCAAGGTGACCGTGACCGGAGCACTGCCTCCGGCAGGTGCGATCACGTTCGGCGGAGACACCGCGTCTTCACGCGGCGCCGGCCGGTCACTCTTCGGATGCCCGATCACCGCCGGGACGTGCTCGGCCCCGACTGCTCGAACCACCGGCGCGGTCAGCGGTGCCGTGGCGTGCAGCACCGGCGACGTCACCGGGGATACCGCGTGCAAAACGGGCTCGGTGACCGGCCGAAGAGCCGACAGCACCGGCTCTACCGCGCGTAGCACCGGACGCGTGACCGGCGCGAGCACGGGCTCGAGCCCGTTCACCGGCTTCACGACCCGAGCCACCTGCGACGTCACCACGTGCACCGGCTCGGTGACCGGCGTGAGCACCGGTTCAGCCGGCTCGAGCACACCGTGCGCCGTGTTCCCAACGTGGTCGAGCAACCCGGGCCGCTCCGGGGGCGGACCCTCGGAAGCGTCCGCGGCCTGCGACACGGCCAGTGCCAGCAGGGTGAATCCGAACAACGCACCGGCCACGACCAGCACGCGCAGGAGCAGCGGGTGCCGGGCGGGTGTGTCGTCCGTCAGGGAAGTATCCATCCATCTCACCCCCCTTCGAGTGTGGACTTCACCGTCAGTCGTAATTCGAGGCGTCGGCCATAACCGGATTGGGTGTAAATCGAAGTTTTTTCCTTCATTCCAACAAGGTTTGCTACCACTGAGTAGCGGGTAGGCTGCTCCGTTTCTCGGGACAGAGAGCGGAAACCGCTCCTCCGATGACCGCCACCACCCGGCTCGACACCCTCGGTCGCCGCCCTTCTCCAACCCTGTTCGCCACCCCGTTGGGGAATCGACCCATCCGCCCCGCGATCGGTCTCGAAAAGGAAACGTCCACGAAGGATCCATCCCCCAGCGCCGGGAGCCGGCGGTGGGTGACGCCCGCCGCCTCCGCGCGGGCGGGGAGGAGTTCGTCCGTGTTTGGCAAGCGCTACGCCGCTTCGATGATCAACCGGAGCGCGGAGAACGACCAGGACCGCCGCCGCTTCCTCAAAGCCGCCGGCATGACCGGCCTCGGCGTCGTCGGTGCCGGTGCCCTCGGTGGCCTCGCGACCGGGACCGCGGCCGCCGCACCCGCCCGGCCCTCCGCGAGGGCCGCCGCCGCGTCCGCCGAAGTCAGCGACGGCGCGGTCCTCAACTTCGCCCTCAACCTCGAATACCTCGAAGCCGAGTTCTACCTGCACGCCGTCACCGGCAAGGGCCTCGCCGACTCGATGACCACCGGCACCGGCACCCGCGGTGGCGTCACCGGCGGCCGCGCCGTCCGGTTCAAGACCAAGGCCGCCAAGCAGTACGCCCAGGAGATCGCGGGCGACGAGAAGGCCCACGTCCAGTTCCTGCGTTCCGCGCTCGGCTCGGCCGCGGTCAGCCGGCCCGCGATCGACCTGCAGTCCAGTTTCACCGCCGCCGCCCAGGCCGCCGGCCTGGTCAAGCCCGGCCACAGCTTCGACGCCTTCGCCTGCGAAGAAAACTTCCTGCTCGCCGCGTTCCTGTTCGAGGACGTCGGCGTCACGGCCTACAAGGGTGCCGCCCCGCTGATCAGCAACAAGACCTACCTGGAAGCCGCGGCCGGCATCCTCGCGGTCGAGGCCTACCACGCGGGCAACATCCGCAGCGCCCTCTACCAGCACACCGACGGCATCCTCGGCCTCGGCCTGCTCGGCCGGGACCTGCGGGAGGCCAGCGTCAAGCTGTCCAACGCCCGCGACAGCCTCGACGGCCCCACCGACGACGACCAGGGCGTCATCGACAGCCACGGCAACGCCAACATCGTCCCCACCGACGCCAACGGCATCGCCTACAGCCGTTCGCCGGGCCAGGTCCTCAACATCGTGTACCTGACCAACAAGGCCGCCACCTCCGGCGGGTTCTTCCCCAAGGGCGTCAACGGCGAAGTGAACACCAGCGCCGCCAACTGACCGGAGTGGGGGGGGGGGGGGGGGGGGGGGGGGGGGGGGGCCCCCCCCCCCCCCCCCCCCCCCCCCGGCGGTGGGGATCAGTAGCGGGAGAAGCCGTCCTCGGAGAGCGAGTGCTTCTCGTCGCCACGCAGCGCCGGGCTGAAGACGGAGACGAGGAGAAGGTCCTCGTCGTCGGAGGCGATCAGGTGGTGGGCGTCGTTCTTGTCCAGGGCGTAGATGGTCCCGGTCGTGATCTTGTGGTGGGCGCCGTCCACGGTGACGACCTCGCCCGAGCCGCCTATGCAGTAGCAGGCCTCCAGGTGGCCGAGGTACTGCAGCGCGCTCGACGTGCCCTGGCGGACCAGCGTTTCGCAGACGGTGAAGCCCATTCCGTCGGCCTCGGTGAGCAGGCGGTGGCTGGTGCCGCTGCCCCACTCGATCGCGGGGACGTCGGAGAGAGAACGGACGATCATGGGAGTACTCCTGTCATCGTTGTTTTCTGGACGTGTGCGCTGCTGCTGCGATGCCTGTGGGGGTATCGGTGCCCGTGGGGTCTGTGGGGTGCGTGGGGCTCGTTGGCCTTGCTCGGCTGCTCGGCTGCTCGGCTTGTCGGGCGGAGGGAAAGGGCTGTCAGACGGCGGCCGGAGCGGCGCGGCCGACGAAGCCGCGGATGTCCGCGAGCGTGCGGTAGGCGGCCGGCTCCAGCGGGATGTCGTCGACGGGGATGCTGTACGTCTCGGATATCCAGGAGATGAGGCGGACCAGGCCGAGGCTGTTCACGACGGTGCTCTCGATGAGGTCGAAGTCGTCGGTCAGGTCCTCGGCGTCCTCACCGGCCAGGAACTCACTGACGATGTACGCGCGGATCGGGTCGTTGGCGACGGTGCTCATCAAACGTCTCCGTTCAGTTGGGTCTTCTTGATCGAGTTGCGGTCGGGCTTGCCGGTCGCGGTCTTCGGAAGCGGGGTGCAGGCGAGCCCCACCGAGCTGGGCACGGCGTGGCGCGGCAGATGCTTCGCCGCGTACGCCCGCAGGCCCAGCGAGCTGAGGGAGGTGCCGTCCCGGCGCACCACTTCGGCGTGCAGCCGGGTGCCGGCCTCGGGGCAGGGCAGCGCGACGACGGCGGCCTCGACGACGTCCGGATGCGCTCCGAGGACGGTCTCGACCTCCAGGGTGTTGGTGCGCACGCCGCGCACCTTGACCTGGAAGTCGGTACGGCCCTGGAGGAAGTAGCGGCCGTCGGCGTCGCGGTGGACGAGGTCGCCGGTGCGGTAGAACATGGCGCCGCCGCCGCGGGGGTCGGGCATGAACGCGTGGGCGTTGCGGGCCTGTTCCAGATAGCCGCAGGTCTGGAAGGGGGTGTGCACCAGCAGTTCGCCGGTGCCGGGTCCGCGCAGGACCTCGGTGCCGTCGGGCCCCTCGATCAGCAGCACGGCGTCGGTGCCGTCGATCGGGGCGCCGATGGGCAGCGGGTGCACGTACGCGTCCGGATCGATGTCCTGGACGAAGCTGTCGTTGGTCTCCGTACAGCCGAAGACGTTGTGGAAGCGGGCGGCCGGGCAGGCGGCGAACGCGTCCCGCAGCCCCTGCTCGGAGACGGCCTCCCCGGTGAACACGACCGTGCGGACCGTCGGATAGCGGGCGTCGTCCGCGGCCAGGAGCCGGTGCAGCAGCGGAACCCCCTGGACCAGGGTCACCTCGTTGCTCTGTGCGAGGTCGCGCAGATAGCCGGCGTCCCCGCTGGCTCCGGCGTCGGCCAGGACGACGGTGCCGCCGGCCTCCAGCACGGTCCAGACGTCGAGGAGGGCCAGGTCGAAGTTGAGCGGCGAGAAGCTCAGCGAGCTCGTGGTGCCGTCGATCCCGAACTTCTCCGTGGCCCAGTCGCCGAAGCGGTCGAAGGCCTCGGTGCGGACCGGGACGAGCTTGGGGACGCCGGTGGACCCGGAGGTGGTGAGGGTCAGCAGCGACTCCTCGGGGTCGGGGGCGCTGAAGCCGTCCGCCAGCGTGGGGTCGGTCTCCTCCCGCGACAGGACCGCTCCGCCGCCGGGGACCGCGACGGCCGACAGCGGGCCGTGGGCCTGGGCGGTGAGCGTGGACAGGGCGGCGGCGCCCAGACCGGGCGACGGGACCAGGGTGTTGATCCCCTGACGCCAGGCCGCCAGCAGCAGCGCGACGGTCTCCGGCGACTTGTGGGCCGGGACGCACAGGGCGCGTACGGATCCGAAGCCGGCGCCGTCGAGGTCCGCGGCGGCGAGGTGGGTCAGCCGGTCGAGATCCGCGTAGGTGACCCGTCGGCCGGCGAAGACGAGCGCGGTGCTGTCGGGCTTTTCCTGCACGTGTCTGGTGAATGCCTGCAACAGGCGAGGCGAAGGCAACGGTCCCCCCTCGGTAGATGGGCGATCTGTGGCTACGAGAGAGAACCTACGGGGTTCTACTTGCATGGTCAAGCAAGTAAATCGAACGATTGAGTGATCCAGGTCACAGGGTGCTCGGGTGGGGAAAAGGAGCCCCGAGCATGCAAAAAACGGCGGGAGGTCCGGTCGCCCGGACGCGTCCCGCCGTCTGTCGTGGTGGTGTCAGGCGGCGCTGCGCAGCGCCTGCACCGCGCGGGCGAGCTGGTCGTCGGCGCTCGCGGTGTTGAGGGCCGAGCTGAGGACGTCGGCGTAGGTGGCGCGGGCGTCCTGGTAGTGCTTGCGGCCCTCGTCGGTGATGACGGCGAAGACGCCGCGCTTGTCGTCGGCGCAGTTGTCCTTGTAGGCGTAGCCGGCGCTGTCCAGTCGTCCCACCAGGCGTGTTACGGAGCTCTGGCCCAGACCGATGTGGTCCGCGAGCTCCTGCATGCGGCATTCGCCGTTCTCGGCCTGGGTGAGGGCCTCCAGGGCGCGGTACTCGGAGAGGCCGACGCCGTAGCGGCGCTGCAGGGTGTGTGCGAGCTGGCGTTCCACGAAGGCGTGCAGGCCGAGGACGGCCTCCCACATGGTCTGGTCGGAGGCGGCGCGCGGCTGCTTGTGGATCGTCATGGAACGGCTCCCCTTCTCGACTGCGATGAACAACAAGATACATGCCCATGCAATCATCTGGGGAGTAGTGGTGACCATCAGGGGAACTCTGGCCGGTATGTAGTTGTAGGGGCAAGTAAAGGGTCAGGGGTCACGCCCGGGTCATGCCCTCCAGGGTGCTGCAGGCGTAGGCGGCCGAGACGAGCGTCATGTGCCGGTGCCAGCCGGGGAAGGAGCGGCCCTCGAAGTCGAGGAGTCCGAAGTCCTCGCCCATGCGGTCGATCGAGGCCTGCGCCCCCTGGGGCGAACGCGCCAGCTCCAGCAGTTCGGCCGGGTGGCGGTCGGTGATGTTCGTCAGCCAGATCCGGCCCGGACGCCCGCTGCCCGCGTCCCACTCGGCCATCAGCCGGCCCGCCCCCTGGCTGCGCTCGCCGTCCGGGCGCAGCCCGCGTACAGGTGTGTCGTGCGAGATGACCTGCCGGCCGGCCCCCGCCGGGTGCCGTACGCCCCGGCGCAGCAGCAGGCCGCGCGCCGACTCGCGCTCCCCGGGCGGCAGTTCGGGCCCGGCGAGCGTGGTCTGGCCCGGAATGGCGAGGATGAAGGCGTGCCCGCCGCCCTGCAGTCGCTGCGCCAGGGGCGCGACGTCGCACAGGGCCGTCAGGTCGGCCACCACCGGCGCCGTCCGCCCGTCCGACCGTGACGTCATCTCCTGGACCAGGCGCAGGGCGTGGTCCCACAGCGGCTGGGCCCGCGTCGTCGCGGGGATCTTCGCCCGGTCGCGCACGGCCTCGTCGCTGGTGAACCGGGGAGGCAGGAAGAGCCGCCAGTCGACCGGGACGTGCGTCTGCCCGGCGTCCAGGAACAGGC
>NZ_JBITCJ010000029.1:0-39494 GCF_044453095.1 Amycolatopsis sp. NPDC051758 | reverse complement strand
TCTCCTTCTGGGAATTCACCAAGAAAGGCGCCGTCATCACCGTCATCACCATCATCGTCGCGGCACCGTACCTGTGGCTGCGCTACTTCGTCTTCACCTGAGCAGAACCCACCCGCAGCACGAAGGAGAGATTACGGCCAGGACCTGCATCTGCGGTCGGACCAGGCTCGACGTGAGTTCCTCGGCGAGCGGCGCCGCCGAGGAACCGGCTTCGGCCGCCGATCAGTGGTGCACCTGCTTGAGGTGCAGCATCCGCGCGATCACCAGATCGAACCGGTCGTCACCTCAATGCGAACCACCATCCGATGCCGCAACGGTCGACTGAGAACGACGCCGGCGATCGGTGCGGCCAGAGCGCGCGCTGCAGGATGGCCACCACAAGATCCTACCGTTACGTGAGAGTAGAATTGCTGTGATGCCGATCTCCGGGGCGCGGTGTGGGCTACCGTTGACGGTCGGCGGACGGAAGGAACCAGCGTGGGCGAGCAGATGCAGATCGGCGAGGTGGCCGAGCGCACCGAGCTGTCGCTGCGCACGATCCGCTACTACGAGGAAGTCGGCCTCGTGGTGCCGAGCGCCCGCAGCCAAGGCGGGTTCCGCCTCTACACCGAACCGGACGTCGAGCGGCTGCAGCTGATCAAACGGATGAAGCCGCTGGGGTTCCAGCTGGAGGAGATGCGCGACCTGCTCGCGATCCTCGACCCGGTTCCCGGCAGCCCGTCCATCGAAGACCCCGCGGCCCGGCTCGACGAGTTCAGCGAGACCGCCGAAAAAGCCTGTGCGCACCTGCGGGCGAAACTGGTCGTCGCGGAAGACTTCGCCGCGCTCCTGCGGTCCCACCGAAGTGCCGGCCCGGCGCGCCCGAGCGAAACGGCGGAACGTTCACCACGCTGAAGACGAACGTCGGACGCGGCGCTCATCCGCCCTCTGCGACCAATGGCTCCAGAACCAGCTCGGGGTTCCCACGACACAACAGCCTCAGGTCCATTTCCTCGACGAAGAGCGCGAGATCGGTGCCGTCGAGGCGGGTCAAGACCTCGCTGCGCCGCCCGGCGTCGACGAGGGCGCGCTGCGCCGGATCGGCCAGGCGCCGAGCAGCCCGGTACTGCAGGTGTTCCAGCCGGATCGGCGAGGTGAACTCATGCTCCATCCGGTGCGCGGCCACCTCGAACTGCATCGGCCCGACCGCGGCCAGCACCGGGGCCGCCTCGCCCCGCCGGTCCGACCGCAGCACCTGCACCACTCCTTCCGCCCCCAGTTTCTCCACGCCTTTGCGGAACTGCTTCGCGCGGCCGAGGTCGGCCGGACGCGCGACCGCGAAGTGCGCCGGGGCGAAGCTGGGCAGGCCGGGGAAACGTACCGGAGGTTTGCCGGCGTAGAGGGTGTCACCGACCCGCAGGGCGGTGGCGTTGACCAGACCGACGACATCGCCGGGAAAAGCGATGTCCACTGTGGAGCGCTGCTGGCCGAACAGCTGCTGGGCGTACTTCGTGGCGAACGGCCTGCGGGTGGTCGCGTTGGTGACGACCATCCCGCGTTCGAAAACGCCGGAGCAGACACGAGCAAAGGCGACCTGGTCGCGATGGGCCGGGTCCATGCCGGTCTGCACCTTGAACACGAACGCCGAGAACGGCGCGTCCAGCGGGCGTGCGCGTTCCTCCGTGTCGAAACGCGGCGCGGGCCCGGGGGCGACGCCGACGAGGAGATCCAGCAGCCGGCGCACGCCGAAATTGCGGACCGCCGCACCGAACAGCACCGGGGTCGCCGTCGCGGCGGTGAACCTGGTGAGGTCGAAGTCGCCGCCGGCGGCAAGCAGCAGATCCGCCTCCTCGCGAGCACGCCGCCAGTCTTCGCCGAACTCGGCCTCCGCGCGGACCGGGTCCAGCCGAAGGTCCGGCGCGGCGCCGCCGCCCGCTGCCGGCTGGTACCGGATCGTGTTCCCTTCGGCAAGGTCGAGCATCCCGCGCAGCTGACCGGCCGGCCCCACCGGCCAGGTCAGCGGCATCGCGGCGAGCCCGATCCGGTCGATCAGCTCGTCGCACAGCGCCAGTGCGTCGCGGCCGGGCCGGTCCCACTTGTTGATGAACGTGATCACCGGAATCCCCCGGTACCGGCAGACGTCGAAGAGCTTCAACGTCTGCGGCTCCAAACCCTTGGCCGCGTCCACCAGCATGACCGCGGAGTCCACCGCCGAGAGCACCCGGTAGGTGTCCTCGGAGAAATCGGCGTGCCCGGGTGTGTCCAGCAGGTTGATCACCGTGTCGCCGTAGGCGAACTGCAGCGCCGCGGAGGTGATGGAGATTCCACGGGCACGCTCCATCTCCAGCCAGTCGGACGTCACGCCGCGGCGCCCGGACTTGCCGTGCACCGCACCGGCCTCGGCGATCACCTCGGCGTGCACCGCCAAGGCCTCGGTCAGCGTCGACTTGCCCGCGTCGGGATGACTGATGACCGCGAAAGTCCGCCGGCGCTCAGCCTCGCCGGACACGTCGGCCGAACCAGGTCGGGCTGCGATTCCGGATTTCACTCGAGCAATTCTACCCTTACGTGAGAGTAATGTGGGCAAGGGCTTTCACGACGGGAACACCACCGGCGGGACGCGTCGACGCCCGCCGGCCCAGGTCCGTCGCGGAGTGATCCAGCACTCATTCACACGGGGGTACGTCGCCACCAGACCTACTCTCATCTAACGTTAGGTGAGAGTTGCCGACGCCGGGGCGATCATGCCGCCGGACCGCCGGGGTCACCGCAGCCCCCGACTCCGTTCCGAGCCGAGGAGCATCCCCGTGTACACCCGAGCAGGTGCCGTGATCGAGCCGAGCTAGCCCTTCGCCGGTCCAACCGATGCCCCGCCTCGGCAGGCACACGCCTGCCCGTCTTGTCCTCCCACCGCGTCGTCGGCGACGTGGCGATGTCCGCGCCCGTGTGGCGCCCGAGCATGTCAGGTTGTCCCGTTGTCCTCTGTTCTGTCGTCATTGCGCACGCGCCCGGCGTGGCTTTCGCCCAAGGTCGCCCGCACCGAGATCCTCGCCGGGCTGGTCGTCGCGCTCGCGCTGATCCCCGAGGCCATCTCCTTCTCGATCATCGCGGGCGTGGACCCGAGCGTCGGCCTGTTCGCCTCCTTCACCATGGCCGTCGTCATCTCGGTCGTCGGCGGCCGCGCGGCGATGATCTCCGCCGCCACCGGAGCCATCGCGCTGGTCGTCGCGCCGCTGGCGCGCGAGCACGGCCTCGGGTACCTGGTCGCCGCCGTGATCCTCGGCGGACTGTTCCAGATCGTGCTCGGCGCCCTCGGCGTCGCCAAGCTGATGCGGTTCGTGCCGCGCAGCGTCATGGTCGGCTTCGTCAACGCGCTCGCCATCCTGATCTTCCTCGCCCAGGTCCCGGAACTGATCGACGTCCCGTGGCCGGTCTACCCGCTCTTCGCCGCCGGCCTCGTCATCATGGTCCTGTTCCCGAAATTCACCAAGGTCATCCCGGCGCCACTGGTGTCCATCGTGGCCCTCACCGCACTGACGATCGCCGCCGGGATCACCATCCCGACCGTCGGCGACAAGGGCGCGCTGCCGTCTTCGCTGCCGGTTCCCGGCGTACCGGATGTGCCGTTCACTTGGAGCACGCTCACGCTGTTGGCCCCGTACGCGCTGGCGTTCGCCCTCGTGGGCCTGATGGAATCGCTGATGACCGCGAAGCTGGTCGACGACATCACCGACACGCACTCGAACAAGACCCGTGAAGCGATCGGCCAGGGCATCGCCAACGTCGTCACCGGCATCTTCGGCGGCATGGGCGGCTGCGCGATGATCGGCCAGACGATGATCAACGTCCGGACGGCCGGCGCCCGCACCCGGCTCTCGACGTTCGTCGCCGGGACGTTCCTGATGATCCTGTGCATCGTGTTCGGCCCGGTCGTGTCCGACATCCCGATGGCCGCGCTGGTCGCGGTGATGGTCCTGGTCGCGTTCGGCACCTTCGACTGGCACAGCGTGGCCCCGGCCACGCTCAAGCGGATGCCCGCCGGCGAGATTACGGTCATGGTGATCACCGTCGCCGTGGTCGTGGCGACCAGCAACCTCGCCATCGGCGTGGTGGTCGGCACGATCACCGCGATGGTCATCTTCGCCCGCCGCGTCGCCCACCTGGTCGAGGTCACGGCCGCTACCGACCCCGACGGCACCCAGGTCGTCTACGCGGTGACCGGCGAGCTGTTCTTCGCCTCCAGCAACGACCTCGTCTACCAGTTCGACTACGCGAACGACCCGGACACCGTCGTCATCGACCTCACCGACGCCCACGTCTGGGACGCCTCCACCGTCGCCGCCCTCGACGCCGTCACCACCAAGTACGAGAGCCGCGGCAAGACCGTCGAGATCGTCGGGCTCAACGCCGACAGCGCGCGCAGGCACGGCCGGCTTTCCGGCGAGCTCGCCGGAAGCCACTAACAGCCGAACAGCGAATCGAGGTGGTGGCGCAGCAGCAGCCGCGCCGTGTCCACGGCGAGCTGTCCGATGAGGACGCTGGTGCCGACTCCGTGGCTGAGCGCCACCAGGTGTGCCGCCGCCAGCTCGACGTCCACACCGGAAGCGACCTGACCGCCGGCCCGGGCCCGGCGCAGCGCGTCGGCGAGCTGCCGCTGCAGGTCGTCGACGCTGGCGACGAACGGTTCCGCCGTGAGATCCGGATCGGTCATCGCCAACGCGGCGTATGAAGTGCCGACCAGGTGGAACATCCGGCTCTGCTCGTCGGCGGGCAAGGCCTCGTCCAGGAATGCCTCGACGAACGCCCGCGGCGGCACCGGGTCCGGCAACGCGGCCATGCGACGCGTCCAGCGTTCACGGCTCCGCCGCTCGAGGTACCGCAGCGCACCGAGTACCAGCTGTTCTTTGGTTTCGAAGTAGTACTGCACCAGCCGCAGCGACACGCCGGACTCCGCGGCCACCGCCCGCATCGTGACCGCGTGCAGCCCGTCGCGCGCAGCGACCCGCACCAGGGCCTCCGCAATCCCGGCGCGGCGCTCCGCATGGTCGACCGTTCTCGGCACCGGACCGCCTTTCCCCTGATCAGCTGTTGTGATACTTGTGTATATGGTACCCATGTATCTGGTCCTGTTCACCGGAGCCAGCCTCGCCGGCGGGCTGGCCGGGACCGCGACGTTCCTGATCGCCGCCCGCGCGGTCCAGGGCATCGGTGCGGCCGTGCTCGCTCCGGCCACGCTGACCGTGCTCACCAGCGCCTACCCCGAAGGCCCACACCGCACCCGGGCGCTGGCACTGTGGACGGCCGTCGGGGTCGCCGGAGGCACGGCCGGGAACCTGCTGGGCGGCGCCCTCACCGAATTCCACTCCTGGCGATCGATCCTGTTGATCAACGTCCCGATCGGCGCGGCCGCCTTCGTGCTGGCCCTGCGCCACCTGGCCGGCCACGATCGGGTCACCTCCCGGCCACGGCCGGACTTCGCCGGCGCGGCTTCGGTGACACTCGGCCTGGCCGCGCTCGCCTACGGCGTCACCCAGGCCCGCACCGGCGGCTGGACCGCCCCGGGGACCGTCGTGTCCCTGGGAATCGCGATTGGCACGCTCTCCGGTTTCGCGGTCGTCGAAGCGAAGACGGCGAATCCCCTGTTCCCGCCGCGGCAGTTGCGATCGCGAACGATCAGGGTCGGCAACGTGCTGCTCCTGCTGGCCGGAGCGTGCTTGAACCCGATGTGGTTCTTCCTCACCCTCGCGATGCAGAACGTCCTCCAGTACAGCCCGCTGCAGACCGGGCTCGGCTTCCTCCCGCACACCCTGGTCACCATCGTCGTCACCACCCGCCTCACCCCCCGACCCATGGGCCGCGTGGACGACCGGATCCTCATCGCCGCCGGCGCGCTCATTGCCGCGGCCGGATTCCTCTGGCAGAGCCGCCTCACCGCCGACAGCGGCTACCTCGGCGGAATCCTGGCACCCGCCGTCCTGATCGCCACCGGCGCCGGGCTGCTCAACACCCCGCTCACCACCACCGTCACCTCCGGCGTCGACGTCGCGGACGCCGGCGCCGCCTCAGGACTGATGAACACGGCCAAACAGGTCGGAGGTGCACTCGGCCTCGCCACGCTGGTCACCGTCACCGTCACCGTCACCGTCACCGCGTCCACCGCGGCCGCGGCTTACGCTCGGGCGTTCCTCGTACTCGCCGCGATCATGGCGGTCCTCGCAGCACTCACCGCCGGGCTGCCCACGCGACGGAACGACCGTCCACCGTCGTGAGGGTCCGCCGTTACCCGCGGGATTCCGGCCCTCGCGAACGAGGGTTCCCGCGGCGTCCGAGCGCGGACGACGTGGCCGCGTCCGCGCAAAGTGTCAGGGTGGTGACACTCGCCCTGCGGATCATCGCGCCGGCTGCTGGACTGGGAAGCCGCAACGTGCTCACTGAAGAACCTCGACGTTGGGAGTGGCCGGTGGCGGAGCGGAAACGGGACCGGGACGAGGTGTTCGTCGAGTACACCAAGAGCATCTGCCCGGTGTGCAAGATCGTGCTCGACGCCCAGGTCAACATCCGCCAGGACAAAGTCTACCTGCGCAAGCGCTGCAAGGAGCACGGCGAGTTCGAGGCTTTGGTCTACGGCGACGCGCAGGCATATCTGTCCTCGGCGCGGTTCAACAAGCCCGGCACGATCCCGCTGACCTTCCAGACCGAGGTCAAGGACGGCTGCCCGTCGGACTGCGGGCTGTGCCCGGAGCACAAGCAGCACGCCTGCCTCGGGATCATCGAGGTCAACACGAACTGCAACCTGGACTGCCCGATCTGCTTCGCCGACTCCGGCCACCAGCCCGACGGCTACTCGATCACCCTCGAGCAGTGCGACCGGATGCTCGACGTGTTCGTCGAATCGGAGGGCGAGGCGGAGGTGGTGATGTTCTCCGGCGGGGAACCCACCATCCACAAGCACATCCTCGACTTCATCGACCTCGCCCAAGCCAAGCCGATCCGCAACGTCAACCTCAACACCAACGGCATCCGGCTGGCCACCGACAAGCGCTTCGTCGCCGCACTCGGGGAACGCAACGGCCGGGGCGGCAAGTCGATCAACATCTACCTGCAGTTCGACGGCTTCGAGGAGCGCACCCATCGCGAGATCCGCGGCAAAGACCTCCGCGAGCGCAAACGGCAAGCGCTGGACAACTGCGCCGAAGCCGGGCTCACCGTCACCCTCGTCGCCGCCGTCGAACGCGGTCTGAACGACCACGAGCTGGGCGACATCGTCGAATTCGGGATCGCACACCCCGCGGTCCGGTCGGTGTCGTTCCAGCCGGTCACCCACTCCGGCCGGCACGTCGAGTTCGACCCGCTGACCCGGCTGACCAACCCGGACGTGATCAAGCTGATCACCGAGCAACGGCCGGACTGGTTCGTCAAGAACGACTTCTTCCCGGTGCCGTGCTGCTTCCCGACCTGCCGCTCGATCACCTACCTGCTCACCGAAGGCACCCCGGGGCAGCCGGACTTCGGGGTGGTACCGATCCCGCGGCTGCTGCGGGTGGAGGACTACCTGGACTACGTGTCCAACCGCGTCGTACCCGACTACGCGATCCGGGAAGCCCTCGAAAAACTGTGGAGCGCCTCGGCGTTCATGGGCACCGACACCACCGAAGAACGGCTCCGCCAGACCGCCGAAGCCCTCGACTGCGCCGACGCGTGCGGGGTGAACCTGCCCGAGGCGCTGGCGAACCTCACCGACCGCGCGTTCATGATCGTGGTTCAGGACTTCCAGGACCCCTACACCCTCAACGTCAAGCAGCTGATGAAGTGCTGCGTCGAGGAGATCACCCCGGACGGGCGGCTGATCCCGTTCTGCGCCTACAACTCCGTCGGCTACCGCGAGCAGGTCCGCGAACGGATGTCGGGGGTGAAGGTCGCCGACGTCGTGCCCAACTCAGCCGAGTTGCAGCCGCTGCTGGTCGATTCCCCGTACGGCTCGAAGATCGCGGATACCGGCAACGGGCACCGCCCGGCGATCGCGCCTGACACCACCAACGTCGGAAAGCGGGCGGTGCCGCAGTGAGCACTCCCGCGGAGATCAAGGCCTGCTGCGCCGCCTCCTACGGCAATGACGCCGTGGCGCTGGTGCTCGGCGAGTCCTACCACCCCGGCGGCCTGACGCTGACCCGGCGGCTGGCGGAGCTGTTGCGGCTGCGCGGCGGCCAGTGTGTCGCCGATATCGCGGCCGGCCCCGGAGCGACGGCGCGGCTGCTCGCCGCCGACCACGGCGTCACCGTCGACGGCGTCGACCTCGGACAGTCCACAGTGGAAGCTGCACGGGCGGCGACGGCCGAGGCCGGACTGGCTGCGAAGGTGCGGTTCCACCTCGGCGACGGCGAGCACATCCCGTTGCCGGACAACGCGTGTGACGCCGTGGTGTGCGAGTGCGCGTTCTGCACCTTCCCGGACAAACCCGCCGCCGCGGCCGAGTTCGCCCGGATCCTCCGCCCCGGCGGGCGGGTCGGCATCACCGACGTCACCGTCGCCGAAGGCGGGCTGCCCGACGAGCTGACCACCCTGGCCGCGTGGGTCGCCTGCATCGCCGACGCCCGCCCGCTCGGCGAATACGCGGCGATCCTGGAACGCGCCGGATTGACCACCGTGCACACCGAAGCCCACGACGAGGCGATCGGGCGGATGATCGAGGAGATCGAGGCGAGGCTGCGGCTGCTGCGGATGACCGCGTCCGACCGGCTCGTCCGGGCGGGAGTGGACGTCGAAGCCGTGCTGCGCTACACGGCCCTGGCCAAGCAGGCGGTCGCCGACGGGCTCATCGGATACGCCCTGCTGATCGCCGAAAAGCCAGGGCGGTGACGCCCACGGGCGTGGCGCGCGGTCAAGCAGGGGACGTTCGCCGGCGGCCGAGCAGCGCCAGACCCGTGCCCGCGAGGAAACCGAGCCCCACGCTCAGGAACGCCTCGGTCAGCGGGGTGATGCCGAACAGCGCAGGGCCGGCGAGCGCACCGCGAACCTCGAGCAGCAGGGTGCCGGCGGCGGCGAGCACGGCACCACCGAGGGCGGTGACGAACGCCGTGCCCACCGGCAGCGAGCCGCCGGCTCGCCGACGTCGTCCGAGCGGCCACACCGCGGCCACGACGGCGGGTGCGAGGTGGTAGCTCGTCGTGGGGTCGGCCTCGGCGAGGGCGAACCACACCGCGGCGGCCAGGAGTCCCAGGCCCAGCCCAGCGTGCCAGGGCCCTTTCGCGAGCGTCGCCGTGCTCGCCGCGTCGAGGCCGGTGAGCAGTTCCGGTGTGTGCCGACGGGCGGCATCGAGGACGTCCGCGGCACGGGGGTTGACCATCGCGGTGCCGCCGACCACCACCGTCGGTACGGTCTCGTTGCCGTTCGCGATCGACCGCACCGTGGCCGCGGCGGCCGGGTCCGCCCAGATGTCGACCTTGCGCAGGGGAAGGCCGATGCGGTCGAGGTCGCCCAGCAGCCGTGAGCAGTACGGGCAGCCCGGCCGCCAGTACACCGTGACGGCCGCTCGATCTGCGTTCACGACGCCTTCGTCCGGCCGGACAAGCGGCTCCGGAGACCACCACCGGGGCGTGGTTCGGACTCGCCTTCGATCCGCACCTCGGGGTAGAAGGCGACGTGGTTCTTGATCCGCCGGGCCAGCGGGCTGGGGTGCGCGTAGTACCACGCCACGTCCAGGGCATCGCCTCGCTCGGTGGTGAGGTTGTAGTAGCCGGCCAGGCCCTTCCACGGGCACAGCGTTTTCGTCCGGCTCTTCGCGAAGTACTCGCTGTGCACCGAATCCGGCGGAAAGTAGTGGTTTCCCTCGATTCGGACCGTCCGCGGCGCTTCGGCCAGCACGATCCCGTTCCACACGGCACGCAACATGACTCCCATACCACCACGATCGCCCGTGGGTGGACAGCTGAACTGTCAGCTCGATGACACGACCGGAAAGGTCGTGTCACCTCACTGACACTTCGCGCCCGCTGACGGGCGGTGCCGTCAAGAGAGTGCCAGGCTGGCCCGTATGGCGTTGTCGAACCTGCCGGCTGCGGCGATGGAGCAGACCATGCGGCTGCTGGGCACCGGAGCCGCGGCCGACCTCGCCATCCGGCAGGCCGCGTGGGTGGCCCGCTGTGTCGGCCGCGGCGCCGCGGCGCCGCTGGGACACGCTGACGTGGACGCGCTCGCCGCGACCCTGCGGACCCGCAAGTACGAACGAGGCTCGGTGCTCTTCCACGGCGGCTCCGCCGCCGACGGGGTCTGGATCGTGCAGCGCGGCCGGGTCGAGCTGTCGGTGGGCTCGGGACGGCGCCGGGCCGTGGTGTACGTCCTGCAGCCCGGCGACGTGGACGGCGACATCCAGCACCTGCTCGACATGCCCCTGACCTACACCGCCCGCGCCCTCGACGAGGTGACCGCCCTGTCCCTGGACGCCGCCTCGTTCGAGAAACTGCTGGCCGAGCACCCGCTGATCGCGCGACGGTGGCTCTCCAGCGTCGCGCAGCGGCTGGCGACCAGCCAAACCCGCATCATCGGGCTGCTGGGCCGGTCCCTGACCCAGCAAGTCGCCCGGCTACTGCTCGACGAGGCCGTCGACGGCGGGGTCCCGCTGCCCCAGCGCACCCTGGCCGCCATGCTCGGCGTGCAACGCCCCTCACTGAACAAGATCCTCAAGGAATTCGAACGAGCCGGGCTGATCGAGGTGCGCTACGCCGCCATCCGGCTCCTCGACCCGGACCAACTGCACACCACCGCCCGATGAGCGCGTTCACCGGCTCCGGACGCGACACCACACCGTGGCCGGAGTACCTCTGCGGGTACCACGCGGACCGGCCGGGAATCACCGAGCGGCTGCTGGGGCCCGCGACCGACCGGCGGCAGCGGCGCCCGTACTCGTGGCTGGTTGAGCCCTTGAGCGGCCGGCCGGGCACCATCCTCGACCTCGCCTGCGGCTCGGCGCCCACCCGCGACCTGCTGCGTGCCGAACGGTGGCTCGGTATCGACCTCTCGGCCGGCGAACTGGCCCTCGCCGCGGCCGGCGGCCGGCAACCGGTGGTCCGGGCCCGCGGTGACCGGCTGCCACTCGGGGACAGCACCGTCGGCGCCGTGTGCGCGGCGATGTGCCTGCCCGTGCTGACGCCGCTCGACGCGGTGCTGGCCGAGCTGAAGCGGGTCCTGCGCCCCGATGGAATGTTCGTGGCACTGGTCCCGTCCCGGATGGGCCTCGGCCCCGGGCTGCGGGGCTGGCTGCGGGTGATGCGGGCACTCGGCATCCGCGCACAGCCGTGGCCCAACCCCGGCGCCCGCGACGGCCTGCCGAAGATCCTGCGCGCGCACGGGTTCGTCGTCGACGACACCCGGCGCCGGGTGTTCCGGCGCGACATCCGCGATCCGCCCGAGGCGGCACTGCTGGTCGACGGGTTGTACCTGCCCGGCGTGGAGCCCGGCCGGATCGAGGCCGCCCGGACCGCACTGACGTCCTGGGCGCGGCCGGGCCGGCGTCTGCCGTTCCCCCTCCGCCGCGTCACCGCCCACCTCCCCGGAACGGAGAACTGATGCCTATCTGCCGTCGCTGCCCGACAACGTGGCCTTGGCCGCTGATCGACCACCACGAAATCCCGGTGCGCGGCCCATTCCCGGTGAGCGTGGCCGAACGCGAGCTCTTCGGCGACGGCCGGTGATCACCGAGCCCGACAGCCGCGCGGCGACGAACGCACTCCTGAACGAGCTGCGGCAAGGACGCTGGAGACCACCGGCGTGGACGAGGTTCCTCGTCCAGGCCACGCGGCGCTCGGTCCACCAAGCCCGGCTCAGGCCGCGCGCGCTCGGCGAGATCACCGCGCTGCATCTCGGTCTCGCCGCTCTCGGCCACCGAAAACGTCTGCTGTGGACGGTGACGAGCTGGGCGCTGGCGGCCACCCACCTGGGCCTGCTCGAACAGCGCCGGTCCCTGAGCCTGGCCGACGTCGTCACCCTGACCCGGGCCAACGTCCCGGCGCTGACCACCGGGTGGGCCGCCCCCGTCGTCGTGCTGGCCGGCGATGTCGCCGACGGCCGCCTCGCCCGCGGTCTCGGCACCGCCTCCCCGTTCGGGGCCGCCGCGGACTCGCTGGCCGACGCGGCGTTCTGGACCTGGTTCGCCCTGTACCACGAGCCCAGCCGCCGGGTCCGCGCGGCCGCGCTGCTGGCCTGGGTCGTTCCCGTCGTCGCGGTCACCACCGCCGGCTTCGGCCGCGGCCGCATGGTGGACGCGCCGCGCCCCGTCCTCCTCCGGCCGGCCGCGGCGATGCAGGCCGTACTCGCGCTCCGCGCCGTCCGCCGCCGAATGCGCCACCACCCCACCGGCAGATAGACGCAACTCCCCAGCGCCGGATCCGGCCGTGGTGAACACAGCCGGCGCGATTCGCTCGCAACGCGGGCAGGCCCTCGGCGGCCGGCCTCATCGCGGCCGGCGGCCGGCGAGGGCGTACCCGGCCGCGGTAACGGCGTACCCGGCGGCGATGACGCCCAGCACCGGGTAGGACTTGCCGCTGTCGGGCAGGACGAGCGCGGCCACCGCGGCCGCGGCGACGAAGGTGGCGTTGAACAGGGCGTCGTAGAAGGCGAAAACGCGGCCGCGGAAAGAGTCGGCGATCTGCGCCTGCAGGATGCTCTCGACGCAGATCCGGCTGCCCTGGGCGACCGCGCCGAGGACGACGGCCGCCACGAGCAGCGGCGCCATGCGGTAGGGCAGCCCGAGCACCACCTCGACCACCGCCGCGAGGGCGAACAAGGTGATGATCCACCCGCGCGCCGACCAGCGCCGGGTGATCGTGGGGGTCACCGCGGCCGCGAGGAGCGTGCCGAGCGCGGCCGCGGCGACCACCTGGGCTGCGCCCGCGAGACCGGCGCGCAGCAGCCCGGTGTCGGTGAAGTAGTTGCGGTAGAGCAGCAGGGTGGCGATGGTGGACACGCCGTAGCACAGCCGGTGCGCGCCGATCGCCGCGAGCGCGGCGAGGGCCGGACGGTGGCCGGCCACCTCCCGGGCACCGGCGGCGAGGTCACGCACGGTGCGGATCAGCACCCGCGCCGTCGAGCGCACGGCCCTTCCCGGACCGAGCGCTCCCGCGGGGAAGGTAGCCGCCAGCAGGGCGGAAGCTGCGTACCCGGCAGCAGCGACCACAGCGGAGAGCGCGGCCGCGGAGTCGGTGGCACCACCGAGGTGGCGGATCCCGAGCCCCACCCCGGTACCGACGGCGCCGCCGGCCAGCCCGGCGACGGTCCACACCGAGTTGGCCGAGACGAGCCGATCGCCGGTCACCACGTGCGGGAGGGCCGCCGACGCGGCCGCGCTGTGCAGCCGCCCGATGCTCACCGCGGCCAGCGCGCCCACGAAGAACACGGGTCCGGTCGGCCCGGTCAGCACCAGCGTGGCCGCCGCGGCCACGACGACGGCCGCACGCACCCGATTGCCCAGCGCCAGGACCCGAGTTCGGCGCCAGCGGTCGAGCAGAGGGCCGGTGAACGGCCCGATCACGCTGTAGGGCAGCAACAGCGTCGCGAAACCCGCCGCGGCCTGCCCGGCGGTGGCGGCGCGTTCCGGGCTGAAGAAGATCGACGCGGCGAGACTGGTCTGAAAGAGCCCGTCGGCCGCCACGGAGACCACCCGCACACCCAACAGCCGTCCGAAGCCCGCCGTCTGCCACAGGATTCGCAGGTCACGCTGACCCGCCGGGTGGGTCACCGGGCTCGGCGCAGGCGCAGCAGCGCGCCGGTGACCCGGCGCATCACGGGTGTGTGCAGGGCGTCGCCGGACTCCGCGACCGCGGCGTTCCAGACACCGTCGGACCAGGCCGGGTAGGGGTGGACGACGGAGGTGAGGTCGCGCAGCCGCCCGCGACGGGCGACGAGCCCGGTGAGTTCGGCGATCATCTCACCCGCCCGAGGCGCGACGACGGTCGCGCCGAGCACCCGGCCCTTGGTGTCGAGCACGACGTGGGTGAAGCCGTCGGTGTCGTCTTCGACGATCGCCCGATCGACGTGCTCGTACCGCAGCAGGCGGACCCGGACCGCGTCACCGTGGCGGCGGCGGGCCTGGTCCTCGGTGAGACCGACGTGGGCGATCTCGGGGTCGGTGAAGGTCACCCAGGGGATGCGGTCGTGGTCGATGCGGCGGACCGGCGCCAGCAGCGCGTTGGTGGCGGCGATGCTGCCGTGCATCCCGGCGACGTGGGTGAACGCCGGCGCGCCGGTGACGTCCCCGCCCGCGTAAATGCGGTGGTTGCCCGTGCGCAACTTGGTGTCCACGACAACGCAACCGCGTTCGTCCAGGCGCACCCCGGCCGCGTCGAGCCCGAGCCCGGCGGTGCGCGGGCGCCGGCCGGTCGCGACCAGCACCCGGTCGACGTCGAGCACCCCGGCCCCGGCAAGGTCGAGGCGTACTCCCCCGCGATGCCGGGCGGCCGTGGTCACGGTGGTCGAGGTCAGCACGCGGACGCCGTCGGCGGTCAGGGCCGCCGACAGCGCCACCCCGGCCGGCGGTTCTTCCCTGGGCAGCAGACGTCCGGCGGCCTCGATCACGGTCACCTCGGCACCGAGCCGGGCGAACGCCTGCCCGAGTTCACACCCGATCGGACCGCCGCCGAGCACGGCCAGCCGCCCGGGCAGCTCGGTCAGGTCCCACACGGTGTCACTGGTCAAGGGCGCCACCTCGGCCAGGCCGGGTACCGGCGGGAGTGCGGGCGTGGAGCCGGTCGCGATCAGGGCGTGCCGGAAGCGCAGCGGCCGGCCGTCGACCTCGAGTTCGTCCGGGCCGGTGAACACGGCCGTGCCGTGGACGACTTCGGCACCGGCCTCGGACAGCGCCGCGGGCGAGTCGACGGGTTGGATCCGCTCGATCGCCCGGCGCACGTACGCCATCACGGCCGCGAAGTCCACCTGCGGCTCGGCCGCGGCGACGCCGAACCGACCCGCCGTGCGCACGGTCCGGGCGACGCGGGCGGAAGCGATCAGCGATTTGCTGGGCACGCACCCGGTCCACAGGCAGTCGCCCCCCGTGCGGCCGCGCTCGACGAGCACCACCCGCGCACCTAACGAGCCCGCGGTCTTGGCGGCGATGATGCCGGCGGTTCCCCCGCCGACGATGGCCAGGTCGTAGCCTCGCGTCACACTGGTCCTCCCGTCGAGCCCCGCGCTCATCATCAAGCACACCAGACCCGGCCGCCCGGCGGCCGGAATGTGTCAGGGACCCGACTCTTTCGGCGGGGAGCGGTCAAACCGGCGACCTCGGCCAACGACATCTCCGAACCCACCCCGTGATCGGTACCTCGAGCCGATCACGCCCGCCCCGAACAACCTGGCCATCGCCGCGATGTATGCGCCGCGCACCGGGGCAACCCGTTCAGACCGGCACCTCCTCGTCGACCGGGATGTTACGGATCGACTGGGCGCCCCGGTGGTGGTCCGAGCGGGAACACGGTCGTTCCGTCGCGTTCCACGGTTCAGTGTTCTCATCGTCGAATTCCCGCACCAAAGTGCGGCCCACGGGCTTGCGGGTCATGGTCGATCAGCACCATCGGACACAGCCCGCGCCAACTACTTCGCGACGCAACGCAGTGCCATGGGTAGTGGCTACCCACACCCGTCACACCGACCGACACCTGATCGTGACCGCCTTCCCCGGGCCGATCAGCGACGGCCGGATTGCCGCCCCGACGGGCGGGTATCCGGCCACAGAGGCAGCCGCCCGATACCGAGCCCGGACCCTGCAGCGGCGGGGTGCACGCCGGCCTCCTCCGACTGACGTGGCGCACACCGGGGTGACTGTCCGCACCCTGTGACGCTGCGACGGCGCAGCCCACATTCGCCTACGCGGAAGGACATCCCATGGCAGCACGACCGCGCACGTCACAGGGTGTCCCGGCCACCGGAGCGGTTGCTCGACACGGAACTGGATTCACCGTGCCCCACATGCCATCGACCTCAGCCCGCCGGCCGCACCAGAAGACCGCCGCCGATGGAAACCAACGCCTACCAGGGAAGTGAGTGAAATGATACCCAAGCCGAATTCCTGCTCCTGCGCATTCGCCGCGGCCTCCGCCGGCACACTCCTGCTGACCGCCTGCGGAGGTGACACCACGCCCGCGGCGAACGGGGCGATGACAACGCCCTCCTCGGCCACCGGCTCCTCAACGGTCACCGTCGCGTCGAGCACGCCTGCCACCAGCGCACCCGCACCGGCCGATCCGACATCGGCTGCGCCGGCGGGCAATGGGCGCTGCACGTCCGGCGACGTCACGCTCGCATTGAGCAGGGGCGCCGCGGCGGCCGGCTCCGTCTACCGGATGCTGATGATCACGAACATCCGCGCCGAACCCTGCACCATCCAAGGTTTCCCCGGAGTGTCCTACGTCGTCGGTGACGACGGGCACCAGGTCGGCGAGGCCGCCTACCGCCAAGGAACCAAAGGCGACGTGGTCAGGCTGAACACGGGCCAGACCGCGGGCGCCGACATCCAGTTCGTGAACGTCCACAACTACGACGCGGCGGCCTGCCGGCCCACTCCGGTGCGAGGCCTGCGGATCTACCTGCCGCAGGAAACAGCGTCGAACTTCGTGCCCATGGACGGCACCGGTTGCGCGAGCACGGACATCCCGGGCAACCAGCTCTCGGTGCGCACGGTCTACCCCACCTAGACCAGCAGGCCGTTACCGGGCACCCGCCAAACGGCGGGATGTGCCTCGCTGCGAGCGCTCCGTCACGACAGCCGACCGCACCGACCTGGTCCATGCTCTGCGGCCACGTTGGCGAGCGGGCCAAGGGTTCGTGCCGGAGCGGCGCGGATCGAACTGGCGGCCGCGTTCGTGCTGCTACGTGGCCACGCGCGCCGCATGGCCACGTGGCTGACCGTGGCAGCGGGCGGCCGAGCGTGACTGATCAGGTGCACGCGTAGGTTCCCGTGCCGCAGTCACATCGCCACCCGATGTGACCCGGTCGGTGGAGTACCCCACCCTGATTTTGTCTTAAACTCGGGCGGCTCGGCACCGTCGGTGCCGCTGTTCCCGGCTACCCCGGTCCCTGGTGGTCACGACCGCACAGGGAAGCGGAGGTTTCCGATGTCGTGCTCTCAGTTTGCCGGCACCACTCCGACGCTTGGCTTCGTGGCGCCCTGACGGCCACTCCAATGGTGAGAACCGCTCACGATGAACCATGGCCATTCCAAGTCGAGACCGCCGACTTGGAGGCACTGGAGTCGACCGTTGGAGTGTTGCGGGCTTTGGACTACCGCCATGGCGGCGAGTCGTGTCGCGCCGCACTCGACGCCGTCAGCTCGTGGACCGTCCTGCTCCGCAAGGGAACGATCCCGCCACGACTGCGAAGCCGGCTGAGTGACGCCTTGGCGGACCTGTACAACCTGCTGGCGTGGACGGAATTCGACACCGGGCGCACGCGGCAGGCACGCCGGCACTTCGCGGTGGCGGCGGAGCTCGCCGCAGAATCCGGCAACGCGGATCTGGCCTCCAACATCTTCTACCGGCTGGGCAGGCTGCACCTGCACCACGGGCACGTGACCGACGCGCTGGCACAGTTCGACCGCGGTCAGGACGCGGCGCGGCGGGCCGGATCCTCGCACGCGCAAGCGATCCTGTCGGCCAATCAGGCATGGGCGCACGCGATGCAGGCCGACCAGGCTGCGGCTCTGAGGGACTTGAACCGGGCAGAAGAGGCCTTCGCCACCGCGGCCGGGTCAGCGGCGCCGTGGGCAGTGTTCTTCGACGCGAACGACCTCGCGGCCATGACCGGGACCGTCCACATCGAACTCGCGCGGACCGTCGACACCGGGCACGCGGCCCGCGCGATCCCATCACTGGCCGTGGCAGTGGCCGGCTACGGACCGCAGATGACCAGAAGTCTTTCGCTGACGCAGATCCTGCTCGCCCTCGGGCACGCACTCGAGCACAACTTCGACGACGCACGACGTGTCGGCACAGAGGCGCTGCGGACCGCAGGGACAGTGCGGTCGGTCCGGACAGCAGACCGGCTGCGGCCGCTCGCGGCCGCAGTCCGCGACGGCTCGCCCGACGCCGCCGGCCGCGACCTGATCGAACTGATCCGCGCGTTCCGCGAAAGACCGTTCCCGTAGGGCAAATCCGCCGACGACAGAAGCCCGACGCCGACAGCCGCCACGGCGGTCGTGTCCACGAGCGCGACCCTGCGCGGTGCGTTTGCGATTGCGGTAGCCCTCCGACCACGGGGAGGAAGGAGCACCCGAGCCGACGACCCGCCGCCCGCAGCCGTCGACCAGCCCGGTGAGTTCCACGACCACCTCACCGGCTCGCGGCGCGACGACGGTCTCGGGCTCGCCTCCGGCGGACGAGCAGCACACCGGCGACGACCAACGCGACCGCACCGAGCGCGACCGGAAGGGGGCCGATGGCGTTGAGCCCGTCGGACAACCCGCTCTGGACGCGCCCGGCCGCGTCGACGACCGGGTCGGCCGCCTCGCCGTCACCGTTGTTGAGCCGCAGCTCGTAGAAACCGTAGTAGCCCACATACGCGCCGGTGACGACCAGCAACGCGCCGCCGATGCGCCCGATGTAGGGCAGCGCACGCCGGATGCCGGTAGCCACCGCGGTACGCGCCAATGCCGCCGCGATCGCGAGTGCGCCCACCACGAGCCCCATACCGACCGCGTAGGACACGAAAGTGGCCACGCTCTGACCGAACCCGGCACCGCTCAGAGCGATCCCGGTCACGGCGAGGAACGGGCCGATGGTGCACGACAGCGACGCGACCGCAAACGCGACGCCGTAGCCGAGCATCGAGACGATCCGGGTGTTGGGCGCACCGCCGGACAGCTTCGGCAGCACCACCAGCAGTTCCCGGCCGGCCAGCAGGAGGGCGCCTAGGATCAGCAGGGCCAGCCCGATCACGATCGTCACGGCCGGCAGGTAACGCTGCACCGGGCTCGCGATCGATGCGCTGACCAGACCGAACACCCCGAACACGGCGACGAACCCGGCGGTCATCAGCCCGCTGGACAGCACCGCGCGACCGAGCCGGCCGGCTCGGGAGACGTCCTCGCCCGCCACGACGAGGGCCAGATAGCCGGGCAACATGGCGAAGCCGCACGGGTTCACCGTGGCCAGCATCCCGGCGACCACCGCGAGGGCGAGATCATCGATCACCTGGACCCGCCGCCGGCCAGGGCCCGGGCGCGGTCCAGCAGCTGGTCCGCGCTGACCCGGTCGGTGACCACCTCGACCGTGCCGCCGGCCCCGATGAAGGCATAGGCGGGTTGTGCGGCCACCCCGAACCGCTTCCAGATCGCGGCACCCTCGTCGGCGAGATGGGTGAACCCGCCCACCTGGTAGCGGTCGACGAAGCCCCGCATGGCGGGGACATCGGACAGCGCGGCGACCCCCAGGAACGTCACCGACCCGGCCGTGGCCTCCGCGGCGTTGCGCACCCCGGGCGCCTCGGCCTGGCACTTCGGGCACCACGACGCCCAAAACCACATCACGGCCGGCTTTCCGGCCAGGGCTTCGCCGTTGAAGTCCTTGCCGTCCACGGTCTTCGCGGTAAACCGGAGCGCCTCCGGCACGCTCGACGCCCCGTTCTCGGCGGGAGGCGTCGAGGAGATCTGCTGCGTGGCCGGCGGGCCCGCGGTCTGCTCCTTCGCGGCGCAGCCCGCGAGCACCGTCGCGGCGCACACCGCGACGGCCACCGACACCCGCATCGTCCTCAGCGGAACCCGTGCCATACAGCTCCTCCCGGAATGTCTGTTTCCTGCCCGAGCATGCCAGGGCCGGGCGCCGACCGGCCCTTACGGTTGTGTGACGTGCCGTTCACGGTTCTTACGGCACCAGCCCAACCGGCCCGGCACGGCCATCGCGGATCAACGCCCCCGAGGTTCAGCTTCCACCGGTTGTCCGGACATCTCGGCGCCCCCCATTTGACGGGCCGGCCGTTCCCCGCCCGGGAACCTCATCGGAGGACGTCCCCCGCCGCCAGGAAGGTCTCCAGTTCGGCGCGAGTCGGGAGAAGTTCGCAGTCACCGGGCACGGACACGGCGTAGGCACCCATCGCACAGGCCGTCCGGAGGCGGCCGGCGGGGTCGGCACCCCTCAGGAGTTCCGCAAGATATCCGGCGACGAAAGCATCGCCGGCGCCGACGGTGTCGACGACGGAAACGGGCAGCGCCGGTTCCGTGTGAGTCACGCCGTCGATGTGAGCGGTGCACCCTCGGACGCCCGTCTTGACGACGGCTTCGGCCGGTCCGATCCCCGCCAAGGCGACGGCGAGGGGTTCCGGGGCGGCCGCGTGACAACCGAGGACGAGCTGGGCTTCCTCGATCCCGGCGAAGACGATGTCCGCTTCCGCGACGAGCCGTCGCAATTCGCGCCGGGCGGTGGCCCGGTCCCAGAGCTTGCTGCGGTAGTTCACGTCGACGCTCACGAGTACGTCGTTCGCCTTCGCCGCGGCGACCGCGTGCCAAGTGGCCTGGCGGGCGGAGGCGCTGAGGGCTGGAGTGATGCCGCTGACGTGCAGGACCGAGGCACGTCGGACAGCGTCGACCGGGATGTCGCCGGAAGTGAGGCGGGACCCGGCCGAACCACTGCGGTGGTAGTCGACGTGAACCACACCGGCGGCCCGGTGGTGACGAACCATGAGTCCCGTGAAAGCAGCGTCCCGGATGACAGTGGTCCGGATGTCTTCCGCTCGCAGGCGTCGTCCGATGAGGTCCCCGGCGGCATCGCTGCCCACACGACCGATCCAGGTGACCGGAGTCCCGAGACGCGCCGCGCCGATAGCAACGTTGCTTTCGGCACCGCCGATCCGGAACGTGAAGTCACGTGCGCACTCCAGGGTGCCGATTACGGTTGCGGATATCAGCCCCATCGTCTCGCCGAACGTGAGCAGGCCGTCTGCGGTCCGGGGTGCGAACGGAGGGGTGGCGGGGGTCACCGCGTTGCCCTGGCTTCGGAGACGGCCGCGACGGCTCGACGGCTGCGGGCCGCGAGGCGGTGGTCGGCGCCGTCAGTCGCGGCCGCGCCGATGAGCGGGGTGCTGAGGCCCACAGCGGCGGCCCCTGCCGTCAGCCACGCCGGGATGTCGGCCAGGGAGACGCCGCCGGTGGGGATGATGGGGACGTCGGGAAGTGGGCCGTGCAGGTCTTGGACGTACCGGGGAGAGACGGCCGAGGAAGGGAACAGCTTCACCGCAGGTGCACCGGCGCGATGGGCGGCGTGAATCTCGGTGGGTGTGAGAGCGCCGGGGTAGGCGGCCACACCCGCGGCACGAGCCGCGGAGAGGACATCGGGCGCCGCGATGGGTGAAACGACGAAGGCGGCGCCGGCATCGATGCAAGCCTCCGCCTGGCTGCCGTTCAGAACTGTTCCCGCCCCGATGACGGCCTCTGAACCGTAGGCCGCCGCGAGAGCACGAATGCACTCCAGGGCGCCGCGGGTGGTGAGGGTTATCTCGATGGCGTGGATCCCGGCGTCGAGCAACGTATCGGCGATCGCGGGGAAGTGCGTGGTGGTCGGGGCGCGCAGGATCGCGATCACTCCACGAGTGGTGATTTCAGCGGTGACCCGGGTTTCCGATGGCATGGCGGGCAATGGGTCGTCGACACGGTTCATTCCTGTCACGTCTCCCTTCGGCGATGGAGGCTTCGTACCGGCGTGTCCGGCGCCTGCCCCGGCGGGGGAAGCCGGGATAAGTCCGGTACTTGCCCGGCATACGGACGCCCGGGCCGGCGGGCGGGCGGAGCGGGGATTCCGCGTCGGTCGCTGTACCGTGCTGGACGGTGCCGGGCCTCCTACGCCGAGGCCCGGCACCGCTTGACTCAGGAGTGGGTGACCTGGAGCTTGTACACGCTCACCTGCCCGTAGTTGGTGCTGCTGCACGGGGAGGAGTTGCTGCAGTTGGCCTGGGTGTAGGCCCCGGCCTTGAAGTAGTTGCCGGACGAGGTGTGCGAGATGGTCGTCTGGAGGGCGCCGTTGTAGTAGACCTTGATGTTGCCCCCGCTGACGACGAACTTGCCCTCGTAGACGGTGTTCAGCTTGTAGTTGCTGGTCACCAGCTTGTAGTGGGTGTCATCACCCTTGGTGATGTAAAGGCTGGTGCCCTCCAGGCGGAAGACCGTGACGTCGTCGTCCGCGTCGTGGATCTGGGCGCCGACGAGGTGCGACTTGTCGTTGGGGAGCTTGTTGAACGCCTCGCGGAAGACGAGGGTGTGTGTGCCGGAGGTGGCGGACCAGGAGGCCTCGTCGCTGCCGTTGTCGGTCATCTCACGCAGTTCGGAGCGCGGGTAGCCGGATCCGGACGTCGTGACTCCGTTGACCGCGGCACGGAACTGGACCCCGGTGCACGCGGAGTTCACCGTGAACCACGGGCTCGACGAGTAGGTGGCGAGTTTGGGCTGCGTGATCTCGGTCGGCGAGCTGCTCGATCCTGTCGGCAGCGTTTCCTTCCAGTTGGTCAGGGCGAGTTGCTGGGCGGGGTAGTCGCAGGGGGAGGCGGCAGCGGCGGTGCCGGCCGCGATGACGGGGGCGGTCAGGGCGGCCACGGCGCAGAGTGCGGCCACGCCTGCTGTGGTGAGGGTGCGCTTTCGAGTCCGGCTCATGTCGTGTGCTTCCTTAAGGTCGGTCGTGTCGGGTTCTTTCTTCTGCGGTCAGCAGCGGCGCGACGGGTCGTATTCGTCGCCGAATGTTCCCGTCGCGTCGCCGCCGGTGTTACCGGCCAGGGTGTTACCGCACACCCGGCCCTGCGGAGTGGCTTCGAACTTGATGCCTCCCGCAGCGTTGGAGAGGAGGATGTTGCCCTCGATGTTGTTGCTGGTGCCGTCCGTGGGGGTGTCGCCGCCGACGCGGACCCCGGCACCGATGTTGTCGTGGGCGCGGTTGGCCCGGAACGTGTTGCCGCTGCCGCGGGCGTCGAGTCCTGCGGAGTCGGGGTCGCGCTGGCCGGTACAGTCGTTGTGTTCGACCAGGTTCGCGGTGGAGTTCTCCTTGATGTCCACGCACTCGTTGCCCTGCGTGTCGATCAGGTTGTGGTGGATCCGGTTGTCGCGACTGACGTCCGGTCTGTCATCCGGGGCCCCGTGCATGCCCTGCTGCTCGGGAGCGGTGCCCAGGTAGATACCCTCGCCGACCTTGCCGCCGTCGTCGAAGCGGAAGTCCCACACTCCGCATCCGGTGATCCGGTTGTGGGCGACCTCGGCGCGGGTGACGAGGTCGCGAAGTCGTACGCACTCCTCCCCGGCGTTGCGGAAGGTCATGCGATCGACGCGAAGGCCATCCACACCGTCTCCGGGTGTCAAGCTCATGACGTACAGCAGTTTCTTGCGGTAGCTGGACTTCTGGGTGGCATCGCCGACCAGCCCGTCGATGGTGAACCCCGTCAACCGGACCCGGTCGTGCTGGATCTCCCCGATGGCGCGGCCGTCACCCGCCCCCTGGACGACGGCGGTCGAAGGCCCGGTGATGGTGATGTCGGAGCTCCGGCTCACAAAGTCCTGCAGGTAGCGTCCCGGAGCCAGATGCACCGTCGAGCCGGGCCCGGCCACGTCCAGGGCCCGCTGGATGCCGGCGAAGGGCGCGTTGCGCGTACCGGTGCCGGTCTCGCTGCCGCGCGGTGAGACGTAGACGTCGTGGCCACCGCCCGGGGGCACGGCGGCGGACGCCGCCGGCACCTCGATCACCATGAGTGCGACAGCCGCTACGACGGCGTACGGGATGACTTTCATGCTGGGCTCCTCGTGTTCGTGGGTGCGTACAGGGACAGAGCCAGGAGCAGCGGAAGGGTGGGCCCCAGCACCAGGGGGCCAAGAGGAACGGGAAGCATCGCGAGCGGGGCCAGCAGCAGCGAGAGCAGCAGCGCCAAGCAGCGTCGCGGCGAGCCGAAGGCGAGGGCGGCCGCGCGGCGGCGGACGTCACCACCGGCGTCGACCGCGCTCACGGCCGCGAGCGCCAGGGTGTATACGGCCAGCGAAGCCAGCAAAACAACTTGGACCGGCAGCAGGACGAACGCGGCCGGGCCCCCCTGTCCCAGGAGGAACAGGCAGTTCGTCACGAGAACGACGATCGCTGCACCGGCGGCAAATCCGTCCTTCCAGAGGACGCGCCAGCAACGGGGGAAGGCACGGAACGTCCCGGTGAACGGACGGCCACCGCCGTCGCCGCGCCAGTCCTGCAACGCGACCGCCGCGGCGGCCAGCGCCGGGAGCCAGGTGACGACGCCGAGTGCCAGCAGGCAGAACGCCGCGCCTGCCAACGCCGGCTGTGCGACGAACTCCATGGCGCGCAGCGCACCTCGCTCCCAGCCCTTCATGAGGTGCTCCTACGCGCCGGTGGTCCGGGTGGGCAGCAGACCGGTGAAAGGTTCGCCGATCCGAAGCCTGGCGACGCCGTCCACCTCGACGAGCCGCGCCCGGACCGCCGCGACCTCGGTGTTCGAGATCAGGACGGCCGCTGCCTCGGCTCGTACGCGGTCCGCGTGGATGACTCCCGTGCGCGGGGCGAGGAAGACGAGTTCGCTGTCGGCCCCCTGTCCGAGGGACACCGCGTACCCCTGGTGCGCGGGGAGCGTGGCCGCGGTACCCGGCAACGGCTCCAGCGACCCGGCGCATTCGAACACAGTCAAGAAGGTGGCCGTGGACGTCCTGGGAGTGCTCAGGCACAGGGTGTGCAAGGTCTTGCTGACCTTGAGACTGGGAGTGCTGGACGTGGGGTTGGCTTCCACCTCGGTGCGTTCCTGCCGGGACGTCGCGTCGGCCGGCGCGAGCCGGGTGAGCAGAGCGCTGCCAGGTCCCGCCGTCAGCCGCCAGCTGTCCGGCCCGGTTTCGTCGACAGGCCAGTCGGTGTGCAGAAGGTAGGTCCATTCGCGGGGCTCGTCCGCCGCCAGTTCGTCGAGGATGACGACCCGCCCCCCGGGGGTGACCACCAGGGTGCGATCGACGCGCCGGACCCCGAGATGGCCGGGGAACATGGCGGCTGACTCCGCCGTGGCGTGCGCGAAGCCACCTTCAGCGAGCACGTCCCGCACCCACGCCTGGCGTTCCTCCGGCAGCCCCTCGTACACGTGGTACCGGCCCTCGTCCGCCCATCCCGCACCGTCGACCAGGATCAGGTTGTGGTGCGCGGCGCGTTTGTGGTTGCTGTAGCCCTCGTCCACGGCGAGAAAGGCCCCGTGCGAGTGGAGGACGAACGCTCCGGCGTCGGGATGGTGGTGACCCGCGCTCATCGCGTCCCATCCGACCTCCGACTTCAGCCGGTGTCCTTCGGTCCAGGCGCGGTGCCCACCACCTGGTGCCGCTTTGAAGCTGACGCAGGTGGCTGAGCTGTCCCATCCGGTGCGAGCCGTGATCTGACCGAGGTCGGGGAAGTAGGCGGTGGCGGGTTCCGCGTCGGGCGGGACCGGGGTGATCGTCGGGTCGTACCAGAGCAGCTCGAGGAACGCCTCGGGCATGACGCCGGGGCGAACCCCCGACTCGTAGGCTTCGCGCCAGAAGTGGCGGTCCGCGACCAGTTTGCCCAGCCACTGCGCCGTACCGTCCTGGTAGGCGGCGGCAAGCCGGTAATAGAGGGCGACGCTGTGACCACTGCGCCGGTCGTGGCAGTCGCCGTGGTCGACGTTCTCCTCGAACCCCGGTGCACTCTGGTGCAGGCGCCAGCGCATGGTGTTCCGCAGGAAGCCGCAGTCAGCCCAAAGGTCGGTCTTTTCCTGGTGCTGCACGAGATCCGTGTGGATGGCGAGCCACGGCGCGCCGTAGCGCCAGTACACCACCCCCTCCGAGTCGGAACCGTCCTCCGGCAACATCCGCAGGACGATCTCCAGGTTGACGCGGGCGGCATCAGCCCATTCGCGGCGTTCCAGGGCATAGCCCGCGGTGGCGATGCCCGTCCAGCAGATCCAGTTGTGGTTCTGCCAGTACGCGCTCGACCACCAGCTGCCGTCGGTCTCCTTGGCGAACGAGTACAGCCGCTCGCCCTGGAGCTCGAGCTTGGCGCGGAGGATCTCACGGCGCTCGGGACCCAGGTCTTCGCCCAGCCAGGAGTACGCGAGTGAAAGACCGTGCAGCAGCCACCCCGCGTCCAGGTCGTGATCGGGCATGTGGGCGCGGCCCCAGTGCGGGAAGGCGACACAGGCCGAGATCCAGCGCCACGCCTCCTCCAGATATCCGCGCTGCCCGCTGAGGCGGTACGCGAGAGCCAGGTTGGCGGCCGCCGGCCCGAAGTAGGTGATGCTCGCCTCGGGGTGGTGTGTGGGCGGGAGCTGCCGCCGGTACCAGTCGCACTGTTCGTACAGCCTGCGCCACTGGGCGGCACGCGTGCCGGTCAGCTCGCCGCGCAAGGAGTCGAGTCGTCCGTCGAGAAGCAGCATGCGCCCTCACGCTCCGATGGGGTGGGTGGCGACGGTTCCGTCGGCCAGTTCGATGTGGACGGATCGATCGGAAAGGCTCACCCGGCGAACGCCGGGTTCCGATTCCGTCGCTTGGTAGACGGAGACGAAGACCGCGTGCCTGCTTGTCAGGGACCAGTCGATGCCGTGCCGGGTTCGTACCGGGTCGTCGGCGGGACCGGGGTGCGCGACGACGGTGAACTCTGCCGGTGGGCGCGCCAGGTGCCGGCCCGTCATGACCGCGACCCCGCCGGCACCCCAGACGGTGCGGGACTGGTCGGGGCCCAGTGCCACGACGTCGAGAGCGGCGCCAGGACGCAACTGGGCGCTCAGCCGGCGCTCGGTGTCGGCTTCGAGGACGAGGATGTCGAGCAGGTAGCGCCGGTCCGCCACGATCCGCCGTGTCGCCGTCACCCCGTCGTAGGCCTGCTCGCACCTGCCCACGTCGCCGGACAGAGTGGCGTCACAGGGGCGCTGCTCCGACTCGTCGACGCGGAAGCTGGGGTGGGCAGCTGTGCTCGCGTAGTACCGCCGGAAGGTCCGGTGCGCGTATGGCACCTGACCGGGGTCGGGCTGCCAGGCCGTACCGTCGTCCGCGTAGAGGTAGAGCGACAGCTTGTCCTGGTGCCCGTGCCCGCCGCCGTGCGGTCCGGCGTCCAGCAATGCGTGGACGCCGGCAGAGCGGAACACCGCATATCCCGCGTCGGGGAAGACCCGCCGGGGCGGCAGCGCGGGCAGAGGGCTGCCGGCGAACCACCCCGCCAGGTCGGCGGGGAGCGGGTCCGGGGAGTCGCGTTCGGCGGCTCGTGCCACGCGCTTCAGTGGAGCACCGGCGAACAGCTGGTCCGCGAGCGCGGCCACCTCGACGATCTCCGCAGCTTGTCCCGCGCGTCGGTAGGGCCCGTCGTGGAGTGCGGGCAGGGTGCCGTCTGGAGTGGCGATACCCGCCAACACCGAGACCATGGCGCCCAATACTGCCGCGATGTCGCCGGGCAGGTGGTCCGCACGGGCGCCTCGCAGCGCGAGCAGGTAGGCGTGCAGGACGAACAGGTGATAGTAGGTGCTGCCCTCCCATTCCCAGCCGTCGGGGTTTACCGCGGTCCGCAGGTGGGTGTTGAGGCCGTACTCCTCCGCAAGGCCCGTTGTGTCGGGCTCAGTGCCGGAGACCGCCGCGACGGCCGAGAGGCACGAGATCTCCGCGGCGGCGAGCCAGGCCGTGTAGTTCGAGCGGGCTTCCCCCTTCCGGAGCAGCTCCGCACGCGCCGCGCCGGCCGTCTCCCGGAGTGCACCGAGGAAGGGTACGAGGGTGTCCAGGGCGACGGGGACTTCGTGGTGTGTCGCGAGCGTGCGCACCGCGTGTGCGATGTTGACCGCCCAGATGCCCTCGGTCAGCGCCTGGTGGAAGAGGCGGCCGCGCAGCATCCAGTCAGCGCTGCCGGAGTGGGCACTCGGCAGACCGGCGTACAGCGTCGCGTACTCCCGCAGCAGGCGTACTGCCTCACGGCGTTCGACGGGCTCGCCTGCGGCGAGGTTCCGCAGGCGCCGGGCGGTCGCCTGGTGGACCAGCACGGCCCGGGCACCCCGGATGGCATCGGTGTCCAGCCGGCAGCCATACCGGCAAGCGGCCCCGGCGGCGGGGAAAGTGTCGTCGAGCAGGTCGCCGTGGTCGAGTTCGACCCCGTGTGCCGGACAGACGTACGCGTGCCACCAACCACCCGACTCCTGGGGAATGGTCAGCGCGGCCACGCGCCGCCCCCGATGTCGAGGGTGGCTCCGGTGACGTAACCGGCCTCGTCGGAGGCCAGGTAGACGGCCGCGGCCGCGACGTCGTCCACGGTGCCCCCACGGCCGATGGGCAGCTTCTCGACGATGCCGCGCTGGGCCTCGGGCGCGGTGAACGTGCCGTGGAAGGCAGTCTCGCCGATGTATCCGGGAGCGAGTGCGTTCACTGTGACCCCGGCACCGCCGATCTCCTTGGCCAGCCCCTTGGCGAAGCCGATCACCCCGGCCTTGGCCGCCGCGTACGCGGTCGCACCGGGACCGCCACCGTCGTGCGCGGCCTGCGAAGCCATCAGCACGACCCGGCCCGCGGGGCCGGCTTCCCGCAGATGCGGCAGGGCTGCCCGGCACGTCCGGAAGGCGGAGAAGAGGTTGACGTCCAGCACACTGCGGAAGTGGTCCTCGGTCATCTCGGAGACGGGAACCCGTCCGACGAGGTGCCCGGCGTTGGCGACGACGATGTCGAGCCCGCCGAGAAAGGCGACACTCTCGTCGACCAGGCGCACGACGGCGGCGGCGTCCGTGACGTCTGCGGCGACGGTGGTGGATTTTCGCCCGAGCGCGCTGATCTCGGCCAAAACGCGTTCCGCCGATTCTCCGGAACGTCCGTGATGGACGATCACATCGGCGCCCGCCCGCGCCAGCCCGAGTGCGACCGCCGCGCCGATGCCGTGACCGGCGCCGGTCACGAGCGCACGTCGACCCGTGAGATCAAAAGGCATGAAAACTCCCCGTTGACATTGTCGGAATGGATGACGGGCTACTTGATCCCGGAATTGGCGAAGCCCTGGACGAAATAGCGCTGGGTGAACAGGAACAACACGACCATCGGAACCGTGGCGAGCGTCGTCCCGGCCATCATGTACGCCCAGGCGTTCTGATCGGCTTGCTGGAAGGCCGACAGTCCCACCTGGATGACGCGCAGGTCGGTGTCGGTCGTGATGATCAGCGGCCACAGGAAGTTGTTCCAGCTGGTTTCGAACGTGAGCAGGGCCACAGTGGCGATGGCCGGCTTGACCAGCGGCGTCATCACCCGGGCGTAGATGCCGAACTCACCCATGCCATCGATCCGGGCGGCCTCTTCCAGTTCACGCGGCAGCGAGAGGTAGAACTGCCGGAAGAGAAAAATGGCGAACGGCGTCAGCGCGCCGGGAACGATCAGTCCCCACCAGGAGTCGAGCCAGCCGTGACCGCCCCGTCCGAGATAGTCGTTACCGCCGAAGAACGGGACACCTTTGGCGATCAGGTACTGGGGGACGATCTTGGTGTAGGTCGGGATCATCATCGTGGCCAGGACCCCCATGAAGACCACGGTGCTGCCCCGGAACCGAATCCGGGCCAGTGCGTACCCGGCCATGGAGGCCATGGCCAGATTGAGTGCCGTGTGCCCGAGCGAGATGAACAGGCTGTTGCGGAAGTAGGTACCGAAGGGGGCGTACTCGAGGGCCTCGGGATAGTTGTTCCAGTCCCAGATCCGAGGGAGCAGATGAGGGGGGTAGGCAGCGAGGTCCGGATCGGTCTTCAGCGAAGTGACGATCATCCAGAGAAAGGGAACGACCATCGCCAGAGACACCGTGACGAGAACCAGGTGCAGTGCCACCCGCCGCAGCCGCCGGCCGAGCAGGGGCCCGCCCGTCCGCGGGGGCCCCACGGCCACACGCCCGGCAGGGAGCTCCTCAGCGGACATCGTCGTCCTTTCCGGTGAGACGCCGGCTGATCAGCATCAGGACCAGCAGGAATGCGAACAGCACCACGCTCTGCGCGCAGGCCGCGCCCATGTTGAACTCCTTGAACGCCGTGCGGTAGATCTCGTAGGTCATGACCGTCGTCGAGTTCCCGGGACCTCCGTCCGGCGTCAGCACGTACAGCTGGTCGAACGCCTGGAACGAATCGATGATCGACACCAGCAGGACGAAGAACGTCGCGGGCCTCAGCAGCGGCACCGTGATGGAGAAGAACTGCCGTACCGGAGACGCACCGTCGATCCTGGCTGCCTCGTACACGTCCTCCGGCATGGCCTGCAGAGCAGCCAGGTAGATGAGCATCTTGATACCGATGCCCTTCCAGATGCTCACGACGATCACCGCGGGCAGCGCCCAGTCCGGGTCGGCCAGCCACGCAGGCCCGTCGATGCCGACCCAGCCGAGCATCGTGTTCACGACACCGAGCCGCGGTTCGAACATCCACATCCAGACCAGGGCGATCGCCACGGTCGCGGTGACGTGCGGCATGAACACGGCAGTGCGGTACCAGGCCGATCCCCGCATCTTCACGTTGAGCAGGATCGCCAGGATCACGGCGATCGCCATGGCCACGGGCACGGTGAAGAAGGTGAAGACGATGGTGTGCCAGATCGACGAGTTCCACGCCGTATCGGCGAAGATCTCCTGGAAGTTGCGCAGGCCGTTGAAGTTCACCGTGCCCGCGAGGATGTCGTAGTCGGTGAACGCCAGCGCGAAGGTGGCGATGACAGGGATGCCGATCCACCAGACGAGGTGGATGACCGACGGCGCCAGCAGGAGCAGGGCGACCCGACGCCGTTCGTGACCGAACCTCTTCCTGCGCCGAGGGCGAGCACTACTCAGGCTGGGCGCCGCCATTCCGGTAGATCGATACACTACTTCGCCGTCCCGACTGGCGTCCACGGCCGGACGGGCGGGCATCGGAGTCACACCCCCTTGGCGATGATGGCCGTGGCCTTCTCCGCCAGCCCCCGCAGCGCATCGGCCGCACTCGATTTGCCGAGCAGGGCGCTTTCAAGCGCCGGTTTGAACTCCTCGCGGATCTCGAGCCAGGTCGGCACTCCACCCTCAGAGAAGGCGTAGTCGAGGTTGTCCACGGCGAACGAAACGAGCTTGTCGCTCTTCACATAGTCGGAGTCGGCCGCGCTGAGAACCGCCGGAATGTTGCCGCGCTGCTCGGCCGCCTGCGGTGAGACCTTGTCCCCGGACAGGAACTCCACCAGGGCCTTGGCCTGCTCGGGGTGCTCCGTCTTCGCCGACATGGTGGCCAGCGTGCCGCCCTGGAACAGCGCGGGACGCTGCTGGTTCAGCATGAACCCGGCGACCTTGTCCTCGGCGATCAACTCGGGCGCGCTCTCGGAGATCTGCCGCCACATGTCGTTGTGGCCGATCATCATCGCCGACCGCCCCTGGACGAGAGGTGCGACGACGGCTCCCTTCTGGGTGAAGCCGTAGTCCTCGATCTTGTCCGTGCGGATGACGTCGACCATCCACTGGAGTGCGGCCACGGCCTCTCCCGAGTCGAACGCGGGTTTCCCGTCTGCGAACAGGTCACCACCGTAGGCCCACATGACGGGGAGATAGGTCTGGCGCAGATCGTTGCTGAGGATGTCCACGCCGGCCCGCGTCAGCTTGCCGCCCTGACGGACCGTCAGCTCCTTGGCCATCTCCTTCAGCTCGGTCAGGTCCTTGGGGGGCGCGCCTATCCCCGCCTCGGCGAGGATGTCCTTGCGGTAGATGCCCATCCGAGTGTCCAGCAGAATCGGGCGGGCGTAGGTCTTGCCGCCGTAGATCCCGGGCTGCACCACACGGGGGTTGTACAGCCGGCCGAGGTCGGCCGCGCTCGTTTCCAGGTCGGCTAGGACGCCCTTCTCGACGAAGGGCGGGATCCAGCCGACCCCCATGAGCATGACGTCGTAGGGCTGACCACCGACGATCGACGTGGCGAGCTTCTCGTTGAGCTTTCCGTACTCGGTGTAGTCCACCTGGACACTGACACCCGGGTGGTCCTTCTTGAAGTCCGCGAGCAGTGAGGTGAGCAGCTTCTGACCGTCCGCGCGGTCGAAGATGGGGGTGAGGAGACGCAACGACGCGTCACCACCGCCCTTCTGGGATGCCGGCCCACCACAGGCGGACAGCACGGCACCCGCCGCGGCGGCGGCACCAAGCCCCAGAAGGCTTCGCCTGGAAAGAGTCGACGGACGTGTGCGCATAGGAGACTCCCTGCCCGGGGTACGTGCTGAGCGGGTGGCGGACGTGCAGTAGGATCGGTGCATCGATTTACCGGTGTTTCGATGTACTGAGGTTAGGAACGGCGGTACGTGCTGTCAACATCGTGGAAACATTTGCCTCCGATTCACAGGGAGAGTCAGTGGCCGGGGTAACGATCTACCAGGTGGCGCGAGAGGCGGGGGTCTCCCCGAGCACGGTCTCCAACCTGCTCAACGGCCGGACCGGCAAAATGCAGCCCGAGACCCGGTCACGAGTGGAGTCGGCGATCCGGCGCCTCGGCTACCGCCCCAACCGCGCCGCCCAGCAGCTGCGCACCGGACGGATCCAGATGCTCGGGCTCATCGTGCCGTCAGTGGCCAATCCGTTCTGGGGGACGTTCGCACGGCACCTCGAAGCGGTAGCCATGGCAGAGGGTTTCTACATGCTCCTGTGCAACAGTGAGCGAGACCCGGACCGGGAACGCCGTTACGCCGAGGAACTCTGGGGCGACGGCATCGGCGGGGTCGTCCTGTGCTCGTCCCTGCCCTCACTCGACCATGTGAAGCCGACCGTAGAGGCGGGGCTCGGACTGGTGGCATTTGACCGCACCGCCCAGCCCGGCGACCCGTACAGCGTGGTGAACATCGGGACCGACAATGTTCTCGGCATGCGACTGGCGACGGAGCACCTGCTGGAGTTGGGGCACACGCGGCTGGCTTTCGTCTCCGGCTCGATCGGCAGCGTCAACCGTGCTGAGCGGTACAGCGGGTTCCGGCAGGCCCTCGAAGCCGCCGGCCTGCCCAGGTCGGCCGGCATCGTCTGGTCGGGAGCCGACACGGTGGACTTCGACGACCGTGACACCGCCGAACTCGGCCGTGCCGCCGCACGGGAACTCCTCCTAGGCCCCCACCCTCCGACGGCGATCGTCGCCATCAACGACATGTGCGCGATCGGCGTCGTCGCAGGCGCAAGAGAGGCAGGGTTGGTGGTCGGCCGCGACGTCTCCGTGGTCGGCTACGACGACATCATTCTCGCGAGCATGGCCATGCCCGCGCTCACCACGGTGCGACAGCCCGTGGAGGAGATGGCGGCCACCGCTTTCGCCAGGCTGCGAAAGATCATGGATGGGGACCGCGGCGAAACCGGCCACTCCATACTGCATAGGCCCACGCTAGTGGTCCGCAGCTCGACCGCGCCGCCGCCTGCCGCCCCCGGGTGACAGCTTCCCACGCCCCACGCACGGAGCCTGCCACGCGAACGCGGTGCCTCGCGCCAGGTGCGAGCCCGCCGGTCAGCGGTCTCGCACAACGATCCTCGCAGCGGATCACCACCGCAACCCCCGGTCCACGACGGAAACGCCCGGCCACTGCCGGAGCCCGCAGGGTGCGGCCGCCGGCGTCCGGTGCCGTGCCCGCGGTGGAACGGACCCGCCAACCGGCATGAGGCACACGAATTGTCGTGACTGCCGACGACCAGGAAGGAGCCCCATTTGAGTACGGAACCCGGAGCAGGTTCCACCCCACGCGGCACCGACTCGTTCGCCGGACCCCATCCCGGAGACTCTCTCTTCTCCTCGCTGAAGATCAGGAACTACCGCCTGTTCTTCCTCGGCCAGGTCGTCTCCAACAACGGCACCTGGATGCAACGCATCGCCCAGGATTGGCTGATACTCAGCCTCACCGGCTCCTCGACCGCCGTCGGAGTCACCACGGCCTTGCAGTTCCTTCCTCTGCTGCTCTTCGGGTTGCCCGGCGGCGTCCTCGTCGATCGCCTGCGCAAGCGGCCCGTACTGGCCGTCACGCAAGTGACCATGGCCGCTACCGCGCTCACCTTGGCCGCCCTCACCCTGACCGGCCACGTCCGGGTCTGGCACGTCTACGCCGCCGCGTTCGCGGTCGGCCTCGCGACGGTTCTCGACAACCCCGCACGCCAGTCCTTCCTCTCCGAACTGGTCGGTCCGGACCAGCTGCGGAACGCCGTCGGCCTCAACTCCGCGAACTTCCAGTCCGCCCGCCTGATCGGCCCGGCCGTCGCGGGGTTGCTGATCACGGGCATCGGCACCGGGTGGGCGTTCCTTCTCAACGGCCTTTCCTTCGCCGCACCGCTCACCTGCATGTTGCTGATGCGCACGGGTGACCTGCGCGGCGCGGAGCGCGCCCCACGCGGAAAGGGACAACTGCGCGAAGGCCTACGCTACGTCGCCGGCCGTCCGGAACTGTTGTGGCCCATCGTCCTGGTCGGCTTCGTGGGTACTTTCGCCCTCAACTTCCCGGTCCATCTCTCCGCTTTCGCCGACGACGTCTTCCACGTCGGCGCGGGTACCTACAGCCTTTTCAACACCCTGGTTGCGTGCGGCTCGCTAGCCGGCGCACTGCTCGCGGCCCGGCGCGGAACCGCCCGACTGAGACTGCCGTTCCTGGCCGCACTGGTCTTCGGCATCCTGGAGATCGCCGCCGCCGCAGCGCCGACCCTGTGGAGTTTCGCTCTGTTCATGGTTCCCCTGGGCCTGTTCGCCATGGTCGTCAACGTCACCACGAACGCCACCATCCAGACGTCCACCGATCCCACTGTGCGGGGCCGGGTAACAGCCCTGTACATGATGGTCCTCCTCGGGGGCGCTCCCGTCGGCGCTCCGCTCATCGGCTGGATCACCGACACGTACGGCCCTCGTACCGGCCTTGCGACGGCCGGTGCCATGGCGACGGGTACCGCCGCGGTCACCGGGCTCGTCCTGGCCCGAGCCGGTGGCCATCGCCTGGCGATCAGGTGGACCGGCCATCGCCCGCGGATGCGGATCGTGCCCGGAAGTCCAGCAGAAGGACCGACGGACCGACGTGACCGGCGATGACTCATCTCAGGGCGTAGCCAATCAAGGTCGGGGATGCTCGCGGACCTATGTTCAGCGAAGGCTCGCGCCCTCTGCCAAGTCGGCCACCACGCGCTCCCTCGCGACACAACGCCGGCTCCGCCACGGAACAGTGCGGCGCCCGGACCTCGTCGAACCTACCACGGCCGCTCGGGTCACCCACTCGGCCGATGGGTCAGGGCTTTGCGGAACCCAGCCGAACGAATGCTCCAAGATCCGACCGAAACCGCACCGGTGATGGCAAGTTTGGGCGCATTGCCGTCGGCTCCACCCCGTCTCCTGTCACGATTTCCTGTTCAAGCCCGCGAAGGAACTCACTTTCCACGGGTCAGCCGATGTGGCGAGAGATCATGGATCGAAGCGGAACTCCACACAGGGGTCTATCCCATCATCGGCTCTGACGCACTTTCGGTGGTGGTCTTACCCGAGGAGGATGCGATGGCGCAGGAGCAACCTCCGCCCGGTCAACGACCAGCCCACCCAGATGCGGCAGCAACGCTTCAAGATCAACAGAGCACTAGCGACATGATCACCGGCCACGCTCACCGCCCGTCACCGGACCACGAAACCCGCGCCAGAGCCCTATTCAGAGAGCACCATCAGCCGAGCAATCCGTTCTACTGCTCACACATGAAGCTCGCGAACGGTGCCGAGCTCTAACAGCTACTGGGGAAGCGCCCGCCGCCGGTGTGGTCCTGCTCGCCACCGGCTGATGGCCTGGTGCCAACCTCGATCTCCGGAGTGTCCGACAGTCCGTGGCCTCGTCTCACCCACGAGAGCCTTGGGCACCTGGAGTTTCGCGAGGTCGTCGTGACCAGCTGCGGCCGGGGCGCCGCAGGTCGTCCGCTCACCGTGGCACTGCAACTCCCGGCCCCAGTGGTGCCGTCGCCACCGTAGAGACATCCGCCGCCCGCGCCGCGCTGGCCGGTCGGGGTAATGACCGGGGTGTGCTACCGGGTCAAGGCGCCGCGGTGGTCAGTGCCGCGGCGGCGGCGTGATGGAGCTGATAGCCGGTGCGCGCGGAGAAACCGGCGGTGAGGGCGAAGCGGTCACCGCGCACGAGGCTGTGGCGCCATTCGACGGCACGGTCGCGTGCGTAGCCGAGGCGGTGGATGGAGAAGGCGGCGATATCGGGCGGGCTGTCCAGCAAGGCTCGCTCGGCCGCGGTCGGGTTGACGGCGTGGATCTCTTCATGCCCGGTCCCGAGCCGGACACCGGCCCGGTCCGCCAGTTCGGTGTACAGGCTGGTGTGGCTGAAGTCCGCCTCGAGAAGGGGCCGGGCGACATCGGCCGGTAGCCAGACACGGTCCAGGGCGAGCGGGATGCCCCCAGCGAGGCGAAGCCGTTCCAGGTAGACCAGCGGCTCGGAACCTTCCAGGCCGAGCCGGGCCGCCACCACCCCGTCCGCGCGGACGTCAAGCGTCCGTACGACGCTGTGCTGCGCGAGCCCGGCGGCTTCGACCGCCGCGAACAGGCTGTAGAGCGCGCCCATCGGCTGCTGGATCTCCGCGGACTCCGCCACCCGGGGCTGGCGCCCCCGTGTCGCGACGATCACCCGATCGGCACGAAGTTGCCGCAAGGCCTGCCGCACGGTGTGCCGGCTGACGCCGTAGTCCTCGACCAGGGCGAGTTCACCCGGGAACTGACCGGCGAACTCCCCTGCCTCGAGACGAGCGAGCAGATCCCCCTGCAATTGCTGCCACAAGGGTGTTGTTCCGTCGCGATCGAGCGCGCGCATGGCCATCCCCTCTCCGGGCTGCATGGACACGCTACGGGTGGTCAAATGTCCGTACAGAAGCTAGCATAAATGTGCGTACATTTCGAGGAGGTGAGCCGTGGTTCAGGTCGAAGTCATCGCAACCGAGGAACTGGGCGACCGCAGCTACCTGGCGCACGACGGCCGGGTCGCGATCGTGGTCGATCCCCAACGCGACATCGATCGCGTCGAACAGCTGCTCGAGCGGCTGAAGGTGCACTGCGAGCTGGTGCTGGAGACCCACATCCACAACGACTACGTCTCCGGTGGTTTCCAGCTGGCGAAGCTGACCAGCGCGCGATACGCGGTGTCGGCTCACGACGATGTCGAATTCGATCGATGGCCGGTACACGACGGAGACGAGCTGCAGGCCGGGTCGATGACCGTCCGGGTCGTCGCGACGCCCGGGCACACCGACCACCACCTGTCCTACGTGATCTCCGACGGCGATGGCCCGCCCGTGGTGTTCTCCGGAGGGTCGCTGCTCTACGGCAGCGTGGGACGGACGGATCTGGTCGATCCCGCGCGGACCGAGGAGCTCGCGCACGCGCAGTACCGCTCGGCTCGCCGGATCGCCGACCTGCTGCCCGACGACGCCGGCGTGTTCCCCACGCACGGATTCGGCAGCTTCTGCTCGGCAGGCTCGACCGGACAGGGGCCGCAGGGCACCGTCGCGGACGAACGGAAGGGCAACGACGCGCTGACCGAGCCCGACGAGAACCGCTTCGTCGAGAAGCTCGTCGCGGGCCTCACCGCTTACCCGGCCTACTACGCGCACATGGGCGCCCGCAATCGCGGTGGCCCCGCCCCGATCGACCTGACCCCACCCGAGCACGCCGATCCCGAGCAGCTTCGGCGACGGATCGAGGCCGGGGAATGGGTGGTGGACCTGCGGGACCGGACGGCATACGCGGCCGACCACATCACCGGCACCATCGGCATCGGCCTGAGCACGCAGTTCGCGACCTGGCTGGGCTGGCTGATCCCGTGGGGCACTCCACTCACCCTCATCGGGCACGACGCCGCACAAGTCGCCGACGCCCAACGCCAGCTCGCACGCATCGGCATCGACCGTCCCGACGCACACGCCCTCGGCGAGCCGGCCGACCTCGCCCCGCCCGCGCGCCGCGGCAGCTACCCGGTGGTCTCCTTCACCGACCTCGCACACCGTGACCAGGCCGACGGCACCGTGCTGGACGTCCGCCGCGACGACGAATGGGCCACCGCGCACATTCCCGGCGCGGTACACGTCCCGCTGCACGACCTGCTCGAACGGCTCGACGACGTGCCCCACGACCTGCTCTGGGTCCACTGCGCGGCCGGGTACCGCGCCAGCATCGCCGCCGGGCTGCTGCACCGCGCCGGGCGCGACGTGCGCTGCGTCGACGACGAGTTCGCCCACGCCGAAAAACTCGGCCTCACCGTCGCCGGCCAGGCGGCCCCATGACAACGGCGACCCAGGACCCCGAAGCCGAACAACAGCGACCGCACAGCCACGCGCCACTGCGCCGTGCCATCCCCGGGCTGGCGGTGGCGGTCACCGTCGCCGCGATCGCCACCCTGCTGGGCAAGCTGGTACCGATCGTCGGCGGACCGGTCTTCGGGATCCTCCTGGGCGCGCTGGCCGCGGCCGTCGTCCCCGCGTTGCGCGCAGACCGCTGCACGGTCGGCTATGCGATCGCATCGAAACCGGTCCTGCAACTGTCCATCGTGGTCCTGGGCACCGGCCTGTCGTTGCAGGAAGTCGTGCACGTCGGCGGCAGTTCACTGCCGGTGATGCTCGGCACCCTGGTCATCGCTCTGGGCGGAGCCTGGCTGCTCGGCCGCCTGCTCGGGGTGCGCGGCGACACGCAGATCCTGATCGGCGTCGGCACCGGAATCTGCGGCGCCTCGGCGATCGCGGCGACCACCGCGGTCATCAAGGCCAAGCAGGCCCAGGTCGCCTACGCGATCGGGACGATCTTCACCTTCAACATCGCCGCGGTGCTCCTGTTCCCACCGATCGGGCACCTGCTGGGAATGAGCCCGCACTCGTTCGGGTTGTGGGCCGGCACGGCGATCAACGACACCTCCTCGGTGGTGGCGGCCTCGTTCGCCTACGGCGGTGACGCGGGCTCCCACGGCATCGTCGTCAAGCTCACCCGCACCCTGATGCTCATCCCGATCGTGATCGCACTCGCCGTCCTGACCGCCCGCCGCGACGCCCGCCGCGACGCCGCCGAACGAGGTGAGCCCGCCGAAGGATTTCGGTGGAAAGCCCTGCCCTGGCGCAAGATCATCCCGCTGTTCCTGCTCGGGTTCATCGCGGCCGCGACGCTGGACACCGTCGGCGCGATCCCCGCCGACTGGCACCCGGCACTGTCCGCGCTGGGCACCTTCCTGATCACCACCGCCCTGGCCGGGATCGGGCTGTCCCTGCGCCTGGCAGACATGCGCCGCGCCGGGCACCGGCCGCTGCTGCTCGGCGCCCTGCTGTGGATCGCCGTCGCGGCCAGCAGCCTCGGCCTGCAAGCGATCACCGGCACCCTCTGAACACCGAAAGGAAGCCGCCCACCATGGATTTCACCATCACGACCACATCCGCGCTGCCGTTCGACGCCACCGTGACCGCGGTCCGCGACGCCCTCGCCGACCAGGGATTCGGCGTCCTCACCGAGATAGACATCGCCGCCACCCTGCACACGAAGATCGGTGAAACCGTGCCACCACAGCTGATCCTCGGCGCCTGCAACCCGCAGCTGGCCCACCGCGCTCTGCAGAGCGAACCCCG
>NZ_JBITCJ010000028.1:10431-47743 GCF_044453095.1 Amycolatopsis sp. NPDC051758 | reverse complement strand
CGTGTGGACTAGAACCGCCGACGAAATCCTGGACAGCCTCGCCGGCTACTGCACCCAGATACTTACGACGCGAACCTCTAACTCGGATCACTAGTGGTCCGAGCCCTTGGCGGTCTCGACGCTCTCGATCTCGCCGTGCTGCCCGTTGCCGTTCGAGTGACCGTTGCCGTGGGCCCGCTGCAGCGCGGCGGTCTCCTCGGCCGGGTCCGGCGACCAGAACGTGCCCGGGACGGCCTGACCGGCCGAGCCCAGCTTGTTCATCTTCTTCGGCACGGACGCGCCCTGGTACTCGAGCGGGACCGCGTGGCCGTGGCTGTCGACCCCGGCGAGCGGCTGGTGGATCTCGATGAACTCACCGTGCGGCAGCCGCTTGATGATGCCCGTCTCGACGCCGTGCTCCAGCACCTCGCGGTCGGCCCGCTGCAGGCCCAGGCAGAGCCGGTAGGTCAGGTAGTACGCGATCGGCGGCACGATCAGCACGCCGATGCGCCCGGCCCACGTCGTCGCGTTCAGCGAGATGTCGAAGCTGTCCGCGATGATGTCGTTGAAGCCGGACAGCTCGATGACCATGAAGAAGCCCAGCGCCATCGCGCCCAGCGCCGTGCGGACCGGGACGTCCCGGGGCCGCTGGAGCAGGTTGTGGTGCGCGACGTCCTTGGACAGCTTCCGTTCGAGGAACGGGTAGGTCAGGAACAGGCCGAACAGGATCGGCATGCCGACCGCGCCGGGGAAGAACACCGCCGGGATCGTGTAGTTCCCGAGGTAGACCTCCCAGGCCGGCCAGATCCGGAGCATGCCGTCAGCCCAGGCCATGTACCAGTCAGGCTGCGAGCCCGCCGACACCTGAGCCGGGTTGTACGGGCCGAAGTTCCACACCGGGTTGATCTGGAACAGGCCCGACATCAGCGCCAGCACCCCGGTGACCAGGGTGAAGAACGCCCCGCCCTTCAACGCGAAGTACGGCATGATCCGGACACCGACGACGTTGGTCTCCTTGCGGCGCACCCCCGGGAACTGCGTGTGCTTCTGGTACCAGACCAGCGCCAGGTGCGCCCCGACCAGGGCGAGCATGATGCCCGGCAGGAGCAGGATGTGCAGCGTGTACAGCCGCGGGATGATCTGGTCGCCGGGGAACTCCCCACCGAACAACGCCCAGTGGATCCAGGTGCCGGCCACCGGCACCGACAACACGATGCCCGACAGCGTCGCCCGGATACCGGTGCCCGACAGCAGGTCGTCCGGCAGCGAGTAGCCGAAGAAGCCCTCGAAACAGCCCAGGATCAGCAGCAGACCACCGATCACCCAGTTGGCCTCACGCGGGCGCCGGAACGCGCCGGTGAAGAAGATCCGCAGCATGTGCACGGCCATCGACGCGACGAAGATCAACGCCGCCCAGTGGTGCAGCTGCCGCATGAACAGGCCACCGCGGACGTCGAACGAGAGGTCCAGCGTGGTGCGGAACGCCTGGGACATCTCCAGGCCCTGCATGTTCTTGAAGCTGCCCTGGTAGACGACCTCCTGCATGGAGGGGTCGAAGAACAACGTCAGGTACACACCGGTGAGCAGCAGGATGATGAAGCTGTAGAGCGCGATCTCGCCGAGCAGGAACGACCAGTGCGTCGGGAAGACCTTGTTCATCTGGTGCCGCAGGCCCTTGGCCGCGTGGTACCGCTGGTCCGCGTTGTCCGCGGCCTCGCCCAAGTGCCGTTCGACGGCACTCGCGCCCTTGGTCGGCGTGGTGAGTGAACTCATGACTTACGCTCCCAAAAGGCCGGACCGATGGCCTCGATGAAGTCGCCTCGCGCGATCAAGTATCCCTCTTCGTCCACCGTGATCGGTAGCTGGGCCAGCGGACGCGTCGCCGGGCCGAAAATCGGCTTGGCGTAGTGGAGCGCGTCGAACTGCGACTGGTGGCACGGGCACAGGATGCGATTGGTCCGCTGCTCGTACAGGGAGGTCGGGCAGCCGACGTGGCTGCAGATCTTCGTGTACGCGTAGTAGTCGCCGAAGTTGAAGTCCTCCTGGCCGGCCCGCTTGACCACCTTGGCGGCGTCGGTCGGGCGCAGGCGGATCAGCATGACGGGGTTGTCGATCCGGGTCAGGGCGGCGGCCAGCAGCTCCGGCTTGTCCTTCTCCGAGTCCCGGTACGGGAAGACCGTCTCCATCGCGCCGGCGTCGAGGTCCTCGGCCTTGACCAGGCTGACCTCTTCGCCCTCTTCCAGCGGCTTGCCGGTGTCGCGGCGGAGGTAGACCTTCTCGCCGGGGAAGTTCGGCAGCCAGCCGGTGTGCCACAGGGACGCCCGGTTCTCGGTGTCCTTCCACGGGTCCTTGATGAAGGACGCGAGCGGCAGCGCGGCGGCCGCGAGGCCCAGCGTGCCGGCGCCGGCGATCGCCGAGCGCTTGATCAGCGACCGGCGGGCGATGGTGCTGCGGTTCCCGGCGTCGGCCAGGTGCGCGAGGAGCGTCTGGCGGTCGACCTCGGGCGAGCCCTTGCCTTCACCGTCGTGGCGCTCCTGCACCGCGACCTCGGCGGGCACGAACTTCTTCGTGTACAGGATCACGCCGATGCCCAGGCCGAGGATGGCCAGGCCGAGCGTGATGCCGAGCATCGGGGTGTACAGGCTGTACCAGAAGTGGCCGCTCTCGTTGTCCGGCGCCTCGTACTTCCACGGCCACCAGATCAGCGAGACGACGAACCCGAGCCCGGCCAGCGCGGACAGGGCGAACCAGAACGCGACCAGGCGCTCGGCCCGCTTCTCCGCCCGGGTGCCCTCCACGGGCCACGGCGTCGGGTACTCGACGATCTCGACACCGTCGAGCTGCCCGCCCAGCTTCACCAGCTGGTCGCGGTCCATCTCAGCCAGCTCCGCCTCCGTCGGCGGCTTAGGCCCCTCGGCACTCATGCCTTCGATCCAATCCACAACGTCGCGCCGATCAGCGCGGCGATCCCGACGATAAAGGCGATGACGCCCTCCGAGGCGGGGCCGACCCCGCCGAGGCCGTTACCACCCGGGTCATTGTTGCCGTCGGACACCGACTTCACGTAGGCGACGATGTCCTTCTTCTCCTCCGGCGACAGCTGCCGGTCGGAGAACTTCGGCATGTTCTGGGGGCCGGTGAGCATGGCCGTGTAGATCTGCTCTTCGCTCGCCGGGTCCAGGTTCGGCGCGTACTTGCCCGCCGACAGCGCGCCGCCGCGGCCGGTGAAGTTGTGGCACGAGGCGCAGTTGAGGCGGAACAGCTCGCCACCGCGGGCCGGGTCGGACCCGCGCAGGGCCTCGCCCTTCTCCGCGGGACGCTGGGCGCCGCCGCCGTGCGACTGGATGAACGCGCCGACCGCGTCGATCTCGGCCTGGGTCAGCTTCGGCGGCTTGCGCGCGGCCTGCGCCTCCTGGCGCGCGGCGGGCATGCGGCCCGAAGAAGTCTGGAAGTACACCGCGGCGTCGCCGATGCCGATGAGGCTCGGGCCGCGGTCCTGCACACCTTCGAGGTTCGCGCCGTGGCACGCGATGCAGGTGTTGTTGTAGACCTGCTCGCCGAGGCGCAGCTGCGCCGGCGTGCCCTGGGCCTGCGCGGTCTGCGGCTCGGGGGCGAACACGGCGTACAGGGCGCCGGCGCCCACCAGCGCGATACCGAGCGCGAGCAGGCCGGCGAACCGCCTCCGCAGCTTCGACCGCGCGCGGTAGCGGCGCTCCGAGGACTTGGTGCTGGTGGTCATCTTGCGGCAACCCTTGCTGTCAGTTCAGGCCGATGGAGAAGGTGGTGGCGGCTGGCGGTGCGGGCCTCACGGCAGGAGGTAGATCACACCGAACAGGCCGACCCACACGATGTCGACGAAGTGCCAGTAGTAGGACACGACGATCGCCGACGTGGCCTGGGCGGGCGTGAACTTGCTCAGTTTCGTGCGGATGAGCAGGTACACGAAGGCGATGAGCCCGCCGATGACGTGCAGGCCGTGGAACCCCGTCGCGAGGTAGAAGACCGTGCCGAACGGGCCGGACGGGATCGTCATCCCCTCTTCGACCAGGTTGTGGTACTCGTTGGCCTGGCCGCCGACGAAGATCGCGCCCATGATCAACGTGATGATGTACCAGCGGCGCAGCCCGTAGACGTCACCGCGCTCGGCGGCGAACACGCCGAACTGGCAGGTCAGCGAGGACAGCACGAGGATCACCGTGAACGGGATCGCGTACGCCACGTTGAGGTGGAACTCTTCGCCGTGCAGCGGCGGCGGCCACTGCTGCGTGGAGTTCTGCGCCTTGACCGTGAAGAACATCGCGAAGAGTCCGGCGAAGAACATCAGTTCGCTGGACAGCCACACGATGGTGCCGACACTGACCATGTTCGGCCGGTTCAGCGAGTGAACCCGCTGACTGATGGTGGGAGCTGCCGTTGTCACGGATCGCATTATGTCCTCCCGCACCGCCGTCCCGCCGGGTGGGTCCACGGCAAGTCGCGTGCGGGGCCGATCACACCCCCGGAAACCGCCACCGCGGAAAGGTGAGAGCTACTCATGGGTTTACTCGACCGGCTGCGTGACCTGGTCAAGAAGCACGAAACCGCCGGTCTGACGCCTGAAACGCCCGGGTTGAAGATCGTCGCCGAAGCCTTCGACCCGGTGGTCGCGGACTCCGCCGTGCTCGCCGGTTCACCCACCTGGGTCAGCACGGCACCGGCCGTTCTGCGGCACCACCTGCTGCTTCCGCCGGGCCGGCTCGCCGAAGCGGCGTCGATCCTCGCCCAGGACGGCTACGACCTGCGAGAAGAGTCACCCGAAGGGGATCGGACGCGGGTGCTCGCGGTGCGCGTCCAGGTGCTCGACGCGCTCCACTGCGCCCAGGAACGGTCCCGGATGGCGGGCTTGGCGCAGCGGCTGGGCGGCGACGCGCTGGGCTGGGACGCGCTCCAGCCGGAGCCGACCGCGTGATGTCGGTCTCGGCCGATACGATCGGGGCGAGTCAAGCTTTGACGAGACGGAGGCAGCTCAAATGGCCGAGCGGGCGATGCGGGTCCTGGTGTTCAGCCACAAGCCGGAAGTGCGCGAGGCGATCGTGAACGCCGTGGGCCGGCGGCCTGCCGCCGACCTGGGCCGCGTGGAGTACGTCGAAGCGGACGGGATCGCGGACGTGCTGTCCGAAGTGGACGCGGGGCACGTCGACCTGGCGATCCTCGACGGCGAGGCGCAGCCGACCGGCGGCATCGGGCTGTGCCGCCAGCTGAAGGCGGAGATCGCCCAGTGCCCGCCGATCGTGGTCGCGGTGCGGCGCAAGGACGACCGGTGGCTGGCAACCTGGTCGCAGGCGGACGCCGTGCTGGTGCACCCGCTGGACCCGCTGACCGCCGCGGAGACCGTCGCCGACGTGCTGCGACGGGTCCCCGTCGTGAACGGCTGAGCCCGGTGACCACTCCGGTCCCCCGCACCTGGCCGCCGCTGCTCAAGCAGCTCATCGCACGCGTCGACCTGTCCGAGGACGACACGGCGTGGGCGATGGACCAGATCATGAGCGGCGCGGCGAGCCCGGCGCGGATCGCCGGGTTCGCGGTGGCGCTGCGCGCCAAGGGCGAGACGCCGTCGGAGATCGCCGGGATGGCGGCGACGATGCTGGCGCACGCCCGGCGGGTCGAGCTGGACCGCGCGGCCGTCGACATCGTCGGCACCGGCGGGGACGGCTCGAACTCGGTGAATATCTCGACGATGGCGACCATCGTCACGGCCGCGGCGGGCGCGCCGGTGGCCAAGCACGGCAACCGCAGCGCGTCGTCGAAGTCCGGCGCGGCCGACGTCCTGGAGACACTGGGGGTGCAGATCTCGCTGCCCCCGGAAGACGTCCAGCGCAGCCTCACCGAGGTCGGCGTGGGGTTCTTCCTGGCGTCGGCGTTCCACCCGGCGCTGCGCCACGCCGGCCCGGTGCGCAGTGAGCTCGGCGTCCCGACGACGTTCAACCTGCTCGGCCCGCTGACCAACCCGGCCCAGCCGGGCAGCGCGCTGATCGGCTGCGCGTACCCGGACAAGACGCGGGTGCTGGCCGAGGTGTTCGCCCGGCGCGGCACCACGGCCCTGGTCGTCCGCGGTGACGACGGCCTCGACGAGATCACCACGACCACCACGACGTCGGTCTGGCTGGTTTCGGGCGGCACCGTCACCGAGCAGACCCTCGACCCGGCTGCCCTGGGCATTTCCCGGGCGACGGCGGCGGACCTGCGCGGTGGTGACGCGGCGGCGAACGCCGAGGTCGTCCGCGAGCTGGTGGCCGGCAAGGCGGGCCCGGTCCGCGACGCGGTCCTGATCAACGCGGCGGCCGCGCTGGCGGCGTTCACGGGCTTCTCGGGGTCGTTGGAAGACGATCTGCGGGCCGGCCTGACGCGCGCCGCGGAGGCCATCGACTCGGGTGCCGCGGCGGCGCTGCTGGACCGCTGGATCGCCTTCCGCTGATCACTGCTGCCGGACCGGCGTCCGGGGGACCTCGGGCGCCGGCTGGGTCCGGCGCTGAGGCGCCAGCGCCGCGGCCAGCACCGCGAGCATGCCCAGCGCTTCCGGCCAGGTCGGACGGTGGCCGTAGAAGGCGATGTCGACCAGCACGGCGACCACCGGGTAGACGTAGGACAGCAGCGCCACCGTCGTGGTCGGCAGGTTGCCGATGCTGGCGTAGATGAGCACGTACATCAGGGCCGTGTGGACGGTGCCCAACAGCACCAGCCAGAGCAGTCCCGACGGCGTCGACGGCAGCGGCGTGACCAGCAGCACGGGCGCCAGCACCACGGCGCCGACCGTCGTCTGGACGGCCGCGAGCAGGTGCGGGCGGATGTGCTTCAGCTGCTTCGCGACGAAGGACGCGCCGGCGTAGAGCAGTGCCGCGCCGAGGGCCAGGCCGATTCCCGCGAGCTGCACGGGCTTGCCGTCCTCACCGTGGGCCGAGAGGGAGATCAAGGCCACACCGCCGAACGCGATCCCGGCCCGGACCAGGTGGCTCTTGGCGACCTTCTCCCCGAGGAAGGCCGCCGCCAGGCCGACCAGGATCAGCGGCTGCGTGTGGTAGACGACCGTGCTGACCGAAATCGACGACAGCGCGTACGACGCGAACAGCAGCACCCAGTTGCCGACGAGGAACAGCCCGCCCAGCACGGCCAGCCCGAGGTCGCGGCGCGACGGCCGCCAGGCCTGCAGCCACCCGCGGGAGAGGCACCAGATCACCAGCAGCGCCCCGCCGACGAAGCAGCGGGCAAAGGCCACCGCCGGGGCGGCCGCGCCGCTCTCGAGGACAACGGCGCCGATCGTGCCGGACATCGCCATCGCCGCGGTCCACTGCAGCAGCGGGCGGGTTTCCGAGTTCATCATGACGACCAGGTTCGTCGCACTCGACCCGGCCGACCAGTGTCAGAGATGACAACGACCGCAAAACTTGTGACATGCTGACGGCCATGGACGTCAACCGGGTCGCGGTGGTGCTCGCCGACCACGTTTCGCCGTTCGAGCTGGGTGTCGCGTGTGAGGTGTTCGGCACCGACCGCAGCGCCGACGGCATCCAGGGCTGGGACTTCGGCGTCTGCTCGCCGGGCGGCTCACCGGTGGCCAGCTGGTCGGGCTTCGGGCTGTCCGGTCTGCGGGACCTCGACTTCGCGGCGTCGGCCGACCTGCTGATCGTGCCGACGTGCGCCCCGCGGACGGCGCCGCCTCCTGAGCCGGTGCTCGACGTCCTGCGGGACGCGGCCGGGCGCGGCGCCTGGGTGGCGGGGTTCTGCGCGGGTGTCTTCACGCTGGGCTACGCGGGCCTGCTCGACGGCCGCCGCTGCACGGTCCACTGGGTGTACGAGCCGGAGTTCCGGGCCCTCTTCCCGACGGCTTCGGTCGACCCGCAGGCGCTGTACATGGACGACGGCGGCATCCTGACCAGCGCGGGCACGGTCGCCGCGGTCGATCTGTGCCTGCACCTGGTCCGCCGGCTGCGCGGGGTCGCGGCGGCCACCACACTGGCGCGCCGGATGGTCGCGGCGCCGCATCGCACGGGCGGCCAGGCCCAGTTCGTCCAGGCCCCGGTCCCGGCCACGGCGGCCGCCGACGACGCGGTGGTCGCGGAAGCCCTGGAGTGGGTGGAGCGGCGGCTGGACCAGCCGTTCACGGTGGCGGAGCTGGCCCGCCGCAGCGGCCTGGGCGAGCGCACGTTCCTCCGCCGCTTCTCGGCGGCGACGGGGACCACGCCGCACCGGTGGCTGACGGAGCGGCGGCTGGATCGGGCTCAGGCGCTGCTGGAAGAGGGCCGGCTGTCGGTGGAGGACATCGCGACGGCGTGCGGGTACGCGTCAGCGGCGGCGCTGCGGCACCAGTTCACCCGGCTGCGCGGCACGAGCCCGTCGTCCTACCGGACGGCCTTCCGGGGCTGAGCACAGAACTGGCCGCCGCGCCGAAGCGCGGCGGCCAGTCCGGAAACTCGCAGGTCAGTCCTGGTGCGACGGGCCCGTGTGGTACTCGAACACCAGCCCGCCGATGGTGATCAGCAGCGCGACCAGCGCGATGACCAGCAGCCAGATGTGGAAGAACGCCAGCGCCAGCGCGGCGAGGGCCGCGGTGGCCGCCATCGAGACCGGCCAGTAGCTGCCCGGGCTGAAGAAGCCCAGCTCACCGGCGCCGTCGCTGATCTCGGCGTCCTCGCGGTCCTCAGGGCGCGGCTCGATGCGCCGGGCGACGAACTGCATGTAGCTGCCGGCCAGGAACGCCAGGCCACCGGTGAGGATCAGCGCGACGATGCCCACCGGCTCGGGCTTGCCGCCGAAGTCGGTGTCCACGACGGCCCACACCCAGTACACGCCCGCCATGAGCACGGCGAAGATCGCCACGATGAAGAAGATGCGCGCTTCGACCTTCATGGGTCTTTCCTACTCCCTGTGTGCCTGCGGCGTCAGTTCGACGCGGTCCGCGCCGTGCGGTCGGTGTTGAACGGCTGGGTGGTGACCGCGTGCGGGGTGCACAGCTCGCCGCAGTTCATCTTCGTCAGCGCTTCGGAAGCGGTGAAGGTCTGGCCGGTGGCCGGGTTCACCTGCTTGCGCAGCTGGATGTACTGGTCGAACTTGTCCGCCGACAGCGCGCGGACCTCGAAGTTCATCACCGAGTGGTACGTGCCGCACAGCTCCGCGCAGCGGCCGACGAACGAGCCTTCGCGGTCGATCTTGTTCTGGAAGGAGCTGTCCTGGTTGTTCTTGTCCGGGTTCGGGAAGACGTCCCGCTTGAAGTGGAACTCGGGCACCCAGAAGGAGTGGATGACGTCGGTGGAGAGCAGGTCGTACTGGATCGTCTTGCCGACCGGCAGCACCAGCAGCGGGATCTCGCCGGACGAGCCGACCGTGCTGACCTGGCCGCTGCCGTCGGGCTTCGCCGCGTTGGCGTCCTCGTACTTGAACTCCCAGTTCCACTGGAAGGCCACGACCTGGACCTTGACGTCCGGGTTGTCGACCTCCTTCAGGACCTTGTCCTCCGTCGTCGCGGTGAAGGCGAACAGGACGCAGACCATGATCGTCGGGACGATGACCGTGAACAGCTCGAGCGGGATGTTGTACTGGAACTGCCGGGGCAGCTCCTCCGGCTCGCCGTCGACGGTCTTCTTCTTGCGGTGGAACGTCGCGGTCCAGAAGATCAGGGCCCACACGATGACACCGACGACCAGCGCCGCGACCACGGTCCAGGTCCAGAGGTTGCGCATCTCGGTCGCCTGCTCGGTGACACCCACCGGCCAGCCGAACCGCAGGATCTCGTCGCCGGAGCAGCCTGTCGCGGTCAACGCGACCAGCACGGCCAGCGCGGCTACGCGCACGGTCCGCTTACCCAGGGTGCGCTCGGGTTTTCCCACTGCGCCTCGCCCTTTCACCCAGAGCCTCCTACGACAGATCTTTGTGACAGGCCGGAGCCTAGCCGAGTTGGCGCATCCCGCTGACCAAGGGGTAACCATCGACGCGCGTGGTCCTCGCCACGGCCCGCCCGGCATACTGGGCGCTCCCCAGCCCCACGAAGACCCTGAAGGTGTGTGAGTACCCGTGTGCGGCCTGCTTGGACTGATCTGCGCGACCGAGACCGGCGCCGCGAACGCGCGTGACGCCGTCGGCGCGGCCATGCGCTGCCAGCGTCACCGCGGCCCCGACGAGCAGGACACCTGGGCCGACGCCGAGGTCGTCTACGGCTTCAACCGGCTCGCCTTCATCGACGTCGAGCACGCCCACCAGCCCCTGGTCTGGGGGCCGCCGGAGGCGCCGGGCCGCTACACGATGAACTTCAACGGCGAGATCTACAACTACCTGGAGCTGCGGGCCGAACTCGCCGAGAAGCACGGCGCGAAGTTCGAGACCGAAGGTGACGGCGAGGCCATCGTCGCCGGCTTCCACTACCTGGGCGCCGACTGGGTGACGCGGCTGCGCGGGATGTTCGCCTTCATGATCTGGGACTCGCAGGAGAAGCGGGTCTTCGGCGCGCGCGACCCGTTCGGGATCAAGCCGCTGTTCTACTCGGCCGGCCCCGGCGGCGTGGCGTTCTCCAGCGAGAAGAAGAGCCTGCTGGAGCTGTCGGACACCCTCGGCGTCGCGCAGGAGCTGGACCGCAAGGCCCTCCAGCACTACCTGGTCCTGCAGTACGTGCCCGAGCCGGAGTCGCTGCACACCGCGATCCGCCGGGTCGAGTCCGGCACCTCGTTCGAGGTGGTCCCCGGCGGTGAGGTGAAGTTCACCCGCTACTTCCACCCGCAGTTCGCCACGAAGCCGGTCAACGGGCCGGCCGAAGCCGAAGCGCTGTACGAGCGCATCGCCGATGTGATGCGCGACTCGGTCGGCAAGCACATGATCTCCGACCCGGACGTCACCGTCGGCGCCTTCCTCTCCGGCGGCATCGACTCCACGGCCACCGCCACGCTGGCCAAGGAGCACAACCCGAACCTGATCGCGTTCACCACCGGGTTCGAGCGCGAGGGGTACTCCGAGGTCGACGTCGCCGCGGAGTCGGCCGCCGCGATCGGCGTGAAGCACGTCGTCCGCACGGTGACCGCGGACGAGATGATGGAGGTGCTGCCGCTCATCGTCTGGTACCTCGACGACCCGGTGGCCGACCCGGCACTGGTGCCGCTGTGGTTCATCGCGCGCGAGGCCCGCAAGCACGTCAAGGCGGTGCTGTCCGGTGAGGGCGCGGACGAGCTGTTCGGCGGTTACACGATCTACAACGAGCCGATTTCGCTGGCGCCGTTCGAGAAGATCCCGGGCGGCATGCGGAAGCTGATCGGCAAGGTCTCCACGAAGATCCCGGAGGGCACCCGCGGCAAGGACCTGCTGCGCCGCGGCGCGCTGCCGCTGGAGGACCGCTACTACGGCAACGCCCGCAACTTCCGCGACGACCAGCTGCGCAACGTGCTGAAGACGTACCAGGAAGGCATCGGCTTCAAGGACGTCACCGCGCCCTGGTACGACGTCTCGCGCGGCTGGGACCCGGTGGCCCGCATGCAGCACGTCGACCTCTACACGTGGCTGCGCGGCGACATCCTGGTCAAGGCGGACAAGGTCACCATGGCGAACTCGCTCGAGCTGCGGGTGCCGTTCCTGGACGCCGAGGTGTTCAAGGTCGCCGCTTCGATCCCGTTGGACCAGAAGCTCGCGCACGGCACGACGAAGTACGCGCTGCGCCAGGCGCTGGCCAAGATCATCCCGGCGCACGTGCTGAACCGCCGCAAGCTCGGCTTCCCGGTGCCGATCCGGCTGTGGCTGCGCAACGAGATGTACGACTGGGCTCGCGGGATCATCAACGACTCGAAGACCGAGGAGCTGCTCGACAAGAAGGCGATCCTGGCGCTGCTGGAGGAGCACAAGGCGGGCCAGCTGGACCGCAGCCGCCAGCTCTGGGCGCTGATCGTGTTCATGCTGTGGCACGGCATCTTCGTCGAGCACCGGATCAAGCCGGAGATCCCGGAGCCGGTGTACCCGGTCAAGCTCTGAAGTGGACTTCGTCCTCCTGCACGGCACGACCCAGACGCCCCGCGGCTGGGACCTGCTGGCGCGGGAACTGAAGGGCCACAACGTCTTCGCCGTCGACCTGCTGTCCGATGTGGACACGTCGACGGTGCCGGCCATCGCGACGTCCGTCCGGCGTGGGCTGCCGGACGTGCGCGAGCCCGTCGTGGTCGCCCACTCGGGATCGGGGGTGCTGCTGCCCGCGGTCGCCGCGGCGCTCGGCGCGTCCCGGCTGGTGTGGGTGGGCGCCTACATCCCCGACTTCGCGGGCGGGCGCAGTCTCGCCGAGGAGGCCGCGGCGGGCGTCACGGAGATGTTCCACCGCGAGTGGGTCGGCGTCGACCCGACGGGTGACCCGGCGCTCGCGGACCGGTTCCTGTTCCACGACTGCCCGCCGGACGTGCGGGAGTGGGCCCACGGGACGCTGCGGCTGTTCCACCCGCCCGCGCTCCCGGCCCACCCGGCGAGCCCCGCACCCGCGATCCCGTCGACGGTGGTGGTGCCCACGGCCGACCGCACGCTGCGCCCGGACTGGATGGCCCGCGCAGCGCGCGAACGGCTGGGTGCCGAGCCCGTCGAACTGGACGCGGGGCACTGCCCGCACGTGTCCCGCCCGGCCGAGCTGGCCGCCCTGCTGACGTGACAGCGGCCGCGCTCCGGCGGGGCCGCTGTCACCCGGGTGTCAGTGCCACCACTGGTTGGTGCCGCCCGCGACGAAGTCCCACAGCTGCCCCCGGTTGCCGGCGGCGGTGGTGACCTGCGAGGCCTCCAGGTACCGCCCGTACCTCGCGTTCTGCAGCCGCAGGTAACCCTCGGGGTTGACGGTCGCCGCCCACCACTGGTTCTGCCCGCCGGCCACGAAGTCCCACAGCTGGACCGCCGTGCCGTTCGCTCCGCCGGTGGCGGTGCCCGCCTCGAGGTACCGCTTGGTGACGATGTTCTGGAACCGGTAGTAGCCCTCCGGGTTGCGGGTGACGTAGAACGCCTCGACCGCGGTGTTCCCGCACGGCCCGAGCCACATCGGGGCGCCGTTGTGCCAGATGTCGTCCCGCGGGTTGAGGCAGCCCCCGGTCCACCCGCTCACGAGGTGGTAGGCGGGGTGCGCGGGATCGGCCGCCGGGCCGGTGTAGAGCGTGAGCTGGATGCCCGGGATGGGCGAGTCCGCGGCGCTCGCCTGCGGCGCGACGACGAACGTGAGCAGGCTCACCGCGATCGCGACAGCCGCGGCCAGGCGTCTCTTGACGGTCATGTGTCCCCCTCGACGGAGATCCGCCCCCCTGACGGTCTCCCGACCGTCATCTTCCACCTGGGGCGGACCTCCGTCGAGCGGATGTCCGGCTGCGGCAAAAACCCAGGTCAGGCCGGCAGGACCGCCGAGATGTCGGTGGCCGCCTCCGGGCCGAACGCCTCGCCGATGCGGGCCAGCGCGTCCGCGCGGTCGAGCGTCCACTCCTGCGTGCCGATCGTCTCCAGCACCAGCACCGCGATCAGCGAGCCGAGCTGGGCCGCGCGCTCCACGTTCAGGCCGCCGTCGAGCCCGGCCAGGAAGCCCGCACGGAAGCCGTCGCCGACGCCGGTCGGGTCGGCCTTGGCGCGCTCGGGCACCGCACCGATCTGCAGGGCGACGCCGTCCTTGCCGACGATCTCGACGCCCTTCTCCCCCAGCGTCGTGATCCGCACGCCGACCTGGTCGAGGACGTCGGCCTCGGTCCAGCCGGTCTTCTGGAGCAGCAGCTCCCACTCGTAGTCGTTGCTGAACAGGTACTTCGCACCGGCGACGAAGTCGCGGGCCTGCTCACCGGTCATCCTGGCCAGCTGCTGCGACGGGTCGACGGCGAAGGTGTAGCCGCGCTGGCGGCACTCCTCGGCGTGGCGGACCATGCCCTCCGGGTCGTCCGGGCTGATCAGCACCAGGCTCAGCGCGCCGGCGCGCTCGGCGATCGGCTGCAGCTCGATGTTGCGGGACTCGGCCATCGCACCGGCGTAGAACGTCGCGATCTGGCAGAGGTCCTGGTCGGTGGTGCACACGAAGCGCGCGGTGTGCGCGACCTCGGACACGTGCACCCCGGAGGTGTCGACGCCGTGCCGCTCCAGCCACGAGCGGTAGTCCGCGAAGTCGGCTCCGACGGCGCCCACGAGCACCGGCTGCACGCCGAGCACCCCGAGGCCGAACGCGATGTTCGCGCCGATGCCGCCGCGCCGGACGACGAGGTCGTCGGCGAGGAAGCTCAGCGAAACCCGGTGCAGCTGCTCCGCGACCAACTGCTCGGCGAACCTGCCTGGGAAGTGCATGAGGTGGTCGGTTGCGATACTGCCGGACACCGCGATCCTGGCCTTGTCTGCCACCGCTGCTCCTTTGTGCTCGACCTCACGGCAAAAGGCGCGAAGTTACCCCCGGGTCATGACCCATCCGGGTAGTTCGCGCACGCCCACCCGACACTACCGGCTGGTACTCCTTCTCCAGTCGTGAGCGGATCAATAGCGTTACGAATCGTGAACGCCGTCACCGAACCCGAGACCCTGTCCGAGCTGATCGCCGACTGCGCGCTCATCCCGGCGGCCCTGCAGGCCGAGAACCTGCCGCTGCCCCGCGTCACGGCCGAGCCGTGGGAGGTCGACGAGGCCTGCCACGCGCAGGTCGCGGAGCTCGACGCCTACGTGTGAGTCCACAGCAACGAAGAAGGCCCCGCCTCCCTTTCGGGGGGCGGGGCCTTCTTACGTCCGGCGCCGACTCAGTGGAACGAGTCGCCGCAGGCGCAGGACCCGGTCGCGTTCGGATTGTCGATCGTGAAGCCCTGCTTCTCGATCGAGTCCACGAAGTCGATGACGGCTTCCGACACGTACGGCGCGCTCATCCGGTCCACGGCGACCTTGAGGCCGTCGAAGTCGCGGAACAGGTCGCCGTCGAGCGTGCGCTCGTCGAAGAACAGCTGGTAGCGCAGCCCCGCGCAGCCACCGGGCTGGACGGCGATACGCAGGTGCATGTCGTCGCGGCCCTCCTGCTCGAGCAGGGCCTTCGCCTTGGCAGCCGCGGTGTCGGTCAGCGTGACGCCGTGGGTCTCTTCGGCGGTCTCGGCCTGCGTCGCGCCGGCGTGCTCAGCGGTCGTCATGGCACTCCCTCTAGGTTCGAACTCACTGCGGATACTCCTGGTGCCTTACGTCCAACACCCGGTGCGTCCGATCTGTTCCCCATCATGGTCGCACATCGATCGACCTGGTGAACGGCGGCGTGACGCCTGCAATACCCTGGTGAGGTGAGGTTCCTGCGCCGAAGCACCACAGACACCGCCGCCGACGAGCCGGCCGCGACCGAATCCGTCGACGTCGGCGGCAAGTCGTTCACGCCGGGTAAGGGCAAGGCCACGCCCAAGCGGCGGGAGGCGGAGGCGAAGCGCCGGGGCCCGGTCGCGCCCCCGCCGACCACGATGCGCGAGGCGATGAAGCGCAACAAGGAGTTGCGCAAGGCGAACCCGCAGACCAAGGAAGACCGCCGGGCGGCGGCGAAGGCCCGCCGCGAGGCGATGATGCGGGGCGACGACAAGGCCCTGCTCCCGCGCGACCGCGGCCCGGTGAAGGCGTACGTCCGCGACCTGGTCGACTCGCGGCGCAACCTGCTCGGCCTGTTCATGCCGCTGGCGATCCTGGTGTTCCTGGCGCTACTGGTGCCGCTGCCCCAGGTGCAGTCGTACATCACGCTGCTGTGCACGGCGATGCTGCTGGTGATGGCGATCGAAGGCTTCGTGAACGGGCGCAAGATCGCGAAGCTGGTCCGGGAGAAGTTCCCGAAGGAAGCGGTGGGCGGCCGGTCGATCGGCTGGTACGCGTTCGTGCGGGCTTCGCAGATCCGCAAGCTGCGGGTGCCGAAGCCGCGACTGAAGCCTGGGGACCCGATCCCGAACTGAGCTGATTTCGAGAAGGCGGGTGGAGCGAGCCTCCACCCGCCTTCTTGCTGTCCGCGACCGCTCGGAGCCCACAGGCGTTTCGTCAAACTGCGGTATCTTGGAGCGCGCAGCATCGGGAGCTGAAGTTAGTACCTGCGCCAAAAGGTACGGACTCGCGGTTCCCGCGGCTCGACAGGCTTTTGATCTCGATCTCAGCAGAGGCTATGGGCGTCGATCGGCTTCCCAGGCAGCCGTCCGGGATCGATGCCCACGAAGTTCTGGCAGTGAGTCGGCGACAGCAAGCACACCCTGAACTGCCGGCGGGCGCCCCGGATCCCGCTGCGGTGAGGGCTGCGCGTGTCGTTCGAAGTCGTCCTGTCCCGGGTTGCCGGGATGTCCGCAGCGAGCCTGTGGGCAGTCGCCGCCATCCTGGTCGTCGTCTTCCTCGGCGCCTGGCTGATCTATCGCCTCCACCTCTCGAAGCGCAAGGACGGTGAGCGCTTCCGGCTCAAAATGCCCTTCTTCGAGATCGAGAGCGGCCCACCGTCGGAAGAGAAGGACGAACCGCCGAAGTGAAGCTGGAGTCACTCCAGGGTCGTTAGCAAAGCAAACGATTACCGCCTAAGCTCACCACCATGGAGTTTCGTCGTCTCGGCCGCAGCGGCCTCAACGTCAGTGAAATCTCGTACGGGAACTGGCTCACCCACGGTTCCCAGGTCGAGGAAGACCAGGCGCACGCCTGCATCAAGGCCGCCCTCGACGCGGGGATCACGACCTTCGACACTGCAGATGCTTACGCCAACACCGCCGCCGAGTCCGTGCTCGGGCGCGGCCTCAAGGGGCAGCGGCGCGAGAGCCTGGAGATCTTCACCAAGGTCTTCTGGCCCACCGGCCCCAAGGGGCCCAACGACAAGGGCCTGTCCCGCAAGCACGTCATGGAGTCCGCCAACGCGAGCCTCGAGCGCCTCGGCACCGACTACCTCGACCTCTACCAGGCGCACCGGTTCGACCGGACCGTTCCGCTCGAAGAGACCATGCTCGCCTTCGCCGACCTCGTCCGGCAGGGCAAGGTGCTCTACGTCGGCGTCTCGGAGTGGACGGCCGAGCAGATCAGCCGCGGCGCCGCCCTCGCCCGCGAACTGAAGATCCCCTTCGTCTCCAACCAGCCGCAGTACAACATGCTCTGGCGGGTCATCGAGGACCAGGTCATCCCGGCTTCCGAGCGCGAAGGCCTGAGCCAGATCGTCTGGTCGCCGATCGCGCAGGGCGTGCTGACCGGCAAGTACCAGCCCGGCCAGGACTACCCCGCCGGCTCGCGCGCCACCGACGAGAAGGGCGGCGCCAACATGGTCGCCCGCTTCCTCGACGAGAACGTCCTCAAGCGCGTCGCCGAGCTGGAGCCGCTCGCGAAGCAGGCCGACCTGAGCCTCGCTCAGCTGGCCGTCGCGTGGGTGCTGCAGAACCCGAACGTCGCTTCGGCGATCATCGGGGCTTCGCGCCCGGAGCAGGTGCACGAGAACGTCAAGGCCGCCGGCAAGAAGCTCGACGCCGACCTGCTGACCGCCATCGACGACGTCCTCGGTGACGTCGTCGAGCGCGACGCGAGCCTGACGAAGAGCCCCTAGCTAGTCCTGGTTGATCCGGCCCTGGAACGGCACGTCGAGATCGAGCGCGTCTTCCGGGGCCAGCCGGGGCTCGAGCCCGAACCCGCGCAGGAGGCGGCTGGCGCCGGCCAGCCGGTCGCCTCCGCGCCCGGGCAGGCGCGAAGGCTCCAGGCCGCGCTCGGTGAGCAGGCTCTCGACGTCGTCGATCAGCTGGTACGGGTCGAAACTACCCACGGACCCAGGTCTTCCCCGTGATCCGCTCGTACACCTCGGTGTAGCGCCGCCGCGTCTGCTCGACGACGTCGGCCGGGATCTCGGGGCCGGGCGGGGTCTTGTCCCAGCCGGTGGTGAGGGACCAGTCGCGGACGTACTGCTTGTCGAACGCGTGCTGCGGGCGGCCCGGCTCCCACTGGTCGGCGGGCCAGAACCGCGACGAGTCCGACGTCAGGACCTCGTCGCCGAGGGTCAGGGTGCCGTCGGCGTCGAAGCCGAACTCCAGCTTCGTGTCCGCGATGATCACGCCCTGCTTCGCCGCGTGCTCCGCGCCCTTCGTGTAGATCTCCAGCGTCAGCTCGCGAAGCCGCTTCGCGGCGTCCTCGCCGATCTCGCTCATCACCTCGTCGAAGGTCATGAACTCGTCGTGCCCGGTGTCGGAGATCTTCGTGGTCGGCGTGAAGATCGGCTCCGGCAGCTTGTCGCCCTCGAGCAGCCCCGGCGGCAGCGCGACGCCCGAGATCTTGCCGTCGCGCTGGTACTCGCGCAGGCCCAGGCCGGCGAGATGGCCACGCGCGATGCACTCGACCTGGATCATCTTCAGCGGCTTGCAGCGCATCGCGCGCCCGGCGAACTCTTCCGGTACGTCGGTGGTCGACACCACGTGGTTCGGGACGACGTCGGCCATCCGCTCGAACCACCACGCGGACAGCTGGTTGAGCAGCGCACCCTTGTCCGGGACCGGCGTCGGCAGCGACACGTCGTAGACCGAGACGCGGTCGGACGCGACGAGCAGGATGTCCCCGCCGTCGAGCTCGTACAGGTCACGGACCTTGCCCGCGTGGATGTGCTTCATTCGCCGTCCTCAGTCGTGTACTCGTAGAAAACCCAGTGGTCGGGCAAGGCGGCGGATTCACCGTACTCGACGACCGTCCCGTCGGCCGCCAGGAAGGTGCTCCGGCCGAGCAGCACCGGCGACCCGGCGGGCAGCTCGAGCTCGGCCGCCTCCGCCTCGCTCGCCCGGCCCGCCGCGTGCCGTTCTTGCGTGGTCACGATCTTCGTGCCCAGCCGGGCCGCCGCGTGGGCCGCGGTGCCTTCGACGATCCGCTCCGGCACCAGCAGCGCCGGCGCCTTCGCCGACAACGCGCCGTCGAACCACGAGGTCGACGTCGACAGCGGGCGCGAATCCGGCCCGTAGGTGGTGCGCCGCCGGCGGACCGCCGGGGCGCCCTCCTCCAGGCCCAGGGCGGCCGCGGCCCGCTCGGACGCCGGCTCGAGGCCGGCCGAGCGGATCACGGCGTAGTGGCCGGGCGGGTAGATCCGGCCGGTCCGCGCCGAGGCGGTGCTGCGGTCGCGGGCCGTGCGGTGCAGGCCGCCGCGGTCGACGACCGTGCCGACGCCGCGCACCGGGCGCACCAGGCCCTGGGAACGCAGGGTGGCCAGCACCTTGGTGGCCGTCGCCATGGCGACGGCCCACGTGCGCGCGATCTCGCGCGCGGACGGCACCGCGTCGCCCTCCTGCAGCCGGCCGGACAGGATGTCGTCACGAATCCGGCCCGCGATCTGCAGGTACGGCGGCTCAGGACGGTCGAGGGTGGGCAAGGCGGCTCCTCACAGGACGACGCACGCACAAGTGTTCTAGCACGCCGGAGTGTGTCCCACAAAGCCCTGTTCAGAACCACCCAGGTGTACTAGTACACGCGCTGGACTGCGCTCTAGTACGCAAGTTACCCTCGAAAGTGTGTCCCCGCCCACACCTCACCTCGGTTCGAGCGGCCCGGGCCTCGAGGAACTCCTCGAGGAGCTCCGGCGCCGCAAATGGGTGCTGCACCTGTTCGGCGGCCGCGAGGCGCCGGAGATCTACGCCGCGGTACACCGGTGGCCGACCTGCGCGGACGTCATCATCCTCCGCGACGAGCACCGGGCCAGCGCCTACCGCGTGCCGACGTTCCCGGGCACGGACGTGTTCAGCCCGCGGGTCGTCACCTGGCAGTACCACGCCACCCCGGTGTGGGCGCTGCGGGCGGTGCTCACGCTGGCGGAGCCCGGCACCCCGGGCGCGCCGCTGCAGGCACTCCGGCCACAGCCGGAGTGCCACATCCCGCCGGAGCTGCGGCGGGACGTCACCATCCGGCCGACCAGCAGCACGACCGAAACCGAGGAAGAGGGGGACGACGGCGGCGGCCCGCCCGCGTGCGCCTAGAGCTCAGCGGGCGAGCAGCCGCTCCGCGGCCACCAGGTCGTGGGGATAGGTGATCTTGAGGTTCTCGGGCGCCCCCGGGACCCACCGGATCGGCAGCGAGGAGAACCGTTCCATGCACGACGCGGTATCGGTACCCAAGAAGCCTTCGCGTTCGGCCTTCTCGTAGGCCTCGAGCAGCGGTCCGGCCCGGAAGCCCTGAGGCGTCTGGACGCGGATCGCGCCGGGCACCTGGGCGACCAGGTGCCCGGCATCCACCCCGACGACGTCGTCCGCGGCCAGGCCCGGCACAGCCCCCCCGTCCTCGCGTGTCCGGGCCAGCACCGCGCCGACCAGATCGGAGTGGACCAGCGGCCGGGCCGCGTCGTGCAGCAGCACGGCGTCGACCCGGCCGCGTGTTATGCGCGGAGCGAGGTGGCGCAGCGCGTTGAGCTCGGACGCCTGGCGCGTGTCCCCGCCGTGCACGACCTCGACGTCCCCGTCGACGACCTCTTCGGCGAGTTCGCGGTCCTGTGGCCGGATCACCAGCACCAGCACCCCGATGCCGGGAACGCGCTTGAAGGCGTCCAGCGACCACGCCACCACCCGCCGTCCCGCCAGGGGCAGGTAGACCTTGTTCAGCTTCGCGCCGACGCGGGTGCCCGCGCCACTGGCCAGCACCACCGCGGCCGCCGTCGTCTCCACGAGCCGCGAGACTACCGGTGCCGCCCGGCCGGTAGGTTGGCCACAGCGTTGCCGTGGTTAGAGAAAGGGCCTGGTGTGGAGCCGGAAGACATCGAGTTCCCCGAGATCACCCCGCCCGACGACCACGCGCGGTCCGCGGCGATCGTGTTGCACGACAAGCTGGTGAAGCCCGCCGGGTCGCTCGGCCGGCTGGAGGAGCTGGGCGTCTGGATCGCGGCCTGCCAGGGGCAGTCGCCGCCGCGGCCGTTCACCCGGCCGCGGGTGGTCGTGTTCGCCGGGGACCACGGCATCGCCGCGAAAGGTGTTTCGGCCTATCCCGCCGAGGTCACCGCGCAGCTGCTGGGCACGATGCTCACCGGCGGCGCCGCGATCAACGTGCTGGCCGCCGCCGCGGGCGCGAGTGTCCGCGTGGTCGACATGGCCGTGGACTCCGAAGCGCCGGCGACCCGCTCGATCGGCGAGTTCAAGGTCCGCCGCAGCTCCGGCTCCATCGACGTCGAGGACGCGCTGAGCGACGCCGAGGTCAAGGCCGCCGTCCGGGCCGGGATCACGATCGCCGACGCCGAGGTCGACGGCGGCGCGGACCTGCTCATCCCGGGTGACCTGGGGATCGGCAACAGCACGCCGGCGTCGGTGCTCGTCGCGGCGCTGACCGGCAGCGAGCCGGTGGCCGTCGTCGGGCGCGGGTCCGGCATCAACGACGACGCCTGGATGCGCAAGGCCACCGCGGTGCGCGACGCCCTGCGCCGGGCCCGCGCGGTGCTGGCCGACCCGCTCGCCCTGCTGCGCACCACGGCGGGCGCGGACATCGCGGCGATGGCGGGCTTCCTCGCCCAGGCCGCGGTCCGGCGGACGCCGGTGGTGCTGGACGGGCTCGTCGCGTGCGCCGCGGCCCTGGTCGCCGAGGACCTCGCCCCCGGCGCGCGCCGCTGGTGGGTGGCCGGGCAGCGGACCGCCGAGCCGGCCCACTCCCTGGCGCTCGAGCACCTGGACCTGGGCCCGCTGCTGGAGCTGGACGTCCGGCTCGGCGAAGGCACCGGCGCGGTGACGGCGTTGCCGCTGCTGATGATGGCCGCGCGCGTCCTGGCCGAGACGGCGACCCACGAGCAGGCCGGGGTGTCCGGCCCGCTCATCCCCGCCACCGCCACCTGACCTGAAATGCCGTGAAGTGCACCCTCCCCATGAGGGTGCCCTTCACGGCGTTGAACCTCAGGCGAGCTTGACCATCCAGTGGTCCTGGTCGGGGCGGGTGCCCTCCTGGATGCCGGTCAGCTCCTCGCGCAGCTTCATCGTCAGGGCACCCGGCTGCCCGTCGGCGATGGTGAACTCGCCGTTCGCGTGCTTGACGTGGCCGACCGGCGTGATCACCGCCGCGGTGCCGCAGGCGAACGTCTCGGTCAGCTCACCGGACGCCGACGCCTTCTCCCACTCGTCCGTGGAGATCCGGCGTTCCTCGACCTTGTACCCGAGCCGCGAAGCGAGCTGCAGCAGCGACTTGCGGGTGACGCCGGGCAGCAGCGAGCCGGTCAGCTCCGGTGTGACCACCCGGGCGTTCTCGCCGGAGCCGAAGACGAAGAACAGGTTCATCCCGCCCATCTCCTCGACCCAGCGCCGCTCCACCGCGTCGAGCCAGACCACCTGGTCGCAGCCCTTCTCGACGGCCTGCGCCTGCGCCACGAACGACGCCGCGTAGTTGCCGGCGCACTTCGCGGCCCCGGTGCCGCCGGGCGCCGCGCGCACGTATTCGGTCGACAGCCAGACGCTCACCGGCTTCACGCCACCGGCGAAGTACGACCCGGCGGGGGACGCGATGACCGTGTAGACGTAGTCGGCGGCCGGGCTGTTGACCCCGAGCCCGGTGGACGTCGAGATCATGAACGGCCGCAGGTAGAGGGAATCACCCTGACGGGTGGGCACCCACCGGCTGTCGACGGCGATGAGCTCGCGCAGCGACTCGATGAAGACGTCTTCCGGCAGCTGCGGCATGGCGAGCCGCTCGGCCGACTGCTGGAACCGCGCGGCGTTGGCGTCCGGGCGGAACGACGCGATCGAGCCGTCCGGCTGGCGGTAGGCTTTGAGACCCTCGAAGATGGCCTGGCCGTAGTGCAGCACCGAGGTCGCCGGGTCGAGGGTGAACGGGGCGTACGGGCCGACCTGCGCGTCGTGCCAGCCCTCGGCCTTCGACCACTTGACGGTGACCATGTGGTCGGTGAAGTAGGTGCCGAAACCAGGAGCGCCGAGTACCTCCGCGACACGGTCCGCGCTCGCAGGACTCGGGTGCGGGACGTGGGCGAACTGCGTCGTGGTCGTCATGGCTCGACGATACCGCTTGGTCGGAAGCGCGTTAGTCGGATGTCCCACTGTTCCGGGCGGTCCGCGCTCGCGCTGTAACCGATGAGCCTTATTCAGCCGTCGCCCGGCGCCAAGGTCACCAAAGCCGGCAAACCCACGGTCCGTTGCGCCGTGCTAGCCCAAATAAGACTCACACTAGGATGAAGGCGTGACCTTCCACTCAACTGAGCCGGTCCCCCGGCCCAAGACCGGCGGGGCCGACGTCAAGACGTTCGTCACCGCGGTGCTGCTGACCTTCGGCGTCGGCCTGCTCGGCCTGGTCGGCTGGGCGGTGCTGAGCAGCGGCTTCGGCGGCTTCCTCGGCCTGGTCGGCGGGGTGTTCGCCGTCGTGTGGTGGCGGAGCATCCACGGCAAGGTGGTGTTCCCGAAGGTGATCCCGACGAAGTCGGTCGTGATCCTCGCGGTGGTCAACGCCGTGCTGGCGCTGATCCTCATCCTGACCGCGGGCTGAGCCCGGCCAGCAGCTCCGCGGGCAGCTCGGGCGCCGGCCAGGCCGGGTCCGGGCGGAAGTCGGTGTCCGTGCCGTCGAACGGGTAGGCGCCGCGCTCGGCCAGCGCGCCGATCCGCTCGCCTTCCGCGCGCAGCCGGTCGAGCTGGTCCCGCGTCAGCCGGCCGGCGTCGAGCGCGACCTCGGCCTCGTCTTCGTCGTCCCAGCGCCAGGTGCCGTCCCGGTCGACGACGACGTCGAGCACGCCGTCGATGCGGTCCACCCCCGCCGAGTTCCGGCCGAGCGGGACCTCGAGGTTGACGTACCAGTTCGTGAAGCGGCCTTCGGCGTCGAAGAACCACCACACCGACGACCATTCGTCTTCGGCGATGCGGCGCAGCGTGGACGTGCGGTGCCAGAAGTCCGGCACCGGCACCCGCGGGATGCGGAACCGCTGGTCCAGGGGCGCGTCCGCCATGTGCCGGCCGTCGGCGAGCCGGCTGCCGACGATCGGGGTGCCCGCCGGGATCCAGCCGAGCAGGACGCGGCCGTCGTCGGCGAGCACACGCAGCGGGTGGATCTGGCCGATCGAGCCGTCCGGCCGGTGGAACCGCTCGATCACGGTCGCGCCGGGGCGCCAGCGTCGATCACTCACGCGATCCACTGTACCTGCGCGCGCGTACGCCCAGTAGCAGCTCGATCACGGTTGCCAGCCCCGCGACGACCAGAACCGGCAGGGCGGGCAGGAAGTACGCGGCCACCGCGGCGACGACCAGACCGGCGAGCCCGGGTGTCCCGGTCCGCTCCCGGACCTCGGCCCCGGCGGCGAGCGCGGGCACCACGGTGGCGACCACGGCCACGACGGTGAGCAGTGGCTGCAGCGAGTCCGCGTCGACGGCGGAAAGCAGGTCGCGCAACGACGTCAGCGACAGCCCGAGCCGGACGGCGCCGAGCTGGTACAGCGCGGCGAAGGCGGCCAGGACGGCGACCGCGCCGAGCAACAGCACACGCAGGCCCGCGTTTTCGCGGCCCGTGGGCCGCAGGAACGGCAGCGTCACGACGGCGGCGACGAGCACGCCGGCAAAATCCGGCACCTGGAGACCGCCGCCGGCCGTCGACACCGGCGTCACCGCGACGCACAGCGCGACCAGCACCAGCCCCGCGGCGAGCAGCAGCCCGCCCGCGACGCGCCCGACGATCGTCGGGATCTTCAACCCGGCGAACCCCGCGCCGGTCACCACGACGACGAACACCGCTGCGGCGAGTTCGCGGTGGGCCGGGAAGACGTAGGCGCCGAACGCGATCGCGTAGATCGTCACCTCGGACAGCCGCGCGACGGCCACCACGACCCGGTCGACCAGGGCGTCCCCGGGTTCGGGCACCCGCGCCGTCACGCCCGCGACGACCGCCGCCAGCACCAGCCCGGCCAGCAGCCACCAGCCCGCGCCCGCCGCCCCGGCGGCCAGCGCCACCAGCAACCCACCGCCCAGCCGCACGCGGCCCTCCCTCTCCCGCCGTTCACCCGTGGTCCGGTCGTCATTAGCATGGCTCACGATCCCGGCCGGGCCGGCGCCCGGTACCACCGAGAACGCGCGAGGAGCCAGAAGTGACCGTGCCTAAGCTCGCCCTGTCCGACAACACCGGGGAGGCACTGGCCAAGACGCGCGCCGACGTGGTCGTCATCGGCACCCTGCAGGGCGAGGACGGCCCGGTGCTCGCGGCCGGCGCCGCCGCCGTGGACGCCGCCTTCGACGGCCGCCTCGCCGGCCTGCTCGCCACGCTCGGCGCGAGCGGCAAGGCCGAAGAGGTCGTCAAGATCCCGACGCTGGGCAAGCTGCCCGCCGGTGTTGTGCTGGCCGTCGGCCTGGGCAAGGAGGGCGCCGCCGTCACCCCCGAGCAGGTCCGCCGCGCCGCCGGCGCCGCCGGTCGCGCGCTGGCCGGCACCGACCGCGCGTTCGTCACGCTGTCGGAGCTCGACCTGCAGGCCGCCGTCGAGGGCACGATCCTCGGCTCGTACGTCTTCACCGCGTACCGCTCGGAGAAGGGTGACGCCCCGGTCGCGAAGGCCGACTTCGCGACCCCGTCCGACGGCACCGCCCGCGAGCACAAGGCGACGCTAAAGGCGGCGAGCTCCATCGCCGAGGCCGTCCTCACCGCCCGCGACCTGATCAACACCCCGCCGAACGACCTCTACCCGGCCTCCTTCGCCGACCGCGCGAAGAAGCTGGCCGAGGACAACGGCCTCGAGTTCGAGGTCCTCGACGAGAAGGCCCTCAAGCGTAAGGGCTTCGGCGGCATCCTCGGCGTCGGCGGCGGCTCCTCGCGCCAGCCGCGCCTGGTGCGTCTCGCCTACAAGCCGGCCAAGGCCGCGAAGAAGGTCGCGCTGGTCGGCAAGGGCATCACGTTCGACTCGGGCGGCATCTCGCTCAAGCCCGCCGCGAACATGGACCACATGACCTCGGACATGTCCGGCGCCGCCGGCGTGCTCGCTTCGGTCGTCCTGGCCGCGAAGCTGAAGTACCCGCTCGAGGTCGTCGCGCACATCCCGCTGGCGGAGAACCTGCCGTCCGGGACGTCATACCGGCCCGGCGACGTGCTGACGATGTACGGCGGCAAGACCGTCGAGGTGCTCAACACCGACGCCGAGGGCCGGCTCGTGCTGGTCGACGCGATGGTGCGCGCCGCCGAGGAGAACCCGGACTACCTGATCGAGACCTCGACGCTGACCGGCGCCCAGGTCGTCGCGCTCGGCAACCGCACCGCCGGCGTGATGGGGTCGGAGGACTTCCGCGACCGCGTCGCCGGGATCATGCAGGCCACCGGCGAGAACGGCTGGGCGATGCCGCTGCCGGAGGAGCTGCGCGCCGACCTCGACTCGCGCCTGGCCGACCTCGCCAACGTGACGGGCCACCGCTGGGGCGGCATGCTCGCGGCGGGCATCTTCCTGCGGGAGTTCGTCGCCGACGGCCTCGACTGGGTCCACATCGACATCGCGGGCCCGTCGTTCAACACGGGTTCGCCGTGGGGCTACACCGGCAAGGGCGGCACCGGCGTCCCGGTCCGCACGATCGCCGCGGTGCTGGCGGACATCGCCGCCAACGGCTGAGAAACGGTTCGCCCGAAGGGGCTCCCGCCACGGCGGGGGCCCCTTCGGCGTTTCCGGCGAGCGTGATCCAAATGCCGCTTTCGGTGTGATCCGCGACACCGTACGGTGTCACCATCGCGAAGGGGGCAGTGATGACCCAACCGACCCAACCGGTCGAAGAGGACACGCCCGCCGCGATCGCCGCCGAGCACGACGAGGAACGGCCGGCGCGGCAGCTCCCGCGGGTGCCCGACCGCATCGTCTACTTCGTCGCGCTCGCCGTCGCCGTGCTGGTGCTCAAGCAGGTCTTCTTCCCGTTCGCCAAGGGCAACCAGTTCTACCTGGTGCTCTTCCTCGGCACGACGCTGCCGCTGGTGTTCCTCTGCTACCGCCCGCACCGGCGCGCCGCCGACGTTCCCGGCTGGACGGACTGGGCGCTCGCCGTGGTCGCGCTGGCCGTCGGCCTCTACCCCGTGCTGTCCGGGTACGACGCCTTCCTCGACCGGCAGGGAATCCTGTCACCACTGGACATCGTGGCCGGCGCGCTGCTGCTCGTGCTGATCCTCGAAGCCACCCGCCGCACCACCGGGCTGGTGCTGCCGATCGTCTGCCTGCTCTTCCTCGCCTACGCCTACTACGGCGGCTACCTCCCGCAGAACTGGGGCATCGCGCACGCCGGCATCGACTTCAGCCAGATCGTCAACGCCCTCTTCAACGACGCGAGCGGCTTCTACGGCACCCCGCTGGACGTCGCGGCCAGCTACATCGTGCTGTTCACCCTCTACGGCGCGGTGCTCAACGCCTCCGGCGCCGGGCAGTTCTTCGTCGACATCTCGTTCGCCGCCTTCCAGAAGTCCCGGACCGCACCGGGAAGAACCACTGTGCTGTCGGGCTTCCTGCTCGGCACGGTCTCCGGTTCGGGCACCGCGACCGCGGTCAGCCTCGGCTCGATCACCTGGCCGATCCTGAAGAAAGCCAACTACCCCAGGGAAAACGCGGGCGGGCTGCTCGCCGCGTCCGGGATCGGGGCGATCCTTTCGCCGCCGACGCTGGGCGCCGCCGCGTTCATCATCGCCGAGTACCTGCAGACGTCGTACCTGACCGTGCTGATCTGGGCGACCGTGCCGACGCTGCTCTACTACCTCGGCATCGTCTTCGCGATGGAGGCCGACGCGCGCCGGTTCAAGGCCGAGCCGGTCGACGTCCCGCGCGGTGACCCGGGGAAGCTGCTGCTGACCGGCGGTTACCACTTCCTGTCGCTGGCGATCATCGTGGTGTTCCTGGCTCTGGACATCCCGCCGTTCGCCGCGGTCGTCTACGCCACCGGGGTCGCCGCGCTGTTCGCGCTGATCGCCCGCCGCCGCGACGTCCGCGGCTGGGCCAAGGACATGGTCGACGCGCTGTCGGCCGGGGTGCGCGGGGCGCTGCCGGTGATCGCGGTGTGCGCCGCGGCCGGCGTGATCACTTCGACCATCACCAAGACCGGCCTCGGCCTCGAGCTCGCGGACGCGCTGGTCGAACTGGCCGGCGCGCTCACCGACAACGGCACGGTGATCCTGATCCTGACCGTGCTGCTCTCGGCCGTCGCGGTCGGTGTGCTCGGGCTCGCGGTGCCGGTGACGGCGAGCTTCATCATCGCCTGGGTGGTGATCGGCCCGGCCCTGGAGACGCTGGGGGTGGCCGACGCCGAGCGCGCGATGTTCATCTTCTACTACGCCGTGCTTTCCGAGGTCACCCCGCCGACGGCGCTCGCCGCGGTGGCGTCGGCCGCGATCACCGGCGGGTCGGTCCTCGGCACCATGTGGCAGTGCTGGAAGTACACCCTGCCGGCGTTCCTGGTGCCGATCGCCTTTGTGCTCACCGACAACGGCGCCGCGCTGCTGCTGGAGTCCGACGCCCTGACCGTGCTGTGGGTGGCGGCGGTCTCCGCGGTGGCCGTCGGCGCGCTGGCGGTGGTGACCGGCGGCTGGCTGTTCGGGCCGGTCCGCCTGCCGGTGCGGCTGCTGTTCGTCCCGGCCGCCCTGTGCCTGCTCTACCTGGAACCGGTGCCGATCGCGGTCGGCGCCGCGTTCGCCGTTGCCGCCGTGCTCGCCCACGCCGTGCTCAAGAGGAGGACAGCATGAAACGCGTTTTCGCCGCTGCCGCGGTACTCGCTCTGACCGTCACCGGCTGCGGCGGGAAACAGCAGGCCGACCAGCCCGCCCCGGGTGGGACGGCGCAGTCCTGCGAGGCCGGCGAAGGCCGGATCACCATCGCCACCGGCAACAGCGGCGGGGTGTACTACGTGCTGGGCGGCGGGCTCGCCCAGCTGATCAGCAACAACACGAAGCTGCGGGCGACGGCGGCGGAGACCGGCGCGTCGGTGCAGAACATCCAGCAGCTCGTCGCGGGCAACTACGACATCGCGTTCTCGCTGGCGGACACCGCGGCGGACGCGGTGAACGGCAAGGGCTCCTTCGACGGCAAGCCGCAGAAGGTCCAGGCGCTGTCCCGGATCTACCCGAACTCGACGCAGGTGCTGGTCCGGGCGGACGCGGGTATCAACTCCGTCGCGGACATGAAGGGCAAGCGGATCTCGACGGGCTCGCCGAAGTCGGGCACCGAGGTGATCGCGAACCGCCTGCTGCAGGCCGCGGGCCTCAAGCCGGACACCGACGTCCAGGCCCAGCGGCTGGACCTGGCCAAGACGGCGGACGGCATGAAGTCCGGCACGCTCGACGGGCTCGTCTGGTCCGGCGGCCTGCCGACCGCGCAGATCACCGACATCACGACGGCGCTCAAGGACAAGGTGAAGTTCCTCGACATCACGCCGTTGCTGCCGGCGCTGAAGCAGGTCAACCCGGTCTACGACCAGGCCGTGATCCCGAAGGCGACCTACGGCCAGCCGGCGGACGTGCCGACGGTCGTGGTGCCCAACCTGCTGCTGGTGCGCGAGGACTTCCCGGCCGCCAACGCGTGCGCGCTCACGAAGCTGATCTTCGACAAGCAGGCCGACCTGGCGAAGGTCCACCCGGCGGCGAAGGAGATGACGAAGCAGCTGGCGACGCAGACCGACCCGGTCCCGCTGCACCCGGGGGCGAAGCAAGCGCTCGGTTAGGGTCGGGGCGTGGATGCCGGCGAGTACCTCGAGACGGCGGTCCGGGACGTCCTGACCGGCGCCGAACCGGGTCTCGACGACCAGGTCGGCTACGCCGCGCTGCTGCTCGCCGTCACCGGCGCGCTCGACGAGGCCGACCGGCTGGCCGGGCAGTGGCTGACCCGCGCGGAACGCCCGGTGACCGCATTGGCGGCGGCCCCGGTGCGGGCGCGCGCGTGGGCGATGCTCTTCGAAGCCCGCGGCGGCCGTCCGGAGTGGGCGGCGGGCCTGGCACCCCTCGATCTCGACGCCGAAGAACGCGCGCACACGGCTTTCCTGCGGAAGCCGGTCTCCGACCTGGACGGCGTCCTCCTGCCGGGGCCGGTCGCCGAGGTGGTCAAGCACGTCGCGCCGGCCCGTCCGGACCGCGTCCGCACGGCGCTCGCCGAGGGCGACCTCACGCGGTGGGCATCGCTGGCCGGGCCGCAGCCGGACGTGGCGACGCTGGCGGCGACGCGCGCGCTGGCCCCGGCGCTGGTGGCCGGCGTCGACCCGCTGGGCCTGCGCGACTGGACCCCGGCCTGCGCCGGTGCGCTGATCGCGGCCTTGCACGAGCGGTACCCGGCGGACTCGGGCACCTGGCCGCAGCTGGTCGCGGAGATCATGCGGCTGCGCGGCGACGCCCCGGCGGACCCACGCGCGGCCGGCCCGCTCCCGCACGGCGACACCACAGCGACCGGCCGGGCAGAGCCGCCGCTCGACCCCACACGGCCGGCCCGCTCGCTCCTGCGCGGCCGGGCCACCCTCCCGCCCCCGGCGTCGGAAGCGGCGATCCGCTCGGCGGAGCTGCGGCTGGGCGTCGAACTGCCGGAGGACTTCCGCGAATTCCTGCGCACCTGTGACGGCCTGCCCGCCGATGTCGTCTTCCCGCGCCTGCTCGGCACCGCCGACCTGCGGGCCGAAGGCGGCGTGGTGATCCTCGCCGAACCAGCGGTGCTGCTGCTCTCGGCGTCGCACGTGGTCGAGGTGGACCCGGTGCTCGGCACCACGGTCCACCCGTCGTTCCGCGCGGCGCTGGTCAAGCACGCCACCCTGCTCGCCCAGGCAGGCTAGCTTGGTCCGGGTGACCACCCTCACCGTGGAGAAGATCACCCCGGACAACGTCGCCGCCGCGTGCCAGCTGGCCGTCGAGCCGCACCAGAAGGACTTCGTCGCGCCGGTCGCCGTCTCGCTCGCCGAGGCCTACACCCAGCCGGAGATCGCCTGGCCGCGGCTGATCCTCGACGACGGCGAACCGGTCGCCTTCGTCATGGGCGGGTTCCACCCGGAGGCGGAGCTCGACTTCTTCCGCTGCGGGATCTGGCGCCTCAACGTCGGCGCCGGGGTCCAGGGCCGCGGCCACGGCCGGTTCGCCGTCGAAACGGTCCTCGAAGAGGCACGGCGGCGGGGTGAAAAGACCGCCACGGTGCTGTGGATCCCGGCCGAGGGCGGCCCGGAGGAGTTCTACCTCAAGCTGGGCTTCCGCCCCACCGGCCAGACCTTCAACGGCGAGGTCGTCGGCCGGGTCGAGCTCTAGACCTGGCCGCGCTTCTTCCGCTCGGTGTACTCGCGCATCCGCTTCGGGTAGCCGACCCGGGCGACCTCGTAGACCGGGATCGACCGGCGGTGGCCGAACTGCTGCGCCGATTCGAGGCTGGCGATGCGGCGGCGGGTCCATTCACCGTCGTGGGCGATCAACACCACAGTGGTCTCGGTGACGTTCGTCTTCGGCTCGACGAAGGCCTCGACACCCCGGCGCGAAGCCGCCCATTCTTCGAGGTGCCGGGTATCGTCGGAGCTGGCTTTCCGCAGCGTGCCGGCCTTCTGACCGCCCTTGGCACGCCTGCGCAGCGAGTCGAACAGGCCCACCGCGACCACCTTCCCTCCCGAGACTTTCCCTGCTCATTATCCCGGACTCCGCGTGTGGTCGGTGTCGCACACCCGGCTAGCTCGCAGCCTCCTCCGGCGTAGTGACAAGATGGCGGGTGTCGCGCGCGCGGTTATACCGGGCACAGGCGACGACAGAGCACCACCCCACTGCTTGCCGAGGAGTTATTGAAGTGACCGACACCTCCGCCGACCTCGTGATCCTGGGAGGCGGATCGGGCGGCTACGCCGCGGCGTTCCGCGCGGCCGAGCTGGGCCTTTCCGTCACGTTGATCGAGAAGGACAAGCTCGGCGGGACCTGCCTCCACCGGGGCTGCATCCCGACCAAGGCCCTGCTGCACGCAGCCGAGGTCGCCGACGAAACCCGCGAAGCCGAGGCGGTCGGCGTCAAGGCCGTCTTCGAGGGCATCGACATCGCCGGGGTCAACAAGTACAAGGACGGGATCGTCTCCCGGCTGTACAAGGGCCTGCAGGGCCTGGCCAAGGCGCACAAGGTGAACCTCGTCGAGGGCAGCGGCACGTTCGTCGGCGGCACGACCGTCGAGGTGGACGGCACCCGCTACACCGGCAAGAACGTCATCCTCGCCACCGGCTCGTACTCCCGCACGCTGCCCGGCCTCGAGCTCGGCGGCCGCGTCATCGCCAGCGAGCAGGCCCTCGCCCTCGACTACGTCCCCAAGAAGGTCGTCGTCCTGGGCGGCGGCGTGATCGGTGTCGAGTTCGCCAGCGTCTGGGCCTCCTTCGGCGTCGACGTCACCATCGTCGAGGCGCTGCCGCGGCTGGTCCCGAACGAGGACGAGTTCGCCTCCAAGCAGCTCGAGCGCGCGTTCCGGCGTCGCAAGATCGCCTTCAAGACCGGCGTCCGGTTCACCGGCGCGAAGCAGGACGACAACGGCGTGAGCGTCTCCCTCGAGTCGGGCGAGACCCTCGAAGCCGACCTGCTGCTGGTCGCCGTCGGCCGCGGCCCGAACTCGGCCGGCCACGGGTACGAGGAGGCCGGCGTCAAGATCGAGCGCGGCTTCGTCCTCACCGACGACCGGCTGCGCACCAACCTGCCGAACGTCTACGCCGTCGGCGACATCGTCCCCGGCCTGCAGCTCGCGCACCGCGGCTTCCAGCAGGGCATCTTCGTCGCCGAGGAGATCGCCGGGCAGAGCCCGCGCGTGATCGACGAGAGCGGCATCCCGCGGGTCACCTACTCGCACCCGGAGGTCGCGTCGGTCGGGCTGACCGAGTCGCAGGCCAAGGAGAAGTACGGCTCGGACGTCACGACGTTCACCTACGACCTCGGCGGCAACGGCAAGAGCCAGATCCTGAAGACTTCCGGCGGGGTCAAGCTGGTCAAGGCGCCGGACGGGCCCGTCGTGGGTGTACACATGGTGGGCGACCGCGTCGGCGAACTGATCGGCGAAGCGCAGCTGATCTACAGCTGGGAGGCCTTCCCCGAGGACGTCGCCCCGCTCATCCACGCGCACCCCACCCAGACCGAGGCCCTCGGTGAAGCGTTCCTTGCCCTGGCCGGCAAGCCGCTGCACGTGCACAGCTGACGTCTCACCAGCAGAATCCAGACCACGCAGAATCTTGAAAGAGGAGTCAGCGAACGATGGCCTACTCCGTCACACTGCCGGAGCTCGGGGAGAGCGTCACCGAAGGCACCGTCACCCGGTGGCTTAAGCAGGAGGGCGACACCGTCGAGGTCGACGAGCCGTTGCTCGAGATCTCGACCGACAAGGTCGACACCGAGGTGCCCTCCCCGGTGGCGGGCACGGTCGTGAAGATCAGCGCCCAGGAGGACGAGACCGTCGAGGTCGGCGGCGAGCTCGCCGTGATCGACGACGGTTCCGGCGGCGGCGCCGAGTCTTCCGCCCCGGCGCAGGAAGAGCAGAAGTCCGAGCCGGAGCCCGAGCCGGAGACCCAGCCGGAGTCGACGCCTGAGCCGCAGGCCCAGGACAGCGCGCCGAGCAAGCCGGACACCGCGCCGGCCGCGGGTGGCGAAGGCACCGAGGTGAAGCTGCCCGAGCTGGGCGAGAGCGTCACCGAGGGCACCGTCACGCGGTGGCTGAAGCAGGTCGGCGACTCGGTCGAGGTCGACGAGCCGCTGCTCGAGATCTCCACCGACAAGGTCGACACCGAGGTGCCGTCGCCGGTGGCCGGCACGGTGCTGGAGATCCGCGCGGGCGAGGACGAGACCGTCGAGGTCGGCGGCGTCCTGGCCGTGATCGGCGACGCGAACGCCGCGCCGAAGGCCGAGGAGAAGCAGCCGGAGCCGAAGCCCGAGCCCAAGCCGGAACCGAAGCCGGAGCCCAAGCCCGAGCCGGTCCAGGAGGCCAAGCCCGAGCCGAAGCCGGAACCGAAGCCCGAGCCCAAGGCCGAGCCCGCTCCCGCCGCGGCGTCGAAGGACGGTTCGGCGGACGGCCCGTACGTCACGCCGCTGGTGCGCAAGCTGGCCACGGAGCACGGCATCGACCTCACGTCGCTGACCGGCAGCGGGGTCGGCGGCCGGATCCGCAAGCAGGACGTCTTGGCCGCGGCCGAGGAGAAGCAGAAGGCCGCGGCCGCTCCGGCGCCCGCTGCCGCTGCCCCGGCGGCGCAGGCCCCGGCGGCTTCCGCCCCGGCCGCTGCCCAGCGCCCGACGGCCGTCTCGGTCTCCCCGGAGGTCCAGGCGCTGCGCGGCACCGTGCAGAAGGCCAGCCGGATCCGCCAGATCACGGCCACCAAGACCCGCGAGTCGCTGCAGATCGCCGCGCAGCTCACGCAGGTCCAGGAAGTGGACGTGACCAAGATCGCCAAGCTGCGTCAGCGGGCGAAGGGTGCCTTCAAGGAGCGCGAGGGTGTCAACCTGACGTTCCTGCCGTTCTTCGCGAAGGCGACCGTCGAGGCGCTGAAGCAGCACGCGAACGTCAACGCGTCCTACAACGAGGACACGAAGGAGATCACCTACCACGGCGCCGTGCACCTGGGCATCGCGGTGGACACCGAGCGCGGCCTGCTCTCGGTCGTGATCCACGACGCCGGCGAGCTGAGCCTGGCCGGTCTCGCGCACCGCATCGCCGACCTGGCGGGCCGCGCGCGGGCCAACCAGATCAAGCCCGACGAGCTGTCCGGCGGCACGTTCTCCATCACCAACATCGGCAGCGTCGGCGCCCTGTTCGACACGCCGATCATCGTGCAGCCGCAGTCCGGCATCCTCGGCACCGGCGCGGTTGTCAAGCGCCCGGTGGTCGCCACCGACGCCGACGGCAACGACACCATCGCCATCCGGTCGATGGCGTACCTCCCGCTGACCTACGACCACCGCCTGGTGGACGGAGCCGACGCGGGCCGCTTCCTGATGACGATCAAGCAGCGTCTGGAAGAGGGCAACTTCGAGGACGAGCTCGGCCTCTGAGCACACCCTGACGAAGGCCGCCACGGGAGACCGTGGCGGCCTTCGCCGTTTCCGGGCCGGAGGTGCGGGCACGCGCGCGATACGCGACGATCGACGCATGCGAGTACTCATCGCCGGAGCGAGCGGCTTGATCGGGTCGGCGCTGGGCGAACGCCTGCGGCGCGACGGGCACGAAGAGCGCAAGCTGGTGCGCCGCGAAGCGCGCGGTGATGGTGAGTTCCGGTGGGACCCGCCGTCCGGCACCATCGCGAACGGCGCCTTCGAAGGTGTCGACGCCGTGGTGAACCTGGGTGGCAAGCCGCTGTTCCCCGGCCGGTGGAGCGCGATGCGCAAGCAGGAGCTCATCGACAGCCGGATCGAGCCGACCGAGGTGCTTTCCGAGGCCGTTGCCGAACACGGTGTCGGTGTGCTCGTCAACGCCTCCGCCGTCGGGTACTACGGCAACGCCGGATCGTCCACTGTGGACGAGTCCGCGCCGCGCGGGCAGGGTTTCCTGGCCGAGCTGTGCGAGTCATGGGAAGCGGCGACGGCGAGCGCCGGCGACACGCGCGTCGTGAACATCCGGACCGGGCTGGTGCTTTCGGCGAAGGGCGGGCTGTACCGCACACTCCGCCCGCTCTTCCAGCTGTGCCTGGGCGGGCGGCTCGGCGACGGCCGCCAGTTCATGCCGTGGATCGCCCTGGAGGATGAGGTTGGCGCGATCGTGCACACCCTCACCCACGACGACCTGTCCGGTCCGGTCAACCTGACCGGGCCCGGGCCGGTGACCAACGCCGACTTCACCAAGGCGGTCGGGCACGCGCTGCACCGGCCCGCGCCGTGGTGGGTGCCGGGGATCGCGCTCAAGACCGTGCTCGGCCAGGCCGGCGAGGAGATGGCGCTGTTCGGGCAGCGCGCCGTCCCGGCCGCGCTGGAGCGGTCCGGTTACGAGTTCCGGCACCCGACGCTGGACAGCGCGCTCGCCGCCGCATGACCGTTCCGCTGCAACGCTGGCTGGTCGTCGGCGTGGTGCTCTTCGCCGCGTTCATCGTGCTCGGGCTGTCCGTCGCGCGGCAGCCGCTCTTCCTCGACGTCGAGGTGGCGGACGCCCTGCACGGTGTCTACACGCAGCCGCTCGGGCGGGTCGCCCAGGCCGGGAGCGACGTCCTCGGCCCGGTGCTCCCCTTCGTGCTCGGCACGGCGCTGGTGGCGCTGGCCCTGCGCCGCCGCGAGCACCTCGGCCTGTGCGTCAAGCTCGCCGTCGTGCTGGTGCTGTGCCGGCTGACCAGCCTGGTGTTCAAGCCGGTCTTCCTGCGTGAACGCCCCCGCGACTACCCGGACCTGAGTTACCCGAGCGGGCACGTGACGTCGGTGGCGAGCACCGGGTTCGTCCTGCTCCTGCTGTGCGCGTGGCTGTGGCCGCGGCTGGTGAAGCGGGTCGCGGTGGCCGTCGTGGCGGCCACCGTGCTGATCGCCGTCTTCCGCGTGCTGCTGGGTGTGCACTGGGTCACCGACACGATCGGCGCAGTGCTGGCGGTGACCGGTGTCGGCCTGCTCTCAGCCAGTGCCTTGCGCCTGCTTCCGGCGGGTGACGGGCGTAGCCTCGACGGGTGAGTTCTTCCCGCACTTCCTGCCGCGCCAGCACCGAGCCCGTCGACGTCCGGGAGCTCGGCACGATCGACTACACCGAAGCCTGGGAGCTCCAGCGGAGCAGTCTCACCGCCCGGGCCGACGGCACGGCCGGCGACACGATGCTCCTGCTGCAGCACCCGTCGGTGTACACCGCGGGCAAGCGCACCGAGCCGGCCGACCGCCCGACCGACGGCACCCCGGTGATCGACGTCGACCGCGGCGGCAAGATCACCTGGCACGGCCCCGGCCAGCTGGTCGGCTACCCGATCGTGAAGCTCGCCGACCCGATCGACGTCGTGCACTACGTGCGGCGGCTCGAAGAGGCGCTGATCCACGTGTGCGACCAGCTGGGTGTGCACAGCGGCCGCGTCGAAGGCCGCAGCGGCGTGTGGATCCCCGCCGACGAGCGCGGCATCGAGCGCAAGATCGCCGCGATCGGCATCCGCGTCCAGCGCGGCGTGACGATGCACGGCTTCGAGCTGAACTGCAACGCCGACCTGGCGGCGTTCGACAGCATCGTCCCGTGCGGCATCCGCGACGCGGGCGTGACGTCGCTGTCGTACGAGCTGCAGCGGGACGTCAGCGTCGAAGCAGTGCTGCCGCTGGCGCGCGACGCCGTCCTCGCGGCTCTCGAAGGCGAGCTGCCGGTGAGCGAAGACCGCTGGCTCCCGCGTCCCGAGGCCCCGAAGGCCGCGGGCGTCACCTTCGCCCTCCAGAACTGACCCAAACGCCCCAATGTGGCATTGGGTGCGTCCACCGCACCCAATGTGGCGGTGGGGGGGGGGGGGGGCCCCCACCCCCCCCCGGGGGGGGGGGGGGGGGGGGGGGGGGGGGGTGGGGGGGGGCCGGCCGGGGTCCACCACACCCAAATAGTGTGGGGTATTTGCGGCGC
>NZ_JBITCJ010000028.1:0-10421 GCF_044453095.1 Amycolatopsis sp. NPDC051758 | reverse complement strand
AAAAACCCCCACACCCCCCCTTTGGTTGTTTGGGGGCCCCCCCCCCCCCGGTTGGGGGGGGGGGGGGGCCCCCCCCCCCCCCCCGCCACATGGGGGCGCTAGTCGAGCTGGGGTGCGACCTCGGCCGCGATGAGGTCGATCTGGTCCAGGTCGCTCATGTCCAGCAGCTGCAGGTAGACGCGGGTGATCCCGGTGTTCTCCCGCCACTGCCCGATCCGGTCGACGACCTCGGCGGGCGTCCCGGCCAGGCCGCTCGCCTTCAGCTCGGTGGCGTCCCGGCCGATCGCCGACGCACGGCGCTCGACCTCGGCGTCGTCACGGCCGACGCCGATGACCAGCGCGACCGACCGCAGGATCTCCTTCGGGTCGCGCCCGATCTCCCGTGCCGCCGCCTCGACACGCGCGAACTGCGCGGACGCGATCTCCTGGCTCGCGAACGGCAGGTTGAACTCGTCGGCGAACCGCGCGGCCAGCTCCGGGGTGCGCTTCTTGCCCCCGCCGCCGATGATCACCGGCGGCGCCGGGTGCTGCGCCGGCTTCGGCAGCGCCGGCGAGTCGCTCAGCGTGTAGTAGTCACCCTTGAACGAGTACGTCTCGCCCGCCGGCGTCTTCCACAGGCCGGTGACGATCTCGAGCTGCTCGGCGTAGCGGTCGAAACGCTCCTTCAGCGGCGGCAGCGTCAGGCCGTACGCCTCGTGCTCGGCGTCGTACCAGCCGGCGCCGAGGCCGAACTCGACCCGGCCGCCGGACATCTGGTCGACCTGCGCCACCGAGATGGCGAGCGGGCCCGGGTGCCGGAACGTCGCCGCGGTGACGAGCGTGCCGAGCCGGATGCGGCTGGTCTCCCTGGCCAGGCCGGCGAGGGTGATCCACGCGTCGGTCGGGCCGGGCAGGCCATCGGCCGAGCCCATCTTCAGGTAGTGGTCACTGCGGAAGAAGGCGTCGTACCCGGCGTCTTCGGTCGCCTTCGCGACACGCAGCTGGTCGTCGTAGCTGGCCCCTTGCTGGGGCTCGGTGAAGATCCTCAAGTCCACGAAAGTCAGCCTATAGAGACGTCCGGCTCCGTGCGCCGCAACCGGACCAGCATGCGGACGATCACGTCCTCGATCTCGGCGCCGACCTTCTTCGGGTCCGGCGAGCTGGCGATCTCGGTGGCCGCGCTCGACAGCGCGCCGAACAGCAGCCGCGCGGTGACCTCGACCGGCACGGGCTCGACCTCACCCGCGTCGATCAGCGACTGCAGGCCCGACCGCACGAGCCCGAAGCTGCACCGCTCCTCGGCTTCGCGCCAGCGCTCCCAGCCCATCACGACCGGGGCCTCGTGGATGGCGATCCGCTGGTAGGACGGGTCGAGGCAGGCGCGGATGAACGCGTTGAGCCCGCCCAGCGCCCGCTCCCAGGGGGAGCCTTCGCCGGTCATGATCTTCTCGAGGCGGTCGTAGACGAGGCTCTCTACCGAATCGAACGCGGCCTCGAACAGCGCTTGCTTGCCGCTGAAGTGGTGGTAGAGCGCACCCTTGGTGACGCGGGCACGTTTGGCGATCTCGTCGAGCGAGGTACCCGCGTAACCGCGTTTGGTGAACAGTTCCACCGCGCTGTCGACCAGCGCCGACCGCGTCGACTCGGAGTAGTCGAGCCGTCTGGACCTCATTGTCGCCACCTTCACAACTTTACGCCCGGAGGATCTCTCCATACTCATGGTATGTTCACCGGGTCAGGTCCGTACCGGGAGTATGCCGCAGACCCGCGGTATGACCCGGACCACGGAAGGGGAGCCCCACGATGAGCTGGACAGACTTCTACCGACGTCAGGAAATCCTCGAAGCGACCGTCCGCCTCGCCGCCCGGAACCCGGGCGCGCCGCTGCCGCTCGACGAGGTCCCGGGCGCCGAAGAGCACTTCGGCACCGAGGAAAACGTCCTGACCGCACTGCAGTACAAGTGGACGCAGGTGCTGAGCGGACGGCTGCGCGCCGAGGTCACCGACCCGGACGAAGCCGACGGCTTCGGCGACCACGTCGACGCCGTCACCCGTGCTTGGCGCGCCACCGTCGAGGAGCACGAGGCACTGCGTGCGGTGCTCGACGGCGCCTTCGAGCGGAACGCGACGCTGCGCCGGATGCACGAGGGTGAGCTGCGGATGCTCGCCGTCACGGCCGGGCTGGCCGACGCGCGTGAGCCGGGCGAGGAGATCGTCAAGGTGGGCCACGCGCTCGAGGCGCTGCTGCGCACGAGCCGCGACGAGCCCGCCCGCCGCCGTCCCGTGATGGGACACCTGCGGCGCCTGCTCGCGCCGAGCGCCTAACCGGAGTTAAGTGAGCGCATGACTCAGCGCTGGACCGAGGCCGACATCGCCGACCAGACCGGCCGGACCGCCGTGGTCACCGGGGCGAACTCCGGTCTCGGGCTGCGCACCGCCGAGGTGCTCGCGGGCAAGGGGGCCCGCGTGTTCCTCGCCTGCCGCTCCCCCGAGCGCGGCGCAAAAGCCCTCGAGCAGGTCCGCGCGGCCGCCGCGGGCGCCGAACCCGAGCTCGTCCCACTGGACCTGAGCGAGCTCGCGTCGGTGCGCGCGGCCGCCGCGTCGGTGCGCGAACGCACCGGTGACGCGCTGGACCTGCTGGTCAACAACGCCGGCGTGATGGCGACGGCACGCGGCCGCACGGCCGACGGGTTCGAGCTGCAGTTCGGCACGAACCACCTCGGCCACGCGGCGCTGACCTGGCTGCTGATGCCGGCCCTGCGCGGCGGGACGCACGCCCGGGTCGTCACGCTGTCGAGCCTCGCCGCCACCGGCGGCCACATCCACCTCGACGACCCCAACGGCGAGCACCGGCGCTACAACGCGGCCGCCGCCTACGGGCAGTCGAAGCTCTCGAACCAGGTCTTCATGCTCGAGCTGGACCGCCGGCTGCGTGCGGCCGGCGAAGACATCCTCAGCGTCGCCGCGCACCCCGGTTACACCGCGACCGGGCTCGGCAGCGGCATGGCGCGCTCGTACAGCAACCCGGTGGTGCGCTCGCTCATCGCCGGCGGCCACCGGATCGGCGAGGTGCTGTTCGCCCAGAACGCCCGTATCGGCGCGCTCCCGCAGCTCTACGCGGCGACCGCCGACGGCGTTGAAGGCGGCAGTTACTTCGCCCCGCGCGGCGTCGGCAACCTGCGCGGATACCCGGTCCGGGTGGGCACGCTGGGTGCCGCGCGCAACGAATCGCTGGGCGCCGCGCTGTGGGACCTGACGGCGAAGTTGACCGGCGTCACGCCCGACCCCGCGTAGCCGGAACCGCTCCCGCGACGGGCGTAGGGTTGATCCCGTGAGTGCTGCGCCTGAAGGCCGGAAGCTGCTGCGCCTGGAAGTCCGCAACAGCGAGACGCCGATCGAGAAGAAGCCGCCGTGGATCAAGACGCGGGTGCGGATGGGCCCGGAGTTCACCGAACTCAAGGGCCTGGTGCGCCGCGAGGGTCTGCACACGGTGTGCGAAGAAGCCGGGTGTCCCAACATCTACGAATGCTGGGAAGACCGCGAAGCCACGTTCCTCATCGGCGGTGACCAATGCACCCGCCGGTGCGACTTCTGTCAGATCGACACCGGTAAACCGGCTGAGCTGGACCGCACCGAGCCGCGGAAGGTCGCCGAGTCCGTTCAGGCGATGGGTCTGCGGTACTCCACGGTGACCGGTGTGGCCCGGGATGACCTCGAGGATGGCGGCGCTTGGCTGTACGCGGAGACCGTGCGCCAGATCCACTCGCTCAACCCCGGCACTGGCGTCGAATTGCTGATCCCGGACTTCAACGCCGATCCTGCGCAGCTGGCCGAAGTCTTCGGCTCACGGCCGGAAGTGCTTGCCCACAACGTGGAGACGGTGCCGCGGATCTTCAAGCGGATCCGCCCCGGGTTCCGGTACGCGCGTTCGCTCGAAGTCATCACCGCTGCTCGTGAGGCCGGTCTGGTGACGAAGTCCAACCTGATCCTGGGCATGGGCGAGACTCCCGAAGAGGTCGCTCCGGCGATGCAGGACCTGGTGGACGCCGGTTGCGAGATCCTGACGATCACGCAGTACCTGCGTCCGTCGCCGCGGCACCACCCGGTGGACCGCTGGGTGAAGCCGGAGGAGTTCGTCGAGCACTCCCAGGCCGCCGAGGCGATGGGCTTCGCCGGGGTCATGGCCGGACCGCTCGTGCGCTCGTCGTACCGCGCTGGACGCCTTTACGCGCAGACGAAGGCCCACCGCGGCGAGGTCCTGCCGGAGAACCTGCAGCACCTCGCGGTCGAAGGACCCGCAGCTCAGGAGGCCGCGTCCCTGCTGGCGCGGTGACGCACGTCACCCCACCATCCTTAAAGGATCGGTAAAGTGGCCGCATGGCCCTGGTTTCGGACCTCCTCAGCTGGTTGCAAGGACTCCCGGAACCGGGGCTCGTCGCGGCCACCGGCGGCCTGGTGTTCGCCGAATGCACGATCGGGCTGGGGTTCCTGGCCCCCGGCGAATCCGGGCTGCTCATCGCCGCGACCACGGCGAACACCGTCGCGCGCTTCCTGGCCCTGTGGACGGTGGTCACCCTCTGCGCAACGGCCGGTGACGCGCTCGGCTACTTCATCGGCCGCCGCTTCGGGCCACGGCTGCGTGAAACCAAGCTGATCCGCAAGTACGGTCTCGAAGCCTGGGACAAGGCCACCGGAGTGCTCGAACGCCGCGGCGCCTGGGCGGTCTTCTTCGCCCGCTTCCTGCCGGTGATCCGCACGCTGACCCCGGCCGCGGCGGGCACGTCCGGCCTGCCGTTCCGCAAGTTCCTCCCGGCCGCCGCGGCGGGCGCGTTCTGCTGGTCCCTGGTGCACATCAGCATCGGCGCGGCGCTGGGTGAAGCAGCGAAACGCATCGAGGGTGCGCTGAACACGGGCGGCCTGATCGCGGTGGGTCTGCTCGCCGCGGTAGGTGTGTTCTTCTTGCTGCGCTTGAAGAAGCGGAAGGCACTCGCCGCCGCCGAGCCGGAACCCGAACCGGAACGCGTGCCCTGACCAGAGCGCCCCAATGTGGCCTTCGGTGCGTCTCACGCACCCAAGGCGGCCTTGGTTGCGTCTCACGCAACCAAGGCCGCCTTGGGGCGCTAAGTCCACGAGGGTGCGGCCTGGTCGCCCGGGCCGCACCCTCCCGGCGTCAGCGGCGGGCGCGCGCCGCCTTGCCGGTGGCCCAGCCGATCAACCCGAGCGCCAACAGCGCCCCACCGGCGACGAACGGCCAGGAACCGGAGTCCGGGCCCGGCGCGGGCGCCGGGCCCGCGGCGGCGAGGTCGTACCCGCCGAACTTGCCCTGCGCCCGGTAGGCCGAGCCGGGCAGCTTGTCGCCGTACAGGCGGTGCACCAGCTGCTGGTACGCCGTCAGCGTCACGCCTTCGCCGACACGCTGGCGAGCCGGGTCGTTGAGCGGCAGCACGCGGCCGTCACGCACCCGGTACCACGCGTTGACCTGCGGTTCGGTGAACACGAGGTCCGCGCCGGCCTGCGCCGGGTACGTCACCTCCTCGGTGCCGGTGGTGAAGTTGGTCGCGGTCCAGCCGGCCGCTTCCCGGGTCACCCACACGGTCGCCTGGCGGCCCGTCGAAGCCTGCGTCCGCACCGCGTAGTAGGCGAACGACGCCGGCTTCGCACCGGGCGTCCCGGCGACGAACGCGGGGTCGAGCGAGTAGACGCTCAGCGGTTCCCCGTCCACCTTCGGCGTCTGCACGGCATCGGCGCGGGCAACACCGGCGCGGGCGTCGAGCTGGCCGAAGAACGCCGAAAGCTGCGTGTTCGCCGACGCGACCGCCTGCTTGGCCGCCACGGCATCGTCGGAAGGCGAAGCCGACGCCGTGCCGCCGAAACCGATCACCAGTGCGGCGCCCGCGAGCAGGACACCGAGTCCACGGAAGAGGTTCATCTCACGCCCCGATCCGGTAGAGGGACTGCGCCCACTGGAACTGCCCGTTGCGGACGTAGCTCGAGTGCGCCATCGCGCTGTAGCGCTGGCTGCTCGGCCACGGGTCGCCGTAGTAGACCAGCCCGCTGGTGTCGTAGCCGTAGATCACCTGCGCGTGCCCGCCGCCGGCCGTCCAGTAGATGCCGGTCTCGATCGGGCGGCGCGCACCGATCTCGGTCTGCACCGAAGCCAGGCTGAGCGCGCCGGTCACCGAGCCGGGCCGCAGCCCGAGCGCCTGGTACCCGCGCTGGACGTAGGTCAGCTCACCGGGCTGGTTGGGGCACTGCGACCCGGCCGGGTAACCACGCGAGTAGTCGCAGAAGGTGTTCTGGCTGACGCCGGCTCCGTAACCGAGGAACCGGGCGATGGTCAGGCCGCTCGCGGCCCAGCACCATTGGTTCTGCTCCTGGACCAGCTGGCTGATGGGCAGCGTGGTGGCGGCCCGGGGTGCGGCGGACGCGGGCGGCGAGAGCAGGCCGATGACGGCCGCGCACAGCACACCGAGCGCCATTGCTCGTCTGAAGTGCATTCGTTGCTCCTTGTCGGCAACAGGTGGGGACTTCGTGAGCTTCTCCCGTTGCCGCGCCGGGCAGTAATCCCAGCGGGGATAACACCGGCGTTATGCCGCCTATCGGGCGGAGGCGAGCCGGGGCTCCCCCGGCTGCTGCCGGCACCACCGCGCGAAGTGCGGATTCCGCAGCCGGGACGCGGCATACGCGACTTCGGCGCACCGGAACACCTCGTCGGTGGCCGGTGTGCGGGCGTCGTCCTCCCGGGTTGCGAACAGCAACGTCGTCCACAGCGGGTCACCCGCGAGCGGCAGCGCGACGAGCCCCGGCGGCGGCGCCGAAGCCGCCTGCGCGAGGCAGACCGCGCCCTGGGCGATCAGCGTGCCCGCGGTGCCCGCCTCCGACGTGAAGTGCCGCACGCGCGGGGTGAACCCGGCGGCCGCGCAAGCCTGCAGGAACCGGACGCGCACGCAGTTCTCGTGCGGGGGCGGCAGGATCCAGTCGCACCCGGCCAGGTCCGCGAGGTCGACCACACCGTCACGGATCGCCGGGTGGCCGTGGGCGATCCCGACGAAGATCGGCTCGGTGGCGAGCGTCCGCACGGTCAGCCCGGCGAAGTGGTGGGCCTCCGTGCCGTCGAACTGCTCCAGCAGCGCGACGTCGACCCGGCCGGTCGAAAGCAGCTTCAGCAGGGTGAGCGACGCCGGCTCGGCGTAGGTCTGGAGGTCGACGTCGAGCAGCCGCTCCCCCAGCTCCTCGATGAACCGGCCGATGATGAGCAGCGGCACGTACCCGATCCGCAGGGTTTCGGGGCCGCTCTCGCCGTGCTGCCGGGCCGACGCGACAAGAGCCTGCATGTCGGACAGCAGCGCGTCGGCGCGGGCGAGCACGAACCGGCCGAGCTCGGTCGGGCGGACCCCGCTGGGGCCGCGGACGAACAGCTCGCCGCCGAGGATCCGTTCGATCCGCTTCAGTTGCGCGGTGAGCGCGGGCTGGCTGACGCCGAGCACCGTGGCCGCACGGCTCACACTGCCGCCGTCCGCGACGGCGCGGACGGCCCTGAGATGCCGCAGCTCCAGCTCGGCCACGTCCAGCAGGTTAACGCCGGCTTCACGCCCGGCACGACCTGCGAAAGTCGGGCTTACTACATTCGGCGGTATGAGTCTCGCGGATCTTCCCCGGCCGATCGGGTTCGTCCTCGGTGGTGGCGGCAGCCTCGGCGCGATGCAGGTCGGCATGCTGCGCGCGCTGTCCGAGTCCGGGGTCACGCCGGACCTGGTGGCCGGCACCTCGGTCGGGTCGCTGAACGCCGCCGTCCTGGCACTGCGCGGCGGCGACGCCTTGGCGCGGCTGCGGAGCATCTGGGCGCACATGACGCGGGACGAGGCGTTCCCGGGCGGCGTGCTCAGCCGCGTCCGGACGCTGACGCAGAGCAAGACGCACCTGTTCCCCAACAGCGGCCTGACGGCGATCATCGCCGACCACCTCGGCGCCGAGACCCGCTTCGAGGACTTGGCGCTGCCACTCGGCGTCGTTACCACGCAGGTCGACACGGCCGAACCGCTGCTGATCCGGTCCGGGCGGCTGCTCGAGCCGCTGCTGGCGAGCTGCGCGATCCCGGGGATCTTCCCGCCGGTGGAGCACGAGGGGAAGCTCCTCTACGACGGCGGGCTCGTCGCGAACGTCCCGATGCGGCAGGCGCTGACGATGGGCGCTCGCTCGCTGGTCGTGCTCGACTGCGCGTTCCCCGGCAAGCTGCCGAGCGCGCCGCGGACGTTCGCCGAGGTGATGATGTTCACCGCGATGATCAGCATGCGGAACCAGGCGGTGCTGGAAGCGCCGGTCGCGGCCGCGCAGGTGCCGGTGGTCTACCTGCCGGGGCCGGCGCCGGCACGTGTGAACCCGCTCGATTTCGGGCACACCGAAGCACTGGCGGAGGAGGCGTACACGGCCGCGCGGGAGTTCCTGGACGTGATCTCCGTGAGCGGGCCGGGACTTTACGGGGCACCGGGCCTCGTCGTCACGTGATCCGCGTCACGCCGATGCACCGATCCGCCGGGAAGAACGTCATCGCTATCGCGTAGTTTTGATAACGAATGCCCGCCGATCCCAATTTCCCAAAAAGAGACAATATGCTCCCCAAGAAGATTTTACTTTCGGTGGCCGGAATCCTCGCCGGAGCACTGCTGCTTTCCGCCTGTTCGTCCGATGACAACGGTGGCACGCCCGGCGGCGCCTCCGCGTCCGATTCGGCGTCGCCGTCCGCAACGCCGGTCGCGGTCACGTTCGAGCCGGCCGGCGGCGCGGCGGTGAACCCGGCGACGCCGGTCGTCGTCAAGGCGGCCAACGGGAAGCTCGTCGACGTCACCGTGACCAACACGGCCAAGGGAAAGACGGTCGCCGGCAAGCTCGCCACGGACGGCCTCAGCTGGACCTCGACCGAGCCGCTCGGCTACGGCTCGACGTACAAGATCGTCGCGCACGCCCAGGGCGCGGACGGGAAGCCGATCGAGCAGGACAACCAGATCAGCACGATCGCGCCGAAGAAGCAGGCCAACGCCAACCTCATCCCGGCGCCGGCCGCGGTGTCCAGCACGGGTGTCGGTGTCGGGCAGCCGATCGTCTTCAGCTTCGGGAAGATCGCCGTCAAGAACAAGGCGGAGGTCGAGAAGGCCCTGACGGTGGAGTCGACACCGAAGCAGGAGGGTAGCTGGTACTGGATCGACGACTCCAACGTCCACTACCGGCCGAAGGACTACTGGAAGGCCGGCACCCAGCTGAAGGTGACGGCGAAGATCTACGGTGTCGATTTCGGAAACGGCGTCTTCGGCGCCGAGGACCGGACCGAGACGTACAAGGTGCACGATTCCTGGATCGCGAAGGCGGACGGGAACACCGAGCAGATGCAGATCTTCCACAACGGCGCCATGGTGAAGTCCATGCCGATTTCGATGGGCAAGGACGCCACCCCGACCCATCTGGGCGCGCACGTCATTTCGGACAAGCAGGCCAATTACACGATGGACTCCTGCACGTACGGCGTCTGCCCGCCGGACCCGAAGGCGTACCGGTCGAACGAGAAGTTCTCGGAACGGATCTCGAACGACGGTGAGTTCGTCCACGAGAACCCGAACAGCGTCGGGCAGCAGGGCAGCTCGAACGTCTCCCACGGGTGCATCAACCTGAACGCGGCGAACGCCGAGTGGTTCTTCCAGAACATGGGCTTGGGCGACGTCGTGGAGGTGACCAACTCCGGCGGCCCCCAGCTCCCGGTGTGGGACCTGTACGGCGACTGGTCCAAGTCCTGGGCCGACTGGCAGGCCGGCTCCGCCGTTAAGTAACCCGCTTCATCCTCACGTTCGGCCCCAGGGGGCCAGGAGCTCCGCTCCTGGCCCCCTTCTCGTCTCCCTCGACCTTCCAGGCACGCGAGTCGTCCATCCAGGTACGCGAGTCGTCCTCTCAATCACGGGTGATGCCCCTCCAATCACACGTGATTCCTCCCCAATTACGCGAGATCCGCCTTCAATCACGTGAGTTCCGGCTCTGATCACGCGAGTTCCGCGCCGCGGCGGCGGCCGCCGGCTCGGCCGGGTTCAGTCTGAGGCTTTTGCGTGATCGGGGACGGGACTCGCGTGATCCGGACCGTCATTCACGTGATTGAAGACGGAACTCGCGTGCTGGAGGGTCGACTCGCGTACCCAGAGAGTCGGTTCGCGCACCCCGACCGTCGGTTCGCGTACCCAGACGGTCGGCTTGCGTACAGAAGGACGGCTTGCGTGCCTGGGTGGACGACACGACCGTTTTTTGGGCATGAAGAAAGGGCCTGGGCCGGGAGACTTACGTCTCAACCGGGCCCAGACCCTTCCATCAAAGTAAGTTCGGCGGTGTCCTACTCTCCCACAACCCTTCGGTTGCAGTACCATCGGCGCTATCAGGCTTAGCTTCCGGGTTCGGAATGGGACCGG
>NZ_JBITCJ010000027.1:0-60380 GCF_044453095.1 Amycolatopsis sp. NPDC051758 | reverse complement strand
CGCACACCTCGTCCTCAACGGCCGCTGGTGGTTCTGGCTGCTGCCCTCGCTGCTGCCGCCGCCGGTGTTCGCCGCCCTGCCCGCCCTGCTCCTGGTGCTCTCCTGCGCGACGGGGGACCTCACGGCCGCAGTCGTGGCGGGCGCGGCCCTGCTGACCGGGGCCCGGCAGTCCGGCCTCGTGCCCGGCGCACTCGTACGGAGGAAGCGCCTCCCGCCGCCGCCGGACGGGGCCGTGCGCATCGTGTCCTGGAACACCCAGCACTGGTGCCAGTCCACCGACCCCGAGCCCTTCTACGCCTTCCTGCGCGGGCTCGACGCCGACGTCTACCTCCTCCAGGAGTACCACCACGACGAGTTCGACGGCACCTACCGCCTCATCGACGACGAGCGGCGGCTGCGCGCCACCTTCCCCGGCCACCGCGCCGTCATCGCCCGGGGCCTGATCACCCTGTCCCGGCTGCCGGTCGCCGCGACCGTCGAGACGGCCGCCCGCCGGACCCTGCGGGTGGACCTGGAGATGCCGGGAGACGGTCGGATTCTCGCCACCTTCAACGTCCACATCCCGGTACAGCTACGACTCATCAGCCCGTTGCGCGCAGACTTCTACCGCGCGGTCCGCACCCGGGCCGCCGACCGGGCACGGGAGTACCGGGGACTCCTCGGGGACGTCGCCGGCTGCCCCCATCCGGCCCTGATCGCCGGGGACTTCAACACCACCGCCGCGATCGGGGACGCCCGCAGCATCGCCCGCCTGGGCGCCGACGCGGTAGCCCTGTCCGGACGCCTCTGCCCCACCTCGTGGCAGGCCCGTCCGGGCCTGCGCTGGTGGCGGCTGGACTGGGTGCTCACCACACCGGGCGCCCGGGTCCACAGCTACCGCTTCCGCGATCCGCGCGGCCTGTCCGACCACAGCGTCCAGGAGGTGTCCGTGTCGCTCGCCGAACCAGACCGCCCGGCGACCGCCGGCCTCCGTATCCGACACCACGACGAAGGAACTCGCCATGCGTTACCGCTACCTGGGAAAGACCGGCCTGAGGGTCAGTGAACTCTGCCTCGGCGCCATGACGTTCGGCCGCGAGGCCGACGAGACCACCAGCCACGTCCTGCTGGACCGCTTCACCGAGGCGGGCGGCACCTTCGTGGACACCGCCGACATCTACTCCGCCGGAGCCTCCGAGGAGATCCTCGGCCGCTGGCTGAAGAGACAGCGCCGCGACGACGTGGTGATCGCCACCAAGGTGCGGTACGGCACCGGGGAGGGCCCCAACGACCGGGGCCTGGGCCGCAACCACCTGATCGCCGGGGTCGAGTCGAGCCTGCGCCGGCTGGGCACCGACCACATCGACCTCTACCAGGTGCACGCCTGGGACCCGGGCACCCCGCTGGAGGAGACCCTCGCCACCCTGGACACGCTGGTCACCTCCGGCAAGGTGCGCTACATCGGGGCCAGCAACTTCTCCGGCTGGCAGCTCCAGAAGGCGATCGACCTGAGCCGGGGACACGGCTGGGAGCCCTTCACCGCCCTCCAGCCGCTCTACAACCTGCTGGACCGGTCCGCCGAGTGGGAGCTGATGGAGGTCAGCCGCAACGAGGGCCTGGGCGTCATCCCGTGGAGCCCGCTGCGCGGCGGCTGGCTGAGCGGCGCGATCCGGCGCGGTGCCCAGAGGCCGCCCACGGGCACCCGGGTGGAGACCGCCGAGAAGCTCGGCTGGGGCGAGTCGTGGAGCGCGTACGAGGGGGACGAACGCACCTGGCGGGTGCTGGACGCCCTGCACGAGGTCGCCGGACGCACGGGCCTCGCGGTGCCGGTGCTGGCCCTCGCCTGGCTGCTGGGCCGGCCCGGGGTCACCGCCCCCATCGTGGGCGCCCGCACCCTTGAGCAGCTGGAGACCAACCTGGGCGCGGCGGACCTGGACCTCGACCCGGCCGACGCCGCCCTGCTGACCGCGGCGAGCGACCAGGCGCTCCCGTACCCGTACAGCGTCATCGAGACCGACCCCGAACTGCGCTGACGCACCCCGCGTGACCGAAAACGGGCGGTGGGGCCGGGGGCGGGGCCCCCGGCCCCCCCCACCCCGAGACGAAAGAGGTACCGACGTGACCGTCCACGAAGTGGATGTCCTGATGATCGGCGCCGGGCCGGCGAACCTCGCCCTGGCCGTGGCGCTCGAGGAGAGCGGGAACACCGAGCTGGCCCGCAGCGCGATGATCCTGGAGCAGTACGAAAACGTCGTCTGGCAGCGCAACCTGCTGCTGCCGTGGGCCCGCAGCCAGGTGTCCTATGTGAAGGACCTGGTGACCCTGCGGAACCCGCGCAGCCGCTTCTCCTTCCTGAACTTCATGCACGAGCGGGGCGAGCTCGACGAGTTCGTCAACCTCGGCACCTTCAACCCGTTCCGCTGGCAGGTCTCGGCCTACCAGCAGTGGGTGGCCGACTCGCTGGAGCACGTCCGGATCCGCTACAACGCCCGTGCCGAGCGGATCCTGCCGATCCACTCCGAGGACGGCGCGGTGCTCGGCTTCACCGTCCCGCTGTCCGACGGCGACACCGTGCTCTGCCGTGACCTCGTGGTCGGCGGCGGGCGCGACGCCCACGTGCCGGAGGTCTTCAAGCGCCTGCCCGCCGAGCGGGTCGTGCACAGCACGCAGTACAGCAGCCGTGTCGAGAACACCGTCGAACTGGCACGGGCCGGCAAGGCGCTGCGCCCGGTCGTCGTCGGCGGCGCGCAGAGCGCGGCCGAGATGTTCATGGCGCTGCACCAGCACGCACCCGGCTCGTCGCCGACCATGCTGCTGCGCTCGATCGCGCTGAAGGACTACCAGACCAGCAAGTTCGTCAACGAGCTGTTCTACCCGTCGTTCGTGGACGAGTTCTACCGGATGTCGGACGGCGTCCGGGCGAAGGTGCTCGAGGAGATGCACCTGACGAACTACGCCGGCCTGGCCGCGCCGTTCCTCGAGGAGCTGTACACGATGATCTATCGCCAGAAGATGCTGGGCGAGCCGGTGTCGACCATCCGCGGCCTCACCGACGTCACCGACGCGTGGACCGAGAACCGGCCCGGCGGCGGCGAAGAGGTCGTGCTCGAGGTCCGCGACCTCAAGACCGGCGGCACCGAGGAGCTCCACTGCGACGCGGTGTTCCTGGGCACCGGCTTCGACCCGCGGATGCCGCGGATGGTGCGCGAGCTGGCCGACGCGATCGGCCTGCCCGAGGTCACCGTCAACCGGCAGTACCGCGCGGACCTGGGCGAGAACGCCCGCGGCGCGCTGTACCTGCAGGGGGTCAACGAGGCGACGCACGGCATCTCCGACTCGCTGATCAGCGTGCTCGCCCAGCGCTCGGGCGACATCTCCGGCGACATCTTCGACCGGCGCGGCGCCCGTCCCGCGGCCGCCTCGGGGTCGGCCGACCAGTCCGTGGTGGTGGCGGCATGATCGACGTCCGTCCCCTGGACCGCACGCGGCTGGAACGCGCCTACGGCCTCGACGGGCAGCGGCTGCTGCCCTGGCCCGAGCTCAACGCCCCCTTCGAAGGCGCCTGGTGCGTCCTGCGCGCCGGGACCGAGTCCACTCCGCACGCCCACCACGAGTACGAGATCTTCATCGCCATCAGCGGTTCCGCCGAGCTGGTCGTCGACGACGAGCGGCGCCCGTTCGCCGCCGGCGACGTCGTCCGGCTGCCGCCGGGTTCGACGCACCGCGTCGTCAACGACGGTGACGCCGACTTCGAGTACTTCGGCGTCTGGTGGGACCCCGAGATGTCGACGCGGTTCGTGGCCCGGCACGAAGCGAGCGCACCATGAACGCCCGGACGGTGATCATCTCCCCCGCGCCGACCGCGAACGGGGACCTGCACCTCGGGCACATCGCCGGGCCGTTCCTGGCCGCGGACGTGCACACCCGCTACGCGCGGGCCCAGGGCCGGGAAGTGCTGCTGGGCACCGGGTTCCAGGACACCTCCACCTTCGTGGTCACCACCGCGCACCGCCGCGGTGTCCCGCCGGCGGAGCTGGTGGCCAACTCGGCCGCGCAGATCGAGGCCAGCCTGGCCGCGCTGGGCATCGGCATCGACGGGTACACCGGGGACGACGACCGGTTCACCAAGTGGGTCGTCGACTTCATCGGCCGGCTGCACTCGGCCGGCAAGCTCGAGCTGCGCACGATGAAGTTCCCGTACTCGGCGCGGACCGGGCAGTTCCTGGTCGACGGGTTCGCCTCCGGCAACTGCCCGGAGTGCCTGGCCGACTGCTGCGCCGGGCTGTGCGAGAGCTGCGGCCGGCTGGTCGCCGCGGGCGAGCTCATCGGCGTCCGGTCCACTTTGGACCCGGAGGACCCGGTGGAGCTGCGGGAGGCCGACGTGCTCGTGCTCCCGGTCGAGCGGTACCGCGAGCAGCTGCGGGCGCACTTCGAGGCGCACGCCGCCGGGATCCGGCCGCACATGGCCCAGGCGCTGGCGTCGATGCTGGCGCGGCCGCTGCCGGACTTCCCGGTGACCTACCCGATCTCGTGGGGCATCCCGGTGCCGTTCCCCGAGGTGCCCGGGCAGGTGGTCAACCCGAACGCGGAGCCGATGGCGTGGAGCATGCACGCCTCGGCGCTGGCGGCGGAGGCCCGGGGTGTCGCGGAAGGCACCGAGGACGCGCTCTGGCTCGCCGGCGCGGGCTCGGAGATCGTGTACTTCCTCGGGTTCGACAACATCTACCCGTTCGCGGTTTCCGGGCCGGCGATGCTGCTCGCGCTCGGCGGGACGTACGAGCTGCCGACGCGGTACCTGACCAACGAGTTCTACGAGCTGGACTACCGGAAGTTCTCGACCAGCCGCGGGCACGTGATCTGGAGCCGGGAGCTGGCCGCCGAGGTGCCGCGCGACCTGATCCGGTTCCACCTGGCCGCGACCAGTCCCGAGCACCAGCGGACCAGCTTCAGCCGGGACGCGCTCGCTCAGGTCACCGAGACCCGGCTGGTCGGCCCGTGGAACCGGGTGGCCGACCAGGTGAACCGCTGGGTCGGGCTCGGCCCGCTGCCGGTGTCCGAGCGGGCGATCCGGGCCGCGGCCCGGATGGACGAGCGGTTCGCGGCTTCCTACGAGCTGGCGGGCTTCAGCCTGAACCGGGCGGCCGAGGCGATCACCGAGCAGCTCGCCCGGCTGGACAACCACGAGGTGACCGGCGCGGACGCCGGGGACTTCTGCTTCGAGGTCGACCGGCTGCTGCGGGCCGCGGCGCCGGTCCTGATCGACCTCGCGGCCCAGGTCTTCGGCTCCGGCCCGGTTCCCGCGCCGGCCGTCACCGGTTCGTTCACGCCGGTGGCCCTGCCCCGCCTGCGCCCGGCGAAGGCCGCGCGATGACCGCGGGCACCCGGCAGGACGGCCTGCGGGTCGTGGTGGTCGGCGGCGGCATCACCGGGCTGCTCACCGCGATCGGCTGCGTGCTGGCCGGGCACCACGTGGTGCTGCTGGAGCGGGGCCCGGTCCCGCACCCCGGGGCGACGTCCTTCGACCAGCACCGGGCGTTGCGCGCCCTGGTCGCCGGCGATCCGGCCGCCACGCGCCGGAACGCGGACCTGCACCGCCGGTGGCGGGCGCTGGACTCGCTGCTGTGCGACCACCTGCCGGGTGCCTGCCTCTACCGCCGCGTCGGCGTGCTGACCGCGATGCCCGCCGGCGAGGTGGGGGAAGCCGTCGCGACGGCGGAAGCCGCGGGGGTGCCGATCCGGGTCGCCACCCCGGCGAGCCTCCCGCTGATCGGGTTCCCGGCGGGGGCCGGCGCGGTGCTCGAACCGCACGCCGGGACCCTGCTGGCCGACCGCGTGCTGCACGCGGCCGCCCGCTGGCTGCGCCACCACCCCGAAGCCGAGCTGCGGCCCGGCCGCGAGGCGGTGGACGTGGACGCCGATACCGGACGGGTCCACCTGGCCGACGGCATCAGCGAGCACGGTGACGTCGTGCTCGTCGCCGCCGGACCGTGGTCGTCGGCGCTGGTCGACCGGCCGGTCACGGTGCACCGCCAGACCATGGTGTACCTGCGCCCGCCGGCCGAGCTCGCCCACGCGTGGGCGGCGACGCCGACCGCGGGCGGCATCGGCGCCGACGGCCGGGCCTGGCTGCTGCCGTCGGTGGCGGGCACCCTGCTCAAGATCAGCACCGACGCCGCGCGCCGCGAGGTGCGCGGGCTGTCCACTCCGGACGACGGCACGAACTGGGCCGGGCGGGTGCTCTCGGCCGGCATCGTGTCCGAAGTGGACAGATACGACGTCGCCCGCGTCCGGCACTGCCACTACGCCACCACATCCGGTGGTGAAACCGGCTTCGTCCGCGTCGGGCCCGCTGTGTGGGCCCGTGCCGCCAGTGGCGGTGACGGCTTCCGCACCGCTCCCCTGGCGGCCGACGCCGTTGTCGCCGAGCTCGCCCGCCACACCGTCCGCGCCGCGGCCTGACCGCGGTGCACCCCCATCCGACCGGAGGACGACCTTCATGACCACGAACGCCCCGGGGGCGCTGCTCGTCATCGGCAGCGGTCTCAAGCTCTACCGCGAGTACATCGTCCGCACCGTCTCCGAGCGCGCCCGCGAGGCGGGCCTGAAGCTGGTGCTCGTCAACAACCTCAAGCCCACCTGGCAGCACGCCTACTTCGACGACATCACCGTGGTCAACGTCTTCGACCACACCCTGCTCGCCGAGACCGCCCGTGAGCTGGCCACCCGCTACACCGTCAGCGGCGTCCTCTGCTGGGACGAGCCGCTCGTGATGCCGGCGGCCGAGCTGGCCGCCGAGTTCGGCGTCCCGGGCCTGAGCATCCCGGGGGTGCACGGCTGCCGCGACAAGCACAGCTGCCGCACCCGGCTGACCGCGGCCGGCCTGCCGCAGCCCGGGTTCGAGCTGGTCCCGGACCTGGCCGGGGCGCGGGCGGCCGCCGCCCGCATCGGGTATCCGGTGATCGTGAAGCCGCGGGCGCTCGGCGCCAGCATGGGTGTTTCCCTGGCGAGCGACGAACAAGAGCTCGAGTCCGCCTACCGTGTCGCCCACGAAGCCAGCCTGGTCGGCGACGAGCCGTACCGCGGCGGCGCGCTCATCGAGGGTTTCGCCGACGGCCCGGAGATCAGCATCGACGGCGCCGTCTACAAGGGTGAGTACCTCCCGATGTTCCTCGCCCGCAAGAGCACCGGCATGCCGCCGTTCTTCGAGGAGACCGGCCACGTCGTGGACGCCGCCGACCCGCTGTTGCGCGACGAGGCCCTGCTGGACGTGCTGACCCGGGCCCACCACGTGCTGGGCATCGAAAACGGCATCACCCACACCGAGGTCCGGCTCACCGCGAAGGGCCCGGTCATCATCGAGGTCAACGGCCGCCTGGGCGGCGACCTGATCCCGTTCCTCGGCAAGACGGCCACCGGCATCGACCCCGGCGGCGTGCTGTTCGACGTCGCCACCGGGCAGCGCCCCGACGTCGCGCACACCCGCGCCGGCACCGCCGGCATCCGCTTCGGCTACCCCGCGCACGACTGCGTCCTGCACGCGGTCACCGTGCCCGAGGCCGCGCCCGGGCTGGTGCTCGCCTCGCCGATGGCCGAGCCGGGCACCACGCTGCGGCTGCCGCCGGGCGGGTACATCGCGCGGCACTCCTTGGTCGTCTGCGAGGGCTCCGGCCCGGCGGAGGTCTCGCAGCGGCTGGCGCACGCGGCCTCGCTGGTCGAGATCGTCACCGAGGACGTCGAGCCGCCGCCCGCCGGCACCACGCTGGAGATGCCGGCCGGGCTCCTGGACGTGGACGAATGACTATCGACTACGACGGCCGCCGGTTCCGCAAGCTCGGCGGCGGGGACGGCACCTGCGCGGAGTACCACCAGCGCGGGAACCTCGTCTGGGCCGTGTTCGAAGGCGGGCGCGTCCGGCGCGGCACGATCACCGGCACCTGCGACGCGGCCGGCGTGCTGCGCCTGGCCTACACGATGGTGCTGGACAGCGGCGAGGTGATCGCCGGGCACAGCACCAACAGCCCGCAGCGGCACGGCGGCACCCTGGTGCTGCGCGAGGTCTGGGAGCGCTACGGCGACCACGCCGAAACCGGCGTCTCCTACCTCGAAGAGATCCCCGCCGCGGTCCCGGTGGGAGCGGCGTCGTGACCGCGTGGCGCTCGCTGGCCGACCTGGTGGACGGCGACCTGCGGCTCCCCGGCGAGCCCGGCTTCGACGAAGCCACCTCGCCGGAGAACCGCCGGTTCGCCGCCACCCGCCCGGCGGCGGTCCTCTCGGCCGCGCACGCCGAAGACGTCGCGCGGGCGGTGGAATGGGCGCGCACGGAGTCGGTGCCGCTGGTCGCCCGCGGTGGCGGGCACAGCTACGCCGGCCACTCGGCCGGCACCGGGCTGGTGCTGGACCTGCGGCGGCTCGCCGGGATCCGGATCGACTGCGACACCGGGCGGGTCACCGTCGGCGGCGGCACGCCGATGAAGGCGCTCTACGCCGGGCTCCGGCCGTGGGACCTGACCTTCCCGCTCGGCAACTCCGACACCGTCGGCATCGGCGGCCTGACCCTCGGCGGCGGCGTCACGACGATCTCCCGCGCGCACGGCCTCACCTGCGACGCGCTGGTGTCGACCGAGGTTGTGCTCGCCGACGGCCGGACCGTCACCGCGTCGGCGACGGAGCACCCGGACCTCTTCTGGGCCTGCCGCGGCGGCGGGGGTGGCAACTTCGGCGTGAACACGAGCTTCACGTTCCAGGCGCGGCCCGCGCCGGCCGGCTCCACGTGCCTGCTGCTCTGGTCGTGGCCGCACGCGGTCGAGGTGCTGGCCACCATGCAGGAGATCATGCTGACCGCGCCGGACCGGTTCTCGGCCCGGATCGGCATCGCCCGCTCGGCGGCGGACGACGGGGTGGTTTCCGTGGTGGGGCACCACCTCGGCCCGGCCGAGGAGCTGCGTGAGCTGCTCGCGCCGGTGTTCGCCGTCGCCGTCCCCGACCGTGCCGACATCGAGGACCGCGACTTCTGGGCCGCGGCGCAGTACCTGCACCACAGCAGCGACGGTGGGGCGTTCGCCGCCCGCACCCGGTGCACACCGCACCCGATCGGGGACACCGGGCTGACGGCGCTCGTCCGCGCGGTCGACAAGTGGCCGGGCAGCGGCAATCCCGACGGCGCCGGGGCCGCGCTGTTCGCGTGGGGCGGGGCGATCAACCGCGTCCCGGTGGCGGCAACGGCTTTTCCGCACCGCGACACGAAGTTCCTGCTCAGCCTCGACACGTCGTGGACCGAGCAGGACTCGCCGCAGACGGTCGAGGCGAACCTCGACTGGCTGCACGCGCTGCACGCCGAGACCGGGGAGTTCGCGCCCGACGCCTCCTACGTCAACTTCACCGATCCGGACCTCGAGGACTGGCGGCGGGCCTACTACGGGCCCAACGCCGGCCGGCTCGCCGAGGTCAAGCGCCGGTACGACCCCGACCGGTTCTTCCGCTTCCCCCAGGCCCTCTGACCCACCGGCCGGCCCGCGTCCCGCGCGGGCCGGCCCCTGCCCCAGGAGCAGCCGTATGCCGCCCGACCTCCGTGGTGCGATGCGCACCTTCGCCACCGGGGTGTGCGTCGCCAGCACGTACCGCGACACCCCCGAAGGCCGCCACCACGACGCCGTGACCGTCAATTCGCTGAGTTCGATCTCCCTCGACCCGCCGTTGATCTCCTTGTGCTTCCGCAAGGGCTCCGCGTTTCTCGCGGACCTGCTGGCCAGCGGCCGGTGGGTGGTCTCGATCCTGCCCGCCGGCGCGCGTGAGCTCGCCGGCCGCTTCGCCGGCCCTCGCGAACGGCGGGCCGAGCACATCACCACGCTCGCGGCGTCACCCGGCACGCACACCGGCGCGCTGGTGCTCGACGGCGCGTCCTGGCTCGAATGCGGGCTGCAGGAGCGGTTCGACCTCGGCGACCACACCCTGGTCGTCGGAAACGTCCTGGCCACCGGACACGATCGAAGGACACCGGCACTGGTGTTCGTCCACGGCGAATACCACGCCGTCACCCAGCCGCCGGCCGCGACGCTCGACCTGTCGGGGCCGGGTCATTGGGGTGAGGCAGTGTAAATTCGGCCCGGACAAAGGGGGGATCCTTGACGAGCACCGAAGACGGCGACGCCATGCGCTGGAGCGGGCAACGCACCGACCGCGTCGACGACGGCACCCTGCCGGGCCTGGCGCGGATGAGCGGGTTCGTCCGCAGCGTGCGGACGCCGGAGTTCCGCGGGGTGACGTTCCACGAGGTGCTGGCCAAGAGCGCGCTCAACCACGTGCCCGCGGACGCGCGCATGCTGCCCGGCGAGTACACCATCAACCCGTACCGCGGCTGCACCCACGCGTGCCAGTACTGCTTCGCCCGCCCCACCCACACGCGGCTCGGGCTGAACGCCGCCGGCGACTTCGACAACGAGATCATCGTCAAGACGAACATCGTCGAGGTGCTGCGCAACGAGCTGGCGCGCAAGCGGAAGCTGCCGCCGCGGGTGGCGTTCGGCACGAACACCGACGTGTACCAGCGCGCCGAAGGCCGTTACGCGCTGATGCCGGGCATCATCGACGCCCTGGCCGGCCACCGCGTCCCGTTCTCGATCCTGACGAAGGGGACGACGATCCGCCGCGACCTCGACCACCTGGTCAAGGCCAGCCGCGCGACGACGGTGCACCTGGGGCTGTCGATCTCGATGATGGACGAAGAGCTCCAGCAGTCGGTGGAGTTCGGCACCGCGACCACAACGGCCCGCCTGGCCACGGTCCGCGCCATCCGCGACGCGGGCCTGGACTGCACGGTGTTCCTTTCGCCGATCCTCCCCCGGCTCACCGACTCCCCCGAGCAGCTGGAGGAGCTGGTGTCGGCGGTCGCCGCGGCGGGGGCGACGAGCGTGCTGTTCCACCCGCTGTACCTGTCGTCCGGGGTCAAGGACGTGTTCATGACCTGGCTCCGCGGCGCGTACCCGCACCTGGTGCCGGACTACGTGACGCTGTATTCGTCGGGCTCGGAGACCCTGCGCCCGTACCGCCACGAGGTGAGCGACCGGATCCGCGCGATCATCGCCCGGTACGGGTTCCCGGACCCGGACGAATCCGTCGAGGACAAGTTCGCCCTGAACGGCCGGCGCAACCAGCCGGACGCGGAACCGGAGCAGGCAACGCTGTTCTGACCCGGTCGGTCCGTCAGTGGGTCTCCATGAAAGCTCCTCCGTCTCGTCCGCAAGCGCGCGGCGGTGCCTGAACCGTGGCAGCGGGCCTGACGCACATCCATCGCTCGCGGAGTGAGGCGATGTCGCCTCGAGCCTCATCGGCCGGGGGCAAAAAGGAGGAAACTGACGGGATGCCTCCAGCCGGGTCCAGCCGGCCACCCCGGCTCCGGGTCGACGCCGAGACGACCTTGGTGCTGCGGGAGGCCTTCCACAAGATCGACGCCAACTACCGCAACGACCACTACGGCCTCTACGACTACGCCCGCGCCGTGATGAGCAAGATCGTTGCCCTGGACCACTTCTACATCGGCTTCTTCCACGGCGCGAACCGCGTCCGCTACCCGTACGGCTACGACGGCGGGATGTACACCGATCCGGCGTCGCACATCTACGGGCCGCACGGCCAGGCCGCCTGGCTGCTGAAGCACCGCCAGACCTACCGGATGCAGTACGACAACGGCGCCGCGCTCAACGCCGGGGTCGCGTCCGGGGACACCAGCCGCGCTTCCGCCGACGCGGTCACCACCCCGCTGTTCCGCCGCCGCGGTGATGAGCCCGTCGTGTTCGGCATGATGTCCATGCAGAGCTACCGCCCGGGCACCTTCGACGACAACTCCGTGCGCGCCTTCGAGTGGCTGGCCGAGCTGGTCGCCCGGGTGCTGACGAAGGAGGCCGAGGACCTCGACGCCCTCCGCCGGCTACCGGCCGACGTCGAAGACGCGCCGCAGCCGGTCACGGCCGACCACATCGTCGAGCTCCTGTCCTCACGCGTGGCGGATGTCCGTCAGCGAGCCCAGGACGCCCTGGCGGCGCCCGATCCGGATTCGACGCGCGAAGCCCTGCACCGGATCGTCACCGACTGCCAGCAGCTCCAGTCGGATCTCGTGGAGCTCACGCTCGACATCGACCCGGGCCCGGAGGAACGGTTCCGGTCCCTCACCGCCGCCGAGCAGGGGGTCGCGGTGCTGCTCTGCGGCAACCTGCCGAACGACGAGATCGCGCAAGAGCTGGGCGTCAGCACCCACACCGTCAAGACCCACGTCCGCAACATCCTGGGCAAGTACCGGATGAGCGGGCGCGCAGCCGTCGCCGAGGACGTCCGGAAGCACCTGGCGCGCTGACCCCGGCAGCCTCAGCCGACGACGCGGGGGAACAGCTCGCGCACCCGGCTCCGGAAGTCGTCGAGGGCTTCCTCCGCGCCGGACAGGTGACGCAGCAGGGCCTGCTGGAACAGGCCATCGAACAGGGCGTACGCCTCGGCCGGGGCGCAGTTCGGCTCGGCGCCGGCGAGGTCGGCGTAGGCGCGGACGTTGCGCCAGATCATGTCCTGCAGGCTTTCGTCGATCTCGGCGACGTCGTCACGGAACGCCTTCTCGAACATCGACTGGGTGCGCAGGTCGTACCACATCCGGTGCATGAGGGGGGCTTCCTCGAGCGCCGCGGCCAGCCCGTCCGCGCAGGCCGCGGCGAGCTCGGCGGGCGTGGCCGCTTCGCCGACGCCGCCTTCGTAGCGCTGCACGCAGGCGGCCTTGTAGCGCCGCACGCAGTAGGTGATCAGCTCGACCTTGTCGGCGAAGTAGTAGTGCAGCAGCCCGTGGGAGAACTTCGTGTGCTCCGCGATCGTGCGCAGGCTGGTGCGGGCGTAACCGAGGTCGGCCAACGCCAACAGGGCCGCGTCGGCGAGTTCCCGGCGGCGCTCTTCGAACTTGTCGACCCTGGTCCGGCGCCTCACGGCGGCTGGGCTGCTCACCGCCCGAAGATACCATCGAGCCGCTTTCTGACCAATCGTCCAAGAAAATCTTGACATTCGTCCAAACGGCCGCCAAGGTCAGGACCAGCCGCCGACGGAGCTCGGGAGGGACGACGATGTCTCTGTACTTCTACCTGGAAAAAGGCGCCTCCCTGGACCCGGACGCGCCCTGCCTGACCCTCGACGGGAGCTCCGTCTCCTACGGCCAGGTGGTCGATCTCGCGAAGTCCGTCGCCCGCGCGTTGCGCCACTCCGGCGTGCGGCCCGGGGACAAGGTCGGCATCCTCTCGGCCAACGACCCGACCGCCTTCACCTGCGTCTTCGGCATCGCCCGCGCGGGCGCCGTGTGGTGCCCGATCAACCCGCGCAACGCCGCCGGTGAGAACGCCGAGCTCCTGGACCTGTTCGACTGCACCACGCTGATCTTCCAGCCCGGCTTCGAGGACCTCGTCCGTCAGATCGCGCCGAAACTGCCCAAGCTGACCACCCTGGTCCGGCTCGGTGACGGCGACGACTTCGCGGCCGGCTTCCCGGAGTGGCTCGACGCCGCTCGCGACGATCCCGGCGTCGAAGCCGCGCAACCCGACGACGTGGTCGCCCTGGTCGGCACCGGCGGCACCACCGGTCGCCCCAAGGGTGTCATGCTCACCGGCCGCAACCTCGAGGCGATGTCGGCGATCACGCTGATGAGCTACCCCTTCGACGGCCGCCCGGTCTACCTGGCCCTGGCCCCGCTCACCCACGCGGCCGGCGTGCTCTGCTTCCCGATCCTCGCCCGCGGCGGCGAAGTCGTGATCATGGCCGAGCCCGACGTCGGCCGGTTCCTGGAGCTGATCGAACGCCACCGCGTCACCCACACGTTCCTGCCGCCGACGCTGATCTACATGGTGCTCGGCCACGACGCGCTCGATCGCACGGACCTCTCGTCGCTGCAGTGCTTCTGGTACGGCGCGGCCCCGATGTCGACGGCCCGGCTGACCGAGGCCCTCGACCGCATCGGGCCGATGGCGCAGCTGTTCGGCCAGTCCGAGGCCCCGATGATGATCTCGACGATGTCACCCGCGGACCACCGCCGGCCGGACGGCACCGTCCACACCGGACGGCTCTCGTCGGCCGGCCGCCCCTCTCCGTTGGTCACGGTGGTGATCCTCGACGAAGACGGGCGGCCCGTGCCGAAGGGGGACCGCGGGGAGATCTGCGTACGCGGCTCACTGGTGATGGCGGGCTACTACCGCAACCCCGAGGCGACGGCCGAGGCCTCCGCCCACGGCTGGCACCACACCGGCGACATCGGCTTCCTCGACGACGAGGGTTTCCTCCACATCGTCGACCGCGCCAAGGACATGGTCATCACCGGCGGTTTCAACGTCTACTCCGCCGAAGTCGAGCAGGCGGTGATGGCCCACGACGCCGTCCGCGACTGCGCCGTGATCGGCCTGCCCGACGACAAGTGGGGTGAACGTGTCACCGCCGTCGTCCAGCTCCAGCCCGGCCGGGAGCTGGACACCGGCGAGCTGATCACGTTCGTCAAGGACCGCATCGGCAGCGTCAAGGCGCCGAAGCAGATCGAGATCTGGCCGGAGCTGCCGCGCTCCACCGTCGGCAAGGTGCTCAAAGCCGACATCCGCTCCACCTTCACCGAACGCAGCAAGGAGGCTGTCCGACCATGAAACTCGCGCTCTACCTGCCGAACTTCCGGGACAAGGTGACCGTCCGGGAGCTCGAAGACCTCACCGCGCTCGCCGAAGACCTCGACTTCGACTCCGTCTGGACGCTCGACCGGATCATCGTGCCGGAGGCCTCGGACCGCGGGGAAATGCAGTACCCCTTCGGGATGCTGGACGAAATGGGCCGGCAGCTCCCGGTGAGCTCGCGGGGCGAGTTCCTCCAGGGCATGCCGCTGCTCCCCTGGCTCGCCGCGAAGACCTCGAAGGTCCGGATCGGCATGAGCATCATCGACACGCCGTACCGGTCCCCCGGCGTGCTCGCCGCGGAGCTGGCCACCATCGACCACCTCTCGGGCGGCCGGCTCAACGTCGCCGTCGGCTCCGGCTGGATGCCGGAAGAGTTCGCCGCCGCCAGCGCCGCGCACATCTTTCCCAAGCGGCACAAGCACGTCCGCGAAACCCTGGAGATCATGCAGGGCATCTGGACCAACGAGGTCTTCGAGTACCACGGCGAGTTCGCCGACTTCGAGCCGGCCGGGTTCGGCGCCAAGCCGGTGCAGAAGCCGCACCCGCCGATCTTCTTCAGCGGTCTCAAGGACCCGAAGCGCTCGGCCAGCCGCATCGCCAAGTACGGCCTGTCGGGCTGGATCGGGATCCAGGACTCGCCCGAGGACATCCGGCGGTGGCGCACCGAGATCCAGCGCGAGCTCGACCAGCTCGACACCCGGCGGTCGGTCGACGACCTCGAGATCGCCAGCATGATCTGGTTCGTCATCACCGACCAGGACATGGACCAGACGCCCCGGGGCAAGGGCACCAACCTGCTCGTCGGGTCGGCGGCGCAGATCACCGACCAGCTCAAGCGCTACCAGGACGCCGGGCTGACGATGCCCTTCCTGTGGCCGCCGTTCCAGGACGTGCCGGTGGCGAAGACGCTCGACGACCTGAAGCGGCTCAAAGAAGAGATCATGCCCAAGATCGACGCGATGTGAGAGGAACAGGAATGTCCGAACTCGAAGGAAAGCGTGTTTTCGTCACCGGGTCCGGCGCCGGGATCGGCAAGGCCATCGCGAAGCTGTTCATCGAACGCGGCGCCCAGGTCGTGGTCAGCGACCTCAACGCCCTCTCGGCCAAGCAGGCCGCCGAGGAGATCGGCGCGGCCGGCGTCGCCAACTGCGACGTCACCGACGAAATCCAGGTCCAGACCGCGATCCAGCAGGCGGTCGAGATCCTCGGCGGCCTCGACGTCCTGGTCAACAACGCCGGGATCGAGGTCTCGTCGCCGCTGCTGCAGCAGTCCACGGAGAGCTTCGACAAGATCTTCGCGGTCAACGTGCGCGGCACGTTCGTGGCGATGAAGGCGGCGACCCCGCACCTGGTCGAGTCCAAGGGCAACATCGTCAACATCTCGTCCATCGCCGGGGTCGGCGGCAGCCCGCTGCTCGGTTCGTACTGCGCGACGAAGGCCGCGGTCATCCAGCTCACCCGCGTCGCCGCGGTGGAGATGCGGCCGGCCGGGATCCGGGTCAACGCGGTGTGCCCGGGCTTCGCCGACACCGCGATGGTCGAGCGGCTCGTGCCCGACTTCGAAGCGGCGACCCAGGTTCCCTTCGGCGACCTCGTCGCCGCGAAGCAGGGCCGGCTCGGCACCCCGCAGGACATCGCCGAGGTGGCGGCGTTCCTGGCGTCCGACCGGGCGAGCTGGGTGACCGGCAGCCACTACGTCCTCGACGGCGGGCTGACCGCGTCGCTCGTGTGAGACTCCGGTCGGCGGGCCCTGCCCCCAAGCGGCCCGCCGGCCGGTCATTCGAAGAACTTGAGGCTCCAGCCGGTGTCCGTGGTGGCGCCCGGCACGTTGGCGCGCCGGTAGGTCGTCGAGCCCCACCAGCAGAACGTGCCGGTGTACCAGTACCGGTTCGCCCACGAGTACGGCGTGCCCTTGGGGACGGCGTGGAACATCAGCGGGAACTTCGGCCCGGCGGGCGGGCTGGTCGCGATGTCGCCGTTCAGCAGGACGAAACTGTGGCTGCCCGGCCCGTCGACGTGGAGCGTCGGGTCCCAGCCGGCCATCATCGTCTCGCGGTGGGAGCCGAAGAGGCAGCCGTTCGACTTGTACCAGTCCCAGACGTAGGCCGGGTCGCCGCCGGCGCGCAGGCGGACCTCGGCGATGCAGTACTGGTCGCTCCAGCTGCCGTTGGCCGAGTAGGCGATGTGCAGCTGCCCGTTCGGGTCCTTGATCGCCACGGGCGCCTCGTTGATGTACGGGTTGCCCACCACACGTTCCCAGCTCTCCCGCGGCTGGGAGATGACGTACCGCGCGCCGGCCGGTGTGGTCGGCGTGCTCATCCGGACGAGGTAGAGGTTCTGCTCGACGTTGGTGTCGCCGGCCCACCCGGACCAGACGAACCAGCGTTGCCCGTTGAAGGTGAACAGGGTGCCGTCGATGGCCCACTTCCCGTCGGGCAGCGCCAGCTGGGTCTCGGCGGTGTAGCCGCTGTCGGCGACGGCGGAGCTGATCACGTACATCCGGTGCGCCGCACCGGTTCCGGCCGAGAAGTAGACGTAGAACCGGCCCCCGTCGACGACGATTTCCGGCGCCCACACCTCACCGAGCCCCCGGCTGTCCGACCAGATCCGCCGGGCGCCCGCGCCCGCCAGGCCATCGGGGGACGAGGCCTGCCGAACGACGATCCCACCACCGGAGGACTGCACGGCCACGTAGGTGGAGCCGACCCGGAGCACACCCGGATCGGCCGCCCGCAGCGTGGTCTGCCCGGCAACGGCGGCCGGCGCCCCGCCGAGGGCCACGGCGACGAGGAGAACAAGCGCGGCGGCACAACGGGACAGCTTCATGGCCACATCCCTCGGTCGGTCGCGGTCCCGGCGGAGCGGGGCACCTCAGGCAGGATCACCCGCGACCGGAAGATCCGGTAGCGCCAGGGGCACTTGCTCGATCCAGCCGGGCCGGAATTGGTCTGAACCGGTGAGTCTTCAACGGAGTTCGGCGCGGCCCGCGTTCCGGTGGGCTCCCGCGGGTACGGACCAGGTCGCCTGGTGCGCCGAGCGGCGATGCACCCAACGCCACATTGAGGTTTTCTCAGTAGGGCTGCGTGGGGTGCGTGTTGCCCTGAGATCATACGTGGGGCCGCTGGTAGGACTGAGTTTGCGAAGACCAAGTCCACAAGCCCAGAGGCCCCACGTGATCTCCCATGATGCCACGCTCGATGTGGCACACGAGCTGACCCTGTTCGTCGCCGGTGTCCTCCGCGCCGAACGCCAAGCCCGCGGCACCCGCCGCAACCGGCGAGCACTGATCCCCTACCACCAAGCAGTGCTGATCCTGCGCTGGTTCCGCGACGCCACCCCGTCCACCGCCTCGCCACCGACAACACCATCAGCGCCGCCACCGCCTACCGCTACCTGCACGAAGGCATCACCGCCCTAGCAGCACAAGCCCCCGACCTCCACCACGTCCTCACCACCCGCCACGCCGCCGGCGACACCCACCTGATCCTCGACGGCACCCTCATCACCGCCGACCGGGTCGCAGCGACCACGATCAAAACCAAAGGCAAAACCGGGGAGACACCGTGCACCTGTGGTACTCCGGCAAACACCGCGCCTTCGGCGGCAACATCCAGTTCCTGGCCACTGCCGACGGGTTCCCGCTCTGGGTCTCCGAGGTCGTGCCCGGGTCCCGCAACGACCTCGGCGCCGCCCGCGAACTCGACATCATCGGCGCCCTCACCGCCGCCGCCGGCCAGGGCCTCAAGACCCTCGCCGACAAGGCCTACCACTCAGCCGGCACCGGCATCCTCACCCCGTTCAAGAAAACAGCAGGTCAGCCACCCCTCGCCAGCGACAACCTGGCCTACAACCTGCTCCACACCCGCCTACGCTGCCTCGGCGAACGCGCGATGGCCATGCTCAAAACCCGATGGCGCGCCCTCACCCGCATCACCCTCTGCCCCCGACGCATCGGCGCCTTCACCCAGGCCACCCTCGTACTCACCCACCACGAACACCACGGACGCTACCGAGAAAACCTCATTGGGTGCGTCACACGCACCCAACGCCACATTCGCTGCACCACACGCGACGCCGGTTCCTACCTGACCGGCCCCGCGTAACGGCTCAGCCGGCCAGGACGACCGACCGGGTCAGGTGCGCCGGGCGGTCCGGGTCCCGGCCCGCCGCCCGCGCCAGCTCCACCGCCAGCCGCTGGACCACGACCAGCTCGGCCAGCGGGTCCAGCCCGCCTTGGCGGAGGTGGGCGCCGGTCGCCTCGATCTGCCGGACCAGGCCCGCGTCCACGGGTGCCAGGCTCCACACCGCCCGGCCCGGAGCCGCGACCGCGATCGGGCCGTGACGGTACTCCATCGCCGAGTACGACTCCGTCCACCAAGCCGCCGCTTCACGGACCTTCAGCGCGGCTTCGTTCGCCAGGCCGACGTGCCAGCCCTCCCCCAGGAACGAAATCTGGGCCGCCCCCAGCAGTTCCGGCTCGAGCGGATCGGCCAGCGCCCGGGAGACGTCGGCCAGTGCACGGTCGACCGGCAGGCCGAGGTGCGCGCGCAGGAGCAGCAGCTGCGTCGTCGGGAAGCGGGTCTGCACCACGGAACGCTCGTCCGCGTACGGCAGCGCGACCACGTCGTCCGACAGTTCCGCCGCCGGCGAGCCGGCCACCGCGGTGATCGTGGTGACGCGGGTGCCCGGCCGCGTTCGCCCCAGCGCCGTCAGGACCTCCGTGGTCGTGCCGGAGCGGGTCATCGCCAGCACGCGGTCGTAGGACCGGTCGAGTTTCGCCTCCGACGCCGCGAAGACGTCGGTCAGGCCGTGCCCGGCTTCCTCGCGCAGTTGCGCGTAACTCTGCGCCATGAACCACGAAGTGCCGCAGCCGATGACCGCGACGCGCTCCCCGGTGGCGGGCAACGCCGGCGCGTGCCGCGGCAGCTCGTCCAGCACGCGCGCCCAGCACTCCGGCTGGCTGGTGATCTCGTCGAGGGTGTGGGACATCGTTCTCCCGGAGTCAGTGGCCGAGGACGGCACGCAGGGCGGGCTGGAGGCGGTCACCGTGCGCGCGGACCAGGTCGTCGCACAGCTCCCAGATCCGCTCGACCGGCAGGGCGGCGGCGGTGGCGGGATCGGTCATCGCGGCGTGGCGGATGTGCCGCGGGTCGTCCTCGAGGGCCGCGCGCACCACGAGGTCGTTGACGCTCAGGTAGGTCCGGTTCAGCGCGGCGAGCTGCGGCGGCAGCGCGCCGATCCGGGTCGGCCGGACGCCGGTGCCGTCGACCAGGCACGGCACCTCGACCACCCCGGTGGCCGGCAGGTTCTCGATCAGGCCGTGGTTGACGACGTTGCCGTACACCGTGCGCGGTGTCCCGGTGACCAGGCTGTGGACGATCTGCGGCGCGTACTCGTTCGTGCCTTCGACGGTCAGCGGCTCGTCGGCGGCGACCGCCTGCCGCGTCCGCTCGTACTCGGCTTCGTTCTCCGCGACGATCTCGAGGTAGGCCCCGACCGGCAGCCGCAGCCGCTCGATCTCGTTGTCGTGCTTCAGGTACCAGGGCACGTACTCGGCGGAGTGCTCGCTCGTCTCGGTCGGGTAGAAACCCAGGCGCCGGAACATGTCGAACCGGACGCGCCGCCGCAGCTGCTCGTCCCCGTCGGCGAGCGACGCCAGCCGCGGGTAGAGGTCGGTGCCGCGGTGCTCGAACCGCAGCACCCAGGCCTGGTGGTTGACCCCGGCGGCGACGTAGGTGACCTCGTCGAACGGCACACCGACCAGCTGCGCGAGCCCGTGCACCGTCCAGTACACCGAGTGGCACAGCCCGACGACCCGGGTCAGCCCGGTCGCTTCGGCCAGGTACTGCACGTTCATCGCCATCGGGTTGGTGTAGTTGAGCAGCCAGGCTTCCGGGCAGACGTCGGCGATGTCGCGGCCCAGTTCCGCCAGGAACGGGAACGTGCGCAGCGCCCGGAAGATCCCGCCGATGCCGAGGGTGTCCCCGATGGTCTGCCGGAGGCCGTAGCGCGCCGGGACGGCGAAGTCGGTGCGGGTCGCGTCCCCCATCCCGATCTGGACCATGTCGACGACGAAGTCCGCGCCCGCAAGGGCTTCGCGGCGGTCGGTTTGCGCGGTGAGCAGCGGCTTCACCCCGCGAACGGCGGCGATCTGCTTGGCCGCGGCCAGCGCGGTCGTGAGCCGCTCCGGGTCGATGTCGTGCAGGGCGACGTGCACCCCGTCCAGCTCGGGGAAGGCGAAGAGGTCGGCGAGCAGGCCTTGGGTGAACACGACGCTGCCGGCGCCGACAAAGGTGATCTTGGGGGTCATGCGGGGTCCGATCCGGTGCGTTCGAGGTGGACGAGGACGTCGTCCCACGTGGCCTGGCCGGCGGTGCCGCCGCGGGCGCGGACGGAGAACCCGCCGCAGACGACACCGCAGCGCAGGGCCGTCGCGAGCGGCAGCCCGGCCAGGACGCCGGCGAGGAAGCCGGCGTCGAAGCTGTCCCCGGCGCCGACCGTGTCGACGGCGGTCACCGGGTTGCCCGGGGCGAAGGCGAATTCGCCGTGGTGGCAGGAGAAGGCGCCCTCCGCGCCGTCCTTGACCACGACGGCCGGGCCCCGGCGGGCCAGCCGGGCGGCGGCTTCCCGGGTACTGCCGGCACCCGCCAGCCGGACCGCTTCCGCCGCGTTGGGCAGCAGGAAGTCCGTCTCGGCCAGCAGGTCCCCGACGTCCCAGGTCCCAGCCGGGTCGTCGTTGGTGTCGGCCGACGTCGTCGCGCCGTGGCCGCGCGCCGCCCGCAGCAGCGCGGGCAGGTCCGGCGCGAGCTTCGGCAGCAGGAAGTACGACGACGAGTGCACGTGCCGGCTCTCCGCCAGCAGCCGCGGCGGCACGTCCCCGGCGTCGAAGGCCGCGAGGGTGCCCGGCGCGGTGACGATCGCGCGGTCGCCGTCCCGGGTGAGCACGGCGGTCAGCGGGGTCGGCAGGTCCGGGTCGGTGCGCAATCCGCTCGTGTCGACGCCGCGTTCTTCGAGGGCGGCGCGGACGAACCGGCCGGCTTCGTCGTCGCCGACCCGGCCGGCCATGGCCACCTTCAGCCCGAGCCGGGCGGCGCCGGCGGCGGTGATGGCGCCGGAGCCGCCGAGGGTGAGCACGCCGGAGGCGGCGAGCTGCTCCCGCTGGCCGAACGCCAGGTCCGTCCGAAGTGGACCGACGATGACGTCGGGGTTGGCGTCGCCGACCACGAGCAGGTCGAACCGGTGCACGCTCACCCCTTGAGCCCGCTGGAAGTGATGGACTGGATGAACGTCTTCTGCGCGCCGAGGAAGGCGAGCAGCACCGGCAGCACCGTGATCACGTTGCCCGCCATGACGGCGGCCCAGTTGGTGTGGTGCTGGCCCTGGAACGTGGTGAGGCCCAGCTGCAGCGTGTACGTCGTGTCGTGGTTGAGCGCGATGAGCGGCCAGGTCAGGTCGTTCCAGGTGGTGAGGAAGGTCAGCACGGCGACCGTGCTCAACGCGGGCCGTGACAGCGGCAGCACGATCGTGAACAGCACCCGGAGCCGCGAGCAGCCGTCGATCCACGCCGCTTCTTCGAGTTCCCTCGGCAGGGACAGGAAGAACTGGCGCAGCAGGAACACCGCGAACGGCGTCACCAGCGACGGCACGATGAGCGCGCCCAGGCTGTCGATCAGGCCGAGCTTCTTCATCACCAGGAACGTCGGGATCATGGTGAGCTGGAACGGGATCGCCATCGTCGCGATCATCAGCCCGAGCAGCACCCGCGAACCGGCGAACCGCATCCGCGCGAACGCGTACCCGCCGAGCGTGCCGAAGAGCAGGTTCGACACCACGGTCACCGCCGACACGATCAGCGAGTTCGTGAACCAGCGCACGAACAGCGCGTTCTCGAGCACGTAGCGGTAGCCCGAGAAGTCCACCTGGGACGGCCAGAGCGCGGGCGGGAACCGGTTGATCTCGGCGTTGCTCATCACCGAGCTGAGGAGCAGCCACACCAGCGGCGCGGCGAACACGAGCGCCAGCGGCACGAGCAGCAGGTGCCACGGGCTGAACGGCAGCCGGGGCCGGCGGAGTGCGGGCAGGACGCGCGGCGCGGGCACCCCGTCGAGCCGGGCGGTCATCGGAGCACCTTCCGGGGCCGGCGGACCACCCGCACGGCGATCACGACGACGAGCAGGGCGAGCGCGAGCACGTAGGCCGACGCCGCGCCGTACCCCGCGGTGAAGTTCTTGAACGCCTGCTCCCAGACGAAGTAGACGATCACCGTGGTGGAGCCGAGCGGGCCGCCCTTGGTCGTCACGTACACCAGGTCGAACACCTGCAGCGACGTGATCAGCTGCCACACCACCAGGAACGCCGTCACCGGCATGATCGCCGGCAGCGTCACGTGCCGCAGCACCCGCCAGGCGCCCGCGCCGTCCAGCCGCGCGGCCTCGACCAGCGACGGCGGGACGTCCTGCAGCGCGGCCAGGTAGACCACGACGCAGAACCCGGTGCCGCTCCACAAGGTGATGGCGACGAGCACCAGCAACGCCTGCGCGGGATCGGTCAGGAACCCTTGCGGGGACACGCCGAGGTGGTGCAGCAGTGAGTTGGCCGCGCCGAACTGCGGGTCGAGGATGAAGGAGAACAGCACACCCTGCGCCGTGGCCGAGAGCACGAACGGGACGAAGACCAGCGTCCGGTAGACGCCGATCAGCCGGATGCGCCGGTTCAGCGCCTGCGCCAGCAGGAAGCCGAACAGGATGCTCAGCGGCACGTAGAGCACCGTGTACAGCACGGTGTTCCCGACGGCCTGGGCGAAGTGCGGGTCCTGGGCGAGCGCGGCGTAGTTGTCGAACCCGGTCCAGCGGCTGGGCGTCACGAGGTCGTCGACCTGGAAGGACAGCAGCAGCGACCAGGCCACCGGCACCACGCCGAGACCGAGGATGATGAGCACGGCGGGTGAGACGTAGGCCCACGCGGCCGCGCTCTCGCGGCGACGGCGGCGCTTGACGTGCTGGACCGGGGTGACGGTGATGGGCCTCGGCAGTCCGGGCATGGCGGCTCCCTATCGCGGAATGATCAGGGCGGCGTTCGCGGCCGCGGCGCAGTCGCGCAGCGCGTCGGCCGGGGTCGCCTGGCCGAGCAGCACGGCGACGATCGCGGTGCCGAGCGCCGCCGACACCTGCGGGTAGGCCGGGTGCACCGGCCGGACCCGGGCGTTCTCCAGCGCGTCGACGAACACCGGCAGGCCCGGCGTCCCGGCGGTCTTCTCCTGCCACGCGGGCAGTTGCTGCGTCGCCCGGCTCAGCGGGAGGCTGCCCGCGCCGTCGTCCCAGCGGACGTCCTGGGCCGGGTCCGCCAGCCAGGACAGGAATGTGCGCGCCGCGCGGACGCGCTCCTCGCCGTTGTCGAAGAGCGTCCAGGTGTCCGGCCCGGAGATGGTCAGCGGCCGGCCGCTGAAGCTCGGCAGTGGCACCACCGCGTAGTCGACGCCGGCGTCGGTGATGTCGGGCAGCTGCCACGGCCCGGTGACGACCATGCCGATGTTGCCGCCCTCGAACGCCTGGTACATCTGCTCGCTGCCGGTCTTCGGGTCGAGGTAGACGGCCTTCGCCGCGGCGAGGTCGCGGACGACTTCGAGCGCCCGCACACCTTGGTCCGCGAACCCGATGCCGCGGCCGCCCGGCCCGATCACGTCGCCGCCGAGGTCCCACAGCATCGGCCACAGCCGCCACACGGTGTCCTCGTCGCCGGTGGCCGGCCACGCGGTGCCGAAGACACCACCCGCCGGGTCGGTGAGTTTCCGTGCGGTGCCGACGAAGTCGGCCCACGTCCAGCCCGCGACCGGCGGCGGGGTGCCGGTCTTCTCGAACAACGCCTTGTTGTAGACGACGGCCAGTGAGTCGAGCAGCGCCGGGACCGCGCGGACGCGGCCGTTGACCGTGACCGCTTCCCGGGCCGGGGCCCAGAAACCAGGCCCCGCGTCGACCAGGTCGGTGACGTCGACGACGCTCGGGCTGCGCGCGACGCTGGCGAGGTCCGAGCCGAAGACGTAGGCGATGTCCGGGAAGGACCCCGACGCGAGCGCCGCGGTGATCTTCTGCAGCATCGCGTCGGCGAGCACCCCGCCGCCGAGGTCGATCCGGATGCCCGGGTGGGTCCGGTGGAAGTCGGCGACGAGCTCGTCGAGGACCTTCTTGCCGGTGTCGGTCTGGCCGTGCCAGACCTCGACCGTCACCGGCCCGCCATTGCTCCCGCTGGCCGTGCCGCAGCCGGCCAGCGCGCTGCCGAGGGTGAGACCGCCGACCCCGCGCAGGAATCCGCGCCGGTCCATCAGCAGGTTTTGCGGACGTAGCCGGACTCGCCCTTGGGCACGACGTCGAGGTCGCGGCGCACGATGCTGAGCGAGCTCCACCGGCTGCAGGCGGTCTTGAGCCCGCTGTCGGTGTACTCGATGACGATCACGTGGTCGCCGAACGCGGGGGTGAACTCGTCGCAGTTCTTCTGCTGGCCGCACTCTTCGGCGATGGCGAAGTCGAGCCCGTTGGCCTGGCGCTGCCCGGCCAGCTCGGAGGTGTTCTTCTGGCCGATCGCGAGGCCCTTCTGGTGGGCGTGCGCGGAAAGCAGGCGGATGTAGGCCTGCGCGTCGCTGTCGGACAGGAGTCCCCGGGAGCGCGTGAAGCTGTCGTAGTTGTCCGGCTCGATCGCCTGGTAGCCCCGCGCCGCGCAGTCGTCGACCCAGGTGTTCACCTTGGCCGCGACGCGCGTGCGCTTGTCGGCGGTGCGCAGGTCGAGCAGGGCCTCGCCCCAGTCCTCGTCCACCACCACGTTGCCGTTGCCGTCGCGCAGCAGCAGGTCGTTCCACTCCCCTTCGGCACCGGGCTGGGCCTGGAAAGCGTTGACGTAGCAGATGTTGTAGAGCCCGGCGGCCGGCGCGTCACCGTGGTCGCGGCTGACGATCTTGACACCCGCGGGCGGGGTGTAGGCGCCGCCGATCTGGTAGTCGAAGCCCGCCTTGACCGGCGGCGGCGCGGGGGTGGCTGCCGGCGCCGCGGAAGCCGAGCACGCGGTGCCACCGAGGACCGCGGCCACCAGGGCGGCGCCGGTGAGGAACTGGGTGCGGGAGAAGGACATCATCGGTCTCCGGATGATGGTGGGCACGACCCCGCCTCGGACCGCGAACACGTCCTGGCGACTCAGTCCGGGCTCGCGGCGACGGCCGACATACCGGCTGGGCGTACCTCTCACGCCGGGGCAACCATGCCGACGTGCCGAGAAGTAAAACCAGCAAGTCCACGCATGTCAAGTGCTCGTTGCTGAGCGTTCGGCCCAATTAACATGCACTCGCAAGCATCGCTCACCGCAAGGCGTCGACCAGCATGCGCGCGGCCGTGGCCGCTCCGTCGACCCGGGCCTCGGCGGCCACCGCCTTCGCCCGCGCCCGGGTTTCCGGCGCCAGGGCCGTCTCGAGCGCGGCGTCCAGGGACTCGACGGTCGCGGTCGGCCCGTCGAGCGTCACGCCGATGTCCAGGACCGCCACCTGGCCGGCCCAGTACGGGTTGTCCGCGACCTGGAGCGGGACCGCCACCTGCGGCACCCCCGCCCGGGCGGCCGTCTGCACCGTGCCCGCCCCGCCGTGGTGCACGACGGCGGCGACCTCGCCGAACAGCCGCTGGTGGTTGACCTCGCCGATGGCGAAGCAGTCGTCCTGACCGTCGACCACGTCCAGATCCGCCCAGCCGCGGGAAACGAGCACCCGGAGACCCCGGGCGCGGATCACCTCGACGGCCCGGGAAACGATGCCCGGCGCCGGCGGGATGCTGCCGAAGCCCACGTAGACCGGCGGCGCGCCCGCCGCCAGGAAGGTCACCAGGTCGGCCGGGAGCGGGCGGTCGTCCGGCAGGAACCAGGAGCCGGCCCGGACCACGTCGAGGCCCGGGGTTTCCCGCCACGGCCCCAGAACCGGGTCCGCCGCCAGCCACGGCCGGTCGCTGTAGACGTGGTCGCGGACGTTGTCCACCGGGGGCAGCCCGAGCGCTGCCCGGTGGCGGTTGAGCGGCTCGCGGAACTGCGCGTTCACGTTGCGGGCGTCCAGTTCCCACAGCGCCGGATTGTCCGCGGCCGGCGGCTCCGGCCAGCCCGCCCGCGGGGGCGGCGCGTGGTGCGGCGAGGGCAGGTTGACCGCCGAATAGGTCGCGTAGACGTAGGGGATGCCCGCAGCCTCGGCCACGGACCGCGCGCCGATCTGCGCCAGGCCGGCCACCACCAGCGCGGCACAGCCGTCGGCCGCCTCGGGCAGGCGGGCGAACTGGGCGTCCACCAGCTCGTTCCGGTACCGGGACAGCTCCGCCGCCGACGGCGGGGCCGGCCGGCTCATCAACGCGCGCATCGACGGCCCGACCGGCACCGGCTGGATCCCGAGGCCGGTGAGCCGGGCGACGAACTCCTCGTCCGGCGGGGTGCACATCCGCGTTTCGACGCCGAGTTCCTGCAGCCGCACCGCGAGCGCCACCAGCGGTTCGACGTCGCCGCGCGTCCCGTACGTGGCCAGCAGCACCCGCATCCCGAGCCCCCTTCGGTCCTGTCTTCCCCTATGGTGCGGCAGGAGTGTACGGCGCTCGCCGCCGGGTTCCCGATCATCACCGCGACCAGAAAGCCACTCGATGACTACCCCTGATGTCTCGGTCGTCCTGCCCTGCGCCGGATTCGGATCCCGGTTCGGGGCGCCCTACTCGAAGGAGCTGCACTGCCTGGCTCCCGGGGTCACCGTGCTGGACCGCAGCCTGGAGCCGGCGGTCGAACTGGTCGAAAGCGGCCTGACCGTGCGCCTGATCGTGGTGTTCCGGACGCACAAACTGGACACCGTGAGCTACCTCGAGCGCTACGCCGGGAAGTTCCAGATCGTCTTCGTCTACCAGGACGAGTCGCTCGAAGGCGGGCTCGACGCGGCGATCCGGTCCGCGTTGCCGCTGACGGAGGGACCGGTGGCCCTCGTGCTTCCTGACATCGTTGTCACCGGCGCGGGCAGTCTGGTCACCGCGGTGGAACGGACAAAAGAGACCGGCTGGAGCGTGGTGGCCGTCGAGGAACGGGACCCCGGAGTCCTGCGGCAGATGGGGGCGCTGACCGTCGGCGAGGAGGACGGCGCCGTGACCGTCCGGGCGGCCGCCGAGAAGCCGGCGGACCCGGCGGGCTTCAACGCGTGCTGGGGCATGATCGCGGTCACCGAGGAGGAGGCGCACCGGTTGCCCGACGTGGCGCGGCGGGAAGCGGACAGCCCGCTGGCCGGCGCGGTCGCGCTCATGGTGGAGAGCATCGTGAACTACAACACCGTCACGGGCTGATTCGCGGCAGAGACTTCCGGGCAGACTTCGTCCACGACTCGTGATCACCCGATGGTGTGGTGTTAACTGTCCGGACAGACAGAGCGCGTTTCCCCGACCTCGGCTGCGACGGCACAACGCAGTACCGGTTCGCCCGCCCCGCCCCGAAAGGCCGTCCTCGATGCAGGTGTCCGCACCGCTGTCGTCCGGTCAGCAGCGCCTTTGGACCGTCTCCCAGCTGGACGGGGCCGGCCCGGCCTACAACGAAGCCATGGCGTTCACGCTGCGGGGCCCCCTCGACCGCGAGGCGCTGCGGCGGGCTTTCGACGCCCTCGCCGACCGCCACGAAACCCTGCGCACCCGGTTCGCCGTCGAGGACGGCCGTCCCGTGCAGATCGTCGAGCCCGCCGGTTTCCCCTTCACCGTCACGGATGTGGCCGGAGAGCCGGGCAAAACGGCCGAACTGCGCCGTACCGAGCCGGCCGAGCCGTTCGACCTGACCCGCGCCCCGCTGGCCCGGGCGCGGTTGCTCGCCGACGGCGACGAGCGGCACGTCCTGCTGATCACCGTCCACCACACCGTTTTTGACGGCTGGTCCCGCACCCTGCTGCTGCGGGAGCTCGGAATCCTTTACACCGCTCAAATGAGCGGCGAACCGGCCTCGCTGCCGGAGACGCGCCCTTACCGCGAGCACGCCCAGGCGCAGCAGGACTGGCTGGCCGGCACCGGGCCGGCACCGCACGAGGAGTACTGGCGGGACCGCCTGGAAGGGGTGCCGCCGGTGCTGGAGCTGCCCGCCGACCGGCCGCGCCCGGCCCGGCAGGACCACCGCGGCGCGCGGGTGCCGATCACGCTCGGGCCGGAGCTCACCGCCCGGCTGAAGGCGGTGGCCCGCGAGCACGGCGGCACGCTCTACTCCACCATCCTGACCTGTTGGTTCATCCTGCTGTCCCGGCTTTCCGCGCAAGCTGACATCGTTGTCGGCGTCCCCACCGCCAACCGCGGCGGCCGGGGTGACTACCCCGACACGCTCGGCTTCTTCGTCAACACCCTCGCCGTCCGCGCCGAGCTGGCCGGCTCCCCCACCGGTGCGCTCCTGCTCAAGCAGGTCCGCACGGCGCTGCGAGGTGCGATCGACCACGCCGCCCTGCCGTTCGAGCGGGTGGTCGAGCTGGTCAACCCGCCGCGCAGCCCGGCGCACACGCCGCTGTTCCAGACGATGTTCGCCTGGGTCCCGACCCAGCACGACCTGCTGGAGCTGCCGGGCGTGACCGTCGAGCCCCTCGACGTCGAGCACGCGCCCGCGAAGTTCGACCTCGCCCTCGGCCTGGCCGACGAGAACGGCGACGTCGCCGGGCACCTCGACTACGCCGTCGCCCTCTTCGACCACACCACGGCGCAGCGGTACGCCCGGTACCTGGTCCGGCTGCTCGACCAGCTGGCCGCGCGGCCGGACGCCGACATCGCGAGCTACGAACTGCTGGACGACGCCGAACGCCACGAGATCCTCACCGGCTGGAGCACCGGGCCCCGGTCGCGCCGGCGCCCCGGCGGGCTCGTCGAACGGTTCACCGCCCACGCCGACACCACCCCGGACGCCCCCGCGCTCGTCTGCGACGGCCAGGCCCTCACCTACGGCGAGCTGGACCGCCGCACCACAAAGCTGGCGAACGCCCTGCGCGCCCGCGGAGCCGGGCCGGGCGAGGTCGTGGCCATCCTCAGTGGACGGTCGGCGGACCTCGTGGTCGCCGTCCTGGGCGTGCTGAAGACCGGCGCCGCCTACCTCCCGCTCGACCCGGCCCAACCGGCCGCCCGGCGAGCGGCGATGGTCGAAGATGCGCGCCCGGTGCTGGTCCTGGGCGACGACGTCCCGGCTCTCGAGGCCGAAGGTGGCGAGGCCAGGACCCTGGTGCCGACCGACTCGCGGGAGACCGCCTACGTCATCTACACGTCGGGGTCGACCGGGCGCCCGAAGGGTGTCGCCGTGACCCACCACAGTGTCCTCGCCCTCTTCGACCAGTGGCTCGACCGCTTCGGCGCGACGCCCGGCGAGGCGACGTCGGCGTGGTCGAGCATCGGCTTCGACGCCTCGGTGCACGAACTGCTGCTCCCCCTGACGACCGGCGCGGTGCTGCACGTGGTGCCCGAGGACGTCCGGGCCGATCCGGCGGCGCTGATGGTGTGGCTGCGGGAACACCGGGTGGTGCAGGCGTTCCTGCCGCCCGCCTACGTCCGGTGGATCGACGAAGACGTCAGCCGGGTGGCCGGGCTCGCCCTGCGGCAGGTCCTCACCGGCGTCGAGCCGCTACCGGAAGCCGCGCTCGCCCGGTTCGCCGCGGCCCTGCCCGGCCTGCGGATCTGCTTCGGCTACGGACCGACCGAGGCCACGCTCTACGCGACCGCCCACTTCGACTCCCAGCTGTCGGACCGCCCGGCGCCGATCGGGCGGCCGCTGCCCGGATCGCGGCTGTACCTCCTGGACGAGCGGCTGCGCCCGGTGCCGCCGGGCGTGGCGGGCGAGGTCTTCCTGGCCGGCGACTGCCTGGCCCGCGGATACCTGCACCGGCCGGGACTGACCGCCGAGCGGTTCGTGCCGGACCCGTTCACCCCCGGCGAGCGGATGTACCGCACCGGCGACCTGGCCCGGTGGCTCCCCGACGGTGAAGCCGAGTACGCCGGCCGCCGCGACGACCAGATCAAGCTGCGTGGGTTCCGCATCGAACCCGGCGAGGTGACGGCCGCGCTGCTCGCCGTCCCCGGGGTCCGGGAAGCCGCTGTGCTGGTGGACCGCGACGGCGAACCCCGGCTCGTCGCCGGCGTCGCGGGCGGCGGTGGCCGGACTCCGCACGAGTGGCGTGCCGCGCTGGCCGAACGGCTGCCGGACTACATGATCCCGTCCGTGTTCGCCGAGTTCGACCGGCTGCCCCTGAGCCGCAGTGGCAAGCTCGACCGGGACGCCGTGCTGGCGCACGCTCGAGCGAGCGCACCGGCCGCGGTGAACACGGCCGCCCCGCGCGACCACGTCGAGCTGGCGCTGCTGCGGATCTGGCGGAACCTCCTGCTGCACCAGGCGATCGGCGTCTCGGACGACTTCTTCGACGTCGGCGGCACGTCGATCTCGGCGATCAAGCTGGCCCACGCCATCGGCGACGAGTTCGGCCGCGAGCTGCCGATCCGCGACGTCATCCTGCACCCGACCATCGAGGCGCAGGCCGCGCTGCTGCGCACGGACCGCCCGCCGGACAGCGGCAGCCTGATCGAGTTCCGCCGCGGCGCCGGCCGGGCCCGCGTGGTCTGCGTGCACCCGGCGGGCGGGACCGCGTTCTGCTACCTGCCGCTCAGTGCCCTGCTGCCCGAGGACGCCGGAGTGGTCGGCATCCAGTCCCCCGGGCTCAACCCCGGCGAAGAGCCGCTGCCGAGCGTCGAGGCGATGGCCGAGGAGTACCTGCGATTTGTCGACCCGCAGCCGGAGGAAGCATTGGTCCTTTGTGGACTTTCCTACGGCGGCCTGGTCGCCTACGAGATGGGCCGCCGGCTGGCGGAGCACCATCCACGGGTCAGCGTTGTCCTGCTCGACACCACTGCCACCGACGACCCCGCCGCGCGGGCGGCGATCGAACCGGTCCCGGCTGCCGAGTTCCGCGAGAAACTGGTGCGGTTCAACGGGATGTACCCGGGCATCGAGGACGCGCAGATCGAGCGTTACCACCGCACGTACAACCACAACCGGCTGACCGCGCGTGCGCACGATCCCGGTGAGTCGAAGGCCCGGGTGGTGTTCGTGCAGGCCGTCGGTGAGGACACGATCCCCGGCACCGCCGAGTTCTGGCGCCGCCGGGCACGCGGCGACTTCGCCGTGGTCCCCGCCGACTGCGGGCACTGGGACATGCTCGAAAGCGACGCGTTGCCACTCGTCGCCGAACTCATCACGGCCGAGCTGGCGGCCCGATGACCTCGATCGCCCGCCGCGTCCACGACCGGGCCCTGCGGCACCCGGACGCCGTCGCCGTGTCCGACGGCTCCCGCTCGCTCACCTACGCCGAGCTGGACGCCGGGGCCGCAGCGATCGCAGAGTCGTTGACCCGCCGCGAGGTTCGCCCGGGTGACGCGGTCGCCGTGGGGCTGCCCCGCTCGGCGGAACTGGTCCTCGTCATGCTGGGTGTGCTGCGCCTGGGCGGGCAGGTCGTGCCGCTGGACCGGCAGAGCCCGCCCGCGCGCCGCGACGTCATCCTCGCCGACGCGGGCGCGGCCGCCGTTGTCCACGATGGACTGCCGGGCCTGCCGCCGCTGACGCCCGCCGAACTCCTGGCCACGACCGCGTCGCCCGGTGTCCCTGCCGAGCCCGCGCCGGCGTCGTTCCTCTTCTACACCTCGGGCACCACCGGCCGCCCCAAGGGCGTCGAGGTCCGTGACGCGGGTGTCCTCCGGCTCGCCGAACCGGGCTGGCTCGACCACGGCACCCGGTTCGCCTGCCTGGCCAACCCGGCGTTCGACGCGATCAGCTTCGAGGTGTGGGTGCCGCTACTGACCGGCGGCACGTGCGTCATCCTCGACGACACCACCGTCCGGGACCCGCAGGCGTTCGCCGACGCGCTGGTCCGCGAACGCGTCGACACGATGTTCGTGACGGCGACGCTGTTCAACGCGGTCGCGGAGACCGTGCCGGGCAGCTTCGCCACCGTGCGCCGCGTGGTCATCGGCGGTGAGCAGCTCAACGCCCCGCTGATCCGCCGCTGGTACCAGGCCAACCCGGACTCGCCGACCCGGCTGCAGAACGGCTACGGCCCGACCGAGACGACGACGTTCGCGCTCAGTTACGCCATCCCCCGGGGCTTCGACGGCGATGTGGTGCCGATCGGCCGTCCGCTGCCGGGCACCGGCGCGGTCGCGGTGACGGCGGACGAGCGGGTGGCGTCCGAAGGCGAGGTCGCCGAGCTGTACATCTCCGGGCCGGGGGTCGCGCTCGGCTACCGCGGCCTGCCCGCGGAGACCGGGCAGCGCTTCGTGCGGCTGCCGTGGCTCGACGAGGGCCGCGCGCGGTACTACCGCACCGGCGACCTGGTCCGCGTGCTGCCGGGCGGGCGCTACGCCTACGCCGGGCGGACCGACCGGCAGGTGAAGGTCCGCGGGTTCCGGATCGAGCCGGGTGAGCTGGAGCAGCGGCTGCTCGCGCACCCGGAGATCCGGCAGGCGCACGTGGCTGTGCGGCGCGCGGCCACCGCCGAGCTGCTCGCGTTCGTCGTGGCCGGTGATCTTTCCTTCGACGCGTTCGAAGCTCATCTGAGCGCAACCGTGCCGTCGTACATGCGGCCGCACCACGTGTTCCGCGTCGAGGAACTGCCCCGGAACGCGAACGGCAAGGTTGACGAAACCGCGCTGCTGGCGGGCGGGTTTCCGTCGTGGCGGCCGGACACCGGCGGCGAAGCGACGGCGTGGGAGCGCGAATTCCTCGACGTCGTGTCGGATGTCCTCGGCGTCCCGGATCTTCACCCCGGCGACACGTGGCTGCGGTCCGGGGGCGACTCGCTCAAGGCGTTGCGGCTGCGGTTCGCGATCCGTGAACGCTGGGGCGCGGACCTGGCGCCTTCGGTGGTGCAGCGCGGCAGTTTTGCCGATCTCGCCGCCGCCGTCTCCTCGGCGGGGCATGCGGCGTACCCCGCGGTGGGTGCACCGACCACCGCGACGACGGCCCCGGCCACCAGCGAACAACAGCGGCTCTGGCTGCTGCAGCAAAGAAATCCGGCGTCCACGGCGTATCACGTGCCGCTTGCCTTCCGCGTCACCGGCTCTCCCGATGTCGACGCTCTGCGCCGGGACGTGCGCGGCCTGGTCGAGCGGCACCCGGCGCTGCGCACCGCGTTCGAGGCGACGCCCGACGGTCTGCGGCAGGTGGCGAAGGCGCCGTACGACCCGTGGACCGAGCCGTCCGGCGACTTCTTCACCGCGCCGTTCGATCTCGCGTCGGGTCGGCTGTTGCGCGCGGCCTGGCGTTCCGACGGCACGCTTTTGCTTTGCCTGCACCACATCGCCGTTGACGGCTGGTCGCTGAACATCCTGTTCCGGGAGCTGTCCGGCGCCTCGCCGCGTCCGGACGCGCACACGCCGTTCGACTTCGCCGGGTGGCAGTCCCGGTGGTTCGCCTCTCCCGGCTATCGCGCTCAGCTGAGCTCCCCGCACGACGACGCCGAACCGGTCGGCGAAGCGTCTCTCACCGGGCGGCTGCACACAACGAGCATCGGGCGCGAGCGGGTCGACGAGTGGGCCGGGGAGCTGGGCCTGACCCGTTTCCAGCTCCTGCTCGGCGTGTTCGCCTGGAGCCTGTACGCGGTGACCGGACGGACCCGGCCGCGGATCGCCGCGCCGGTGGCGAACCGGCCGGTGCGGGAGTTCGAGGACGGCGTCGGCATGTTCGCCAACACCGTCCGGCTGCCGCTGTCGGTGGATCCCGACGAGGACCTGGAGACCCAGTTGCGGCGGCTCGGTGAGACGTCGGGTGCGGTGCTGGACCACCAGGACGTCGCGTTTGCCGACCTCGACCCCGAGTACGCGGCCTTCGACTACCTGTTCGTCCTGGAGAACACCGAATTCGAAGCGCTGCAGCTACCCGGTTGCACGGTCAGTCCACTGTGGATTGAAGCAACCGAGGCCAAGTGTGCGCTCACCCTGTCGGTCGTCGAACGGCCGGACGGCTTCGACTGCCTCTGGGAGTACGGCGAAGGCCACTTCACCGAGGCCGAGGCGGCGGCGCTGGGCGACGTCTTCGACCGCGCCTTGCACGGCACCGCACGGACTCCGGCCGAACTGGCCGAGCCGTACCGCCGCGACCACGGCCGCGGTGCCACGGCGGAGCTGACGTGGGAAACCGTGGCGGAAGGCTTTGCGCGGCAGGTCGCGCTGACACCCGACGCCCCGGCGCTGACCGGCGACACCACGCTGTCCTACGCCGAACTGGACGCGCACGCGGCCCGGCTCGCCGCCACCCTGCCGGCCGACGCCACCGACGTCGCGCTGTACTTCCGGCCGTCGGCCGAACACGTTGTCGCGCTCCTCGCGCTCGCGCGGCTGAACATCACCGCCGTGCCCCTGGATCCCGCGTACCCGCCCGCATTGCTGCGCGACATGCTCGAGCGGGCCCGGCCGCGGTGCGTCCTGCTCGCCCCGGGCGAAACGTTCGAGACGGACGTCGAACGGCGGTTCGTCACGCTCACCGACGGGCCGGTGCCGGACGTCCCGGCCCGGCACACCGGGCGGCCGCTCTACACACTGTTCACCTCGGGCTCGACCGGCGTGCCCAAGGGCGTGCGCGTTCCGGACCGCACGCTGGCCAACCTGCTGCAGTGGCAGGACGCGCCACCCGCGTCGACCCAGCAGTTCTCGATGCTGTCGTTCGACGTGTCGTTCCAGGAGATCTTCACGACTCTGTGCGGCGGCGGCCGGCTGCACCTGGTCCGGCCGGAGTGGCGGCACGACGTCCCGGCGTTGCTGGCGCAGCTGGAAACCGCCGGGATCGAACGGATCTTCCTGCCGTACGTCGCACTGCAATTGTTGGCCGAGCACGGTGTCCGGCTCGGGGTGTACCCGTCGCGGCTGCGGGACGTGATCACCGCCGGCGAGCAGCTGGTGTGCACGCCGGCGATCCGCCGCTGGTTCGCCGGGCTGCCCGGCGCGCGCCTGCACAACCACTACGGCCCCACCGAGACGCACGTCGTGAGCGCGCTGACCCTCGACGGTGATCCGGCGGGCTGGCCCGAGCGGCCCGCCATCGGCCGTCCGGTGGCGAACGCGGTGCTGCGGGTCGCCGACGCCGCGGGCGCGCCGTTGCCGCCGGGGCAGATCGGCGAGCTGCTCATCGGCGGTCTCGCGGCGAACCGGTGTTACCTCGGCGAACCGGCGTCGGACAGGTTCGCCGAGCTGCCGGAGCTGTACTACCGCAGCGGCGACCTCGCGCACTTCGACCGTGCCGGGCTGCTGCACTTCGACGGCCGGGCCGACCGGCAGGTCAAGCTGAGCGGGCACCGTCTTGAACTGGGGCAGGTCGAGGCGGCGCTGCTGCGGCACCCCGACGTCGTCAATGCTGTGGTGGCGCCGGAAGGCGAGCGGCTGGCCGCGTACCTGGAGTGTCGCCGGACACCGACCGCGTCGGAACTGACGGACTTTTTGGCGCCGCTGCTGCCGCCGCACGCGCGGGTCGACCGTTTCCGCGTGGTCACCGCCCTGCCGCGCACGCCGAGCGGGAAGCTCGACCGGGACGCCGCTTCTCTCGCTCTGGGGTCGGACCTCCGCCGTGTGTCGGCGCGGCCGTCGAGTGAGCTGGCGGCGCTGTTCGAGGAGGTGACCGGCGCGCCGATCGGTCCGGACGAGACGTTCTTCGCCGCCGGCGCCACCAGTCTCTCGCTGATGCGGTTCCACCTGCGCTGCGCCGAAGCGGGGTACCGGTTCACCGCGGCCGACCTCTTCGAGCACGTCACGCTCCGGGACCTGACGCGGCACCTCGAAAGCGGTCCGGCCCCGGCTCGGGTCTCGGATGGTGGTGCCACCGACGAACCGGTGGCGGTGGTCGGCATGGCGGTCCGGCTGCCCGGCGCACCGGATCTGGCCGCGTTCTGGGACCTGGTCGTCGCCGGCCGCCGGGGCATCGAAGAGTTCCCGGCGGACGAGGGCCTGGTCGGTGCGCGCAGCCTGCTGGACGGGCCCCTGGAATTCGACCCGGAACACTTCGGGATCAGCCACCGCGACGCGGCGCTGATGGACCCGCAGCAGCGGCAGTTGCTGATGGCGTGTGTCGAAGCGCTGTCCCACGCCGGGATCCCGGAGGCGGGCCGGATCGGGCTGATCGCGGGCTGCGGTGAGAACACGTACTTCCAGCAGATGCTGCGCGAGGCCGACCCGGCCGCGCTCCCGGACGGCTTCCAGCTCGCCCTGCACCACGAGAAGGACTTCCTCGCGACGAAGGTGGCGTACCACCTCGACCTCCGTGGTCCCGCGCTGACAACCCAGACGGCGTGTTCGAGTTCGCTGGTCGCCATCCACCAGGCCGCCGGAATGCTGCGCGACGGCGAAGCGGACGTGATGCTGGCGGGCGGCGTGCTCGTCGACGTCACCCTGGCCGAGGGGTACCGGTACCGGCCGCAGCACATCTTTTCGGCGGACGGGCATTGCCGCCCGTTCAGCGACGACGCGGGCGGCACGGTGGGCGCGTCCGGCGTGGGTGTGGTGGTGCTGAAGCCCCTGTCGGCGGCCCGCCGTGACGGCGACACGGTGTACTCGGTGATCACCGGCTCCGCCCTGACCAACGACGGCGCGGTGAAGCAGGGTTACAGCGCACCGTCCCCGGCCGGACAGCGCGCGGCCATCCAGGCCGCACTCCGGCGAGCCGGGCGCTCGGGCGCCGACGTCGGTTACGTCGAGACACACGGAACCGGCACCCGCCTCGGCGACCCGATCGAGGTCGCGGCCCTGCGCGAGGCCATGCCCGATTCGACGGGCTGTGCATTGTCCTCGGTGAAGAGCCAGATCGGCCACCTCGGCGCGGCGGCCGGTGTGGTGGGCCTGATCCGCGCAACCCTCGCCGTCCACCACGGCGTGCTTCCCCCGACGGTGGACTTCCGCGCGCCGAACCCGGCTCTGGACCTGGGACCGTTCCGGGTGCCGACACGAGCGGAGCCGTGGCCCGCGGGCCCGCGGGTGGCCGGGGTGAGCAGCTTCGGAATCGGCGGCACGAACGCGCACGTGGTGGTCGAGTCGGTCCGGCCGTCGGCGCCGCCTCGGCCCGATCCTGTGCGGTGCCTGGTGCTTTCGGCCCGCAGCGCCGCGGCACTGCGCCTCGATGCGGCTCGGGTGGCGGAGTACTTGGCCGAGCACCCGGAGTCCTATGTGGACGTGCTCCGGCATTTGCAGACGGGCCGCTCGTCGCAGCCATGGCGCCTGGCAGCGGCCTGCGGGGACGCAGCCGAGGCAATCGCCTGGCTGCGCACGGCCGAACCGCGAGAGGTCGTTCCTGCACCTGATGGTCCCGCGCTGGCCCGCCTGACCGCAGCGCCTCCCGCCGAGCCGCTCAACGCGGCGCTTTCCCGTGAAGGTACCGAGCTGGCCGCCGCCGAGCCCGCACCCGAGGCTTCCGCACCGCAAAGCGCCGCGCTGCCTTCAGCCGGGCAGGCCATGGCCGCCCCCTCACCCGACACCCCCGCGCCGGCGCTTTCACGTGAAAGCGCCGGTCTGGCCGCCGCCGAGCTCGCACCCGAGGCTCCCGCACCGCAAAGCACCGCGCCGCCTTCAGCCGAGCCAGCCCCTGCCGCGCCCTCACTCGACACACCCGCGCCGCCGCTTTCACGCGAAAGCGCCGGTCTGGCCGCCGCCGAGCTCGCACCCGAGGCTCCCGCGCCGCAAGGCGCCACACTCCCGCCCGAAGAGCTGGCCGCCGCGTGGCTGGCCGGGAAGTCCGTCGACTGGGGCCACTCCCCCGCCCCCGCGCCGTGGGACTTCCCGCCTCCCGCCTTCGCCTCCCGCGACTTCGACTTCCCGCGCCGGGCCGCCGTCACGCGACAACCCGAAACCGACTGGCTGCACCAGCCCACCTGGGTCCGCCTCCGCCGGGCGGCAACCGCCACCAAAACCGACCGCACCCTCGTCATCTCCGGCGAAGGCCCGCTAACCACCCCCACCCTCGACGCCGCCTACCGGCGCGTCGTGCGGGTCCACGCCGCGGACAGCTTCGCGAGGCGAGGCCCCGACACCTTCGAAGCCGACCCGGCCGACACCGCCTCCCTGCGCCAAGTTCTCGATGCCCTGCCCACCGACCAGATCGACTGGCTCCACACCCTCCCCCTCGGGATCACCGGCCCCCTCACCGAAGAATCCGTCAACCACGCGACCTGGGCCTGCGTCGACACCCCCGCTGCCCTGCTGCGAGCCGCCCATGACCGTCCACTCAGGACTTGGTGGGTCTCCGCCGGGGCCGCGCCCGCGAACACCGCCGTCACGCGGCCCGAAGCCGGATTGCTCGCCGGGGTCACCGCCGTCGGGCCGCAGGAAAGCGGGATTCCCGGCCACTGGGTCGATCTGCCCGGGCCCGGCCTGAACCAGATCGCCGACCTTCTCACCGGGCCGACCCCGCCGGATCGCGTCGCATTGCGGGCCGGGTTCTGGTGGGCGCAGGAAAGCACACCGGTCACCGCCGGCGGGCCCATGAGCCACGACGGGACCTACCTGATCCTCGGCGGCACCGGCGGCATCGGCACCGCCGTCGCCGAAGTGCTCCTGACCCGCACCACCGGGCGTGTCGTCCTGCTGGCGCGCGAACCCCACCTGCCCGAAGCACTCAAGCCGTGGGCGGACCGCGTCGACCTGCTCGCCGCGGACCTCACGAAGATCACCGCCGAAGAGATCGGCGGCCCCCTCGCCGGGATCGTGCACGCCGCGGGAGTGGCCGCCGGCGGTCTTATCGCCACTCGCGGCGAAGGCACCCAAGCCGTCAAACTCGCCGGCGCGCTCCTGACGGAAGCCCTCATCGAACGCCACCAGCCCGCGTTCGCCGTCTACTGCTCGTCGTTGTCCGCCCAGTTCGGCGGCACCGGTCAGCTGGACTACGCCGCCGCCAACGGGTTCCTCGACGCGCTCGCCCACCGCGACGGCCCGACTGCCCGGCTCTCCCTCGGCTGGGACGTCTGGCGCGACACCGGCATGGCCGTCACGGCACTGGAAACCGACGCCCGGCACCAAGCGCACCTGGCAGTCGGCCTGAGCGCCGAAGAAGGACAGCGCACCTTCGCCCGCGCCCTGAGCACCGGCCTGCCGCAGCTCCTGGTCGCGACGACCGGCCTCGAGGCGGCGCGCAAGTTCCACGAACGCGACACCGCGCCAACCACGACAAAACCGGCCGGAGACGCCGAAGCCGAGTTGACCGAGGAGGTACGCGCCCTCCTGGGCGTCGCCGAGCTCGACCCGGACGTGCCGCTCTACAACCTGGGCGCCGACTCCTTGACGCTGCTGGACGTCGTCGACTCGGTGAAACGGCTTTACGGCGTCGACCTCGACCTCGCGTGGCTCGGTCCGGAAGTGACGATGGCCGCGTTGCTGGCGAAGCTTTCCGAAGCAGGCGACACCGGCGAAGTCGTCGTGCAGATCTGGCGCGAAGGCACAACACAAGAAGCCGTGTGCCTGGTGCACCCGGTCGGCGGGGACGTCCACGCCTACCGCCCGCTCGTCGAGGCGCTGCCGCCCGAGCTCGGCGTCTGCGTGATCGCCGACCCGGCGCTGAGCCGGCCGGAACCGCCCGGCTGGCCGGTCGCGGACCGGGCCCGTCGCTACTACGCGGCGCTGCAAAAGCGGCTGCCCGGCCACACCTGGCAGCTGGCCGGGTGGTCGTTCGGCGCCTGGGTGGCCACCGGCATGGCCGCCGAAGCCGAGGCGGCCGGGCAGCCCGTGCGGGCGCTGCACCTCATCGACCCGCCGCCGCCCGGCGCGAGCGCCGCGGACTACAGCGACGCACAGCTGGAGACGGTCTTCGAGCGTGAATTGGGTGCTTCCGGCGGCACCGCGGGTGAGCACGCCCGGCGGCTCGCCCGCGCGTGCCGGGCCAACCTGCGCAGCATGACCGGGCACGAACTGCCGAGCCTGACCGCGACACCCAGCCACGTCTGGCTGGCCACCGAACCCGAACCCGGCCTGCCGGTCGCCGACCGCGGCGGCTGGCGAACCCTGCTGCCCGAACCGAGCCGCTGGCACGAACTGCCCGCCACCCACTACGGCATCGTGCGCGCGCCGCACGTCACCGACGTCGCCGCATCGATCACTCCGGCAAGCGAGTGAAGGAAAGGAAACCATGGAGCAGTACGAACTCGACGCGGTCAAGCGGATCACGACGCGGCCCGCGCGCGACTACCGGACGTTGGCGGTGCGGGGCCTGACCCCGATCATCGGCGCCGAGGTCACCGGCCTCGACCTGACCCGGGAGCTGACCGAAGAGCAGCTCACCGAGCTGAAGACGGCCTTCCTGGACCACCACGTGCTGGTGTTCCGCGACCAGGACATCTCGGTCGAGGACCACAAGCGGCTCGCCGCGAGCTTCGGCGAGCTGCGCCCGGTGAACCCGCCGCCCGAGCACGGCGACCCGTACATCCTCGAGGTCGCGACCGCCCCGGAGTCGGCCAACGTGTTCGGCAACGGCTGGCACGCCGACGGCACCGCCGACGCCGAGCCGTCGCTGGGCTCGATGCTCCACATCACGCGGATGCCCGAGCCGGGCAGCGGCGGCGACACGCTCTTCGCGAACATGCACCTCGCGTACGACATGCTGTCGCCGAAGCTCAAGGAGCTGCTGGCCGGGCTCACCGCGATCCACGATGGCGCGCACGCCTTCCGCGGCCACAAGATCCCGGAGGGCTACGAGCCGCCGGCCAGCGAGCACCCGGTCGTCGTGCGGCACCCGGAAACCGACCGGCCGCTGCTGTACGTCAACCCGGCTTACACGTCACGCATCCCGCAGCTGTCGGCCGACGAGAGCCAGGCGGTGCTCGACCTGCTGTTCTCGATGGTGCCGAACCGGCCGATGCTGGCCTGCCGGGTGCGCTGGGAGCCGGGCACGCTGGTGTTCTGGGACAACCGCTGCGTGCAGCACCACGCGACGTACGACTACTACCCGCACACCCGCTTCGGCCACCGCATCGCGATCAACGGCGGCCCGCTCAAGGGCTGAAGGAGCTCCCCCGATGTCTTCCGAACCCGTGGTGGACCTGCGCGACCCGGCCGTCCTCGACGATCCGATGTGCGGGTACGACCGCATCCTCGCCGAGTCGCCGGTCTGCCGGGCCCGGCTGCCCAACGGCGAAGAGGGCTGGCTGGTCACCCGCAGCGCCGACGTCCGCGCCGTGCTCTCCGATCCGGCCGTGCGCAACGATCCGGCCGGCCTGCCGGGCACGGGGGCGCAGACGCAGGAGGAGGCGTTCCTCGCGCTGGGCACACCGCCGGAGCACCTGCCTTACCTGCGGGCGAGCCTGCTCAGCCTCGACGGCGCCGAGCACACCCGGCTGCGCCGCAGCATCAGCCACGCCTTCGGCGCGACGCGGGTCGAAACGCTGCGCCCCCGGGTGCAGGAGATCGTCGACGGCCTGCTCGACGACCTCGGCGCGGCGCCGGGGACGGTGAACCTGCTCGACGAGTACGCCTACCCGCTGGCCATGGCCGTGGTCTGCGAACTGGTCGGGGTGGACGAAGCGGACTGGGCGGACTGGTGGCGCTGGGGCAAGGTGCTGGTCGACGGCGACCCGGCGCGGGTCACGCCGACACTCGGCGAGATGTTTTCCTTCTGCCACAAGCTGGTCGACCAGCGACGGGCCGAGCCGCGGGACGACCTGCTCAGCGAGGTGGCCGCCCAGGACGACCTGACCGACGTCGACATCGTGGCCCTGGTGGTGTTCCTCGTGCTCGCCGGGCACGAAACCATGGCGCACATGCTGTCCAACGCGGCGCTGGCGCTCATGCGCGACCCCGCCCAGCGGGAGCTGCTGCGCACCGAGCCCGAGCTCTGGCCGGCGGCGGTGCGTGAGCTGGTGCGCACCGACGGCCCGGTGCAGCTCGCCCGCTTGCGTTACGCCGCAACGGAACTCGAGGTGGGCGGCGTGCGGATCGGCGCCGGTGACGCGGTGCAGGTGGTGCTCGGCGCGGCCAACCGCGATCCCGCGCAGTTCGCGCACCCGCACCACGCCGACGTCCGCTGGCAGGCCCGGCACGGCGGCCGCGAAGGCAGCGTCGGATTCGGCTGGGGACCGCACTTCTGCCTCGGCGTGGCGCTGGCGAAGGTGGAGGCCGAGGTCGCGCTGCGCACCCTGTTCGACCGGTTCCCCGGAGTGACGCCGGTGGCCGAGCCGGCCTGGGTGCCACTGCCGCGTGGCCGGCACCGCGTCCACCTGGAGGTTCGGTTGCGCTGAGTCGCACCAGACGCGTTCGGCCCGCTCTGCTCCGGCCTCAGGCGAGATCGTCCACCAGGTCGGGGAAGTTCTCCGTGTAGCCGAGGAGCAGCAGGCGCCGCTGCGGCAGCAGAGCGGTGAGCTCGGCCCAGCCGGCGGCGTCAGGCGCGCCGAAGAGATGCTTCAGGTCGGCGACAACGGCCTGAGCCTCGTCAAGCGACGGGGCGGCCGGCCGGTCGAACCCGAGCAGTGACGCGCCGATCCCCACGTGGCGGTAGCCGTGGGTGGCCATCCGCCGGATGATCGTGTGGTTCTGGAAGACGTCCCAGTCGGCGGTGAAGTAGCCGTTGGGGATGCCCGCGACGGCGAGATCGTCCCTGGGCACCGGCACCCGCTGGACGAGCACGACGTCGTCCAAAAAACCGTCCGGGTTCCGGTTCACCTCGACGAGGGCCGCGACGTCGGCTTCCCCGCCGAGGCGCGCGCCGGGGAGCTCGTCCCACGCGACGCGCAGTTTGGTGTCGTCGAGGGCCGCGGCGACGTGCGCGACCCGGGCGTCGTCGGCCCGGCGGCGGGCGGCGGGGTCGTCGCCGGGGTCCCCGTCGTCGAACCAGAGCCGGTCGTCTTCGGTGGCGTGCCCGCTCGTGTACAGGCATTGGCCGACGTCGTCGAGGGTGCAGAGGATCCGGGCCGGAGCGTGTTCGGCACGCAGTCCGGCCAGCACGTCGAGCAGTTCGGTGAAGGTGCCGATGCCCGCCAGCCGCGCCACGGTGTTCGTGTCCGCCATGGGGCGCATGATGCCAGCGCACTAGGATACGAGGCGTGACGGGGACCACGGTTTTGATCACGGTCGAGGGCGAAGAAGACGCGCTCGGCCTGCAGCGATGGCTCGAGGAGGACTTCCCGGGGCAGGTGCGCCTGCACAACCGGGCCGGCGGCGCGGGCACGATGGGGCCGGCGCTCGACACCGTGTCGCTGGTGGTCACCAGCGGTTTCACCGGGATGACCACGGCGCTGGTGGCGTACCTCAAGACGCGGGGCATGAAGGTCGACATCACGGTCAAGGCCGGCGACAAGACCGTCGTGCTCAAGGGCGAACGGGTCCACAAGAGCGCGATGAAGGACCTCAACAACACCGCGGCGGCCCTGGCCAAGCAGCTCGGCGGGGAATGAATGCGCCTGGCCGACCCCGAGAGGTCCAAGGCGATCCTGATCGGCGCCGCTCAGTACGACGATCCGGAGCTGGCCGACATCGCCCAGGCGCGGGCCAACGTGGCGGACCTCGCCGCGATCCTCGTCGACCCCGGGCTCGGCGGCTTCCGGCCGGAGCACGTCCGCACGATGGTCAACCCCCGGCACAAGGACGACGCGGGGCTGGAGATTTCACGCTGGTGCCGCACCGCCGAAGACACGTTGCTCGTGTACTACGCCGGCCACGGGCTGGTCGACGTCAACGGTGAGCTCCTGCTGGCCACGAGTGACACCTTCGAGGCCGAGAAGGAGCACCACTCGCTGCGGGTCGAGATGCTGCGCCGGGCCATCAAGGAGAGCCCGGCGCCGATCAAGGTCTTCATCGTGGACTGCTGCTACTCCGGCCGCGCCTTCGGCCAGGTCATGTCGGACGAGGCGTCCGGGGTGCTCGAGCAGATCGAGACGCGGGGCATGTGCGGCCTCGCGTCGGCGCCGCGCCACCTGGCGGCCCTGTTCGTCGAGGGTGAGCGGCACACGGTGTTCTCGGGTGAGCTGATCAGGGTGCTGCGGGACGGGCTGCCCGGCGAGGGGCCCGTGCTGCCGGTGTTCACGGTCTACCAGCAGCTCCGCCGGCGGATGCGGGACCGCGACCACCCCGAGCCGAAGATCGTGCACAGCGACTCGGTGGGGCAGTTCGCCCTGGTCCGCAACCGGGCCCACCGTCCGGCGGACACCCTGCCGCCGAGCCGGCCGATCAGCCCGCCGAGTCCCCCGGTGACGCCGCCCCGGACCACCCGGTCGCCCCTGCGCACCATCGCCGAAGCCGACGCGCTCGCGAACGGCTTTCCCCGCGGTGACACCACGAACGTCGAGCTCGCCTCGGCCGCCGGGCACCCGATCTGGCCCGTGTTCGCCCGGCTGCGGTTCGTGACGGCGCTGGCCCGCGCCGGTGAGACGTTCTTCGCCGAGAGCGCCATGCGGAAGTTCCAGCCGCCGGACACCGCGCGTGCGGTCACCGCGGTCAAACGCTTGCACACCGACCTGGGCAACAGCGGGGTGTGGGACGACCCGAGGTGGGACACCGGCGACCTGGTTCCGGCCACGGCCGACGCGGAGGTCACCGACGTTCAGGCCCGGCACCTCTGGGGCGTGGCCATGGCCATGCTGCTCGCCGCCGCCGAGCTGCCGACCGCGGTGCGCGTCCAGGCCATCCGCGAGCTCGCCGACCTCGGTCACCACGACGAGGCGGAGTGGATCGCCCGGGGTGTGCTCCGCGACCGGCAGGCCGATCCCGCGCTGGCCGCCGGGGTCAGGGCCTTCCTGCCCCGGGCAGGAGGCGGAACACCGGGTCCGACCGGCGCAGGGTTTCCAGCACCACCGCGATCCGGCCCGGGGTCACCCCCGACCTGATGAGCGGGGCCAGTTCGGTGACCGCCCGGTACCCGCCCCAGCCCGCGGCCGCGGCCGCGACGACCGCCGTGACCAGCAGGACGACCAGCAGCCAGCCCGGCGGGCCCCAGAAGAACAGCGTGACCAGCGCCGCCACGGCGACGAGGCCGGCGGCCAGCGCACCGATCCCGGTGAGGCGACGTTCCATGGCGCCGATCGCGTTCTCGACCACGCTCACGGGGGCGATTTCGACCGCCTGGGTCCCGGTGAGCCAGTAGATCACGAGGGACACGAGCAGCGGCACGACCAGGTACCCGCCGACCACCGCCGCCGACGTCAGCAGGACGTCGGCGAACACCGCCAGCTCGAACGACGCCATCACGGCGATCAGCACCGCCGCCAGGCCGGTCCCGGCCACCGCCGCCAGCAGCAGCCGGCTGCTGTAGTGCTCCACCGCGAAGTCGGAGTCACTCAGGCCGTCCTCGGTGAAGACCACCACCACGGCGACGGCCGCGGCGGCGGCGAGGGAAACGGTGGTCACGTTCAGCACCTCGTCCCAGCCGGGACCGAAGTCGACGAAGATGTCGCTGAGCAGTGAGGCAGCGGCGAAGAACGGCAGCCTGATGATGGCGTCGTCCACGCCTTCGGAGAAGGACACGGCGAGCACGCCGACGCCGATCAGCACCGCCGCCACGATCCCCAGCGGCAGCTGCGGCATGTGGATCGCCTCGGTGAAGTGCGTCGCGCGCTGCGCGATGATCACCGCGATCCCGATGGCCAGGGGGAAGACGCCGAAGCCGAAGTCGTAGAAGTCGGCGATCCCGGCCAGCGCCAGCAGGGTGCCGATGCCGATGGCGACCCACGACCCACCCGTGACCACACCGGAGCTTCCCGGCGGAACGGTGACAACGAGGTGCGCGAGCAAACCCGCGATGCCCGCGACGATCACAACAAGCCCAGCCCTGATCACGACAGGTCAGCGTACCCGGCGAGCACGACGCTGTCGGCGCAGCTCATCACCGAGTCCGGCGCCGTCCCGCCCTGCGTGCGCCGCAGGTGGGCCTCACCCCATACCCGGACTCCTTCGACGACGGGCAGGAGAGTCGTCCCGTAGGGCGTGAGCCGGTAGAGCACGCGCGCCGGGACCGGGCCGGTCACCACACGTTCGACAAGCCCGTCGGCTTCGAGCTCACGCAGCTGTTCGGCGAGCACCTTGGGCGTGATCGGCGTGCCCCGGCGGCGGAGGCCGGCGAAGTGGGACTCGCCGTGGGCGAGCCAGTAGAGCAGGGTCAGCTTCCACTTCCCGCCGATCGCGGCGAACGCCGCGGCCATCGGGCAGCCGGGCAGCGGGTTGGGGCGCGCGGGGTTACCTGCAGGTGCCTTCTTGTCCATGCCGGTGCTCCACTCCGATAGTCGGACCATGACCGTGCCATACAAGCGAATCCTGATCGCCGTCCTTTCCGCCCTCCTGCTGGTCGCGACCGCGGCGTCGGGCGGCGCGGCAACGCCTCCCGCGTCGCCGGCGAGTGGCCAGCAAGACTTCGACTGGGAGATCGGCACCTGGCGCAGCACGGTGCGGGTCCTCGCCGAGCCGCTCTCGGAATCCGCCGACACGTGGCTGCAGTTCGCGGGCACCAGCACCGTACGTCCGCTCCTGGACCGGCGGGCGAACGTGGTGGAGTTCGTGGTGTCGGGGGCCGCCGGAAGCATCAACGCGCTCAACATGCGGCTGTACGAACCCCAGGCCCAGCGGTGGAGCCTGACCTTCGTCAACCTCCGCGACGGCCTGCTCACCCCGTCGGTGTACGGCGGTTTCCACAACGGCGCGGGCGAGTTCTACGGCGACGACCAGCTCGCCGGCCGCCCGATCAAGGTGCGGTTCCTGATCTTCCGGCCGGGCCCGGACGAGGCGAGGTTCGAGCAGGCGTTCTCGGCCGACGGCGGCACGACGTGGGAAACGAACTGGCTGGCCGTGGATCGCCGGACCCGCCGGTAGCGGACGAGCGCTCAGCGTGGTGCGCGGGCGAAGGCGCCGACCGGCATCGTCACGTCGGCGCTGGACGCCCCGCACTCGAGCATCCACAACGCCGCCGCGGGACCGAGTTCCCGGCCCAAGGTGCCGAGCGCGTCCGGATCGGGGGCGGCCGCGCGCGCCTGCTCCACCCCGCGTACGAACGCATCCGGGTCCCAACCGCCCGGGTCGGTGTCGCCGAGGCTGCGCGCCCCGCCGGTCATCGCCTTCAGCGTCGTGGCCGGCAGCGGGTCGGTGACGCCGAGCAGGCCGTGGGTGCGTTCCCCGGCCAGCACGCCCATCCAGCGCGAGCTTTCCGGGGTGGGGCGGGGACCGGTCCAACGGGCTCGCCCGTCCATGTCCGGGAGGCTTTCCGGCGCGCCGGACACGGCCCAGCGGCCGGCCCACTCGACGGCCAGCCCCGGAGCGCTGCGGCTGGCGGGGTTGTGGAACCGCGCCATGTCCCACCGGTTGCCGACCGCGACGGCGGCGAGGTCGCGGTGCGGCCAGACCCGTGCCTCCCACCAGAACCCCCACGGGAACGCCGCGGTGTGCCCCCACCACCAGTCGTCGCCGAGCTCCGGGTCGGCGAGCTCGAGCGTCAGGCCGGAGAACGACCGGACGCCGTGGCTCGGGCGCGCGACCCGCGGGGTCACCATGGCCGCGAGCGACTCCGGCCGGACGAGACCGTGGTCGCCCCGGGCGGTGCGCAGCAAGGACTGCAGCAGCCGCCCGGCGTCCGCGACGCTCGTGTGCATCCCGACCCCCGGGTAGGCCGAGGTGCGCAGCGGCGGGCTCGGCAGGCACCAGTCGCCGAACGCCATGTACCCGGTCGCCTGCTCGCCGGTCCGGTCCGGTGCGCCGGTCGCCCACGGATCCCGCGTGCCGTCGTTGATGCTCGTGGTGTCCATCCCGGCCGCGGCGAACACGTGCTCGTGGACACGCGCACCGTAGGGTTCGCCGGTCAGGTGCTCGACGGCGCCGCCCAGCACGCCGACACCGAAGCTGGAATACGAGTAGGGACCCGGTTCGGTCACCAGCGGCAGCGCCCCGCCGTACTCCACGGCGCGCCCGGATTCGTGACGGCGCCGGACGAAGTCGAGGACCGGTTCGGCCGGTGCGGCGTGCGCCGTGGCCGTGACGATGTCGCCGTAGTAACCACCTTGGTGCGCGGCCAGCATGGCCGCGGTGACGGGCGCCGGGTCGAGCCCACGCAGCCCCGCGGGCAGCACCTGGTCGATCGGCGTGTCCAGGCCGAGCAAGCCGGCCTCGACCAGCTGCATGAAGGCCAGCCCCGTGACAGGCTTGGTGAGCGACCCCGCCGGCGCCACCGTCTCGCCGGTCATCGGCGTGCCGGCGCCCAGGTCCGCAAACCCGGTCGCGGCGGTGCGCAGCTCGGCGCTGGTCGCCACCGCGACGGCGACCCCGGGAGTGCCGGTGACCGCCGCCAGCCGGGGCAGGACGGTGTCGAGCGCCCCCATCACGTCGTCGAGCATGCTTCTCCTCGCCAGGTGCCACGATCGTGTGCCCGTTCGGCAGGAGATCATCCCCCGCTCCGGGGAAGCCGTGTGCCACCGGGTCCCCGCGAGGCTGATCTATCCTGGCTCGCAAGCCGCACGAGCAGGAAGGTGCATGTCCGGGCCAGGACCGGTGGCGCGTTGTTCCACGCCTCGGACCGCGCACTTTCCGCTGAAGTCACCCTCGAGATCTGGCCCTGCGCGCCCGGCGAACCACCGGATTCCGCCGAGGACTGCGTCTTCCACAACGGATATGGAGTGAAGCCGACCTTCGCCTTACCCAAAGCGGGGCTGCACCGGACTCGGTGATGAGCTGCGCCAACCCCGTCATGCCTGCCCACGCGACTCAGCCGACGAAAGCGACCCGCCTCCGAACTTCCGGAGGCGGGTCGCTTTTACTCACTCAGGCGTCACCAAGGACGGTCGACGGCCCCGGCCGCGACGGTGTAGGTGATGTAGCCGCCCTGGAAGTCGCTGCGGTACACCCCGTTCGACACGTACTCGTCGGTGGTCGGGTAGTGCAGGTAGGAGCCCTCCCACCCGAGCGCCTTCCAGCGCTTGCGGATCTCGCCCTTCACCGCGTGCGCACCGGTGGCCACCGTGTAGTAGATCGAGTGCTCGTAAGCGCCCTGCAAGAAGTGGTTGTACCGGCCGGCACCGTCCGGCGTGCCGGTCTCGTCCGTGGTCGGATAGCCCAAGCCACGCTCGTAGTCCAGCGCCGCCCACTTCTTCCGGATCTCCCCGTAGAGCGCGTGCGCGCCGGTCGCGACCGTGTAGTAGATCGAACCGACGTTGGTGCCCTTGACGAAGTGGTTGTAGCGACCGATGCCGTCCGGCGTGCCGGCCTCATCCGTCGTCGGGTAGCCCAGGCCACGCTCGTAGTCCAGCGCCGCCCACCGCTTCCGGATCTCACCGTAGATCGCGTGCGCGCCCGTCGAAGCCGTGTAGTAGATCGACCCGACGTTGCCGTTGTTGTTGAAGTGGTTGTACTGCGCCACACCGTCCGGAGTGGACACCGTGTCACTCGTCGGCGGGCCGAGCTTGGCGTGGCCGCCGAAGGCGATGTACTTGTCCCGCACCGGACCGGTGATGAACTTCGTGCCACCCACGGCACTCCAGTACAACCGCCCGTTGGCATACGTGCGGTAGTGGACCGTGCCGTCGGTGACCTCGGCCGCCGTCGGCGCGCCCAGCTTCGCGCGCAACGCCGCGTCGCCGTCATAGCGCTGGTCGATCGGCGTGGCGTAGTTCGCTGTCAGCGTCATGTCGGTCGTGCCGACGGTGACCACCCACGTGGTGCTCGTCGGACCGCCCTGCCAACTGGTGAACTTCGAGAGACCGTCGGTGCCCAACGGCGCGGCCTCGACGTCGAACGTCGCGCCTTCCGTGACCATCGCCGAGCTGACGCCGCCCTCCACCGGGATGCTCAAGGCCGCCGGCTGCGTGCCGACCAAGGTGATCCGGTGCTCACGCGGTCGCGCCACATAAGTCTTGGACGCGGTCACCCCGGCGCTGTCGGTCACCGTCGCCGTGAACTCCATCCGCGAGTCCGGGTGCTCGGTGAACGGCTGCGCAAAACTCGCTCCCGTCCCGCCGACTCCCGGGTGCGAGTGACAGGTCGACTCACTCGGGCAATGCCGGACCGCCGTGGTCCACGTGATCGGCAAGGCACCGTCCTCGGCGTCCGCCGCGGTGCCGCCCAGGCTCACCTGCTGGTTCACCGCGAACGTCGCGGTGTCACCCGGCGTGGTCAACGTGAGCTCCGGGGTGTGGTTGCCCGGCGCCACCTTGACCGTGGTCGTGCCGGTCGCGCCCAGCGGGTCCCGCACCGTCAGCTTCGCGGTGAACGACTCGGTGCCCGCCGCGTAGACGTGGTTCACCTTCGGGCCCGCGTCGGCCGCGGTGGCCCCGTCACCGAAGTCCCAGTCGTACTTCAGCAGGTCGTTGTCGTAGTCGACCGACGCCGAGCCGTCGAAGGAAACCGTGCGGGTGTCCGGGTCCGTGGTCGACGACGCCGCTGCCACCGGCGCGGTGTTGCCGGCGGTATAGGTCAGCCGCCGCAGCTTCCCGGTCAGGATGTCCGAGTAGACGACGTCGCCGTTCGGCGCGGCCGCGAACTTCGTCGGGCCGCCGATGTCGGTGAAGACCGGCGGGTTCTGCGGAGCCTGCGTGAGCTTGCCCTGGTCGTCGTACTTCATCGTCCAGATCTTGTGCGTCACGTAGTCGCCGAAGAAATACGAACCGCGGTAGGCGGCCGGATAGCTCGATCCGTTGTAGACGATGCCGCCCGTGACACTGTTGCCCTGCATCGCACCGGTGCCGTGCAGGTACTCGAAGATGGGCGGCTGGTTCGCCACGCCGACACAACCCGCGAGCCCGCTGTACCCGGGCGTCGGGTGATTGCCTTCCCAGCACGGCCAGCCCTGGTTGGCGCCGCGCTGCACGACGTCGACCTCTTCCCAGGTGTTCCAGCCGACGTCACCGGCCACCGGCAGGCCGAGGTTCGGGTCGATGCTGAACCGGAACGGGTTGCGGAACCCGCGTGCGAACACCTTGCTCGCCGTCGACGACGGGTTGGCGGCGTCGTAGTAAGGGTTCCCCGGCACCCCCTTGCCGTCCGGGGTGAAGTGCAGGATCTTGCCGTACGGCTGGTTGACGTCCTGGGCGCGCAACGCTCCCGGGTCCACCTGCGTGAAGTCGCCGCTGTCCCCGATGGAGGTCCACAGCGTGCCGTCCGCGGCGGCGATGACGCCGTTGATGCCGTGCACGTTGTGGATACCGGGCACCTCGAACAGCGACTGCTCACCGGTCAGCCCGGTCGGCGCGCCCGCCGAGTCCACGCTCACGGTGAACCGCGACAGCCGCATGACAAAACCGGTGCCGACGTCGAGCGACCGCGTCAGGTAGACGCTGTGTGACGTCGCGTAGTCCGGCGCGACGGCCAATCCGACAAGACCGAGGTCGCCGATGACGCGGGTCGGCAGCGTCGCGAGCGTCCGCGGTGTCCCGGTGGCCGGGACCCACTGGACACGCCCGTCCTTCGCCGTGGCGAGAACGGACTGGTCGGGCAGGTACCCGAAGTCGGTCAGCTGGTACTGCCCCAGTCCCGTGTCCGTGTCCCTCAGCACGAATCCCTGCGGCAGAGCCGCGTCCGCGACCCCGGTGGAGATGACGGGCAGTAACGCCCCGGTCAGCACCGCCGCCACCAAGGCGTGTCTGAGTGCTCTGAGCCTTCCCAAAGTCATACCGGCCCCCTTCTAGGCGGTCGTTTATCGCCCGAACAGGGACACCGGTTGCACTCGATCGAGTAACGTAATCTTTTCGTGACCAGCCGGCCAACCACGGTTAAAGCCCACCGGCCGGGCTAAGGGACCAGCAGCCCGGAAAGCACCACACCCGTCAGGCGCCGCACCGCATCCCCCGGCGACGCGCGCACCGACGTCAACGCCCTCAGCCCCAGCCGGACATCCTCGAGCGTGACCCGCGGGCGCAGGACGCCCTCCTCCCGTGCGCGGTCCACCAGCCGGGCGAACACCTCGCCGTGCTCACGACGCAGCGGACCGTAGGACGGGCGGGCCAGCATCGCGTCCGTGAGCGGGCCCTGCCACTCGCCGAAGCGGTGGAACGTCCGGGTCAGCGCTCGCCGGACGTCCGGGTCGTCGAGAGCCGCGCCCAATTGCGCCGAGCACCGCGATGCCTGCTCGGCGAACACCGCCGCGACGAGGTCGTCCCGGGACGCGAAGTGCCGGTGGACCGTCGCGGTCGCCAAGCCCGCGCGCCGGGCTATTTCGCGGACCGGGACTTCCGTGCCCAGCCGGGAAAACGTCGTGTGGGCCACCGAAAGCAGGTGGCGGCGGTTGCGTTCGGCGTCCGACCGCCGGTTCTGCGTCACTTCCTCGCGCACGGCTCTCACTTCCCGCTGCCGGCCGATGATCACTTCTAGCGTGAACGCCGTCAGCCCACCGGAACTTCCCAGGAGTCCCCGTGTTCGCAGCCCGGTTCGAGCGGTTCGGCCCGCCCGGAGTCCTGTCCGTCGGTGACCTGCCGGAGCCGCACGCCGGCCCCGGCCAGGTGCGGATCCGCGTCCACGCGGCCGGGGTGTCGCCGGTCGACCTGGCCATCCGCGCCGGGAAGTCGCGGTCGCCGATCCCGCTGCTGCACATCCCCGGGGTCGACGCGGCCGGCGTTGTCGACGAAGCGGAGATCGACGGCGTCGCGATCGGCGACGAGGTCTTCGGCGCGGTCGACCTCGCCCGGCTCGGTGGCGCGACCGCCGAGTTCGCCGTCCTCGCCTTCTGGGCGGCAAAACCGCCGTCCATGCCGTGGGAGCAGGCGGGCGCGGCGGCGTCCGGGATCGAGACGGCCACCCGCGCCCTCGACCTGCTCGACGTCCGGCCGGGCTCGACCCTGCTGATCGACGGCGCTTCCGGCGGGGTCGGCAGCCTCGCCGTCGGTCTTGCGCTCGCGCGCGGCGCCCGGGTGCACGGCACGGCCGCGCCCGGCAACCAGGAGTTCGTCGCCGGGCTGGGCGCAACGCCGGTCCCCTACGGCCCGGGACTGCGTGAGCGCGTGCCGGGGCCGGTCGACGCCGCCCTCGACGTGGCCGGAAAGGGCTCGCTGCCGGAACTGGTCGCGCTGACCGGGGCACCGTCGTCGGTGGTCACGCTCGCCGACTTCAGCGGGCCGGAGCACGGCGTCCGCCTGTCGGTCGGCGCCCTGGGCGGTGAGCCCGACGGGCGGCACGGCCTCGCGGTCGCCGCGCGCCTGTTCACCGAGGGCTCGTTCCGGGTGCCCGTGCAGGAAGTGTTCGAGGACGCGGCCGCCGCCCACGCCGCCGCGGAACACGGCCCGCGGCGGGGAAAGCTGGTGGTGCTCAGTCCGGGCAGTGGTCCGCGGCGCACGACGCCGACGACGCGTTCTCGATGACGGTGTCGAGCTTCTTCCGGGCGGTCGCCAGCTCGGCCAGCTGGCGGTCGATGCGTTCCCGCTCGGCCACGAGCACGGCGAGCGCCTCCGGGCTGGTCTCCCCGGTCTCCACGCACGGCAGGATCGTGAGGATCGACTTGCTGGACAGGCCCGCGGAGTAGAACTGCTGGATCAGCCAGACCAGCTCGACACCGCGCTCCGAGTAGTGGCGGTGCCCGCCGGCGCTGCGCTCCGGGACGAGCATTCCCCGCTCTTCGTAGTACCGCAGGGCCCGCACGCTCACGCCGGACTTCGCCGCCAGTTCGCCGATCCGCATCGCCGCTCCCGGAGTGATCTACCGCACTCGAAGTTGAATCTCACGTCCACGTGAGGTTTTAGCGTAACAGGGAACTCAACCAAGGAGATCCCCGTGACGAACCCCCTGTCCCGCCCGCTCGTGCTCGGCGAGCTCACCATCCCGAACCGGATCGCGATGGCGCCGATGACCCGGGGGCAATCGCCCGACGGCGTGCCGACCGAGCAGCTCGCCGCCTACTACGCCCGCCGTGCGGCCGGTGGCACCGGCCTGGTCATCACCGAGGCGAGCTACGTCGGGCACCCGTCGTCCGGCGAACACGACCAGGTGTCACGCCTCTACGGCGACGCGGCCCTGGCCGGCTGGTCCCGGGTCGTCGACGCCGTCCACGACGCCGGCGGCGTGATCTTCCCCCAGCTCCAGCACGTCGGTATGACCCGCAAGCCCGGGCCGGTCCCGCACCCCGGCGCACCCGCCATCGGACCGTCCGGCGTGCCCGTCTCCGCGGACGGCAGCGCCGGCGAGCCCGGCCGGACGATGACGCAGGCCGACATCAACGCCGTCGTCCAGGCGTTCGCCGAGGCCGCGGCCACCGCCGAGCGCCTCGGCTTCGACGGTGTCGAACTCCACGGCGCCCACGGTTACCTCATCGACCAGTTCCTCTGGGCGGGCACCAACCACCGCACCGACGCCTACGGCGGCGACCTCCGCGCCCGGACCCGGTTCGCGGCCGAAGTCGTCGCCGAGGTCCGGCGGGCGGTCTCCCCCGGTTTCCCGGTGGTCGTCCGGCTTTCCCAGTGGAAGATGAACGACTACGGCGCCCGGATCGCCGAGACCCCGGAGGAGTTCGGGGTCATCCTCGACGCCCTCACCGACGCGGGTGCCGACGCCTTCCACGCCTCCACCCGCCGCTTCTGGGAGCCGGCGTTCGACGGCTCCGACCTGAACCTCGCGGGCTGGGCCAAGAAGCTGTCCGGCAAGCCCGCCATCACGGTCGGCTCGATCGGGCTCGACACCGAGTTCACCGCCGGCGAACCCGCGACGCCCACGAGCATCAGCGGGGTCCTGGACCGCCTGGAAGCCGACGAGTTCGACATGATCGCCGTCGGCCGTCCCCTGCTCGCCGACCCCGTCTGGGCCGCCAAAGTTGTTGCCGGCCGCGAAAACGAGGTCACACCGTTCACGCCGGCGGCGCTGGGCGTGCTGCACTAGCCTCCAGTGGGTTCGGCCCGCCTTCAGAACCCGCGGTGGACGCCGTCTTCCCCGGTCGACGACCTGAAGTCCGCCCAGTCCATGTTCGCCAGGTTGATGTTGTTCTCCACGCTCCACAGCTCGGCCGGCACCACGCGGAACGGCCGGAGGTCCCGCGTGTCGCTGTCGGCGGTGGGCAGGACCCGAACGGCGAGGACGGGGTGGTCGGCGCTCGTGAGCGTCACCTCGTCGGCGAGGAAGGAGACGATCGGCCCGTCCGTCTGGAGTTCCTTCAGCGCTTCGGCGTCCAGGCCCTCGAACGCCGGGTCGTCCACCGGGGTGACGTTGGCGAGGAAGTCGTCCTCACTGGGTGTGCGGACCTCCTCGACCAGCGCCGCCCAGGCGGCGTTGTCGCCGAACCACGTGCGGACGAGGACCGGGATGCTCGGCAACGCTGTCATGCCAACGACCCTAGCGGCTCAGTCGACGATGGTGACGACACCCGAAGGCGCGTCGAGGGCCTCGACCGTCAGCTCGGCCGCGCGGTCGATCCGGACCCGCGGCTCCGCGGGCTTCGCGTCTTCGTTGTACGTGCCGGGGCCGTAGAACTGGCCGTAGCTCAGGACAACACCGCCCTCGGCGAGGACCGACCGCTCGAGGTCCGCGACGGCCCGCGCGTCAGGGCCGTCGGGCAGCGGCCAGGCGACGCTCTGGGCGAAGATCTTCGGCGAGCCGCTGCGGCGGGCGGCTTCGATCAGGTTGTGGTTGCCCTCGGTGCGGATGCGGGCGTTGCGCTCCGCGTGGTCGCCGATCTTCGTCACGTCGTCGGGCAGGTCGGTGAGCTCGTTGAGGACGACGTCCGGCTTGAAGTCGCGGACGGCTTGGATGAGCTCGTCCCGGTCGAAGACGTCGCAGAGGATCGCGACGGCGCCGAGGCGGACCAGCGGCTCGACCTTGGCGGCCGAGCGGGTCATGGCGCCGACCTCGTGGCCGGCCGCGACCAGGAGCGGGACGAGCCGCTGGCCGAGCACACCCGTGGCGCCGGCGAGGAATACCTTCATCGTGTTCTCCTTAATCCACTGTGGACGGTTTGCGGGGGATGCTGCGGTCGGCGGCCCAGACCAGCAGCGCGGCGACGCTGAACCCGGCGCCCAGGACGCAGACCGCGCCCCAGCCCCACGCGCTGTAGGTGGCTGTCGCCGCGACGGCGCCGCCGCCGAACCCGACGGAGTAGTAAGCCATGTTGCTGCCGATCAGCCGGCTGCTCGAGTTCGGGTCGACCCCGACGATCAGGTGCTGGTTGGTGACGTGCACGGCCTGCCCGGCGAAGTCGATGACCACGATCCCGACGAGCAACGGGATCAGCGAGTGCGGCAGCCACGCGATCGGCAGCCAGGACACCGCGAACAGCGTCAGCGTGACGCCGGTAACCCACTGCGCCCGGCCGCGGTCGGCCAGCGCGCCCGCCCGGGCCGCGCCGATCGCGCCCGCCGCGCCGACGAGGCCGAACAGCCCCACCTCCGACGTCGACAGGTGCCAGGGTTCCGCGGACAGCGGCAGCGCCATCGAACCCCACAGCGCGCCGAAGCCGGCGAACATGAAGAGCGTGATCAGGCTCCGGACGCGGAACACCCGGTTGTGCACGGTAAGCGTGAACACCGACGTGATCAGCCGGCGGTAGGACACCGGCGGCCGGCCCGGCCGCTCCGGCGGCAGCCGGACACCGAGGACCACCGCGACACCGAGCATGAGCAGCGCCGAGACGACGTACACCGAGCGCCAGCCGAACGCGTCGGAGAGCAGCCCGGCCACCGTGCGGGCGAGCAGGATGCCGATCACGACGCCACTCGTCACGATCCCGAGGACCCGGCCGCGGGAGCCGGGACCGCTCAGCACCGCCGAGTAGGCGATGATCACCTGCTGCACCACGGTCGCGAGCCCGAGCACACCACTGGCGACGAAGAACGTCACCGGCCCCGGCGACCCGGCCACGGCGACCAGCGCGACGGCGGCGACCACCGAGCCCGCCGGGATGAGCACCCGCCGGTTGAGCAGGTCCCCGAGCGGCACGATCAGGAGCAGGCCGAGGAGGTAGCCGAGCTGGGTCACCGTCGTCACGAACCCGAGCCCGGCCGGCCCGACTCCGAGGTCGCGCCCGATCTCCTCCAGCAGCGGCTGGGCGAAGTAGATGTTGGCGACCGCGATCCCGCAGGCGACGGCCAGCAGGAGGGCGAACCGGGTGCTGATGGTGGGTGGTCCGGCGGACTCCCGGACGTCGAGCGTGCTCATGATTCCGACGCTAAGGCGAACCGGCTCAGGAGTATGGTCCATTTTCATGGCGGAAACGCGGGCCAATTCCGGCGGTCTCGGCGCCGATCTGCACCTGGACCACGTGGGTCTCCGCGGCCGCCACGGCCTGCGGACCTCGCTGACGGACGCCCTGCGCGAGGCCGTGCGCGCCGGACGCCTGCCGCCCGGCGCGAGGCTGCCGTCGTCCCGGACCCTGGCCGCGGACCTGGCGATCGCGCGCAACACCGTCGCCGACGCCTACGCGGAGCTCGTGGCGGAGGGCTGGCTCACCGCACGTCAGGGTTCGGGCACCCGCGTCGCCCAGCGCGCGGAACCCGGCCGGGCGCCGAAGGCCGGGACCGACCGCGTCGCCCTCGCGCGGCCGACACCGATCCGCACGCCCGGCACCCGGTTCAGCCTGCTGCCCGGCAACCCGGACCTGGCGAGCTTCCCGCGTGCGCAGTGGCTCGCGGCGGCCCGGCGCGCGCTGACGGCCGCGCCGCACGAGGCACTCGGTTACGGCGACGCGCGCGGCCGCATCGAACTGCGCACGGCCCTCGCCGGCTACCTGGCCCGCGCCCGCGGTGTGCACGCGACGCCCGACCGCATCGTCGTCTGCGCCGGGTTCGTGCACGCGCTGCGCCTGATCGGCGCCGTGCTGCACGGGCGTGGTGTGCGGACGGTCGCCGTCGAGGCGTACGGCGTGCCGCAGTACCACGACCTGCTGACCGACGCGGGGTTGCGGACCCCCGCACTCCCGCTCGACGAGCACGGCGCGCGCACGGAAGAGCTGACCGACGCCGGCGCGGTCCTGCTGACCCCGGCACACCAGTACCCCACCGGCGGCGCACTGAGCCCGGCCCGCCGCACCGGCGTCGTCGACTGGGCGCGGGCGACGGGCGGACTGGTGCTCGAAGACGACTACGACGGCGAGTTCCGCTACGACCGCCAGCCCGTCGGCGCGCTGCAGGGCCTCGACCCCGACCACGTCGCGTACTTCGGGACGGCGAGCAAGTCACTCGCACCCGGGCTGCGGCTCGGCTGGATGGTGCTGCCCCGTTCGGTGACGCGCGAGGTGATCGCGGCCAAGGGCCACGTGGACTGGGCCCCCGGCTCGTTCGACCAGCTGACGCTCGCGGAGTTCCTCACGTCCGGCGACTACGACCGCCATGTCCGCGCGATGCGGCTGCGCTACCGCCGCCGTCGCGACCAGCTGGTGGCGGCGGTGGCGTCGCGGGCGCCCGGGATCCGCGTGTCGGGCATCGCGGCCGGGCTGCACGCGGTGCTGGACCTTCCGGCGGGCACCGAGCGGGAGGTGATCGCGACGGCGGCGAAGGCCGGTCTGGCGGTCGGTGGGCTCGGTGACTTCGCGCATCCGTCCGTCCAGGGTGGTGACGGGCTCGTTGTCGGGTATGCGACTCCGTCGGACAGCGCGTGGTCGGGGGCGCTGGCGGCGTTGTGCGAGGTGCTGCCGCCGGTGACCGGGTAACCGCTTCCAGCCGAGGATGTCAATGCTTGACACGATGCGGCGCCGCTCTTAACCTTCAATTTCGCCGCCGGGTTGTCCAGACCATTTATTCACACCCGTGAACGAATGGTGGGACGGAGTGCGCCTGCGCTCCGCCCCGGGTCCTCGTCGCGAAAGGACACCCACGATGCGCGTGCGTGCCATGCTCGTCCTGCTGGCGGTTCCGGCCCTGGCCGCCGGATCCGCGTTGCCCGCGGTAGCCGAACCCACCACCGGAGCGATCGGCCAGAGCATCCTCGCCGATCCGTCCGTCGCCCCCGGCGGCAACTTCGACCTCGGGATCTGGCAGCTGCAGGAGCCGGTCGGCTCGCCCGGGTCGCCGACCACCATCTCGTCCTCGCGGCTGCAGGGCGCGAACGGCTTCCAGGACAGCTACTTCTACACCGACACCCGTGACGGCGCGATGACCTTCTGGGCGCCGGAAAAGGGCGTCACCACCCCGAATTCCAACTACGCCCGCTCCGAGCTGCGCGAGATGAACCGCAGCGGGTCGGCGGCCAACTGGTCGCTGAGCGGGTCGCACAAGATGAGTGCCACCCTGCGCGTGGTGTCGGTGACGTCGAACGTCTGCGTGGGCCAGGTCCACCTCGGCACCGGCGGGTCGTCGACCAAGCCCCTGCTCGAGTTGTACTACCGTTCGAGCGGCGACATCGTGCTGGGCACGGAGAACTCCCCCGACGGCGGGCAGACCCTGCACACCGTCGGCCATGTTTCGGTCGGCAAGACCTGGACCTACACGATCGGGATCTCCGGCGGCAACACCATCAACCTCACCGTCAACGGCAGCACGACGCACTACGGCATCCCGTCGTCGTTCAACGCTTACAAGCAGTACTTCAAGGCTGGTTCGTACAACCAGTCCTCGTCGAGCAGTACTACGAAGGGTGCTCGGGTCGCTTTCTACGGGCTGACCGTTTCGCATAGCTGACCTGGCTTCTTTTTTCAAGATACGGCTTCGCCGGGGCGTGGGAAATCGGCGCTTTCTCGTGGTTGCTTGCTGCTCGGTGCGGGAGCGCCGATTCCCCACGCAACGGTGTCCCTGCCGGGCCGCCGCTTCCACCTGATCGAGTGATGAACACGCGTTCGACTTTCGGTAATCTTGGTGCGTGGACAGCGAAACGGTGTGGCAAGCAGATGCGGTGGCCTTGGCCGACCGTGTCTCCGCGCTGCTCACTGTGGTGCGGT
>NZ_JBITCJ010000026.1:0-72600 GCF_044453095.1 Amycolatopsis sp. NPDC051758 | reverse complement strand
TCGGACAGAACAAGCTCCGCCTTCGGGCGGCCTGTGCGCGCCATCCCGCAACCCTACCAACAATTAAGACGCGAACTAACAACTCGGAACACTAGATGCGGCCGAATCCCCGCGACGTTCCGGTGATGAACCAAACACGAGACATCGAAATCTCCTGAAAGAATGCGGCCGGCGGGCCACGAAGGTGAGATCGGAGGGCCGCGCTCAGCAGCGCCGGTTGCCGGTCCGATCGGGACAACACCGAGCTTGCCGCGCATTCCCGGCGACAGCGATCCGCTGCTCCGGCTACCTTCCGGGTTCCTACCACCGGCAGTAGCAGGAACGATGCCGGCCGCTGGGTCATAATGGACGGCATGCCCAGTTCCAGTACCCCTGGCGACCGGCGTGCCGAGCTCAGCGAGTTCCTGCGCAGCCGCCGATCCCGGCTCAAGCCCGCCGATGTCGGCGTGGCCGACTACGGCACGCGAAGGCGGGTGCCCGGGTTGCGCCGGGAGGAGCTGGCCCAGGTGGCAGGCGTGTCGGTCTCGTACTACACCCACCTCGAGCAGGGCAACTCCGCGAACGTGTCGGTGGAGGTGCTGGAGGCCATCGCCCGCGCACTGCAGCTGACCGACACCGAGCGCGCCTACCTGACACAGCTGGTCAAGCCCACCAGACAGGCAGCGGGCAAGCCGGCACCACGGGCCCAGCGATTGCGCCCCGCCGTGCAGCAGCTCCTCGACTCGATGACGGACGTGCCCGCCTACGTCAACGGCCTCCGCATGGACATCCTCGGCTGGAACAAGCCAGCCGCCGCGCTGTTCGGCAACTGGACCGAACTACCGGCCCAGGAGCGCAACTGGGGACGGCTGATCTTCCTCTCCCCCGCCACCCGCGACCTGTTCCTCGACTGGGAGCGCAAAGCCCGCGCGGTCACCGGGATCCTCCGCGTGCACGCCGGCAGCCATCCCCACGATCCGCAGCTCGCCGCGCTGGTTGGTGAACTTTCGGTGCGCAGCGAAGACTTCCGCCGACTGTGGGCCGCCCACGAGGTGCGCCGCAAGAGCCACGGCCCGATGCGGCTGCGGCACCCACTGGTGGGTGACCTCCAGGTCTCGTACGAGACGTTCCCCCTGCCCGACGACCCCGACCAGATGATGGTCACCTACCACGCCGAGCCGGGTTCCGAGTCCGCCGCGGCGCTGCGCCTGCTCACCAGCTGGGGAACGGACGCCACGACACCGATCAGCACGAACCCCACCGTGGCAGGCCACGAGACCAGGCCACCAGGGTAAAATCCGCGACCCACTGTGGACCGTTGCGCAAAGCCCGCTACGGCGAGAGCGGTTTGCCCCCTTGGTCCGGATCGTCGAGCCCGGCGCTCACCCGCAGCGGGCCGAACCGGATCCGCACTGTGAACCCGTCCGGCCAGCGGACCTCCGCGCCTTCCGCAGTGGCAGAGCCGACCAGGTCGTCCGCCTCGGTGCCCAGCACGGCCAACGCGACGAAGACCGTCGTGCCGTGGACGTCACCGGTGAGTCGCGGGAGCGACACCCACTGGGCGAAGGCGGTGCCGTGCGGGGCGCGAACCTCATCCTGTCCCGTCCAGCCGGCCAGCGGCCGGAGCACGGACTCGCCGGGGCGCGGTCACCCAGCCCGTCTGTTCGGCGCTCGCGCCGGGCGGGGCACCGAGCACGCGGTGCGCCCGCAGTTCGTGCCGTCCGCGAGCCACGGTGACGCTCTCGACGCGCAGCCCGGGCACCGTCGCCGGGCCGCCCCCGAACACCGGACGGTGCCAGGACGCCGCCCAGCCCCACCCGCCGGCCTGGCCCGACTCCCGCATCTCGACCTTCGTCCATCGGCTGTTCGGTTGACCGTTTCGGCAGAGAATATCGATCAGCCGACGTGTCGATCGAGCAGCGGAGCGGGACTATCCAAGATCTCCCCGGAGCGCCACGCCGGTCCGGAAAGGTCTGATCAGGAGAGCCACGGCGAGCTGACGAGCCAGCTCACGTCGTCGGCGTAGGCGTTGCTGCTGTCAAAGGCGTTGGAACCACCGTTGGCGGCGATGTAGACGCTGTTGTCGTAGTGACGGACGAACCGATCGGAGAAGTTGTGCGACCGGAGCGAGACGCCCTGACCGTTGCTGCCGGCCTCCGGGCAGAACGATTGTTGATCCTTTCCCGTTGCGTCCTGGTGTCACTGCCGAGTGGCCGGCCGGGCATGACTCGCCGACACGCCGTCGCTCGAGCCAGGCGTGATCGTGGAGTCCTGTTGATCAATGGGCGCGAGGTCGGCGACGCGGCCGCCGCCCTCGCGCCCATTGAGGCTAACCGGTTTGCACCAGGCTGAAGTCGTCGACGTTCACCCAGTTGCCCGCGTTCGCGTCGGAGAACACACCCACCTGGATCGACCCATTCGTCACGGTGATGCCGGGGACGCTGACCTTTGTCCAGCTGCCGATCGCCTGGCTGATCGAGGAGTTCAGCTCACTACCACCGAAATTCTTGGCGAAGATCGTCGCCTTCTTCTGCCCACCACTGCTCTTCACCCAGGCAGACAGCGTGTAGGTCCCGTTCGGCAACGAGATATTCTGGTACCTGGTGGCGTTGTAAGCGGAGGAAGAAGTCTGCGCCATCGCCCAGCGTCCGGTGTGCCCGCCGAGCTTGTTGCTGTTGACGGTGCCGCCGGTGGTGGTCCACCCGGCGAGCGCGTTCTGCGCGACCCGGTCGGCTTCGGCGCCCGGGTTCAGGACGTAGTTGTTGCCGCTGCCTGCCGCCCAGGTTCCCGCGGCGGCGTCGACCGTCCACTGGCTCAACGAATGGAACACCGGTGTCGTCCCGGCGAAGGTGACCGGCACCCAGTCGTTGTAGCCGATGCCGTTACCGGCGAAGTCGCTCCAGCGGTCGCCGCCGAACATCACGAACGAGCCGGAAGAACCGGTCACCGTGAACGCCAGCCCGGTCTGGGTGACGTGCGAGAAGTCCGCGTCCGTCCCCTGCAGCACGAACTCCGCGGAGTACGGGCCCATGACGTTCTTGGCCGTGATGCAGTACGTGTGCGACGCGTTCCAGCCGTGCAGGTCGGACGAACAGAAGTAGTAGGTCCCGTTCTGCGTGAACATGATGTTGCCTTCACGCCCACCCGAGGAGCTGTTGAAGACGTTCTTGGCCGCTTCGACGTGCAGGAAGTCGGACGTGCGCAGCGGAGAGACGTACAGGTGCGACCGGCCACTCTTGTTGCTGAAGATCACATACGCCTTGCCGTCGTCATCGGTGAAGATCGACTGGTCGCCGGACATGCCGGTCGAGACGTTCGTGATGCTTGATTGCGTACCCGCATTGGTGAAGTGGCCGTTCGGCGTGCTGCTCGTGCCGAACACCAGCCCGCTGTTGAGCTGGGAAACCAGCACGTACTTACCCGTGCCGGGGTTGCGTGCGACTCCCACCCGGCCGACCCAGCCGGCGCCGCCCAGGTCCGAGGGCGTCATCGCGTTGCCTTCGAACTTCCAGTTCGCCAGATCGGTGGACGAATAGGTGGTGATCGCGGCGAAGGAGGTGTTTCCGTTCTTACCGCCTGCCGGGTTGTTGTAGTAGCTGACTGCTCCGCCGTACTTCACGCCGTACCAGTAGTACGTGTTGCCGACTTTCAGTACACCGCCGCCCTGGGAGTAGATCGGGTTCCCTGCGGTGTCCTTCCAGAACCCGTCGTTCTGGATCGTGGCACCCACGGCGGCCCGCGGTGCCGGAGTGGCCGCGCCGGCGCTGGTGGAGCCACCAGCCGATGTCAGCGCGACCACGATGGGGAGCAGAACCGACACGATCGTTCGTCGGGAAATTTTCCTCGGCATTTCCTATCCTCCGTTGGGACGGCCTATGGACGATGCATCCAACCTTCCGCGCTCCCGGAACCGCCGGTCGGCACCGAGATCCGGCGCCTGTCCGTCATATGCACCGACTCAGAGGACGGACTCCCAGGTGGTGGTCACCTTGCGGCCGCCGCGCGTCCAGTCGCACTGAGGCACCCCGACGGCGAACGGAGCGCCGGACAGGCCCCGCCGCCCCGGCCGCGCTCATCGCGAGGAACTGACGTCGTTGCAAAGTCATCGTTGACTCCTTTGCTTGCACGAGATGATGATGGTGCGGTCACCGCGGACCGTGGCGGTGAGCGGCGGGCGGTCACACCAAGGACTGCCACTCACATCTCTCAGCTCTTGCGGTAGGCGCGGAAGTAGTCCACCACGAACTCTTTCGGCCTCGGGTCCGAGGGATCCACGGATCCCGTCCATCCCGCGTTCTCGTAGATGCCGAGCAAGAACGCCGAGGCGTAGGCAGGAGAAGCATTTATTGTCTTCTTGAGCACGTTGTCGACATAGAGCTTGACCTGAGCAGGAGTCCACTCGAGGGCGTAGATGTGCATCCCGTTCGCCAGGTCGAATCCGACCGAGATCGAGTTGTTGACTTCCGAAACGTTCGGGTCCGACCATTTGTGCAGGCAGAAATTGAAGTTCCGCGGCGTGCGCCCCGGGTGTTCCATGATGTCTATTTCGGCGTTCTGGTTCGACGCGTCCTGCTTTCCCACCGTCCAGAACGCCGCATGGAGCCCGCTTCTCGCGGATGTCTTGCCGCGGATCTCGAAGTAGCCGTACTTGGGTGCGTACTTCCAGACCGTGGGGATCGAGTGGTCGAGGGGAGAGGTCTTGTGCAGACCGGTGCGCTGGCCCGTCTGTATGCTGGAAACCTTCATCGGGTCGCCGGCGTAGTAGGTCGGCTGGTCGTTGTCGATCCGCAGGACGAGTGCGTCGTTCCGGAATCCGTACCGCGCCCTGGATCGCCATTCCGGCGTTCGTGATTCAAGATAGTTCGTTATCCACAGGTTCGGGTCGAGACGGCCGTTGAACTCGTCGTGCCGGTCGAGGGTCCAACCCGGCCTGTCCAACGGATTCGGCGGCGCGTCGGCCGCCTGAGCGGGTTGCGCGAGGCTGACGCAGGCGAGCACCACGGCGGCCACAGTCGGCCAGATCGCCTTCGTTCCGACCACTGTTCGAGTTCCTGATCGTAACTTTCCCATACTTCGTCTCCGTCACGTCTCACACCTGGACTCACGGTTTCGGCGCAGGGGAATGAGTGCGCCCATCGTCCCATCGTGACCTTCACGGTGCCGGCGGGGCGTGGGACGGTCGGCCTGCTCCCGGACTTCCAGTCGGCCCGGCGGGCAGGTACCGGGCAGTTCACTGTGAACGTGCACAGTATCACCTGCCGGATCGGGTTGGGAATACAACAACTACTGCGAATATTCAAGGAAGATCCGCCAATCCAGGAATGTGAACGATCACACCTGCGATCGGTGGCACGGGTTTCCGTTGGACGGCGCAACGGTGTCAGGCCTGACACCGTTGCGGCCGGCCGATTCATCGTCGGATTCGGCGAAAGTGTTGACACCGACCCAGAACGGTTCTTAGCGTCGGGATGCCCTCGCCTGCACTGGCTTGACCATACGCCGGCCCGTGGTACCACTACCGGACGCGCACCTGCGCCCCTCGCGCACTGCGACGGATCCGGTTCACCGTGCTGCGCTTCCCCGAAGCTTCACTCCGCTCTCCGGCAAACTCAGCCTCTCAGGAAGAAGGACGATGTGATCGCCGAACCTGGATCCTGGTTAGGTCCCGCAGCGGCCGCCTCCGCCCTCGTGCTCGGCGCCGTCAGCATCGCAGGGACGCCCGGCGGGACAGCCGCGGCAGCCACGGATCTCGCCGCCGTGGCCGAGGTCTCTTCGACGCCGGCGCCGACGATCCAGAACATCGGAGCCTCCGGCGCGTGGTGGGTCAACGACCTGGCCCGCTTCGCCCCCGCCACCCAGCAGCGGGTCGCGGAACTTCTGTTCGGGCCCAGCGGAATCCAGCTGTCGGCCTACCAGTACAACATCGGTGGTGGCGGGTCGGTGTAGCCGCGGGTGACCGTGCGCCGCAGTCGCTCATGGTCTCACCGGGCCGCTACGACTGGAACCGGGATGCGGGCGGCACGGCTTTTCCTGCGCTACGCGGCCCAGTACGGCGTGCCGGAGATCGTCGGCTTCGTCAACAGCCCACCGGCGGCGTGGACGAGCAACGGCAAGAGCTGCGGCGGGAGCCTGAAGTCGGCTTCGACCCAGGCGTACGCCACCTACCTGGCCGACATCGTCACCCACTTCGCGTCGGAGGGAGTGGCGATCGATCACCTCAGCCCGATGAACGAACCCCGCGTCTCCTTCTCCGCCTGCAATCAGGAGGGCATGCTGGTCCCCGCCGGCCAGCGCGACGACATCGTGCGGGCGGTGGGGCACGTACTGGCGTCGCGGGCGCCGTCCACGCGCGTCATCGCCGACGAGTCCGACCACGTCGACAAGTTCCTCTCCGAAGTACCCCAATGGAGTTCGTCCGCCCCGGCTCCGTCCGCCACCCGTGACGGGCGCGCCGAGCGGGGTGCAGGTCATGGCCACGTCGCTCGGCGGTGACTGGACCCTCGTCGTCACCAACCTGAACAAGAGCGCGCAAGTCGTCGGCGTCCGCCTGCCCTCCGGCGGCATCTCGGCGAGCGGCGTGTACCGCACCTGCGCCGCCGAGAACCTGGCCGCGATCGGGCTGCCGGCGGTGTCGGCCGGAGTCGCTTCGCTGAACCTGCCGGCGCAAAGCGTCTCCACCTAGGTCTTCCGCGCTGACGGAACCTCATTGCCACAAGGCTGACAGACCTGAACGGGCGGCGGTCACCACCGAGGGGTGGTCACCGCCGTCCGTTCGTTCAAGACTCGAAGGCACCGAGATCCGGAGCCTTTCCGTTGTAGGGCAGACCGACGTTGGTGCCCTTGTCGATCAGCGAGCTGTTCGACGCGAGGCGGAGGTTGGGCAGCACGGGCAGGCTGCCGTCGGCTTGGCGCCACGCGTCCCAGCCGGCCGTCGACACGCTCTGGAACTGCGAGTCCGACAGCGTGACACCCAGGTTCCAGGAGTTGTACGAAGCGCGCGTGCCGGTCATGTTCGACAGCAGGGTTCCTGCGTAGGCGAGGTTGTTGCGCAGGTTGCCCAGGCCGACCGCCCCGCCGCTCGAGTTGATCCCGAGCATGTTGTAGTCCGGGTGGTTGGCGTAGCTGGTGTTGTTGAAGTAGTCGTTGGCCAGTGTGTGGTGGTTGGCGTAGAAACCCGACGCCCGGTTGTTGAACGCCACCGAGCCGCGGACGGTGTGCTTGGCACCGTTGGTGACGTACTTGCCGCCGTAGCCGCCCGCCTTGATGCCGTTCCCGTTGCCCGATGCCGTGGTCGTCTGCGGCAGGTACCCGTTGCGCCACGCCCACGAGTTCTCGATGGTCACTGACGAGAACGCGTTGATGAGGTCGAACCCGTCGTCGGAGTTCCACCACGCGCGGCACCCGCGGAACACGTTGCCCGGGTGGCCCGCGGAGATGTGCGCGCCGAACCCGTCGGCGCTTTCGCCCGCCCCGTTCGAGGTGCGCGGGTCGTAGTTGTCGTGGGAATCGGAGTTCAGCACGAGGTTGCCGCCGCCCTCCTGGATGAACAGGCCCGGTCCCATGTTGTTGTGCAGGTCGAGCTGTTCGAAGGTGTTGCTGCTGCCCGAGATCCAGATGCCCCACGACTCGTGGTTGAGGTTGTTGTTCTGGGGCACGCCCTTGACTTCCAGGCCCTTGAGGTGGATCCAGCTGCCGGTGACGTCGAAGCCTTTGATCCGGCAGTTGTCGCTCACGCGGGAGAAGTCGAAGACCGGCCGTTCCCCGGGGTAGGCCCAGTAGCGGATCGGGGTGCCCGAACCACCGCTCTTGTTCAGGGTGATCGCGTCCACCCGGTCCGTCCCGCTCGCGCAGCTCTTGTTCGCGCGGGAATACGCGTAGGTGCCGCCCCGCAGGTAGACCGTGTCGCCCGGCTGGACGACGGCCTGCGCGTGGGCGATCGACGCCCAGGGCGCGGCCTGCGTCCCGGCGGCGCTGTCGCTGCCCGCCGGGGCGACGTAGTAGGTCTTTCCGGCGGCACTGCTCATAGGCGCGGCACCACCGACGGCCGCGATCGCGGCCACCGCGACCACCAGCGTCCGGGTCATGGTCCTGGAACGTGTCATCCGCTCACTCCTTGCCATCAGACGCGGCCATCAGTCGCAACTGCCGGAGCAGGGCACGAACGGTGCCGTGGTGCCGGTCAAGGTGGTCGTGCCGAGACGCAGCCCGCCGGCACTCGCGGTCACCGTGACGGTGCCCGCGCCGGTCGCCCGGACCAGCGCGTACGCAGCTCCCTGGTACGCCTTCCGCACGCTGCCGCGGAAGGTCTCCTGCGCCGGGCTGCCGCTGTCGACCGCGACGAGCACCCCGGGTCCGCTGATGCTGAAGGTGATCGCGGCGGAGGAGCCGGTCACCACCCGCCCGGACGAGTCGGCCACGGTCGCCTTCACGTACGAGACGTCGTCGAGGTCCGTCGACACCGTGCTGTGGTCGGGCGTGAGCACCACCTGGCTCGCCGTGGTGCCGGTCGGCGGCGGTGACGTGGCCGGCGCACCCCACGCGCGCTGCCAGGAGTATCCGATCGGCCGGACCGTGCCGACCCCGTCCAGCAGGCCGAAGTCGCTCTCGCCGCGGGGCCACAGCCCGTCGGCCTCGCCCAGGTACGCCGCGCCGGTCCAGACGAACAGGCCGGTGACGCCGGGGGTGTTCTTCACCGTCGTCCACGCGGAGGTGTCGGTACCCATCTCGGTGAACAGCCCGGGCCGCGCCGGAGACATCTTCATCGCCCGGATGACCTCGTCCGGCCGGTAGTTGCCGCCGAAGACGTCCACTGTGGTCCGGGTGGCGCCGGTGACGTCGCCGCTGTCGGCGGGCCGGAACAGGGCCTGGGTGACCGGACGGCCGGGGTCCAGCGCGTGCGCGATCGAAACCATCCTGGTCAGCAGGGGCGTCCGGGTCGCGAGCGAGTCACGGATCTCGTTGCCCGTGCTCCACATCGCCACGCTCGGGTGGTTGCGGTCACGCAGGACGACGCTCGTGGCGTCGACCTGGTACCAGGGCACCGAGCCGGTCGCACCCGGCACCGCGGGCGTGCCGGTCGGCGACGACGCCGTCCGGTTGAAGTACGTCGCGTAGTCGCCGACGTCGGCGTACTTGTGCTGGGTCCAGACGTCGAAGAACTCGTCGAGGACCAGGAACCCCATCCGGTCGGTGAGCTCCAGGAAAACCGGGCTGGGCGGATCGTGCGCGGTGCGGATGGCGTTCACCCCGAGCGCCTTCAGCTGGGCGAGCCGCCGCTGCACGGCCCGCTGGGGGGCGGCCATCCCGAGCCCGTGGGCGTCCTGGTGCAGGGCGACGCCCTGGAACTTCACGCTCTTGCCGTTGAGGCTCATCCCCGTCGAGGCGGCGAACGTCAAGGTGCGGATGCCCACCGGCGTGATGTCGTCGTCGACCGCGGCGTCGCCGGCAAGGACGGTGGTGGCCAGCGAGTACAGGTTCGGGTTCGCCAGGTCCCACAGCTTCGGGTTGCTCACCGGCACGTCGTAGGCGAAGGTGGCCGACGCCCCGGCGGCGATGGTCTTGGCCGCCGTCGTCACGGCGGGCATCGCGGCCCCGCCCGGGTCGCTGAGCACGCCCTGGACGCTGACGCTCGCCGCCGCGCCGCCGTTGTTGACCACCGTGGTCTCCGCGTGCACGGTGGCCGCGGAACCGGTGGCGTTCGGCGTGGTGACGTGGGTGGCCCACTGGTCGACGTGCACCGGGTCCGTCGCGATGAGCCGGACGTCGCGGTAGATCCCGGCACCGGCATAGTAGCGCGACGCGGGCTGCGCGCTGGTATCGGTCTTGACGGCGACCACGTTGTCGGCGCCGCCGAACTTCGCCGCCGCCGTGATGTCGTAGCGGAAGCTGGTGTAGCCGTACGGGTGAGTGCCGATGAGCGTGCCGTTGACGTACACGCTCGCGTTGGCCATCACGCCGTCGAACTCCAGGTACACCTTGCGGGTGGCGGGCACGGTCAGCGAGAAGTGCTTGCGGTACCAGCCGATGCCCGAGGGCAGATAGCCGCCGCGGCCGGTGCTCGGCGCCGACTGCGAGAACGGGCTGGCCGGCGGGCTCTTGCCCTCGATGCTCCAGTCGTGCGGCACGCTGAGCTTGCGCCAGGCGGCGTCGTTGTAGGAGGCACCGTTGGCGCCGCTCGCGTCGCCGTAGTTGAACAGCCAGCCGGGATCGAAGTCCGTGACCGTCCGGTACCGGTTGGCCGCGCTCGTGCTCGCGGCGGCAGTGCCGGTGGTGCCGGGCAGCACGGAAACCGGCGCGATCACCAGCGCCAGTGCGGCGGCGGCGGCCAGTGCCTGCCACGCCGTGCCTCGTTTGGTGGACAACGCAATCACCTCGCTATCGCGAAACTGGGGTGCGGCGGCTGGTCGCAGGCGGTCTTCCGCCACGCACGGCCGGCTTCCGGCTGAGGACGAAGGTGCGCATGGGCAATTCCCATCTGCCGTGGATCTCCGAAGGTCAGCCGATGACCGCGACCAGCCGGGCCGCGATCTTTTGATGACCGGCGTCGTTGGGGTGCGTGCCGTCCGCGGTGTCGGTCGCCTTGTCGATCCAGCCTTCGGTGTTGATGAACCGCACCTTGCTGTCACCGGCGTTGTTCCGGGCGGTCACCGCGGCCTTCGTCTCGGTGACGTACCGCTTGTGGAAGGTCTCCATCGCGTGGATGGTCGCGTTCGGGTACTGCGCGCGGACCCGTTGCAGCAGCGTGACGTACGCGCTTTGGAACTGCGAACCGGAGACGCCGTGCGACAGGTCGTTGGTGCCGAGGTTGATCACCACGTCACTGGCCTGGTAGCGGGAGAAGTCCCAGTCCGGCTTGGCGGCGTCCAGGCCGGTCTTCAAGAACCGGTCGCGCATGCCGATGCACCCGTCGGACGTCGGGTACAGGCAGGCACCGCCGACCGCGATCTGGGTGTGCCCGGCTCCCAGTTTCTCCCCGGTCAGCCAGCCGTAGGCGGTCAGTGCCTGCTTGGAGGACCGCTGGCCCACCGTGATCGAGTCACCGATGAACTCGATGATCCGCGATGGCGCGCTCGGCACCACGGTCCGTGCCCCGGAGTCCAGGAGCACGCCCTGGAACACCGCGTCACCGTGGTACGAGCCGGCCACCGGCCGGTAGGACACCCGCAGGGTGTGCGTGCCGGACGGCAGCCGGGACGGAGTCAGGTTCACCGTCCCGCTCACGTTCGTGCGCGACACCCACGGACCGCCGTCGACGCTGGTGAACAGGTCGATACTGCCGCGTTGACGAAGTTTCACCGTGGTGCCCGTGAACCCGACCACCACGTACGCACCGGCCCACTCGGACACATACGCCCCCGGCGACCGGGTGTCCCACCGCCCGAAGTACCTGATGTTGGAGTCGGACGGCGAGCCGTCACCGGTGGCGGCCGCGGCCGGGTGCACCACCGTGGTGACCGCGGCCACGAGCGCCACCGCGAGCGTCACTGCCCGCGACTTCGTACCGATCGGCATGACTTATCTCGTTTCTGTCCGCAGTGGACTCACTCAGCGGAGAAAGGTGACGAGCGGCAGGTTCTGCTCGCGCACACCCTGAACGACCAGGTTCGCCATCTGCGTCGCCCCGTACGCCGAGAAGTGCGTGTTGTCGGTGACGCCGTCGCTCGCCTTGGTGAGATAGATCTTCTGCGACGCCGACGGGCCGAGAGACTCCACCAGCGTCCTGCTCTTCGCCGTCAGGTCGATCACCGGCACGTTCGCGCTCTTGCCCAGCGCCCGGATCACCGCGGGCAGATCAACGCCCACGCCGTTGACGTGCAACGCGGTCGAAGTCAGCTTGGTCCCGCTGAACAGCCGCCGCACCGGCGGCGTCACCAGCACCGGGACACCTCCACGCTCACGCACGCCGTTGACCATTTTGGTGAGGTTGTCGCGGAACGCCGTCGCCGTCGTCTGCTTGTCGTTGTGCCCGAACTGGATGAGCACCAGGTCCTTGCTCTTGATCAGCGGCTTCATCCGCGGGAACAGCGCACTGTTGGCCAGGAAGCTGCCCGAGCTTTCGCCGGAGTCCCCGTAGTTCGCGATCACCGCGCCGCCCCGCACGCTCGTGGGCAGGATCTGACCCCAACCCGTGTAGGGCGCGACGGGCTGATCGCACACGGTCGAGTCACCCGCCAAGTACGTCACCAACGGGGCCGCGGCCATCGTCACCGTCAGCGAGGTGATCGCGGGAGCACTGCCGGCGAAGGTGATGTCCAGGCCCGCCGTCCCGGTGCCGCCCTGGCCGGTCGGCTGTCCCTCCGGGGTGCGCACGTTGACCGTGACCGCGGTGGGGACGACCTGGCCCGCGTTCGTCGAGACGGCCGCCAGGACCTGCCGGCGTGCCTCGACCGACATCGACGTGTTCGCCGCCTTCGAGGAGCTGCCGAGCCCGACGGCGACGTCGTAGTTGCCCGGCGAGACGGCGAAGTGGCACTTGATCGGCGCGGTCCCCGAACACTGCGGGGGCAACGCCAGTGGCGCCGCCGCCACCGTCGGCACCGGAACCAGTGCGACCGCTGCCATCCCGGCCAGAACGATCGTGTAGTGCTTGCGGGACATGGGTTCTCCTGTTCGATGGACTCCAGCCTGGGAGCGCTCTCACCTCGGGTCGCACTCCGTCCCTGCGAAATCACTCCGGCCTACCCGACCAAGAAAGCGTTTACTTGCCCTCCGCGTTGCCGCGGTCTCGGTCGTAGCCGGCGGATCCCGTCAGGCGCTCCAGTCGAGCAGGTCCCCCGCGACGCCGTTCGCGTCGGAGTACTTCGCGCCGGAATCGAGCGCGCGTTGGGCGGTCGAGACGTCCGCGCCCAGCACGGAGCGCGTTCGCCGCCGAAGCGGCGGGCGCGGGGAGCACCGCGAACAGGGTGACGGCCGCCAGGAACGCGGCGGCCTTCGTGGTGCGGCCGGTGCGGTACACGGTCATTCGATCTCCCTTGATCGACGACGTGACAATCCGGGGACGGGGGCGGTGAACGTACGCAATCAGCTACACACGGTCGACGTAAATGCATGGAACCGCACCCGTGGGAAATTTTCAAGGCTGTTCGACAATTTCCTGTGAACGTGCACAGCCAGGCAAGATCAGAACCGCGGGCCCGCGGGTTCAGGCCGATTCGCGGACGACGAGCTCGGTCGGCAGGATCACCGTGGCCGGCCCTTCCCCGTCGATCTGGGCCAGCAGCTGGCGCACCATCGTCTCGCTGATCCGGTCCCACGGCTGCCGCATCGTGGTCAGCGGCGGGTGGGCCGCGGACGCGACCGGCGAGTCGTCGAACCCGCCGACGGCGACGTCGGCGGGCACGCGCCGGCCGGTCCGCTCGATGGCCGTCAGCGCGCCGTCGGCCATCAGGTCCGAGGCGACGAAGACCGCGTCCAGGTCCGGCGCCCGGGTAAGTAGCTGCTGCATGCCCGCCTCGCCGCTGGCCCAGCTGTAGTCCCCGACCTCGACCAGCTGCTCGTCGAGGGGGAGGCCGTGCTCGGCCAGCACCTCGCGGTAGCCGGCCAGCCGCTCCACCCCGCCGGGCGAGTCCTGCGGGCCGGCGATGGTCGCGATGCGCCGCCGGCCGGACTCGAGCAGGTGGCGCACCATGTCCTTGGCGCCCTCGCGGTCGTCGGCCGCCACGTAGGACACTTTGCCGCGCTGGCCGAGCGGCTTGCCGCAGCAGACGAACGGCAGCTCGGCCCGCCGCAGGTGCTCGACCATCGGGCTGCCGCGGTGCGAGGAGATCAGCAGCACGCCGTCGACGTGGTGACCCAAGAGGAAGGGCGTGATGCGACGGCGTTCGGCCTCGGTGCCCGCCGTGATCAGCACGAGCGGGATGTCGTGCACCGCCAGCGCCTCGGTGCAGCCGCGCAGCAGGGTGGTGAAGTTGGGGTCCGCGAAGAACCTGTCCTGCGTTTCCGACAGCAGGAACGCGACCGAGCCCGCGCGCTGGGTGACCAGGCTGCGCGCCGCCCGGTTCACCACGTACCCCAGCTTGCGGATGGCGGCGTTGACCGCCTCCTGCGACGCCGGGCTGACGTTGTGCCCGCCCTGCAGCACCCGGGAGACGGTGCCGCGCGAGACGCCGGCGTGCGCGGCCACGTCGTGGATGGTCGGCGGGCGCTTATGCCCTGGGCGCCGCCGCGGCGTCGTTTCGGTCATGGACCCCTCATCTGCCGGCTGTCGGTCACAACTTTACGGCTCCGGTCAGCAGATCGACCCGCCAGTAGCGCTGCAGGCCCAGGAACAACGCGATCAGGGGGATGATCGACAGCAGGGCGCCGGTGATCACGAGCGTGTACATGGCGGGGATCCCGGCGCCCTGCTGGAGCAGGCTGTACAGGCCGACGGTGACCGGGAAGAGCTGGTCGTCGCCGAGCATGATGTAGGGCAGCAGGAAGTTGTTCCAGATCGCGACGAACTGGAACAGGAAGATCGTCACCAGCCCCGGCCGCATCATCGGCAGCGCGACCGAGGTGAACAGCCGCACCTCGCGGGCGCCGTCCATCCGCGCCGCCTCCAGCACGTCGTCGGGGACCGCCGCGGCGGCGTAGACGCGAGCCAGGTAGATCCCATAAGGACTGAGGACGCTGGGCAGCAGCACCGACCAGTAGGTACCCGCGAGGCCGGCCTTGGCCAGCAGCAGGTACTGCGGCACGGCCAGCGTGATCGGCGGCATGAGGACGCCGGTCAGGATGACCGTGAAAATCAGTCCCCGGCCCCGGAACCGGTACTTGGCCAGCGCGTACCCGCCGGCCGCCGACACCGCAGCCGACAGGAGGGCACCCACGCCCGCGTACAGCGCGGAGTTGACCATCCACCGCCAGTACACGCCGTCGCGGTAGGCCGTCAGCTCGGCCAGGTTGTCCCAGAACCCGGTACCGGGCACCAGCGTGAACGTGCTGAACAGCTCGTCACGGCTCTTCGTGGCGGCCATGATCACCCACAGCACGGGGATCAGGCAGTAGACCGCGCCGAGCAGCAGCAGGATCGTCGGCGCCCACGCCGTGCGGCGCCCCGGCCGGGCCGTCGCGGCGGAGTCCACCCGCGGCCGGGTCAGCAGGGCGGTCACGAACCCGCCTCCGTGGCGCGCCGGTTGACCAGCTTCAGGAAGACCAGGGACAGCAGCAGCGTCACCGCCGCGATCACCACGGCGGTCGCCGCGGCCGAATACAGTCCACCTTGGACGAAGGCGTCCCGGTAGACCTTCATGTACGGGCTCCACGTGGTGCTCAGCGTGTTCGCCAGCGGCCGCAGCGTCATCGGCTCGGCGAACACCTGGAGCGTCGCGATGGCCGAGAAGAAGAACGTCAGCACCAGCGCGGGAAGCACCAGCGGGATCTTGATCCGCACCGCGATCCGCCGTTCCGAGCAGCCGTCCAGCCGGGCGGCCTCGTACAGCTCGGGCGGCACGGCGCGCAGGGACGTGTAGATGACGACCATGTTGAAGCCCGTGCCGCCCCACACCGCGATGTTGGCCAACGCGAGGTACAGACCACCGCCCTGCAGCAGCTCCGGGCCGTCGAGCCCGGCCGCCCGGAGCAGGAAGTAGCCGGGACTGACGCTCGGCACGTACAGGAAGCCCCACAGCAGCGAAGCGATGATGCCGGGCACTGCGTAGGGCAGGAAGATCGCCAGCCGGGAAAACGACCCGAACCTCGTCCGCGCGCCGTCCAGCAACAGGGCGAACAGCAGCGCAAGGCCGAGCATCAACGGCACGACGATCGCCCCGTACCGCAGCACCCGGCCCGCCCCCGCCAGCAGCTCGGGATCGCTCAGCGCGCCCGTGTAGTTGTCCAGCCCCGCCCACACCTCCTCACGGGCCTTCCCGCCGAGGCCGAGCCCCCGCACGTGGACGGTGTGCAGACTCAGGTAGATCGCGTAGCCGATCGGCAGGGCGAAGAAGAGCACGAACAGGAGGATCGCCGGAGAAAGGAAGCCGTACGGCGCGAACCGGCGGGGAGCACGGGTGGACACCACAGATCCCTTCAGCCTTCGACCTTGAACCCGTTCTTCTTCATGTCCGACACAGTCGCCTGCCGCACTGTGCCCAGCGCAGCCACGAAGTCCGACTTGTCCTGCGCCGCCTTGCCGAACGCGTCCTTGAACGCGGAGTACGCGACGATGACGTCCGGCCCCCATCCGGCCGCCGCGGTGCCCTTCGCGACGTCCGCGGCCAGCGTGTAGAAGTCCGGCTGGCTCGGGAAGAACTCCGGGGTGGTCAGCGCCCCACTGGTCTGCGCGGCGGTGGCGGCCGGGTAGACCGCCGATTCCTTCACCAACGCGGCCACGGCGGCGGGGTCGGTGTTCAGCCAGGTGGCGAACTTCGCGGCGGCCTCGGCCTTACCCCGCTTCTCGGCGCCGTGGGTGACGCTGGTGGCGGAGCCGCCCCAGCTGCCGGTCGCCGACGCGCCCGCGGTCCACTGCGGCAGCGGGGCCAGCTTCCACTTGCCCTTGGTCGACGGCGCGGCCGTGGTCAGCGTGCCCGGGGCCCACACCGCGCTCACCCACGCGAGCTGCTTCCCGTCGTCGAGCGCCTTGTTCCACGCCGGGGTGTACATCGGCTGGTTGTCCAGCGCGCCCTCGGCGACCAGGCCGCCCCAGAACCCCGCGACCTTGCGCGATGCCTCGTCGTCGATGGCGACCTTCCAAGTGTCGCCGGACGACGTCCACCACGCCGCGCCCGCCTGCTGGGCCAGGCCGGCGAACAGGCCGGGGTCGTTGCTGGAGAACGTCGCCAACGCGCGGGACGGATCCTTCCGCTTGAGCTCCCGGGCGGCGTCGGCGAACTCCGGCCACGTCGCCGGGACCTTCAGGCCGAACTGTTCGAAAAGGTCGCCGCGGTAGAACAGCCCGAGCGGCGCGATGTCCTGCGGGACTCCGTAGACCGCGTCCGAGCCGAGGGTGACCTGCTTCCAGACGTTTCCCGCGAACTTCTCCTTGGCCCCGGCCGCGAATTTGCCGACGTCGGCCAGCGCGTCGTTGGTGACCAGCGTCGGGATCATCTGGTATTCCGCCTGGACCAGGTCCGGCCCGGTGCCCGCCTTCTCCGCGGTGAGGATCTTGGGGATCAGCTCGTCACCGCCCGCCTGCTTCTGCACCGTGACCTTGGCCTCCGGGTGCCCGGAGTTCCACAGGGCGACGACCTTGTCGAGGTTGGGCGCCCACGACCACATGGTCAGCTCGACCGGTCCGCCTGTCGGCGGGGGCTGGTCGCTGCCGCTGCAGGCGGAGAGGGCGAGGGAGCCGATCAGGGCGATTGCTGCGAGGGCGGTGCGGCGCTGCATCCGATCCTCCGGAGTCAAGGGGGAGGTGGGGCCGTCGACTGTGTACGTGCACAGTACGGCCCTCAGGTCAATACTTGTCAAGGGCAGGACGCTTGCGGTTATCTGGGCGAAATTGCGAGTAATCATTCTGTGCACGATCACAGGAACGGGGGCCCGCGAATGGCGTGGCAGTGGCCGGTCGGACTGGACGCTCTGGCGTACGGCGGCGACTACAACCCCGAACAGTGGCCGCAACCGGTGTGGCAGGAGGACGTGCGCCTCATGCGCGAGGCGGGCGTGACCATGGTCAGCGTCGGCATCTTCTCCTGGGCGCTGCTGGAACCCGAACCGGGCCAGTACGACTTCGGCTGGCTCGACGACCTGCTGGACCTGCTGCACGACAACGGGATTCGCGCCGACCTCGCCACGCCGACGGCGGTGCCGCCGGCGTGGTTCTACGAGCGCCATCCCGACGCGCTGCCGGTGACCCGCGAAGGCGTGCGCTACAGCTTCGGCGGCCGGGGCGCGATCTGCCACAGCTCGCCCGCCTACCAGCAGGCGGCCGTGTCGATCGCCGGGCAGCTCGGCCGCCGCTACGCCGCACACCCCGCCCAGGCGTTGTGGCACGTCCACAACGAGTACAGCGTGCCGATCAGCGCCTGCTACTGCGACACGTCCGCGGCCGCGTTCCGCCAGTGGCTCGCCGACCGCTACACGACGATCAAGGAGCTGAACGAAGCCTGGGGCACCACGTTCTGGGGCCAGACCTACGGCTCGTGGGACCAGGTGTCGCCCCCGCGCCTGACGCCGACGGTGTGCAACCCGGCGCAGCAGCTGGACTGGGCGCGGTTCACCAGCGACGAGCTGCTGGCCAACTTCAAACGGGAACGGGACGTGCTGCACGCGCTGTCCCCCGGCATCCCGGTGACCACGAACTTCCAGGCGGCTCTGTCCCAGTGCGAAACCCTGGACTACTGGGCCTGGGCCGGCGAGGTCGACCTGGTCACCAACGACCACTACCTGGTCGCCGAAGCCGACCGGAACCACATCAACCTCGCGATGGCCGCCGACATCACCCGGTCCCTGGCCGCCGGGCGGCCGTGGCTGCTGCTGGAGCACTCCACCAGCGCGGTGAACTGGCAGCCGCGCAACATCGCCAAGAGGCCGGGGGAAATGGCGCGCAACAGCCTGGGGCACGTGGCGCGCGGCTCGGACGGCGCGATGTTCTTTCAATGGCGCGCGTCCCGCTCGGGCGCCGAGAAGTTCCACTCGGCGATGCTGCCGCACGCCGGGACGGACAGCCGGATCTGGCGTGAGGTCGTGCGGCTCGGCCGGGATCTCGAGGCGCTCGCACCGATCCGCGGCAGCCGGGTGATCGCCGATGTCGCGATGCTGTGGGACTGGCAGTCCTGGTGGGCGCAGCGGCTGGAGTGGCGCCCGAGCGTCGATCTCGACGCGCGGGAGCGGGCGGACGCTTGGTACGCCGCCGCCTACGACCGGCACCTCACCGTCGACTTCGCCCATCCCAAGGCCGATCTGAGCGGCTATCCCCTGGTCGTCGTGCCCGCGCTGTACGCCATGACGGACACCGCGGCAACCAACCTCCGCCGGTACGTCGAAGACGGCGGAGTCCTGGTCGTGTCGTGCTTCTCCGGAATAGTGGACGAGCACGATACCGTCCACCCGGGACCGCACCCCGGTGCGCTGCGCGACGTGCTGGGCCTGGTCGTGGAGGAGTTCACCCCGCTGCGCGCGGGCGAACAGGTCCGGCTGAGCGGCAACATCGTAGGCGACGTCTGGTCGGAGGTCATCGCCCTCCACGGCGCCGAAGCCGTGTGGTGTTACGTGGACGGACCGGCGGCGGGCGGACCGGCGGTCACTCGGCACGCGATCGGCGACGGTACGGCGTGGCACGTCTCGACGCGCCTGACGGCGGACGGCCTCGCGGCCGTGCTGCGCGCAGTCGCCGCGGACGCCCCGCTGCCCGCCCGGGACCTGCCCCCGGACGTCGAGGTCGTCGAACGCCGCGGGACGGAAGGGCGGTACCTCTTCGCGATCAACCACTCCGGTGAGGACGCCGTGCTTCCGGTCGGCGAGCGGGCCGTCGAGCTGATCACGGGAAAGCGGTACGCCGGGCACGTCCGGGTACCGGCCGGCGAAGTCCGCGTCGTCGCCGAACCCCTGCTTTAGCGCGGTCACCGCGGCGAACAGGCCGGCACGTAACCCACCGGACCGTCCGTTCATCCGATTTCCCCTCTTCGACCGGCCCGAGGCGATCTCGCCGGAATTCGTCCTTGAATCGGCTCAAGCACGGTAAACGCGCTGACATATGACGTCAACCACCCATTGAGGGCAATGAACGCGCCATCTTGCTTCGAATGCATCGAATCACCGCAGCGCTTTGATGCGCGCCGGCAGAAAACGTTTACACAAGTTCCCGCCGGAGCGTACTGCCGTTGCCGTAGCGCTGCGCCGGCTACGGCGTTGGCAGTACCACTCGGTACCGCGCTGGGCGGATGTGCCCGGCCAAACCCCCCGTCAAGGTGATCGTCATGCCTGCAGGACGACCTCAGGCACGGCAGATCCCGAAAGCGAGGATGCCCTTGACCACCAGAATCCTTTTCTCCACCGGTGCCCCTGGCCGCCGACGGTGGGCGGTGCTGACGTCGGCGCTCGTTCTGCTCTCGACTTCGGCGGTGTTGTCAGCGCCCGCGGCGAACGCCGATCCGGCTTCTCCGGCCCAGGTGTCCGTGGACTTCGCCCAGAACCAGGGCCTTCTCCGGCACGGCGAGCGGTACAACAACTTCACGGCGGCCACGACGTGGCAGAACCCGCGAACGGCCGACGTGGCCTACCTGAACGACGTCGGTCTGCACGGCTCCGTCTACCGGGCATGGGCCAAGGTGGACTGGTGCGGCGGGTCGACCACGTCGTGCACGCTCTCCTCCGATCCCGCCTCTCCGACCGGCGACGTCAACGGCTATCTCGCCAACGCCGCTACCGTGTCGGATTCGATCCTGCTGAACCTCGACATCAGCCCGCTGATCAAGCAGGGCGTATCGCCGGCGCAGGCCAAGCCGCTGCTCAAGCAGATCGTCAAGACGGTCAAGGCGAACTACCCGGCGGTGCGCTACCTCGAGGCGTTCAACGAACCGGACGCGCCGGACAAACGCGGATTCATGAACCCGGCCCTCGTCTACCCGTACTACGCCGACTTCTACCAGATCACCAACGAGGTCAACGCCGAGCTCAAGCTGTCGCCCCGGTTGCAGGTCGGCGGCCCGGCCTTCTTCGAGTTCGATCCGAGCTGGATCGGGAAGTTCCTCGACGACTACGCCGCGGACCCGGACCGGGCGAAACGGCTCGACTTCTTCTCATACCACGGGTATGTCGAATTCGGCGACATGGCGACCCTGCAGAACCCGCAGTTCTACAAGGACAACCCGCGGATGGTGGAAGGTCAACGAACCGAGCTGCAGGCCATGCTGACCGCCCGTCACCTCGATCCCGGCGTGCCGGCCTTCATCACCGAGTCGGGTGTCTATCCGGGACCGCTGTGTGACGACTGCACCGACACAGCACCCACCACCACCGCCACTCCGTGGTACACGGCCGACTACGCCCGGCAGGCCGCGGGACAGGCATCACTGCTCTACTGGTACGCGAACGAACCGAAGACGTCCGCGTTCAACTGGGTCACCCGGCATTCCGGCAACGAGCGCAAGGATCAGTTCGTCACGCGCGGTCCCGGGTGCACCAGCATCACCGCCGCGGGTGGCGCCGGCACCACGACGACGTGTCCCGGCGGGCCGGTCACCAACGCCTTCACGCCGTACGGCAACTCGCTGCTGATGCAGTCGAAGATGAAGAAGACCAAGGTGTCGGCCACCTCGGACAGTCTGGACGCGAAGGGGATCGGCGTCTACGCGCTCGCGGCGAAGGACACCAGCGGCGCGTCGGTGATGGTGTGGAACTACCAGGACACCGGCAGCAATGCGTTCCACGCCACGATCGACATGGCGAACCTGCCACCGGACCTCGGCACCGGGTGTCCCGTCCGGGTGAAGGTCTACCGGGTCGACCAGAACACCAGCAACTACTACTCGACACCGGGCAACACCGATCCGGCGAAGGCCGAGCTGCAGCAGGTCGACGAACGGACAGTGGTCCCGGACAAGGGTTACACCTACCAGGCGGACCTGCAGCCCAACGCGATCTACCTGATCCTGCTCTCGCGAGCGTAGGAGGCTCGGCGGGCCACCGTGCCGCTCCCGCGCGGCACGGTGGCCCGCGACCGTCCGGGTCCGGCGATCTTCGGAACACCGCAGGCCCTCAGCTCACAGGTGCCCGGCCCGTCGCAGCCATGAGAAGGCCAGCCAGCCCACCGGAACCCGCGACCAGAACGTCACCAGGCGGTAGAGCACGGCCACCGCCAGGGCAACCGGCGGCTCGAGGCCCACTGCGGTCAGCTGCGCCGCGAGGATCACCTCCGCGCCACCCGCGCCGCCGGGCAGGGGGACGACGCCGGTGAGCGCGCTGCCCGCCACCACCAGCAGGAGGTCACCGAACGAAACGGTGGCACCGAACGCCTGTACCGCCGCAGCCAGCGCCGCGGTCGAACCGAGGGTCACCAGCAGGTTCCCGGCCACGGTGACGCAAGCCCGGCCGGGGTCGGCCACCGCGCGGCGGAACGCCGCCAGTGTGGCCGCGCCGACGGAACGCGCCCGCCCCGCCAGCCGGCGCCCTGTCGCCGTGCACCGCAGCAACGCCCCTCCGACTAGCAGTACCGCCGCGACGATCATCGCCACCGGAACCAAAACCGCCGAGCCCGCCACGTCCGCGAGCCGGCCCGACGAGACCAGGCCCGGCAGGGCCAAGGCCACCGTCACGAGCACCGCGGCAGCCTGCACGGCCCCGACGGCGCCCGCCGCCCCCGCGGTGGCCACCCCGCGCCGGTGCAGGAACCGGACGTTCGTCGCCATGCCGCCGAGGTTGCCGGGAGCCACCAGGTTGCCGAACGAGCCCGCCAGCTGCGCGACCGTCGTCAGCCCCCACGGCAAGCGCACCGGCGCGACGGCCCGCAAGGCCAGTACGTTGCCCAGCAACGGCACGAGGAAGACGGCCAGCGAGGCGCAGATCCACACAGGCTCGGCGCTCCCGAAGACCTCGGCGAGTTCGCCGCTGCCGACGGTGCGGACGAAGGCCACCGCCGTCACCACGACGACCACAACTGCCGCGCACCGGACCAGCATGGTCACCACGCCCCGCCGCGGCGCACGTCTTCGTATGTCGATCACGGTTCCATGCTGTCCGGCGCGGCCCCGCAAAGCGTCGGCCGCAAGCGGTATCCGGGCCGTACGGCGTTCGCGGTACCCGCTAACCGGCGGTCGCGTCCGAGGTGCGCAGGGGCAGCACTGCCCGCACCTCGTACAGCCCGTCGGAGCGCAGCTGCGCCGTGCACGAACCACCGGAGCTCACGGCGCGTTCGCGCATCCCGATGAGCCCGTGCCCGGTGCCGGCCCCTCCGTGGCCCGCCCTGGCCGGGTTGGTCACCGTCAGTTCCAGGTGGTTCCGGGTGTAGGCGAGGTCCACGTGGGCGCGGTGCTGGGTGCCGTGCTTACCGGCGTTGGTCAGCGCCTCCTGGAGGATGCGGTACGCCGCGAGGTCGGAGGGGCCCGCGAGGGGCCGGGCGGCGCCGCTCGAAGTCAGGCCGACGTCGAACCCGGCCGAGACGAACGAGTCCACGAGCGCGCCGGCCTGGGCGAATCCGGGCGTGGGCTGCCGGGACTGCGGCGGGTCGTCGTCCTGGCGCAGCAGGCCCACCGTGGCGCGAAGTTCGTCGAGAGCCGCCCGGCTGGTCTCCTTGATGCCCGCCAGCGCCTGCCGGGCCTGCTCCGGTTGCCGGTCCAGCAGGTGGTGGGCCACTCCGGCCTGGGCGTTGACCAGGGTGATGTGGTGCGCGACGACGTCGTGCAGGTCGCGGGCGATCCGGATGCGCTCGTCGCGCACCCGGCGGCGGGCCTCTTCCTCACGGGTGCGTTCGGCTTCGCGGGCCTTTTCCCGCGCCTGGTGCAGGAGTGCGCGGTTGGCCCGCACGGAATCGCCGACGGCGACGGCGATTCCGATGTAGTTGGCCGGCAGGATGTTGCGGATGTTGGCCAGGTGTCCCGGCAGCCACCAGGCCGAACCGGCGGTCAGCAGCACCGCCGCGGCCGCGCCCAGGGTCCACGCCGTGCGGCGGTCGGTGTGCCTGGCCACGGTGTAGAGCGCGAGGATGCTCGGCGCGTCGACGATCACGGTGTGCGGGTGGATCACCGGCACCGTGGCGCTGAGCACCACGGTCACCGACGCGACCGCCACGGGGTGGCGGTATCGCAGCAGCAGAGCAAGGCAAGCGCTCGCGTAAACGAAGATTTGCCAGGAGTTCGGGGGGTTCCAGCCGCCCGCGTCCCGATAGGACAGCTGGAACACCCCGACCAGCGTGACGATCACCACGGGCAGCACGACGTGCCACCATCGCGGCACTCCGGTGTCTTCTCGCGCCCACATCAGGCGGTCCTCCCGAAGGGCCTCACCGTGGTGGCCGGGGGTTTCGGGGGGGCGACGAGCCCGGTCTCGTAGGCGAACACGACCAGCTGAGCCCGGTCGCGGGCCCCGGTCTTCATCATGGCCCGGTTGACGTGCGTCTTCGCGGTCGCGGCGCTGATGAACAGCTTGGCGGCGATCTCAGCGTTGGACAACCCCGACCCCACCAGCGCGGTGATCTCCCGTTCCCGTGCCGTCAGCTCACCCAGCTCCGCCCGCGCTTCCACCAACCGGGCCTCCGGCTGAGCCAGGAACCGGCCGATCAACGCCGTGGTCGCCGACGGCGACAGCAGCGACTCCCCCGCCGCCACCGTGCGGATCGCCTGCAGCAGCACCTCCGGCTCGACGCCCTTGCCCAGGAAGCCGCTGGCCCCGGCCCGCAGCGCGGCCACCACGAACTCGTCGTTCTCGAACGTGGTGAGGACCAGGATCTTCACCCCCGCGAGGTCCTCGTCCGCGGTGATCCGCCGGGTGGCCTCGATCCCGTCCACCCCGGGCATGCGGATGTCCATCACGACGACGTCGGCCCGCGCCTCGCGCGCCTTCGTCACCGCGTCCTGCCCGTCGGCGGCCTCCGCGACCACCTCCATGTCATCGGTGGCATCGACGAGGAGGCGGAAGGTCGCCCGCAGCAGGGCCTGGTCGTCGGCGAGCAGGACGCGGATCGTCATCCGGCCATCATCTCCTGCGTGTCCGGCACCCGCTCGGGGCCTTCGACCGACAGCCGCGGCGTAATCCGCTCCGCCCACCGCGGATACGACCAGTTCGCCCGGCCGAGCAGCGTCATGATCGCGGGGATCAGCGTCAGCCGGACCACGAACGCATCGACCAGGACCGCGATCGCCAGCCCGATGCCGATCATCGCCACGATCCGCTCCCCGCTGAACCCGAACGAGGCGAACACGCACAGCATGATCGTCGCCGCGACCGCGATGACCCTACCCGTTTCGGTGACGCCGGCTCGGATCGAGCGCCCGTTGTCGCGGGTGCAGACCCACTCCTCGTGCATGCGGCTGACCAGGAACACCTGGTAATCCATGGACAGCCCGAACATGACGCCGACCACCAGCACCGGCACCAGGTACATCACCGGCGCCCCGGAGCCCACACCCAGCAGCGCCAGACCCCACCCGTGCTGGAAGATCGCGGTCACCGCACCGAGCCCGACCCCGATCGTGGCGATGTTGCTCACCGCACCCACCAGCGGCACCAGGACACTGCGGAACGCCACGGCCAGCAACAGGAACCCGAGCAGGGCGATCAGCCCCAGATACAGCGGCAGCTTGCTCATCAGGGCGTCGGCGACGTCGATGCTGGTCGCCGTCTGGCCGCCGACGTGGACCTTCAGCCCGGTGCCCGCCTCCGCGACCGGGATGACGTTCTCACGCAGGGTCGTGACGAGGTCCGCGGTCTGCTCGGCCTGGGCCGTCGTCGTCGGGGTGACGGTCGCCGAGGCCACGTCCCGGCCGGCCGGGGCGATGGCGACGCGCGCGACACCGGGGAGCGTGTCCAGCCGGTGGACCAAGGTGGCGAACGCCTGGGCCGACGCGCTGTCGGGTGTGCTCGCGACGAGCAGCAGGGAGGCGTCGAACCCGTCGCCGAAGGCATTCGCCATGAGGTCGTGGTACGCACGGGTCGGCGAACCGGCGGGGTCACTGCTCGCGTCCGCGTTGCCCACTCGCAGACCCAGAACCGGCGAAGCGAGTAGCACTGTCACGGCCAGGGCGCCGCCGCCGACGGCCACGGGAAAGCGCTGCACCAGGTTCGCCCAGCGGCTCGCCTTCGCGTTCTTTTCGTTCGACGCCAGATGAAACCGGCCCGCGGCGATGGCCCGTCGGTCCGTTCGGGACAGGACCCGGTAGCCGAGCATGCCCAGCAGCGCCGGCAGCAGCGTGAGCGCGGCGGCGACGGTGAACAGGACGGTGACGGCGGCGGCCTGGGCCATGCCGGTGAGCAGGCCGAGGCCGACCACGAACATGCCGAGCAGCGCGATGATCACCGTACCTCCGGCGAACACGACCGCCCGGCCGGAAGTGGTCACCGCCTGCACCAGCGCTTCGCCGACGGTCGCGCCGGCGCGCAGGGCTTTGCGGTGCCGGTTGACGATGAACAGCGCGTAGTCGATGCCGACGCCGAGACCGATGAGCGCGCCCATGGTGAGGCTGGTCGCGGCGAGGTCGACCACGTGCGAGCCGAGCATGACGACCAGCAGCGACGCGCCGACGCCGGCCAGCCCGGTGACGATCGGCAGCACCGCCGCCCACAAGGACCGGAACAGCAGCAGCAACAGGACCAGCGCGGCGAGGATGCCGATCGCCTCGGTGCCGTTCGAGCCGGCGGGCTTCTCGGTGAACGCCTGCCCACCGACCTCGACGTCGAGCCCGGGCACCCGCAGCCGTTCGGCGGCCTGCACGACAGGCCGGTGGCGGCGCCCTTGTCCAGGGTGACGGTCGCGTAGGCCGTCCCGGCCCGCGGGTTCAGCTGGGCCGCACCGGCCGGGTCATACGGGCTGACCACCCGGTTCACGCCGGGCATCGCGGAGATGTCGCGCAGCGCCGCGCCGACCCGCTCGCGCACCGGCCCGGAGCCGACGTCGCCGGCGTGCCACGCGATCGTGCCGCGGACGACGGCCGGGCCGTTGCCCAGCAGCCGGGTGGCGGTGGCCGACTCGCTGTCGGGCAAGTCCGCGGAGTCGGTGAACGCCGCCCCCACCCCGAACACGAGCAGGGCGAGGAGGACGAGACCGGCGACCCAGCCCACGGCCACGACACCCCGCCTCCGGTAACACCAACGGGCGAGAGCACTCACAGGGAAAGCCTTTCGGGAAGGAGAGGTAGTCGCCGACCAGCCTCCCGTTCCCGACCGTCCGAAGCGTCAGCCTCGCGCGGTCATGCCGGTACCGCGTTCGCGGTACGCCGCCGTGGGGCCGGCACCCGAGAGGCCGGGCCCCTTGTTCCGCGGCCCGGCCTCGCCGGTTGCAGGCCTGGCTGCTACCCGACGCCGCTCATGATCGCGCTGATGATGCCCTGCTGGGTCACCGCGTAGGACCTTCGGTCGAACAGGCCGAACCCGTACTGCCCGTTGTGGCCGTTGTCCCAGTAGACGGTGGCGGCCCCGTACTTCTTGGCGGTGGCCACGACGGCACGGGCGAAGTCCGCGCGGTACCTGTTGTTCGACGAATCGAACGAAGACTTGTCGATCGACCCGTATTCTCCGACGACCACCGGATATCCGCTGGTGACGAACTTGCTGTACATCATCTTCAGCTGAGCGTCCAGGTAGTCCTCCTGACCCCAGGTGGACTTCTTCGACGGATTCGTCGCGCCGCGGCCCCATTGCGTGATGGCGCCGCTTGTCTCCCCGGCGAAGTCCCAAGGGCTGTAGTAGTGCACGGAAAGCATGATCCGCTGTTCATTGGCGGGAATACTGGAGGAGCGATACCGGTCACTCGGAAGCGCGAAGCCGTAGTTCCCCGCGGTGTAGTCGATGTTCGTGTTCCAACCGGCGACGAGCAGCCAGCGCGAGCTGTTGTTCCCGCCGGTCTTCCGCACGGTGTCCACGAAGATCTGGTTGTAGGCGTTGATGTTCGAGTAACACGGCTGGGTCGGCTTGCCATATTGCCCGTCGAATTCTTCGTTCATGGACTCCAGGATCAGGTGCTGGTTGTAACCCTGGAACCGGTAGGCGATCTGCTGCCAGACTTTCTGGTACTTGGCCTTGATCGTCGCCTGATCGCCGGCATCACAGATCAACCAGGAGCCGGTGACGCTCTTGTAGCCGTCGCCGTGCATGTTGATCAGCACGTACATGCCCCGGCTGTAGGCGTAGTCGACGACCTGCTGAACCCGGTTCAGCCAGGCCGAATTGATCGCGTAGTTCGGGCCGGGCCCGATGTTCCTCAGGTAGGAGACCGGGATGCGGATCGTCTTGAATCCCGCCGCCTTCACCCTGTCGATCAGGGCTTGCGTCACGGTCGGTTGACCCCATGCTGTTTCGCTGGGGTATCCGTTGGAGCTGGCTTCCAGCTGGTTTCCCAGGTTCCAGCCCGCACCCATGTCGGCAACGATCTGCGAGGCGTTCAGCGATGCCGCGGTTTCACCCGATGCCTGATTCGCCAATCCGGACACCGAGGCGGTGAGCGCAACCGCCACAGCGAGTAGGACGGATCGGATTTTCCTTTTTTGTGAAGTCAACGATGACTCCTCTCTCTTCCAGGCCAAGGGATTCAAGATCGAGTAGCTCGACTGGGCACGATGCCGACCCGTTGGCGCGGTTCAACCTCGCGCACCGGAAAACATAGTCAAACACGGTGGTTTCACGCAGTCAATCGTTCTGACGCCAATTACTCCGGCGACCGAGTGCGATCGAAGAATTCGAGACTCGAAAGTCTCGAAAGGAGACTGATGGCATATTCGGTGACTCATGCGGCCTCAGGCAGCCGCAGCACGGCACAGCCGCCGGGGGCCAGCTCGTCCACCCTCCCCCCGGTGAGCAGGTCGTGCGCGGGTTCCGGCACCGGCACCGCTTCCGTGCCGTGGTTGAGCAGGAAGAGCCATCGCCGGCCGTCCGGCGCGTGACGGGTGACGGCTTCGACGCCGGAGGGCAGCTCCGGCCGTTCCGGATCGACGCCGGTCTCGGCGAGCAGCCGGGCGATCAAAGCGGCGTAATCCGGGTCTTCGAGGGTGGTGGACAGGTACCAGCCCCGTCCGGCTCCGAAGCGGTGACGAGTGAGTGCCGGAGAGTCCTCGAGCATGCCGCCGGTGTACGCGGCCAGCGTCTCGGCACCCTCCGCACGCACGGATTCGCTCCAAGCGGTGGCGTGTGAGCCGTCGGAAAGGGTGATCCGCTCGGACCGGCGAAGCGGCCGGTGCTCCTCGACCCGGATTCCCAGCGCCTCACGCAGCGGCGCGGCGGGGTAACCGCCGAGGCGGGCGTGGAGGCGTTCGTCGACGACACCGCTGAAGTGCTGGACGAGCAGCGTGCCGCCGTCGGCGACGTAGCGCCGGAGATTGACGGCGCCGGCGTCCGGGATCAGGAACAGGGCCGGGGCGAGGACGAGCGGGTAGCGGCTCAGATCGTCTTCCGGATGCGCGAAGTCGGCGGTGACACCGGCCTCCCACAACGTCCGGTGCGCGCGGCGCAGGATCGCGTGGTAGCCGTGGTCGGGCGAGGGCAGGCCGTCCCCGTCCAGTGCCCACCAGGCGTCCGGATCGTGCAGCACGGCCACCCGGGCCGCGACCGTCGATCCCGCGAGCTCGCCGAGGCCGGCCACAACCTCGCCGAGCGCCGTCACCTCGCGGAAGATGCGGCTGTCCGGCCCGGCGTGCGGGACCATCGCCGAGTGCCACTGCTCGGCGCCCGCGCGGGACTGGCGCCACTGGAAGAACAGCGCGCCCTCCGAGCCGCGCGCGATGTGGCCGAGGCTGTGGCGCAGGATCTCCCCCGGCTCCTTGCCCAGCGTCCGGTCGCCGGCGTAGACGGTGTTGGTGCCCTGTTCCATCAGCAGCCACGGCCGGCCGCGGGCGAACGACCGGGCGCGGTCGGCACCGAAAGCGGTGTCCGCCGCGGCGCCCGGTCCCGGGGCGTCCGGGTAGTGGTCGATGGCGACCAGGTCGACTTCACGGGCGATCGCCCACAGGTCCAGGTTCTGGTACCCGGGCACCATCAGGTTGGTCGTCACCGGACGGTCGCTGTGGTCGCGGATCACGTCGCGCTGCTCGCGGAACGCGGCGAGGACCTCGTCGGACCAGAAGCGGCGGAAGTCCAGCGCCTGTCCGGGATTCTTGTGCCACTGGGTCGCGCGGGGCGGGAGCACCTGCGCCCAGCCGGTGTAGTGCTGGCTCCAGAAAGCCGTCCCCCACGCGTCGTTGAGCGCATCGAGCGAGCCGTGGCGCGCCCGTAGCCACCGCCGGAACGCCACGGCGGTGTGCTCGCACCAGCAGAGGGTGGCGTACTCGTTGTGCACGTGCCACAGCGCCACCGCCGGATGGTCGCCGTAGCGCTGAGCGAGCGCGGCGGCGATCCGGCTCGCCGCGCTCCGGTAGGCGGGTGCCGCGAGGCAGTAGGTGTCGCGGCTGCCGTGGACCAGCGTCGTGCCGTCGGCGGTGACCGGCAGGGCGTCCGGGTGGACGAGGGTGAACCACGGGGGCGGCGACGCGGTCGGGGTCGCCAGGTCGACGGCGACCCCGTTGGCGTGGAGGCGATCGAGGTGGGCGTCGAGCCAGGCGAAGTCGTAGCAGCCTTCCTCCGGCTCCAACAAGGCCCAGGAGAAGACGCCCACGGTGGCCAGGTTGACCTTGGCCCGCCGCATGAGCTCGTCGTCTTCCTGCCACACGGGCTCATCCCATTGCTCGGGGTTGTAGTCCCCGCCGAAGGCGAGTCCGCCGAGCCGGTCGATCAGGCCCTGGATGGTCATGTCCGCTCCTCGATGCGCGGGGGGGGACCCTGTCGCGGCGCGGGCCCCGTGCTCTCGCGCACCGTCAGGACCGGGCTGAGCAGGACCAGCCGGTCCTCCCGGTCCCCGCCGTTGGCCGACGCGGCGATGGTGCCGATGACCTGGTCGACGGCGACGCGGCCGAGTTCCTGGGCCGGACCGGTCACGGCCGTCAGCCGGGGCGCGTACTGCTCGGCGAGCTGTTCCGGGCACAGGGCGATCACCGAGGCGTCCTCGGGCACCGTTCGCCCGCCGGCGCGCAGGAGGCCGAGCAGCGGACCGATCGCGCCTTCGTTCTGCACCACGAAACCCGTGGTCTCGGGCCGGTCGGCGAGAATGCGGGAGAGCACCCCGGCGGTGCTTTCGTAGGTGCCTTCACAAGGCCGGTGCACGTAGCGCACGCCGCGCTGTTCGGCACGCTCGCGGAAGCCCGTGATCGTGCGCTCGGCGTACCCGGCGTGCCGGTCGTAAACCCCGGCCCCGTAGCCGATGAAGGCGATCTCCCGATGCCCCAGGTCGGCAAGGTGGTCGGTACAAAGCGCACCCGCCGCCGCGAAGTCGTGGTCCACGCAGGACAGGCCGCGCGGGTCGGCGGGCAGGCCGATGAGCGCGGCCGGTGTGCCGTTGGCCAGCAGCGCGGGAATGCGCTTGTCCTCCAGCTCGACGTCCATGAGGATCACGCCGTCCGCCAGCCCGCTCGCGGCGACCCGGTGCACTCCGTCCGGGCCCTCGTCGTTGGTGATCAGCAGCACGTCGTAGCCGTGCTGCCGGGCCGACGTCGTCACCGAGATGGCGATCTCCATCATGATCGGCACGTAGACGTCCGCGCGCAGCGGCACGACGAGGGCGATGATGTGCGAGCGGCGCCCGGCCAGCGCCCTGGCACCGGCGTTGGGGTGGTACCCGAGCTCGGACACCGCCCGCTCGACCCGGCGCCGGGTCGATTCGGAGATCGCGCGCTTGCCGCTCAGCACGTAGCTGACCGTGCTGGCCGAGACGCCCGCGTGTCTGGCCACGTCGGCGAGGGTCACCATGGTGGGGTGCCTGCCTTTCTGGGTAGTCAGCCCTTGATCGCTCCGGTCAGGACACCGGTGCGGAAGTGTTTCTGCATGAATGGGTAGACGATCAGCAGCGGCACCAGAGTCAGTACCACCACGGCCATCTGCAGCGCCAGGGGCGCGGTCTGCGCTTCGAGTGTGCCAAAGCCCGCGTTGACCGAACCCGGCATCCCGTTGCCCCTGCTCACGTAGGTGAACAGCACGTACTGCAACGGCCACTTCTCGCTGTCCGTCGGCATGTAGAGCATGACGTTGAAGAACGAGTTCCAGTAGCCCACCCCGTAGAAGAGCGCGACCACCGCGGTCACGGCCCGCGAGGTGGGCAGGACGATCGACCACAGGATCCGCCAGTCCCCCGCCCCGTCGATGCGTGCCGCTTCGATCAGGTCGGCGGACGTGCTCGCGTAGAAGGAGCGCAGCACGAGGATGTTGAACACCGAGACCGCGCCCGGGAGGATCAGCGCCCACCACTGGCCGTAGCCGCCGAGCCCGGTGACGACCAGGAAGGTCGGGATCAGGCCGCCGCTGACGAACATCGTGACGACCAGCAGGGCCAGCAGGAACCGGTGCCCGAACGACCGGGATCGGGACAGGCCGTAGGCGCACAGCACCGAGACGGTCATGGACACGGCTGTGCCGACCACCGTGATACCGAGGCTCACCAGCAACGCGGAGCGCACCGTCGTGTCGGCCAGCATCTGGCTGTAGGCCTCGAGGGTGAGACCGTCCGGCCAGATCACCAGTCCCCCGGCGCGGTTGATCGCGGCCTGGGTGGACAGGCTGGTCACCACGACGATCCACAGCGGAACGAAGACGACCGCGAGGACCCCGGTGAAGGTGAGCCCCTTCGCGGCCTGGCCGACGGTCGTCGGCGGCTCCTCCCAGGCCGGTCGGACCGGCCGTTTCCTGCGCCGGACGGGGACCTCGGTCGCGCCGGCGTTCCCGTCCGTGCGCTGGATCGTGAGCACATCGGTCATTTGCGGTACAACCCGTCTTCACCGAAGGCGTGCGCCAGCCTGTTCGCACCCCAGATGAGCAGCAGCGAGATGACACTCTTGAACAGGCCCGCCGCCGCGCCGTAGCTGTAGTTCCCGGTGGCGATGCCGTAGTAGAACGAGAAGGTGTCCAGCACGTCGGCCGCGTCGTGGCCGACGGCTTCCCGCTGGACCAGGAACTGCTCGAAGCCGACCGTGAGCGCGTTGCCGAGGCGCAGCACCAGCATCAGCATGATGACGCCGCGCAGACCGGGCAGCGTGATGTGCCACATCCGGCGGAACCGCCCCGCCCCGTCCACGGCCGCCGCCTCGTACTGCTCGGTGTTGATGGCCGCGAGGGCGGCCAGGAACACGATGATCCCCCAGCCGGCCTCCTTCCAGATGGCCTGGGAGGTGACCAGCAGCGCGAAGGTGTGCGGGTCGGTCATGACGTCCCAGGTGCCGAGGTCGTGGCTGCGCAGGAACTGGTTGAGGGCACCCGCGCCGCCGAGCATCTGCTGGAAGATCGTGACGGCGAGCACCCACGAGAAGAAGTGCGGCAGGTAGACGACGGACTGGATGAAGTTGCGCAGCCGCTCGCTGAGCACCGAGTTGAGCAGCAGCGCCAGTGCGATCGGGATCGGGAAGAACAGGATCAGCTGCACGAAGCTGAGGTAGAGCGTGTTCTTCAGCGCCCCCCAGAACAGCGGGTCGTCGAAGAGCCGGCTGAACTGGTCCAGGCCGACCCATTCGCTGTACCGGACCCCGACCAGCGGGTCGTACTCCTGGAAGGCGGTGACCAGCCCGAACAGCGGCACGTAGTTGAACGCGATCACCAGCACGATCGCGGGCACCGTCATCAGCAGCAGCGACCGGTCGCGGCGCAGGCGGAACCGCCAGTTCCGCCGCGGCGGCGGTGCCGCCCGCCGCGTCACCGCCGTGTTCACTGGCCCGTGCCGTACTTCTGCAGCACGTTGTCGGTCATCCACTGGGTCAGCCGGTCGCCGCCGCCCGACTTCCAGCCGGCGATGGCCGCCCGCACGTCGGCGACCTTCTTCTTGCCGTGGTAGCAGTCCTTGACGGTGTCCTCGACGGCCTGTGCTGCGTCGGCCGTGGACATCGACAGCGGCATGCTGACGTTCATGTTCCAGAAGACCGGCTTGGTGAGCGCCTTGACGTTGGCCGCCTGCCAGGCGGTGTAGTCCTTGGTGACCACGTCCGCACCCGGGTTGCTGATCACGGCCTGCGGGGAGGCCAGGAAGGGGTAGGTCGCCGCCTGGACGTCCTTCTTGCCCTCTTCGGTGGCGGTCGGCACGCCGTTCACCATCGTGTAGTGGACACCCTCGACGCCGTAGTTGACCATCGAGTACTCCACCGAGCCGAACGGTGCGGCGAGATAGTTCGCGACTGACAGCAGTTCCTCGATCTGCTCGGGCTTCAAGCCGGCGTTGAGGTAGCTGAGCACGTTGGTCGACAGGGGATTCATGGGGATGTGCGGAGTGCTCTTGCCGTCGGCGGCGAAGATGGGGAACGCGCCACGGCGGTAGTTCGGGTTCGCGGCGGCGCCGGCCTGGTGGTCGGCGAGGTTCCACTGGCCGGGACCGCCGCCGCCGATCAGCGTCTTCCCGGCGTAGAACCGGGTGTTGGCGTTGGCGTTGTCGCCCGCCAGCGCGTCGGGGTGCAGGTAGCCGGAGGTGGCGAGCCGGTAGTGCCAGTCGAGTGCCTCGAGGAACTCGGGCGTCTCGTACTTGTAAACCAGTTTGCCGTTGTCTACCCGCCATTTGTAGGGCGCGCCGAAGGCCGAGTTGTAGAGGTAGGTCCACACGTCGTCGAAGGCCCACACGCCGGCCTTGGCGTCGGTCAGTTCCTTGCCCAGGTTCATCAGGTCGTCCGCGGAGCGCACCTGGTCGGCGGTGATGCCCTTCGCGTCCAGGATGTCGCGCCGGTACTGGATCATGCCGGCGATGGAGAAGCCGGTGGAGTAGGACGGGATGCCGTAGAGCTTGTCCCCCCAGGCGCCCGCCTTCCAGGCGCCGGTGGGAAGGGCCGCGAGGTTGGGGTACTTCTTGATCTTGTCGCCGGCCAGGTAGGGCGTCAGGTCCGCCAGCTGGGTACCGACCAGGCCGCCCATGTTGAAGTTGGGGTTCCACCAGGCCGGGAGCTGGATCCAGTCGGGCAGCCGCTTCGCGGCGGTCATGGTGGGGACGATCGTGTTGTAGTTATTCCCGTCCGCGGGCTTCATCGCGAGGTCGACGCCGAGCGCCTTGTTCATGGCCTGGTAGAAGGAGTTGCCGGCCGGCGGGACGGTTCCCCACAGCGGCGTGACCGCGGAGTAGCTCCCGCCCCGGCCCGGGACTCCGGAGACGGTGGTGACGAGGTTGGCCGGGTAGCTGAGGAAGCCGGCATCCGTCAGGACGTCGGGACCACCCGCCACGGCGGGGATGTCCGCCTTGACCGCCGTGCTCGGCAGATACGCCGGCAAGGCCGCTTGGAGGCCCGACTCGGTGTTGGCCCCGGTCTGCTGGGCCGGGCTACCGGTGCACGCGGAGAGCACCGGCGCCATGGCGGCCGCTCCGGCGACGGTGGCGGCGGCGCTGATGAACCTTCTGCGGTTCCACTCGATGCCCATGGGTGTAGCGCCCTTCCTCGTTGAAGTGTCGAAGCGCTTGAACGCTGGCGGTGAGCGTAGTCACATCGATTCTCGTTCGGCAAGGGTTCATCTGCCATATTCGCCAGTAGTCCCTGGTAGTTGACAGGTCCAGACCCTCATGCGAATGTCGAAGCGCTTCACATCCGATCTTCGCCCGAAGGGTTGCCACGTGAGTTCGCTCCCCGTCTCCGCCGCCGAGCGGCTCCCATTCCGCGACCCGGCGCTGACGTTGCGCAAGCGCGTCGACGACCTGCTCGAGCGGCTGACGCTCGACGAGCGGGTCGCGATGCTGCACCAGCACGCGCCGGCCGTCCCGCGCCTGGGCGTCCGCCCCTTCCGCACGGGGACCGAGGCCCTCCACGGCGTCTCCTGGCTCGGCCCCGCGACCGTCTTCCCCCAGGCGGTGGGGCTGGGTGCGACCTGGGACGAGGTGCTGGTGCACCGGGTCGCCGAGGCCGTCTCCGTCGAGGTGCGCGCCTTCCACTACCACCGCCCGCCCGTCGACGGCACCGCGGCCAACAGCCTGCAGGCCTGGGCCCCCACGGTGAACCTGCTGCGCGACCCGCACTGGGGACGCAACGAAGAGGGGTACTCCGAGGACCCCGTGCACACCGCCCGGCTGGCGGTGGCCTTCTGCCGGGGGCTGGCCGGCGACCATCCCCAGTTCCTGCGCGCGGCCCCGGTCCTCAAGCACTTCCTCGCCTACAACAACGAGGACGACCGCTGTGTCACGTCCTCCGGCCTGCGCCCGCGGGTCCTGCAGGAGTACGACCTCGCCGCCTTCCGGCCCGTGGTCGCCTCCGGCGCGGCCACCGGCGCGATGGCCGCCTACAACCTGGTGAACGGCCGCCCGTGCCACGTCAGCCCGCTCATCGGGACGGAACTGCGCCGCTGGGCCGAGCCGACCGGGCACGAGCTGTTCGTCGTGAGCGACGCCGAGGCACCGTCCAATCTGGTCGACCTGGAGCACTACTTCGACGACCACGCCGAGTCCCACGCCGCGGCGCTCAAGGCGGGCATCGACAGCTTCACCGACCACGCCCTCGACAGCAGCGTCACGATCGCGCGGCTGCGCGAAGCACTGGACCGCGGCCTCATCGACGCCGACGACGTGGATCGCGCGGTACGCCGTCAGCTGCTGGTCCGCTTCCGGCTGGGCGAGTTCGACGAGGACCTCGACCCTTACGCGGGGATCGGACCGGAAGTGGTGAACTGTCCCGAGCACCAGGACCTCGCCCTGCGCGCCGCGACCGAGTCGGTGGTGCTGCTGAAGAACGACGGCCTCCTGCCGCTCGACGCCACCCGGGTCCGGCGGGTCGCCGTCGTCGGTCCGCTCGCCGACCTGCTGTGCGAGGACTGGTACAGCGGCACCATGCCGTACCGCAGCACCGTGGCGGCCGGGCTGGCGGCGGCGCTCGGGGAACACGGCGGCGAAGTGGTCTGCGTGCCGGCCGCCGACCGGATCACCCTGCGGTCCCGCACCTCCGGCGCGCTGCTCGGCGAGACCGCGTTCGACGTCGTCGACTGGGGTGGCGTGCTGACGTTGCAGTCCGCCGAGAGCGGCCGGTACCTGAGCCTCAAAGACGCCGACGCCTCGCTGGTCGCCGACCAGGACCAGGTCAAGAGCTGGGACGTGCACGAAACCTTCCGCCTGGAGCCCGATCCCGACGGCGGCCCCGGCGTACTGCTGCGCAGCGTCCTCACCGGCCGCTACGCCGTCGTCGACGGTGCGGACGGCCGGGTCGCCGTCACCGCCGAGACGCCCGAGGCCGCCGAGCGCTGGCAGCGCGAAGTGCTGCGCGACGGCATCGCGGAGGCCACGGCCGCTGCGCGGACGGCCGACGTCGCGGTGGTCGTGCTCGGCAACCAGCCGCTCATCAACGGGCGCGAGACCGAGGACCGACGGAGTACCGCCCTGCCCGAGACACAGGACGCGCTGCTGCGCGCGGTCGCCGCGGCTCGCCCGGAGACGGCACTGGTCGTGATGAGCAGCTATCCCTACGCGCTGGACTGGGCCGAAGCTCACCTTCCCGCCGCGCTGTGGATGTCCCACGGCGGGCAGGAGACCGGTCGCGCGCTCGCTTCCGTGCTCCTGGGCGAGGCCGACCCCGCCGGCCGGCTGCCCCAGACCTGGTACCGCGGCGACGACGAGCTGCCGCCGTCGCTCGACTACGACATCATCAAGGCCGGCTGGACATACCAGTACCACCGCGCCGCGCCCCTGTACCCCTTCGGTCACGGCCTCTCCTTCACCGGCTTCGCCTACCGCGACCTGCGGCTGTCCCGGACCGCACTGGCCCCGGACGACTCCGTCGACGTCGCGGTGACGCTGACCAACACCGGTGCGCGGGCCGGCAGCGAAGTGGCCCAGCTCTACGTCCGCGCCCTCGACGCCCGCTACCACGCACCCCGGCTGAAGCTGGCGGACTTCCGCAAGATCCGGCTCGCGCCGGGCGAAAGCACCGACCTGGTCTTCCGGTTGCCCGCCGCGGAGTTCGCGCACTGGGACGTCGCCACCGGGGCCTTCACCGTCGACCCCGGTTCCTACGAGGTGCTCGTCGCCCGCTCGGCCGAAGACGTCGTCCTCACCGCGGGGCTCACGGTGACCGGGCCCGATCCCGCGCCGCGCGTGGTCGTCGACCGGACCACCCGGGCCGCCGACTTCGACGACCACACGGACATCGCGCTCGTCGACGCCGGCCGCACCACCGGGGACGCGGTCTGCCCCACAGGGCGGGGCGCGACCCTGGAGTTCCGCTCCCCCGACCTGTCCGGTGCGGTCCGGGTCGAGGCCGAGGTCGCCCGGGAAGCAGGGGAACCGGGGGAAGCACTGCTCGAGCTCCGGGCGGGTGACCGGCTGCTGGCGTTGCTCCCGGTCCCGGTCACCGGCAGCCGCTACAAGTGGACGACCGTGACCGGCGAGTTCGCCGGCCCGGTGGCCGGAGTTCACGACCTGCACCTGACCCTGCACGGCGGTTTCCGGCTCGCCGGCTTCCGATTCGGCTCGTCCCCCGAGGCGGCCGGGTGAACCCCCTCTCCCACCGACCCGGAGGAGCACAATGCCGCTGACGGACCTCCCGCTCGAAGACCTGACCGGCTACCGCCCGGAGCTGCCGGCCCCCGGCGACTTCGACGACTTCTGGGAGCGAACGCTCATCCAGGCGCGCGGCCACGGCGGAGCCGTCAAGGCCGACCGGATCACCGACCGGCACCTGCTGCGCACAGTGGAGGTCGACGACGTGCGCTTCCCGGGCTGGGACGGCGAGCCGGTGGCCGCGTGGCTGCTGCGGCCGCGCGACGCCGAAGGTCTGCTGCCCGTCGTCGTCACCTATCTCGGCTACAGCGAAGGGCGCGGGCTCCCGACCGACCGCCTGCTCTTCTCCGCCGCCGGGTACGCCCAGCTCGTCGTCGACAGCCGGGGCCAGGGCCACGAGACGCCGGACCGGGATGCGGGCGAGTCCTCCCAGTGGGTCAAGGGCTTCATGACCCGCGGTATCGGCTCCGCCGAGCACCACTACTACCGGCGCCTCATCACCGACTGCGTCCGCGCCGTGGACGCGGTCGGCGAGCTACCCGGTCTCGATCCGAACCGGGTCGTCGTCGCGGGCGGCAGCCAGGGCGGCGGCCTGGCGCTGGCCGTCGCCGGGCTGGCCGGCCGGGTGGCCGCGGCGCTGCCCGACGTGCCGTTCCTGTGTCACTTCCGCCGGGGCGCGGAGATCAGCGGAGACGGCCCGTACGGGGAACTCGCCGAGTACCTGCGCTGGCACAGCCGTCACCAAGTCGAGCCGGCGTTCGCCACGCTGTCCTACTTCGACGGCGTCCACTTCGCGCAACGGGCGACGGCGCCGGCTCTGTTCAGCGTCGGCCTGATGGACCCGATCTGCCCGCCCTCCACCGTCTACGCCGCGTTCAACCGCTACGCGGGCGAAGACCGGCAGATGACCGTCTGGCCGTTCGCCGACCACGGCGGCGGCTACGGCTCGAACCCGACGGTACAGCTGGCCTGGCTGCACGAGCACGGCTTGGCCCCGTAACCGCGAAGCTACGTCAGCTCGACGGTGGCCTCCCCCGCCCGCCAGACCCGCTCGCGGGCGACGCCGGAGCCGTCGCGCCAGCGCAGGCGCACCGCACCGCCCTCGACGGCGTTCTCCGCGGCGGTCACGCGGACGCGGACCGGGACACCATCCGCCCAGGCGAGCAGGTCCACCTGGAAGCCACCGCGAGCGCGCAACCCGCGCACCTCACCTTCGGGCCAGGCAGCCGGGAGCGCCGGGAGCAGATCGAGACAACCGCTCTCGTGGGACTGGAGCAGCATCTCGGCGATGGCGGCCGTGGCCCCGAAATTCCCGTCGATCTGGAACGGGGGGTGGGCGCAGAGCAGGGACGGGTAGACGCCGCCACCACTACCGGAGCCGTCGGCGGGGACGGGCCGCAGCAGCAGGCCGAGCAGGCGGTGCGCCGCGTCCCCGTCACCGAGCCGCGCCCACAGCGCGGCCTTCCACGCGGTCGACCAGCCGGTGCTCTCGTCGCCGCGCGCTTCGAGGCTGCGACGCGCCGCGGCCCGGTACTCCGCGGGCAAGGAGCTCCCGGGGAAGACGCCGATCAGGTGCGAGAGGTGCCGGTGCGCCGGCTCGGTCTCCCCGCGCTCGACGTGCCACTCCAGCAGACGCCCGTCCGGCCCCACCGCGAGCGGGCGCAGCCGCGGGAGCGCCGCGGTGATCTCGGCCAGCAGCGCCGGGTCTGCCACGTCGCCCGCGTCCGTCGCGCTACGCCGCAGGAAGGCGAACAGCTCGCGGAGCAACGTGCCGTCCATTGTGGTGGACAGGTCGACCGACGCCGGGCCGTCCGCGGTCACGAACCGGTTCTCCGGCGACGTGGCGGGACCGGTGATCAGCCGGCCGTCGTCGTCCTCGTGGAGCAGGTCCAGCGCGAAGCGGGCGGCCCCGGCGGCGACCGGCCAGGCGGTGCGGCGGAGGAAGTCCCGGTCGCGGCCGAACTCCCAGTGCTCGGCCAGGTGCAGGCAGAGCCAGACGCCGCCCATCGGCCAGAACGACCACATCGGGTCGTCCCGGCCCTCCCCCACCGGCCAGCTCGCTCGCCAGAGGTCGGTGTTGTGGTGGCAGGCCCAGCCGCGTGCCCTGTGCAATGCCCGGGCCACCCCACGACCGGCCGACGCGAGCTCCGAGACGAGACGCAGCAAGGGTTCGTGACACTCCGGCAACGCCGTCGGCTCGGCCGGCCAGTAGTTCATCGGCGTGTTGATGTTCACCGTGTAGTCGCAGTTCCACGGCGGCGTCACCTGATCGTTCCACAGCCCCTGCAGGTGAGCGGGCTGGGTGCCCTCGCGCGAGGATCCCAGCAGGAGGTAGCGCCCGAAGTCGAAGAGCACGGGCAGCAGCTGCTCGTCCGGCTCGCCCTGAGCCCGGGCGCGCAACCGCGCGTCGAGCGGCCGGGTCTCGGCCGGGGCCGCCGGGCTGCCGAGCCGCAGCGTGACGCGGCTCATCCGCGCGGCGTGCTCGGCTGTGTGCTGTGCGCGGAGTTCCGCCCAGGTCTCCGGGAAAGCCGGCGCGATCCCGTGCGCCGCGGCCGTCGCGCAGGCTTGTTCGTCTCGCATCGGGGGACGGTCCCAGCCGGCGAAGCTCGTAGCCACGTTCACGAAGACCGTCACGGCCCGGACACCGCGCAGCCGCAGGGCCCGCCCGTCCGCGGCCGGCTCCACCGATCCGGGCCCTTCGACGCGTACCCGGGCCACCGCGGCGGCCCGCACAGCGTGGTCGGCGTACTCCACGACCGGGCCACGGTCGTCCCGGCCGACCCGCGACGGCGCGACCACCGAGAGCTCGAGCGCGTCCGCACCGCGCGACCGGATCGCCTGCCGCCGCTGCGGTGTCCGCCACCGCAGTTCACCGTCCCTCGGAGCCGGGCTTTCCCAGCGCACCAGCAGGAGTCCGTGCCGAACCTCGGCGAAGACCTCGACGACGGTCCCGTCCGTCAGGCGATGCGTGGCGACGCCTCCGGCGAGGTCCAGTTCGCGCCGCAGGTCCGCCCGGCCTGCCGGGCCGGCCCAGCGCAACACGAGATCGCCCACCGGCTGGAACGCTTCGGCGTTGCGGCCCTGGACGGTCTTGAGCAACTCGCCGGAATCGGCGTGCCGACCGGCACGCAGCGCCGCGTCGACGGCTTCGAGCAGTCCGTCCGGCACGTCCGGTTCGCCACGGGACGGCGGCCCCGACCAGAACGTGTCTTCGTTGACCGAACAGCACAACTCCGCCGCGTCGCCGCGCACCATCGCACCGAGACGGCCGTTGCCGACCGGCAGGCCCTCCACCCAGCGCGTGGCGGGGCCGTCGAACCAGAACGGCGAACGTTCCGTGGGCACAACTCGTCCTCAGGCTCGCACCCTCGCCTTCACTGCCCGGGGTTCGGGTTGAAGGTGGGGTGGAAGCTTTCCGGTGGGGCGAGGTAGGTGGCCGGCAGCCCGGCGGTGTCGATGACGATCTGGTCGACGGCGTTCGCCGGGTCGACCATCCACAGCTTGAGGACGTGCTCGCCCGGCCGGTCCACGGTGATGCTCGTGGTCAGTTTCTCGATGCCCTCGACCACGTTGCGCGACCACGCGGCGGTGGCGGAGGTGACTCCCGTTCCCTTGAGGAGGATCGGGGTGCCGGAATCGAGGCCGATGGCGAGCCGGCGGGTGCCGCGTGCGTCCAGGGAGGGCAGCCGGTACACGGTGACCGGGAAGGTGCCGGCCGTGGCGAAGCGGACGTTGTACTGGAGCTCGGGCGCCACGGTGCGGCTGTCGCCGTCAAGGCGTGCCGTGGTGAACGGCGCGCCGATGACGGCGGCGCCGGAGCGGCCGAGGCCGGGCACCGTCTGCCAGGTCGCCCCGGACCGCGGCACCAGCCGGTCGTAGTGCTCGGCTTCGATCGACACGTAGCCGTGTGCCTCGACGAACCCGATCGCCGCCGCCCGGCCCTGCTCGCCGTCGTTGGCGACCTGCAGCGGCACGGTCACGGTTGCGCCCGCGCCGGTGATGCGCACCTGTGGGCTGCTGACGCCCGGCGGGGCCGCGGCCCAGTCGACGCTGACCCAGATCCGCGCCTGGTCGGGGGTGGTCCCTGCCCTGGTGCTGACCTGCACCCAGGGGTGGCTGGGGGACGCTTGCCAGGACAGGGGGGCGAACCCGGTGTTGAAGATGTCGATGAAGCGCGTGGTTCGGGTGTACGAGGAGAACGTCAGGGGCCGGGCGACGCCGGTTTCGTTGCCCTCGGCGGCCACCCCGAGACCCACGGCACTCGTCGGCGTGCGTCTGGTCACGGCGGGCACCCTTGGGGCCTTGGGGACGTTGGCCGGGTACGGGTTGATGATCTCTTTCCACTTGCCCCCGGCGATCGTGGTGTTGTAGCGGCGGGTCAGCGCCTCCTCGTCGGCCTGGGCCCGCTCGGCCAGGTCGGCGAAGACGTTCACCCCGGCCCCGCGGCCCTGCTTGACGGCGAGCGCGTTGCGGTCGGCGCACACGAACTTCAGGTTCATCAGGTACGCGCCGGTCAGCGGATACAGCAGCAGCTCGAAGAAAGCGTCCTGATAGGACGGCGGCAGCTGCCGGCCAACGGCCTCGGCGCGGTCGATCAGGCTCCGGTACGCCGTCATCCGCCGATCCGCCTCGTCGCCGTGGTGGACGAGGGAGAAGACGCCGCTCTGGATGAACTCGGGGCGCAGCGCCGCGGCCAGCTCGTAGTAGCCCTGCCGGATCTCGGCGATCTCCCGGGCGTGCGCGGCGCCGAACTGGCGACCGGCCCACTCGGCCAGCTGGGGTTGCGCGTCCTCCGCGCGCCACCGGTCGATGTCCCAGGCGAGCTCCATCGCGAGCGACAGCCCGGTCTCCTGCGACTTCAGGTCGCCCACGTTGACGATCCAGGTGTGGCGGACCCCGTTGTCGTACGCCCGGCGCAGCTCCTGCCAGATCTTGGCCGGCGCCGTGGTGTCCAGCCACAGGTAGCTCTTCGGTGCTCCCCAGTAGGAGATGTGGTAGTACAGGCCGTTGCCGCCGGAGCGCTGCCGCTCGGCCGCCGTGGGCAGCTGCCGCATGTTCCCGTGGTTGTCGTCCGGCCAGATCAGCGTCACGTCCTCGGGCACCCGCACCCCGGCGTTGTAGAGGTCGAGCACCTCCTTGTACGGGATGAAGATCTGCGGCACGGCACCGGCCGCCGGGGCGACCTCTTCGGCCAGGATCCGGCGCTGCTGGGTGATGATGTCGTTCATCACCGCGACCCGCTCGGCCGTGGTCTTGGCGTTCTTGGTGACCAGGCCCGAATCGTGGATGCCGCGCATGCCGACCGTCCACACGCTTTCGTACCGGGCGTTGGCTTTCGCCCGCGCGCGCCAGTAGTCCAGGATCGTCTCCGGGTTGACCGTGAAGTCGTACTCCGGGAGGCTGCCGTCCGCGTTGCGGTGCGCCTGCGCCCACGGCTGCCACTCGTACACGTTGTTGCGCAGCAACGCCTCCGGGTGGCTGGACCCGACGACGACGCCGTACTCGTCCGCCAGGCGCGGGTTGTCCGGGTACTTGTTGAAGTGGTCCGATTCGGGGTGCATGGCCGGCCACAGGTAGTTCGCCTTGAGCCGCAACATCAGCTCGAAGATCCGGGTGTAGGTCACCGGCCCGATGTGCTTGCCGGGCTCTTCCGTCCGATACGCCCACTGCGACAGGTTGTCCTCGTCGTTGAGGAAGATGCCGCGGTACCGGATCGCCGGCTCACGCCGCTTCTCCGTGGCCAGAGGCAGGGTCACGGTGTCGCGGTGCGGGATCGGCACGTCGGCCCACCAGTACCACGGCGAGACACCGATGCGCTCGGACAGGTCGTAAACGCCGTAGACGGTGCCGCGCCGGTCGCTGCCGGCGATGACCAGCGCGCGGTCGACCCCGGCGATCGGCGCCTCGACGACCTGGGTCACCGACGCTTCCCAGCGCCCGGCAACATCGGAGACGTCGAGGCGGCCGGACGCGACGAGCTTGTCGATGACCGGGCTGTGGCCGATCGTGCCGATCAGCACCGCCGTGCGGGACAGCCCGGCAGTGCGGTTCGTCAGGATGGGAAGCACACCACTGACGCGCTCGATGTCCGCCTGCAGGTCTCCCGCCACGCGGCGGACGGCCACGTCGTCGGCCGCGTCCACGAACACATCGGCGGCGACACCGCCCGCAACCAGGGGAAAGCCATCACCCGCGGCAGCGGCCGGCTCGGCGGCGGGCAAGGCCGGGGTCAGCGGCAACGCACCCACCGCGGCCAGCCCCCGCAGGAACGACCGGCGGGATGGCACGAACGCGTCGTCATCCGGATGGCCCGGCGGCTTGGCGATCACGGGAGTATCCCCTTCCACAGGGCGGCGCGGCGCCGCATGATTCCCTGGAAATGGAACCGCACAACACAGAACGCCGCAAGGCCTGAAAGCCCTGTCACGGTCACGCCGGAATTCGATCGTTCGATCATCCGGAAGAATTCGACGAAACAGTGTCGAACCCAGATCGAATCGACAGGTTCGCCCCCGGCGACTGTGTACGTTCACAGGATTTCGTCCGCAAGTCTTGCGGCAGCCCCCAACTTGAGGTTCCATCTTCACCAGAACCGCACGTAGTCGGTTGTGTACGCTCCCAGCCTGGCTCCGCGGCCTTCGTCGTCGATCAAGGGAGATCGGATGACCATGCACGAAACGGAGTTCCCCATGAACGAAAGGCCGGAAATCGTTTCGCCTCCGCTGGGACGCCGCAGTGTGCTACTGGGCGCCGCTGCGGGCGTGGGCGCGCTCGCGCTGGGCGCAGGTGCCGCGACGCAGGCGATGGCCGCCGTGTTCCCGGCGCAGCCCGCCGCGGCCGCCTTCTTCAAAGGCGCCGACATCAGCTGGGCACCACAAATGGAAGCCCACGGCTACACCTGGAAGAACTCCAGCGGGCAGACCCAGGACCTGCTGACCATCCTCAAGGGCTACGGCATCAACGCGATCCGACTGCGCACCTTCGTCAATCCCTCGGGCAGCGCCACCGACGGCCACTGCAGCATCACCGAAGTCACCGCGCTGGCCAAGCGGGTCAAGGCCGCGGGCATGTCCATCATGCTGGACTACATGTTCGGCGACACCTGGAACTCCGTCGGCGTGCAGAACCCGCCCGCGGCGTGGAAGAACATGAGCTACAGCCAAATGCTCAGCGCCATGAACTCCTACGTCAGCCAGACCATGAACGTCATGAAGAGCAACGACGTCCTGCCCACCTGGGTGCAGATCGGCAACGAGATCAACAGCGGCATCTGCCGCCCCGTCGGCAGCGTCTCCAACGGAGCCCAGATGACCGGCCTGCTCAACGCCGCCTACAACCAGGTCAAGCAGGTGTCACCGAGCACCACCGTGTGCATCCACCTCGCCCAGCCCCAGAAGTGGGACTCGATGCAGACCTTCTTCAGCCGCTACGCCGGAAACGGCGGCAAGTGGGACATGTCGGTCTTCTCCTCCTACGGCAGCGCCAATCTGGCCTCCGGCATCGTGGCGAACATGAAGAAAATCTCCGACCAGTACGGGAAACCGTTCCTGCAGAGCGAGTTCGGCGGCCCGGTGAGCAAGGTTTCGTCCACCAAGGCTTCGCTGGTGGCCTACCTCAGCACGCTCAAAAGCACCGGCGGGCAGGGACTCTTCTACTGGGAGCCGGAGGGGTACTCGCCGTTCACCGGCTACGCCAACGTCGCCTGGGACTCCGCCACCCGCAAGCCCACCGCCATCATGGACGGCTTCCGGTGAGCCTGGTGCGGCTCACGTCACGAGTCGCCGTGCTGCTCGTCGCCGGGCTCGTCGTGACCGAGGGCGGGGCCGGCGCCGCCACGGCGGCCGCCGTCGACTATTCCTTCACCGTGGCGCCCGGCGACTACGAGGTCACTTTGACCAAGGGCAGCGCGACCCAGGCCGCGCAGACCGGTGTCCAGGTGGAGGCCCGCCGCACCATGCTCGCGCCCGTGAGCACCCGCGCCGGGGAGTTCCGCCGGGAGGTGCTGACGGTGAACGTGCGCAGCCCGGAAAGCATGCCCACCGGCGAGGAGGGAACGGGGACGCCCGGCTTGCAGGTCCATCTCACCGGGAGCCGTCCGGCCGCGGTGAACGTGTCCGTGGCACCGGTGCGCCGGCCGCGGCTGTTCGTGGTGAGCGACTCCACCGCCTCGGACTGGCTCAAGGGCCCGAAGCGGGGCTGGGCGCAGGAACTGCCCCAGCTGCTGCGACCGGGGATCGTGGTCGCCAACTACGCGGACTCCGGGGAGAGCACCGGGAGCTGGTTGAGCAACCCGCGGCTGTTCGCCACTGTGAAGCCGTTGATCCAGCCCGGCGACGAAGTGCTGATCCAGCTGGCGCACAACGACAAAACCACCCCCGAAAGCACGTTCCAGGCCAACCTGGGCAAGCTCGTCGACGGCGTCCGCCAGCGCGGCGGGTTGCCGGTCCTGGTCACCCCGCCGGTGCGGCACCAGTTCGGTCCGGACGGGAAGCTCACGCCCACCGGGCTGATCGTCAACAACCTCGGCGTCGACCTGCCCGCGGTGATCCGCGACCTCGCCGGCAAGCTGCACGTGCCGCTGATCGACCTCACCGCGCGCAGCCAGGCCCTGCTCGAGAGACTCGGAGAAAGCGCTTCCTGGCCGCTGTACCTGACCGTCCAGCACGACGGCGTCCAGGACTACGCCCACTTCTCCGAATACGGCGGAACGGTCATGGCCGGTCTCGTCACCCAGGGCATGGCCGAGGCTCAGCTGCCCGCCGCCGCGTTCCTGCGCTGACCGCCAGAAGGAGACCGCCTTGCGAAAACTCGTTCTCACGATCGCGACAGTGCTGGCGGCGCCGATGTTCACGGGCGCCGTTCCGGCAAGCGCTTCGCTCCACGAAACTGCCGCACCGAGTTGCGCGGCCCGCCCGGCGGAGTCGAACGCGACGGCAGCGGCCACGGTCAAGGTGTGGCTCGCCGGTGACTCGACCATGGCGGATCCGAAGTCCTCCTGCCCGGTCGGCTGGGGCAACAAGTTCGACCCGCTGTTCAACGACCAGGTGACCGTGGTCAACAAAGCCGTGTCGGGCCGCAGTATCCAAACCTGGCTCTACGAATCGAACGTGACCCGCACCAAGAACTCCGCCGGTGAATGCGTGGTGAGCCCGAACACCTACACCCAACGCTGGCTGGACATGCTCGATCCCGCGAAAGGGATGCAACCAGGCGACTACCTGTTCATCCAGTTCGGCATCAACGACGGCGACCCGAACTGCCCACGACACGTCGGCCCAGCCCGCTACCAGAGCCTGCTCACCACGATGGTCGACGCGGCGAAGAGCCGAGGTGCCCACCCGGTCCTGCTGACCCCGGTCGCGGCCATCACCTGCAGCGGAAGCACAGCGGTCGGAAACCGGGGATTCCTCTCCCCCACAACGGCAGCGGGCACCGCCACCGGAGCGCCCGTGATCGACCTGCACAAGCTGAGCTACACCCTCTACAACACGCTCAAGCTGTGTCCCAACAACGGCGACTACAGCAAAGGCGCCGTGGGCGCATTCTTCTGCAACGACCACACCCACTTCGAAGCCGCGGGCGCGGACCAGATCGCGCGCGTCGTGGCGAAGGCGCTGCGCGACCAGAAGATCGGCCTCGCGGGCTACCTCAAGTAGTCAGTGGTTTGACGCCTATCCCACCCCACACCCCAGGAGCCATCCATGACCATGCAACGACGGAAATTCCTCAGCATGACCGCCGTCGGCGCGGCGGGCGCAGGCCTGGCCCTGCTCGGCGCAGGACCGGCACTGGCCGCCCTCGGACCGCTGGGCACGGCGCCAGCCACGCCGTTCGCGGTCGGCGTGCGCCGGTACGACTGGAAACGCGGCAGCCGCCCCTGCACCACCTACGTCTACTACCCCGCCACCGGCACCGCCGGCGGCAACCCGGTGACGAACGCCCCCACCGCGGCCGGCGTCTTCCCCGTCTACAACTTCACCCACGGCTACGGCAGCAGCCCCCAGAACTCCCTGTTCATCATCAAGGCCCTGGCCGCCGCAGGCTTCGTCGTCCCCGCCCCGCACTTCAACCACAACTTCGGCGACGTCAACAACGGCAACACCTCCAAGGACGTCTCCCAGATCCTCACCAACACCCTCGCCCTCAACACCAGTGGACCCCTGGCCGGACACATCAACACCACCATCGGCGTCGGTGTCTCCGGCCACTCCCTCGGCGGCATGGTCACCCACGGCCTGCTGACCTCCTGGCCCGACAGCCGGATCGTCTCCGCCAACCCCCAGTCCTGCGTGGACATGGGCAACCCCGCCGCCTCGGTCACCGCCAAGACCCTGTTCGTCCACGGCGACAAAGACACCACCTGCGCCTACTCCTCAGCCCGACAGGCCTACAACGAGATCAAGTGGCCCAAGGCGTTCCTCACCTTCGTCGGCGGCAGCCACACCAGCTTCTGGAGCGACCAGCGCTTCCCCAAGACCGTCGTCGACTGGGCCCGCTGGACCATGTACGGCGACACCGCCGCACGGGATCGCCTTGCGGCCGACGCGTCCGGCACCAAGATCAAATGGGAAGCCCAACTGGGGTAACCCACCCGCTGTGCTGGGCCACCCCCACCCCGGTGGCCCAGCACAGCGGGCCCGCCGCATCCGACCACGTAACCACATTGGACGGGTTCGATGACACAGCATTCCCCCGTTCCGGTCTCATCGCGACGTCCGCGCCGCCGCCGCACCGTGATCGCTCTCGTCGGCGCACTGCTCGCCGGCGGCCTCGCCGCGCTGGCCGCCGGACCGCCGGCGGACGCGGCACCGGCCCCGACGTACGCCGGCTATCTGTTCACCTACTTCACGGGCGAGAACTCCTCCACCGGCGAACAGGTCTACTTCGGGCTCAGCCAGGGCAACGACCCGACCCGGTGGCGGCAGCTCAACGGCGGGAAGCCGGTGCTGACCTCGACCGTCGGGACCCGCGGCGTGCGCGACCCGTTCGTCATCCGGTCACCGCAGGGTGACAGGTTCTACCAGATCGCCACCGACCTGCGGATGTACGGCAACGGCAACTGGGACCAGGTCCAGCGGACGGGCAGCAAGTCCATTGTGGTCCGGGAGTCGGCCGACCTGGTGACCTGGAGCGCGCCTCGCCTGACACGCGTCTCACCGGACACAGCGGGCAACACGTGGGCCCCGGAGGCCTACTACGACGAAGGACTCGGCCAGTACGTCGTGTTCTGTGCGTCGAAGCTGTACGCCACCAACGATCCCCGCCACACCGGCACCACCTACAACCGGATGATGTACGCCACGACGTCCGACTTCCGCACCTTCAGCGCCCCGCAGGTCTGGGTCGACAAGGGCTACTCGACGATCGACTCGACACTCATCAAGCACAATAGCACATACTACCGCTTCACCAAGGACGAGCGGAGCGCCTCGCAGTCCACCTGCGGCAAGTTCGTCCTCGCGGAGAAGTCGGCAGCGATCCTCGCTCACACCTACTCGTTCGTCGCCGAGTGCCTCGGGCGCGGAGCGATCAGTCAGGGCGAGGGGCCGCTGATCTTCAAGTCGAATACCGAAGAGCGCTGGTACCTGTTCATCGACGAGTACGGGGGCAGGGGCTACCTCCCGTTCACGACCACCGACCTGAACACCCGGCAATGGTCGCCCGTCTCCGGCTACGCCATGCCCGGCAAGCCGCGTCACGGCACTGTCCTGCCGATCACCCAGGCCGAGTACGACCGGCTCCTGCAACGCTGGGGCTGAGCCGCCCTCGCCCTTCGAGTTCCTTCGCAGACGAAAGGAGCGCCCGTGACCACCCTGCACGAAAACGGCCCCACGACCAGCGTGAGCCGTCACCGCACGCTCCACCTGCTGGCCGTGGCCATCTCGGCGGCTCTCGTCACGGCGAGCACGGCCGCCACCGCGGTCGCGGCACCGGTGGCCACGACCACAGTGGGCAGCTGGGGACCCGGAGTCAACGCGGGAGGCCCCGGATTCACCAACCAGACCATCCGGCAAGTGGTGCACGTGTCGGCCGGCGGGACGGCACCCGGCTGCGTCTGTCGAACCTGCACGGCACCACCGCACTCACCATCGGCCACGTTGATCTCGCCGCGCAGTCCACCGGAGGCACCGCGACGACCGGCACGCACCACCGGGTGACTTTCGCCGGCTCGGCCACGGCGACCATCCCACCCGGCCAGGAACAGGTCAGCGACCCCGTGTCCATGACCGTGAGCACCAATCAGAACCTGTTGGCCAGCGTGTACGTCCCGGGAACGACCGGCGCGTCGACCTGGCACCCCAGCTCGGCCGACACGACCTACGTCTCGACCACCGGAGACCACGCCGCGGACGACGGCACCAGCCGGTATCCCTCGACGAAAAGCTCCTGGCACTTCCTGTCCGGCCTCGAAGTGACCAGCACGACCGCAACGGGCACGCTGGTGGCCTTCGGTGACTCCATCACCGATGGAGCGAAGTCGTCGAAGGGGACCAACCGGCGCTATCCGGACTACCTGGCCCGCCGCCTCGCTGCGGTGTCCGGCGGCCCCCGGCTCTGCGTCGTCAACGCCGGAATCGGCGGCAACCGGGTGCTCACCAACGCGGGAAACACCTACGGCGACAGGGCACTCGACCGCTTCGCCCACGACGCGCTCGGCCAACCGAACGTCAGGGACGTCATCCTCCTCGAAGGAATCAACGACATCACCAACAGCAGCTCCCTGACGGCCAAGCAGCTGACCGACGCCTACCAGACGTTGATCACCAAGGCCCACAACACGGGAGTCGCCGTCTACGGCGGCACCATCACGCCGTTCGGACACTTCAGCGGCTACACCGCAGGACGTGAAAGCATCCGCCAAGCCGTCAACAAGTGGATCAGGACCAGCGGCGCCTTCGACGGCGTGATCGACTTCGACGCGGCGATCCGCGACCCCGGCGAGACCACCCGCATCCCCCCCGCCTACGACAGCGGCGACCACCTGCACCCGGGCGACCGCGGCTACCAGGCCATGGCGAACGCGGTCAACCTGGCCGCCCTGCGCTACTGAAGTGCGGCCACCGGTGTCGTGACAGGCGTCCGGTAGCGATACGGGCAGGACAGAAAGGAACAACGAGTCACATGGCCACCACACCCCGATCGTGGTTCAGATCCGTCGCGCTCGCGTCGGGCATCCTCGCCGGCACGATCGCGCTCCCCCATGCGGCTGCCACGGGCATCGGTGCCGCGGCCGTCGTCCAGGTCTCCTCGGCGGCTGCCCAGACGATCCAGAACATCGGGGCGTCGGGTGCCTGGTGGGTCAACGATCTGGCCCGCTTCGCCCCGGCCACCCAGCAGCGGGTGGCAGACCTGCTGTTCGGCCCCGGCGGAATCCAGTTGTCCGCGTACCGGTTCAACATCGGCGGCGGCGGAACCGGCGTGGCGGCCGGTGACCGGGCGCCGCAGACGTTCCTGGTTTCACCGGGCCGCTACGACTGGAACCGAGACCCCGGCGGGACAACCTTCCTGCGTTACGCCGCCCAGTACGGAGTGCCGGACATCGTCGGGTTCGTCAACAGCGCGCCGGCGGTGTGGACAAGCAACGGCAAGGCCTGCGGCGGAGACCTGAAATCGGGCTCGACCCAGGCGTACGCCGGCTACCTGGCCGATATCGTCACCCACTTCCGCGCCGAGGGCGTGAAGATCAACTACATCAGCCCGATGAACGAACCGCGAGTGTCGTTCTCCGCCTGCAACCAGGAGGGCATGCACGTCGCATCCGGCCAGCGCGACGACATCGTGCGTGCGGTGGGACAGACCCTGGCGTCCCGGGCCCCGGACACGCGCATCATCGCCGACGAGTCCGACCACGTCGACAAGTTCCTCTCCGAGGTACCCCAGTGGATCGGCCAGCCCGGCACCGCGCAGTACGTGTCGGCTCTCGCCCACCACACGTACGACTTCCCGAGCGACGCGACGCTCGCGAAGATCCCGGCGATGGCCAAGAAGTACGGCAAGGCCACCTGGGCCACCGAGCTCTGCTGCTGGAACAACCCCACCAGCCCGGTCTACGGCGCCCAGTACGACCCCACCATCACCGGTGGCCTCGGCATGGCCAGCATGATCTACCGGGACTTCGCGGTCTCCAACGACTCGGCCTTCCACTGGTGGACCGCGCTGTCCAAGGTGATGGGCTGCGACCCGGCTGGTAGCGCGTCGTGCGCGACGACCATCAACAGCGTGGGCTACAACGACGGGCTGATCTACTTCGACCCGAAGTACGCGAGCAACGGCAACCAGAATCTCTACCTGACCAAGCGGTTCTACACACTCGGCCAGTACAGCAAGTTCGTCCGGCCGGGATCCGTGCGGCATCCCGTGACGGGTGCACCGAGCGGAGTGCAGGTCACGGCCACGTTCCTGGGCGGTAACTGGACGCTCGTCGTCAACAACCTGAACAAGAGCGCCCAAGCCGTGAGCGTGCAGCTCCCGTCCGGCGGCGTCACGGCGAGCGGCGCGTACCGCACCAGCGCCAGTGAGAACCTGGTCGCTGTCGGGCTGCCCACGGTGTCCGGCGCCACCGCGTCGCTGAACCTGCCGGCACAGAGCATCACCACTTACGTCTTCCGCGCGGCATGAGCCGCATCGGCTGCTGAGGCGGGCAACCATGGTGTGCGCCGGGCAGCCGGAGCCGAGCTGGACCGGTTCGGACGGGAGCTTCGGAGGTTGCGCAAGAGCGCGGTTTCACCCAGACCCCGTCCGAGTCCACCCGGCACGCCGACGAGGGCCAACGGGTGGCGGAACGACGCCGTCGCTGTCGCCCGGCCGGTGATCCGGATCGCGGAGCCGGCCCGGATCACGGGCCGGCTCCGCCACGAGCTGGACCGCCGTACGCGTGCGCACAGCTGCTCCGGCAGCCCGCGGAGCTGGTTGAACGCCCGCCACCACATGGTGGCCGGCCGCTCGGGCCGGGGCAGCGCGGTGAGCCGCTGGCGATGTCGGCTCGTTCGTGTCCGGGAAAGTGCGCCGGCGCGAGAAGGCCGGTGGCCATGGTCTTCTTGTCGTAGCCGACTTCGCCATGGGGATGTCATCGACCCCGATGACGGCCGGATCTGCGGGCGTGACGCTGCCCCGGGCCACGCAGGCAAGCTCGGCTCCGCCGCGGTCAACTGTCCCGGACGCGCCATCGTGGTGCGCTGACAAAGCGCTCGATGACAAATGGCACGACCGGATCGGGTACCTCTGCCCCGGCCGAGTGGTCGGCGATGCCGAGGATGGACGAGGATGCACTTGATCTCCGACTCCGATCTCGACGACAAGGATCACCATGCCGACTACACACCCGACTGCGATCATCACCGGCGGGACCGGCGGCATGGGGCTGGCCACGGCAAGGCTCATGGGTCACGACCACCGGATCGTGCTGGCAGACCTCGACCGGACCCGCCTCGATGATGCGGTGCACGAGCTGGCGACGGCCGGAATCGAAGCGATCGGCGTGGTTTGCGACATCACCGACAAGGCATCCGTCGAGCAACTGTTCCAGCGCGCGGAGCCGGAAGGAAGTCACGTTCGCACGGTAGTCCACGCCGCGGGGGTCAGTCCGCACATGGGCACGGCCGAACGTATCGCCCGCATCAACGCAACCGGCACCGTCAACATCGCGCGAGCATTCCTCGCACGGGCCGCGAACGGTGACGCACTCGTCAATGTGGCCTCAACCGCCGGACACAGCATTCCCAGGGTCCTCGTCCCGCTCCGCTCTTTCCGCCTCGCCGAACAACGACCCGACGACTTCGAGAAGGCGATCGTCGGTCGCGCGAAGTTCGCCGGCCCCAAGCTGAAGCCCGGACTGGCCTACGCCATCAGCAAGAACTTCGTCCACTGGTACAGCCGTTACCTCGCGGCCGAGTTCGGCGAGCGGGGAGCGCGGGTCGTTTCGGTCTCGCCGGGGAGCTTCGACACCGCGATGGGACGCCTGGAGGAGAACCACGGCGCCGGTGACCTGGTGAAGTCGGCAGCGATCAAGCGATTCGGCAAGCCCGAGGAGGTCGCGGCCGTTCTCGCGTTCTGCGCAAGCGAAGCACCCGGCTATCTGACCGGGGTGGACATCCTGGTCGACGGGGGCACCAAGGCCGGGAAAAAGTTCGCGAAGGCCCGGAAACGATCTTCATAAGGGGACTCAGGTAACTCTCGTTCAGCGGAGCCACGGCCACCCAGCCCGGGCAGGGCACCTGCGGGGTGCACCCGGTGAACCGAGGACCCGGTGCAGCACCGGACCCCATCGTCGTGGAAAGCGAGCCGTCAGAACCGCTGTGCAAGCAGCTCGACCAGACCGTCACCCGACATGCCGGACGGCGCAGCCGTGACGCCCGATTCAGAGCTGCCGGCGAAGTGGCCACCACCCTGGTGCTGGTGGCCCTGCTGCCACCAGTTGACGCCCCTCTCGACGACATGGTTGATGAGCATGGCGGCGATGACGCCGTGGAAAGCAGCCTCGAAGCAGGTCACCGGAGCCACTCGCGTCACCATCTCCAGCGGCCGGAGGGAATCACCGGTGTTGACGAAGGAATCGATCTGGGTCATTTCGTTCACCTTTGTTTTCTCAAGACAAGACTTCAGCGGAAAGGAGCCGAGACTGGCGCCGCCCCGGCCGGACGGAAACTACCGCGCTCGGTCACCGGCTACATCCACCATAGTAAGCATTGTCAAGCCGACGAACGTCCACATCGGACAAATTCCCTTCGCCTGGACATGAAGGTCGCCGTGACGAGGGTCGAGCGGCCTCCGAGGTCACTACACACAATCCGGACGCGCGCTCAAATCGGCGGCCCGGAGATCACGGGCCGCTCGACATCGACAGCCTCGCCGATCCTGGCCGCCGTCTCACGCAGCCAGATGTGCGCCGCGTCGTGTGTGTGCACCGGGTGCCACCACAGGGCTTCCTGGAGTGGCACTGCGTCGTAGGGCGGTTCCACCACGCGGACCGGGACGAACCCGGCCAGCCGCTCGGCGAGCCGTCTCTGGACGAGGGCCACCCGGCGGGTACCTGCGACCAGCTGAGGCATCAGCTGGAAGCTGTCCACGGAGACCTCCACGCGTGGTTCGATTCCGAGCAAACCGATCTGGCGAGCGGCGGGCGCGTCGTAGGTGCGCTGGTAGGTCACCCACGGCAGCCGGGCCAGGTCGTCGAGGGTGAGCTGCTCGCCGACGTCGGGGTTGTCGTCGGCAACGACGTAGACCCAGCTGTCCCGATAGAGATCGACCGTGGGGAAGCCGCGAATGATGCCGTGGGGCATCAGCAGCCCGTCGACGGTACTCAGCAACTCCCCGGCGTCGTCGATGTTTTCCGTCGGCGCCTGCTTGAACCGGAGCCGGATGCCGGGCGCCTCGGCATGGATGGTGCGGGCGAGTTCGGCGCCGTAGACGGCCACCGCGTAGTCGGAGGCGATCAGGGTGAACTCGTGCTCCTCGCGTGCCGGGTCGAAGTCGGCCTGGCTGGCGAAGACGCGCTCCAGCAGGTCGCAGGCGGTGGCGGTGCGGTCGAGGAGAGCCAGGCCGAGGGCGGTCAGTTCGTAGCGTGTTCCGGCCCGTGCGAGCAGGTCGTCGTCGAAATGACGTCGCAGCCGGGCCAGGGCAGCGCTCATGGCGGGCTGGCTGAGCCCGATGCGCCGGCCCGCCTTGGTGACGTTGCGCTCCTCCAGCAGAGCGCGCAGGGCAACGACGAGGTTGAGGTCCAGGCTGGCCAGATTCACGAAGCATCCCAGTGCGGAGTCGGAACGTAGAAGTATTTGCGCCCTGGATTGAGGCCATCCAAGGAATCGATTTGCCAGATCACACCTTACGGGCCAGATTGGGGGCATCGCAATCGGGAGGACAGCTCCGTGACATCCACAGCCGCGTCGGCCCCCTTCTCCGGCCCGTTCGCCATCGGCACCCTTTCGGCTCCGGATGGGCCCAGGTTCCCCGGTCTCGTGGCGCGGGACGGCCGGGTCCTCGACCTGTCCACAGCACTGGGCGAGCCCACGCTGACCACGCTGGTGCTCTTGGAGCGCTGGGACGAGCAGCTGCCACTCCTGCACTCCCTCGTGGCGGATCCGGCGGGCGACTGGCGGCCGCTGGCGGGCTTGGCCGTGCACGCGCCCCTCGAGCCCCGGCAGATCTTCCAGTCGGGCGCCAACTACCGGCAGCACGTGATCGATCTGGGGGTCGCGCAGCGCGCCCCGGACGACCCGCGCACCGTCGAGGAGGCCCGCGCCGAGATCGCGGCGATCATGGACAAGCGGGCCGCCGAGGACCTCCCGTACGTCTTCATTGGCCTGCCTGCCTCGATCTGCGGTCCCTACGACGACGTGGTGCTCCCCGCTTGGGCGGAAAAGCCCGACTGGGAACTGGAACTGGCCGCGGTGATCTCCCGCCCCGCCTACCAGGTCACCGTGGAGGAGGCCCTGGACCACGTCGCCGGCTACACCATCGCCAATGACCTCACCGACCGCGCGACCGTCTTCCGCCGGGACATGCCCCCCATCGGTACCGACTGGCTGCGCAGCAAGAACGCCCCCGGTTTCACCCCGCTGGGCCCGTGGATCGTCCCGGCAAGCTCCGTCGCCGACCCGTCCGACCTGCAGGTCACCCTCAAGCTCAACGGGAAGACCATGCAGAACGAGTCCACGAAGGACATGATCTTCGACGTGGCGCGGATCGTCTCGTACATCTCCCAGACGGCCCGACTGCTTCCCGGCGACCTGGTGCTGACCGGCAGCCCGGCCGGGAACGGCATCCACTGGGGCCGGCTGCTGCGCGACGGCGACGTGATGGACGGCTCGATCACCGGGCTCGGCGCCCAGCGCACCCGCTGTGTCGCCTCGCCGGTCACCCCCACCGCCGCCAAGTAGCGCCTCGCTGCCCCGCACAGGAGACCCCATGACAGATCCCCGTCCTCGCACCGTCCTCGTCATCGGCGGTGGCGCGTCCGGCAACGCCGTGACCATCCTGCTCCGGCGGGCCGGCATCACCGTGGACCTGATCGAGGCCCAACCCGACTGGAACGTCCTCGGCTCCGGCATCACCCTGCAGGGCAACGCGCTGCGCGTCCTGCGCGAACTGGGCGTATGGGACGAGGTCCAGGAGGCCGGTTATCCCTTCAACGCCATCGGCCTGGCCGCGCCCGACGGGACGATGCTCTTCGTCCACGAGGACGCCCGCACGGGTGGCGAGGATCTGCCCGCGACCGCCGGCATGCAGCGGGCACAGCTTCAGAAGATCCTGTGCGAGGCCGTCCGCGCCGGCGGCGCGAGCGTCCGCCTCGGCACCACCGCGAGCGAACTGCTCCAGGACGAGGACGGCGTCACCGTCCGCCTCAGCGACGGCACCGAGGGACGCTACGACCTCGTCATCGCCGCCGACGGACTCAACTCCGCCACCCGCGCCATGATCGGCATCGGCGACAAGCCCGAACCGACCGGCATGGCCATCTGGCGCGTCGCCACGCACCGCCCCGAGGGCGTGGAGCACTCCGCCCTGGTCTACGGCGGCTCTTGCTACATCGCCGGTTACTGCCCCACCAGCCAGAACACCATGTACGCCTACCTCGTGGAGGCCAACCGCGACCGCAGCGCCATCGACCCCGACTCCTACGCGGAGGAAATGCGTCGGCTGGCCGCGGGCTACGGCGGCGTCTGGCGGGAGATCGCCGCGAGCATCACCGACCCGGCGAAGGTCAACTACACGTGGTTCCACCGGCTGCTCGTCGAGGGCCCCTGGCACCGCGGCCGGGTCGTCCTGATCGGCGACGCCGCCCACGCCTGTCCCCCCACGCTCGCCCAGGGCGCGGCCATGTCGCTGGAAGACGCCTCCGTGCTGGCCGAAATGCTGAGCGACCGGCAGGACTGGAGCTCCTTGGACGCCCTGCTGACCGGCTTCCACGAACGCCGGATCCACCGTGTCCGCACGGTGGTCGAGGCCTCGGTGCAGCTCGGTCAGTGGCAGCTGGACGGCGCCGGGAACGCCGGCATGCCCGGCCTGATCGGCCACACGATGTCCGTCATCATGGAGGCCCCGTGAGCCCGCTCGGCAGCACGCCCACGATCGACGTGCACGCGCACGTCTTGCTCCCGCAGGTCGAGGACACCGTCGCGGGGCATCCCGCGCTGGCCGCCGCCCGAGCTCTCGACGCGCGCCGCAACGGCCCCGAGGCGCTCGCCGTCAGCGGCCCGATGTTCCGCGACCGCGTCCCCAAACTGACCGACGTCGAGGCCCGGCTCGCCGCGATGGACGCCTCCGGGATCGACGTCCAGCTGGTCTCGCCCTCCCCGTCGCACTACCACTACTGGGCCGAGGAGACACTGGCCCGCACGGTCTGGGAAGAGGCCAACACGGGCACCGCCGCGCACGTAGCGCACGCCCCGGAAAGACTGCTCGGCCTCGGCCTCGTCCCGCTCCAGCACCCGGAGCACGCCGTCGAAGCCCTCGACCACGCCCTCGGCCTGGGCCTGCGCGGTGTCGAGATCTCCAGCCACGCGCCGGGGCGCGAGCTGTCGGACCCCGCCTACGAACCGTTCTGGAAGCATGCCGAGGAAACGGGGGTGATTCTCTTCCTGCACCCCTTCGGCTGCACGCTCGACGAACGCCTCGACCGCTGGTACCTGTCCAACACCGTCGGCCAGCCCACCGAGAACGCCGTCGCGCTCTCCCACCTCATCTTCTCCGGCGTCCTGGACGACCATCCAGGGCTTCGCATCATCGCTGCCCACGGCGGCGGCTACCTGCCCACCCACATCGGCCGCTCCGACCACGCCTGGCGGGCCCGCCCCGACGCCCGCCGCTGTGCGCACCCGCCCAGCAGCTACCTCGAGCGGCTGTACTTCGACTCCCTCGTCCACGACCCGCACGTCCTGCGCGAACTGATCCGGGTGGCCGGTCCCGACCGGGTGCTGCTCGGCTCCGACTTCCCCTTCGACATGGGCACCGACGACCCGCTCGGCGCGCTGCGCGCCGTCAAGGACCTCCCCGATTCTCACTTCCACGCCGTGCGCGGCAGCAACGCCGCAGCACTGCTGCGCCTTGCCTGAACCATCCGAACGCACAGAGGAGAACCTCCACCATGGACGCGCGTCTGCTCACCCACCTGCGGCACGTCGACCTGGCCGTGCCGGACTACGACAAGCAGCTCGAGTTCTACGCCGGCGTCTGGGGCCTGACCAAGGTCGCCGAAGACTCGGGCATCTCCTTCCTCGCCGCCGAGGGCTCCCCCGAGCAGTACATCGTCCGGCTCCGCAAGGCACAGGAGAAGCGGCTCGACCTCATCTCCTACGGCGCCGCGAACCCCGCCGACGTGGACACGCTTGCCGAACAGCTCCTCGCAGGCGGGATGCAGTTGATCGGCCAGCCCGGCAAACTCGACACCCCGGGCGGCGGCTACGGCTTCCGCTTCTTCGACATCGACGGCCGCACCATCGAGGTCTCCTCCGACGTCGAGGCACGCCGGCACCGTCGTGTCGAGGAGAAGGAATCCATCCCCGTCCGGCTCTCCCACGTCGTCCTCAACTCCACCGACCCCAGCGCCACCCGCGCCTGGTACGAGCGGCATCTCGGCTTCCGGCTGTCCGACACGCTCAGCATTCCGCACATGGGCGAGCTCATGCACTTCATGCGGATCAGCAGCCAGCACCACTCCATGGCCATTGCCCGCGGTCCGCACACCTCCCTGCAGCACATCTCCTTCGAGATGCGCGGCATCGACGAGTACATGCGCGGCTCCGGCCGGGTGATGCGCTCGGGTGCCCGCAAGATCTGGGGCCCCGGGCGGCACATGGCGGGCGACAACACCTTCACCTACTTCCTCGACCCGAACGGCAACACGGTGGAGTACACCACCGAACTCGAGGAGCTGGACGAGGACACCTGGCACCCGCACATCTACGACATCACCCAGCCCGAGAACTCCGACCAGTGGGGCACGGCCAACCCCATGAACGAGATGGTCGGCAAGGAGATGCAGAACGACGTCGACCACGGCGTCTTCGTCGCTCCGCCGGTCTGACACGGCGACCCCGACCACTGCCGACTCACCCGAATCCCGAGGATTGCCATGCGCCCGACCGTGACGAACTCCGCTCCTTCGCCCACCGCGGACGCGGCGGAACTCCAGGAGCTGCTGCCCGGGATCCACGCCTGGGTGCAGCCGGACGGGACCTGGTGGGTCAACAACGCCGGCGCGGTGGCCGGCGACGACGGGGTCCTGGTGATCGACACCTGTGCCACCGCGGCGCGCACCCGCCGGTTTCTCGACGCCGTGGACACGGCCACCGGCGGGGCGCCCGTCCGGCTGGCGGTGAACACCCATCAGCACGGTGACCACACCTACGGCAACAGCCTCCTCCCCGCCACGACGGTGATCGTCGGGCACGGCCGGATGCGGGAAGGGCTTCAGGCCGACCTGGTCATCGACGGCTGCCCTCCGCTGTGGGATCGCCTGGCTGCCCGGCGAACGCGTGCTGTTCTCCGGCGACCTGGTGTTCGCCGGACTCACCCCGCTGGTCTTCATGGGCTCGGTGGACGGGGCCCTCGCCGCGGTCGACTGGCTGGAGTCCCTGCAACCCGACGTCGTCGTCCCCGGCCACGGCCCGGTCCTCACCGGCACCGGCATCACGCGGGTCCTGGACGAGCACCGCCGCTACTACCGGCTCATCCTCGACACCGCCCAGGGCGGGCTCTCCCGGGCTCTGACGCCCCTGCAGACCGCCCGCCAGGCCGACCTGGGCGAGTTCACGGGCTGGGCCGACGCCGAACGGATCGTGCTCAACCTGCACCGCGCCTACGCCGACCACACCGGCCGGGACCTCGACGTGATCGCCGCGTTCGAGGACGCGGTCGCCTGGCTCGGCCACCCGATGCACACCTCCGTCTGAAGGGAAGCGCGACTGTGCGGTTCGTGACCTACGCCGACGACGACGGTGATCGGGTCGGCGTCCTCCACCACAACCAGGTCCATCCCCTGGATCGCGGCGTCACGATGCTCGGCCTCCTACGCGACGGCACCCTGCGGGAAGCCGGTGAGCAGGCCCTGGCCGCGCCCGCCGCGCCCCGGGCGGTCGGCGACCTCCGGCTGCGCGCACCGATCCCCGACCCGCCCACCGTGCGGGACTTCATGACCTTCGAACGGCACGTCGAAGGCGTCGCCAAACTCGGCGGACCCGACTCGACCGTCCCCGAACGCTGGTACGAGGCACCCGCGTTCTACTTCACCAACCCCTACGCGATCCTCGGCCCCGCCGACGACGTCCCCGTCCCGCCCGGCAGCCGGATGTTCGACCTCGAGCTGGAGATCGCCGCCGTCATCGGCCGCACCGGCCGCGACATCCACCCCGACGACGCCGACGCCTACATCGCCAGCTACACCATCCTCGTCGACTGGTCCGCCCGCGACCTCCAGTTCGCCGAGATGCAGGTCCGGCTCGGCCCCACCAAGGGCAAGGACACCGCCAACACCCTCGGACCGGTCCTGGTCACCCCCGACGAGCTGCAACCCTGGCGCACCGACACCTCGTTCGACCTGACGATGACGGTCGAGATCAACGGCGAACGGCTGGGGCAGGACCGCTGGTCGGCCATGGCGTTCTCCTACGCCGACATGATCGCCTACGCCTCCCGCGGCACCAAGATCCGCCCCGGCGACATCCTCGGCTCCGGCACCTGCGGCGGCGGCTGCCTCGCCGAACTGTGGGGCCGCAAGGGATTGAACGCCCACCGCCCCCTGCAACCCGGCGACGTCGTCACCGTCACCGTCGAACAACTCGGCACCCTGACCACCCGCGTCGTGCAAGGCGTCGAGCCGATTCCCATCCCACCCGCACGACGAGCCGGCTTTGCGAGGAGAGTTCCATGAACGAGTTCGTCATCGTCGGCGCGAAGGTGTTCGACGGCGAGAAGAACCTTGGCCACGTCGACGTGCACGTCGACGACGGCGTCATCGTCTCGGTGGGCGGGCCGCGTGTCACCGGGGTGGAAGTCGTCGACGCCACCGGCGCAACCCTGCTGCCGGGCCTGATCGACGCACACACCCACACCGATGCCGCGATGCTGCGCCAGGCCCTGACCTTCGGCGTCACCACCGAACTCGACATGGGCTCGGTCCCCGCCACCATGATCCCGCTGCGCGCCGAGGTCGAGGCCGACCGGAGTCTCGCAGACGTGCGGAGCGCCTCCTTTTCGCTCACCCACCCCGACGGCCACCCCCACCAGTTCCGGAAGGGCCTCGGCGATCCGGTCTGGCCGACCGCGACCACGGTGGCGGAGGCGGCCGGGTTCGTCGACGACCGGATCAGCGAGGGCGCGGACTACATCAAGCTGATAGCCGAGAGCGGTGGGGCGTTCGGCTTCGAGTTGCCGCACGTACCACTGGAGATTCACGCCGCCGTGATCGCCGAGGCGCACGCTCGCGGGAAAATGGTGATGGCCCACGCCATGACACTGCACGAGACCGAACAGATGGTCGACGCCGGCGCCGACGGCCTCGCCCACCTGTTCGCCGACACGGCCCACACCCCGGAGATCGTCGACCGCATCGCCGGCGCGAACGTGTTCGTGGTGCCGACACTGACTCCCCTTGCCTCCATCGTCGGGCTGTCTCACAGCACCGACCTGGCGCAAGATCCCCGCGTGGCGGGAAAGCTTCCGCCGGAGCTGAGGTCTCACCTCTCCGACACGTTCGGCGGCTTGCCCGCCTCGCACTTCGACCTGGCACTGGCCACGATCGCCGCCCTGCGCCAGGCTGGGGTCGACGTGATCGCCGGCACCGACGCCGCGGCTCTGGCCGTGCGCGGCGTGACCCACGGAGCAAGCCTGCACGGCGAGCTGCAACTGTTCGTCCAGGCCGGTTTCAGCCCCGCCGAAGCCCTGCGCTCGGCGACTTCACTGACAGCGCAACGGTTCGGCCTCCACGATCGGGGCCGCGTCAAGCAAGGCCTGCGAGCAGATCTCGTCCTGGTCGACGGTGATCCCACCACGACCATCGACGACAGCCTCTCGATTCGCGCGGTCTGGCGACAGGGGACCCGCCTCGCGACCGCATCCACGCTCGGCTCCCGGCGAACCCGCCGCCAACGGCACCGAATCCATCAGCAGGTGCAGGGCCCGCAACGAGGGCAGGACCGTCGGGTTTCATCGACCACGACGCGTTCGAGGATGACGGGCCGGGATGCCCCATCCGGCATGGCGGCACGGACGTTCTCGAACACCCCGCAGCGCCGCTCCACCCGGCCGGCACCCGACACCGGAAGTAGACGTCGCCACCGGTGGAGACGGTCTTCGTCATGTCGCCGGGGGTGAGCTGCCCGGGGCTCGACCCGACGTCGACGAAGGTCTCTCCGGACAGGCCGATCACGCAGGGCACGTGTGGTCGAAGAACAGGTTTCCCGCCTTCATGACGAACTGGAGCCGCTCACTCAGTTCTTCGCGGTGGCCGATGCGCTCGCAGAGGGGCGCACCGAACACGATTTCGAATCCTGCGGTAAGCGTGACGACCGATTTTCGGCGTGCGTCCTGGCCGCGTAGAACTCTTCGCCGCAGAGCACGGCATATATTCCACAGGAACTCCCGCACGCTGGCCAGGAGCGGCTGACGTGCGTGTTCCGGTAACCGGTGTTTCCATCGCCGGGCAATACCCCCACGGCCACGAGCAGTCACATCAGCCGGCGGGCGCCCTCTTCCCCGACGCCACCTACCCTCACCAGCGCGATACCGGTTCCCACCGGCCCGCCATCCGGTCCGGAATGCCCAGTTTTACGGCGACGCAAAGGCGTTGCGCACATCAGCCGCCGGTGATGATTTCGACCACACCTTCGGCAGCCGTCAATTCCCTATTCATACCACAGTCCCGATCCATCGGACGGGTCGATCTCGCAGCCGATAATAGTGCACTCCCCAAGACCTGCCAATTACCGCAGACTTATGGGCGACCGGCTTCGTCACCTGGCGAATGGAACACCGTGAACTGGCGGATTGCGACGCCCAGCAAGAAGTTCCCATGATTACTGGGTCCACTGTACGAGTGCTGGGCGCACGTCCTGATCGATCGGGGAAAGCATGGCCAAGTCGACTGCGGAGGATCGGGAAAACGGGGCCACGGTGCGCCTGCCGATCGACGCGCTCGCCACCGGGCGTTCCGTGCGGGTCGGCGGTGAGGACGCGGCGCACGTCCGGAGGCTATCCACACTGCCCGAGAGCGACCTGCCGCCCATCGTCGTCCAGCGGGCGACGATGCAGGTGATCGACGGCCGGCACCGGGTGCGCGCGGCCCGGCTGCGCGGTGCGTCGCACATCGATGCTCGGTTCGTCGGCCACGAGGACATCGAGGCGTTCGCCTTCGCCTTGAAGGCCAACACCGGCCACGGCGGACTGCCGCTCACCCAGGCGGATCGCCGGGCCGCGACGGCGCACTTCCTGTCGTTGTGTCCACAGTGGTCTGATCGGCGCATCGCCGCGACGGCGGGCGTGCCGCCGCGGACCGTCGTGCAGCTGCGTGACCAGCTGGGCCGTCACGCCGCCGAGCGGGTGGGCCTGGACGGCCGCCGTCGTCCCACCGACAGCGCACAGCGGCGCCGGCTCGTCCGTGAGCTGCTGCTGGACGACCCGCGCCTGTCCCTACGTCAGGCGGCGAGGGCGACCGGGCTGTCACCGGAGACCGTCCGCGCCGTCCGCGCGGACCTCGTCGCTGGCAAAGACCGGCCCACGGCGCCGCAGCCGGCCGCCGACGTGGCGCGCCCCAGGCGGCTGCCCACGCGCAGCCCGGAGACGGACGGCGACACGCTCCAGCGGCTGGGCAACGATCCGGCACTGCGGTCGACCGAAGCCGGGCGTGCGTTGCTGCGCCTGCTGCACCTTCAGGTCCGGCTGGACGGACCTGGTCGGGCACCTGCCACCGCATTGTCACGGCAGCCTGGCGGCCCTCGCCAGGCAGAACGCCGTGAGCTGGCGCGCACTGGCCGAGCAGCTCGAACGCGACCTGGCTTCCTGACGCGCGCTTTCCGCGTCTCATGGCCGGTATTCCGCAGATCACTTCCTGCCCGCTGCCCGCGGACGAAGATCCGCCGGAGCGGCTGGTGTCGTGGGTCGTGGATCCCCGCTCGCGCGGTGCTGCTGATCCACGACAGGCAGCGGTACTTCCTTCGGCCGTTCGTACCGGGACTCGCCGATCCGTTGACGAAGAACGTGGTGGCGCTGCGCGAGTACCGCCGGGCCACGGGGATGCCGACGGCCCACACCGCCCAGCGCGGCCGGATGTCCGATGTGGACATACGGCTGCTGAAGGACATCAGGGGACCCGGCATGCGCGGGACGCCGCAGACCACGAGATCGTCGACGCGCTGACGCCCGGGCCGTCCGACTGGCTGCGCACGAAGTGGCGCTACCGCGCTGTCCCTCACACGGACGGGACCAGCTGATCATCTACGGGGTCTACGCGCACGTGGGCATCCGCATGACGGCGGTGGACGCTTCACCCGCGGTTCGCGTCGGCGCAGTTCCACCCCGAATCGGTGCTGACGCGCCGAGACCGGCCATCCTCCCGAGCATGATCAGGAGCGCACGGACGCGTGGGTGTTGGTCGAGAGTCCGTGCCACCAGTTCCGGGTATCCGATCCCGGCGGAGCCTACCGCCGAACCTGCGGCTCGTGCTGGACGTCGAGGCCGCCGCACCGGAAGGCCAGGAGTGATCATGGAGGTGAACAGCGCGCGCAACTCGGCAGCGAGTTCGACAAGTTCCCGGAAGACCGTTTCGCTGCTGCAGCGGTGGTTCGAGCTGGCCGTGGCCCGTGGCGTCCGTGAACCGGGAGCGATGGCACTGACGACGGCGGGGCGGCCGGGCCACGTGTCGAGCCGGATGGTCCGGCTCAGCCGGATCACCGGCCGCGGGATCATCTTCGCCACGCATGCAGGCAGCTGCAAGGGAATCGAGTTCGTGAAGACCGGTTACGGGCGGGCAAGTCCTACTGGCGCGAGACCAACCAGCAGATCAGCCTCGCCGGCCACGTCGAGCGGCTGGGGCGACACCGAGACGGACGCGTTGTGGGTCGTCCGCCCGGACTGGGCGAACACGATGTCGGTGGCGACCCGGCAAAGCGAACCCCTCGCCGACGAGCGGGAGCCGCTCGACCGGGCGTCGTCGCTGGAGCAGGCCGCTCCGCCGGGGCGGCCGTCCACTTCTGATTGGCGTTTCAGACGCGGAACTCGCCGGCCGCCACGACCACCGCGGACCCGCCGACGTCGATGCCACCTGCCGATCCGTGCACCTCGGCCCGCACGACCGAGGTGCGTCCCATCTCCACTCCTTGGCGGATCTCGATTTCCGTGCCGAAGCGGGCCAGGCCGTGCCGCGTCAGGTGCACGGCGAGCGGGCCGGCCGCGGTGTCCCCGGCGATTCCGGTGGCGGGCGAGACCATGCGCGTCCGCCGCCGGGTACCCTCGGGGACGAAGCAGTTGGCCGCAACGTCCGGCAGGCCGACGAAGACGTGGCGCGGTCCGTTGCGGTACACCTCGACCGGCGGCGTCGAGGACTCGATACCGAGCGCGGCCGGCAAGTTCCCGGTCCGGAGGTAGGGCTCCCACGTCGGCACGGGCTGGCGAATCCGGGCCGACACCGCGCGGCTGCCGGCTCGGTGCAGGTCGAACGGGATCGTGCCCCTGCCCGTCTCCATCAGCAGCCGGTCGCCGGAGACGGACTCGCCCAGCGCGATCGCCGTGCCGAGCGTCGGATGGCCCGCGAACGGCAGCTCGTTCACCGGGGTGAAGATCCGCGCCCGCACGTCACCGTCGTTCTCCGGCGGCAGCATGAACGTGGTCTCCGACAGGTTGAGCTCGCGCGAGGCGTTGCATCAGATCGGCGGGCAGGTCCGCGGCGTCGAGGAAGGCGGCGACGAGGTTGTCGTGCAAGGGCGTGTCGGTGAAGACGTCGACGATCAGGTACCGGTGCACCTGGCGAAGGTCAGACAGGACCGGGCAAACCGGCCAGTGCGGTGTCCGACCGTGCACTGCTCCAGTTGGACAGTTTGATTGACCGGCGAGGGCCGTGCGGGACAAGGTGATCGCAGTACTCCCAAGGACGGGCAGGAGGTTCGCCGAAATGACGACCAGCGCGACGCAGGGCTTGACCGGAGGGGCGGCGCAGGAACGACCGCGCCGTCGTCGAGGACTACCTCGGCCGCACGGGGGAAAGCCGGCTGGCCCGATACCTGTTGTTCATCGAGGACGGCAGCGCGGGGCTCTACACATCGGACACCACCGAGCCGATCGTGCAGCGGCATCCGCACCTGATGGTCGTCAGCCACGGGCAACTTGAGCGGGCCGAACAACGGCGTGGCCGGATCGCGCCATGCCCGCGGCGTCGCCCGTCACCCCAAGATCATGGCTCAAGCAGCATCGATCACCACGTGAGAGACACTCTCGGGTCAGGTTAAAACGGCTTTCGAGCCATTCGTTCATTCGCAAGGAGATCTGAAATGACCGAAGTACAGAGCACGGGACCGTCGGCCACCCGGACGTGGCTGGCTCGGACGGCAGGCATCGGCCTGATCGCCGCGGCGGCGGTGATCGGGGGCACGGCCACTGCTGACGCGGCTCCGGCGTCCGTCCTGCCCGATCCCACTACGGGAGTCATCACGCACGGCAAGAACTCAGAGGCGGCTTTGGCCGCGTGCAAGGCGAAGACCCACGGCCAGACCCAGATCGTCTCCTACCTCTTCCACATCCCGCTCACGGACCGTTACGCCTGGGCCTGCCACCCCGGGCTGAAGCCGTCCTGATCTTTGCCGGCGACCGGGTGATCCCGAGGCGGTGTCGTGCCCGGGATCACCCGGTGGTGGCGTCGGCGAAGGGGAAGGTGCGCCGGAGGGACTCTGGAAGAGGTTCCGGTGGTCCCGGGCGGGCGGCGATCCGGCACGCCCGGACGAAGGTGAACTCGCGGCTTCCGGCCCCGCGGCGGTGACTGCTCTGACTGCGTTACGCCATCCGGACCAGTACGAACCGTCAAGGGAGCGACGAGTCGGCGTGCCTCAGATCTTGTGCCATTCGCGCATTTCCCCTCGTGCAGGTGTGCGCCGTGGTTGATCAGGTGCCGCTCCATTCGGTGCCCACGGAGCGATCGTCCGGCCCTGGGCTGACCTCGGAAGAGCTGTTGACCAAGGTCGCGCAGCAGGGCGACGAAGCCGCGTTCGCGATGCTGTACGACCGGCTGGCCGGTCCGATCTTCGGGATGGCGCACCAGGTGCTGCGCAACCGTTCCCATGCCGAAGAGGTCACCCAGGAAGTCATGATCGAGCTGTGGCGCACCGCCACGCGCTACTCCGCGGACAAGGGAAAAGCCGTGAGCTGGGCGCTGACGATGGCGCATCGCCGGGCGATCGACCGGGTCCGCTCCGAGCAGGCCGCCACCAACCGGGAAACCAAGGCGATGTTCGAGGCCGGGCAGAGCACTCCATTCGATGAGGTCGCCGAGTCCGCAGAACACCGCGACGAGCGCGCCCAGGTCCGCGCCTGCCTCGACCGGTTGACCGAGCTGCAGCGTCAGTCGGTGACGATGGCCTATTACCAGGGCCAGACCTACACCGAGGTCGCGACGAACCTGGGCGTGCCGACCGGGACGGTCAAGACGCGGATGCGCGACGGATTGATCCGCCTGCGCGACTGCCTCGGCGTCGCAGCCTGACCGGCCGCGCCCCATCCGGTCCGGCAGGCCCGCGGTGACGACCAGGAACTCAGGCAGCCTCGTCCTCCTTCTCGACGTCGCCACACGAACGGTGGCGCCGGCGTGGAATCCAGGGCCACTCGGTAGGCACGACAACACATCCCTCGAACCGGTCGGTGTATCCGGCGATACCCGTTACCCTGCGATTCCACCCGGAGTGAGCTGCGGCGGGTGATTCTTCCGCAACGTCGCCATCCGCCTCACGTCAACGCTGCGAGAGCACCCAGCCTGGGCGCGTGACGACGGCTACCCCGATGGAGTGATCGGGCCCACCCAGACCCCGTTGCGACCAGCCAATCTACGTGAGCCCGCTGGTCACCAATCCGGACGCCGAGTTGCCGCCGAATGACAGATGGTGGTGAATTACTTCCAGTTCGGGAGGTTGATCCAGCGGTGGCCATTGTCGAAGACGTGACACACACCCAGGCGGGTCGTGCCCGGCCTGACGCGGGGCTGGGCCGTTCTGCCAGACAGACCCGCCGAAACGACACCTCTGTGAGGCGGTCGGGCGCGCCGTCGGGCTGGGCCGACCGTTGGGCAGCCGCCTTGCTCGCGCCACCACCCCGCTACCCGCGACCGGCCCGTGCCAGGCGCACATCAGCGGTGAAGAAATGCGCCACCGAGATCGCCATCGCGGCCCGTGCGATGGTCACACCGCTGGTGACAGCGGCAAGGGCAGCGGGCCAACGTAAATCGACAGAGGCATCAGCGCGTCCCGCATCCCAGCCGTGACCGTCGGGGAGCGACCATCGACAAACAGAACCGTCGTCTACGTGCGGAGACGCAGCCGCTCATCCTGGCAGGTTGACCGATTCGTCCCAGGACCAGATAGCCGGCCTCAGATGCATGGGCGTTTTAAGATTCTCCGACGCAGGTGGAGATTGATGTCGATCGGTCCTTCCAGCTCGAGACGAGGCGCCGCACAGTGGTGCCGGGACCAAGAGGGGGTCATGCCGAGGACCAGCTCCCCGGCCAGCTCTTTGCTCAGGGAGAACGCCCAAGGCTAGGTGGTCGCTTGCCCGGTCTCGGTCAGCGTGGCGGCGGCCGGGGGTGCGTCGGCGAGGTGCAGGGGCCGGTTGTGGCGGTAGTCCACGAGCGCACGTTCACAGTCGGTGGTGGTGATCTGCACCGTGCTCTCGCCGAGCTCGATGCTCACGGCCTGCAACAGCCCCGCCCGGTATCCGGGCCAGGGTTCATGCCAGAACCAGTCGCCTTCACGCAACGTCGCCGCGGGCACAGTACTCATGGACCGACACTCCAGGCCAAACGGAGCAACGACGAGGGGCCGGACTGTGGTGGGTCCGGCGGTGCGCCGGGCCGGTCGGGGGGCCTGCCGACCGGGCACACCACCGGATACCCACCCCAGAGGGAGCACACGGCGGATTATGACGCCTGGCGCCGAGACGAGAACGAGGCGTTGTCCCGGCCACCGTGCGTGCCGGACACGGACCCGGCGGGGAGCTCCTCGGCGAAGATGCCCTCGACGCGCCGGGTGGCACGACGCAGGGCACGCACCGCGAGCAGCAGTAGTCCGACGCTCACACCCAGCAGCGCAGCCAGGATCGCCGCCGGGACCAACGCCAGTGCTCCGCCTGCGACCAGCGCCGCCGGGGTACTGGCCAGCAGCGCTGCCGCCGCGCCGCGGCGGATCCAGCGCAGCTCAGGACGGGGCCGGGCGTGGCGGGCCCGGTAGCGCGGGCGCATTCCCACCGCGTGGGCAGACGTGCTCACCGATACCTCCAGGGGTCGACACATCGCCGCATCCCCGCGGGCGCGGCGGAGGCGGAAGCAAGGGAACAGGGAAGAGTTACCGGTGTCGCTGCCAGCGGCGGGTCAGCGCGGCGGGGTCCAGGCCGCGGCTGACCGGCTCGGTGTCGATGTCACGGCGCCACGCCGCCAGCATTGCCCGGAGGGTCACGGTGTCGCGGGCGGTGCCCGGTCGTGATCGGGGTGTCGGCATCGGTCGGCCTCCTCACGACGAGGTCTGGGTCGTGTACAGGAACTGTCGCTTACGCCGCCGTCTGGGTTACCGGCGTTACTCCATCGAGTCCACACCGACTCCGGACAGCCACCACGCGGCCACGCCCACGCGTCGGCGGTCAGCCGCGCTGCAACAGCAGCCGCTACCCGTCCCGACACAGCAACGTCCAGCCGTCAGCGGCCTCGATGTCGCCGTCCTGGGCCAGGCACGCGGTCACCACGGCGGCGAACGGGGCCATGATGACCCGGCGCATCGAGCACACCCCCCGGCAATACCTGCGGATGCCGGCCGGGACGCTCGTGCGTCGAAGTCACCACGCCCCCACCTCCGATCATCGCCGGTCCCCGGGCTTCGCGGCCGTGTCGTGACTGCGGGCACCGTCGTTCCGGGCGGCGTCGGCCGGGCTGCCTCGCTCGGCCGGGTGCGGCATGGCCGGCGTCGCGCCAGCGGTGCCGGTGCGGGGCTGGGCACGCCTGCGGACGGGGCGGGCCCCGCGCTCGCGGGGTGGGCGGGCTCGGCGAGCTCCTGCAGCCGTTGAGCCGCGGCACTACGCCGGTCGCGGCGGCTGCGAGCACACATCCCCAACAGCACCCCCACCGCCATCAGGACCGCACCGGCCGCGACCGCCAGCAGCAGGATCAGCCACAACGGCACCTGGAACTGCCAACCCAGCCAGGACAGGCCCGCGGACTGCCGCTCTGGATGATCAGCAACGCCACCGACACCGCCAGCAACGCACCGACCGCGACGCCGAGACGATACGACCGGGTCGGGCTGGCCGAGAGAACAGTCCGCACCAACGGCGACAAGTCCTGCGCCGGCGGCCCGGACGAGCCGGTGGGAGCGGTGGGTGGGGGGTCATGAGACGAACGCGACATCGCGGTCTCCTTCCCGGGAACACAGCTGTGTTCCCGGGTTGCGGGCGCCCACCGGACGCCCCGACAGGCATGCCTGACCACCATCGTACGTCTCGGACATCCCGGACACGACCGCCGCAGAACGCCACCGCGACCACGAGATCTACCGGCCCAAGATCAGCGGATCGTGGCATGCAACTCAATCTTCGACCGCTCACCCGGGGCACGTCGGTGCGCCTCCGCATACCCCAGGTGCAGTCAAAATTCACTGACAGCAACCGCTCTCACCGGTCACCGGCGAGAGCACCGCGGAACTCGGCGCCCGCCTGCTCGGCGCGCCCGCCCACCCTCGATCCGCCCTACGCTCACCCGGTGCACGCCGACGATATCGCGCGACAAGCTGCCGCAGCCGGCCCTCACGCCCCACCCGCCGACAACAGCGAGGCCACCCGATGAGCTCTCTCATCGCGATCACCGTGTTCGTGGTCGCCTACCTGTTCATCGCCACCGAAAAAATCCCCAAGATGATCGCCGCGCTGGCCGGCGCCGCCGTGATCCTCGCCCTCGGCGTGACCGGCTCCGAAGACGCCTTCTACTCCCACGACACCGGCGTCGACTGGGACGTCATCTTCCTGCTCCTCGGCATGATGATCATCGTCAGCGTGCTGCGCAAAACCGGCGTCTTCGAATACGTCGCCATCTGGGCCGCCAAACGCGCCAAAGGATCACCACTGCGCGTGATGATCCTGTTGACCCTGATCACCGCCGTCGCCTCCGCCCTGCTCGACAACGTCACCACCGTCCTGCTCATCGCACCGGTCACCCTGCTGCTCTGCGACCGGCTCGGCATCAAACCCGTCCCGTTCCTCATCGCCGAAGTCCTCGCCTCGAACATCGGCGGCGCCGCCACCCTGATCGGCGACCCCCCGAACATCATCATCGGCAGCCGGGCCGGACTCGCGTTCAACGACTTCCTGCTCAACCTCGGCCCCATCGTCGTCATCGAACTGCTCGTGTTCACCCTCGTCCTCCCCCGGCTCTTCCG
>NZ_JBITCJ010000025.1:0-74366 GCF_044453095.1 Amycolatopsis sp. NPDC051758 | reverse complement strand
GATTGTGATCGTCGGCGTCGCTTTCCTCGTCGGTCGATAGCGGCAGGCCGTCAGATTCCGCCCGCGGTCTGGGAACTGGTCGGTGGCTACGGCTGCTGTGGCTGTACCTGATCTTGCAACGCCGGCGTCGAGGTTCGGCAAACTGACCTCGGCGCGGCGGCCGTGGCAGAAGGCTGCTGCGGGGTGCCGGCTTCGGGGACACCCGCCCGCCGCCATGACAAGATCTGCCCCAATGGGCTCGGACTGCTCTTGGACTTCGGCAGTACCCGGTAGGGGTGTTGAACTCGGCATCGGCCGAGCGGCTGCCGGCCGCGGCCGAGTTCAGGCTGGCCCGTTGGCTACCGGTTACGGGCTCCGGTCCGACCAAAGATCCGGGACAGCAAGCCCGACTTGGCCTCCTTCGGGTGACCGGGGCAGCGCTGAGCGGCAGCCACTCCGCGCATGACCTGGTCGACGTGCATGCCGCAGCCCGCCCACGTCGTCTTGCCGCAGATCCGGCAGTTCACTGCACGGCACATAGTGATTCTTCCTTTCGGTGTGACCACCGGCTCCTACCGGCTGGTGGCCGTGTACGGGCCGACACGAAACGTACGGGTCAGCGGAGGACGAGCTGATCGACGAGGACGAACGCGGCCAACGCGACCAGCAGCGCGGCGAACCCGCGCTGCAAGGTCGTGTTCGACAGCCGGTCGGCGAGGCGTTGCCCGGCAAGGGTGCCGACCACGGCGGTCGCGACGAACGGCGTGACGATGCCCCAGTCCGGTGCGGCGCTGCCGAGATGGGTCAGTAGGGCCGAGGCCGAGTTCAGGGTGATCACGGCCAGCGAAGTGCCGACGGCCGTGGCCATGTCGAGTCCGAGCGCGAACAGGAGGCCAGGCACGGCGAGAAAGCCGCCGCCGATCCCGAAAAGGCCGGTCAGCAGACCGACCGCGGAGCCGGCACCCACGACCCGCCACCACGACCGCTTGCGCGTGACAGCCTCGCTGCCGTCCCCCGCCGAGTCGGGAGCTTCCTCGGGCGCGGGCTTTTCTCCCGAGCCGCTGCCGCGCCACATGGTGACGGCGGCGATCGCCATGAGGACCGCGAACCCGATGAGCAGCCAATTCTCGGGCAGCCGGGCGGCCAGCAGGGATCCCAGGGCCGAGCCGACGACGCCGGCGACCCCGAACCCGAGGCCGGCGCGCCAGCGGACGTGCCCCGCGCGGGCGTGCACGACGAGTCCGGCGATCGCCGCGACTCCCACGATCACCAGGGACGCGGTGGTCGCCTGGTGCGTGGTCTGCCCGAGCAGGTAGATCAGGGCGGGGACGGCGAGCACGGATCCGCCGCCGCCGAGCGCACCGAGCGTGATCCCGATGAGCAGGCCCACACCCAGCGCGATGGCGAGCATGTCAGATGACCTCGCCCCCGGCACCCGCGTCGGTGACCACGGGAAGCCCCGCGGCGGCCCACTCCCGCATGCCGCCGGTCAGGTTCAGCACGGTGTGGCCGCCCTCGCGCAGGGTCTCGGTGGCTCGGGCGGAACGCCCTCCGGAGCGGCACACCGCGATCACGGTGGCTCCGCTGTCGACCGCGTGCGGATCTACCCGTCCCAGCGGCAGGTGCCGGGCGGCGGGTGCGTGCCCGGCGGCGTATTCGTCGTCTTCCCGTACGTCGAGAAGCACGGTTGCGGGCTCCCACTCCAGCATGGCGGCCGCGTCTCGCGGGGTGATCTCGGATGGTGAGGTCATGGTCGGGTGTCCTTCCGTCGGGGGTTTCGGGTCACTGGGGTGGGGTGTCGCCCCGGCCCGCGCGGCGGCGGGCGGACGGCATGCGTTCTCGTCGCGGGGCGACGGTGGTCGTGGTGCGGGGATGGCGGTTCCGCTGATGCCCTCGGCGAGCAAGGCCGGCGCCGCGGGGATCCGGCAGCGGCCGAGCCCGGTGTCGTCGAAGCCCGCGTCGCGCAGCGTGGCTCGCGTGTCGCGGTCGAGGCGGCAGTCGCCGGCCAGGTGGCGCCAGTACGGGGTCAGCCGGTGCTGCCAGCGGGCGGTCCGCGGAGCGGGCGAACGCACGTGCTCGATCAGCAGCAGCCGCCCGCCGGGACGCAAGACCCGGCGGATTTCCCACAGCACCCGCTCGGGCCGGGCGACCGTGCACAACACGAGGGTGAGCACGACCGTGTCGACGCTGCTGTCGGCCAACGGCAGGTGGTGGGCGTCCCCGCGTAGGACCGGCGCGGCGGTCCGGGCCGCCGCGCGGGTGGCCAGCCGGGAGTCCGGTTCGAGCAACAGCACTTGGGCGCCGCGCGGGTAGTGCGGTGCGTTGAGCCCGGTCCCGGTCCCGGCGCCGATGTCGAGGATGGTTCCGGCCGCGTCGGCGAGCAACCGGTGCCGCATCCGGCGCAGGCCGGCACGCTCGGCGATGCCCAGGACCGCGTCGTAGACCGCGGGGAGAAACCCGGCGGGCATTCAGCCGGCCTGGGGGACGGCGTCGAGTGCGGCCCGCAGCCGCCGGCCGGCGTCGTCGGCGACGGACCGCAGGTCCGGCTGGTCGGACACGGTGACCATGACCGCGGGGTCGAGCGCTTCCACGAGCACGGTTCCGGCACCGTCCTGCCGGACGACGACATTGCACGGGAGCAGAGCGCCGATCCGGGGTTCGCTCTGCAGAGCGCGGTGGGCCAGCTGCGGGTTGCAGGCGCCGAGGATCAGCTGTGGTGGCACGGTTTCACCGATCTTCGTGTGCAGAGTGGCAGCGATGTCTATCTCGGTGAGGACGCCGAATCCCTGGTCGGCGAGGGCGTCGCGGACCGCGGTCACGGTGGCGTCGAACGGCAGTGCGGATGTGGTCGTGATGGTGAAATCCATGGTGGGCGGCTTCCTTTCGGTGTTCAGAGGGTGCCGGTGATCGCCTGCAGGCCGAGGCTGCTGGCCGCGACGGCGATCCACAGCAGGGCGCCGAGCAGCAGCGGCCGGTGCCCGGCGCGGCGCATGTCGGCCAGGCGCAGGGACAGCCCGATCCCGGCCAGGGCGGTGGTGATCAGGAAGGTGCCCAGCGTGGACAGCGCCGGGTGCCAGCCGGCGGGGATCGCGCCGACGGTGTCCAGCGTCGCGGCCGCGATGAACCCGAGCAGGAACAGCGGGATGATCTTGCGCCAGGGCAAGGCCTTCCACCGAAATCCGCCGACGGGCTCACCTCGTTCGGCGGCGACGCGGCGGGCGGTCAGGACGGCGAGTGCGATCACGATCGGGATGAGCATCAGCGTGCGGGTGAGCTTGACGACGATGCCGTAGGAGCCCGCGTCACCGCCGTAGGCGAACGAGGCCGCCACCACCGAGGAGGTGTCGTTGATCGCGGTGCCGGCCCACAACCCGAAGGAGTGCGGGCTCATCCCGATCAGGTGCCCGATCGGTGGGAACAGGAGCACCGCGGCGATGTTGAAGGTGAAGATCGTCCCGATCGCGTAGGCGACCTGGGCCTGCTTGGCCTTGATGACCGCGGTGGTCGCCGCGATCGCCGAGGCGCCGCAGATGCCGGTGCCGACGCCGATCAGGATCTGCGTGTCGCCGCGCACCCCGAGCAGGCGTCCGAGCAGCCAGGCTCCGCCCAGAGCGATCGCCAGGGTGCCGAGCATCACCGGCAGTGAACTGCCGCCGACGTGCACGACTTCCTGCAACGACAGGCCGGTGCCCAGGACCACGATGGACAGTTGCAGGATCGGTTTCGACGCGATCGCATAGCCGACCGTGCAGCGGTCTGCGCGCAACGCGGGGACGACGGCCGCGGCCAGCGTGCCCAGGAGGATCCCGAACACCGGTCCGCCGACGATCGGTACCAGCTCGCCCAGCAGGGTGGCGATCGCGGCGACGGTGACCGCCACCGCCAGCCCGGGGCCGGCACGGCGCAGCGGCGCGCGGCCGTGCGGCCGCTGTTGTTCGGCTTCGGGGTCCTGGGTCGCCGCCGTCATGGGGCCGCCTGGCCGGCGACGGTGAGGCCGAGCTTCTCGGCGTGGGCGAACTCGTCGTCGACACAGCGGACGTCGCGCCCGGCGCGGTGCAGCAGCCCGGCGGCGATGCTGGCGCGGTACCCGGCCGCGCAGTGGACCCAGAGCAGATCGTGGGGCACGTCCTCGAGCCGTTCGAGCAGGTCGTGCAGCGGGACGTGCACCGCGCCGGGAATGTGCGCGGTGGCCCATTCGTCGTCGCGGCGGACGTCCAGCACGGTGCCGTCGGCCTGGTCGCGGTGTGCGAGGTCGGTGAAAGAGACCACCGGGTAGCTGCCGCGGCGCGCGGGCGGGGCGAGGTCGGCCGGCTCGCCGAGGGCGTGCGCGTCGGGACGGTCGATGCCGATGCGCACGAGCTGACGTTGGGCGTCGGCGACCTGCTCGGCGTCGTGCCCGATGAGAGTGAGCGGGGTGCCCCACGGGATCAGCCAGCCCAGCCAGGTCGCGAACTGCGCGCTGAGGCCGATGCCGATGGTGCCGGTGAGGTGGTCGGCCGCGTACGCCGTGCGGTCCCGCAGGTCCACGACCCATTCCCCGGCCTCGATCCGCCGTCGCAGCTGTTCGGGATCCGCGTGCTGCGGTGGGGTCAGGTCGATCGGGGCGGGGCCGCCGCGATTGCGGGCGCCCATGTGCGCGTAATAGGCCGGGTAGGCGGTGAGGCCCGCGACGAGTTTCTCGACGAAGCGGTTCTCGTCGGGCTCGGTCAGCGCGTCGTTGCCTTTCCGCTCGTCCGCGACGGTGCCCTGCGGCCCTTGTCCGGTCGAGCCGGCCGAGCAGAAGCTGCCGAATCCGTGCGTGGGGAACACGCCGGCGTCGTCGGGCAGCAGGTCGGCGATCCGGCGAGCCGAGTGGTACTGCGCGTGCGCGAGCTCCTCGGTCCGTGCGGGATCGACCAGATCCGTCCGCCCGACGCTGCCGTAGAGCAGCGACCCTCCGGAGAACACCACGGGCGGGCCGTCGTCGTCGGAGATCACGTAGGACAGGTGGTGGTCGGTGTGCCCGGGCGTCGCGACGACCCGGACGGTCATCGACCCGGCCTGCAGCTCGTCTCCGTCGCGCACCGGCCATCGATCGAATTCGACGTCGTCGTGAGCCGATACCGCGTACCGCGCGCCGGTCAGCGTCGCCAGCTGGAAACCGCCGGAGACGTAGTCGTTGTGGATGTGGGTCTCCAGCACCAGCTCGCAGCGCACGTTCAGCCGTTTCAGCAGCTGCTCGACGCGATCGATGTCGCGTTGGGGATCGACCACGATCGCGACCTGGCCGTCGTGCGCCAGGTAGCTGCGGTCGCCTAGTTCCTCGGTTGCGATGACGTCGACCTGGACCACGGCTCACCTCCTTGAAATGTACGTACATTTACGCTAGCTTCTGTACGGACATTTGACAACCCGTAGCGTGTCCGTGCAGCCCGGCGAGGGGAGATGGTCATGCGCGCGCTCGATCGCGACGGAACGACACCCTTGTGGCGGCAGCTGCAAGGCGATCTGCTCGCCCGTCTCGATGCGGGGGAGTTCGCCGGTCAGTTCCCGGGCGAGCTCGCCCTGGTCGAGGACTACGGTGTCAGCCGGCACACGGTGCGGCAGGCGTTGCGGCAGCTTCGCGCCGATCAGGTGATCGTCGCCACGCGGGGGCGCCAGCCCCGGGTGGCGGAGTCCGCGGAGATCCAGCAGCCGATGGGCGCGCTCTACAGCCTGTTCGCGGCAGTCGAAGCCGCCGGTCTCGCGCAGCACAGCGTCGTACGGACCCTCGATATCCGCGCGGACGGGGTGGTGGCAGCCCGGCTCGGCCTGGACGGCTCCGAGCCGCTGGTCTACCTGGAGCGGCTTCGCCTCGCCGGGGGTATCCCGCTCGCCCTGGATCGCGTGTGGCTACCAGCCGATGTCGCCCGGCCTCTCCTCGATGCGGACTTCAGCCACACCAGCCTGTACACCGAACTGGCGGACCGGGCCGGTGTCCGGCTCGGGACCGGGCATGAAGAGATCCACGCCGTCAACCCGACCGCGGCCGAGCGAGCCTTGCTGGACAGCCCGCCCGATATCGCCGCCTTCTCCATCCACCGCCTCGGCTACGCACGCGACCGTGCCGTCGAATGGCGCCACAGCCTCGTGCGCGGTGACCGCTTCGCCCTCACCGCCGGTTTCTCCGCGCGCACCGGCTATCAGCTCCATCACGCCGCCGCCGCGGCACTGACCACCGCGGCGCCTTGACCCGGTAGCACACCCCGGTCATTACCCCGACCGGCCAGCGCGGCGCGGGCGGCGGATGTCTCTACGGTGGCGACGGCACCACTGGGGCCGGGAGTTGCAGTGCGACGGTGAGCGGACGACCTGCGGCGCCCCGGCCGCAGCTGGTCACGACGACCTCGCGAAACTCCAGGTGCCCAAGGCTCTCGTGGGTGAGACGAGGCCACGGACTGTCGGACACTCCGGAGATCGAGGTTGGCACCAGGCCATCAGCCGGTGGCGAGCAGGACCACACCGGCGGCGGGCGCTTCCCCAGTAGCTGTTAGAGCTCGGCACCGTTCGCGAGCTTCATGTGTGAGCAGTAGAACGGATTGCTCGGCTGCGCACCGTCCGGCCAACGCTGCGCAGCGCAAAATGCTCGTACCGCCACAGACTCGCCGATTGCCGTCGTCGACCACCGATATCCCACCCCTCGCGCTAGCGCCGCTGCGACGAGGACCGTGCCGAACCCACGGTGCTGGTAGGTGTCCTCGACCCTAACCGGACCGATCACACCTCGCCGGTCAATCCCGCACAGCCACAAGTCGAGTCCACCGATCCGTTGGCTACGCAGCTGCAGCACGACTTGTCCCACGCCAGCCCTCACCTTGGGCGGCCGCGCGATCAGCACGAGTTCGGCGTGCGTCGGAGGCGCCTCGTGCGCGAATTGCAGGTCGATCTCGAACCAGGTCGACCTGGACAAGCCGAGCGCCTGGCACAGATTGCAGCTCGAGGTCGGCACGTTGACCGAGTGGTCATAGCCCATGATCCGTCCCGCTACATCAAGATCATGCCCGTTCAGACAGCGCTTGTGATGCGCGGCAGGTCGCGCCGGCAGACCACTGTCCGACCCAGGACTGCAGCCTTCCATCCGGGCGGTCAACGGTCACGCCCCAACCAGGTCCACAAGCAGAGGGTGCTGTGGAGTCGGTAGCGGTGGCTGTAGGGCTGGGTCATGCCGTAGTGCGTCAGGTACTCCTTACGCAGACATCGGGTGGGGATGCCGGCGGCAGGACGGATCGGCAGGAGGTCGCCGTACTCGCTCCGCGCGCCGGAGGCAACGCCGCCGACGGGCTGGCCGGCGGTCACCGGAAGTCACGCGAGGGTGCGGTCGCCATGGACAGGTCGAGGGCTTCGATCCGGTCGGCGACGAGGGTCACGACGCCTTCGGCGGCCTGGACCTGCCCGCGGATGAGCAGGGCCGAGCTGGCACGAGCGACGAGACGGTTCCGCTGCCACAAGCCCGGCGATACCAAAATGTTGGCCATGCCGGTCTCGTCTTCGAGGTTGAGGAACGTGATCCCGCCTGCTGTCGCCGGGCGCTGCCGGTGAGTCACGGCGCCGCCGACCCATACCCGCGTCCCGTCCTCGACCTTGGCGAGGTCGGCGGTGGTGATCGCGCCGCGCTGCTCGAGTAGCTCTCGCAGATACTGCACCGGGTGGGAGTCCGCGGAAACGCCGGTGGCCCACAGGTCCGCGGCGGTGATCTCGAAGCGGGTCATGCCCGGCAGGGCAGGGGCGTCCAGACCGGGGACGAGGCCGGGCAGGTGCCCGGACCGGGTGGTCGCGGCGGCGCCGGCGGCCCAGAGGTCTTGACGTCGGTCGCCACCGAAACTGCCGAAGGCACCGGCTGTGGCCAGTGCTTCGGCGGCGGAGCGTTTGAGTTGGACGCGGCCGGTGAGGTCACCGATGCCCGTGTAGAGCCCGTTCGCGTCTCGTTCGGCGACGATCTGGTCGGCGACGGCGTCGCCGAGGTGGCGGACGCCGGCGAGCCCGAGGCGCAGCGCGACGCCGCCGGTGCTGTCGGGGCTGGGTTCGAGGGTGGCGTGGGCGAGGCTGGCGTTGATGTCGGGTTCGCGGATGTGGACGCCGTGTCGGCGGGCGTCGGCGACGAGGGACTGCGGGCTGTAGAAGCCCATCGGTTGGGCGCGTAGCAGCCCGGCGCAGAACGCGGCCGGGTAGTAGCGCTTGAACCAGGCGCTCGCGTAGACCAGCAGTGCGAAGGACATCGAGTGCGCTTCGGGGAAGCCGTAGCCGGAGAAGGCGTGGATCTGCTCGAAGATCCGCGTCGCCAGGGCGCGGTCGAGACCGTTGGCGGCGCAGCCGGCGAAGAACCGGGCCATCAGCGCCTTCATCTTCGCGCTGGACCGTTTGGCGCCCATGGCGCGGCGGAGCTGGTCGGCTTCGGCGCCGGTGAAGCTCGCGACGTCGACGGCCATCTGCATGACCTGTTCCTGGAACAGCGGCACTCCGAGTGTCCGGTCCAGGGAGCCGGCGAGCAGGGGGTGGGCGTGTTGCCATTCCTCCTCGCCGCGGCGGCGGCGGATGTAGGGGTGCACCGAGCCGCCTTGGATGGGGCCGGGGCGGATGAGGGCGACTTCGACGACGAGGTCGTAGAACTTCCGTGGCCGTAACCGCGGCAGGGTCGCCAGCTGGGCTCGCGATTCCACCTGGAACACTCCGACCGCGTCGGCTTCGCACAGCATGTCGTAGACCGCCGGGTCGGCGAGGTCGAGTTTGCCGATGTCGACGGCGGTGTCGTGGTGTTCGGCGACGAGGTCGATCATGTAGTGCAGCGCGGAGAGCATGCCGAGGCCGAGCAGGTCGAACTTGACCAGCCCGACGGTGGCGCAGTCGTCCTTGTCCCACTGCAAGATCGACCGGTTGGCCATGCTCGCCCACTCGACTGGCACGATCTCCGACACCGGCTGCTTGGAGATCACCATGCCGCCGGAGTGGATGCCGAGGTGGCGGGGGAAGTTCTCGATCCGGCCGGCCAGGTCCAGTACGTCGGTGGGGATCTCGCCGGCGGTCTGCTGTTTCGTCGCGGCGACGCCGCCCCAGCGGTCGACGAGTTTGCCGTAGGCGTCCTGCTGGCCGGGGCTGTGGCCGAGCGCTTTCGCCGCGTCCCGGACCGCGGACGGCGCACGGTAGGTGATGACGTTGGCGACCTGTGCGGCGTGGAACCGGCCGTGCTTCTCGTAGACGTACTGGATGGCTTCTTCGCGGCGGTCGGACTCGATGTCGATGTCGATGTCCGGCGGCCCGTCTCGCTCCGGCGCCAGGAACCGCTCGAACAGCAGATTCCACTTCACCGGGTCGGCATGGCAGATCCCGAGCGCGTAGCAGACCGCCGAGTTCGCCGCCGAACCGCGGCCCTGGCAGAGGATGTTGGCTTCCTTGCAGAAGCGGACGATGTCCCAGACGACTAGGAAGTAGCCGGGGAAGTCGAGGGTCTTGATGACGTCCAGCTCGTGGGCCAGCTGCGCATACGCCCGCGGCGACTCCTGCCTGGTGCCGTAGCGGGTGGCGGCGCCGGCCCAGGTGAGCTCGGTCAGGAACGACATCTCGTCGTGCCCGGCCGGCACCTGGAACGGCGGCAGGTCCGGCGCGACCAGCTGCAAGTCGAACGCGACCTCGACGCCGAGGACTGCGGCGCGCCCGACGGCGCCGGGGTAGCGGCGCTCGAACCGGCGGCGTTGTTCCATCCCGGAGCGCAGGAACGCCTGGCCGGACGGTGGCCGCCAGCCTTCCAGGTCCTCGGCGGACCGGCGGGCCCGAACCGCGGCAACGGCGTCGGCGACCGGTGCGTCGCCGGGGCGGGCGTAATGGACGTTGTTCGACACGACCGTCGGCAGCCGCAGATCACGGGCCAGCTCGTCGAGCTGGTCGTTCACCGCGTCATCAAGGGGCAGGCGGTGGTTGATCAGCTCGACGGCGACATGCCGGTGCCCGAACCAGTCGACCAGCCGCCCCAGCTCAGCGCGCGCGGCCGCCGGCCCGTGTTCGGCGAGTGCTCGGCGGACCAGGCCTTTGCGGCAGCCGGTGAGGACGACGACGTGACCGGCCAGCTCGTCGACCAGCTCCTCGAGGTTGTAGACGGGGCGGCCTTTCTCGCCGCCGGCGATCTGGGCGTGGGAGATGACGCGGCAGAGCCGGTGGTAGCCCTCCTGCTGCCGGGCCAGCACCAGCAGGTGTGACCCGGCTGGGTCGGGCTCGCCGGCTTGCGGGGCGGGCAGGTCGAGGGAGAGCTCGGCGCCGAACCCGACCCGGACGCCGAGTTCGCGGGCGGCGTCGTTGAACCGGACCGCACCGTACATGCCGTCGTGGTCGGTGAGCACGACCGCGTCGAGCTCGAGCCGGGCGGCTTCCTCGACGAGCGCTTCGGGGTGGGAGGCGCCGTCGAGGAAGCTGAAGTTCGAGTGGACGTGCAACTCGGCGTAGGGCGCCCGAAGGCGCTCGCCGCCATCGTCACGGCCACGACGATCCCGTAGGTCCGCCGGGGCGCCGGAGTAGCCCTCCCGCTTGCGGGACCAGGCGGGGGAGTCGTTGCCGTCGCCGAGTACGGGGGTGCGCCCGGAGGCGATCCGCTCCACTTCCGACCACGGCACGTTCGGGTTATTGAATTGGAGAGACGGTTCGTGTCTGACCGTTGACCGGTCGGTTGTGTGCCGGGTTCCCACTGGCGGTACCGCCCTTGTCGTGCTCGGGTCGCCGTGGGGAAGACAGCGTGCTCACTCCCGCTGGCAGCAGCTACCACCAGGGGAACAGATGTTCGATTTTAGGTCTCATGGTGGCGGAGTCAACCGCAACCGGTCGAACTCACACTCCGGTGACCGGGCACCGCAGCGCAGGGCGCTCACCCCCGTTGTCACCAATTGGGCCTTGACCAGCGCAAATGCGGCGAGGCTCGGTCAGTCCGGTTGCCGTCGAAGAGAGGCGATGACGTCCGAACTTCGGAAGACAGGCCATGGCTTCGCACGACGCGTCCCGCGTGATCGACCGCGTCGAGCTCATGCTGGCCAAGGCCTACGGCGGACGGTCGTGTGAGGTGTCGAACTGGGCGTGTCAGTACGAGCTGAATGGAGCCTGTCGGTTCTAGGGTTGCTAGAGGACACGCTGTAGCGCGCTCTGCGGCATCAGCGGATCATCGTTGGGCACCAGCTTGAAACGATGAGATCGGCTTAGATGGGTCTCAAGCAGATCGGCTCTCGTCGCGCACCGGCAAGACTCTGGCTGTGCGGGACCGGGAGTAACGTTGACTTGGTGTTTCGCGACTAGTTTGAGTCCGCTTATCCTGCTGCTCTCCGTCAGGCGCGGCCCCAGGTCACAGAGAGGTGTTGTATGGGTCTCGAGGTCTTGGTTCCGCTCGTCATGGGTGCCCTGTTGAAGGTTGCCGGCAAGGTAGCCGACGGCGCTCTCGGGGCAGTCGAGGACGCCGCCAAACGCGGTGCCGCGGAAGTGTTCGCGAAGATCAAGAGTTGGTGGTCCACTGATCTTTCCGCCTCCGGCGACTTGGCAAGATTCGAAGCTGAACCCGACATGTACTTGCCAGTAGTCGAGGCCCGGATGGTCAAGAAGCTAATCGCAGAGCCCGAAATGCAGGCCTCGCTTGCGGCGTTAGTGGAGAGGCCGGGGCCGCACGTTGAGGTGTTTCAGACGATAGCTAAAGCACATGGAATCACTGGCGTCAAAGTAAAGGAGATGATTGGCGGCCGAGTACACGTCGACCAGAAGGTTAACGAGGGCGCTTCGGATATCACTGGCGCGGATATCGACCGTTTAGGATAGCCGGCCGTGAGCGCCACGTCAGCAGACGTTACCTCCGCGTACCCCGCGGACGACCTGTTTTATAGAGATGTTCTCCATCAGTATTTGGACCAGCCCGGTTACGTGCACAGGACGTGGCTCGAGTCAGAGATCGCCGAACGACTGAGCCGCCCTTCTTGTCGATACGTTTTGCTTGTCGGTGAGCCTGGTGCCGGAAAAACTGGTGTAATGGCAGCCGTGGCCGATGCGCATCCAGAATGGCTGAGATACTTCGTCCGGCGTGACAGCACGTCGCCGCTGAGCGGTGGTGATGCGGTCTCTGCGCTCCTGCGAATTGGACATCAGTTCGCTGCCACCCGCCCGGACTTGTTCGATCCGCATCGCCTCGAAGTAGTTGTTACACAGCGAGTGGCAGCGGCCTCCCCTGGGGCAAGCGTCGTCGGAGTACGGATCGAAGACCTGGCCGTCTCACCGTTTCACAGGACGGCGATCCGTGTTGAGCAACATGTTGAACACTTGAGCGGCCAAGCCGTGGGTCTTGATGTGACCTATGCGACGGTGGAGCCGCGGCTTCTGAGTGTTGACACCCTTCAGTATCTGGCACTCCTCGACCCCGCAGCCGCCCTGGCTGGATCCGATCCGAAGGCGCAGCTAGTTATTCTCATTGACGCCGTAGATGAGGCATTGCGTCTGCGCGACGGAAACAGCGTGTTGGATTGGCTGGAACGAAGTCCAGAACTGCCACCAAATGTGCGAGTAATACTTACTTGCCGACCTCACTCTCGCATCAACACGTTCCAAAGTGTCCGCTCGGACAGTCTCGAGACGATCGACCTCGGAAACAATCGGCAAGCTGTAATCGGCGACACTCGAATCTTCGCAACCCGCATGGTTGCGGAGCCGAGTCTCGCCGTACACTTGGCCGACGCGAAAGGGGCGGTCGAGCGGATTTCCCTGGCTTCAGATGGCAATTTTGCCTACCTAACCGCTTTGGAAAAAGGGCTGCTAAGCGCTGTTGCAGACGGAAATCTCAAATTGCTCGACAAGCTCCTCAAATCGGAAACATTACCAAAAAGTCTCGGACATTTGTATTCGGTGTTCCTCCGCAACGCGCGCGACGAGATCAGTAGACTGGGAGAGCTTGACGTCGAACGTCCACGCAGCCCTGATGACGAGGTCACCGCTGCATGGGAGGGTGTGGGCCACCGAATGGTCAGTGTGCTCGCAGTGGCCAAGGAGCCCATGACGATTGCGCAGATGACTCGGCTGGGGTCCATTCGCGTGTGGAAAAGTGCCGCCGAAAGCGTCCTGCAACGCCTGCGACCTCTGTTGGATGAAGTTACCCCCTCAGCCTGGCGGTTCTTTCACCAGTCGGTAGCAGAGTTTCTCACAAGGGATGCGGCAGACGAGGCGCCCGACCTGCTGGTCGAAGGCTCAGAGTGGCACTGGCGGGTAGTCCGGGCTTACAAAGGCAGCGCCACAGGGTGGTCGGAGGTTAATTGGGAGACGACCGACGACTACGGCCTGCTCCACGTGGCCAATCACCTTGCAGAGCTCGATGAGGAAGGACGGCGACAGGTTATTGACCTGGTTAACGTTCGCTTCCGCAATGCCATTCGTAACCGATTCTTAAATGACCTCCCTTTCAAACGTGTTGTGGAAAATGCCCTTGCGCACTGTGTCGACTACGCTCGGAAACCAGGCGACCTGTTGGCAAGCGCAGTATTCCTCAGCGTCGTCCACTCTAATCTTAACAGCAGCGAGAGCAGGCTTGCACCTGCCGTCTTCGGGCTTATGGCCCGGATAGGTCGCGTTCGAGAGGCTCTGGCAAGGACCGAACTTCTGCCGCCAGGCGAACACCGTTTCAATGCCGTGCATGCCGTCGTGGATTCGACACCGGTCGACCAGCGGCATTTGCTGGGTGACCTGGACGGGGCCGAATTGCTTGTCGCAGCCGCGCTTGAGGTTCCAATAGCAGATGTCATATTCGCCGGCTCAAGTCGTGCCCGGGCCGTCGCGACTGCCGCGCGGGCGCTCGCACCACATGACCTCGGCCGCGCGATGGCGCTCGCGAATGACTGCGAGATGGAATGGGATCCCCACGGAGTAAGGGATGGGGTGCTTCGGGTCGCGCTGCGGACTTGCTCACCTTCACAGGTCCTGCCATTGATCAAGGACATGGTGGGTCCTACGCGCGCAGCCGTCGCCACTCAAGTTGCGCGACGCGCCGACTCGCCGGAACGCGAGCGATTACTAGAATTTGCGGAGAACCACGCTGACGAAGGAAAGATTGGTGACCGGATCCGTGTCTTAGCAGGCCTCATTGCCTGCCAGGGTCAAGCTCAGCTTGATCGCGCCGAGGCATATGCCGCCAAATTGCGCAGTCTCGCTTTGGGCATGAAGTCCGACGAAGATTCTCCGCACGACTGTGAGAATGCTCTTCTGGATGCAGCTGAGACCGTGCTGCACGTTAATGCCGAGCTCGCTATTGAGCTCATAAGGCGAGCGCAGGAGATGGACTCCGTGGGCAATGAGCCTAAGATCCGGGCGGTGCGCCTGTGGGAAAAACTGGGGTATCCAGAGAAAAGCGTTGATCTCGCGAAAGTTGTGCTAGACAACGAGCTAAGTCTTGGCTGGTACGGGCCGGCTGCCGCGATAGCTGAACTCGCCGTGGCGGTCGATTCTGCTAACCCGGATTTGGCGCGCCATCTCGCCGACGCGGCCGAAAAAATAATCGACGACGCCGTTAGGTCAAATAAGGATCCATTCGAGAAGTCTCGTATCGACATGACGATCGACAAGATCGTCGACGCATTTCGAACTTGGGCCCCGGAGAGAGCCCTGCGAAACGCTCGACTCATGGACGACGGCTGGACAGGCGGAGTTTCCTGGGATTTTATCGGTGGACGCCTAACTGCACTCGCCTGCCTTGGGATAGACGTGTGCGAAGCTGATCCAGGCCTAGCCCGAGCCCTTCTGAAGGAGTGCGGTTCCGAGCAGTATTCGTCAGCAATCCTTGGGCGGCATCATGCCTCGCTCGTTTGGGGAAATCTTTTCCGCCCTAAGGAAAGCTCCTCGGCAAGATTTCCGTCAACGATGAGGGCAGCGATTGAGTTCACCTTCGCGGAGAACTGCAACTATCGCTGGATGGAGCGACGGGAGCGGCTCCCATTTACTGAGCCAGCCGATGTCGCGAGGAGTGTCGGACGCATACTCGGCGGCGTCCAAGCGACTTGGGCAAGCGTAATTGCGACGGCCGTACCCGTAATATCAACCATTGACCTCGATGTGGCTATTGATTTGTGTGGCTGGCTCTCCGATCCGGGTGAGCGACTGATTGCGCTCGCCGGATTGATAAGCGCTCTGAAGGTCGGCCAGGATCCACGGAAAGACGATGTCATCGCCGCCCTCGGCAAGACCGCCATCAGGCTGCCGCAGTACATCAGTGAAATTGGTATCGATGAGCCCGGCCAAGCGCGGGAGCTTATGTACCTCAATCCCTCCGCCAGGGCACGCTGGGAAGCAGCTCTCCGCCTCCCGCCCGACGAGGACGGACTTGCCCATGCTCTCGCGAGGGCGACTGGATCCAGGTATCTGGTTGAGACGTTGCGAACTCAGAAGCTCGTGAACTCTCTGCTCGGTCCGGTGCCCGAAGGCGCAAGCGCCGAAAAGATCACGAGTGCCATCCGTCGGATATTTGACTCCTCTATTGGGGCTCACGATCCGATACAGCTCGATCTCGTGCGTATGGCCGCGGTCCAGGCGTTGATGCCATGGAATTCAGGCGCTGCGTCTTTTGTCGCTGCTGCCATTGAGCATTCTGGCCGTTCGGCACTGGCTCAGATCTATGCTTGCGCGATATCAAACTCGGGCGAGCAAGCTCTTGATGACGCCATCCGTAGCATCGTCGATGCCCCACCGGAAGAAATTAATGTGCTTTACAAGGCGACCGCCGCGGCCATCGCCTGCGCCAGGAAGAATGTGTCAGGCAACCGAGACATCGTGGATCGAGTTGTAGCGTTATTGGAGGACGTTGATGCCTCCTCTGCCGTGCCGGCCTTGGCCGTGCTGGCCGCCGGTCCCATTGAGCAGACGCAGCGGGTGAGGATAGTGCGTGTCGCCTTGCAGCGCGTCGACGAGATCAGCAACAAAGATCAGCAGCGCGACGTTTTGGCCGACCTGCTGGCACCCGCCGCGCTATCGGAGGATGTCCAGGTTGTTATCGCCGTGGTTCGACGGTTGCTAGACGCCGATTGGTCGGTGTTCATGGAAGGGTTGCGACGAGCCGTCACGCCTCTTGTTTCTTTTGTGGGCGAAACTGTGTTCTCCCGATTAGACTGGGCATTTCGATCCGCTCAAGCGGTCGTAGGCGCCACGGATCTCGACGAGTCACCAGAACATTTGGACGGTGTCGCATCGCCCAGTTTACGAACATCGGATTCTGCTACACTTCGCCCGGCTGGGGTGCGGGGCGCTACGCTAGCCTCTTCGGTCGATCTTTGCGACCTCGATGGATTGTACCTTGATAATTCAGATCTGCCCGGCATGTCGCTAGACGAAGATTCTACTTTCTCGACGCCGGGCCGGAGCGACTACGCCTTTGCGGCATGTGACGGGATTAGCACGGGCATGCGAGTGTGGCTCGCCGAGCCAACCGAGCCGATTTGGCGACTCCACGACATCCGATATGTCTTTCCTGACAGCGATTGCGCAGCCGCCTATCAGGCAGAGCGGCTGTTCGATCTTAGGGAAGGGGTCCCATCCATTTGTGACGCGCCTGAGGTCGGCCAGAACTGCCACGTTTTCGGCGGAACGCAAAATATTCCCGTGGTCGAAGTGAGCGCGACGATGTACTTTTACGTATTCCAAGTTGAGAGCGTGGTGGTCAAGCTTTTCGTCGCACAAGGATTTAGATCCGCAGACCCGCTCGATGTTGGGCAGGTCCACGAGTTAGCCGATCGAATCTTTACGAAGGCGACTGCCATCCTGTGATGCGATGCACTCTAGGCCTCGGGGGAGCGCGGCGACGCCCGGCGTCCCTCCGTATTGTCCAGATCGCGTTCCCCCTGGTTGCAGCCGTCCTCGCTGGCGGCAGTGCCGGGCATGTCATCCCGGTCGTGCTCGGTTCATGATCTACCTGTGTTCGAGGGTGGTGACGCGTGCCGTGGCGTGGGCGAGTTCGCGGAGTTGATCGTTTTCGAGTGCCAGGCGTTGGATCTGGGCGCAGGCGAGGTTCAGTTGGCGGCGAAGGTCGTGGTTCTGCGTTCGTAGTACGGCGTTAGCGTGCGCGAGGTTGCGGGCTCCTTCATGTCCGGTTCGATCGGACGGCCCGGCTGCCGCAGGTGCCTGCTGGGCAAGCTGTGCGACCACGTTGGGGAAGTTGCGGCGGAAGGTGGTGTTGGCCAGGCCGAGGCGCTGGGCGAGGGCGAGCACACTGACCTGGTTGCCGTCGCGGGCCATGGCGGAGAGGGCAGCCTGGACGTCGTCAGGTGTTGGTAGGCCGGCGTGGTGGGTCATGAGGTCTCCATGGATTTGCTGGCGAGCAGCCGGGCGATGTCGTGCTGGCGGCGCCGCAGGCGGTGCGCCAACAGCGGAGGAAGCGACGCCGGATCCGTCAGGGCGCTCTCGAGCCGGTCGTGCTCGCGCTGCAGCGCGGCGGCGTTGCCGGGCGTGAGCGCCACGTTGGCGCATTCGAGCGGGTGGCACCGCTCCAGCGCCGGCACGGTGGACGCGGCGGCTCGGGACGGTGGCAGGCACCGCGCGGTGGCCGCAGTGAACACGCAGGTCGCGTAGGTGCCAGGGTAGATGTCGGGTTCGTGGCGAGCGAGGAACCGGCGGGCTCGGACCGGGTCGGCCAGTACGAGCCCGGGAAAGTCCGGGTTCGCAGTGAGGACGTCGAGACGTCGTCGCGCTTCCTCGGCGGCCGGGCCGGCCAAGTCGTGGTAGTAGGTCGTGGCGATGTCGGTCAGGTGGTCACCGCGCAGCAGGGCCTGCTCGCTTTCAACCTCGGCGCGGAAGCCGGAGCGGGAGGTGCCGGCGTAACCCTCGAACATCTGAATGCCGTGATGCTTGTACTGGATGGCACCGGCGATCGAGCCGCCGGGGCGGCGTGCGATGAACCACGCAAGGGTGCGGCGGAACTGGCTGCTACGCAGGCGGAAGACGCCGCCGTCGGCGTTGGTGATGACGTCGGCGCGTCCGGCGCGGGCACAGTAGGCGTTGACCCATATGACGAATTCATTGAGCTGCCGGTTGGTCGATGGTGTATTGATGACGTCGGCCGCGCGGCCTTGGGTGCGGCTGAGAGGGCGGAAGAGCAGGTCTTCACCCGATGGCTGAAGTTCCTCGAGGACCGCCACCGCACGCGAGGCGGGTGCTCCGATGATCCAGGTTTCGGGTGTGCCGGCGGGATCGTGTTGTCCTTTGAAGACTCTGCTCGTCAGCCGCCATCGGTAGGCGGCGCCGGTGCTGTCGCGCAGCGTCGTGACGCCGCCGCGGCGGATGTGCTTGATCTCCGAGTCGCGCATGCCTGAGAAGTAGGCCACGACGATGTAGCAGGCGGTGTGCAGCAGACGGGCGAGGACTGCGACGGACTGGGTGGGGTGGTGGGTGGCGATCCCGTCGACCCAGGGTTGTCCGGCGAGCTGGCCGGTGATCGCGGGAACGAGCCAGGTGTGGTCGGTGACGCCGACGACCGCGGCTGTCTCGTGGATCATCCTGGCCGGTGCGGGAGCATGCAGTCGGCTGCGCTGGCAGCCGATCTGCGAGCCGATGAAGTAGGCGTTGGGCTTTCCGCGTAGCCCGGGTAGCGGCGCGGCCTCGTTAAGATGCTGCTGCAGGTAGGTGTCGAGCTGGGCGAGGATGTCGCCCTGGCGCGTGAGTAGCGGGCCGGCGAGCCGCTGCAGCTGGGCTTGACGTGCGCGTACTGCGGTGAGGATGTCCGGGGCGAAGTCGTCGGTGAAGCGCAGCGCCCATGCCAGCAGCGGCGCGAGCACCTGTTCTGGAATCCTGGCGGTGCGGTTCTCCGCGACGGTGCCCGCCGGTGTGGACCAGCCCTCGGCGTGGCGGGGGTCGACGGTCAGGCCGTCGTCGAGGTGGTGGCGGTAGCGCCACAGCAGCCCGATCGTGGACCTGACGTTGCCGGCGGCCAGTGGCGTCAGGGGCGAGGAGGCCAAGGCCTGGTTGTAGCGGCACAGGTCTGCGGTCGTGAGGTCGGCAAGGCATCGGCGCGGCATGTGTTCGGCGAGCCACAGGAAGAACCGCCGCAGCCGCGACACGATGTTGCGGATCGTGCCGATGGCGTAGGGTCGCTCGCCGTCGGGATGCGGGCCGGACAGCAGCCCGTGGCAGAGCTGCTTGGCGGTGTGCCGGTAGGGCGCCGGGATGGTGGCGAAGTTCAGGATCATGGCGTGACTATGGTGTTGCAGCACCGCGGGGGTGAGGTCCCAGCTGTCGTCGCCGAAGCGGCAGGTCTCCTCGAGCTGCACACTCGGGCGCAGGGGGCGACCGGCCAGCACGAGAACATCGTCGTCGCCCGGTGATGGCGACGGAGCCGTCGCAGGTGTGGTCACGACCATTCCCAGGGGGCTTCGGCGAGGTCGAGCATCGTCTCGGCGGGTGGGCCGTGTTGCGCCCGGGCGACTTGCGCCGGGGTGAAACGTGGCAGCACGTCGTGCTGGATGGCTGCCCACGTGGTGCCGTAGCGATCCCACCAGTCCTGTTCGGACAGTGTCGTGCGCCGCCGGTTCAACGCTGCGGTGAGCGCGGTGATCGCCGGCAAATGTGCCTCGGTGATCAGGCAGTTGCTGCAGTGGAAGCACGCGAGCATGGTGATCGGGCGGCACGCGCGGCCGGTGTCGGGGCGATGCTCGGGGTCGCGGCACGCCGACCAGGGTCCTTCCGTGGCGCTGCGGCCCGGAGAGCCGGCTGGGTCGACCGCCAGGGTGGCGGCACCGGTGTGTTCGAGCGCGCGGCGGTGCGCGGTCAACGCTGCGGTCTCGGCGTCGGCGACCGCGTCCCCGATCACTTCCTCGGCCCAGTCCGTCGTCGTGGGGTCGCCGCGCAGGTAGTGGGAGAACAGCACCGGCACGGTGTTCGAGCGGGCGGCCGAGGGTAGGTGCCCGCCGACGGCGCGGGTGCGTCGAACTTCGGCGCTGGTGCGCACGCGGCGCAGATCGACGGGCAGCGGCCGGGGGACGTCGTCGGGGTCGGCAGCGTCGACGAGGAGACCGTGTTTGGCGGCCCACTGCGTGAACGGGACGGCGCTGCCCAGGCGCCGAGCAAACGGGTTCCGGATCTGCGGGCCATCGGTGGTGCTGCGAGTGTGGCTTGCCCAGATCGACCAGAGGGTGTCGTTGCCGGTGAAGCCGCGTCCACGCTTCATCAGCCGGTGCAGCAGCAGATACAGCCCTCCCGGTGTGTGCAAGCGGCGATGGGAGGGTCCGATTTCCCAGTTCACGGAGTCGAGCCAGCCCTGCGCGCCGCGGCGCCGTTTGACCAGCTGCAGCCCCAGCGCGCGGTCGCCGACGAGCTGGTGCTCGGCGGGCAGTTCCTTGACGGTTTCGATGTTGCGAGCCGAGACCGCCACCATCAGCACCAGCAACGCCGGCAGGTCGGCGCGGGTGACGAACAGGTTCCCCGCCAGCGCCCGTTGCGCCTCCTGCCATGGCACGCCGGCGCTACCTGCCTGCGTCGGAACCACGCCGGTATCGGTGATCTCGGCCAACGCGGCTCCCAGCGCGCGGTCCTGCTGCTGCAGGTCCTCCGGTGCGGTACGCCAGGCTTGCATGATGTGCTCGCCCCGGTCGATCCGGTCGGCGACGGCCGCGACGTCGGCGCGGGCTGCGGCCACCAGGCGACGGAACTCGCCGTCGGAGTAGCCCGGCAGGCTGCGGTGTGTCGTACCGCGGGTGCGTACCGCCAGCACATCCCAGGCGGCTGCCGGGACCGATACGGGATCGGGCAGATGCCGCAGAAGGCGGCGCAGCTCGGCGAGCTCGGAGGTGACCACGGCACTCGAAGCCGCGGCGCGTCGATGAAGGCGGTACTGGTGCAGGTGCCCGGCGGTCAGGGCAGGGGGATCCGTCGGCGGCTCGGGCAGGCTGGCGAGGAAGCGCAGCAGGCGAGCGGCGGCGATCCATGCGTTGTTCGCCGACTCCCGCGTGCGCAGCCCGCCGGCCGGGCCGGTGCGTGCGGCCAGCGCCTCGGCGATCGGAGCGTGCCAGCCCGGCAACGGCAACGTCCCGACCGGCCACGCCCGAGAGCGCCCGTCATCACCGACGAACGGCACGCTCAACTGTCCGCTGTGCCCGGTCGCCGCTGCCGGGGCTGCGTAGTCTCCGCTGGGCATCGCGGCCGGCCGGCTGGGTCCGGTGCTGCCCCGGCCGGTCACGGACGAGCCTGTTCCGTCGGCTGCACCACGGCGTCGGTCCAGTCGTCGGGCACCAGAGCCAGCCGGGTTTCCATGTCCAGCTCGGCCAGCGTGTGTAGGTAGATCTGCGTGGTCATCACAGACCGGTGGCCCAGCCGTCGCCGGACCCAGTCGAGCGGATCACCGAAGACCCGCACGTACTGGCCACGTTGCGCCGGATCCAGCGATCCCAGCGCGGCCAGGTGACCGCGCTGCAGCTGCTCCAGGGTGATCACCGCGAACGAGTGCCGCAGCATGTGCGCGTGCACCGCGAGAGCAACTCCGACAGCACGGCAGCGCGCGTTGGCCTCGGCGAACATCTTCTTCCATCGCGCCACAGACAACGGCAGACCATGCTCACCCAGCCACAACGCCGCGGGCTCGAGGCCCTGCTCGGTCTCGACCAGCAGCTGCCGGCGTACCTCCCAGTGCAGGTTCGCCACCCGCACCGCGCGCCCACTCCGATCGCGCGCCAGCAACAAGCCGTCACGGCTGCGCTGGTCGATCACCAGCGGGTCCCGGATCCGCGCGTAGCGTCCCCCCTGATCGTGCCTGCTCGACCACCTCGGCGCGATCACACCGCACGTACGCGGCGACCTCCGCGGCGATCGCGGCCGGCACGTACACCGTGCGACCCGATCCGCCCTTCGCGATCGCGGCCGGCAACTCGAACGGCCGGTACGCCATCTCGTCTCGCACCAGCGGAAACTCGGCCACGGCCAGCGCGGACTGCTCACCCAGCCGCAGGACCGTACGGATCATCAGATCACAGAACGCCGCGTCTCGTGAGCTCCATCGGCCCCGGAAATCAATGCGCGGCAACCCGTTCGTGTCGAATCCTCGGACGCCGATGTCACGCCAGACGCGGTAGCCCGTGATCGGGATCCATGGCACCCCAGCCGGGCCGATGTCACGCGAGTACGTCGCCGGGCGGTGTTCGTCCAACGTTGACCGGGACGCCCAACCGGCACGAGCGGCACCCGGCCTGCGCCAGTGCTGTGGGACCGGGCTGACCTCGAGATACCCGGCTGCGACAGCCCAGCGGTAGAACTGGTTCACCGCGGCCAGTTCTCGGTTCCACGTCGCCCCTGACACGCGTGGCCCTTGTCCGTCGTGGCGGCGCCAGTGCAGGTAGGCCAGGTGGTCCTCTTCGCGTGCCTGATTCCAGCGTCTCCGAGCTCGGGCGGACGACAGGAAGGTCAGGAACGCGGCCAGGTCCCGCGCGTAGCCATGCTGGGTCCGCTCCGCCAGCGACCGCATCCGCGCGCTCGCGAAGAAGCCGTTAAGTCGGACGTCGTACTCGAACTCGGGCGACAACACGAACGGTGCGCCCGCCACCACTGGCGCCGACCGGAGCCACGCGGACCAGTCGACGCCCGCCCGGTGGCCGCCAACAGTGGCCCCTTCCATCTGCGCGGGCGTCGTGTGCACCCGCCATCGTTCCAAGATCGTCATCAGATCGACGATGGTGCGGTCAGTGACCGCCTACACACAAGTTGAAGGCCACGACAAGCTCCCACACCACGCCAGATCGCTGTGGGGAAGTCAGCGACTACAATTCGAACACAAGTACGATCCTGGCTCTGATCCTGCGGGTGCGGGCGCGCGCTGTCAACTCGGCGTGACGTCGATAACCCCTGCTAGAGGGCGAACGCGCGGAACAGTGGTGGGTCGCTGCAAACTACTCTGGGGCTTTTTGGATGTCGCAGCATGATAGGCCGAATGGCTGATCGTGAAGGTGTGGCGGCGGGAGATCGACGGTGTCGAACTGTTGTTAAGCGACAGTGGAGCTGGCGCACCGTCACTCGAGTTGGCGCCTACTTGGCGCTTGCGACATTAGATGTGGCGACGCACCGAGCAGCGCAACATCCTGTTGGCCTTCACCTCGCCCGTGAGATCGGCTACTGCGCCAGTACAGTGGGCGCATTTCGTCGATCGAGAACCGGCTGTGGTGAGTGTCATCTCAGGTAGTCCGAGCGGGCGACGGCGAGCCTAGTCGAACTCGGGCCGAACCTTGGGCCGGGTACTGATCTTGTTGGGGAACACCCGGGGTGCAATGCGCAGCCGCGAGCGCGTCGAGCTGGTTGGCCAGCTCCTTGGTCGCGGTCCCGCGGCGGGCGTAGCCGATCCGGATCGGCGCACCGGGCGCCGACGGCGTAGCCGTGGCGATCGGCCTGCCTGGCTTCCACGTCCGGCCCGGACCGGGGTCGGGCGGGGTAGTGACGAGAGTTCTTCGTGCAGCTCGACCGCGGCCTTCGGAAACTCTCCGCAGCCCGGCCGCGTAGGTCCGCGGGTCGACGCACTCTCCCCCTCAGCGAGTCGACCCGCGTTCCGCTAACGCGAAACCGCGAAGCCCGCGAACGCGGTAATTAACTCGGGACGGACGATCAGGACCGCTGCGGCAAGCGCTGCGATGACTACGGCTGTCACTGCCACAGTGACAACGAGTCGCACGAGGTCGCGCCGTGCGTCTCGGCTGCTCACGATGGTCGCGGCGAGCTGTGTCACCTCGTGTCGGCGGCCTGACCCGCGCCACTTTGGATGCGCCCGTTTGGTAAGATTGTCCATGGATCTATTCCTTACTTGACCGTGGGGATTTGATTCGGGCGCTCGAGCTGTTCCGTCAGTTCGGGCGCCGTTATTATTTCGAGATCTAATTTTGTAGGTTTACCTAGTCTCCCTTCGTGAGCATATGCCGTCAGCGAGCGCGGCCGACGGCAACGGAGGTTGCCACATTAGGCTGGCCTCAGTGACTCCTCGGTGCACCTCTGTCATTGCATCCGAGGTCGAGTCGAAATGCACGTAGTCTTGTCGAAGTTTGCTTTTTGTGATATGTTCGAAATCGATTTGGTACTGTTTGGTCGCATTTCAGTGCTGTGCAGTCCATCCAGTTGCGGTTGAGGTGCGGGGTGTCGATCTCCCCGGCGTGCGCGGCGTAACGGTACGAGTGCGCAAGCGGCCAAGACGGAAACGTGTTGGTGAGAAGCGAGTCCGGTGTGGCGTCCAGCGATCGGTCGCTGGTACCGTCTCGGCATGTAGCCGGGTCACACCTGGCGCCCACGTGTGTCCGTGGCGCGCCCACGACCTCAGTGGTAGCCGCGGTGGGCGCGCGAGGCCGTGTGCCCGAAAGACCCGCCGGTCGACGTCGAGGCCGACATGACCCTGGTCCTGCCGCCGCGGCGGCAGTGCTGGAGGAAAAGAAGACGCCGATCTGGCCTCGCCACGGGTGTCCGCGTCGGGTTCGTCGACCGCGGCGGGCTCGAAAAAGGCCAGATAGAACGACCACCTCCGCTCCGGAGCGGTCACCGCGACTGGCATGGCCGCAGGTCGCCGCGAGCGTCCGGGTCAACTTCAGCGCCGCCTGACAACAAGCTAGTTGGTCATCCGACAGGCATTCTGATCACTCCCGTGGCTGCGCGACATTGAACTTGGCCATTCAGCCCCGGGGTGGGCCACCGAGCGTGATCAGGCGCAGCAGTCGTTGCGCTGAGGTGGCGTTGTCGGTTTGGTCGGTTGTGGCGTCCGGAGTGCGGCGCGTGGCCGGCTGACGAGTGCGGCGCTGTCGGTGCGGCGATAACTCGAGGCTGACCGCCTAGTGTCCCATGCCGAACGTCCCGACCTGGTGGGATGCGCATCTGGCCGCGGCTGCGCCGGGTCCAGCCGCGGGCCTCCGCGTCGTCTGCTCGGGCGCGACGACGTTGAACAGCGCCAGTCATTCGTGGGCGTCGCCGGGGCTCGCATTCGAGGACGAAGCACCCAAACGGACTAACCTGCGGTGAACTTTCATGATCGACTGTCACATCAGCCGCCGCAATGTCAGTTATCAGGTGTGTTCGTCAGCTCCCCGGAAGAAGGCAGACGGCGATGATCGAATTGCTCGGCGTCTTGGACCACGTGTCATGGCCGACGTGGCTGGCCGCGAGCGGATTTCTGGCTCTGCTCGTTCTGGCTAGGCTCGTCGCTGAACGCGCCCGCCGCCGGACGTACGAAGTGCTCTTGTCGAGGAGTGAACCGCAGACCTTGCTGATCGATAACACCCGGCATGGGCGGAAGATCGTCGTGTACCGGGGATCCAGGGGCGCGCCGTCGCCGATCCAGACACTGCTGATGCGGGGGCGGGAATGAAGTCGCCGACGGAGAAGAGGAAGTAGTGGACGACGAATATCGCAGTTTCGACGCGTTCGTCGTCAAGCACTTGCGAGGTTTCCTGTGGCCTGCCGCCAAGATGATGCTGTCGCGCAGGCGTCAGCCGCTCCAGGACGTGGACGACGTTCTTCAGGAGACGCTCACCCGGTGTCTGGCCAGGTGGCCGGACATAGTGGGCTGCCGGGATGAAGAAGGCCTGATGGCCTTTTTTATCCAGACGATGTCCAACGTGGTGCATGAGCAACGCCGGGACCTGACGAAGCGAAGCGAGCACATTGAGCTCACGCTCGTGCACGACCGTGACGCAGGCGATCCCGGTCCGGTGGGCCACGTCATGAGCCAGGTCGAGCTCGCGATCTTTCAAGAGGCGGTCGGCGAGTTGAACGAATCCGATCGACTACTGCTCGAGCTCATGATGTCCGGCATCACCGACCAGGAAATCGCTGTCGAACTGCAGGTCTCTTTGCCGACTGTCCGGCAAAGACGTTCGCGGATGCGTCAAAAATTGCGCAATTTTTTGAACAAATTCGGTTTTGGTGACGGAAAAGCACGGGAGGGTGGAACGGATGACTGACGATGAGGCGGACCGTCGCCCCTCGTGGGAGGCGTCCTCGTCGACGCCCGAGGTGACCGGTGACCCAGTCGTCGACGAGGTCCTGCACAAAGCCGGCCTCCAGGCGCAGCTAGGTGGTCCGCCGCCCCCGGATCCGCGAGAGTTCATGGCGTCTTTCTGGGCGAGTAAAGGCGTAAATTCTCCTGCTGTCGAGGGGGAGTCTGCCCGAATGTCACAAGACGAGCCGTCGTCTTCCCTTGCTGCCGGCTCGATCGACGTCCGGCTTGCGGAAACCGTTGCCGCGATCGCGCGCTCGGCGGCGCCGGATGAGGGCCGTCGCCGTCGCAGGTCCCGGTGGTCGTGGTGGCTCGCGCGGCTCGCGGGTGCGCAGCCGGAGGTTCTCGTCAAGGCGGGGATCGAGGGCGACCGGTACACGGCGATGGGTGGTGTGCTCCTCACGACGGCGGCCATGGCCGCCGTTTCCGCGACGTTCGCACTTCACAACGCAGTAAACTTTTCTGCGGTCGCTGCCGCGATTGGCGGTGTACTGTGGGGAATCGCCATCTTCAACCTCGACCGAATGCTCATCATCAGCATGACCCGAAGTCGCGGATGGTGGCGAAACGCCTTTGCTGCGGTGCCGCGGATCGCGCTGGCCCTTCTGATGGGCACCGTCATCTCCGTGCCGCTGGTGCTACGGATATTCGAACCGGCGATTCAGAGCGAGATGCAGATCATGAGTGCCGAAGGGATCCAGCGCAGCTCGCAGACGCTTAATGCGGCCTTTCCAGATATCAGCGCCCTCGAGAGCGAGTTGTCGAAGCTCAAGGACACGGTATCCGGGATGGACCAGCCAGCGGTGGCGACCGATCCGGACGTCGCAGCAGCCAGAAAAGACGTCGAGACCGCTCAAGCGGCTTACTCCGCGGCCTCGCATGAGGTCGAATGTGAACTCAGTGGCACGTGCGGTACCGGGAGGCCGGGAAACGGTCCAGAGTTACGCTTCAGGCAGCAACAGGCCGATCTGGCCAAAACTCAGCTCGATACTGCGCAGGGGCGCCTCAATACCGCGATAGACCGGGCCGAAAGTCGTATTTCCGAAGGCGCGGCATCCAGCCGTGCCGCCGCGCAACAGCAACTGACCTCCGTGCAGAAACGCCTCGCCGAACGCCAGCAGCAGAAGGAGCAGGCTCTGGCGGCGGCCACTTCGGCTGAAATGGGGAACGATGGCTTGCTGACCCAGGTCGAAGCTCTTGAACGCCTGACGGACAGCAACGGCGCGATCGGCTATGCAACCTTGCTGCTCATGGTCTTGTTCATGACCATCGAAATCCTTCCGGTGGCGGCTAAGCTGCTGTCGATCTCCGGAAGTGAAACCCTTTACGAAGAAGTTTTGGCCGACGAGGAAAAAATGTTGCGGCAACGGTCGGCTGATGTGGAGAAGGCGGCGGAAGCCGCAGCAGCAAAAACCATCGAGAAGAGCCTCGAGTCTTGGGACCGGATACTCAAGAGCTACAGCGACGAGCAGATGGCAACTTTCCTGTTCCGCGCTGAGACGAGGAAGCGTGGTGAACGAGGCCGCCGGAAGCCGTCCGACCCAGAGGGCCGGCTACGGCGCGTCGTCGGCGGTTCGGACTGAGCAGACCAGGTGCGGGGCGCGGTGACCGGTGCGTCCCGCACCGGCGGTCACGACGACGAGATGTAACGGGGCGCGGCGTCGCGAGTTCGACTACCTGCGCAACCGCTCATAGGAAGCTGGCCACGCCGGACCGACGCCGGGCCGAGCACCCACGAGACGGCCGGATAGTGACACGCAGGGGGCGCGTCAGGCTATTTGTCCCGCTGCTTGTCAGCGCCTTGTGTCCAGTCAGCTCAGCTGTCGCTCGACAGTGCGTCACCGTCGAGCGAAGTCGCTGCACCCATGCTGGCCAGGTCAGTACTCAAAGCAGGTTATGTACTGAATGGGAACCCACTCGATGCAGGATGGGGTGGTTCGTTCGATCGAAAAGGACGCCGGACGACTTCGTCGAAGAACCAGGAGCCGCGTATCATCAGCCCTGACGCAGAGCCGCCCCCCGGTGGCGACCGGGGGGCGACTCGCCTTGCGTCCGCTGTCAGCGCCGGAGTAAGTGGTCGATCAACTCAACCAGCGCCTTCAGCACCTTGAGAGCGGGGCTGATCCAACGGGTCGCCCCGCTCTCCTCTTTTTGGATGCCCACGAGGGCCTCCTTGTGGGCAGGTGCCCCGAAGAGGGGGCACTCTCCTTGGTGGCCAGCTGGCCACCAAGCCCGTTAGCTCCAGATCCACCGATGTGGCAGGTCAACCGGGTAGCCATGCGCACCAGATTACGAGGTCGGGGGCTCATATCCCCACCTGCGATCGCAACACATCCCAAGACGTGGGATCACAATGTGTCGAATTCAGCATTCGCGCAGCTCAGGCAAGATTAATCGGCTGGGTGATAACGTTGTTCTAACCGAGAGCTATGGAGAAGTAGCATTGGGTGTTCGTAACACGGTGTTGCTATCGCCGGGGCGTCCGCGGCGGTCAGCTCAGCCCGGTGGCGGTACGCCACACAGGGGTTCTATCGGGCAAGCAGTGCCCGGACGTCGGCGACCGACACGGCGCCGGGGGGTGGCTGACCAGTGCGCTAAGCGTCCGGCCCGGCGGTCGAGTCGTCCCTCACTCAGGGGTATTTCTCGCCCCAGCTGATCAGCTCGCCAGCGACCATGTCGTCGGCGAGCACGAGGTACGGCTGCTCCAGGATGCGCTCGAACAGAGACGACTTCACCCTCTTTGGTCGAGACGCCTGTTGATCTTTTGGATGTCGAGGATGAGCGCGATCGCGTTCCAATGGCCGGTCGGCTGCCTCATCAGCTTTCCGGCGAGTTCCCGGCGTGCTCGGCTGTCCATGCGGGCGCGGGGTTCGTCGGGGCCTCCGCCCGCGCACGGTATGGCGCCGCAGGGAGCCTGCTGTGGCTCAGGCGCGCGGCGTGGGTTCGGGTGCGGTTGGCCGCGGTGGCGCCGCTGCCGTCGCAGCGCACGTTCAAGCGGCTGGTCGACAACCTGACCGCCGGGCAGCACACCTTCGGGCCCACGACCTCGCGCCGGACCCAGGCCAACCGGCGGCAGGGCTCGTTCGCCCCGACCGCGGCGAGTCCGGCGCGCGGTGCGGGCTTTGGGCGATTCCGAAATTTTCTGGTCGCTGGGCGGTCCTGTCGGGGCTATCAGGTAGACAGAGATTCGGTCCTGCAACCATGGAGATGACGAGCATGATCACGTTGAACGTTGCGGACGACATCGACGACGAGGTCAGGATGGCGCTGGCGCCTGTACTCGGGGGCTCCACGAAGGTCGTGAACATCCAGCTGGCGCCGGTTGCTTGCAAGACCCCTCCGTGTCCGCGGTTCGAGGTAGAGAAGACCTCGTTAGGCTTGAGGATGCGCATTCCGGCCGTTCTGCCGGCGTGGCCCCTGATCTTGGTGGCGGGGTCACCCTTAGTGCTGCCTTGCCTGCTAGCACTGTCGTGCTGGCCTGATTCGGCTGTCACGACCATTCCGTGCCCTTCACTCCAGATGATCGGCAGACGGCTCCGCGCTGCCGTGCAGGGTAGCCGGTCCGTCCCAGCGCTCACGGATGATGGTCGCCAGTGCGTCCAGGTACGTTCGGGCGTCGGCGGCGGCCTGGGGGTCGGCGGTCTCGAAGAGCCGATCGAGTTCGAGGAGCGTGGCGTGCGCCTGGCTGGCGGCCTGCTGTGGTGGCGCCGGCTCAGCAGCCCTCAACCATTCCTCGCCCCACAGGGCGGACCCGGCCTGGCTGATGGCCGAGCGGAAGATCAGCTCCTCCACCTTGTCTGCTGTTAGGTCGAGTTGTGCCGCCCATGACGTCAGCAGCGCGAGGTACCGGTCGTAGGTCGATGGCCGCCAGTCGTCGATGTTCAGGCGCTCACGTGCGTGGGTGATCAGCCAGCGGCGGACGACGGCGTCGAGGATCGGAGTGACGTGCTGGGAGGATTCGGCGGCGGTGACGAACCGCAGGTACTTGGTGCCGAAGGCGACGCCCAGGTAGCGCAGCCGCTTGTTGGCGAGGTCGCGGAAGGCCGCGGCTCCGCCGTGATCTTGGGCGATGCGTGCCACCTCGGCCAGTCGTTCGGCGGCGTGGGTGTTGTCGGTCAGCACGCGGGCTGTTCGCCAGGGGCCGTACCCGACCGGTCCGTAGCCCCAGATCATGGCGACCAGGAACGCCTGTTCAGCGCCCTCGGTGGTCCTGGCGTGCGCTGCGTGGCGTGCGGCTTCGGCGCGGTCGATCGGCTCGGGCAGGGCACTGAGGAACGCGTGGTGCTGCGGGAAGTACCTGAGCCACGATGGGCGCGACTAGCTCGAAGGCGGCTGCGGCGGTTCACCGCGGTCTCGCCATCGCTGCACGGCGGCTGTCAAAGCGTCTGGAACTACCGCTTCGGAACTGTCGTTCACGCGTCCCTCATCGATCGCCGGTATCGGGTCGTGGCTGTGCGCTTAGGCCACTATGTCGGAGTGTAGGTCTCCGGGCGCAGGGGCATTTCAGCGCTGATCCGGAATCGCGACGGCCGGTGCCCGTCGCCTGCAAGCAGAGGTCGTACCGTGAACGGGATCGGGCCCGGCAAACCCTTCCCGTCGCAGGATGACGTCCTTCGGGCTTTAGCACGGCACGCCGTGCGAGGGCCGCGTCGCGCGAAGCTTGTGAGCCCGCGGCTCTGTGCCTCGTCGAGGAGACTCACATCGACGTTGCAGTCCAGCACTCCCTTGCTGCGGTGCCGATGGACGGGCTCGTGAGGCGCCGTCGTCGCGGTGCGGCTGTTTCGAGTTTCTCTGCAACAAGCCGGGCGGTGGCACACTATGTCCGCCGAAGCGAGTGGGGAGCCAGGTACATGGGGCGGAAGACAACGGCGACTGCTGTTGCGGGAGTCATGCTTTTGGCGGTAGCGATCGCCGGGTGCCGATCCGATGCGCAACCGGAAACGGGCACAGGAACCACCCGAGTCGCGATCATCCTCGGCGGCGTGGCCAACGACGGCGGGTTCAACGAAGCCGGCGCCTCCGCAGTGGAGACGTTGCAGCGCGAGGGCAAGATCAGCGCACAGATCCGGCAGTCGGTGGCCAACGCCCGCGACGCCGAGACGGCTGTGCGGGAATATGCCAACGCCGGGTACGACCTGGTGATCGGCTGGTCAGCGAGCTTCTCCGACGCCGTGTACCACGTCGCCACTGAACCGGCGTTCTCCAAGACTCGCTTCCTGGTCACCGGCGACGCCAGCGACAAGCAGAAGCCAGCCGCGAACATCGAGACCTGGAACTACGACAACATCCAATACGGCTACCTGCTGGGCTGGATCGCCGGGAACACGAAGCTGGCCCCGATCGGCATTATCGACGGCCAGCCCATCCCCGCACAGGTTCGCAAGTGGAAAGGCTTCGAACTCGGAGTCCACGCGGTCAACCCCGCCGCTGCCGTCCGCTCGCCCATCTTCACCGGAAGCTGGGAGGACGCGACCAAGGCCAACCAGGCCACCGTGGCCCAGCTGGACTCCGGGGCTCACCTGATCGCCACCAACTCCGAAGGCTTCTCGCCCGGCATCGCCTCGGCGGCCGCCGCTCGCAACGTCGCGACCGTCGGCATGAATTCGGCGACCAGCGACACCGCTAAAAAGATCAACGTCGGTCGTGCCCGCCTCGACCTGCTCCCCATCCTTCGACCGATGATCGACCGGCTGAAGAACGGCACCTTCGGCAACCAGACATCGATCAGCACCATCGCCAACAAGTCGCTCGTGCTAGACACCATCACCAAGGTCCCGGCCGCACCCGGCCTGCCCGACGACATCCAGGTCCGGGCCGAGAAGCTCGCCCAGCAGCTCGCCGACGGAACCGTGAAAATCGGCCCGTGACCGCGGCGCTCGCCCTACACTGTGTGTCCCGCCAGTTCGGTACGGTCCAGGCCCTGCACCAGGTGGACCTGCGGATCGAAGCCGGCCAGGTACACGCGGTGCTCGGAGAGAACGGCGCTGGCAAGTCGACCGCTATCCGTATCCTGGCCGGTCTTGACCAGCCGGACTCCGGCTCCGTCGAACTGAACGGCACGCCGCTGCGGCTGCGCTCCCGTGAGGCGGCCATCCGTCACGGCATCGGCCTGATTCCCCAGACCGGCAGCTTACTAGCCGAACTCTCTCTGGAGGAAAACCTCGCACTCACCCAGCCGCGCGTCGTCATCCGGCGCCGCCGGATCCGCGCGGCACTCCAGGACGCCGCCGTTGCCGCGGGTGTCGAGATCGACTCCACCACGCCCGTCCGGCAGCTGGGCCGTGCGCAGCAACAACTCGGCGAAGTAGCGCTTGCCCTCGCGCAAGGAGTGAGGATCCTGCTGCTCGACGAGCCGACCTCAGTTCTCGACCCGAGTGAGACTCGCGGTCTCCATTCCAGGCTCCGCGAGCTCGCCGCAACCGGGGTCGCTGTAGTCTTGATCACTCACCGTATGGCGGAGCTGCGCGCGGTAGCCGACGTCGCGACCGTGCTTTCCCACGGGCACGTCACCTGGCACGGCCGCGTGCCCGACACCGACGACACCGCTCTCGCGGCCGCCATGATCGGCGAGCACCATCTCAGCCCGCCTCAACGTCGGGCCGCAGTCGAACCTGGCGCCCCGGGGGCGCTGATTCTTGACGGCGTTTCCGCGGCCACCGAAGATCTCGTGCCGGTCAGTGACATCAGCCTTCAGGTGCGACCAGCCGAAATCGTGGCTGTCGTCGGTACGGTCGGCAGCGGGCAACGCGTTCTTGCCGAAGTCGCCGCAGGGGTCATCCGGCCATCCGCCGGGCGCCGCCATGCCGATGACCCGGTCGCTTACGTTCCCGAAGACCGCGCGGCCTCGTTGCTTTCGGTATTGCCCATCAAGTGGTCGGCCGTGCTTCCGCAGTTGCATCAGCGACAGTTCTCCCGGTACGGGACCCTGCGTCGCCGCGAAGTCGCCGCGGCCGCGCGTGATCTGTTCGCCCGCGCCAACGTGCGACCGCCAGACCCCGAGCTGCCTGCCACCGCCCTGTCCGGCGGCAACGCCCAGAAGCTCATCGTGGGACGTGAGCTGGCATCGCAACCCCGCGTCGCTGTCCTGCACGCGCCCACCCAAGGTCTCGACTTGCGTGCCTCCCACGCAGTCAGAGTTCGGATCCGGGACGCGGCGTCAGCCGGCGCCGCCGTGCTGCTGCTGTCCACCGACCACGAAGAGGCTCAGGAACTCGCAGATCGCGTCCTGCTCCTACGAGGCGGCCGCATCGTCGCGGAGTACACCGCGACTCAGTACGCCCAACTTGTCCACCAGTTGGTCGACACAATGCCCGACGGAACCAGCGCGCCGTGCTGAGGGCTCGCAGCCAAGGCCGGCCGAGCGCCGCGCGGACTGCACTGATCGTCAGCGCGTGCCTGTTCGTCGGCTTCGGCCTGGTCACCGCAGTTGTCGCTGCGACCGGCGGTCGCCTCGCCGACGTGGTGACCGGTTGGATGCACGGCGCATTCGGTACGCCATACTCCGCCGCGCAAACCGCGGCATACGCGGTTCCACTGGTCCTGGTCGCCCTCGGCGTCACCCCTGCTCTGCGCGCGGGCGTGATCGCCGTCGGCGCCGAAGGCCAAATGCATCTCGGCGCGATCACCGCGACCGTTGCGGCCTTGTCACCTATCGGCCAGCTGCCTGCTCTCCTCGCCCTCCCGATTGGCGCGCTCGCCGGCATTCTCGGCGGCGCCGCGTGGTCGATGATCCCGGCCATTCCGCTGCTGCGCTGGCAGGCCAGCGAGATCCTCACCGCGCTGATGGCCAACTTCCTGTCCGTGCAGCTGCTGGCCTACCTGTTGCGCACTTCGTTAAGGGATCCAGGCGGGTACTCAGTCCCACGCAGCGCCGACCTGCCCGACCCCACCCGCATCCCGTTCTTGCCTGTCCCTGGTCGGCTTACTGCCGCGTTACTGCTGGTGCTGGTGCTGGTGGCGGTCGGATTCTGGTGGCACCACAGCCGCGCCGCCCGGCTTCTGGACATCTTCGCCGAGAACAAGTGGCTCGCCGCCCGGCTGGGCCTCAGCCCCGCGAAGGCCATCCTCACCACGACCGCGGTCTCGGGCGCGGCCGCCGGACTCGCGGGATGGATGCAAGTCGCCGGACCTGATGGACGGCTCACGCCCGGCGTAGCCGGCGGAATCGCCTTCAACGGCCTGGTCGTGGCCGTTCTCGGCGGCAACCGGCCGGTCCGGATCGTGGTCGCGGGCCTGGTCATGGCGTCGCTGATCACAGGGGCTGACGGTGTTCAGTTGCTGTCTGGCACGCCATCGTCGATTGGCGTAGTTACTCAGGGAATCCTGCTGCTTGCAGTCGCGTTCGCGCTCGCGCTGACCCGCGGACGCGTACGGTTCGGGAGGCCCAGTGACTGAATTCTTGGTGTTGCTGATGGGAAGCGCGTTCGTGTCGGCGGCACCACTGATCCTTGCGGGCCTCGGCGAGATGATCCTCGAGCGCTCGGGCGCCGGATTCAACCTGGGAATCGAGGGCATGCTGTTGCTCAGCGCACTCGCTGGCGTGCTTGGGTCGGCGTTCGGCGGCCCGTGGTTCGGGTTGCTCGTCGGCATGGCGATCGGGACGTGCAGCGGGCTGCTCTATGCCGGTGGTACCGCTTTCGGTGTCGATGTCGTCCTGGTCGGAATCGCGATTTCCATCCTCGGGACAGGGATCTCCAGCTACGCCTTCCAGGTCATCGCCCCCGCCGGACACGCGAACATCAGCGCGCCCTTGTTGCCGACTGTGGCCGTCCCCGGCCTGTCGGCCCTTCCGGAGGTGGGGGAGCCGTTCCGCGCCGTCGGGGTCGGGCTGTTCGTCGCGCTCGGCGGCGCGGCCGTGACCGCCTGGATGCTGCGCAGCACCCGGCTAGGGCTCCGGCTGCGGGCGGTTGCGGACGCCGACGTTGCCATCCTCCGCGGAATCTCCGCGCCGAAGTACCGACTCGTCGCCGCACTGCTTGCGGGGGCGCTGACCGGCGCGGCCGGAGCCGTCCTGGCTCTCGGGACGATCGGCAGCTTCACCCCTCTCATGACTGGCGGCCGTGGATTCCTCGTCCTCGCCGTTGTCATCATCGGTCGCCGCACAACCGGCGGAGTGGTGGCCGGCGCGCTGCTGTTCGCCGGACTCGACGGGCTGGCATTGCTCGCCCAGACCCGCGACCTCGGTATGCCGCCCGAGGCATACCACGCCATGCCCTACCTGGCCGCTTTCATCGTTTTGTGCGCCCACGCGCGGTGGCTCACCCGCCGCCGCGACAAGATCGTGCACGCGGCGGGCCCCGCTCCGCCGATGACAGCGGGATCCGCGACCCACCAGTCCGGAACAGTTGACGATGTCAGCCGCCCACGGCGTGAAAGGCGCTCGCAATGACCGATCCCCGCTCGCCAACAACAGCCGCCCAGCTCTACGACGCCATCGGCGAAACCTATGAAGCCGCCTTCGGGCAGCAGCAGCCGGGATTGACACGCGCCCTCGATCTGCTGGTGTCAGCCTTGCCGCCTCGCGCGCGTGTGCTAGATCTGGGATCCGGCACCGGTCGCCCCGTCGCGGCGACCGTCGCCGCGGCAGGCCACACGGTCACCGGCTACGACGTGTCACAGCGGATGGTGCAGTTCGCGCAGGCACACGTCCCAGGTGCCACATTCGAGGTCAACGACATGCGGTCGCTGAACTTCGACGGGGACAGCTGGGATGCCGTACTCACGGTCTTCTCGCTTCTTCAGCTCTCTCACGCAGATCAGCTCGAGATGCTCACACGCATCTCGCGGTGGCTGGCGCCGGGCGGTTACGTCCTCGTCGCTACCGTGCCGCACCCGGCCGGATGCCCTGGCCGGGAGAGCGAGTGGATGGGACATCGTGTCCGCACCTATAGCTTTCCGGCACTGGCATTGAAAGCGCACCTCGTCCAAACCGGCTTGCAGATACTGCACGACGAGGTCGTGGCCTTCGTGCCGAACAACGACAAGGCCAACGCCGAGGAACAGGTCTACCTGATCGCCCGCAAGCCGGAAGTCGCCTGATCCCACCCGGTTCGCGGGCGCGACGAGCTACTGCTCCGCGGTGGTCAGCCCGTCCCATTCTGCGGCGTAGGTCTCGGCCACTCTCTGATCGATCTGGCGAAGCCGGTCCTGTGCACTGTCGAAGGTCGTGCGTGCCTCGTCCCGCTGCCCCAGCGCCAGCAGAGTCAACCCTTTTTCCGCCAGCGCCTCTGCCTTCCCTTGGAAGTCGTCGCGTCGGTCGAAGGCCCGTACAGCCTCTTCGCAGTAATGCAGCGCGCGTTTCAGATCACCGGACGCTCGGAAGGTGCGGGCGAGCGGGACCGCCGCGTAGCCCATTCCGTGTGGATCGTCCGCTGCTTCCAGCTGAGCGAACGACATCTCGCCGTGCTGCGCCGCGAGGTCGAACCGACCGAGTTCCCGATAGGCGCTGCCCAGGTGCGTTCGCGCCAGGCTCTCTCCCACCTTCGTCCCGACCTCCTGCGCGATGACCAGTGCCTGCTCGCACAGCTGAGCGGACAGCGCGAAATCTCCGCGAAGAAACGCGACTTCACCTTGCTCGATGTAGGCGAATGCCATGAAGCGGTTCGGCTCGTGCCCGCGGCTGACCTCGATCGTGCGCTTTGCCAGCGTGAAGGCCCGCTCGAGTGCGTCCGGCCCGCCGCGCCGAAGGTAACCTTCAGCGAGTTCGTCGGCGGCCTGCGCGACCCGCAGGTAGTCATCGGCCTGCACTGCTGCATTGAGGGCGACCTCGAACGAGTCGATCCACATGCTGACTGGCCGGTGATGGATGAAGAAGTCGAAACATTCGACAGGAATGCGCCAAGCCGCGAACAACATGTCGTGCTTTAAGGCAAGTTCGGCGACGCTGGCAAAGTTGGGCAGCTCGCGAACAGACCATCTGTAGGCCGCGTCGAAGGAGTCGAAGGTGAGCGGCGTGACGCCGTCCGGCGCAAGCTCGAGATGGATGTGGTGATCCGGCCGCTCCGGTGTGATGGCCCAGGAAGCGGCGTTAACCGTGTGCAGGTACCAGTGGACGAGCCTTCGAATGGCGGGCTCCCGCTCCTCGTCGTGATCCGGCCGCGCTGCCTCCTCCGCCGCGTAATCCCGGAGCAGGTCATGCAGGCGAAACGCGCGCTTGGGGAGCGCCTGCATCAGCGACAGCTGGACCAGCTGCTCCATGAGCCGGAACGCCTCGGAGATGGTCGTGCCGGCGAGCGCAGCCACTGAGTCGGCGGTGAGCTGTACACCCGGGTGCACGCCGCACAGGCGGAAGACCCGGGCCTGGTCGTCGGTCAGCTGTCGGTAGGAGTAGCTGTAGGCGGCGCGGACGCCGATCGACTCATCGTCGGCGACCTGCAGTTCGAGAGCGCCGTGCGCCAGCAGCTCCGCGTGTTGTTCGATCGTCAACGTGTCGTTGCTTGCGACCCGCTCGGCGGCGATGTTCAGTGCAAGCGGCAGCCGGGCACACAGGCTGGCCAGTCGCGCGACGGCCGACGGCTCCGCCTCCGCGCGGCGCTTGCCGACGAACCCGCTGATCAGCTCCACCGCGTCGTCCTTCGTCATCGCCTGCAGCGCGATGGCCTCGGCACCGGCTGTGATTACCAAACCGGACATCCGCCGGCGGCTGGTGATCAGGACCGATGTGTTTTGCGAACCCGGCAGGACCTGAGCGACTTGGCGGGAATCTTGAGCGTTGTCGAGCACGATGAGCACGCGGTGCTCGACGCTTGCCCGCTGGTCGAGATGCCCCCGCAGAACATCGAGCTGCATCGAGGGCTGGGCCGGGATTCGTTCCTCGCTCACACCGAGACCGCGCAGCAGGCGCTCGAGAATCTCGCCGGCCTCGGCAGGCTGACGCGGGTCGAAGCCGCGCAGGTCAGCGTAGAGAACATGGTCGAAATCGCGTTGGTGCAGGTTGGCCCACCACCGGGCGAGCGCGGTCTTACCTGTGCCGGGCGGGCCGTAGACGAACGCGACGGTCGATCGATCGGGATGAATCTCCTCGATCAGCGCGCTGCTCAGCGCAGCCAGGGTGTGCTCGCGACCGACGAACAGCGGGGGTGGGGGAGGCAGCGCTGCGTACGGTTCCGACCGGGCGAATTCGGCCAGGGTGACCAAGGCGCCGCCGGCGTCAAGGGCCTCGTCGATCGCCCTGGCGGCCTCGATGGTGGGCGGGAGTTGGCCGAGCTCGATGCGGCTGAGAACGCTGTAGTGGTAATTCACCTTTTCGCTCAGCGCACGCAAGGTCAACTTCCGAAGGCCGCGGAGACGTCGCATGGCCATGCCGAACTGCTGAGCGGCGGTCAAGGGCTGCGGACGGCTTCTCGCAGCCTCAGCCCCCTTGACCATCCCTGCCCCTCCCGCTGGCTCTCTGAGGTCAATCGTCCCACATCTGAGATCAACACGGAGAGTCCGACGCGTGCGACCGTGGAACGACGTCAAGCGGCGATCGACCGCTCTCCCGAGCGGGAATCTTGTTGCGTCGGTACCTCTCGCGCACGTGTCGAAGTCGACGACGCAGGACTGGCGTCACCTCCCGCGTCGATGTTTCGGATGAACTTGAAACACCGCGTTGTGGCGCCAACAGCGGACGTACCAGCAGAATTGAGAGGGGGATGGGAGATCATCATGGATGAGTACAGGCCGCGCGAGGACCCGATGTCGGACGCAGCGACCCACCTCAGCGCACTGCTCATCGCCGCGGCCGGCCGGAGCAAATCGGCGGGCAGACGGCAGCGGCAAGGAGGCTAGGTAGGTGAGTGGTCCTATGTCGGTTGTAAAGGCAAGGGAGGGCGGCCACGGTCGGCGTTGCGAGACGTTGGCGACCGCACTTGACGTAAGGGAGCGGGGCCAGCATGACCGAGGGCGCCCCTAGAGCCGACTTCGGCGCTGGTAGCAGCGACGCGTCCCCGGATGAGTGGGCGGTGAGCTTGCCGGCCGCAGTCGGGGATACCCAGATGACCAGCTTCGTCGGCCGATCTGACCTTATCGCTCAAGCGAAGCACCGGCTCCGCAACGCACGCCTGATCACCCTGCTCGGCCTGGGTGGCGTGGGAAAGAGTCGTCTACTGCTACGGCTGGCCGCCGACCCGGAGGTGAAGAAGGCTTTCCCGGATGGAGTCTGGGTCGTCCGATTGGTCGACGTGCCGGTACGAGGTGACCTGGTCGCGGCAGCATGCGCGGACCAGTTGGGCCTGCTGGACAACGCGGACGGTTCGCCCGACGCTCGGTTGCGGGACTTCTTTCGGGATCGACGCGCTCTGCTGATGCTCGACAATTGCGAACATCTAACAGAGGGAGCCATCGGCGCAGGGCAGGTGTCCCAGCTGCTGCACACACTCTTGCCGGCCGCGCCGATGGTGAGCGTGATTGCGACCAGTCGGATTCGGCTGGGAGTAGCAGGCGAGCACCTGCTGCACATCGAACCACTGTCATCTGCCGACGCGCTGAACCTGTTCCTCGACCGCGCCCAGGCCACCGGCAGGACGATCACAGAAGCTGAACTGCCGACCGCAGAACGCCTGTGCGAGATGTTGGGCGGCCTGCCGTTGGCCATTGAGCTTGCGGCCGGACAACTCGATGTGATGACGCTGGCAGAGGTGGCCGAGCATCCGCAGTTGCTGCGCCTTCTCGTTGACGGGCTGTCCGAACAACGCCATCACCGCACGATGTATGCGACCATCAAATGGTCTTACGACCTGCTGGATGAGCAGGAACGGCGTGTGCTGGCCATCGTCTCGATCTTTGAGGGCGGATTTGAGCTCGATGCGGCCATCGAGGTTTGCTCGAAATCCGGTGTCAGCGCGTCGCGGGTTCCGGCTCTGTTGCGAAGCCTGGCTCGCAAGTCCCTGCTGCTGGCCGAGGAAACCGGAGGGCGCACCCGCTACCGCATGCTCGAGCTTATCCGCCAGTTCGGCCTGCAGTTGGTGTCTGAAGCCGATGAAGAGCGTCAACTCCGTTCTACCCATGCGCGATACGTGCTCGATTTCGCCTCAAGTATCCGAGAACGATGGTTCGGTGAGCAGGAGCCCGCTCTGCTGCTGCGGATGCGAGCCGAGCTCCCTAACTCGCGCGCTGCCCAAGAATTTCTCCTGTGCTCGGCTCACACCGCTGAAGAAGGGCTCCAGCTGGCCGTCGATATCACAGCGTCGCGCGCATTTGTGTTCGCGGGCGTGTTGGCCGACTGCCGGCGCATGTTGACCCGTGGGCTTGAGAAGCAACGCCGGGCCGCGCCAGGCTTGGTGCAGGTAGCAGCGCTCAGCCAGATCGCCTGGATTGCGCAGATCCAGGGCAGTGACGCTGCTGGCCCTGCCCTGGAGGCGGCTGAGCAGCTCGCCGCTCGCCTTGGCTGCAAGGAATCGTTCGGACCATTGTTGTATGCCCGGGGTTGCCGTCTGTGGCTGGGAGAGCCGGATCAGTATCGTGCGCGCGACAGCATCACCCTGCTTGCCCGGGCGGAGGCGGCCTTCGCGGAGTCCGGAGATCACGGCAACGAGTACATGGCGGCACTGTACGGTGCGATGGCGACAGCGTTCCTGGGCAGCGCGGACGCTGCCTTCGCAGCGAGTGCTCGGGTACTGGAGTTGGCCACCGTAGCGGATGCACAGTGGTGCATTTCGTGGGCCAAATGGACCTGTGGTCTGACGGAACTGCTCCACGGCAGCCTCCAGGCCGCTGTTGCGCTGGCGCAGGAAGCGCTGCGGATCCAGCTAACTATCAAGGATCGATGGGGACCACCCTGGTCGCTGTGGCTGATCGCACTGGTCCTGCTGCGGATGGCCAAGTTCGAGCAAGGTGCGTGTCTGCTCGGAGGAGCGCGCGTCGCTCAGCGAGTGACCCAAACCAGCGTGCTGGGGTTGTCACAATTCTTGCGCGTCCAGCGTGGCATTGAATCATACGCACGCCAGAGGTTCGGTGACAGGTTCGATGTTGAACTCAAGGTCGGGGAACACCACGCAGCGTCGATCGACGAGGTCTACGCGTTGGCCTTGCAAAAGTTCGATACAGCAGACGAGGTCCAGACCATACCGCCGGCCGCGCACAAGCTGACCGAGCGTGAACTGCAGATTGCCAAGCTGGTTTCGGTGCCGTTGAGCAACGAAGAAATCGCTGTAGAACTCGGGATCAGCCAACGGACGGTGGAGAAGCACGTACAGAGGATCCTCGCCAAGTACAACTTGAATACCCGAACGGATATCGCTGTTTGGTACCTGCGTGCCGTCGCCCCGCTGGAGTCGTGACGGTCGCGGAGCATAGGAGGGCGCGTCGGGCGCGTCGGGACCGCCGGCGGCGATCGCGTCCTGGTCCGTAGGTGGGCTGTGCTGCGTGGCTGTGCGGTTGCGGTAGGTTGCCGCTCAACGACCGCCGAGTATCACAGGCAATGCGCTGAAACCGTTCATGATGACACTGGGATTGTGGCGCAGCTGAGCGGCTCCAATGGCTAGGTGTGCGTTAGGAAATGTGCGGGTCAATGCGGTAAACGCCACTTCGGCCTCCAGGCGTGCCAGAGGAGCACCGAGGCAGTAGTGGATCCCGTGTCCGAATGAGAGATGGGTGGCGTTGCGACTCACGTCGAGGTTGTCGGCGTCCCTGTACCGTTGCGGATCGCGACCGGCGCTCAAGAGTGACACAAGCACGATCTCATCGGCGGGGATCACCACCCCGCCGTACTGAACCGGCTCCGTGGTCCAGCGGTACGTCGCCACGCGGACGGGACTGTCGATTCGCAGTATCTCTTCGATAGCACCCGGAACGAGCTCCGGGCGACGGTCGAGCAAATGCCAGCGCTGTGGATCGGCCAGCAAGTGGTAAATCCCGTTCCCGATCAAGTTTGTCGATGTCTCGTGGCCCGCGACGAACAGCAGGAACACCATGTCCATCACCTCGTCAGAGGTCAGCTCGCCACAGTCGGCGAGCTCGACCAACGCCGAAAGCAAGCCGTTGTCAGGGCTCGCGCGCTTGGCGAAGATCAGCTTGCTGAAGTAGTCCTCCATGGCGCGCGAGGCGGGGAGCACGCGGTCCGGGGTGTCCTCCATCATCGCGGTCGTCCAGTCGCGGAACTGATGACGCTCGTCCAGCGGCACGCCGAGCAGCTCACAGATCACGACCAGCGGCAGAGGGAACGCCAGGTGTTCGATCATGTCGACGGGGCGGTCGCGCGGCAAGTCATCGATTAGCTCGGAGACCAGGCGCTCGATGTCCGGGCGGAGCTGCCGGACCCGCCGGAGTGTGAAGACCTTGGACACCCGTCGGCGCAGCTCATCGTGACGAGGGTTGTCCAGGAATAGGATGCTCGACGAGCCGAACATCCTTGACAGCTCGGGAGTTTCGCCTACGCGCTCAAGCTGCGCGCCGAGAATGCGGTGTATGCCCGCGCTGTCCTTGCTGAGGCGCTCGTCTGTGAGCGCGGCCAGCGCATCAGCGTGGTCTCCGATCACCCATGCGGTCACACCGCTGGGCAGGGTCGCCTGATGTACAGACCCCTGCTCCCGCTGTGCCTTCGCGGCTTCATGGGCGCGTTCCCAATCGAAGATCTTCGAGGTCATGGTTGCCCTCCAGCCCTCTCCGTCGTCCGGCAGCGAGCCCCACGCGCACGGCCGCGACCGACGTGACCTGACGACTCCGCACCGCCGTGCGCGGCAGACGAATCCACCGCTGTCACGACTCGCCGAGTGCCGTACCCCGTCGGCCGACCGACGACATTCCCACGTCTCAGCATGGTGGACTTGCCTCGGTCAGCCATCGGCGCAAACACGTAGCTCGTCCCGACACGACCACGTAGCCACTGCCTAGACGTACGTGCAGACACGTACGCCCAGCCCGGTCGCCCCGTCGACAAGCCCGACAACTCACTGGCGAGTGGCAGTCCGCAGGTGGGTCGAATATCGATCAAATAATTGAAACTCAAGAAACCCGGATGCATCGAAGGATTCAGTCGCCGCCAAGATCGTTCCCTGCCACAAGTGCTGCTCTGTGTAGTAGGGCACGTGCACCTGATCGGCGCAGGTACGTGCAGACCCGTACTGCATCCGTGTCAGTATGCCACGCTGAGTGATAAATACGTGCGCTCGCGCATTGACGGCACGTGCCCCGATCGGTCTATCGTTTCTCCAGTCGCCAAGCCCGACGCGGGTTGTCGGGATCGGATCTGATAGAGGCGGTTGCCCAGCCGGGACCGGCGTAAGGAAACGACTCTGCCGGACTGGTATCAGCTCTTTCGTTCCGAGCGCATCAGCGTGGACAAATCTTCAGTGGAATTGAGGATCACATGATTAACTCGGATGGCAACGCGTATGAGTGTCCCGCTGTGAGCACGGTGCTTGTCGTTCGAGACGACGAGACAGGGTGGGCGCACGTCGCCTACGACATCGACCCGCGACGAAAACCGCGAACCGCCGGGTTCGTCCTGTGCGACAGCGAGCGCGCTCTGCTAACGGGAATGACAGCGGCCGGCTTCCGCTTGGCGACCGCATACCGCGTGGATTCGTCTTCGACTGCGTTTCTCTTCGAGCGAGCCGCCGCATGCGTCGCAACCACGCCGAAGCCTTCCCGCAGTCACGCCGCGGGCGACGACCTGGGTGCGGCTCCGGCCGCGTGCACGAGGCGGTCGCTGCACTTGGTGCGGTAAGCGGTCAGCCTGCCGTCGCATTACGGCGTTCAGAATTGTTTCTCGGCTCGCCGATGGGCGTCTCGCGTCGTCCGATCGACCGTGTGCTCCGGTGGTCGATCGGCGGTTGACGCCTACTCGGCGACACGACGGATTTGCCGGACGGGTCGCTCAACTCATTGTGGCTCAACGAAATCGCGCAGCTCTTCCTCATCGGCAGCTGCCGAACGCGTCTGGAGACTGAAGATGGCAATACAATCCCTACGAGCAAACCCGGCAATCAGCCTCAGCGAACCCCAACTGCGAGGGCGGCTGACCGCGCTCGTCGGCGGCACCACGGCCATGGGCGGCGGAATCGCGCTGCTGGTGTGGTCACGACTGGGGATGGTTCCCATGGACGTGCTGCACGCCGCGTTCAGTCACGCCTTCGGCTGGTCGTTCGGCAGCAGCATCCTGGTGTGCCAGTTCATCCTGGCCGCGACGTTCCTGCCGCTGCGAATCCGACCAGGCATCGCCACAGTCGTCGCCTTCATCATCCCCGCGATCGTAGCTGACGCCGTTCTTTCGATCATGCCGTCTGTCGATCGACTGCCGCTGCCCGAGACGCTGGCATTGTTGATCCGAGCACTGGCCCTTTTGCTCGGCGGACTGCTCTTCTGCGCCGGCGTCGCCGCCTACCTCGCGGCCGCCCTGGGGCAGCTTCCGCGCGATGGACTCATGCTCGTGCTGGCTGGCGCGCGAGACATCACCCAGGCAGAACCGCGGCGCCTCGCGCTCGCCCGCATCGGCATCGACATAACATGCGTCGCCGGTGGCGTCGCTCTGCTCGGGCCCGCGAACGCGACACATCTCGGAGCGCTGGCACCCGGAACTCTGCTTATGGCAGCCGGATCGGGTCCGCTCATCTCCTATCTCCGATGCCTCGCTGCCCGTCTTCCGGGACTCTCGTCAAGGTCTGCCAATCCCGCGCCTCGCAACGGAACCGAACGTCACCGGCGCACGCAACCCGCCAACTCCCGCAGCGCGAGCGCACGACACCAGCCGGCTTCGGCCATTCACGTCAAATCGAAAACTCACAGGTAGGGGAAACGATCATGACCGAACTCATGTCGCATCGTGACGTCCGGATCGATGTTGGGGAACTCGGCGAGGCCGTCATGGGACCACAGCGACAGCAGCTCACCGTCGCGGTGCACTCCGGCCTGGCCCCGATCCGAACCTTATCGTCCGGGACGGTGCGGATGGCCGGCGGTCACCACGCCCTACCGCACATCCACGCCGAGTCCGAGATTCAGGTGTACGTCGTCCGCGGCAAGATCGCCTCCCTGGTCGGCCCGGACCTGACACCGATCCTGCACGGCCCCGGTTCACTGCTCTACATCGCACCAGGGACCGAGCATGCGGGCGTGAACCTCGATCCATACGAGCCTGCCGACCTGGTCGAGTTCCGCACCGATCCGGCGTTCAACGCGGACGTGGTCCGCACCCCCGGCTTGGACGCGCTCGCCGAAAACCGCGTCACCGAGCTGCGCCGCGAGTACCTCCTCGGCCGCTGCGACGCGCAGTTGGCCATCCCGTCCGTGCACGCCGTCACCCGGTGACGATCACGGCCACGCACAAGCCCCCGCACAGTCACGTGCGGGCATCGGAAACACACCTCCACCGCGGCCGCAGCCGCACCAACGGAAAGGAACCGTCATGCAGAACACCCAGGTCGTCCGGGCCATCCTCGCCGGAACATTCATCGTCGCCGGGATCGTGGCCGGAGCGGGTGCCGCGTCCGCCGCGACGACGCACCTGTCCACCTCGGCCGCCACTGCGCTCAGTCCCGACACACGCGAGGGCTCGATCACCGACGCATCCACCGCCGGGGCGCCGGCAGTGGCTCCCGACGGCACCCGGATCTGGTCGTAACGGCCGGAGCCAACCTGCACCGCGAGCCGAATCTCCCGTCCGCTGGTCGCGGCGGAGAAATCGAACCACTGGCGATTCACGTCACGCAATCCACGCGTCGACTGGCAATAAACGCTGCCCTACATCGGGCGGCCCGGCAAAATTAAATATCCGCCTCAATGCCTCTTGACTTCGATTGTTTTCTTGGGCAGCGTAGGCGGTATCAGCAACCACAGGCGCTGATCGTGGGGTCACCACAGTAAGTCCGAGCCTCTGCGTGTGTCGACAGGTTGGGGAACCTGGCAGCACGATGCACGCGATCGACGGTGGATCGCAACTCTCATCCACCGGAAAAGAGAATCGGTTCTCCGTGAACCGTAGGCTCGGGTGGGACTCCTCGAATTTCGGTCAAGAAATTCCACCAGAGGAGCAAAAATGATGTTGTCTCATCGAATCCGTCTCGGGATCGTCGGCGCCGTCGCGGCGGCAACAGTGGCCGGGGGCGCTGGTCTTGCCGAGGCGGCCACCGCCCCGGCGCCAGGGACGTCGCCCGCCGCGTCCAGCGCGAACCGGGACGTCGGCGTCCCGAGCGAGATCGATTCCTCGGCACCGGCGATCGCGCCGGACGGTACCCGGATCTGGGGGCTGACGGCCCTCCCGTTCGGAGGGCACGCCACCCGGGCCAAGGGCACGACACAGGACGGGCGGGCGCAGACGAAGCTGAGCTCGATCGAGGTGGACATCCGCGGCTCGGGCGCCCGGCTCCGCAGCTCGGTGCCCAGCGGTTCCGTGATTGCGCTGGCCTACCCCGGCCAGACCGCATGGGGAGGCTGCCAGATCCACGGCAGTGACGGCTGGGTGTGGGGCTGGCTGACCGTGCAGACCTCGGCTGGCTGGCGATCCGGCTGGATGCGCCACGACTTGTGGTCGATCACCCAGCACACCTACCCCGGCGGTGGTGGCGACCCGACGAACCTGCCCTGGTGCTGAACCCGCGAAGGTCGATGACCCACCGGCCACGGTGACATCACCTCTGGGCTCGTGAGCCCGGCGGCCACCTCTCCCCACGTCGATGGTGGCCGCCTCCCCGGGAGGCGGCCGGCGAAAACCACCCTCAACCGCCGGTCGCCTCCCCTCACCCCTTCCAGCGAAAGCGCAGTCATGAACCAACCACGCAGCCATCCCACTTCCGCGCAGCAGCCTCTGACGCGATTCACCGAATCCGTGCTTGCCGCACCGAAGGCACCGCGACAACAAGCGTCGGTTCTGGGGCCCGCCCTGCGCATCGTTCACGTGACGGTGCGGCATCTGCACGTCCTGCGGCTGCGGATGAACGCGCGGGGCGTGGTCGCTGCGGTCGGTTCAGCCGCTCGTGAGGATCATGACGAGTGCGCCGCCGAACAGGCATGGTCCGAACGGCACCGTGGAATCGCCCTGCGTGGCGCTGCGGTGTGCGCCGGGGATGACGAGCATCAGCAACGCCAGCACGGAGGCCACCACCAGCGAGCCTGCCGCCTGCGGCCAGCCGGTCCAGCCGGTCACGGCGCCGACGACGGCCGCGACGACGATGTCTCCGGCCCCCACGCCGCCGTTGGTGAGCACGGCCAGCACGAGAAGCAGCGCACCGGCGGCCAGCAGGGCGCCGACCGCGCGCACCCCCGGTTCAGCGTCGTGACGAGCCAGACACAGGGCCCCGAACCCGGCGACCACGCCCGCCAGCTGTGGCCAGGCGAGCTGCCGAGGCAGGCGATGCTCGCACCAGTCCACGACCGCCAACGGCACGCCGAGCACCGCCGCGAACCCGTACACCGCGAACTCACCGCGATCACTGACCCGCCAGGCCAACAGCGCCAGCAGCGCCGCGGTGACCACGGCACCCAGCCACCACGAACTGACGATCTCGCTCGTGTCCCGCAGCAGCCGACGGGTGAGCGCGCTCGAGGCGGCACCGAGCCCCAGCCCGACGACAGCAGTGCCGAGGACCCACCACAGGCCGCTCATCGACAGCTGCATGACCCCTCCTGCTCGCGCGTGATCACTCTGCCCGCCATCTTGCCCGGTTGCACCGTCATCCGGCTCACGCGCGACCGGCGGGGGAGTGCGCCGGCGCGCAGTGGCCGGCGCCTCGCCGTTGTTGCCGCTGCGGTACTCGGGTTCGTGGTGAGCGCTTGCAGCTCGGGCAGCGCCGACGCTCCGGCATCCTCGGCAAGCATGCCGACGGCGGTGGTTCCGACCGCCACGACCGCGTCGCCTGCCAGTACGGCGAAGCAAAAAGCGGTCGATGCCTACCTGGGTATGTGGCGGGACGTCGCCGTTGTGGCGACTACGTCGGACTGGCGGTCGCCTCGGCTGGCCGAGCACGCTACCGGCGACGCGCTCTCGGTGCTCTCGCGTCAGCTCTACGCCGATCACTACAACGGCCTGATCAGCAAAGGCACCCCGAGCAATTCCCCGGTCGCCCAATCCGTCGACTCGCCCTACGAGCCGAAAACGGTCGTGATCAGCGACTGTTCGGACGCGAGCACCTGGCTGAAGTACCGGGCGGACAACGGGAAACCGGCCGATGACGAACCGGGCGGCAGGCACCGGATCAATGCCGAAGTCAAGCTGGCCGTCGACGGTTCCTGGCGCGTGACCCGATTCGCCGTAGAAGGCACCGGATCATGCTGACCACCGCCCGCCGCTTCGGCATCGTCGCCGCTTCGGCATCTGCGGTGATGCTGGCGAGCGTCGCGCCTGCGGTCGCGGGTGACTGGTACGGCGACATCGACTGTGGACAGAACTCCTACCCCGGCTGCGAGCTCGGCGCGGGCCAACGCGGCCGTGACGCGCCCGCACCCCGGCCAGACCCCCACCCGGACGCGTCGAAGCCCCAGCGCGGGCAGCGCACCACGCCAACGCCGCCAGGCGACCGGATTGTCGATGGCGAGGACACCCGGGCGGACTGCTCGTACGTCCGCAGCGACTACCAGCCACCGTCCACCGGAATCCAGACCGCGAGCCATCGCCTGCACCGCTCGAGAGCAGAAGGCATGCAATTCGCGTCCCTGGCACAGGCTCGCTCCGACGTCTCTCGGCTGGTACAGGCGCCTGGCCAGGGCGGGGCGTGGTACGTCTACCAATGCTCCGGGCCCGGCTCGCGCGATGCGCTATTCCGGGCGCCTGAGTGGATCGCCGACGGGCAAGCGCCCGGCGCAGCCCCGGTACCCTCACCTCAGCAGCTGGCCGAGCAGGCCCGCTCACAGCTGCGGCTCCCTAGCCCGGTGATCGCGTCGAGCCCGGCCGGCACGCAGCTGGTCCGGCTGCCGACGTGGCTGTGGCTGGACCGGACGATGTGGCAGCCGCACTCGGCGACGGCAGCGGTGCCCGCGGTCTCGGTCACCGCGACCGCGACCCCGACCTCGGTGTCCTGGTCCACCGGCGACGGAACCACCGTCACCTGCGCCGGTGCCGGAACACCTTTCCCCGCAGGCGGCGCTGCGCAGACCGCATCGCCGGATTGCGGACATACCTACCAGAGATCCTCGGCCGGCAGCCCCAGTGAACGGTTCCCGATCACCGCAACGGTGTCGTGGCGCATCACCTGGGCCGGCGGAGGCGCCGCAGGCGTTTTCCCGGACCTCACCAGCAGCGCCGTCGCCTCCCTGCGCGTCGCGGAAGCGCAGGCACTCGGCACCGGGTAAGCCCACTGGCCGCCCCCGCACCACCCACATTCGTTTCCTGATCCCGTGTTCGCGCACATTGCCGATAGCGCGCCACCGGGCGAGCTGCACCTTGGAGGGGAGTCTCGTGACCAGCACCGACAGTCTTGGACACGGCCAGAAGCCCGCTGACCCATCCATGCCGGCGTCGTGGCTGGACCGCACCGGCGAACCCGCCACACCGACGTCCCGGCGGGGCCCGCGGAAAGTGCCACACCTGGCTGCCGGTGCGCTGCTCGTCCTCCTTTGCGTCGGCGGAACCGTCTGGTGGACCACCAGCACCCAAGACCGAACGCCGACCCTGGCAGTGGCCAGGACCGTCACCGTCGGGCACGTGCTCACCAACGCCGACCTGCGCACAGTCGACGTCTCCGCATCGCCGGGAACCGCACTCGTCCCGGCCGCCGACGCCGCAAGCGTCCTCGGCCGTCCGATGGCGACCACCCTCGGGCCCGGCGCCCTGTTGACCCCGGACTCGATCGGCTCCGCCCGGCTGCCCGCCGCCGGCCGCGCGATCGTCGCCGTCGGGGTGAAGCCCGGGCAATTCCCGCCCGAACTGACCGCCGGCACCCCGATCACCGTGATCGTCACCGCCGACACGACGCAGCCCTCGACCACCGTGCCGGCACCGGCGGCAGGAACGACCTGGCGCGCCACCGTGCTCGGTGTCGCACCGGCCGGCACGGACCAGACCACGGTGGTCTCGCTCGACCTCACCTCCACCGACGCCGAGCAGCTGGCACAGGTCCCGGCCGGCCAGCTCGCCGTGGTGATGCAGCCCGCGGGCGGTGACCGCTGATGCTGATCGCCTTGTGCTCGGTCCACGGCTCGCCGGGCGTGACCACCCTGGCTGTTGCCCTCGCCACACACTGGCCCCGCGCCGCACACACCCGCAGGCTGATCGCCGAGATCGACCCGGCCGGCGGCGACCTGGCGATGCGGCTGAACCTGCCGATGACACCCGGACTGGCCAGCCTCGCCGCCGCCGCACGCCGGCAGCCTCGCCCCGAGGTCGTCTGGGAACATACCCACGCGCTGCCCGGCGGCGTGCGAGTGCTCCTCGCCCCGCCCGGCAGCAGGCACACGCGCGCCGCACTGCATCTCCTGACGAGCGCCCAGCCCCAGCTGCTGCCTGCCACCGCTCGCGAATCCGGCGTAGCGGTGCTGGCGGACTGCGGCCGGGTCGATCCCGGCACACCAGCCGAGGCAATCGCGCGCCACGCGGACGCACTCGTACTGATCAGCGGCACGCACGGCGAGGACCTGGCCCACACCGCAGCACGGCTGAGGGAGCTGGCCCGCTGGACGCCACGGCCCGGACTGCTGCTCACCGGCGACGGCTATCCGACCGCCGAGGTCGAGCGCGAGCTCGGCGTGCCGACCATCGGGCGCCTTCCCCACGATCCGGCGGCCGCATCCGCCGTGACGGGCCATCGGCCACCGCTTGCGCGCCGCCGCCGGACCGGCGGACTGGCCCACCATGTCGCCGCACTCGCTCGCACCCTGGCCACACCCACCTCCGCCGTCCCGCCGCCAACGGCCGCCGACGCGAGCACCGCAGACACAACGACGGCGGGCCCCCGCGCCGGCGGAAGCGCAACGGCTGCACCGTCCCGGGCCGACCTGGCTCCCGGGCGCATGCGGCCACCGGTCGGTGATCTGTCCGGGGGCGGTCGCCCGTCGCCACCAGCGGGGACGGAGCCACGCACGTGACCGCGAACATGCACCCCACGCCACCGTCGACGGCAGACGCTGCGCGGCGGCTCCGCACGCGCCTGCGGCACGCGCTCACCACCGACCTGCCCGCACGTGTCGAGGCGATGACCCGACCGGACAAAGGCACGCTGCCGCTTGTGCGGCGGCGCGAGATCGCCCGCGAGGTCCTCGCGGGCGCCCTCGCCGCGCACAGCGAGGCCGAGCTGGTCGCCGGCCGGGAACTGGCCGACTCCGGCACCGAGGCAAGGCTTGTCGAGCAGGTGCTGGACGAGGTGTTCGGCCTCGGCGGCCTGCAGCCACTACTGGCCGATCCGACGGTGGAGACGATTGCAGTCAACCGCTACGACCGCGTGTTCGTCCAGTACACCGACGGCCGTCGCACCCAGGCCGCACCGGTGGCCTCCTCGAACGACGAACTGACCGACTTGATCCGCACCCTGGCCGCGCGGGCGTCCTCGGAAGAGCGCCGCTTCGACCGCGGGTCACCTGCGCTGAATCTGCAACTGCCCGGCGGTGAGCGGCTGTTCGCGGTCCTCGGCCTGACCGCGGGCGGGGTGACAGCGTGCACCATCCGCCGGCACGGCTACCTCACGGCCACCCTCGCCCAGCTTCGCCGCCGCGGCACCCTCGACGTGGGGTTGGAGCGGTTCCTGCGCGCGCTGGTGCGGGCGCGCAAGAACCTGCTGATCACCGGCGGCACCAGCGCCGGAAAAACCACCATGTTGCGGGCGCTCGCCGGCGAAATGGAGCCGCTGGAACGGCTCGTGACCATCGAAGACGCCTTCGAACTGGGACTCGGGCTGGATCCCGACCTGCACGCCGACGTCACCGCACTGCAGGCCCGCGAAGCCAACGTGGAGGGCGAGGGCGCCATTGATCAGGCCGAGCTGGTCCGCTGGGGCCTGCGGATGAGCCCGGACCGGGTGATCGTCGGCGAGATCCGCGGGCCCGAGGTCATTCCGATGTGCAACGCCATGTCCCAGGGCAACGACGGCTCCATGGCCACCCTGCACGCAAGCAGCTCGAAAATCGCCTTCACCCGGCTCGCGTCCTACGCCGCGCAAGGCCCGGAACGGCTGCCGCTGGAAGCCACCGCGCTTCTCGTAGCGAGCGCGGTGCATTTCGTCGTGCACCTGGACCGCGCGGCCGACCGGACGACGCGGGTGATCTCGTCAGTTCGCGAGGTGGTCGACGCCGAGGCCGGGGCGGTGATCTCCAACGAGGTCTACCGCCGCGGCCCGGACCGCCGCGCGGTACCGGTGGCCGGGGCGTTACGCACGGACACGCTTGATGACCTGGTCACGGCCGGGTTCGACCCAGACCTGCTGTGCCGCCCGGAGGGCTGGTGGACGCCATGAGCCCCGCCACCACCACGATCATCGCCGCCGCGCTCGGGCTGGGCAACGCCGTCGGCGTGCTCGTGATCGTCGCTGCCTGGAGCCGAACCACGCCGCCATCGGCACCCTCGCGCGGCGCACGGCTGATTCGTGCCGTTCGCAGCCGGGCCGGCGACCGGCGTGCCCTGGCTCGCCTGACAACGGCGATCGCCGCGGGCGCTGGGACCGGCGCCGCGACCGGGTGGATTGCCGGTGCGGTGCTGGCCGCCGCTGCGGTGTGGTTCTTGCCCTGGCTGGTCGGCCCGGACCGCGCCCACGCGCGGCGGGTCGCCCGGATCGAGGCGATCGCCTCCTGGACGGAAATGCTGCGCGACGTGCTCTCGGCCGCGGCCGGGCTCGAGCAAGCCATCCTCACCACCGCCCCGCTCGCACCCGCAGCGATCCGCGCCGAGGTCACCACGCTCACGACGCGGCTGGAAAGCGGGCAGCGCTTGGCGCCGGCTCTGCGAGCGTTGGCGCGCGAGCTGGACGACCCGAGCGCCGACCTCGTCCTCGCTGCCTTGATCCTCGCCGCGGAGCACCAGGCCCGCCAGCTCGGCGACTTGCTCGGCTCGCTGGCGACCACCGCTCGCGGCCAGGCCGCAATGCGGATGCGAGTGGAGGCCGGGCGGGCGCGGACCCGCACGTCGGTGCGGGTCATCGCCGCCACCACTCTCGCGTTCGCCGTCGGGATCGTGGTGATCAACCGCGCCTACCTTGACGTCTACAACACCGCGACCGGCCAAATCGTCCTGCTCGCCATCGGTGGGCTGTTCGCCGCTGGATTCACCTGGCTCGCCCGCATCGCCGCCGGGGGCGACCCCGTGAGGGTCCTGGCGCTGGGCGCTGCGGGTGCGACAGGTGCACGTGACGGCGGCGAAGCCAACGTCGGGACGGGCGGGCGCTCATGATTCCCGTTCTCGTCCTTGGTGCCGGCGTCGGCGTCGGCTTGTGGCTCCTGTTGACCTGGGCCTTGCCGCCTCGCCCGGCGTTGAGCGACCGGCTCGCGCACGCCAGCACACGAGCGCCGGCCGCGCCGATCGTGGTTCCGCGGGATGTCGCGTGGGTCGTGGCGTGGGGCCGGATATTCGTGCCCGCCCTGCGGATGCTCGGGCTGCCCGGCACGACGACCGCGAACGATCTGCGGATCACCGGCCGCGGCACCGACACCCACCTCGCCGCGAAAGCCCTGCTCGCCGCAGCCGGTTTGCTGGCGCCGTGGCTGCTGCAGGCCCTGCTGACCCTGGGTGGGCTGTCGCTGGGTGCGGAGGCTCCGCTGCTGGCCGGGCTCGTGCTTGCCGCACTGGGCTTCCTCGCCCCCGATCTCGACGTCCGGGCCAAGGCGACCCGGCTGCGACGCGACTTCCGGAGCGCGCTGTCGGCGTTCCTCGATCTCGTCTGGATCACCCTCGCCGGAGGCGCCGGCGTCGAGGCCGCACTCACCGACGCCGCAGCCGTCGGAACGGGAGTGGCGTTCAGCAAGATCCGCCGCGCCCTGCGTGCCGCGCAGCTGACCCGCACCATGCCGTGGGGCACGCTGCGCCGGCTCGGCGAGGAACTCGACATCGCCGAATTGTCGGAACTCGCCGCGTCGATCTCCTTGGCCGGCACCGAAGGTGCTCGAGTGCGGGCATCCCTGGCAGCGAAGGCACAGGCGCTGCGCACCCACCAGGTCACCGACGCCGAAGCCGAGGCCCAATCGGCCACCGAACGTATGGCGCTGCCGGTGACGCTGCTGTTCCTCGGCTTCCTCGGATTTATCGCCTACCCGGCGGTAGTTCAAGTCCTCAATGGACTCTAACCGGGCTCGGCTGCCCGCCGCGTCGCACGAAAGGTATTCCGAGACAAGGGAAAGAGATTGATGCCATGCTGCACCACATTCGTAGACTCTGGGCACTGATGCGGGCGCGCATCACCCTGTTGGGCGCTGACCCGGAGCGCGGGGAGATCACCACCACGGTCATCGTAACCGCACTGATGGCCATCGCCGCCATCGTCATCGTCGCGATCATCGTCGCCAAACTCACGGCGAAGGCGCAATCGATCGACCTCGGGCTCGGCTGACGATGCACAGCCGCCCCCTCCGAAATCACCGGAAGCGGCGACCACGAGACCGTGCTCAGCGGATGCGGGCACGCCTGCGGAGTGCCGTGGACGGAGACCGCGGCGAGGTCACCGTCGAACTGGTCATCGCAACGCCACTGCTGCTGCTGGCCTTGCTGGCGATCATCCAGCTTGCCGTGTGGTCGCACGCCACGCACGTCGCCCAGGCCGCCGCCTCCGAGGCACTGGCTGCCGCCCGCACCCAAGACGGCACGACCGAGACCGGGCTGGCCGCCGGCCGACGCCTGCTCGATGACCTCTCCGCCGGCCCCCTGCGCAACCCCGGCATCGAGGTGTCCCGCGACGTGGACACGGTGTCGGTGAGTATCGGTGGCGAGGCCGCCGCCGTCCTGCCGGGCGTGCACCTGCCCGTGCACGCCGAAGCATCAGGCGAAGTCGAGCGTTTCATGCCGAACGCAGCCTCCGCACCCTGACTTTCCTTCTCACACAGGAGATCTGGCTCCAGGGCCGAAAGGACACCCGATGACACGCCACACACCCACCAGACCGTCCACGCCCGTGGTCACGGGCCTGTTTCCCGACGGACCGGACTCCCTGCTCGTGAATCCCGCCATCCCCGACCGGCGATGGCGCACAGAGTATGCGCGTTCCTGGCTACCTCTCCGGGTTGTCCTTACCGGACTGACCGGGACTGCCATCGCGGTGCTCGCCGTGCTCGCGGCCTGCTCCGGCGCCGGTGCTGTTGCGGGAGACGCGCTCGCCTTCGGCATCCTCACCATCGGCGCGAGCGCGGTAGTGGGCTGGCGCCAGGCCACCCGGATGCTGATCGATCACCGACATGGCGCGGCCTGCCCGTGCCGGCTCGACCGCGTGCGCGGCGAGTTCTTCCTCCGCAGCCGCGACTTCGCCGACCTCGGCCCGCACGCCGCCGCGGCAGTGCGGGAGCTGATCTCTGGCGTGGACGAACTGCACCGCAGCCCGGCGCGAGCCTGGTTCGACCCTGCGCTGTGTCACGAGGTGCACCGAGTGGCGTGGGAAACCGTGTCGGTGCTGGACCGCACCCGCGAGGCCCGCAGCCTGGCGAGGGAACTCGCGGGCGACCCGGATGCCGAGGTCGGCGAACTGGCCGCCGCGGCCCGCCAGGCGGTCGCCGCGATCGACGAAGGCCTGGCCGAGGTCATGTCGCATATGCGCGGCTGCCTCGCGTTGTCGCGGGCGTGGGAGGCGAAACTCCGGCACGCCGACCTGGCCACGCGCACCGACAACACCCTCGCCGCCCTGCCCGGGCACGATCGTGTGCGGGCGCTGGGGCGAGCCGCGGACGCGCTGCCGTGGACCTTGCACGCCTACCTCACCGCCGCCCGAGATCTCACGGGAGCCGGAGCATTCCCCTGGGAACAGCCGGCATCGTCGTGGCTGCAGATTCCTGGCAGCCACGCGGCCAGGGGAGCAGTCACGACTGCTCGTTTCCGATGGTTCCGCGGCAGCGAGCCCGACACGACGAGGATGTCGTGACTGCGCAGGCGCCGACCGGCGAATTGGCGCGCCGGCGGTGGTGGAGTGCCGAGCGGGGGTCGGTGACCGTGGAGGCCGTCCTGCTGACCCCGCTGCTGGTGATGCTCCTGGTGTTCGTGGCCGTGGTGGTGCACCGCGGTGTCGATGCCCGGTTACGGCTCGACGACGCTGCGCATCAGGCAGCCCGCGCGGCCACGCTGCAACGCAGCGCCCCGGCCGCCGTCACCGCCGCGCAGCGCACGGCCCGCGCCGCGCTCGCCCACGCCGGAGTTGCCTGCCGCGATGTCCTCACCACGATGTCCGGCTCGCTGGATCCGGCGGGGACGGTCACGGTCCGCGTGCGCTGCACCGTCGACCTCGGCCAGGCGCTGGTTCTCGCCGTGCCCGCAGCGAGGACCTTGGAATCGTCGGCCAGCGAGGTGGTCGACGCCCACCGCTCCGCTCCTGCCGCCGGAGTAACGCGATGACCCGCAGCGTCAGGGCCGGCAGGTGGGGCATGTGGTGGCGCGCCGAGCAGGGCCAGCTGTCAGCGTTTGTCCTGCTATTGCTGATCGGGCTACTCGCCATGGCCGGCCTGAGCCTGGATGGAGGCCTCGCGCTGGCGAGCAAGGTCCGCGCCGGCGGACAGGCCGAATCCGCCGCCCGGGCCGGCGCCCAAGCCCTTGACCTCGCCACCTATCGCGCCACCGGCGCACTCCGGCTCGATCCTGTGGCGGCTCGCGAGCTCGCGCAGCGGTATCTGGCGAGCATCGGCGCCACCGGCACCGTCGCGGTCACCGGGGACACCGTGACCGTCGAGGTCACCGCCACATACCGCACCCAGCTGCTCTCGCTGGTCGGTGTCGAGGACATCCACACCCACGGGCACGCCACCGCCCACCCGCAACTCGGCATCACCGGCATCGAGCCCTGAACAGGTGCAGGACCACGAAAGGAGGGACCGCATGGTCACCTCGGAAAACGAGATCACCCGCCGCATCGAGGAACGCGATTCCGAACGCAGCGTCCGCCGGGCCCAGGCGGCCACCGTTGTGGGGCAGTTGGCTCGCCGGCGCGCCGAACTGGCCGGGCAGGTCGCCGAGCTCGAACGCGAACTCGGGACGGTCCTGACCGAGGCCGGCGATGTCATCGACGCGGCCGAGCTGGCGCAGGTCACCGACATCCCCGTCGCCGATCTCACCCGCTGGCTCGAGGACGCAACCAGATCCTCCCGTAGCGGCAAGCGCGCACGGCCGCGCGCGAAGACCCACGGCGCCAGTGGCCACCGCTCGAAGGCAGCCACCGAACCGCCTGCCGCGCGGACCGCGGCGCAGGCGCCGGCCGAGTCAGCGGAAGCCGCGGCCGGGGCGGCGCACAGCTGATGGCCGTTCGCACGCCGATCGCGCATGCCGTCCGGCTGCTGGGTGTGGGCGTGCGGGGGCTGCTCGCGCTCGGCCTGCTGGCCGTGCTGGTGGCCGGTCTGCCCTGGGCGCTTGTCTGTGGCGTCGGGTGGCCGTTGCCGGATCATCTGCCGAGCTTGGACGAGCTCGGTGCGGTGCTGATGGCACCGATGTCGACACGTCTCCTGCTCGACATTCTCGCGTGCGTGTTGTGGGTGCTGTGGCTGGTGTTCGTCCTCGATGTCTCGGCCTGCGTCGTCGATATCGCCCGAGGCGCCCAGCAGTCGCCCCTGCGCCGGCAGGCCGGTCCGGTGCGACGCGTCGCGGCCGTGCTCGTCGGGGCCCTGCTCGTGGCGGTGCTGGGCCGCACCGCCACCGCCGCACCAGCGACCATCCCGGCCGGGGCCGTTCAGTCTGTCGGCGCCTCATCGGCGGCCGCGAACATTCGTGCGGGGGCCATGTCGGTCGCCGACGAGCACCCCGTCAGCCGACCGTCCCCGTCTCCGGCCCAGCCCGGCACCGAACGGGTCCGGCCGCCGGAGGACGGCGTGCACGACTCGTTGTGGCGCATCGCGCAACGCTGCCTGGGCGACGGGGACCGGTGGGTCGAGATCTGGGCTCTCAATCAGGGCAGCACCCAGCCCGGCGGGCGTGTGCTGACCAACCCGAACCTGATCCACCCAGGCGACACGCTCCACATCCCCACGACCGGCCCAGTACCCGCCGCTCCCGTCTCAGCACCGCCACCCGCGGATCCTGGCCGCACCATCCCGGCCCCGGCCACCGAACCGGCGCCTCCAGCGCCCGGCACGATCGCGCCACGGCCTGCGGCCCCTGCCCCTTCCGCTGCGAACCTCGGTACCGACACTGCTGCGGACCGTTCTGCCGGGGGCGCAGTGACCTGGGGCAGCGGCGAGGTGTTCGTCAGCCTGGGGCTCGCCGCGGCGGTCAGTGGCCTACTCCTGCTCGCGCGCCGCCGCCGCCAGGTCCGTTACCGGCCCGGCGGCGGCCGACGCGACGAGGACCTGCTGGCCGCGCCCGTGGTGTATCAGCTGCGCCTGGCTCACCTGCGCGCCCAGCACCACGACGAAGACACTGCACTGGAGGTCGACAGCGAGTGCGACGACGCCAGCGGTCCCGATGCCTGCGGTACCGAAGCCGACGTCCCCGCCATCCGGCAGCACCGTCGCGAACCGGCCCACCGCAGTAGCGAGGGGCAGGTGCAAGTGCTGGTTCCGCACAGCCGTCGCGTGGTCGCCGCAGCCCCCACCGGCTCCGGCAGCGGGTCGGCGACGCCTTCGTGGCCGGTCGACATCGCCCTTCACACGACCACACCTCCCGGCTCCAGGATCACCGGCGCCACAGCTGGCGAGGCCACCCAGCTCGCCCTCGACCTGGCTCGCGTGCACGGCCTCGGCCTGGTCGGTCCCGGCGGCTACGCCGCGGCCCGGGCACTGCTGCTCACCATCCTCACCGACGAAAGCAACAGAGCACCGTCGCCGAGAGTGCTCGCACCCGCCACCGACCTGGCTCGCCTGCTGGGCGTCCCAACGCCGGCTACTGGCCTACCGGGAGCGCTGCGCATCGTGGCCGACCTGGACACCGCGCTGGCCGCCCTCGAGGCGCCGGATGCGCCCCGGCCCGCCGTCCTGATCACGACACCACCTCCCGAACCGGAGCAGCAGGCGCGGCTGCAGCACCTGCTCGACAACGGCGCCCACCTCGGCGTCACAGCCCTGCTGCTGGGCCAATGGCGGCCCGGGGTGACCGCCTACGTCGCCGCCGGCGGGACGATCTCTGCGACTGACCCCGGGCTCGGCGAACCCTTGCGCGGCACCCGCAGCTTCACCCTGCCCGAAACCGCCACCCGCGATCTGCTGAACCTCCTGTACACCGCGCAGGCCCCCGACGGCTGCGGCAACCCGCACGACGATCCCGCATCGCGCAGTGGAGAACCCGGGTCCGAGCGCGCGGCGACACCGCCACGTGTCGACCCAGCCCAGCCGGATACCGGCGCAACCTCCTCGCACCGTCTGGAACTCACCTCGGGCCCGCCCCCAGGGGAGCCGGCTTCGGCCGACGCCGGCGCGTCCGGCCGTGAGTCCCGGGCCCTGCCGGCGACGGAGGGCACGGATCCGACACGACCCGCGCCGCTGACGCTGACCGTGTTCGGCACTCCTGCCCTGCACTGGCGCCACGACCCGGCCCTCCCCGACGCTGACGCGCGTGACCTGTCCGGCGAGCTGAGCAGCCGGCCGGTCGAACTGCTGGTATTTCTCGCAGTACACCCCGGCGGAGCGTCCAGGGACGGGATCGTCGACGCCCTCTGGCCGGACCAGCCACCCCGCAACCCCGCCAGCGTGCTGCGCACCGTCGTCTCCCGGATCCGCCGCACGCTCAACACCGCCACCCGCGGCGCCGTCAGCGACCCGATCCTGGCTGAGCACGGTCACTACCGGCTCGACCCGGCCGTCGTGGAGGTGGACTACTGGGGCTTCGCCGACGCGGTCACCGCCCGCCGCACTGCCACCACACCCGAGCGGCGCACCCGCGCCTACGAGGCCATCGTGGCGCACTACGGCGGGCCGCTGGCCGAGGGCCTGGACACCGAGTGGCTCGTCGCCGCCCGCGAATCCACGCGGCGGGACGCACTCGAAGCCGTTGCCGCACTCGCCCGCGCCCGAGTCGAGGATGACCCGGACTACACCTTGGACCTGCTCGAAACCGCGCGCAGTTTCGACCCTCACAACGAACTGCTCTACCGCGACATCATGCGCATGCAACACACCCTGGGCCGCCACGACGAAATCTCCCGCACACTCACTCTGCTACGGACCCGCCTCGCCGAAGTCGACCTCAAACCCACCCCGGACACCGTCGACCTCGCCCGCCGCCTACGCGAGCGCGAGACCGGCATACCCCTCGACGAGGGCACCCGATCCACTACGCCATGAACACACACTCCGACGGTTTCACGCACATCTCGGCGCTGTGTCCAACGAGGCATAACTCGAACGACTCAAAGGTATTTGGACGGAACAGGAGATTACCTCGATATCGTGCCGGGATCTCTGTCTCGCCGATGCTAGCGTCGACGGTGGCAGCACAATCGTCGACGCCTAAGAAAAAGAAACCCGTGCGTACGCCCCGCTATTTCATCGCAATGTCACCACCGCCGCGCATCGAGCGTGGCGCACGACCGTCGCACGCCATGTCCACGGCTCGGTTCCGCGCGCGTGCTCACCGCTTCGACCGCGACGCCGGCACCTCTAGCGTCGATCCCGACACCCACCGGCAATCACCCACTGCCACCAGTGCACACGGGATCTGCGCAGAGGGTGACTGCCAACCGGGGGGCCGCCGCGCCTGCCGATCAGTCTCGTTCTCCGGTATCCGCCTAAGGCGGATCCCCTCGTGTCAGCCGTTCTTCCAGCTCACGACCCCTTCGGGGGGATCCACCGGTGTCCCAGACTCGCTTGACACCAAGCAGGTAAGCACATCGGGCCCGGCGACGGTGTCAGCCGCGTTCGTCAACGTTCAGCGGCTCCTTACCAGTGCCCTTCCGGTCACCTTGTGCCCGTCTCGCTTCCCTTTTTTATTTATTCAAATATCTACGCTAATGCACGGCTTCGTTCTCGGCCGGCGTCGTCATTCCGTGCATTGCTGCAATTCGCTGACCTGTGCAAATATGGTTCCAATCCCGTTGTCGGCATCGAAATTCCGCCGAAATTCCCCGAAATTGGCCCCGGGAATCTATTGCGCGACCGCCCGGGGTCGAGTTACGTTTGTTGTGTCACCGGGAAAGCCGGAAGCGCCAAACGAAACCGACGGGACAGCAATTAAGCCGCCGGTAATGGCCACCGACAGTAATTCGTGAATGGGGACCGTCATGCACTACGCCGACACCGCCGACAACGCAGACGGAACCGCCGAAGCGTTTTGCTACTGCGGTTGGGTCGAAGATCACCCGACCCGCGACGCCGCCGACGCCGCCGCCACGAACCACCAGCGCAACGCCGACGCCACGGAAGCCGAGTTCGCGGCCGCCCACTGAACACGAACACCCGCAACGAAAAAGGGGCCCGCCATGACTGGCAACCACCAGGACACGCACCGCGCAACGCCGACGCTGGCACCCGCCGACGTCGCCACCATCATCGCCGAAGAAATCGACCGGTGGCGGTGCCGCTGCGGAAACATCCCCAGTAGCGGGGGGTTTGACCCGGTCGACCGCACCGGCAACAGCGTTGACCCCACGCCCGAACAGTGGCCCGAACCGCTGTACGTGTGCAACAACTGCGGACTCGTCATGGACGCCGACACCGTCGACACGACGGCGCACACGGTGGCGGTCATCGGCCGTATCACCTTATAGCGCGACGACACCACACCCCGAAACGAGGAACACCATGAACCACGACAACAGCGGCAACCCGGACGTTGTGCGGGTCGTCGACCCCATGGCCGACCCCGGCCCCCTTCCCGACATCGTCGTTCGGAAATCCGCCGCGAACGGATGCACGATCACGGCCGTGATCGTCGACCCCGCCGACGCCCAAATGACGTTGTACGGCACGGTCGCCCGCGACATCGACGGCGGGTTCGTCGGGAGTTTCTACGCCGCCGACACCGTGTGCGGCGACCAGTGGCGGATCGTCGCCGCCGACGGAACCCACTACCACGCCAACAGCGAAGCCGAAGCCGTCGCCACGCTCGCCCACACACTCGCCACGGCGTGAACCCCGCGCGTGGTGTTGGTTCGTCCACTAAGGACCAGCACCACCGCCCGATCCGCCCCGGCATCCCGCACCCAGCCACGAAAGGGACCACCGATGACCACGCCACCCACCAGTGTGATCCCTCGCGCGACGCCCGCAGTCCCGGGTGATGCAACCCGAACCCGCGACAACGACTTTCGGCGCATCGTCGGCGAACAGCTGGCCGAGACGGTGGTCCGGGTCATCCCGCTGATCAGGGCGCGACTGTTCATGCCGAACGACGTGGCCCCCGACGAAGGCCGGGTTTTTGTCGAGCTCGCCGCACTGCCCCCGTTCGGCACCCGAATTCTGCACAACGGCTACGAGTATGTCGTGGCCGATGTCCTACAGGAGACCGGGAACGTGTGGGTGTCGGTCTACCTGGACTACGTGTGAGACCTCTGAACCTCCATCCCGCGCTTACCGAGATTCCCGCCACATAGCGCTGACGAAGTCAACGGACGCCCAACTCCGCGACGTCGGCCCATGACCGCCGCGCACCTGAAAGGACCGACACCATGACCACGCCAGCCACGACTCCGGCCACGGGCAGCGCGTCCGCCGCCCCGGGCGCGGCCAACCGACTGCGCAACGGCGAACTCCGCCGCATGGTGGCCGAACAGCTCACCCACGACCCCGCCGCCGCGCTCACCGCCGGAACCATCGCCAGCAAGCTCGGCGGGAAGTCGTCTGGGGCGGTCGGCAACGCGCTGGCGACCCTGGAAGCGCGCGGGGAAGCCAAAAAGGTCGGCACCAACCCCCTTACCTACCGCGCGACCGCCAAAACTGCCGACGCCGCGCGACGGGCCACGGTCATCCCGCGCGGCACCGCGACCACCGCCGCCCCCGCGCCCGCCACGCCGCCAGCACCGCCTGTGTTGGTGACCGGGCCGGTACGCCGCCCCAACGGCCAGATGTATCACCCTCGCAAACTGTCCGGCTTGTCCGACGTGACCGCACTGCGACGGTTGCGGGAAGCGGGCGTGTCCGCGCTCATGTACGGCCCGCCCGGAACCGGGAAAACGTCGGTGGTGGAAGCCGCGTTCGACGACCTCGTGACCATTCAGGGCGACAGCGACACCGTGACCGACGACTTCGTGGGGTCCTACACCCAAACCCCGGAGGGACGCTACGAGTTCGCCTACGGGCCACTGGTCCGCGCGATGCGTGAGGGGCGCGCGTTGTTCATCGACGACGCCACCCTCATCCCGCCGACCGTGCTCGCGGTGGTGTATCCCGCGATGGACGGACGCCGCCAAATCACCATCAAGGCCCACCAGAACGAGGTGGTCGACGCCGCGCCCGGGTTCTACGTCGTAGCCGGACACAATCCCGGGGTCCACGGCGCGGTACTGACCGACGCGCTCTCCTCCCGGTTCGCCGCACAGATCCACGTGTCCACCGACTACGAGCTCGCCACCAAACTCAAGATCAACGACAAGGCGGTGCGGGTCGCGAAGAACCTCGCCGCACAGCAGGAAAAGGGCGAGATCGGATGGGCACCGCAGTTGCGGGAGCTGATCGCGTTCAACCGGATCGCCGACGCGCTGGGCCTCACTGCCGCCGCCGGAAACCTGATCGGCATCGCACCCGAGGAGGACCGGGAAGCGGTCGCCACCGCGGTGCGCAACACCTTCGGTGCCAACGTCGCCCCGCTGTCCCTGGGCGCGCAGTTCTAACCAGCCCCACCACTGCCGACCCGCGCGCGCCGCCCGGAAAGGACCGACCACATGACCGCCCACGTTGCCGCCGCCACGTCCACCCCGACCGCAGTGTTCCCTGCCGACCCCGGATGGCTGACCCTGTCCGCTGCGTTCGGGGACGAGGTCCCCGCCATCGCCGACCGGAACGACCTGGTGGTCACCGTTGCCCCCGGGGCCGGACACGGCGCGCCGGCCTGCTTCTTCCCGGACCTCGCCACCATCGAGGTCGACGGCACCCACCTGGACCCTGGCGTCGATCCCGCCACGGTCGCACCCCACCGGGTCGGGGACCGCAAGCGCTACCGGACCATCTGGGGATTGCTGACCCACGAGGCGGGCCACGCTCACTTTTCCCGCTGGCGCGCGCCCGCCGACGCACCCCCGAGCGCGGCGGCCGCCGCCGACGCGTTGGAAGAGTCCCGGATGGAGGCGCGGCAAGTCCAGTACCGCCCAGGTGACCGGTACTGGCTGCGCGCCAGCGCCACCAACCTGATCCTCGCCGACACCAAAGCGGCCGACCCCGCCGCCGCACCCCAAATGACCACACAGGACGCCGCCCGTAGTGCTGCGCTACTGCTGGCACGGGTGGACGCGGGGATCCTGACCCGCCGCGAAGTCGCCGCTGTTGCCCGGGTCGTGCGCGGCATCCTCGGCACCGGCACGCTTGCGAAACTGCGCCGGATCTGGCGCGCCGCGCACCGCACCGCCGACGACGACACCGCCCGCATGATCGAACTCGGGCGTCGCTGGTGCGAAGCCCTCGGTACCGACCCGAACCAGCCACCTGACACGCCCGACCCCAACGCCACCGGGACCGGTACGCCGTCGCCCTTGGCGGGCGCGATCACCAGCGCAGCCGCCGCGATCGCGCGCGCGGTCGTCGCCACACCCGCACCCACCGACCCCGTCACGCAAGCCATCGAGGCCCGCGCGGCCGACGACAAGGCACGCGCGGCCGCGCGGGCCGCGGCGGACTCGGTGTTCGGCGGCATCGGAACCGGGCACGACCCGACCGCCCGCCACATCCAGGGCACGCGCGCGCCGGGCGCGACCGAACGGACCGCCGCGCGGCACCTCGCCCGCACGCTGACGACCGCCGGACACCGGGAACGCACCGCCACGAAAACCCGGTCGTCGGTCCCTCCGGGACGGTTGCGGATGCGCGGCGCGATGACCGCCGACGCGCAACGCGCGGCGGGCGCGGTCCCCACCGCCGAACCGTTCATGCGCACGACCCGCCACGCCGTGCCCGCCCCACCGCTGCGGCTGGGGATCATATGTGACGTCACCGACTCCATGAGCGCCTTCACCGGCCCCGTGGCCTCGGCTGCCTGGATCCTCGCCCACGCTGCCCGCCACACCACCGTGCCCGCCACCACCGCCACCGTGGTCTTCGGCGCGGGCAAAGTCACCCCGATCATCCGCCCTGGGGCGACTCCAGCCCGGGTGACCACCTTTGGCACCCGATTGGGCGGGCACGTGATCGACACCGCGATCAGCGCACTCGACGGTGCCCTCGACCTGTCCCACCCGACCGCCGCGCGGCTGCTGGTGATCATCTCCGACGGCAGGTTCGAGATCGAGTACCGGAAAGAGGGCCAGACGATGCTCGACCGGTTGCGGAAGAACGGGTGCGGGGTGTTGTGGTTGGCACCCGACACCCCCAACGCCGACCCGATGCACGGCGTCACCGTGCACACCCTGACCGACCCGGCAACGACCGCCCGGGCCATCGGGCGGGCCGCCACCGCCGCTCTGCGCGCCACCCGCTGACCGCGACCGGTCCCGGGGCGAGGGCCCCGGGACCACCATCCCCGCACGATTGGAGCAACGCCATGAGCATCACATCGACCGCCGTCGACCCGACCGTCCCGCCTGATGCGGTGCCCTTGGTTCCCGCCGCCCCGGGCACGGTGCCGCTGCGCAACCCCGAGGGCACGTGGGCCTTCGTCATCACGACGGTAGGGCTCACCACCCACGGGCGCGGACACGGTCCGACGGCCCCCAGCCCCGACCCGGCCCACACCGACGCCGCCTCGCTGTTCGCCGGGGCATGGCTACCCGGGCCGCCACCCGCGACCCTGAACCGGGGCGATGTCGTGGTACAGCTGTTCCCGCATGCGGATCTCAACCCCACCCGGGTCGACGTCGAGGTCCTCGCCGCCCACGCAGACGAGTGGTGCAGCGTGCGGACCCTGTCCGGTCTGGACGCGCGGTGGCCGCATCACGTGGCGACCACCGTGCTGTCCTGGATGCGGATGCTGGCTGAGCAAGCCAATCGTGCGTTGTTGTGGCGGACGTACGGCTCGATCCTCGAGATCGAGCGCGCCACGTCCGGACTGATTCCCAACACCCCGGACGCACTCGGAACACTGATCGATGCCGGACTGGTCGCGGTCGGCGACCACCTGACGTGGAATGGACACACCGCCACCGTTTGCCACAGCGGATCCCTGGCCCGAGGGACCGAACCCCGCCACGTGAGCAGCTCCGCCGTCTCCACGCTGGCCACCAGTCTTGCCACCCCGGTCACGGTCAACGGCTGGCACCTGTGGCACCACTTGCGCAGCGGCCACACCCTCGCCCAGTTGCGCGCCGAACTGGGCAGGGACCGATACCCGCGGTGAATCCCTGCCCCATGACGAACTAACCCCATCCGCGATTCCACACAGGACGGCAACGCCATGGTCGAACCCACGCGGGAACTACTTTTCCAGACACCGATGGCGGTTGACGGGGACGCGTCGCGGTGTGGTGACGTCGTCGACGGCGCCACAGGCCTTCCGCGCACGCTGGAGGGCAAGTGCCTGACCTGCATCTTCCGCCCCGGCAACCTGATGCACCTCGACGAGGGCGCGCGCGAGGACATGGTCCGGGCGGCACTGGGACGCGGCAGCTGGATCGTCTGCCATACGACCCTGCCCGACGCCGGGATCCCGACCGGGCAGCAGGCGATCTGTCGGGGCTTCTGGGACGTGCACGCCCCCGACTCCTTCGGCTGCCGCCTCGCCATCGCGTTCGGAGGTCCCGTGGTTGTGCCGCTTCCTGACCTGGCCGACCAGTCGCCCGCCTGAAGACCACCCGCCAGCACGACACGAAGGGACCGTTCCACCATGACCAGCGCCGCCGTTACCTCACTGGCCGAGCGAGCCATCACCATGGCCCGCCGCTACCGCGATGCCGCGCCCCGCGAATTCGACGAGCGCTACGCCGTCGCATCCCGATGGTCGCGACGCGCAGCATCGGCGGCGAACCTGGCCGCTGCGCTTGGGATTCCCGCCGACACGGTGCTCGCGCGCGACGACCCGCACCGCCGCTACGGCATCGACACCAGCGTCACCCCCGGCGACCTGTTCGAGGTCACGGGCGAAGGCAGCCTCCGCTGGCAGTTCATCCCGGACCTGGCCGGGTTTCAACCGTCGTGGGGCTGGCTGCTGCTCGGTCCGTGCCCGCACTGCGAGGCACCGGGGGTCCCGGTCGCGCGCGTCGCCGGCCTCGCCGACCTCGGCGCGCACCTCGACCCCGAGGCCGACCACCACGGCACCGACACCGCACCCGTGGAATTTCACGGCGACCCCGGCCACCACCCGCATTGTCTCCATGCCGCGGGTGCCTAGAGACCGGGCTTCGACACGACCATCGAAAGGAACACCGGTGATGACGACGATCAGGACACCGGACACCACCACCCCTGCCGCGTCGACTCCACGTCTCACGAAGCACGACCGGGTAGCGCTCGAGGCGATCCAGATCGCCGCGGCGCTGCCGGGCAAGTGGACCGTCGGCCGTGGCCGCGACTCTGGTGAGGTCGCCGATCTGCTGTGCCTGAGCACCGGGTTCAGCATCGGCTTGGCGGTCTGGCAGCAGCGGGCGTGGGGCTATCACCTGATACCCGGGGAGGTACCGCGTGAGCTCCTGGACGTCTGGGTGTGGCAGGAACGCGGCGAGGAGGATCCCTTTTCCGGGTTCGCGGTGGGCACCCCGGCCGCCGAGGTGGCGTCCTACATTCACCAGCACCTCATCCCGACCTTCCACAAGCTGCTGACTCGCGCCCGGACGATCAAGCGTGAGCGCATCGACGCGCGTGAACGGCAGCGAGTCGTCCGCGAGCAGGTCGCCACGCAGTTGCAAGCCCGGTTTCCCGGGGAGACGGGCCGTGACCGGAAGTGGCCCGAACGAGTGAGCGTCTATTACCTGGGGTTCGACGATCTCATGCGCATCGAGTTGACCATGCCGATCAACGACGCGATCGCCTGCGCACCTCGAATCGCACAGGCGCTGGCGCAATCCCCAGACGCCGCTGCCGATTCCACGCCCGCAGGACTCCAGGCACCGAGCCAGCACGATCGCGACCGACCGCCGAACACGCCCGAGGGTTCCGAGCCCGCCATCACGTGATCGGCGGTTCCCCTCCGCGCCCTATCTGAGGAGAAAACCATGCAGAACAGGAAGAAAAGGCTTCTGTGGGCCGTGCTGGCCGTGCTCCTGCCGGGTCCGTGGACTCCGGTGATCGTGCTGGCCTGCCTCCTCGGCCACGCCGCCGAGCGCGATCAGGACACCGCCCACTACGCCTGGGACCCGCCCTACCGGCCGCCAGACCCCTATGCGTGCGTTCCGGCACCCGCACGCCTCAACTTTCACACCAACCCCTACGCGCCACCACGATAAGGGAGGACGGCCGATGTCGAGCTACACCGACTTCTATGTCGGACGCGGCGAGAATGCCGAGTGGATCGGTTCTCTGCAAGGAGAGTGCTATCCCGACAACTTCCTCGCCGTCGCGCCGCGGCGGCTGGCACTGACCACCACGAAGGCACTCACCTTCCGGGCGGCGGTCACCGACACCCTCGACGTCTGGGAGGACGAAGGCCTCGGCCGGGCTTATCGCCGCGAATCCGGCTGGCCGTGGCTCTGGTGCAGCAGCCACAACAGCAGCTGGGTCATCACCTTCGATCCTGCTGCCGAGGCCGTGTTCGTCACCGTGGGCGGCGGCGTGCGCTGGCACCGCATCGACCCGCTCGACCCGCGATTCCCTGAGGGCGATGACCCGCTCGGGCCACCCGACATCCATGCGTGGCTTCGTGACCCGGTCGCCCCGCCGTCGGTGCCGATGCCGCTGATGCGGGAGAAACCCGCCGCCATGCCCACCCTCGGCGGTGACGTCCGATGAGCTGCGCAACCACCCACGACTTCTACCTCGGCCGCGGCGCGGACGCCGAGTGGGTCGCCTCGATCGACCTCAACCACTGCGCCTGCACCAGCCTCGCCGGCATCGAGCGTGTGGGCACCGCGGAGGAATTCCGCCGGCGAGTCGAGCGCCTCGGCGACGCGGTCCACCGCGACGAGATCGGATACGCCACCAGCCCACCCCTCTCGATCTGGTCGTGGCTGTGGCCCACCAGCCACGGCACCGACCTGACCTACGCCTTCGACAACGGCGCAGTCTGGACCTGCCAGCGCGGACAACGATGGTCGGCCCGCGCGGGCCAGTACATCCCGCCCGGACCGGGTGAGTCCCCGGTGGTGTTCCCGCCCGGCCGGGACACCTGCGGCTACACCGGGATCGACGCCGCCGACACCGTCACCCGCCGCTACGGGCCGCTGCTGGGTAGAACCCACTGCGACGAAATCGAGGACCTGGGCATGCGGATCCTGGCCGACCTCACCCTGCCACCGGGGCCGGGAACGCCACCCGAACTCGCCGCGCTCCACCAGCGGCTCGCACCGGACCTGCGCTACGCCGTCACCGCCGACTTCTCGGAAGTCGAGCTGGAGATCGAGGTCCTTGGATTCCGCGACGGCGATCCCGCCGCCGACCTCGCCCGCGACGCCCTGACCAGCCTGCCCGCCCTCTACGGATGGACCGACCCCGACGGCGGCCCGCCACGCTTCGGCGTGCGGGTGCTCATCGCCGACCACGACCGCCACACCAACCACCCGACGCTGGCCGACCGCCACACCACGGCGGCCCTGACCGTCCGCTGACGCCCCGGCCATCCACTCTGCACCACGACGATCACGGAGAACACCATGACCGACGACAACTCACTACAGACGCTGACTGCCACGACGGCTGATGCGAGGTCGGAACCGCGCAGCGCGGCCGAGCATTATCTCGCCGCCGAGACGTTGTTTGCCCGCGCCCGCGCCATGTACCTCGATCTCGGCGGCCACGGCGTCGAAATGGACGACTACCGGCGATGCCTGGAATGGGCCGGAATCCATCTGCGGTGCGCGGAGGTCCTCATCGCCGGGGGTGAGCTCAGCGCCACCCACCTCCGACTCAAAGGCGACAACTTCCGGCTGAACAACGTGCACATCGGATCCGAGGCGCGCCAGTGGAGCGACATGCTCGCCGAACTGCACGACACGCCGAAGGTCACCTCGTGACACCGCACCGCACGCCACCGGAGCCGATCTGTCCCAGCTGTTGGGTCGGCATCGGACAGGCACATCGCGAGGCCTGTGACGTGGCCCGTTGTCTGGCCACCGGGCACCAGCGCGAAGCGTCGTGCCGCTGTCCCCGGGACGTCTGGACGGGTCGGTGGCCCGGGGAAGTCGAGTGCGAGGAGTTCGGCTGGATGCTCGAATCCGGGATGCCCGACCTCAACCGCCTGATGGCCACCGCCACGTGGGATCCCGCGAGGCACCGCTGGACCCGCCCCGAGGACCACCTCCCCGCCACCGAAGGAGATGCTCGATGATCACGCCCGCCACCAGTGACTCGTCGGCGGCCATCACGCTCACCGCCGGCGAGTACTGGATCGAACTCGTCCCCGCCGCCCACGCCGAACCGCGCCAAGCCAGCTTTCCCGCCGTGATCGAGCCTCGCCGCCACCACGGCCTGTGGGTTCGGCCCCGACTGCGCCGCGAGGTCGCCGAAGCGATGTGCGCTTGGCTCAACCTGGTCTACCCCGTCGACCCGGACTGGTACCCGCTGGCCCGCTTTGAAGGCGACTTGCTGGTTGTTCTCACAGGGAACGCCGCGCGCCACCGCCACGAGATCGGGCCCGACGTCGATGGCCGCTACCCGCTCGGGGAGCTGGGCCGCTGGTTCTTGTCCGGCCCTACCCGCACCCCCGCCCACTTATCCCGCCAGCGCGCGGTGCTGCTCGAGCGTCGCTACCACCGCCGCGTGAACGAAACCTTGGTGACCTGCGCTCCCAGTGCCCTTCCCAGCAGCGCGTTCCCCGCCCGCATCGAGCCCCACCAGGACGGCGACCGGTGCATCCCGGTGTTCCGGCCCGAAGTCGCCGAGGCCGTGGCCGCATTCTGTGCCCACGCCCACGAGGGAGCCCCTGACGAACATCCGCTGGCCTACTTCGACCGCGACACCCTCGTCCATGTGCACCAGCATCGGCGAGCTTGCGACGGCTATCTGCCGTGGCGGATCGAGCCGGGCTCGGACGGCGCGTACCGCGTCGATGGAGACGAGTGGATCTTCCGCCCTGCGCTCGGAAAATCCGAGGGGATGGTGCACGGGTTCCGGCCGACCTGGCCGGGCGTGGGGACGCAGGCTTGACCGCACCTCGCTGCGTCGACGAGCGAGTCGCCACCAACGGCGAGCACCACATGCTCGAGCGCCTCTACCGCCACGGCGCCGACAGGCTGCGCGTCCGGGTCGTGCGGGACCTGCGCTCGGCGGTCCGCTCCCACGCGGTCACCGAGCGCCTCCGCGGCAAACACAGCTGGGTGCTGCTGGCAGAGCTGCCCCACGCCGGAGTTGGTACGGCGCCACCGCCGCTTTGCGCTTTTTATTCACGACGGCCGAGCATGCTGGGCGCCGTCGCGGGCACCCGTGGGATTGGAAAAGGCGCTGCGCGAGAACACTCCCGGGCACCGCGCACGGGGTGAAGGGCTTACCGACGCGCTCGTTGGTCGATTACGCGACCTTTCAGCGCTCGGAAGTTAATCCGTCCCCGCGCTCGAGAGGCTCCGCAGCTCCTCGTTGTGCGCGGGTCGCGGCCAGGAGATAGGTCTGGAGCGCGTGGTGCCGGAACTGCACGGCGATCCCCGACATCCGGACCAGCCCGGCCTCGTATGCCCAGTCCAAGAAACGTGCAGGCCTCGTCGGCAGCGCGCCTCGACGAGCCAAGATCACCACGACGAGGAGGTAGTGGGACCACTGCGATCCGAATGCCAGGAACACGACGACGATCGTGCTGAAACTGAAGCCGATCACGGGCCCCGCCGAGATGGTGACGATGATCGTGAACAGTGCGGGAAAAGTCAGGTCGTGCAGCATCGATTGGCGTACCGGGTCGCTCGGGCGGGCTGCGGCCGCCGGGATCGCGCTGAGTCCGCGGGTCACGCCCAGCGCCAATCCGACGGCAAGGCCGAGAGGCACACCGATGTCTGTGCCCAATAGCTCGCTGGCGCCGGGGGCGAAGACGGCTGCCCCGGTGAGACCGACCACCATGCCCAGAGCCAGCGAGCGCAGACCGGGCCGCGTGAGCGCCTGTCGTGGCTCGATCCGCAGCAAACGCCACTGCCCGACTGTGCCGTACAACGCGTAGTGGGCGCCGAGTCCCGCCGTTGTCAGGAAGCCGATCCAGGCGGCGTTTTCGAGTTCCTTCACCGGAGTGCCGGAAACCTGCAGGGCGGAGTCCAAGAGCCGAGTCAGGAGGAAGAAGCCGGCGACCCACAACGCGGTCACGCCAACCCACCACGGTTTCGTGTGCCGCTTGCGGGTTGCCAACGGCAGCTGATCCAGGTACAAATCCGAGCTCGAGCGCCCGCTTGCGCCCAGACGGGCAAGGTGCTGGGCGAATGTACGCAGCCAGCGATGAGCGTCGTCAGCCGCGTAGTGGCGGCCGTCCGGACGCGGGTGGTGTGCGACCACGGCCGGCAGGAGCTGACCGAACAGGTGGTTGTCCAGTTGCTCCCTCGTGAGTCCGAGCAGCTCCTGCGGCTTGCTGCGGGCGGCTTGGTAACCGGATGTCGCGAGGTACAGATGCAGCGGGGAACTGAGACAGGTCGCCAGTCGTCCCCTCGGGTGCCGGCGTATCCGGTTGACGACAGGTTGCCAGCGTTGTTGTACGCCGTCGGGTCTGCCGGGGGAGGGGAAGCGGTACATGAGCCACTCGATGACCTGACGCGATTCGAGCGGACGAAGCGTCACCACCGTCGCGTCCTGCAGCCAGGTGTCCTCGGCGGTTCGGGTGTAGCGCTCCGACCGGCAGGTGAGGACGACTGGCCAGCGATCGGGACCTTGAGGGAGGTTGAGCGCGCGCAGCACAGTTGCGACGCCATCCCCGACTTCGGTCATTTCGTCGAGGCCGTCCAGAATCGGCAGGATCCAGCCGGCGCGGACGAGTTCACGGGAGATGGCGAGCCGCACTCCGTGCACGACCTGGAGCTGGTTCGCCAGCCACTCATCGAGACGATCGCGAACGTCGGCCGGCGTGGTGGCCGCAGCAGCGGAGAAGGCAGAGAGGCTCACCCGGAACGGAAGGCGTATCCGCGGAAGCGTTGAGCTGGGGCTCGTCACCTTCTCGTGGTCTGCCCTGGCGAGGTCGAGCAGCAGGCGGAGAGCAAGCACGGACTTGCCCGAACCGGGTCCGCCGAGGATGACCAACCGACCTCGTGCGAGGCCAGTGAAGAAATCTTTGATCGTGGCTGACGTTCCTGCGGCACCGCCGCCGTCGGTCCGCCAGTGGATGTCGGACGGTACCGGCTGGGCGAACCCAATGTCGGCGGCCCGAGTGTCCCCGCTGTCCCCGAGCAGACGCTGCAGCGCGCGCGATTCGGCAGTAATGATCTTCGCGAGGGCGGATCGTGCCTCGGCAGCAAGCACTTCCGGGTTGTCGGCTCGCGGCCGTGCGTTGATTCCCCAAGCCGTGGCGATCAAGCCGAACGCAGTCAACGGCAGCGCCAGGACGTTCGCGATGCCGGCTCCGTCGTTGCCTTTGCCCAGCAACCACCACGTCAACCAGATGAGACTGCCGGTCACGGCCGCGAAGCCGGATGTAGCCAAGACGGCTGACTTCGTCGACCAGACGCGCGAGTTCATCGGGACATTCTGGCAGTCGTGGTGGCAGGCACCGCGAGGTGATGAATCGAGTCGCTCCCTGCGGCGAGTACGTCTGGAAAGATGCGGAGGGCATCTGGCTCGCTCCAAGGCGGACCGGCGGACTGTCTGCAGCGCTGTCGGTCGTGTGCCGGCCCGCACCGGTCCGCGCGAAAATCCCAGGTCAGTGCGTTGATACAGAGGCTCAGAGGAACGCCGAAGGCTCATATCTCAGGCGACCTGCTCGCCAGTGGCGCGCTCTGATGGTGATCACCTCAGCGACGCGAACAGCGATCGCGATGTCCGTCCTCCACCGACAATCCCGTTCTCACCACCTCCGCCTGGTTTCACCTCCCCGCGTCGGAGACGACGTGACCGCTGGTGGCCATCACGGTGTGCTATCCTCCGCGCGGCCGCCGGCCGCCGGCTGGCTGCGGGGTTTGGGCGGCGGGACGGCGACGCGCAGGTCGGCACATGCCATCGCTCGAGGCTGTTAGGCTGAGCGATCGGTACGATGCGGTCGGTTTGCGTGGTCGGCTGGGCGTGCACAGTTACCTGCTGCGTGAGTTCTTCGAACCGGATCCATGTTTGGCTTCCGGCGGCACCCTACATCGAAGGGGGCTGCCCAGGGTCTGGTTGACACCTCACGTGTGAGGCTTCGGCCTCGCCTGGAAGGATGTCATCGTGCCCAAGCCCTACCCCCGTGAGTTCC
>NZ_JBITCJ010000024.1:70556-78872 GCF_044453095.1 Amycolatopsis sp. NPDC051758 | reverse complement strand
GACCGCTGGGGCGGCGTACGGTTTGCCCGACCCGGACCACTCCGGTGCTGACGTTCCCGCCGTGGAGTGGAATCTCGTCGTTTCCCATGAGAGTCCTCGTGGCAGGTTCCGGATACGCGTCGGTGGTGCGCCTCTGGTGTACGGCACGGCAGGCGAGGCATGGGAGGTCGCCGCCGGCCGCGGTGTGCGGATGCGGTCGACGAGCTGGCAGCCGTCAGCACGGCGGACGAGCGCTGCACTTCGTCCGTACGTCGGCATGAGCGTGCGTCCTGACGAAGGATCGAGCAGCGGGAGCATACGCTCGTCGGCGGAAGCACAGCTGCGCCCGTGTGTCACGAGGCACCAGGCGGCCGGAATCGACCAGCGCTCCTTATCGCACACGAGAGGACGTCTGCGTGTAGGTGCCCGGCCGATCTGGCTGGGTGCTGCTGATGGCCTAGGAGCTGTCCTGTAAGTCATCGGAGCCAGAGCACGATCGCGGCCAAGGTGAGTTCGGCCTGGTAGTAGGCGGCGCGCTTGGCATAGCGAGTGGCCAGATCACGAAACTGCTTGAGCCGGTTGAAGCACCGCTCGACCACATTGCGCTGCTTGTAGACCTCGGGAGCGAAGACCGGTGGCCGCCCGCCGCGGGAGCCCTTGGCTGCCCGGCGGGCGATCTGATCGTCCCGCTCCGGGCTGACGAAGGTGATCCGCTGGTCTCGCATCGCCTGGCGGGTCGAGGGATGCGAATACGCCTTGTCGGCGATCACCGTCTCCGGACGGCGCCGCGGGCGCCCGGGTCCTGGCCGGGCGACGCTGATCCCGTCCAGCAACGGCACCAACTGCGGATTGTCACCCGCTTGGCCCGCGGTGAGCAGGAACCGCATCGGCAGACCCCGCCCATCGACAGCGAGGTGGATCTTGGTGCTCAGCCCGCCGCGGGACCGCCCGAGTCCTTCCCCGTCGAGAGCGAGGACTTCGATGTCGTCGCTGCATCCCCTTTTTTCCGGGCGCCAGCAGCGTGCTGGTGCGCCCGGACCATGCTCGAGTCGACCGAGATGATCCATTCGAGGTCGCCGACAGCGTCATCTTTGACGATCACCCGGTCCAGGATCTTCGCCCAGGTGCCGTCCTTGGTCCACAACCGCAGCCGCTCGTGCGCGGTTTTCCACGGCCCATACCGTTCGGGCAGGTCACGCCACGGAGCACCGGTGCGCAGCTTCCACAGGATCGCGTTGATCACCTGCCGGTATCCCGCCACCGCCGTCCACCGCCTTGCTGCGGTGGCAGCAGCGGCTCGATCACCGCCCACGCCTTGTCCGTCAATTCACCGCGACCAACCACGTCCGCAATCCAACCGGACCGCAGCTAGATGTTGCGGGTCATGACGTTGGTGACGCCGGCAAGGGCCTGAGACGAGGGACAGGTCTTTCAGCGGCAGGATGAGAAGTGCGACCAACTCGTCCGCCGAGCAGAAAGACCCGTCCATGCACCACCGTAATGCCCCGCTGTCCGTCGAGGGCCGCCGCCGGCTCGTCGCGCGTTGCCAGACCCGCCCGATCGCCCACGTCGCCGCCGAGATGGGCATCTCGCGGCAATGCGCATCCAAATGGGTCAACCGCTACCGCCGCCACGGCGAAGTCGGTCTGCTCGACCACCCGAGCGTTCCGCACCACCAACCCACCGCCACACCCGCCCAGGTCGTCGCCCGGATCGAGCAGCTGCGCCGGCAACGGAAGTACTCCGCCCGCCGGATCGCCACCGAGCTGACAGCCGAAGGCATCACCATCTCGGTCCGCACGGTGGGCCGGCACCTGCTGCACCTCGGGCTCAACCGCCGCCGGTTCCTCGACCCCACCGGCGCCATCAACAGGGCACCGCGGCGGATCATCGCTCGCTGGCCCGGCCACATGGTCCACCTCGACGTGAAGAAGACCGGCCAGATCCCCGACGGCGGCGGCTGGCGCATCCACGGCAAAGACAGCGACCACGCACGACAGGTCGCCCGCGGCAAGACCCGAGGTCAGCGGGCCCGTTACACCTACCTGCACTCCGCCGTCGACGGCTACTCCCGTCTGGCCTACACCGAAGCCCTGCCCGACGAAACCGCCCGCACCGCGATCAGGTTCGTCCACCAAGCCCGCGCGTTCTTCGCCCGCCACGGCATCACCCACATCCACCGCCTGGTCACCGACAACGGCGCCTGCTACCGCGCGAAAGACTTCGCCACCCGTCCTGCGCGGAGCCCGTCACCAGCGGATCACGCCCTACACCCCACGCCACAACGGCAAAGTTGAGCGCTACAACCGGATCCTGGCCGAAGAGTTCCTCTACGCCCACGCCTGGACCAGCGAAACCCACCGCACCGCGGCCCTGGCCGTCTGGAACGTGCATTACAACTATCATCGACCACACACTGCTGCTGGAGATCAGCCACCAGCGTCCCGGCTCCACGCCGGCGTCACCAACGTCATGGCCTCATACAGCTAGATCACTTACAGGACACGCCCTAGGGGCATTCGACGCGCCGCGAGGTAGCCGGTGAAGTTTCGGTAGATCGTCCAGGGGGTATTCGAGCGCCACGAAACTGCAGTCTGGGGAGTGGTGCTCGTGTACCGGATCAAGCCGTCCAAGCCTTCCGCCGTGTTCGGTGCGGTCGTCGGCGTCGCGATGATCATCTTTGTTCTGGTGCGGTTCCCGCTGCGCGAGCCGTTTATCTGGCTGTGGCTGGCCGTCGCGGTGGGTGTCGTGGGCTTCAGCCTGTGGGCGGCGTTTGCCAAGCGCGGCGCCGAGAAAGTGGTTGTCGAAGACCGCCCGCAGTCGGGTTCCTGAGTGGTACGACCCACTTCGGTCAGCCCGTCAGCCAGGACGGAGAAGTGTGTGTGGCGTGTCGAGCCCTTCCGGGGTGAAGGTGATGCCGGTGACGGCCTCACCCAGTGCGAGCAGCCACGCAGCGGCATTGCCCGCTGGCGCTGGGAGCGACGTGGTGTAGGAAGCCAGGGGTGCCGGGACGTCGCCCTGGCCCGGCCGGACCACGGCGACGTCGTGGTCAGGTTGGGCGAAGTAGGCCAGTTTGTTGCCGCGTGTCTCCCAACCGACGTTGAGCACTGTCGTGTGCGACCGAAGGACGTCGACGATCTCGTGCGCGAACGGGCTCCGGTTGAACGCGATTGCAAGGGTCCAGTCGCCCTCGCGCCGCAGGGCGACCTGTTCGGTATCGGTGAGAGACACCGGTCCGGCACCGAACACGATGCCGCCGAACGCCGCCGCGACGGTGTCGAGCGGGACACTTCGCGCGTAGGTGACGGAGGCTGCGAGGCCGAGCCAGTGGTCGGTGATCCACGCGTGGCGTTCCAGCGGGCCACCGGTACCGGCACGCGCGCCGTCCGCGCCGGACGGCGCCGGCGGACTTCCCAGCAGGGCTAGAAAACCGGCGAGCATCGGCGCCGGATCCAGGCGGTCCAGTTGCTTGGCGAGTTTCGCCGCGTCGATCGTCTTGAATGCCGCCGTAAGGGGGTTCGGCGCAGTCCGCAGCGCGCGCACGGCGTCCAGGGCGACGAGCCGGAGGCGGTCGGCCCCCGGTGAGTAGCCGCCGTAGCCGCTCGCGCCGGCCTCGTAGCGGGCCGTCCGGACCAGTTCGTCGAATTCCCTGTCTCCGCCGGATACCCCGGTCAGCCCGGCCGCGGCGACCACTTCGTCGACGGCGGCACGGGCGACTGTCAGCAGCGACTCGTCCTCGGCGCGACGCAGCGCGGCGGCAAGCACCGGGTGCTGGTATTCCAGCGTCTCGAACCCCGGCGTCACCGGGTGCGCGTCTTCGAGGTGTTCCGCGATCGGCGCGACGAGGACCTCGCCGGACAGCCAGTCTTCAGTGAACGGCCGTCCCGTCAGCCGGGCGGCTAGGAGGAGCAGGCCTGTTCGCCAATGACCCGCCGCCCAGTCGATCTCCGCGACCAGCGACGTGAGGCAATCGGGCTCCTCGCCGTCCTTCCATGAGTCGGCGCCCGCTTCGAACGCCGTCTTGATGCGGCCGTCGACGGCGTAGCTGAACCTGGTCAGTGCCTCGATATTCCAGAAGGCGCTCACCGTCTCGCCCAGCCGCGATACCCGGCGCAGGACCTCGGGCCGCGAGCCCTGGAAGCCGTTGGCTTCGATCGCGACGACGTACTCGCCCTGGCGGCACATGGCGACCGCGTACGCCTCGTCGAAGTCGTCCCCTGCCTGCGCGAACGGGATGGTCCGGGCCTCGTTTGCCACCCCGCCGAAGCCGCGGACCACGGCGTCGACATCCGTCGTCTTCACCATGGTCACGCAGGCGGCTTCACCCAGCGGGGTCGTCGACAGCCAGTCGAAATCATCCTCGGTCACCACTCCTTTGTAGCGGCCTGGATGCGGAGTTGCGAGGCAGCAAGCCTCCGCGCAGCACGGTCCCGTGCGGTGCGGACGTCCTCGACTCGGCAGGGCTGTCCGCTCTGCGGCATGTGAGTGCGTTGGTGGTGCGGGCGTGGCTCGGGCCTGCGTGGCCAGCTGGCGTGACGACATAGCGCCAGCTGAAGTGCGGCGACGATAGAGACAGGTGACCCTGAGGCACACCTGCTCTTGAGAGCGAGAGTGATGACAGGTACGGCGGTTGACCTTGTCGCTTCGCTCAAACAGCGGATGTTGAGCGGACTTGCGCCGACTGCCGGATTACCGTGGCGAGTCCGCTCCCAGGACGGCAGAACGCGCGCGATGCAGCGGACGACACCTGCCATTGGTTGACGTGCGCAGTCCCTTCAGGGTCCAAGACCAGAAAGTTATCGGTGTCGCCGGTGGACGCCAGCAGGCGGGGTCCAAGAGGCAACGCGATGGTCTTGGCGGTGTTGACTCCAACGCCGCCGAGAAGCCCGAGCCGCCCGTCGTTGCCGACCGCGATGGCCGGGGCGTCACCGATCAGGAATTCGCCTGTCGCCGGTGTGGACACTTCCAGGCCGCGCGCGTCGAGGTTCGTGCGGGCCAGCTCGAACAGGCGTTCAAGACTATCGCGGAAGTAGGCGTCTGCCTTCTTCAGTGCGAGATGAGGTGCCAACGCTTCGTCCAGCATCATTTCGAGACATTCGGGCCCTCCCGGCACCAGTCCGTACCTCTTGGTGAACTCGGCGGCAAGAAGGTCGCGATGTGAGTCGAGGAATCTGGACCGGAGGGCGTCGAGATTCTTCGTCCACAGGTCGTCCAGGAACGGCCGCGTATGCACCGAGCGGACCAGATGCAGCGCAATGGCGTCCTTGATGGTCCGGACGTGCTTTGGGTGGTCGAAGATGGAGCGGTCGCTGCATGCAGCTATTGCGTTGTCAAGATTGTTCTCGACTGTTTGCCATAGTTCTTCGAGAGACTTGGACGCATAGCGCACGAAGTTCGTTACGTAGCCGAACCCGTTAGGGCCGAGAAAGCGGGACTTGGCGTCAAGGCGGTCGAGGTTGACGATCTCGACGAGGCCGGCCCGCGGGTGCGGTGGGGCGGCTGCGAATCGCTTACCGATCACCTTCGACAGCAGATGCTGCTTGCCGATGTTCAGATCAGCCAGCGGCATACGCGACCGTATGCGGTCCATCGGATCCATGCGACGACGATCGCATGGCGGGCTGAAGCACGGCGTGTCGGACTTGGCCGATGGGGTTGGCGAAACTCAAGTCTCGGTACCAGACGTCGTTCGTCGGCATGAGCGCGCACTCGGCTGTCCAACGTCCGCCTATCAGCAGGTGAGTGTGGTCAGGTACCGGATGCCATGTAGGCGGCGAGGATGTAGTTCGGGTGATGGTCGAGGTTCTTGCGTGCCCGGTCGTAACACATCGTCGTACGCGGGTCTGCATGGCGGGCGGCGATCTGCACGTCCCGCAGGTCGACGCCGGCGTCGAGCTTCGTGGTCACGAAGGTGTGGCGCAGCATGTGCGGGTGCATCCGCGGGAGCCGTACGATCGACTGCTCGGCCAGTCGCCGCAGCCGGCGGGTGGCGCAGTGCCGGTCCATCCGCCGCCCCCGCAGGTTGAGCAAGATTTGGCCCCGAGGGGCGGTCACTCATCGGGTGGTCGATGGCTCGCCCGCCCGACCGCTGGCGGAAGCGGCACCAGAACGATCTTGGCGCCTTTGCCGACGACCCGCAGCACCCGGTGCCCATGGTCCTCACCGACATCGGCGACGTCGCTGCCGCAGGCCTCGAAGATCCGTAGGCCCAACAGCCCGAGCATCGTCACCAACGCGAAGTCGTTCCGGTTACCTGACTCACGGGCCGCGCTCAGCAACGCTTCGAACTGCAGATGCGACAAGCCCAGGGTGAGTGATTCGGCGGGGACAACCGGTCGGCGGACGTAGTCCGCGGGTGAGTGCTCCAGCGCGGCGTCGATGACGCAGGTTCGGTAGAAGCCGGTGACGACCGCCATCCGGCGCGAGACAGTCGACGGCTTGAACCGGCGAACCTCCTGCATCCACCGCACATACCGCTCGACCTGCGGCCGCCGGATCTCCAGGGGGCCGATGTCCTGATCAGCGCACCAGGCGAAGTAGATTTGCAGGTCGGACTGAGTGTGAACGCGGGACGTGCCGGTGTAGCGGCCGAGGTAAACCTCCGCGGCAAGTCTGAGGATAAGGTCGTCCTCGATCGAGGAGTCGGGCTGGGTTCCGGGTGGATTTGCCATGGTTTCCACGGTCGACGCGAGGCCTACCTGCAACTATGCCCGTCACCCCCCCCTCGCGGCATGAGCGGACGTTCCCTATCGGCCGTTGGTGGTAGTTGATGCGTGTCGCATCGGCGCGATTGTGTCGGCCGGGAGCTACGCGGGCGGGTCTTCCGGCCTCGGCAGGTCGAGAAGCTGGTCGGAGCTCAGTTCGGACAGGTCACGTGGGCCGTCGTAGGTGATCAGTGTGAGGGTCGTGTTTTCGTCGAGGTCTTGCCTGATCTTGTCGATGAGATCTTGTGCTCGTCGACGCTTACGGATGCGGTCCGCCAGGTCGGTTACGGCCAGCGCGGCCGAGGGGATGGAAACGATCAAAGCGGCTACCGCGACTGGGTCGACTGACTTCTCGTTCTCGCGGCTGGAATCCCCGGAGTGCGATGTGCTCAACGAGGTTTCGTGCACGCGGTATCCCCAACCGCCGATCAGCTCGTCGAGGCTGACCTTCGCAGATGCCAGGCCGGCGGTGGTGTCACTCTCGATACGGATGATCATCGTTCGTCGTTCCCTTGGCTGAGATGGTCGAGCAGGCTGGTCAGCCGTTCTACGAGGGTGCTCGCACCGATCTTTGTGGCGGCCTGAAGGCCCTCATCGGCTACTTGCTGGGCCTGTTGGATCTCATCGGCCGCTGCGAGCAGGCTGGCCAAGGTCAGGGCGACGACGGCGAGGCCGTCGGCGCGCTGGAGGTCGCGAAAGATCGTGTAGGACTCGATCAGTTTGGGTGCTGCGGACTCGTGATCTTGCTGAGCTAGGTGAATCTGGGCCAGGTCCCAGTTTGCTGCGGCGATACCGTCGAGGCCGCCGAGACGCTTGTTCGTCTCTAATCGTTTGAGCTGGAGAGATGTTGCTTCGTCGTAGTCCCCCTGCTGGTAGAGGATGTCGCCGATCTTGCCCCAGGTGACGGCGATGGAGCGGGTGTCGCCCAGCCGCTCGAAGACCGGCAGGGTGACGTCGCGGTAGATGCGCAAGGCCTCGTCGTAGTCCCCGCGCCGTTCGGCAATGTCGCCGATCTTGCCCCAGGTGACGGCGATGGCGCTGGTGTCGCCCAGCCGCTCGTAAGCCGGCAGTTCGACGTCGTGGCGGATGCGCAGGGCCTCGTCGTAGTCCCCGCGCCGTTCGGCAATGTCGCCGATCTTGCCCCACGTGAGGGCGATTTCGCGGGTGTCGCCCAGCCGCTCGAAGACCGGCAGTTCGACGTCGTGGCGGATGCGCAGGGCCTCGTCGTAGTCCCCGCGCCGTTCGGCAATGTCGCCGATCTTGCCCCACGTGAGGGCGATTTCGCGGGTGTCGCCCAGCCGCTCGAAGACCGGCAGTTCGACGTCGTGGCGGATGCGCAGGGCCTCGTCGTAGTCCCCGCGCCGTTCGGCAATGTCGCCGATCTGGCCCCAGGTGACGGCGATAGAACTGGTGTCGCCCAGCCGCTCGAAGACCGGCAGAGTGACGTCGCGGTAGATGCGCAGGGCCTCGTCGTAGTCCCCTCGCTGGTAGAGGATGTCGCCGATCTGGCCCCAGGTGACGGCGATAGAACTGGTGTCGCCCAGCCGCTCGAAGACCGGCAAGGTGACGTCGTGGCGGATGCGCAGGGCCTCGTCGTAGTCCCCTCGCTGGTAGAGGATGTCGCCGATCTGGC
>NZ_JBITCJ010000024.1:0-70459 GCF_044453095.1 Amycolatopsis sp. NPDC051758 | reverse complement strand
GGCCCCAGGTGACGGCGATGGAACGGGTGTCGCCCAGCCGCTCGTAAGCCGGCAGTTCGACGTCGTGGCGGATGCGCAGGGCCTCGTCGTAGTCCCCTCGCTGGTAGAGGATGTCGCCGATCTGGCCCCAGGTGACGGCGATGGAACGGGTGTCGCCCAGCCGCTCGTAAGCCGGCAGTTCGACGTCGTGGCGGATGCGCAGGGCCTCGTCGTAGTCCCCGCGCCGTTCGGCGATATCGCCGATGGAGCCGGATGTCATCGCAGCTTCTCCTGCGGAGCCCGCGGTCACGAACAGCTCGCGTGCCTGACTCAACATGTCTTCGGCCTGATGCAGATCACCGGTGGTGATCAGACGCCGAGCCTGTGCGGCGATGACCCGGGCCCGCTCGCCGGGATCATCATGATCGTCGGCGGTGGCCGTTCGCGCGGCTCGCTCCAGCAACGCATGGCCTGTTGCTCCATCTCCGCTGGTGAGAGCGGCATCCGCCACCACGCGCAGCAAAACAAGAGACACTGAGTGGTCGTGCCGGTCCAGGAGCGCGATCGTCTCAACTCCCAGCGCGGCGGCAGTGGCGGCAGGGCCCGTCCGCAGGTGCGCGACAGCGCCGACAGCACAGAGGGCGGTGATGGTCGGGTTGTCCGCCAGCATCGCCAGCCGCGTCAGCTGCAGGTCCTCCTCCAAGGTCCGGCGGTGGGATGGCGTCGACGGTGTCCAGCCGCTCAGAAGCGGATTCACGGTGAGCTTGGCTAGGGCGGATCGTTCGGTGGCGGTAAGCGGGGTGATCCGGCCGGCTGCCACGGGATTGACGGCTAGGGCGATGCGCCCCGGCTCCGCGGGGTCGTCGTGGGGCTCCAGCAGCCCAAGACCGGACAGCCGGGTCGGTGATCCACCGACATGCCCGGCGATGAGATCGACCACCGTATACGGGACCGGTAGATCGAACAGGGTGACCGCGCGCACCAGAGCACCGTTGGCTGTTCCTGCCTCCTCGATGAGGGCGTCCAAGGCCAGATTCTCCAGAAAGACCCGCACCTCGCCTTCGTCGGGAAGGGTTCCCTGGCGCAGGTAGTCCTCCATGCCAGTCACCGCGGCGTCCGCGCGGGACAGGGGCACGTCCTGGTTGTAGACCAGGCGCAGGCAGATCAGATCCTGCAGACCCGGGTTGCCCCGACTCACCGCAACGGCGCGCCGGGCGAGGCCGGCACGCTCAGCCCGCTGGTCGGGGGAAGCGAGGGCTTCCTGGCGGCGGTGCAGTTTCCGGCGCCCGACCTCGGACAAGGTTGCCAACTGGATGAGTTCGAGTTTAGATTCCGCGCCGTCGAGGGCGAAGGTGAACCGGCTGGTCAGCACCAGGCGGCTATTGGTCTCCTCGGGATCGAACGCGCGCAGCACGGCCGCGAGCACCGGCGCGTGGGCCGGTGCGACCCGGTGTGGTCTGTCCGAGTGCTTGACGAGGATTCGTTCCAGATCGTCGATGATCAGCAGCAACGGCTTGGTGCCGTCACCTGCCTGGGCGCACGGCCCGGACAGCAAATCGAGCAACACGTCCCCGATTGCCTCGGGCCGCTCCCGCACTTCTGGCATCCGCCGATCGACCAGCTCCCGCGCAGCGGAATTGGTACGAACCGCCTCCCGCGCCGCGTCCAGGACAGCCAGGGCGCTGTAGTCACCGAACACCACCGCCACCGCGTACTGGCCCGCGACTCGGTCGGCGATCCGGGCCGCAAGGCTGGACTTGCCCAATCGGCCCAGCCCCTGCAGCAGCACCCCGGCACCTTTGCCACCGCGCAGCGCGCGCAGTGCGCGCCGCAGCTCCTTCCGGCGCCCGACGAACATCTGCGCTTCGGCCACAGGAACTTGCTGTTTGCGGTCCAGGAACCGCTTGGTGCCGTGCACGGGCGTGACCAACGACCGTGCCCGGCTCCCCGCCACTACCGCGCCGCCGCCGGCCGGCCCCAGCCACAGCCGGGCCAGATGCCAATCCGCCCGCACCGACGGATACTCCGATTCCAGCAGCGCTCGGCGGGCATCACCCATCGCCACCGCCACATCCACCCGCTTGTTCAGCGCCCCGTACAGCTTCTCGGCGAACATCGTCGCCGCCCGGTCCCGCACTGAACCGTCCCAGCCGATCACCGCCGGGACACCCGCCGCGACCAAACTGGTCGAGAGCGAATGCGCCAGCAACTCCTCCCGCCCGCCTGGCCCCGGCCCACCCTTCCGTCCCTCGCCCGGGGGCAGGTGCGCCGAGGTGTCGGCGCCGGTCGCGGTCAGACACGCCGAAACGAACACCAGCCGCGTGGTGTCCTGTGGGAACAACGCGACCAGCTCGGACGCTGTCGTCGGTTTGCGCTCGCCGGTTTCGTCCTCCATCAGCAGCACTGGCTCGCCGTTCTTCTCCGGCCAGGAGTTGGAGCCGTGACACGACAAGTGCACTACCGGCAATGTGTCCGCTGACAGTCGTTCGGCGAGCTGTACCGGGTCTCCGGTGTCCTCGACCAGCAGATCGATGCGGGCATCGCGCACCGCATTCAGGATCGCCGTCTCCTCGGCCTCGAAATCCAGCTCGTCCTGTCCAGCAGGGGAGGACGCCATGAACGCGACACCCAGCCGAAAGTCACCCAGCGCCGCCGGCGGAATGGCTGTACCCAGCCGGCGAACCACACTGAACCGGGTTTTCCCGTCTTGCGCCAGGAAGCTCCCATCCGGCCACGCCAGCACCTCGAACGGTGCCCGCAGCAGCGCCCATGCCGCCGCCGAGGGCCACTGCGATCCCCGCACCTCCAGCATCACCGGAGCCCCTGACCCCTTCAACCAGGTGTGCAGCTGCCCTTGTTCTCCGTCCAGCCAGCCGAACAGCTCGCGTCCCAGCTCCAGCAGCGCAGCATCTGACCGTCCTTGCGCTGCGCCGACATACTGAGTAGCGACCGTCTTCAGAAACTGGACATCGGCAACCCCGATCGTCCGCCGCGGGCCGACTCTTTCGCCGCTCAGAACCAGCTCGAACGCCGAATCGTCCACGACCAGACCGGACACCACCCCTCCCCTCGCCCGCCTCATGACTGCATAACCAGCCGAGCAATCTGCTGCCCTGACGGACCACCACATCCAAAGGTCGCTCGATCACCCTCTACGGTTACTAGACGCCTCACAACAGCAATCAACGCCCCCCGAATGGTCTACTCGAGCGAAAGTGGATCTTTGGCGGCCGCAGCCTCGATGTCTATCGTCCGCTCATCGGCATGAGAGCGCGCTGGCGCAAGACGCGATGTCGCTGCTGCCTCTCGCCGGTGAAGGACAGCGGCGCTGCAGCGTTACGGCCACGAGGTGATAGACGATGATGTCGGTATGTCTCGCCGTCGCTGGGTTCCCTGGGTCGCTGCGGGTGCTGTGACGGCCGCGGCCGGCGGTGGCACCGTGTGGGTCGGGCTGGAGGCGGCGGACAAGCTCGGCAGCGTGATCGGGGCCGTATGCGGCGTGCTGGGTCTGGGGTTGTCGGCCCATGGCCTGATGCGAGCCCGGCACGCAGATCCTCCGACCGCGGCAGGAGCCGTGTCGGTGACGAACTCAATCACTGATACGACGAACGCCCAGGCGGTACTGCAGGCCGGGACCATCGGCGGCGCGGTCACAGCCGGCGACGGCAACGTCGTCGGTGACCACAATCTGGTGGCCGGGCCCGGCGGGATCGTCGCCGGGCCGGGCGCACACATACTGCTGCCCGCGTTGGCGTCGCCCGCTGAGTCTTTACCGCCACCGGTGGTCGACGTGTGTGTCGGTCGCGACACTCAGGTGGCGGACGTGGTGGCCGCATGGAACGCCGGTCGGTCGGTGGTGATTGCCGGCGGGCCCGGGATCGGGAAGTCCACGGTGCTCGGCCGCGCGATCACCGACCCGGCAATCGTCACCTCCTTCGGGGCGCGCCGGTTCGTGGTGTCGTGTGACGGCGCCGAATCAGCCACTGCCGTCGTGGACAAAATGGCCCTTGTGCTCGGAGTGGCTCCCGGTGACCACTTGCGGAACCGGGTGTTGTCCTTCGTCCGGGAAACGCCCTGTGTGCTAATTCTGGACAATTACGAGACACCCGCGGACTCCGATCCCGCGGGCACGACCGCGCTGGTCGCGGAGATGCGCGCTGGCGCTGCGACCTCGACGGTCTTGGGTATCGGCTACCGCGGCGGGGGCGCCCCGGTCGGTCTGACCGGCATGGCTGAAGCTGTGCTGGGACCGCTTCTCCCAGCCGCCGCTACTGAGGTGTTCAGCGAGGTCGCCGGCGACCGGCATCGCGGCGATCCGATGGTCGCTCTGCTGGTGGCCGAGCTGGACGGGGTGCCGCTGGCGATCACCCTGCTGGCCACCCTGGCGCGCACCGAAACCGGCTTGGACACGCTGATGTCGGCGTGGCTAACCAAGCGCACCGACCTGCTCGCCCACGCCGCCCATCCGGACCGGACCTCCAGTCTGCCGGTGTCGATCGAACTGTCCTGGGACCGGCTCAGCCCCGACGCCCGCACCGCGTTGTCGCTGGCGGCGCTCCTGCCCGACGGATGGCCACGAGACCGACCGGGTCTCTATTTGCCGGACGAGCTCGCCTCAGGCGTGATCGAGCTGAGCAGTCGGGCTCTGTTGCACAGTGATCACCCGCGGCAGCGTTGCCTGGCCCCGGTCCGTCGGCACGTAGCCGCTCACCATCCGCCCGAGCCGGCGGCGCTGGCCCAGCTCATTGCGCGTGTGCAGACCCTGACCGAGCTGGCCGAGCGGGTAGGCGGTCCGGACGGTGTCCGGGCGGTCGACACCGTGGTGCCCGAGTTCACCAACATCGTGGACGTCATCCAAGCGAGGCTGCCCCGCGATTCAGCAGGTCTCGCACCACTGGTACGAAGCCTGCTGGAATTTCAACGATTCACCGGGCTCGGCGACGACCGGCTCACCCGAGAGACGCTCGCCTCCGACCTCGAGCCCCTCGCTCGAGCCAGTACCGCGTCCAACCTCGGGAAGCTCTACGCCATACGGGGCGAGAACAGTCGCGCGCGGGAGCTGTTCGGTCAGGCTCTGCCGCTCTACCAGCGTGTGGGCTCGGTGCTGGGTGAAGCCAACTGCCTGCGCAACCTCGGCGGCTTGGAGTTCCGTGAGTCGAACAATGACCGTGCGCGGGAGCTGTTCGGTCAGGCTCTGCTGCTCTATCGGCGTGTCGGAGTTGTGCTGGGTGAAGCTAACTGCCTGAGCAACCTCGGCGGCTTGGAGTTCCGTGAGTCGAACAATGACCGTGCGCGGGAACTGTTTGATCACGCTCTGCTGCTCTATCGGCGTGTCGGAGATGTGCTGGGTGAAGCCAACTGCCTGCGCAACCTCGGCGGCTTGGAGTTCCGTGAGTCGAACAATGACCGTGGGCGCGAGCTGTTCGGTCAGGCTCTGCTGCTCTATCGGCGTGTTGGAGATGTGCTGGGTGAAGCCAGCTGCCTGCGCAACCTCGGCGGCTTGGAGTTCCGTGAGTCGAACAATGACCGTGCGCGGGAGCTGTTCGGTCAGGCTCTGCCGGCTTACCAGCGTGTGGGCTCGGTGCTGGGTGAAGCCAACTGCCTGAGCAACCTCGGCGAACTGGAGTTCCACGAGTCGAACAACGACCGTGCGCGGGAACTGTTTGATCGGGCTCTGCTGCTCTACCAACGTATCGGAGACCGGTACTCCCAGGAAGCGACCCATTCGTGGCTTGCACGTCTGCCCTAAGCAGGACAGGAAGTCAGGAACAGCAAGAAATCGGCAGGCTCGTTCCTGAAGCCAGGCTTCCCGTGGCTTGTGGACCGTCCTCAGCTAGCCCGCAGCTGAGGAGCAGAAACGCGTGACGGCTGTCACGACAGGTAGCCCGCTCATCGGCATGAGCGGACGTTGACGGCGTAGCGCGCGGCGTGGCGAGGGGTAACCGATCAGCCGTCTGGGCCAATGCACCAAGCGATGACTGATACCGCATGCTTCGTGCAGTTTGCCCATCCCGGTGCCGAGCACCGCCTCGCCGGCGACGAGATGCCATGGAACGTCGGCCGTCACGGATGAAAATTCTTGGTTGTGCCCGGACGCTACGTCGCCGGCGACGATCAGCTCCGCGAGGGCGAGATGGTGGCCTGGGGAGAGTGGGAGCCGCCTTCGCGGATCGAACATCATTGGCCGGGCGAGGGCGACTTGCCACCAACGTTGCACCGGCCGTACTGGACACGACCGAGTCGATCATGGCCGCGGCAGAACACCGACCCATGGGTGTTCGGCGAGCGGATGGTCTACAGCAACTGCAAGCAGACCGCCGGTACACCGCTACGCCCCACGGCGATGCAATCCTTGCCGCTCGGCTCGGTGATCTGTTTCGGGTCCACCCGCCGCGGCCAGTTCTGCGTCGACACGGTGTTCGTCGTCGCCAGCACGCAGCCGTGGACGCCCGGCCGGACTGCGGGGCTGGACGTCGACGAGGCCTTCAACGTCTGCACAGTCCAATCGCTGATCCCCGTGGCGGCCGACGCCGGTCGGGCCGGCTGCAACCCGGGATGCCTGCCCGACATCGATCTGGAGCTGACGCTCTATCGCGGGGCGACGATCGACAACCCGGTGCACGGCATGTACGGCTTCGTGCCGGCCCGCACGTCCGACCATCCGCAGCCCCGGTTTCAGCGGCCCGCCGTGTACCTGCCAGGACTGATCAATCCCAGGAGCCGGCAGAGCACCCGCGGCGCCCGCCGAGCGCTACCGATCGAGGAGGTGCGCGGAGTCTGGAGTTCGCTGCGCGGCCAAGTCTTGGCCCACGGCCTGGTACTCGCGACTTATTTGGCCACCCCACCGAGCGCTCCCGCGAACGATCCGGTCATCGCCCCTTCCGATGCCTCGTGCTGATTACGAGACGGCGGCTGAAGCGCAGGTCACTTGACCGGGCTGGCAGTTTTGGCAACGGATGCGCTCGTTTTATGGGCTGTCGGGTTGCGCTGGTGTGACTGCACCACCACCGGGCCACGCGACAAGCCGCACGGTGTCGTCAGTTGCTGAGGTTCGCGACGATGAGCGCGGTGACTTTCTGTGCGACGCCGCGGGCGTCGCGTTTCCAGGGGCCGGCGGGGTTGCTGCTGGAGTAGCCGGTGTGGATGTCGACGTTGATGAGGGTGTCGTCGCGGGCGCCGAGGGCGATGGTGCAGTTGTCGGTTTCGGTTCCGGTGGAGTTGGGGGAGTCGGCCACGTAGGTGATGACGGCGGGGTAGGTGTCGATGGTGATGGGGTCGAAGTGGTTTCCGCCACCGGAATGCCCGCGGGCGCGTTCGGTGTAGAGGGTGGTGAGGGTTGCGCCGTCGACCCAGACACCGACGGTGGTGGTGTCGTCGAAACGCGTCATGCACCGGGTGCCACTCTCGACCTGTTGGTGCCCGCCGACGAACCCGAGGTCGTGAAGCTGGTCGAGGGTGAGCGCGGAACACGGGTCGGTCTTGATCCGGTCGACGTTGAGGCCGGCGCCGGGGATCGGTGGAACGGACACCGACGGTTCGGGTGGTGTCGTCTGCTTGTGTGGTGAGCACGCGGCGCTGCCGGCGAGCAGCAGGAGGGCGGCGAGGGCGACGGTGCGGGGGCGGGGTGTCACGGGTGGTCGGCTCCTGGCTTGACCCGGTAGCGGGCGGGGTCGTCGACGACTTCGGTGGTGGAGGCAAGGTCGGGGACGTGCGCGAAGTTCTTGCTGACCGCTTCCAGGGCGAAGATGGTGCCGGTCTGGGCGCCGATGTTGCTGAGCATGGAGCTGAGCAGGGCGAAGCAGTCGTCCCAGAACGTCTTGAAGGCGCTGTTGATGTCTTCGGCGATGTCGCTGAGTTTGAACGGCGCGATCGGCGGCACGACGGTGGCTTCGAGGAAGGAGATCACGATGGAGCCGCCCAGCTTGGCCAGGTTCGACGCGCAGCGCGCGAGCGCGAGCAGCAGGTCTTTGTAGTTGTTGATGATCACGGTGGCGATCCGGGCGGTTTCGTCCATCAACGTCTTCAACGCTGCCTGGTTCTGGCCGAGGACGGACACGGCCGTGGTCGTGTAGGTGGTGAACTGGTCGGCGGCGTCGCCGTGCCACCGGGCCTGCAGATCGAGCTTCGCTTCGTTGAGCAGGTTGACCGCGTCGGTGAAGGCGCTGTTCTGGGCGAACTTGTCACCGATGATCAGGACCTTGCGGATGTCGCCGCCGATGAAGATGCGCAGGGTGTCGAGCAGGTGAAGGATGCCGTGGGCGCCGATGAGGTTGGCGTACTGGCGGACCTGGGCGTCGGCGTCGTCGGGGTAGTGCAGGTTGCCCAGGTCCTGGATGGTCTGCTGCAGGTCGGGGTTGCTCATCGGCTGCCGCCTTCGAGTTTCTTCAGCCGTTCGTATTCGGCCTCGTCTTGGGCTTCGTAGTAGCTCGCGGCGGTGGTCAGGGCGCCGGCGAGGCGTTGGATCCGGTCGGCGTTGGTGGCGGTGATCGACCGGACCGCGGCGACGGCGGCGTTGAACTCCTGCACGGTGCCCCTCCCGTTGCGGCCGGGCATAAGAACCGTGAGGGTGCCGGGCAACCCGAGATCGAACTCGCCGAGCAGTGTGTCCTGCAGATCGTGCTGGGCGAGGGTGGTGAGCAGGGCCGCGGCGTCGGCGACTTTGGTGGCGGTGGCGCGGAGGGCTTCGGGGTAGACGTGGTAGCCCTTGCCTGGGCCGGGATCGCTGGGGTCGACCGGCGTGATCGGGTCGAAGCTCATCGCAGGTGCTCCTTCGCGGTCGCCGCGGCGTGGGTGGCGTGGCGCCGCTGGGCGGCGTCCTGCTCGGCTTGGCGGATGCCGGCCAGCAGCTGGCGTGCGAGGCTGCCGGCGGAGTAGTTGCGGACCTCGTCGGCCTCGAGGTCGATCTGGCGAAGCTCGCCGGCTCCGCTCACGGTGACGGTGCCGAGGTCCCCGGGCAGACGGACGTCGACCGATGACGCCGCGACGTGGGCGACGCTCGCTCCCACCGTGGCGACGGCGTCGTCGATTTCGCGGGCGAGGTTGTAGAGCTCGTCGTCGGTGCTCACCAGCGCCCCCGATCATCGTCGGCTTCCTCGTCGGTGAGGAAGTCCAGTTCTTCGAAGTTCTCGTCCTCGATGTCCGCCCGAGTCGCCGCCTGCGGGGTCGATGGCGGAGCTGGGGAAGGTTGCGCCGGCGGTGCGGCGGGGGCTGCGTCGCGGTGGTCTGCGGGACGTTCGGCGGGGTGCCATTCGAGCGTGTCGTCGAGGACCGCGCGCACCTGCGGCGCGGCCACAGCCAGGGCGGCACGCCGCGCGGCGGTGACCGCCGCGACGACCGCGGGGCCGATCTTCTGCGGGTGCGGTCCGTGGATCGCCGACTCGGCGATCGTGAGAGCGACCAGTTCGCCCGAGCCGGTCACGACAGCCGTGGCCAGGCCATCAGGCGAGGTCGCGGTCTGGCGGCTCGAGCCCAGCTGAGCGTCCAGCTCGGCGGCCTGCGCACGTAGTTTGGCGACGTTCAACGCCACGTCTGGTCCTCCCCTGACCACGGTGTGTTGCCCCTGTGCAGGCCATCCTAGGACGTTCGCGCTGATCGATTCGGTTCCCGGCCCTCGACCACCCGCTCGGTGGTCGCGGTGTGGCGGCGGCCGACGGCAGGAGCGGCGGGCTCGCGCGCGGCGAGGGATGGGGAGGTGATGCGACACTCGTGCTGTGCTCGCACGTCGATGGCTGGTGCTCGCGACGCTGGTTGGCGTCGCGGCCTGTGCTGTGCTCCTGCTGGTCCCGGTGAGCACGGCAGGCCCGCAACCGGGGACCACGCTCGCGTGCGGGAATGCCGCAGTGCGCTCCACCGAGCTGGAGCGGCTGGCGAATCCCGGTCGCAACACCTCGACGGCATCCACGGTGTGGATGAGTTCGGCTTCCTACGACGCTCTGCAGCGCTGTGAACGACTCCGCGACTACACCCGATTCGGCGCTCTCGCGGTCGCGCTACTGACCGCAGGAGCCGGCTGGATGGTCTTCCGTCGGCGCCGGGCATCACTCGGCGAGAAGTGACCGCCCTGCGCGCGTCCGCCGGTTAACGCACACCGGTACCGCTGCTGACGACGTAGCCGCCACCGGGGACCATGATCCATTCAGGTGATCCACGTACGGGTAGGTCATGCGCTCCGTTGATCACGCTGCGCTCTTCGGGTGGCCGCCATTCTTCACCGTTTCGTGGACGATCGTCGCACTCTAGGGTGACGTGGTCGACTCCTCACAGTCGGCGTTTCTTCGAGGGGGAGTAACCGTGAGACGAATTGTGGTGGCGTTTTTCGTCGCCCTCCTGACCGCCGCAGGAATCGCCGTTCCCGGCCTGGCCGCCGCGGCGGGAGCCAGTGCCTGTGCCCGGCAGCCACGCGACGCCGTCGCCCAGATGTGCGGCGACGTCGACGAGAAAATGTACGGCCTGTTCGCGACGTTCATCTACCCGGACGTGTCCTACGGGCCGTTCGCCGGGACCTGGCCGGCCGACTTCTACAACGAAACCCAGTTCTTCACCGACGACGCGATGACGAAATCGTTCGCGGTCGGTCTGGACATCCACTACACCGGGACCGGTTCGGATTACCAGCCCTACTGGGTCGACTACACCGCCGGCTACGACTTCCACAAGATCGGCACGCCAGCGACGGCATCCGATCGCCGCAACCACACCTTCACCGTCCTGCCGACCTGCGAAAACTGCTCGACATGGGACATCTACTACGACTTCACCAAGGTCGGCACGACCAGCGCCCAGCCGAACCCTATGTCGCACCACATCATGACCGGCTGGGATCTGACCGACATCCCCGGCCAGGTCGCGCTGACCGCGACCAGCAACCGGGTCCGCTACCTCACCGGCAACAACATCTTCGCCCAGTTCCGCCGCGCCGCCGTCACCTCCCGCGCACCCGACGGTGACTGCAGCCCCGGCGCCAGCGCGCTGTACTGCTTCCACTTCGACACAGCCATCACCACCGTCGGCACGACCGGTGACGTGGCGTCCTGGGACGTCACCAAACGCATCGTCAACCCCGGCGCCGCCGCGATGAGCCACCCCATTCCGCTGCCGCCGGCCGCGGCCGATGACGCCGACGCTCTACTCGCCCGGGCCCAGCACTTGGCCGACACGCACCGCCGCCAGCGCTGACACCTCTCACCCAGAAGGACTCCGCATGCGACACCACCTCGCACGCGTGCTCGGCGCTGCCCTGCTCGCCGCACTGAGCACCGTCACCGTCATCACCCCCGCCGACGCCGCCACAAGCACCGCCACCACGCTGGACGAACAGCAGGATCTGCGTCAGCAATGCGAGCAGCAACACGCCACCGAGGCCGCGACCGCACAAGGCTGGCTCAAGAGCAGGTTCGAATCCTGCCACCGCATCCACCAGGACCTGTTGCTCACCAAGAAGGGCACCCTGCAGGTCGTCGGCACCATCAAGTTCGACGAATGGATCCTCGGGTTCTCCTACGACGGGTCACGGCGCGTCGACTACATCGCCAGCATCGAGAACATGTTCTTCACCGCCGACCCCGGCTACGACCCCAAGACCTGGCGGCTCGAGCAGAACTTCCGCTACGACCTCGCCCCACCCCAGATCGGCAGCATCACCCCGGCTGGGGCGACCCGCCGCAGCGAGCTGACAGGTGTGTGGAACAGCGTGCCGCAGTGGACGGTCACCTACACCTCACCTGATGACGGTGCGCCGCCACCGCCGAGCGTGGTCGCCGGGACCATCCACGTCGATACCTATGTCGATGCCCCGGACACCGAGGGCTGGCACGACGATGTCGACCGCTACAGCAAGGTGCGCTTCGACACTGCCGGCGCGATCGTCGGCAAAGCGAGGGGTGCCGTGTTCACCGACTTCAAGGTCGTCATCCCGTTCAGTCTGAACCCGGCCGCCGGGTTCCCTCAGGCCGCCCGCCACTATGACGACGCCCTGCACCACCCGGTCACGACCTTCCCCTCCGTCGTCGGGAAGAACGTGCCCGGCGGCACCGTGCCACTGCACCGCACCACCAACACCGGCACGCAGGACGCGAACACTCGCGAAGCGGTGAAGACCTGCAAAGACGTGTGGGGACCGTACGACGGGCAGCAGCTCAACTGCGACGAGTACCCCTTCGCCACGACCCGGGAAGGCGCCGCTGTCGGCGACGGCCAGTACTCCGCGCGGTTGATCGACGCCACCGACAACCAGAACGCCGGCCGCTGGCTCAGCAGCGGTTACATCAACAACCGCATCATCGACGGAGACGCCTTCTACATCGCCATCACCCCGTGATCGACGACCACGCTCGGCCGTCTGGCGTCGGTCGGTGCTCGCCCAGCTGTGGCGGGCGCCGACCGGCGCCAGCATCATGACCGCATGCAGCTACCCGCCAAGCTGAGCGTGCATCCCGACCGGAACATGATCGTGTTCCGCGACGACGAGCACGACGGCTACGATCCCGACTTCGCCGCATCTCCGCGCCACGGCAACCTGCAAAGCAATACATACCAGGCCTGCCTCTACACCATCCAAACCCTCGAACCCGTCACCCTGCATTTCACCGCCGCGGCTCCCGATCACGATGCCGTCGGACAGGCCACGGTGGGTATGCCCACCGGGGTGCTGGTCGTCAGCGAGGTGACGCGCGGCGCTCATGGCCCCTACTCGCTTCCCGATGGTCCGGGCGTGTACGAAATCTGCGCCTACCGGCATAGGGGAACCACAGCAAGTCCCATCGTCGGTGACGGCATCGCCAGCGGCGAGCACTACGTCATCACCGTGCAGCGAACGGCCGACTGGCACGACGAGGACGACGACTAGCTCCCGCGCCGCCATGGCCGGACTGTGTGCCCTCCGGCGCGCCGGAGGCGTGGGGCACAGCGTGGCGCCGCAAGTTGGCGAGACGATCATGAAACGGTTCGATGGGTCGGCCGTCGGAGTCGTACCGATCGCCACGGTGCTGTTCCAGAGCACGCAGCCCGAATGCGCCCTGGACGTGCTCCGGCGTGGCACAGAGGTAGGCGACAGGTCCGTCCAGATCGCGCTGACAGACCACCATCGCCGCCGCTCGCTGACTGTGACCGGTCCGGTACGACACGTGGTTCACCCGTTCGACGCTCGAATTCGTGGTAACTGCCACAGTTGTCCGTGCGACAGCTTGGTATGGCTCGCATCGTGGTGGTTCACGGCATCGGCAAGCAGGTCGAGGGCGAGTTCACGATGGGCTGGTTCGAGGCCCTGCGCAGCGGTGTTGCGGAAGCGCGCGGACCACGACTCACCGAGGACGACGTGAAAGCAGCCTTCTACGGCTCGGTGTTCCGCAAGAAGTACTCCAAAAGCGTCGGTGATCGCCCTTACACGGCAGTCGACGTGAAGGACGACGAAGCCGAACTGCTGGCTGCCTGGTGGGCCGCTGCCGCAGCGGCGGACCCGACGGTGCCCCCACCGCACCGCACCGACACCAAAGGCCGCACTTCGCCGTGGGTGCAGAAGGCGTTGAATGCGCTGAGCAGGAGCACCTTCTTCGCCGGAGTGGCGGAGAACCTGATGATCGCGGATGTCAAGCAGGTCGCCCTCTATCTCCGTGACGTCGAGACGCGCAAAGAGATCCAGGCACGCGTCAGCGCGACGATCGATGATGACACCAGGGTGGTCGTGGGGCACTCACTCGGTTCCGTTGTGGCGTATGAGGTTCTAGCCGGGTGGCGCGGAAGCTGTCCGGTTCGGACCTTCGTCACACTCGGGTCTCCGCTCGGCATCGCCAACATCGTCTTCGACAAGCTCACGCCGCGCCCGGTGGACGGCACGGGCGTGTGGCCGTCAGGTCTCAACCAGTGGCACAACATCGCGGATCCGGGCGATGTCGTGGCGCTCGTGAAGGAACTGAAGCCGCTGTGGGGTCCCGGTGTCACTGACTGGCTCGTGCACAACGGGCCAAGAGCACACGACGCCATGCCGTACCTGACGGCGAAGGAGACGGGCGATGCCATCACAACCGGACTTGAGCCCTGACGGACTTAGCCTGCACCTCATCGCGGTCGGCACCGAGAACTACCAGGACCCCGACGACCGCTTGGAGCACGTGCCAGACGAGCTTCGCCGTATCGTCGATCTCTTCACGGAGTACGGGTTCGAGGAGACATTGCCGGATCTGCGCCACGATCCGTCGAGCTACGACTTCGCCGGGCAGTTCGAGGACTGGGTGACCGCAGACGAACGAACAGACGCCAGCGTGGCCGTCCTCTACTACACCGGCCACGGGTTCACCGTCGGGAGCAAGCACTACCTCGCCTTCGCTGACACGGTCATCGGCAAGGTGGCGCGGGCGCTCCAAACCGGCTCGCTCGTAACGATGGTCGGGATGCAACCGAGACTGCGCTATCTCGCGATCATCATCGACACCTGTGAGAGCGGCGCCGGCCTGCTCGACGCCTTCCAGACGGCCGCCCCAGCCGTGCCGTGGCAGATTCCGTGGGGCTATCAGCAAGGGATCTGGGTAGTCGGCGCGTGCAGGCCGAAGGAGGACGCGGGCCAGGGAGCCTTCGTATCCGCTTTCGTGGACGCGGTGCGTTCAGTGGCGGCTTCGTGTGGTTCCGCCCAGCCTTTCCTGTCGATCACCTCGATTATCACCGCGGTCAACCGGCAGCTCAGCAACTCCTCCCAGCTGTCCGTGCACAGTCGTTTGCCGTTCGACACCGGGGGTGAGCTGCCGATCTTCCGCAATCCCTCCTACCGGCCGGCACGCGCGATCGCGCTGTTCGTCGGCAGGAAGAACGCGCTCGACAGACTCCGCACATGGCTGGCCGATCCGAACCCGCGTCCGTGCGTGGTGACCGGCGATCCCGGCTCGGGCAAGTCGGCGCTACTGGCTCACCTGGTCGCAGAAGCACAGCAGCAAGGCACAGAGTCAATCATCGCAGTCTCGGCGCACAAACACACGCCAGGACTCCTCGTCGCGGACATCGCCGACACGCTCGGGCAGGACGTCACCTCGGCAGCCGATCTCCGGATTCCAGACGGGACCGTTGTCGTCCTGGACGGGCTCGATGAAGCGGCACAGCCCTACGACGTGATCGCGGACGTTCTGACCCCGCTGGCCAAAGCGGCCTCCGGTCGCCTGTTGATCGCAACGAGAAGGCCTTACCACCAGAGCATCGGGACGACGGCCGAAGTGATCGACCTAGACACCGCCGACTACTACGACCAGCGCGACCTCCGGCAACTGGTGGTCGAGATGCTCGTGTCCCCGGAGACGCCTGGCAGCGACCACTTCGTCTACGCACGCCCTGCGGCACAGGCCGTGGCCGCAGTTATAGCCACTCGAGCAGACCGGAACTTCCTGTTCGCCCGCGGCGCAGCACTCGCGGTGAACGTCCAGGACCACCAGCTGAGTGCCGTCGAGGTCGATGTCCTGGTCTCGAGCTGGGACGGGGTAGGCGCCGCGTTCGACGAGGACCTGACCCGACGCTTCGCCGAGCGCGCGGCCGACGTACGAGACCTGCTGAGGCCGCTCGCGTGGTCGTTCGGACAAGGCCTGCCGTGGGAACACATCTGGGCTCCATCGGCGACGGCTCTCGCGGATGGCCGCGAGCACAACAACGACGACGTTCGACAGGTGCTGGAGACCGCGGGCGCCTACATCCGCGAGGTGCTCGACGATGACCGCTCGGTCTTCCGGATCTTCCACGCGGAACTCGCCCGTCACCTCCAGGGAGAGGCAGACCCGGTCTCAGTCCACCGAAAGTTCACGCGTGTGCTGGTGGACAGCGTGCCGGCCGTGGGCGGCCGACGCGCTTGGGACCTGGCCCATCCGTACGTGCGGCAACACCTTCCCGAACACGCTGCGGCAGGCGGGCTCATCGACGAGCTGATCGAGGACATCGGCTTCGTACTGACGACAGCCGGAGCTGGTCTCACCCGTGCCGTTCGTGCCGTCACCGGCAGTCGCGCCAAGGTGGCGGCCTCGACCTATCTGCGGGTTGCGGAACAACTGCGGCACGGACGCATGGCCGAGCACGCGGCGCACATGAGCCTGGCCGCGCTGCAGGGTGGCCACGTGGAGCTGGCTGCGACCTTGTCGGCGTGGTCGGTGGGATCGCCGTGGCGGCCTTGCTGGGCGCGCTGGGACCGCAGGCAGACGAGCAGGGTCCTCGTCCGGCCCAACGGGTTCAATCTTCTCACCTACGTCCGCGGAGTCGCAGATCCACTTGTCGCGCTCGCCTCCGGGCATCGTGTGTCAGTGCACAACTTCTGGACCTCGGATGCGGTCATCAGCGTCGATGTCGGTGGCGACATCACTGCGATCGGATCCGCGGTAGTGGACGGCCGACCACTTGTGTTCGTCGGCGACGACACCGGACACGTGCACATCTGGCGAGCAGACGACTGGACTCAGGTGAAATGGATGCAGGTGCATGACGCGGACGTCTTCGCCATCTGGGCTGGCGACCGCGGCGGGATCCCGGTGTTGGTGACCAGTGGCGATGGACCAACTAGTGCACGGATCGTGGATGGTGAGCCGTCCCCAGGAGCAGGTGAACTGGCTCTCTGGGACATGAGGGAGTGGACTCAGCGGTACCGGATCCGCGCGTTCGGGGGCACCATCAACCGAATTGACCTGTTGGACCTCGACCGCCCCTGTTTGCTGGTGTCGGGCGACCCGCACCGTGACTCCCCAGACCGGAGAACCACCGCTCGCGTGTTCGATCTCGAGTCCGGCGCCGAGCGGTACGGACTGCCCATGTCCGACTCCCACTTGGCATCGACGAAGCCAGTACTGCCTCTCCGCAAGACATTCGTGCGGTCGACGAACTCGGTGCTAGAGCTATGGGACGCGGACGGTCCACGCAGGTGTCAACTCCGGTTGAATCTGGACCCGGCTGTTCCGGGTGAACCGTGACCCACCCTGGTCTGGTGGTTAGTCGTTGGTCTTGGTGGCCGGTGGGACCCGGCCGAGGTCTCGGTCCTTCAGCCGGTAGCTGTCTCCCTTCATCGAGATCACCTCGGCGTGGTGGACCAGGCGGTCGATCATGGCCGCGGCGACGACGTCGTCGCCGAAGACTTCGCCCCAGCGCCCGAACGGCTTGTTGCTGGTGACGATCAAACTGGCCCGCTCGTAACGCGACGACACGAGCTGAAAGAACAGATTCGCCGCCTCGGCCTCGAACGGGATGTAGCCGACCTCATCGACGATGATCAGCGGGATCCGTCCGAGTTTGACCAGCTCGGCCTGCAGTTTCCCGGCGTGGTGGGCGTCGGCGAGGCGGGAGACCCACTCGGCTGCGGTGGCGAACGCGACCCGGTGCCCGGCCTGACAGGCCCGCATCCCGAGCCCGATCGACAGGTGCGTCTTCCCCGTCCCGGGCGGTCCGAGGAACACGACGTTCTCCTTGGCAGTAATGAAATCGAGAGTGCCCAGGTGGGTGATGGTGTCCCGTTTGAGCGAGCGTTGGTGGTCGAAGTCGAACTCCTCCAACGACTTGCGCGACGGGAACCGGGCTGAGCGGATCCGGCCCTCCCCGCCGTGGGACTCCCGCGCGGCCACTTCGCGTTGCAGGCAGGCGGCGAGGAACTCCTCGTGCGTCCAGTTCTCCGCCCGGGCCCGCTCTGCGAGGCGCTCGACGGCCTGGCCCAGTGACGGGGCCTTCAGGGCGCGGGTGAGGTAGGCGAGCTCGCCGGTGACGTTGCGGCCGCTGGTCTTGGCGGTGGTTTTCGCGGTGGCCATCAAGCGATCCCTTCCTCGGTGGCGTCCAGGCCGAACAGCCGGTCGTAGTCGGTCAAGGCCCGGTGCTCGACGCTGGTGTCAGCCTTCGGGACCGCGACCAGCCGGCGGGCCTGGCGCATCTCGGCGGCCGCGGCCGCGTGAACCTGGTCGGTGATGCTCTGGTGATCAGCCCAGCAGCGGGCATGCCGGGCAACCTCGACGTTGTCGCAGGTCACCACCACCTCGTCGAGGTCGGCGGCGAGGTGGACGCGGCGGCCGACTGCGCTCGGGTGGACCGAGTAGTCGTTGGAATCCAGGCGCAGGTAGTGATCCCGCGGCAGCCGGCTGCTCGAGCGCCAGCCGGTCACCGGGGCGACCGGCGGCAACGCCAGCATCGCGGTGCGATCCGCGGCCCAGCGATCGACCGGACGGCAGCCCAGCCGGCGATGCTGGCGCTGGTTGGCCCGCTCGAGCCAGTCCGTGAGCTGGGTGTTGAAGTCGCCGGGGCTGGCGAACGAGCGGCCGGGCAGGAACGAGGTCTCCAGATAGCCGTTGGCTCGCTCGACCAGGCCTTTGGCTTCCGGATCACCCGGGCGACACTGGATCACCCGGATTCCGAGCGTTCCGCGGAAGGCGTTCATCGCCTCCGTGAGCTGCGGTTTCCCGCCCCGCCATTGCCCGATCGCGGACTCGTTGTCCCAGACCAGCGCCTTCGGGACCCGTCCCCAGCCCGAGAGCAGGCGCCAGTGCCCGGCCAGCAGATCCGGTGACTGCCGCGATGGCAGCATCACCGCGGTGATCATCCGTGAATAGCCACTGACCAGCACCAGCACCGGCGGCCGACCGGTCTGGCCGAACCCGAGCGGGACGTCCGCCGGTGGGAACCACAGGTCGCACTGAGCCAGCTCGCCCGGCTGATACTCCGTCCGCGACGCCGGATCCGCGGGCTTGAACAGCGGTCGCAGCGCCTGGACTCGCTCGAAGAACACCGTCTTGCCGCGTTCCCAGCCGACCCGTTCCATGATCACCGTCGAAGGCATCTCCGGGAACTCGGCCAGCAACGCCCGGATCTGCGGCTCTACCGCGTCGACGATCGAGCCCTTCGCCGGCCGCTCATACCGCGGTGGCTCGTGCGCTTCCAGCGCCCGTCGCACCGTGTTCCGCGCGATCCCCAGCCGCCTGGCTATGGCCCGAATCGCCAGCCCCTCGGCGCGATGCAACCGGCGGATCTCCGCCCAGTCCTCCACGTTCAGCACCTCATGATCGTTCACAGGTGGGTCAAGGTTCACCCGGAACCAGAGGGTCAGTCTTCAGCCGGAACCGACAGCAGGTTGGTCGCAGTTGGGCGCGAGCCCTGGCGATACCACCACGGCATCGGGCAGTTCCCGTCCGAACTCGGCGAGGTCCTCGTCATCCCGTCCAGGAACTGCCTCGACCTCCACCTCCTCGACGGGCTGCGCCACATCACGCGGCTGGAGGGCCATATCGACAGGGTGAGGAGCGTGGACACCTGTGTAGTGGAAGGCCGTCACTACCTGATCAGCGGGAGCTCGACCAGTGTGCGCGTCTGGGACACAGCAGAAGTGCTGCGGGAGTACAGCGGCGACGACTCCGGTGGACGAGCGGTCGACGTCCTCGCGTCCCATCCCACAGGTGTAGTGGCTGCTCACCGCGATGGAACACTGGTCGTGTTCGATCCTGCCACCGGCACCGGACGTGTCAGCTCACCTGATGAAGCGGAGCGGCTCTTTCAGGATGTCTCGACAACGCGCGAACACCTGCTCGCCGTCGTTGACAACCGGCTTGCATCAGCCCCGCTGTCGCGGCTCGACCTCCTGGAACCATGGGAAGGACCGGACGACCAGAATGGCGTCGCAAGCACCACAGTGGACGGTCGCCTGGTCGTCGCCACCTGCGGAGTCGACGGCACCATCACATTGTGGGACGCCGAGTCGAAGAAGCCGACAGGTGCCCGGCTGGTAGAGGAGCATTGGGAAGATAAACGTCTCTTGCACGTCGCGTTCACAGCGTCATCGCCGCGACTGGTCCTGGCCGCAGGTTCGAACCGCCACGTCGTGGCGTGGGACTTGGCAGCAGCGCTGCGGGGAACAGCGACGGAAATCGACCTTCCATGGCTGCACACGGACTACGTGCAGGACCTGGCGGTGTTCACACATCCGTTCGGCGAACTCGTGGTGACAGTAGGGCACGACGGATGCATCGCGGTCATCGATCCGATCACGGAACACAACTGGCGTCGAGATGACGCACACAACGACTGGATCACGGCCACGACTGTGATCCAGTCAGATCCCCCTGTCATCACGACCGCGAGCAAGGACGGCTACGTCGGGCTTTGGACGTTGCACAAGGAAGGCTTGACGAACATCGCGATGATCTCGGTGGGGTCATGGGTCAACTCGTTGCGCGCCATCGACGACACACTCGTCGTGGGAACCGACGCTGGCATCGTGGCGTTGGAGATCGCGCCACTCCGCTAGATCCGGATCAGCTTGCGTTCCATGGCAGTCGTGACGGCCGCCGCGCGCGTCCGGACGTGATGCGTAGGTGGTCTTCGCTCACCATTCTAGCGTCCACACGACATCCCGCGATCACCGCCGACGTCCACTCATCGGCTACTTGAGGGCGCGTTTCGGTACGACGCCGACTCCCGACACCTGGTGACCTCCGCGAAGAATCCTCGACAGGGTCCGCCGGACCTCGGCCCATGCGTGCTGCGGTCACGGTGCCTGAGCCTGGCACATCACTCGGGAGCGATAGAGATGTGCGACGCGCGTTCGCAGACGTCGGCGTCGGGGTGGTCGCGCGGCGCCGATACCAGCTCGCGCCACGGACGCGGCCATCCTGCACGGGGGTCGGCCTTGCTCGCGATACTCGCTGCCAGCGACGCCTCCGCCGGGCCGGTCGGTGAGGGCCAGAGCGGTGCCGAGCAGCCCAGGCCGGTCCGAGTCGTGGCCTCCCAGCCAGGTCGCCAGCCGGTCCGCCACCTGCCAAGCCAGTGCGGGACGGCTGGCAAGGGCAGCGATCCGGGGGACGGTCGGCAGCAGGTCGCCCTGGCGCGGTAGGGCGGCGACGGCGAGCAGCAGCCCGTCCGTTCGGTACTCTTCCCGGTCCGTCAGCGTCGTTGACAGCCGCTCCGCAGCGCCGCACATCGTTTCTGCGCCCCCGCCTGTCGCCGCGACCACAATCGCAGTCGTCGTCACGTCGATCATCTCTGTGTCCTTACCCTGTCGTCGACGGCAGGAACGCTCAGAACGGCGGTTCGGAATCCAGAATGAACTCGACATCGAACCCGGCTGTAATGGTGGTGTCACACCGCTCGGCTTGGCAGGAGTTCCGCTCGGCCGCTAGCGCCACCACGCGCCCTTCGGCGAGTGGTCGAATGCTTGCCGCAAGGCGGCCTCGATCGAGCGCTGCAGCCGGCGGTATGACATCTGCGCCAGCCAATCGGCAGCGTCAGCTGACTGGCCGCTCACGGCCTCATCTGCAACCGTCGCCAGCGGCCAGGCTCACGTCGCTCGTGCTTGTGGTGAACCGCTCGATTGTCGAACGAGGTCGTCGCTCATCGAAGCATCTCGCTGCGGGTCTGGCCGCCCCTCCGCCGTGCCGGTGCCGCAGCATCGAGCCACAACGCTTCGGTGATCATCAACTGCTCCCTTCGGTAATCCAGGCCTGGCTGGGCCGCTGGTGACCACGATCGTCGAGCAAACCGCGCTGATGCCCGGGTCCGGAGAACTCCGGAGATTCCGGACGACTGGGCCTCGTTGAGCTACATTTTTGATAGTCGGTCTCCGGACGACTCCGGAGCGTCGCAGGTCGAGGAGGCGAGTTGGGGGAGCGCGCGCCACAGGAGCGGTTCGTCGAGCGACTGAAGCGAGTGCGCGCGGCAGCCGGCGGACCGAGTCAGGCAGATCTACTGAAAGCCGACCAGGCTCGCGAGCACCCAAGGCTGACCAGGTCATCGCTTTCCGATCTGCTCAACGGCAAGTTCACCAGGCCGCCGCCCTGGGAACGCGTCGAGGCCTTCACGACTGCGTGCGTCCAGACTGCTCGTGACCGCGGGATCCACCTGCCGCTGGTGCAGGTGGCGCAGCGTCTGCGGCTTGACCACGACATCCTCACCGAGCAACTCGTGGACCCCGGTGCACCAACGGCGGAAGACCGGGTGCCACAAGATGGGCCGCGCGGGTCGCGGCCGCGGCGCCGTTTCGGGGCGGTGCCGCCGCGAGCCGGCGGTTTCCAGCACCGCGCTGTCGCTCGGGTGCTCGACGACTCTGTCGGGGATACAGACGCGCCGGCGCTCGCCGGCGCTACGGCGACCGTGTTGATCGGGCTCGGCGGGGCGGGCAAGACCCAGTTGGCCGGCGACTACGCCCACACACAGTGGGACGAGGGTCGAGTAGATCTTTTGATGTGGATCTCCGCCGGCAGCCGCGACGCGATCACCTCCGCCTACATCGATGTTGCCGTTGAGCTTCTCGGTCAGAACCCCACGCAGCCTGAGCGGGCGTGGCGGCGGCTACTGGAATGGCTCGCCGAAACCGGCACCCGATGGCTGATCGTGCTCGACGATCTCCAGACACCGGCAGACCTGTCCGGGCTGTGGCCGCCGTACTCCCCGAATGGCCGAGTGGTGGTGACCACCCGGTGCCGCGACGCGGCCCTGCAGGGCGACCGGCGCCGCATCGTTGACGTCGAGCTGTTCGCCCCTGACGAGGCCTTGGCTTACCTCGCCGAGAAGCTTCCCGACCGAGCTCGGACGGGAACCGGGATCGCCGAACTCGCCGGACTCGCTGATGACCTCGGGTATCTGCCTTTGGCGTTGGCGCAGGCCGCTGCCTACCTGATCAACAAGCCGCTTCTCAGCTGCAGGGACTACCGCGCGAAGATTGCGGACCGGCGGACCACGCTGGCAGAACTGCTGCCGGGGGAGAAGCATCTGCCAGACGAGCACGCCCGGACAGTGGCTGCGACCTGGGCGTTGTCGACTGAGGCTGCCGACCGGCTCGAACCCGTCGGCGCCGCACGGTCCGTACTGGAACTGTTGTCGTTGCTCGATCCCGCGGGCGTCCCCATTGCGGTCCTTACCGCCGATGTCGTAGCCCAGTACCTCGCCTCCCGATTGGAGCGGGACGTCGCAGCAGAAGACGTAGTTGGAGGCCTCGAGTGCCTGCAACGATTCAGCCTGCTTACTCTCGAACCTGACCAAGCTCACCGCGCGGCCCGCGTGCACGCGCTGGTCCAACGCGCCGTCCGGGACACACTTTCACCCATAGATTTCGCCGCCCTCGCCCGCGGTGCTGCGGACGCATTGCAGGCCGCCTGGGGAGATTTCGATGTCGAGCAAGACCTCATGTTGGCGCTGCGGTCGAACACCACCGCACTGCAGGACGTAGCTGGCGAACACCTGTGGCAGCCTCACCCTCACCCGGTGTTGCTTCTTCTCGTGCGCAGTCTCGGAAACGCCGGGTTGCTCAGCTCAGGGATCTCGCTTGGCGGGGCGCTGCATCACCGGGCGTTGATCCAGTGTGGGCCGGGCCATCGTGACACCCTTTCTGCTCGCCGTTGCTGCGCCGTCTTTTCTGGTTTGGGTGGGGATGCGGCTGGTGCGGTGGCTGCACTCGAAGAGCTGCTTGTCGACTCCCTGCGGTATTTGGGCCCCGATGACTTCGACACGTTGCGCACACGCAGCGCTCTTGCCAACTGGAAGGGGACGGCAGGGGATGTGGTTGATGCAATTGCCGCGTTTGAGCAGTTGATTCCGGAGCTGGAGCAGGTCATGGGACCAGATCACCGCGAGACCCTCGCCGCACGTCACAACCTCGCCGCCACGCGCGAGACTGCCGGGGACATAGCTGGCGCGACCACCGCACTCGAACAGTTGGTTCCGCACTTAAGGCGAGTTCTGAGACCAGATAACCGACTGACCCTTGCCTCCCGCCACGACCTCGCCATCTTGAGAGGCCGAGCAGGAGACGCCGCGGGCGCGACGGCCGCCCTTGAAGGATTGGCCGCCGACTACCACCGAGTCCTAGGAGCCGACCACCCTGACACGCTGTCCAGCCGGGCCGACCTTGCTCACTGGCGCGGCGAGGCCGGAGACGCGACAGAGGCGGTGATCAGGCTCCGGCAGCTGCTTGCTGATACCCGCGAGGCTCTGGGGTCCGATCATCTCCACACACTCGCCATCCGCGCAGCCTTCGCCACCTGGCTGAGGAAGGCTGGTGACGCCGCCAGTGCTGATGCCGAGTTCGAGCGGGTCTTTGGCGATCACGTGCGGATCCTTGGGTCCGACCACCCTGAAACCGTTGCCGTCGGCGAAAATCTCCCCCCGTCGTTCACACGTCACCTGTCAAGGCCCTTTCCGCCACGGAAAGGAAGCAGCGGTGAACTAGGGGCATGACTCCCGAGGCTGCTGCGCCGGACTCTTTCGCTACCTGAGACGGTTCCGAGGATCAGGCGCCTCGATCGCGGATTTCATACTAAAGCACCGTCATGAGGGCAACTGGACTCGATCCGGCGTCTCGTCAATCGTGCCCGTTGCCGCGTTCCAGTAGTGACGCGGCAGGTTTTCCCACAGCCAAGGCAGCTCAGGGAAACTGAGCCGCGCAGGCCACACCGGGTCAGGGCCGCCGAACTGGCCGAACTCGTCCAGCAAAACCTCCCGCTCGACCATCCGCATGTCAGGCCTCCAGCTCGGGTCTCCGACAAGAAGGCCTATAAGCGGCCCACGCTGGAGGTGCAACGCCAAGGTCGGCACACGCCATTCGCGCTCGTGCAGCCACTCGGATCGCGCCCCGTTGTTGCTATTCGTGTTCAGTCGAACCGCCCAGTGGCGGAGGTGGTCCGGCAGTTCGTCGATCAGCTTGTCGCGGGCGTGCCAGACCGGTCCACCGCCCGCGGTGTAGATGGCTTGGCGGCTGAACACGAGCGCCCACGGCGGCCATCCCCGGTCGCGGATCAACCACCTTAGGTGGTCGCGGGGGCTCTCTGTTAGGCAGACGACGGGGCTTCCGCCGCTTGGCTGCACGGTCCCAGTGATCTGCTGGTGCCAAAGGATATTCGCGAGACGCTGCTGCGGGTTCATCGCGCGAAACGCCGCAGGCGCCTTGTAGTTCACCGAGGTCCATTCCGGCCTGCCGCAGAAGTGGAGCAGCAGCGCGGACTCCGCGGGGCCGGCATGATTGAGTGACCACTCGTTCGGCGTCATCGTGCTCCTCCGTGCTGCTGGGCGGCGGCTTCGCCGAAGCACGACGCGATCGCCAAGCCTGCCGAGCTGGCCGGGTCGAAGAGCCTGCTGCCGTAGCGGCCGAAGGTCTCCACGGCCGGTGCCCGATGAGGTTCTGGAGGTGCTCATCGTACAGACCTAGGCGGCGGCCTTCGGAGATCAGGCTGTGCCGGGCGACGTGTGAGGTGACCCGCTCCGGCTCGGCGACGCCGGCCAGGCGGCCGACGCGTTCGAGGGTGGCGTTCACCCCGGACCGCACCGCCGGCTTGCCCGTCGCGGTGGCGAAAAAGACCGGAGGAGCGGAGGCCATCCCGCGCGGCGACGGCAGAGCCGATCCCGAGTGAGCTGAGGTGTCGGTAGAGCCGTTCGCTGGTCTCCGGCCTCGGTGGCGCTGGCATCCGACATACGCCAGACGCAGGGCGCGCTTGCCGATGGTTAGCCTGCTGTTGACGTTGGCTCGGAAGCTCGTGGGATAGCCGCCGCTGGGGGTGGCGTTCATGATCATGTCGGCCGGGCGGCTATCAGTGGTGAGCGTCCAGTCCTGGCCATGCCACCAGGGATTCAGCGTCTCGAAGTAGGTGCTGTTCTGGCCAGCGTCGACGCCACTGACCCAGAAGGTGACGCCGGGAGGACCTGCCCTGTGGGCTGGCCGGTTCCGTCGGTGCAGTTGAGCGGCTGCCGTGGAAGCGGCTCGAGGGGTGAAACCCGGCGGGAAAGTGGTCGCCGCGGCGTCGCAGAGTTGGTCCTCGGCGGCCGGCTGAGCCTCGACGACTGGCAGCGCGCTCCTGCACGCGCGAGAGGAAGTGATTATCGGCTTGTGCAGCCCCCGCCAGGCCGCCCCGCCGGCGGTGACAGGGCGACCGGTAAGTCGAGGAGCGATCATTCGAGTTGCCCCTTGAGCGTCCGGGCCTCGGTCCGGCAGGCGTCGGCATGGGGTCCGGGTTCTCCGTCCAGGAGGCAGAGCAGGTTCTCGCACACGTCGTCGGCAGACGCAATATCACCGAGTTGCTGATAGGCCCGCGCGACGACCAGCCGTGCCTCGACGAGGTGTCGGATTGACCCTGATTGCTCGAAGTAGCCTTCCGCGCGGTGGATCACGTCCAAGGCGCGGTGCGGGTCGCCGGCGGCGATATATCCCTTGGCGAGGTAGGTCAGGGCGCGCGCGTGTCCGGCCAGGTCGCCCGCGGCGTCCATCTCGCTCGCCGACTGCTGCAGTATCTTCACAGCGCGGACCGGGTCGTTGATGGCCAAGTGCGCCTGGCCGAGCCGGCGGATCCGGAGCGCGATGCTGCGTTGATCGCCGCGCTGCCGGTCCAGCACGAGCGCGGCGTCCAGGTCGGTGATTGCCTCGGCGACGCGTCCGGCCGCGGTGAGTGCGCGGGCCCGGGTCGATAGCGCCATCGCGCTTGCCCAGGAATCGTCCGTCCTGTGGGCGAGCCGAACGGCTTCGTCCGCGGTGGCGATTGCGCGGACGTGGTCGTCGCCGAGCGCGGTCAGGGCGAACGCGGTGCGTGCGGACATGACCGCCGCGAGGGCGAGGCTGACGGTTCGGGCGGCGCTGGCCGCGCGGGTCTGGCTGGTGATGATGTCGTCGAGGTGATAGCTGGTGCGCAGCGGATCCCACACCGCTTCCGCCAGCTCGATAAGGAGGTCGTCAAGCCCTTGCTCGGCGGCGGAGATCAGGGCCGCCATGACGTTGTGGCGTTCGCGGCCGAACCAGGTCTGCGCGTGCCTCGCCGACGGCTGCAGACAGCGGCCGGCTCGTCGAGGGTCGGTGAATACGCTGGTGTAGCGGTGGGCGGCGTGCTTGATGGTGTTCGCGGCGCCGGCGGCCCGGTCGGCGTACCAGGTGATCAGCCGGCGCTGCTGCTCGTCGCGGAGTGCGGAGCCGTCGACCTCGAGGCGTCGGCGCTCGGCATGCTGGCGGACGTTGTATCCCAGGCCGTAGCGGCCGGGGCCGGTGTAGCACGCCATGTGCGCCCGGAACAGCTCATGCATCGCGTCTTCGACGGGATTGTGCTGCTCGTCGAGCGCGGCGGCGAGCACGTCGACGGTGAAGTCCGGGCCGGGGTGGTCGGGCAGCAGCCGGTAGAGCCGTTGGGCGAGCGGGGCCAGGTCGTCGTAGACCACGGTGAGCAGGTCTCCAAGAGATCGGCCGCCGACGGCCAGGGTGTCGGCGGAACGGCGGACGAGGAGGGTGACGAGGTCGGCCGGGGTGCTGTGCCGGCGCATCGCGAGGAACGCCGCGGCCAGGCACAACATCAGGGGATGTCCCCGGCAGTGGGCGGCGAGGTCGCGCCAGCCGGCCTGCGCGTCGAGTGGCGGCGCCGGGCGCTGGTAGGCGGTGAGCAACGCCACGGCGTCATCGGCGGGCAGTTCGGCCAGCGGGTAGAGCTCGAAGTCGTCGGCGATAAGTTCGCCGAGCCGGAGCGGGCTCGTGGCCACGACGATGCTGGAGCCCCCGCCCGGTAGCAGGGCGCGGACGTCCGCGACGCTGGTGACGTTGTCGATGAGCATCACGACCGGGGTGTCCTGCGTGTGCCGGCGGAAGGCCGCACTGCGCTGAGCAAGACTCGGCGGGATGAGCTCGGGGTCGACACCGAGCGTGCGCAGCCACTCCGCCAGAACCTCGTGGGCGGTGACGGCGGGACCGGTTCCCGTGTTCAGCGTCGCGATCAGCGGGATGCGGCCCGGTGGCGCCTCGAAGCCGCCTAGCCACGTCGCGGCGAGCGCGGTCTTGCCGATTCCCGGCAAACCGTGCAGCAGCACCCTCGTCGGCCCCGGTGCCCGGGCGTGCGCTTCCAAAGCGGCGAGGGTGTCGTGGCGATCCACCCAGATGCGAGGCGCGGCCAGCGGGAATCGGTGGGTCCTGGGGGCTTGCTCACGAGTCAACGCGGCGACCTTCCTGGCGGGGTAGCCGGCGCCCGAACTGGTCCGGATGCGGCAGCCGCGGTGGACGTGCGTAGTACTCGCCGTAGTGCTTCCCGTCGCGGACCAGGGTGATCATGTGCTGGTCGCCGGGGTGCAGCAGTGTCAGCGCCTCGTGCTGGGGGATCCACTCAGTGGCAACGATTTCTGCGCGTTGCATCCTGGTCGACAGGTCGGCCGCGGGATGGACGCCGCAGTCGAACAGGTAGTTGTTGCGTCCGCGGCCCTCGTGTTTGGGGGTGAGTGGCACGGTGAACGTGGCGATCAGCAGATCGCCCGGTGTCATGCGGAGGCCGAGTTCCTGGTGTAGTTCGCGGCTGCACGTCGCGGCCGGCTGTGGCGTGACCTTGGCGCCGTGCCAGAGCCCGCCTCCGACCCCGCCGGCCTGCTCGGCCGGTCGCGCATCGAATCCGGCACCGGCCGCGGCGAGGCGATCGTGCCCGCCGGACTCGGCAGGAGCGGGTTCGCAGCCGACGTCACCGACGCCGCTCATCGCACGGACCTCGGTTGCGCCCCCGAGGTCACGGTGCCCTTCATCGGCGGGTAGTGCCGCCGCCGTGGCGCGCCCGAATGGACAAGAGCTGTCGAGTACAGCCGGAAGTAGCGGCCCACGGATGCGACCGCTGCGATGACACCTCCGGCGGCCACGAGCAGCACGAGGAGAGTCCAGATGTGGCCGGCACCTCCTGGGTGAAGAGGCCTCGCCGGTGACGATGCGGGTGCCGTCATCGGGATTTCGGGGGGCATCACGGCACCACCCCGACAGCGGCCAGGCACAGCGAGTCTGCCGCCGCGCGGACATCACCGGGATCGGGCCAGGACGCGGTGTAGGCGACGCCACCACCTACGAGGTCGAGTTCGGCGGTGAGCGACTCGAATTCGGCACGGCCACGCAGCACCATCGGCGTGGCGGTTACGTCGTAGCAGGCGGCGGCTCGGTGGGCATCGCTGGCCAGCTGCGCATGCCGAGCGTCTCCGAGATCGAGACCGTCGACGGTCGGGTGCGTGAGGATGATGAAGCTGCCGGGAGCCAGCTGGGTCCGGTAGTGCTCGACAACGGCGGCTGGGTCTCTCCAGTTGGGGCAGTACTCGAGAAGGCCTGTCAGCACCAGGCACACCGGCTCTCGCAGATCGATCGACTCGCTGACTTGGGAGCCGCCAAGAATCGTTGCGGGATAGAAGAAGTCGCCGATCTGGACGTCGACGTGCGATGGCGGTTCGCCGCCGGTGACGTCGTCGAGAATCAACCGCGTCCCGTGGACGGCGAGGGGATCGTTGTCGACGTAGACCACGTGGGCGGCGCCGTGGTCGGCGATCAGCTCGTGAATCGGCTGGTGCGTAGGTATGCCGGTGCCGATGTCGATGAACTGCCGGAGCCCGTGGGTCAAAGCCGTATCGATCGCGCGGGTTCGGAATTTCCGGTGGGTGGCGGTGATGGCCGGGGCACGGCGCAGGGCGGCGGTGATCTGCTCGGCAAGGATGCGGTCCAGTGCCCAGGTATGGGCGTCGCCTCCGAGCAACGCTTCTTGCACGCGGGAGCTCGCGGGTCGGTCGAGGTCTTGCTGGGCGGGTTGCCATAGTGCAGCGTTCTGCGGCTCGGACGCTTGCGGTTGGCTCGTGGTGGTCATCGTGGTCCTTACGACTGATCTCGGTGGGTGTTTGCACGCAAGGTGGCAACGACAGGCTTCGGCGTGAGGACGTGAGCGATTCGGATTTCGTTTAGCCCGGGCTCGATGCGGTCGACGTCGGCGGGGTGACGCTCGCTCAGGTCGTCAGGCTGCGTTGCAGCCAGAGGGTTTGCGGGAGAGCTGGATTGGCGATGCCGGTGGTCTGCTTGTCGTTTCCCGCGCCCGAAATCACTCCGACCAGGCAGATGGTCGCCGGATTCTCGACCCGGAACAGCCTACTGCCGCCGCTGCCGAGACCCCTGCTCCTGCGGCTGCGTCGAAGCACAAACCCTGATCGCCCTCGGTGAGGAACGGGTACCGGCTGCGGTCGAGGACCATGGCAGGGGCGTAGCTCGCAATGGCAGCGCGAGGCGGGCAGATGCCGTCCGCGCGCTTGGTGGCGGTCTATACCAGGTTGCGGGTGGAGGTGCCGGGCGCGGCCAAGGTGGGGCGCGTGATGCGGTCGCGGGTCGGCTCGGACCTGCGGTCACCAGGGCAGCCAACTGGCCAGTAGGACAAGCAGCAGCGTGGCAAGGACGGCCATCTGCTCTCGGCCGCTGTCAGGTGCGTCGGCAACGGGCACGACGGCGGACGAGCAGACGGCGCCGATTGCGCTGTCGCCGTTGGAGACTCGGTTTTCGCTCCGGCTCAAGAAATCCGGTGGGCTGTTGTAGACCCCGACATCCGCGCCGGACGTCTCAGCGGTGCACCACCTCCGCAAGCCGACGTGGGTGGGTTGCGGCAGGTCCGTGACGCAGTGCGCCCTGGAAGTGACGTGCGGGCGGCGGTCGGTCATCTGGGTCCTTTGGTCGTGATCACGGATCATGCGCAGCGAGATCCGTTTCGCGAGATCACGTCGGGGGGTGCTGCGACGAGTGCTCACTGTGGACGGTGCTTACGGCCGGAGAATGTAGACGTCGGCGTATGCCCGCGGCGGGCTCGGCGTAGGCGGATGGCGTTGCATCGGGTAGTCGAACAGCTGGCCGCTGCCGGGGATCTCGGCCGGATCGTCGGTGTGGAAGCCGAGGTGGGCGTGGAGGCGGGCGGCGCCGCTGCTGCTGGCAGGTCGTAGACGCCGCCCGCGCGGTTAAGCGGGTTCTGGCTCGAACCGGCCACCGAGGTGCTTGGCCAGGAATCGCTCGGCCCTGGTGTAGAACTCGAACCGGTTTTCGGGTTTCTCCAGCCCGTGACCTTCGTCGTCGTACAGCGCGTACTCTGGCGGCACGCCGTTGGCCCGCAACGCGTCGACGATCTGGTCGCTCTCGGCTTGCGGAACCCGGGTGTCGTTGGCTCCCTGCCCGATCAGCAGCGGAGTCTTCATGGTGGCGACGCGCGAGAGCGGCGACCGCGACCACAAGAACTCGGCATCGGTGTCCGGATTGCCCACCGCGATGTACATCTGGGCGCGGACCAGCGCCAAGTGGTCCGGGATCGACCGCAGAAGCGTCTCGAGGTTGCTCGGCCCGCACAGGGAAATGGCGCAGCGGAACACCTCCGGGGTGAACGCCGCGCCGGCCAGCGCCGCGTACCCGCCGTAGGAGCCACCGAAGATCCCGACCCGGTCCGGGTCTGCGTACCCTGCCTCGACAGCCCACACCAGGGCGTCGAGGAGGTCGTCCTGCATCTTGGCGCCCCACTCGCGGTTGCCGGCGGCGGTGAAACTCTTGCCGTACCCGGTCGAGCCGCGGTAATCGACCTGGAGGCAGAGGTAGCCGCGGTTGGCCAGCCACTGGGCGAGCGGGGTCAGCTCCCAGGTGTCGCGCGCGCGTGGTCCACCGTGCACCAGCAGCACGGTCGGCAGCTTCTCGGTGTTCCCGGCCGGGATGGTCAGGTATCCGTGTAGTTCCAGGCCGTCGCGGGCGGTGACCGAGAACGGCTCGACTCGGTGCAGCCTGCCGGCGAGGCGCGGGCGGTCGTGGAACAGGAAGGTCGCTTCGCCGGTGGCCCGGTCGTAGAGGTGGCTGGCGGTGGGGCCGTCGGCGTGGACGTAGGACACGATCCACCTGGTGTTCGCCCGGTCGGCGGAAACCACCTGAATGTCGCCATCATTGACGGCGGCGAGAATGTCGAGGTCGCGGCGGATATCCGGGGTCAGGGCCTGGGGGTGCAGGCGTTCACGCTGGAATGACACCATGACCGGCTCCCTGGTGGAGGCGTCGACCTTGACTGAAGAGACGTCGTAGGTCGGGTCGCCGGCGACGACGTCGTGCTCGCCGGTGTGGACGTTGATCCAGACCAGGCGCGTGGCGTTGGCGTCGGTGGGTGTCAGCACGAGCAGCCGGTTACCGTCTTGGTCGAACCCGAGTGGCATGGTGCTCTGCGCGTCGGTCGCGTCGACCGTCAGCAGCAGGCGCCAGTCACTCTCGACATCGCGGACCAGGATCACGCTGCCGCCGTCGGGGGTCGGGCTGACCCCGGCCCGTATCCGCAGCTGGCTGTCGGCGACGAATCCGAACATCCCGGGGTTCTCCAGGACCATGGTCAGTTCGCCGGTAATCAGGTCCAGCGCGTAGACGTCGTGCAACTGGGGGTTGTTCTTGTTGAGTCCGATGAGGACCCGGTCGGTGATGTGCAGGTCCTGGGCGACCAGCTCGGCTTTGACACCGACGAACTGTGTCAAGTCGCGGACGTCACCAGTTCGCAGCGTTACGTCGTAGAGGTGCTTGTTCTCGTCGCCGTCCTGATCTCGGAGGTAAAGCAGACGGAGGCTGTCCGGGGCCCAGGCGTACTCGTGGATGCCTCGGTCGTGATCGGCGGTGACCGGCCGGGCGTCGCCGCCGTCGGCGAGGTGCCGGACCCAGAGGTTGAGTACGCCCTCGTATGGGGCAACCCATGCCAACCACTGACCATCGGGCGAGATCGTGGGCCTGGTCTGCTCGGGATTGCCGAACAGCTCGACGCGCGGGATGAGCGAGATCGTCTTTCCTGCGGTGATTTCCGGGTTTTGGGTGGTACTGGTCACGCTAGGAGTTCTCCTATTCTCTTGGCTGGAAATCGGGCTGGCGAGCGCGCGGCCCGGCGTGGCCGCCGGTGGAGCGGATCCTTGGGCGGCCACACCGGCACCGTGGGTCACTGCGGGATCAGCTTCCCGGCGTCGTTGCCACCGCGAGGTGCGTGGTGGCTTGAGGCTTGCCGGGGAGCAGTTGGCGGACGTGCTGGGCGATCCAGGGCCCGTAGGCCGAGACGTTGTTGTAGATGGTCGGTGAGCTCCCGCAGTACGGGGTTGCGCCGCGGGAGACGGTCCCGATGAGGTACCAGGTCGTTCCGTGCTTTTGCAGCAGCGCGGAGCCGGAGTCACCGGAGCAGGGCGCGCCGCCGGTGGGCGGAACGCCGCCGCACAGCTCGCCGCCGCCGATCCCGCCCGCAGCGCACTTCTTCGCGGGCAGTAGCGGGATGTCGAGCTGGGACAGATCGGTCGGGGCGGGTCCGGTCCAGGTGGTGGGGTCGACGTTGCGGGTGCCCCAGCCGATCGACCGCGCGGACTGGCGTAGCTGGGCGGGGGCGATACGGGCGGGGCGGATGCCGTCGAGGTGGCCGTCGAGGCGGATCAGGGCGACATCCCAGATCCAGCCCTCGGCGTCGGGATAGCCCCACTTCCACTCCTGGGGGACATCGATTTTGGTCCCGTGGCGGACAACGCCACCCTGCAGGCGGTTGGTCGAGCCGAACCGGGCGTGGTAGAGCCGCGGGTCGCTGCGGTCGATGTCCGGGTCGCCTGCGGCGGCGCGGAGGGACTCGAACCGGGCCTTGACCTCGGCGGGCATCCGCGCCTGCTCGGCCTGTGTCGGGAGATTGCTGAGGCAATGCCCCTGCGTGAACCCCACCGAGGCGGGGGCACCGGTCTCGGTGTAGCCCTCGGCCAGGAGGGTGAGGCCGCAGGAGTGCCAGTTCGGGTCGCCGTGGTCGAGCAGCTGCAGGGAACCGGCGCCGGCGTAGGCCACGGGTGCCGGGTTGCCGCCGACGATTTGCGGGGAGACGGTGTCGGTCGGCGGTGGCGGTGGGGCGGCGGTCGCGGTGGAGACACCGGCCAACATCGGCAGCAATGCCAGGGCTACGGCGACTGTCTTTCTGAAACGCACGAGCAGAAATGTCCTTTCACGGTAGGGAGAATGGCGCGTTCGCGGGGAATGCGACACGCCGGATTCGATGTGTTGCCTGGCCGCGCACGAGGATGGTTGTGCGCGGCCAGGCATCCACGGGATCCCGCACATCACAGCGGTCGCTTCATGACCATGTGGGTGCGCGAGAAATGACTGGCCACCCCCCGGTGGCCGGTCGATTCCGGGCCGGTGTCGTCACGCAGGTAACCCGAGTTTCGTGACGGCACCGGTTCCGGATCCCTGGTTGGCCCGCGAGGTCGGGATACGGGCGATCAGGGAGTCAGTGGATTCCAGCCAGGGCGGCTCCGGAAGGTCCTCGTCCGCTCCTGGTTTCTGGGTGAGGACGGCGGCGGTGAAGTGCCCGCACACCGGCGAGCCCGCGGACGGCCCGTCGGGGTACCAGGTGAACGCGGGGACGATCCCGGGTGGCAGCACACTGGTTCCGTCGATCATCGCGTGGAGCTCGGCGTTTGTGGCAAGGCTGCCGGTCCCAGGACCGTGTTCTTGCAGCGCCGCCTCGAAGTCACGTGCCTGCGCGGCGAGGTCAGGATTCTCGGGCTGGAACAGGTGTGTCATGGCCAGGAATCCGCCGGCCGGAAGACGCGCGAGATGGTCCTGCACCACCTGGGCGGCGTCGGCGCGGTTGCCGCCGTAGAACGACATCACCCCGCCGCCCAGCAGCAACGCCACGCGGTCGAGGTCGGGACAGATCAGGCCCGGGTTTTCGCTGCCGGTGTTGTAGAGGGTGTCCCACATTGTTGCCGGGTCCCACGGGTCGGCGTCGACAACGTGGACGCCGTCGTCGGCATCGGCGATGGTGCGCAGCTGCGCCAGGGTCAGCGGGTCGCGCTCGACATAGATCACCGTTGCGGACGTCGTGCGCTGCAGGCGATTGCGGGCGATCGTCTCGCTGCGACGGATCTGTGAGTGCAGATCGTCGTCACCGGCGATGTGCGGCAGGCCCGCGCCGGCGACCACGATGCTGCTGACGCGTTGGTGGTCGGCGAGGTAGGTGGCCGCGCGGTCGAGGAATGCACGCTCGGACCGGAACACGAACCCCGCGCCCGGCACCCTTTCGTTGAGCTCGTGGGCGGCGGTGCGCTCGTTCTCGTGGGCGTATTTAACACACGGCTTGAAGCGACTTTCGCTGTTTTGGGCTTCACGGAAGGCGTCGTAGAGGTAGGCGAGGTTGATCCGGCCTTGATTGACTCCGCAGGGGTCCCACCACCACGGCGTGTCGTCCGCGCGTAGTGGGGCTGGAACGGGGCGTGCGGTGTGGGTGTGTGTCATCGGTGCAGTCGCGCCTCGGTGAAGTACAGGATGGAAATCGGACGTTGCTAGCTGCGGGTGCGGGTCGCGGTGACGAGCAGGTGAGCGGGGCCGCGGGTCCAGGGCGAGGGATGCAGCGGTACCTCGGCGGCGGGCATGTCCAGGCGGGCGTCGGGCAGGCGGTGCAGGATGGTTTCGACGGCGGTGCGGGCGATGAGGCGGCTGGCCCGCTGGGCGGGGCAGGCGTGCAGTCCGATGCCGAAGGCCAGGTGGGCGCGGTTGCCGGTGTCGATGCGGTCCTGGGCGCCGGCCCAGGGGTCGCTGTTGGCGGCGGCTAGTCCGAGGATCAGCGCGTCGCCGCGGGCGATGTGCTGGCCGCCGAGGACGGTGTCGCTGGTGGCCCATCGGGTGGGCTGGTTGGCCATCGGCGGGTCCGTCCACAACACGTGATCCAGAGCGTCGTCGATGCCGAGGTGCCCGCCGCGGACTTGGGCGTCGAAGCGCGGATCGGTGAGCATGATCCGCAGCGTCTGCGCGATCCACACCTGAGTGGTTTCCCACCCCGCTCCCAACGTCAGCAACATCGAGGCCAGAACCTCGGCGTCGTCGCGATGGTTGGGGTGGTCGAGGAAGGCGGTGGTGAGGTCGGCCGCCGGGGCCGCGCGGTGCGCGCTGATGACGCGGGTGAGGATGGTTGCCATCTCGCCGAACAGGGCCTGGGCGTCCCCGCCGGAGCCGAACAGCGCGATTACGCAGGCTTGCAGCCGCTCGCCGAGGTCCGGGGTGATGCCGAAAAGAAGGGCGACGGTGAGCATGGGCACCTGCGCGGCGTAGGACGCGACCAGGTCGATCGGCCCCTCGGCGGGTAGCCGGTCGATCAGCCGGTCACAGGTCGCGCGGATGAGGCGGGCCATGTGCTGCTCGCTGACCCCGGCCAAGGCGGCGACCAAAGGAGCCCGCAGCCGACGGTGTTTGGCGCCGTCGGAGAAATACGCGTTCTCTCGCGGGGCCATGATCGGCAGGAGCCCCGAGTCCGGGCTGATGCGGCCGTCGCGTAACTGGCCCCAGTTGCTGGAGTCGCGGGAGAAGTGCAGCTCGTCGCGAACCACGGACCGGATCTCGCGGTACCCCATCACCAGCCACGCCGGGATGCCGGGCACCAAGGCGACCGGTGCGACCTGCCCAAACTCCTCGCGCAGCCGCGCATAGGCGGCTTCGGGATCGGGGCACGTGGTCGTGGCCGAGAGCGGGGTCAGATCGGTCAGCTCAGCCAGACGGCAGCCGATCGCGGGCGTGGACATCAGATTCGGGCCTCCGCGGCGTCGAGACAGGTCAGGGCATGGCTGACCAGGGTGATCAGGGCGTCGACCGAGGAGCGGCGGTGGCGGGCGTCGCAGTGCAGCACCACTGCCTCGGGCAGGGCGAGCGCCTGGCGCACCTCGTCGTCGGCGTAGAGCTGGGTGTCGGGGAAGACGTTGATGGCGACGACGTAGGGCAGGAGGGTGGTGTCGAGCTGGTCCAGGACGGCGAAGCTGTCGTCGAGGCGGCGCAGGTCGACCAGGACCAGAGCCCCGATGGCCCCCTGGGCTAGGCCGTCCCACAGGGACCAGAACCGCTGCTGGCCGGGGCTACCGAACAGGTACAGCACGGTGTCGCCGAGAGTGACCCGGCCGAAGTCCAACGCGACCGTCGTGGTCGTCTTGTTCTCGATGCCCTCGAGGGAGTCGACCCCGACGCTGGCGACCGTCATCGGCTCCTCGGTGCGCAGCGGCCGGATCTCGCTGACCGAGCCGATCAGGGTTGTCTTGCCCACGCCGAAGGCGCCGACCACCAGCAACTTCGCCGCCCCGCCCACGGTGTCGGGCACGTAGCTGATGCTGTCTCTGTCACAGCTTGCGGAGTCCGGCAAGGACCTTCTCCATCAGTTCGCGTTTGGGTCCGGCATCCCGGATGCCGAGCAAGCCTTCGTCGATCAGATCTGAAGCCAGGACCCGCACCACGCTCACGGGCAGCCCGAGGTGGGTGGCGGTCTCGACCAGGCTCAGTTGCCCCCGGCACAGCCCGAGCAGCTCCCGTTTCTGCGAGGTCGTCCGATCGGGCACGGACCGGTGGAGCAACGTGGACAGAAGGGTCTCCGGCAGCAGGGTGGCTTTCGGCTGGGTGCGGCCGCCGGTGAGCACGTAGGCCGGTACCGGGCCCGGCCAATACCCGTCGTCGGAGCGGGACATCAGGCGCGGGCGGGGGTGCTCAACGTGGATTCGCCGATTTGTTTGATCCGCTCGGCCATGGCGTGGGCGATCAGGCCGGCGTTGATGTCGGCGTCGGTTGCCACGGCCAAGCACGTGTGGTCGCCGGCGCGCCGGACGAACAGGAAGCCATCGGACCACTGAGAGAAGTTCTGCTGGAACGAGCCCTCGAATCCGGCGACCTCTTCCACAGCGCTCGCGCCGGCAAGCAGAGCCGAGCAGGCCGCAGCGACCGGGTCAGCTCTGTCCCTGTCGATCTCGTCGGTGTGGGTCTCGACGAGACCGTCGCTGGTGATCACCAGGCAGTAGCGGACGCCGGGGAGCTGGCTCAGCTGCTCCAGCATCCACGGATCCTTCGCGGGCGTCATCGTGCATCCTCACTGTCAGTCGTGGCAGGTGCCTCGTTCGCCGTGTGGGGGCTGGGATCGGGGAGAGTGCCCTGGTGCACGAACTCGGCCATGAACTGCCCTTCGGCGGTCGGGTCCGGTGCTGGCGCGGGCGGTGAGGCAGGTGTGCTCGGTCGCGTGGGCGGTGCCTGCCGCTGGGGGACTCGGATCGGCAACCCGCCGGGGGTATGCCCGCCTTCGAGTGCGGGGGGAGCGAGTCGGGCCTCCAAGCCGCCTCGGTGCTTACCCGAGGTATCCGACGCGGGCGGTTCGGTGGGGGTCGGCTGTCGCGGCGCTGGTGTCACCGGGGCGTCGAGACCGGCGGCGACCGGCACGAGCATGTGGTGGGGCACCGTCGTCACCGCGCGGACGCCGCCGTTCGCGGTGCTGTCGAGACGCACGAGGAATTTGTGCCGGCGCGCAAAGGTTCCCACGACGGCGAGCCCAGTCTGAGGTGGTTCACCCAGTTCGTGCAGGCCCACGGGATCGCGGCCGGACACGCGCTCTTGGGCCCACGACAGTCGCTCAGCGTCCAGGTGGTGCCCGTCGTCGTGGACCGTGATCGCCCATCCGGTGTCCACTTCGTCGAAGGTGACGATGACCGGCGCCTTGGGCGGTGAATACCGTGTGGCGTTGTCCAGCAGCTCGGCGAGCAAGTGGATCAACTGCTCGGCCAGGGTGTTGATCACCGCGACGTCCGGATTGCCCGTCACCTGAACCCGGGGGTAGTCGACGATTCGGGCGCAGGCGTGCTGGACCACCTTGGCCAATGGCTGCGGCTCCGGCCACTGCCGGCCCGGGTATTTGCCGGCCAGCACGGTCAGTGTTTGCGATGCCCGTGCGTGCGTGGCGGCGCCGTGGCTGATGTCGTAGTAGTCCCGCAGCGCGTCCGGGTCGTCGGGATAGCGTTGCAGGACCCGGTGGGCGAGGTGCTCCATCTTGTGGGCGGTGGTCTGCCATCGCTGCGCCAGTGACACGAAGGCGCTGACGAGGCCCGCCTCACGGTCCCGCATCTCATCGACGAGCACCCTCACAGCCGCCAGTGCAGCGTCCACGACGTCGTCGCCGGTCGTCTCGGGCAAGAGCGGCGGCTCTGCGCCGCGGTTCACAGCGTCGAGCTGGCCGACGATCGTCTTCAGCGCCACTTCGCGGTTGTCGGCCAGCTGCTCGAGTTCACGCAGCAGTTCCTCACGGCTCTCGTCGGTTCCGTGGTGCCGATCCCAGTTGGCGTTGGCCCGCCGTGCGGCCTTGGCCAGCGCATCGCCCGCGGTGGCCAAGGCATTGAGGCCGACCGTCCGAAGTCGTGTGGGAGGGTGGTGAGTCATGGGTGATCTAGTCCCGACTGTCCTGGTTGGGGAACCTGCGGTGGGCGTGACGGCGTCGTCGCGGTCCGCGCGACGGAATTCCTCGTTGCGGCGGCTCGGCACGACTCGTTCGCCGCCGAGCTGCACGCGAAGGGGAGGTGGGGTGGCACAGCCGCGCGGCGGTGGCTCGCGGGCTGTTGAGGACGGGGGATTCCACCCCACCTCCAGTCCGGCTCTGCGAACCGGACACTGTGGATGGCGCGCCAGGAGACGGTGGCCGCATCCACCGATCGCGTGAGCGCGGAACCGCGCCGCCGCCACGCGAACCGCGCGTCAACACCGGACGACGCGACGGCCCGCCACCGGTCGGCGCCGCGCCGGGCGCGCCAGACCGGGCTGACCTCCCGCCGCGACCGCGAGGAAGGCGCCGTGGCGGCTGCCTTCGCGGACTGGGCGGGGTCGGTGGCGGGTGTCATGACGTCCTTCGTCGAGAAAATCGATCCGAGGTCGCCCGGGTCACGGGTAGAACGCGACGCGGGACAACGACGGAGCACGGTTCGGTAGGCACGGCAGCGCGGATCACGCATCTGCCCGGCAAACAGGCGTCGCAGGGCAGCGGTCGGTACCGCCTACGGCCCGGTCTCACAGTGTTCCGGCCCAGGTGGTGTACGGATCCTGAGCCGGAGAAGTTCTGCCCTGAAATTGAACCCAGCAACCTCTGCGTGTGTCCTTCGGGGCGAATCGACCTAGACGACAATAGGGCAGGATGTGAGCTTGTCAACATGTCGAACGCATTTCTGCGTCGATATTCACCGCTCTCACGAATAGGCTACGTGGTTCTACGTATCGTGACGTTCGGACACGGCGTAGCCGGATGCCCGGCCACTACGTAGCTGCGTTCTCTCTTGGTTGGTGACGCCGGACTGGTCGGCTGAAGGTTTCCCCAGGTGAGCGACGGTGCGGCTGGTGTAGCGGCTTCGGCTTCTCTGGCTGGCGCCGCGTGGTTGCCTGGCGAAGGCTACGTGGCGTCGAGGATTCAAGTACGCGGGTCTGGGTCGCCGCGGCTACGTGGTTTTCCTCATTGCGTGCAGGGCGGAGATCGCTGATTCTCGGTGGGCACGTGCCGACGTGCGAGCATCAAAAGCGGGCGTCTCGCCGGCCGTGAATCCGCCGAGGATCTGCGACTGGGACGCCGGCGGTGCGCTCACGCGTTACAGACGCAGCCGGCGCGAGCGCAGACCTCACGTAGAAGAAAGGCTCCCTCGATGAAGACCCACGCCTTTTTCAGCCCTTACTACTGGGATAACGCGCACGAAGTAGCGGCTGCCCTGCGGGAGCAAGGCGCAGTTCATCGTGCGATGATCCCGCGGGGCGAGCAGGGGATACCCGTCTGGATCGTTGCGCGTTACAAGGAGGCGCGGGAGGCTTTGACCGATCCCGGGTTGTCGAAGGACGTCGACGGGCTGACCGCGATCCTGCACAAGCATCTCGAGGCGGTCGGCGAGGAAGCCAAACTCAGCAGCATGTTCTCCCCGCACATGATCTTCTCGGATCCCCCTCGGCACACCCGGCTGAAAGACCTGCTCGTTAAGCACTTCACCCGAGCAAGGGTGGAAGCCCTGAAGCCGCGGGTTGAGCAGATGACCGCCGAGCTGCTCGACGACCTTTCCCGGGAGAGGGCAGTCGACCTGATCACCGAGGTGGCGTTCCCGTTGCCGCTGTACGTGATCTGCGAGCTGATCGGCGTGCCGGAACACAAACGCGGGATGCTGCGTGCGTGGACGTATGCATTGATGGAGGATCTGCCTGACCGGGCCGATGTTGCCTCCCAGAGCATGCAGGACTACCTGCTCGACCTGATCGAGACCGCACGCGCCAATCCGGGCGATGACCTCCTCTCAGCGCTGGTGCAGGAAGCCGAGAACGAGGACCACCTGAGCCAGGAGGAGCTGGTGGGCACCCTGTTCCTGTTGTTCGTCGCCGGCCACGAGACGACGACCGCGCTGATCGGCAACGGCATCCGCTGGCTGATGGACGACCCGCAGCTGTGGCGTGAACTGGGGCAGCACCCGGAGCTGCTGCCCGGCGCGGTGAAGGAGATCTCGCGGTTCGATGCCGCCGTGGCCACCACGACACATCGGTTCACCACAACCCCCGTCACCATCGGCGAGACGACGATCCCCCCGGGCGAAATCGTGCTCATCTCCTTGCTGAGTGCCAACCGCGACGAGCGCCGATACGATCGTGCTGACGAGTTGGACATCCACCGGAACGAGTCCAATCTCGCGTTCGGCCACGGCATCCACTACTGCCTGGGCGCCCAGTTGGGCACCATGGAAGCCGAGACCGTCGTCGGTGCGCTGACCCGACGGTTCCCGAACGCCCGTCTGGCCGACGCGACGGGCCTCCGGCGGCGGCAACCCGCGATGATCCCCAACAGCTACGTCGAGTTGATCGCGAATCTGGGCTAGCGACATGTCGCCGCCCGACGTGCGTTTTCACAGCTGGTCATCTTCGGTCCCGGCGGCAATGGTTGTGCGGTACCAGACGGCGATTCCGGTGCGGCTCGTCGTGCCCAGCTTGCGGTTGAGCTTCGAGACGTGCGTGCTCACGGTCCGGGGCGACAGCGACAGCTGGGCCCCGATCGCCTCGTTGGTCCACTGCCGGGCGACCAATTCGGCGACTTCGAGTTCGCGGGGAGTGACCCTGCCGAGAGGCCTGTGTGGCTCGCGTGCTGTGAGCGGCGCGAGCGCCAGGGCGTGCATTTCCTTCGTGGACAGGTTCTGGCCCGCGGAGAGATGCCTCTTCCACGTGTCACTGCCGAGTGCGTGTTGTCCCGCGGTTTCGGCCTGCCGTTGCAGGCGAAGGAACGGTGCCAGCCCGAGCACGCTGGCCTGGGCCGATTGCTGTTGTGCCCATGCGCCGCCCAGCACCTGCGCGGCCGTCGCGTATTCGCGCACCTGCGCGGCGATCAGGGCGATCAGCCACAGGCTCCAGGCCGGCCCCCATGCGTCGCCGATTTCTCGTTGGATGCGCAACGCCTCTTGTGCGGACGCGGCAGCCTGCTGGGGGGTGCCGTCGAGCAGTTCGACCAAAGCCCGCGACCACAGGGCCCAGGAGATGCACCACGGCGCTTGCGCCGCCTCGGCGTCCGCCAGCAGGGCCACACTTTCGGTCCGGGCGACGTCCAGGCAGCGCAACGAGGCCGCCGACATCGTCAGGAACAGGCGAGCCAGCCACTCATCTGCCATCGCGCCCGCGGCCTCAAAAGCTCGCGCTGCCCTCCGGAACAACCTCAGCGACTCTTGCGCTCGTCCTGAGTCCTGCTCGACCAGCCACAACCACGTGCCGCGTGCTGTGTCGAGCGGGCCGAAGGCGCCGTCGAGTTCGAGCGCGGCGGCGGCCACCTCAGCTTGGCTCAGCAACGGCTCGGCGCGCGCATGGTTGCCCTGGATCAGCGCGATCCATGCCGCAAGCGACAGCGCCGCCACCTGGTTCACGCTCAGATCGCCGCGGTGGTGGGTCAGCCCCGCGGTGAGCATGCGGACGTTTTCGTTGAGCCGGCCCCCAAAGATGAACGCGCAGGTCCGGCTCACTTGGATCGCGAGCTCCAGCCCGCGCGCTGCGGTCTGCGGGGTGGCCAAAAGCCTCAACTGGCTTGCGATCAGATCCGGCCGGAACTGGTTCAGCCGGATCATCCACTTGATCTGCGCCGGGCTGAGCCATTCGCGGCTGGCGCGCGTGGCCAGCGCCTCGAAGTAGGAGGTGTGGGCCTGACGCAGTTGGTGTGCACGATCCGGTTCCGATATGAGACGGCCGTACTGGCGGATGGTCTCGAGCATGCGGTAGCGCGGGCGTCCCCGACGTTGCACGCCTTTGACGATGTTCTTGCTGACCAACGTGATGAGCAGCGATTGCACGTCGACCTTGTCGAGGCCGACGTGGTGTGAGATCGCTTGGACGGCGTCGAGGTCGAATGCGCCTTCGAAGACGCTCGTCAGCGCCCACAGCTTCTGCTCGGGCTCGAGCAGCCGAATGTAAGACCAGCTCACCATCGCCTCCAGCGAGCGGTGGCTGTGTTGACCTGATGTCCCACGGTTCAGCAGCGACAGCAGGTCAGGGTGCTCGTTGAGCGCGCGGACAGTCATGGCGTTGCCCGGCAGCGTTGCCGCGGCCAGCTCGATGCCGAGCGGGATGCCGTCGAGCCGGCGACATAGCTGCGCTGCGGCGGGATGGTCGCGTTCACCGATCGTGACACTCAGCTCCGCTGCCCGGTCGATCAGCAACTGCAGAGCCGCGTGCACACCGTCGTCGACGGCGTCGCAGTCGCAGTTGGCCTCGTCGCCGACGCACAACGGCGGAACCGGCACAAGGCGCTCGCCTCGCACGCCGAGCCGTTCCCGGCTGGTCGCCATCACCTGAAGCCTGGGGGCCCTGCGCAACAGCGTGTTCAGCAGCGCTGGTACCGGCCCGGTGCCGGGAGTGTCGCCGACCAGATGTTCGCAGTTGTCCAGCATCAGCAGCGTCTGTCGGTCCCGAAGGTAGTCGCAGAGCCTGTCCAGTCCTGGCTCCGGACCGCTGTCCTGGATCGCGAGCGCGTCCGTGATGGCGCCATACAGCCGATCATCGGCTTCGCGAAGCTCGGCGAGGCTGGCCACGACGACGCCATCGCGGTAGCTGCCGGATGACGTCAGTTCGTTGGCAATGTGCAGCCCGAGCCTGGTCTTGCCGAACCCGCCGAAGCCCGTCAACGTCACCAGCCGGGTGTCGGCACTGGACAGCATGACCCTGGCACGGTCGAGCAGGCCGCTGCGGCCGACGAAAGAGTCCAGCTCCGCCGGTACCGACACAGACGGAGCTGGCGCACCTCGGTCGCCGACGTGGCGGTCGTCATCGCTGGCCGTCATCGGCGCCCCTCGACCGCGGCGACGGCCGTCCGTCGCGTTCCTCGCCGGGCTCGGTCTGACCGGACGGCGTCGGTGCCCGCGACGTCAGCCGACCTCGACGGGCTTGTCTTCACGCCGAGGCCGATCATCTCGGGTCCGTCGCTTCGGAAACCCCGGTGTCTTCTGGCCGGGGGACGGCATTGACGCAAGGCACACACGGCATTCCCGTCCCGACAGAGACCCGGTCGGCTTGGCCTGGCTCGATCTCGAGCCCGCAGAGCGACGGGAGGCGTTCAGGCATCGTTTCCGTGGCAGGTACCGGGAGTAGATGGACGACGCGATCGGTTTCACCGACGATGCGTCCACCCGCCAGTTGGACGCCGCGCCGTAGCCTGGCGGCGACGAGACCGGGGGCCCAATCCGTGGTCGGTGAAGCGGCCTCAGCGGATTCGACCGCGGAAGCTGCCGGCACTGCGCAATCGTCGCTACCTGGCGTGACTGACGGGTTGTCCATGATCACCTGATTGGTTCGTTATCGGGAAAACTGGAGCGCCTCGACCGCCGCGGAATCGATATCCGCTGGCGGTCGATGCGCGCGGACCGGACAGGAGGGAGGTGTGCGAGTCGCCTGTCCGGGCCGGGCTGGACGGTGGCGTCACAATCGAGGACGGGTTCACCGGGAGCGCGTGCCGGCGCCCGTTCTCCGCTGCTGCCAGCCGTAGGGCGAGCGTGTGCAGGGCGGTGACGAGGCTCTGGTACATCTCCGGGAGGTCGATGGGCGCGAGCAGCTCAGCGTCGTCCCAGCCCCGCAGGAACGCGGTGAGCCGGGCGTGTGCGTACTTCAAAGCGAGAGCGTCGTCGGAGTTCCCGATTCGTCGCAGTGCTCGGTCGACGGTCTCGGCGATGCCTTGGAGCAGGGCGTGGGCGTGGTCTTCGGAGTCGTGGTGGCCCCAGCTGACGGTCGGCAGCGAGACGAGGGCGTTTCGTGCCCGTATGACGGCGAGTCGTCGGCGCTCGCGACGACGCTCCAGAATGCGGATCATGATTGCCGCTGCCGTGAAGCGCAGGTCGCTGCGCGGCGGAGCGGTTGCATGTTGCCGACCACCCCGGCAACTGAAGTCTTCCTCAGGAGCCGTCCGGCATCCGGGCCGCCTGCCGCACCTTGTCGCACGGCCAGGGAACGCGGCACACCGCGCACCGTCCGGGGTGGAACTGTGACGGCCGATGCACTACGACAGATGACGCGGTCGCCGCGTCCTACGCCGACAAGGTCGCCGACGCGCGCTAGCTTGCCGGTCCAGTTGGTCATGCGCTGTGGCCCTTACATGCTCGCCGATCGTTGATCAATCTGCTTAACGGTCCCATTGGCACCGGCTCTCGCGCACCTACGTGACGGGCCGGTTTCCGTCGGATCCCTGTGCTGCGTTGACCAGGTGTTTTGGAGCTGCTCAGGCAAGTTGCCCATCGCAATGGGTAGCAGTAGTGTGGACGCCGGCGGTCCGTCCGTGGCGAGCCGCAAACGGGGTGACAGGGGTGCGTGAACGTGGCGAAAAGCCAAAATGGATCTCCTCAAGCGCGCGGGCGCGAACTTGCGAAACAAGGCAGGGAACTGTTTTCCTCGTGTGGCTCTGTCAAGGCCGCAGCCCGCGAGTTGATGAACCGTCATCGGGATCTGCCCAGCATCCAGGCGTTCCGGTACTCTGCTGGGCTCTCACAAGATCAAGCAGCCATCCGCTACAACGAGGTGGCCGGCAATCAGACGACGCTGGGTGGAACCACGATCAACGCCTGGGAAAGTTGGGCGCGAACCCGTGGAGCTTCTGGTGTCGGCTCTCCGCCATCATTTGCAAGCTTACTCATCCTGGCAAAAGCCTACGGACTCGGACCGCACGGCACGGCTTGCGAGTCCATTTTTGCGGGCGACCTTGTTCAGGAGGCGTACGAGAAGCTAGCCCCGGAAGATCAGTTGGCACTGAAGGCCGCAGGTGACTACGCGCCCGCCGTTGCTGCCAGCGACTCAGTTCACCTTCGAAGCGCCGTGGTCGATGGCTCTCGTGCGACCGATAATGCTGTGGGGAAAGACTTCAACCTAGTCGTGCCAACGATCGATCATGGAAATCCGGCCATCTGTGTGTTCTCGCTGCCCAACCCCAATCCAGGCCAGCTGCTCGACCTGACTTGGAACACGTTCGGGTTCGGCGTCCAGCGGTTGATGCGGCAGATCAAGAGTCTCGGACGACGGCTCGACGCGGACATCTGCATCGGAATCAATGAGGCGGGTTTGGTTATGGCGACCTTCCTGGCGTCCGCCCAGTTCAACCGCTGCTCCATCGGGTATCTCAGGTGTAACCGCGTTCGGAACGAGATCACCTTTGCGGCCGAGTCCCACTACCCTGAATCGGTGGAGGCTCCGGTGATCGTCATCTGCGACTTCGAAGTCAAGCATGCTGACGTCGTCGGGCTTGTGGCGCGGGAACTTCGCGAGCGATACCCGGGAGCAGAGTTGTACTTCGCGGTCTTCGGCGCCATGACCAAGGGTAATTCGTTGGAGGTCCAGAGCTTCGATGATCTCACCGGCGCAACCATCATGCAGGCCGCTAGATTTGAGGCGGTGTTCATCGCCGCGACGATGAGTCCGCCGGGCATCGAGCCGCCTTTGGAACTTCGCTGAGCAGATGGGAAGAACAGTGGTGGAGAAGGTTAGCGGAATTCCGGATCTCGCCAGCAGGATCGCCGAGATGGTACGCGGCGTGATGCTGGAGTTGCGTCCCAGACTAGTCGAGGCGGCACTAACTGGCCGACACGGCGAAAGCGAAAACCCGCGACACGAAGACAACTTCCTTTCGGAGCACGACCTGTGGATGCATCGTCGCTACCGCGAGCTGCTCGCCCCGGTTCTCGGGGCATTTGTCTACGCCTCTGAAGAGGCAGAACCAGAGATCGTCGGCGCTGACCCCGACCCGGACCTCTGCGTTCTGGTCGACCCGCTGGATACCAGTGAACTTGCCGTACGCGGGCTGCTTGGCTACACGCATGTCATGGTTTACTCCCGCACCGCCGCTCGGCCGGTCATCGCAGTGGTCGGCGACATCTTCCATCATCTCCAACTCTACGTCGGAGCGCGTGACGAGCACGGCATCGACCGCGCCTTCATCGTCACTGCCGACTCTCAGGCGTACGAACTGCGACAGCAGACCAGCAGGCGACTTTCCGAGTCACTGGTTACCAACTTTCTGATGCGCCCGGGCGAACGGTTCCTCCCGCTCGCCCGCAAGTCGAAGTTTCTCGAAGCGCTCGACACGCCAGGCAACGACGGCAGGAGCAGAGGACGGATTGGGGTGGACTTCGGCTCCGTCAGCCTCTGCCATGTCGCGGCGGGCATGACGGAAGCTACCGCCGAGTTCGCCAAGGGGTTCGCCGTCTGGGACCTCGCCCCTGGGCACTACATCCTCGAGGCGTCCGGTGGCACCGTGCTCGACCTCGACGGGAAGCATGTACCGCTCGATTACCACTTCGGCTCGATTGCCGAGATCGCTGAGGCCATGAACCGCCGACAGCGGTTCGTCGCTGCCGGGACCGCGAGCCTTGCCACGGAGATTGTCGAGAGCCTCCGCTGATTAGGTGCCTGCGCCACGGCATCGGCTTGTAGTGGGCTTCTCCGCGGTGTCGGTGATCAGGTGATGGCGGCCGGTCTGCCAGATCGTGCGAGTCGACGCGGCCGCGCAACCGCGACGGCTGGCATGGGCGACAGCCTGAACCCCAGGGCTGGTTACGGTGACCTCATTGCGTGTCGTCGCCCTGACAACGGCGTGGGAACCGAGCCGCCGGGCCGGCCGCAGCTAGCGAGTCTTGTCGTTGGGGCTGGCGAAGGCTGCACGTTCCGGGCGGATCTCGTCGATGGGACGGCCGAAGATGGCGTCTTTCGCCGCTCGGGCGAGAGCGGCTTGCGTTGCCGCGGGCAGTCCTATCCGGTTCCAATGGAAGATGACGTGAAGAGCGGTGATAGCACGCAGTCCTCGGGTGAGTGCGCCTTCCTCGCGCAGTGTCCGTAACGCCCGTCCCGCGTCTTCGAACGCGGCGAGCCATGTGCGATCGAGCACGTCGGGTCCGGCTCGGCCACGGAGGATGTGGCTGATGTCGTCGGTGAACGAGTTCCACACGTCCGCGTTAACGGGTGCGACAGGCACGCTGGCGCGGTGTTCGGCGACTTGAGCCCACACGTCGCCTCGCTCGTTGATGTCGAGTCCGGCAGCTCGCATGAGCGCGGTGCACAGGATGAGGGAGCGTTCCCTGCGGTCGGGGGCGCCTGAGCGGAAGAAGGACAGCAGATGGCTGCTGTCGTGGTGGAACAGAGCGTGGGCCAGGACCATGCTGGCCGGGCCACCGAACGCGCGAGTTTCCGGCTCGTAGATATCGCGGGTCCAGGCCATACCTGCGGTGAGGCCCGCGTGGATCGGGTCACCGTCTGAGCTGCTGGGCTGGCCGGCAAGAAGGTAGCGCACCCGCCATGGGCCTTTCCGGATGAACCACCAGGAGGTGATGAGCCCGCCGGCTTCAGCAGAGGGGAGGATCCCTGCCAGGTGCTCGACTGCGCGTCGTTCCCGCTCAATGGCGTCGTTGCCGGAGTAGGCGATGTTCAGTTGGTTCCAGGTCGTCGTGTCCACAATGTCCTTTCCGGGTCAGCGGAGCAGCAGGCAGGCATCCCACGATGTCGTCACGGTTCCGATGGCCGCGAGCGTGACGCCGGCCGAACCGGTAAGGAATCCCGCAGGCTCGTCGGGGGAGGCCGTGGCATCCCGGTGGCGTTGCCGCGCCGAGGTGAGGGTGATCGGCTCGACGGCGTCGGCGGCGATGCAGCGGGCGGTCGCGAGCAACCCACCGGTTCCGTGGCACAGGCTCCGGTCGGTGAGAGAGTCCAGCTGGGCCCCGTCGTTGAGACACGCGGTGAAGGCGGCTTCGGCGCGCTGCTGGCGGGAGCGATCGTGCAGCGCACGGGCGGCAAGCTGGAGGGCTCGGGCGATGCCCGGCGTCCCGTAGCACCAGGACGGCCGACCTGGGCCCGGCTGGGTGCTTGTGTGGTGCTGGAGGTCCGCGAGCGTGACGACCTGTGGCCACCATGAGCCACCGCTGACGTGGTGCTGTTCCCAGCTGTTGAGCCACCGGCAGATGCGCGTCATCGCATCGACCTGCCCGTCAACGATGATCCCGTCGCCGTGGGTGAGGGCAAGCAGAGCAAGAGGACCCGCGATGCCGTGCGCGATCCCGTGGTTGGAGTGGCCGCCGTCGGGGCCGGGGCAGGAGCGTTCAGGGCCTGCTGGACACCACCAGCCTGGGAGCCCGTCGACGGGCTCGCTCAGACGCACCAGGTAGGTCAGGACGGAGCGCAGGAGATCGTGATCGTTGCTGCGGCGAAGCGCGACGCCGAGGCCGGTCAGACCGCCGATGAGGTCATACTCGTTGAGCGCCGGCCGGTTGCGCTGATCGATGCGTGCGTGGGCGGCATCCAGACGCCGTCGGGTGATCAGGGCGGTGCCCGCGTCCACAGTCTTCCGGGCTTGTGCGAGGCCGGGCCGATCGGCAGCGCCGTGCAAAACGAACGACAGCGCCGGGGCACCGTGGTAGAGGCTGGCCGAGCGGCCCGTGCTGACCCCGTCAGTGACCGCGTCGCTCAACGTGGCGTTGGCCAGTTCCCACGTTCCCGCGCCCGTGCTGGCTTGCTCGATGTGCAGGAGCGCGATCCCTGCGGCACCGCCGCTGAGGGATTGCCCTGGCTTCACGACCCACCTCGGGCGCGCAGAGTGAGGGCGGTAGCGCGAGCCAGTCGAAGGCAGCGCCGCTCGGATGCCAGGTCTACCCCGATCATCCGGACGTGATGCAGGTGCAGGAGGTCAGCCAGGATCCGGTTCGGATCAAGGCCGTCGTGGTCGGTGTGCGCGCGGTAGTCCGCCAGGGCCTGCCGGAGCCGGTCGTCGCTGCCGGTGCTGAGAGTGCGGATGACGAGGTCACGCTGGTCGCTGATCGGCTGGTTGGAAGCATGTGGCTCACCGCGGTGGTCGACGTGCTCGATGAGCCAGCCGGGGCCGTCCCCGGTGAAGCCGTCGACGATCCTGATCAGCCCGGCCGCGGTGGCGATCGTTCGATCGCCGGTCAGGCGCGGGATGACCGCGTGCGAGTCGGCGGCGAACACCTCCTCGGCCGCGGCGAGCGTCGCTCCGGTGCCGAACCGGATTTCGGGCCGGTAGGTGTTGATCGTGTAGTCGTGCAGCAGGCCCTCGGCGCGCAGCAGCTCCGCCCAGGTGCCGAACCGCCCGGCGGCGGCACCGAACCGGCCAGCGTCGCCGAGCGGGATCCGCAACCGGAGGTGAGGTTCAGGCTCGTGGTATCGGATGAACCACCAGCCGCTGCCGGCGACGTCATCGAGTGCGGCTGTCCAGGCGAGGATGTCATCGCTTCGGCCGAAGACCTTGACGTAGAGCCACGGTGACAAGCCAGGCCGATGCTCGATGGCGTTGAGGGTCGTCATCGGCCGCGGAGGTTTGGGCGTGCTGGGCGGTGATGTCCGGGCGAGCGTGAGGACGACCTCGTGGGGTCTGTCGTCGATCCAGCCGGCCGGGCCGTGGGTTTCGGTGAGGATCGCATTCTGCCCTCGGCGAAGGTGGCTACGCAGCAGTGCCAGATGGGCGGGTTCGTCCAGAGTAAGGCGGATCCGCACGTCGTCGGCGCCGAGCAGCACCTCCGACGGGATCCGGTAGGTCTCCCGCAGCCGCTCCCACGCCGTGCGCCAGGCTCCGAACGGCTCGGCAGCGGCGGGTAGTGCGGACGCGGCGATGATCCAGCGGGCAGCGTGCAGGATTGACCGGCCGTGGCGGATGCGCGGGAGGAACGGCAGGTCACGGGCGACGGGTCCCCAGCTGAACGGGCGGCAGGGCGCGCAGAAGGCAGTCCAGATCTCGGTGAGGAACCGCACGAGAGGCTGCTGACCGCCGGCAAGGTTGACGCCGTTGAACAGCATTGGCTCGATAGGTCGGCCGTGGGCCAGGGAGATGAGCCACAGGCGTCGCGCGTCGCCGGTGACGGCGAGGTCGTCCAGCGCGATGCCGGAAGTCTGGCGGTATTCCCCGAGCGGCAGGACGGGCAAGATTTCAGGCACCCTGGCTACGGTGGTCATCTTGCGTGCCAGGGGTGGCGTGGACACCTGCGCCGCCATGGCGTCGGGCGTCGCGGTCGGCAGCGCCGCGTAGGCGCGCTCGAACCGCGCTCGCTCGGATTCTTCGAGCAGGTGCAGGAAGCGGCCGACGGTGACGCCGGCGTGCCGGGCCCCGCTGATGACCTCGAGCGTGAAGTCACCGCGCTCGAGGTCGGCACGAGTCGTCGCCGCGAGGCTGAACCGGAGTTCGGTGTGCGGGACTGGGGGGCGTTGCCCGATCTTCAGGCGGGCGGTGAGGTCGTCGTCGAGGACGACCTCGCGGCAGCCGTCGAAAGCGGCCTGTTGGGCGATTATCGCCATCGTTGTGTCGCGGGAGGTCAGTGCCCGGGTTTCGCGCCGTTGCGATCCCCGGAAGCCGGCGGGGTAGCCCTGTCCGGATCGGCTGACCAGCTCACGCACGGGCACCACGGCTCCTGGCCCGTACCGCTCGAGAAATGCCTGGTGGTAGGACTGCCACCAGGGCATCTGCGGCGCGACAAGAGTGAGCACCGACGCCGCGTGCTCTGCTTCGCGCAGGACCGCGGCGGGCAGGGTCACCGCGCAGCCGAGCCGCACATCGACCGCAGCCCGTCCTGTCTCGTCGGGAAGGTCTCCGTAGCGGGCAAGGTGGGTCGCCGGATCGGTCACGGTCATCGGCGGGCGGATGGCTGAGAGAAGCACTCGGCGTGCTACCAGCCCGGCCAGCAGTTCCTCGATCACCGCGAGGTTGACGGCGGGAGCCTCGGCCGCGAGCTTGGCGGCCAGGTCACTGAAGGGGATCGGTTGCCGCGCGATCTCTACGGCCAGGCGCACCGGCCGGGTCAGCTCAACCTCCAGGTCCCACAGGTGATCTGCGGTGCCGGAGCGGTCCTCAGCGCCAGTGCCCGGGACTATCCACGCGCGGCCGCGGGCGAACCCTAGGCTGTTCGTCACGACGTCGACGGTCCGCAGCGTGTCCAGCCGCTCGATCCGCTCGACCTGCTGGTCCACGAACACGCCATCCGGCCGGAACACCGTCTGATGCTCGCCAGACCACTGCACCGTCGCGCGGCTCCCGAGGTGTGCAGGTGCCACCCCGGCGAACAGGCCGAACGGTGTCGCTCGGCTCGTCCAGCGCAGCAGGTACCGTGCCACCGTCTCTACCAGCCGGCGCACGCGGCGAACCGTCTCGCGCCCGAGCGGTGGCGCAGCGATCTGCCGCTGCACTTGGTCTGCCAGTTCGGTGGAGGCGGTCCTGACCGCATTGGCGAACCCCGGCAAGCGCCACACGTGCTGGAGCCAGTCGTGCCAGCTGGCCACGTCGTCCCCGGTCAAGTCGGGCCACGGCGGCAACTGCACGTCTGCGGGGAACGTCGTGATCCTGATCATCGCCGCGTCCACGGCCTGGTATGTGCTCACCTGCGTCTCCGTCTTTTCGCGCGACGAGGGTGTGGCCCAGCCTTGCGGGGCAAGACCGGGCCACACCGGTACTCGGCTGTCAGCCGTTGGTCGTACAGGCATCGCTGCCCGTATTGCCGTCACCACAGCCATCCGAGGTGCAGTCCTCCGACCCGGTCGCGGGCGCGGCGCCGCCTTCGACGAGCCGCACGTTAAGGCGAAACTCCGAGGGGTCCATCAGAACTTCCTTTCTCCAGGGCGGTTCCTTGCTCCCCTTCCGTGACTCCGTTGGCAGGAAGGAGATGTTCCCGGCAGGGGTGGTCAGGCCGCTGGCCACGTGAACACCACGCGGCAGTGGCGCTTGGTCAGCGCCAACCCTTCCGGGAGATCGGTGTCGGGCGTGTCGATCGGGAAGACGTGCAAGGTCGGCGCCGGACGCCCGGCGCGATCCCACGCCCGGATCTGACCTGCCAGCTCGTCGGCGGCCCGCGCGCCGTCGGGGCCGTGGGCGTACGCGACGTACTCGAACTCGGCGTCGGCGACCTGGCGCAGCCGGCCCCGGTAGGCCAGCGTTGCGCCGTGAACCGACGCGGGAGTCCCGTACTGCCACGACGGATCGACCAGGCCGCCGTCGATGGCGCTGGTCTGGGCGATCATCACGGCGAATCCAGGAACGTGGCTTGCCAGCCACAGGTCAAGATCAGAGGATTGCCGGCCGGACGGGACGGTCACGCCCGAGGATGCTTCGTGACGCTCCGCGGCGAACACGCCCTGCAGAGGGGCACCGTCGATGTCCTGGTGGGTCTCGGTCAGCCACAGGTTGACACCGTCGCCGAGGGGAACCTCCCGGCCCTTGCTGGCGCCCGCCCCCTGCATCGGCACAAATCCGCACGAGAGGTTGCTGTGGCTGATCAGGTGGTCCCCGGTGCGCTTCAGCGCCCAGGAGCGGGTCATCCCCAGGGTGCGGAGCGGGACGACGAGCGTGCCGTCGTCGGTCAGCTGGCTGATCCAGGCTGGGGGAACGTCCCACGCCCCGACAGTCACGATGATCAAGTCGTAGCGGGGGCCAGGCTCGATCTCGAACTCGGCGTCGGCGCACACGACCTCGACATCGGCGTAGCCCGCCGCGTCCAGGCAGGCGCGTGCCCGGTCCGTGACGTCGGCGTCGATGTCCACGGTCGTGACCGATCCGCTCGGACCGGCGATCTCGCGCAGCAGTGCCGCGTTGTAGCCGCCGCTGCCGATCTCGAGGATGTGGTGGCCGGTGGCCTGTCCGAGCATGTCCGCGATCAGGTGAGGGGCGGACACCGAGCTGATGTTCACGCCGTCTTCCCGCCGCTTGGTGACCACCGCTGTGTTCGCGTACGCCTCCTCCAGGGAGACGCCGGGGATGAACAGTTCACGCGGCACGGTCCGCAGCGCGCGTTCTACGTCGGCGGGCAAGGTGAGGCCCCGCCGCTCACGTCCCTGGACGAGCTTGTCGACCAGCTCGTTGCGGAGTTTCTGTGCATGTGTGGTGGTTTCTGCGTTCAAGAGGTGCGTGCCTCCTAGGCTTGTGCGGAGTCAACAAAACGGTGACGGACAGCGATTTCCAGTATGCCGATAGTCACTACCGCGCCGGGATTCCGACACCTTGGGCAGGTGGACTCACAGGCCGGAGTACGTGCGGTCCGCGCGGCCTTCCTGTCGCCGGCGTCGGGAATGAGGTGGCGGTGCGCCATCTGCCAGACCGAGCATCCTCGGGCGCGGCGTCCCCGCCGGGGTGAGCAAGCGCGGCAGCGGCCGTGCTCGTCGGGTTCGTGCTCGTTCAGCAGATCTCGCCAGGCATGGGTCAACATCGGAATGACCGAGTCGGCCAGCGCCACCCGTGACCGGGTATCGGCGCCGTTGACGATCGTGTCGAGGTAGTCGAGGCGGTCGTAGACCGCCGCACGCAGGCTGGCGCGAAGAACGTCATCCATGCCGATCTCCCTCTCCAAGGCAGGGTTCCTGCGGCCACGCGACTTCCTGGTGCGTCGCGGCCGGTGCTGACGGTGGTGGCGGCCACAGCCGCGCGTGCAGGTCGAGCGGAACCAGGTCGCTCAGCCGCAGCCGGGCGGTGTGCAGCCGCGCGGCTGCGTCGTCGAAGTAGGGGCACGGCCAGAACCGGTCCGCGCAGGTCGGGCAGATCCCCGGCGCGGCGGGTGTGGGCAGGTGCCGGTTCAGGTCGTTGGCTGCTTCGGCGGCGCGTCCCAGCGGGCTTTCCGTCGCGACGATCACGCCAATCACCGCGCGGATGTCGTTCTCCATCGGTTCACGCGATCCCGGCCGGGCTGGCGGGGGTCTGGAAGACCGGCGGCTGGCGGCGCCCGAGCAGCAGGTCGGTGACCAGGTCGTCGTAGGCGCGGCCGAACTCGCCGAGTTGTCGCGCAGCAAGCCGTACCTGCGGATCGGTCGCCTCGTCTCCGTCCTCGGCGAGCAGCAGGCCACGCATCCACACGATCACCAGCCGATCGATGAACTGGCCGAGGGATTGGGTGTGCAGGGCCCCGGTCCGGCGCTCGGGCAGCTCGACTGCGGCCCACCGGTCGATCAGCACCGCGCACGCGGCGTTTCCGCGCTGCTCGGCGCGGATCGCGGCGGTCACGGCGTGCGCGTCGGCGTCGGGATCGCCGAGAACCTGGTGGACCTGCGCGCGCATCCAACGTTCGGCGGCCAGGGCGGGGGCCACGGCCAGAATCGGGTGCTGGTAGCCGCCGGGCGGGGCGGTGGCGAAGGCACGGACCACCGCGGCCGCGCGCCGCGGCGAGGGCGTGCTTCCCGCCGACGTCGACATGGGGGCCGCGGTTACGAGTGTCACGAGGCCGATCCGCGCGTCCCGGCCATGGGTGGGACCGGTCGTCCGGTCATCTCCCATTGGGTGAAGTGGACGACGATGCGGTCCCACAGGCCTGGCTCGCCGAGTTCGGCGACGTGCATCAGGACGCGGTGTGCGCGGTCGTCCCAGCAGGCCAGAACCCGGACCGCCGCCCGGGCGGTGGTGTCGAGGAACAGGTGCTCGTCGATGCGCCGGTGCAGGGTGCGGCGCCGGTGCTCGACGGTGGGCAGGCCCGCGCGAACGATCGCAGCGGCTGCTTGGTGCTCGATACCGGGCACGAAGCATGCCGGGGTCAGTGCTGAGCGTCGCAGCTCGGCGATTAACTCGGCATGGTGATCGGCGCGGCGCGTCTCTCGCCTCAAACTGGCGATGAGATCGGGCAGGGAGAGCCTGGCCGCCATCCGGATTGCGGTCATCGGGTGGGCTCCTTCACGATCGGCCTCGATCAGGGTCGGGATGAGAATCGGCTAGCGGTCCTAGCGTTGCGGCGGTATGTCGCAGGCCTCCGGCGGCGGACGCGTGGTGCGGTGTCAGTTGCCTTGCTCGCGTCATCCCGCTGCCTCCAACCTGCTAGTTGATACCCCTCAACTGGGAGGTGGTGGTGGTTCAGTTGCTCAGTTTAGGGGTATGAACCGGATGCTATGGCGCGGCGAGCGCGCCAGTCAAGGGGTATAAACTCGCGAGTGTGAGTATCGATCGCGAGTTCGACGACCTGCGCCGTGATCCCGATCCGCTGCGCCGCGGGCGCCGCGCGACCGAATTGCTGACCCACTACAACCAGTTGGCCGCCGAGCTCGCCCGCATCCGCCGCCACGCGATCGAGTGCGCTCGTACCGACCTCGACATGAAAGACAAGGACATCGCCCCGGAGGTCGGGCTGACCAAGAGCCGGCTTTCGCAGCTCATGAAGACCGCGCCGGCCGCCGAGCGCCTCTTCTACGGTCATGGCCCCGTCAGCATCAGCGTGCCATTCCGCTATCAAACCACCGATCGGGAACGTCCCCTGATCGCAGCCGAAGACGCCGAGGCTGCTGACCAGTTGGCCGAGCTCCTCCACTCCTTGTCCTTCGTCGTCACCCGTCACCAGATCGAGCCCGAACAAGCAGCGCTTCCCGACGGTGACGCCGTTGTCGTCTGTGGACCGAAGTCGGCACCGGTCGGCGCGCACCTGATCGAGGCCGACCCTGCTCTGCGCATGATCCAGTCCGGCTCTCGCTGGTGGATCGAGGAGGCAGGTACCGGTGTTCGACACGGCTCGCCGGCGGATGAACCCACGCCGCAATCCGGCGACATTGCCTATCTTGCACGGCAAATCCGGAACAGGCGAGTGGTCGTGCACATTGCCGGGATCCACACGATCGGCTCGCTCGGCGCCGCTCATTTCCTGGCCGACAATCTCGCGGCGCTGTTCACCATGACCGGTGACACGCCCTGCTCGATGGTGATTCGGTGCTTCGTCGACGACCGGCACGTGACTGCCAGCGAACTCCTCGCCGGCCCCTTCATGTGGTGAGCCGCGTGGAGATCGCATCCGCTCAGCTTCCTGCAATCGAGGCCAGCGACGACAAGATCGTCACCATGGCCAACGGTGTGATCATGCTCGACGGGGCCTCGGCGTTCGTGCCCGTGCCTGTTCCTCCGGCTGTCTATGCCGCGGAGCTCGGCACACAACTCAAAGACCACCTCGTCCACGCGCCCGGCGCAGATCTTGTCGAGGTCCTCGCGGAGGCAATCCACGACGTCGCGGCACGTTTCGATCTTTGCCCGGGCGAGTCGCCCTCGAGCACGGTCACGATCGTGCGTGAGCACGACGGTTGGCTCGACATGTTGCTGCTGGGCGACAACCTCGTCGTGCTGCCCACGACGATCATTACGGACACGCGACTCAGCCGGCTCGACCTGGAGCCAACCAGGCGGTACCGGCAGCGCCTCGCCGGTGGCTTCGGCTTCGACGCGGCTCACCGAGCCATCCTGCGCGAGCTGCAGACGCAGCAGGCCGCTCGTCGCAACCGGCCGGGGGGATACTGGATCGCTGAGGCGGAGCCTGCCGCAGCGGCGAACGCCCTCGTCCGCCGCTTCCGAATCGCCGAAGTTCCGTGGGTCGGCTTGGCCACCGATGGCGCCTACAAGCCTATGCAGCACCTTCTCCTGGACGACTGGCCGCAGCTGGCATCCGCTGAACCTGAGGTCCTCGAACAGGTCCTGCGCCGATGCGAGAAATGGGAAGCTCAGGACGACCCTGCAGGGGTGGACCTGCCGCGTGCCAAACGTCACGACGACAAGAGCATCGCGATCGCGATGCCCACGACACGACTTCACACAGCCGATGCGATCACCAGGTGACCTCGGCTGCAAAACGATCATGAGCTGCGGGAGGCGGCTACGCAGTCGCGCTCGCACGGCCACGTGCAAACCCGCGCGCCACGTGATCGCGAGGTCGGGGTCGAGCGGGTTGACGGTGCGTTCGTACTCGTCTTGGTGTGGCCGGGACAGCAGGTGCAGCAGCGCCGTTCGGTTCTCGTGGTCGAGGCGCTCGACGTGCCAGCGGCCGAAGGTGGCAGATCCGATCCGCACGTCGACAACGACGTCGAACACCACGCCGGCGGTGCAGGTCGCGTACTTCGCCAGCCCGGTTCCCGTCGTCACTCGGATGCGCCGTAGTACGCCGTTCTGCGCGATCGAGCAGGTCGCTTGCCGGACGGCCAGGTCGACGCCGATGGCCGCCGCGAAATGCCCGCTGTGGAACGGCTCGTGGAGCCTTCCATGGTCGTCGGTGAAGGCCCTGGGAGTGACCTTCCACGCTCCGGAGATCGGTAGCGGCTCGATTCCTGATTCCATCCCCGTTCCTTCCCGGATCGGCGCGTCATGGCGACAGCTCCACGCTAGAAAACTGGAAGAAGTCGAGGTGAGTTCTGTGCCAGCCCGGCACAGCTGTGCCGAACTGGCACAGCGCCCTTGACAGGGTCACGGAACCGCTACTCTGGGTTAGTCTTCGTTTCCGGCGGTGGGAGGGCGCCTGATGCTCCCGGCCATGTCCTCGCCTTTGCTCGACGCGATCGCGCGCCGCGACTACCCGGCAGTCCTGCGGCACGCCCGAGAGGGAGCCGGATGGAGCCAGACCGAGCTCGCCCGACGCCTGGGGTTTCACCCGAGCGTGATCTCGAAGATGGAGGCGCGCCGACGCCGGATGGAGAACGTGGTGACCCTGCGGCGACTAGCTGAGGCCCTGCAGCTTCCTGAATCAGCGTTCGGGCTGGATGGCCCCGAGGGCGTGGCGGCCGGGCGCATCGACCCGGCCCCTTCTAGGGTGGTCAGCAAGCCCGCCCCGGAGGAGGACGACGTGCGCCGACGCAGCTTCTTGAAGGCCGGTGGCGTGGCCATCGGCGCCGCTGTCACCGGTGCCCCGGCCGCGGAGGCAGCGACGTCCACGTCCGCGGCACTACCGGACCCGGCCGTTGTGCTCACCACCCGGCTGTCCGACGTCCTCATCGGCGCCCGGGCCGCGACAGGTCCGGCGTTTCCGACCGCCGGGCTAACCCGCGCACTCGCAGTAGCGCGCGCATCGTTCGGCAAGTCCGACTTCCTGGCGCTCGCCGATCAGCTGCCGGCGCTGGTCCGAGCCGCAGAGGCTGCCCAGGACGCCGGAGCCGCGGCCCAGGCCTACACGCTGGTCACCCGCGCGCTGGTCAAGCTGCGCCCTGCGGGCCTGGAGTGGATAAGCGCCGACCGCGCGGTTCGAGCCGCGGGAGCAGCAGGCCAGCCGCTCATTCTCGCCGAAGCGGAGCGCATGCTCTCCGGCGTGTGCCGTCGCGCCGGCGACCACGACCGAGCCGGCGCCCTCGTTGTACAGGCAGCCGAGCGACTGACGCTCGACGGCCGGGATCCGCGCCATCTCGTGCTGCACGCCGGCCTGCTCTGCACCAGCGGGTATTCCGCTGCCCGGGCCGGCGACGGCGCCCGAGCCCGCGACCTGCTGACGGAAGCAGCCGCGACCGCGAACCGGCTCGAGGGCGCCGAGGCTGCACGGGCCCAGGCGAACCTGCTGAGCCATCGCGTCTCGGTGGAGCAGCTGCTCGGTGAGCCGGAGGCTGCGCTGCATCACGCTCGCACGGCCCGAGGGGTGGGGTTCCCTGACGTCGAGCGGGAGGGACGCTACTTGGTGGACCTCGCCGCGGTTCAGCTAGAGCTCGGTCAACCCGGGCCGGCGTACAGCACGTTGCTGGCCGCCGAACGCCGCGCACCCGGCGAGGTGCACACTCGCGCGGCAGTTCGCACCATCGTCGATGCGTTGCTCAACCAGAATCGTGCAGCCGTGCCAGGAATCCGCGATCTCGCCGCGCGGGTTCACGTACCGGCTTGAGGACCACCGCGACCACCCGAGGAAGCACCGGCATGACGATCATCCACGACTACATCGACGACGCCCATATCCAGCAGCTGCACGACTTCCTCACCACACGCGGCTGGGAGCTGTCCGCCCACACTGGCCGGGACGATCGCGGTCGGCCAGACGATCCCGAGCCAGAGTGGTACTTTCCCCCCGCTTTTCGGGGCGTCGCGATCCATGAGCTGGGCGAGATCAGCCCTGCGCACCTGCATTGCAGACTGCGGGGCGCTCACGGCCCGCGTATCGTGATCGTCACCGCTGGCAACTTCCACGGCTGCGACCGCCACGACGTTGGTGAACACGACCTCCCGCCGGTCAACGCCGGCCTCGACCTCAATCGTGCCACGGCAGTCCTTACGCCCCTCGAAGCCGACGCAAGCGCGCTTGATGCGACTGACCTGGTGCACTGCCGCTTCTTCGGTCCTTGCGGAGAGAACAATTACCTCTTTTGACCTGCCGATCCGCAAACCCGGTCATTACGGACGCATAGCCCTCCGGCCTTACCTTGCTTACAAGCTCGGGAAGGGTTGGTGAAGGAGTCAACTAGCAATTTCGGCGACGCCGGCTGCGAACGCGAAGTTCCTTGACGGAGGAAAGCGTCATTGCAATCCCGGCCCTCTACGGCCGCCAGATCAGCGTCAACACCATCCGCTCATGGATCAACCGCGGACGGCTGCCCCCGCGCACGTGGGTGCACGACGGCGTCGCCTACGCGCAGCGCCAGGTGGAAAACGACCGGCCGCTGTGCTATGTCGGGGACGTGATCGACATAGCACAGCAGCCGGATTAGTCGAGCCGCTGACCAGCAACGTTGCAAGGCCGTGCTTCTTGTCCAGTTTCTGTCAAGTTTTTTTGAAGTCACAGGTTGCAGGTGCGGCCAAGAGTGCAACGGCAAGCGTGCTGGCCAGCTGAAAGACGTTCGGCTGCTCATGGAAGCCAGCTGCTGCCGCTGCGATCGCGATCAAGAAGGCCACGACCGCGGGCGCCACCCTGCGAGCGGCTACGCCGCTGCGAACCAGCCGTCTGCCCACGGCACTCATTTTGCCATAAGTCGTCCTCAGAGCAGCGCTGACCAGCCGCCCCACGGTCGCGAGCCGTGCTTGCCGTGTAGGTATTCGACCCGGAGCGTGGCTTGGTCCTTCGCGTCCGGGTTCTTGGCGGCGACCTGCACAGCCGGCACGTCATGCGGAACTCGCGGATATCGCGGAACAGCTCGAACCCGTCCCACTGCGTTACATCGTGGCCGTACGCCTCGGCGAAGCCGCGGTAGTCGTCGTCGCCGATGCAGCCAATCGGGGCGTGTGTCACGAGTCTTCGCGTTGCTGTCTTGAAGACGGGTGCCGCGGCCGTGGGCAACGAGGCGGCCTGAGTGTCCGACAGAACGAGCAGGCAGGCTAGCTGCCGCCCTGGTTGATCACGATCGGCTCGTAGACGCCGCCGACCAGCACCGCCGCCGAGGCGAGGTGCCGGCGTAGTTGCTCGGCAAGTTCGGTGGCGTCCTCGCCCAGGTCGTCACCGGCGCACTCGACGATGAACTTGCGGATGAGCGCCAGTGCTGTGGTGTCGCCGGGGTGGTCGTCACGCCCGGGGACGGCCAGGTGCCCGGCCGCGCCGAGCCGACCGGCCAGCAGCATCGCATCGGCCGTCATCGCTTCGCCGAGGTCCATCCCCGCCGACTCGACGATGAAGTCGCGGATAAGTCGCTGCGCGCGGGACACCGTGGCGGCGGTCTGGTCGGCGACCACGGTGGCCATATCCGGGAGGGAGAGCCGGCTATCGCGGCACGGCGCGAGAACTGGATCGTCGGCAGCGACGCCGTTGGCGATCGCCATTTCCCGGTAGGAGTCGTACAGCGGATACGGCGAGGAGACCTCGGCGATGTCCGGTCCGTACATGCGGACCGTGGCGTTGTGCGCGGCGCCTCGCAACAGGAACCCGGCGCAAGTCTTCGGCTCGTCCCGTTTGCTCCCGTGACACCCGAACTCGTTGGTCGCCAGGTCGTAGGTGGTGGAGGCGGAGAGCCGGAACACTGCGGGCGGGAACGCACCGACGGGGGAGTCGCGCCGCCACGGGCACCTCAGGCACGGTTCCTTCTGGAACGCGCCGTCGGGCGAGAGGATCGTGACGACGCCCCAGCCGTCGGCGCCCTCGCGGATGGCCACGATCTGGGCGCCGGTCTTCGCCGGTACCACGGATTGCTCCGACGGATCGGGCACGATCACCGCTCCCCTCGCTAGGCGTGGCCGACAGTGTAGTGGCCGCCGTGAACGGCAAAGTGGTCACCGATCGCGGGGAGAACGGGACCGCGTCAGGGAACGGTGTGGATCACTGACTGTCGTTGCGGGGTTGCCGGTGCACGCACAGCGCCTCTGGCCCCGGATACGAGAAGTGACCCCGGACACTGGCTTGCCTGGCTGAGCGCAGGCGACCTGCACAACCTCATCGAGACCGCATGCGACCCCGCCGTCCTCGCCGCCGCCGGATCCCGCTTGGAGGTGCCCGTCCGACTACTGCTGCGCGACCTCGCGCAGCTGCTGCACGCCGCCGGGTACGAGAACCAGTCGTGACCTACCCGGCCATCGGCTCGCGTCGCATCCGCAGGTCCCGCGCCACCGCGTCCACCTGGGCCGGATCGAGCTCCGGCAGCTCCACTGACAGCACGTCGGCCCGCCAGGCACGCAGCAACGAGGCCAGCCGCAGCCGCGTCCGCCGCCGATTCCGCAGTACGTCCACGACGCTCACCTCCCAGCCTCTCCCCGGTGGGGTCGCGACCCGCCGACCCGCCGTTACGTCCGCGATCCGCCGGCATCCGTGACGAGCCAACACAGACCACGGCCGTGCCTACCAGCTCGCACCGCGTCTGTCCGACCTGTCGAACGACCATCCCGTCCAGCCCCTGCCCGCACTGCCGGCGAGAACAGCGTCGCGATAGCGACCAGCGCCGAGGAACCGCCGCGCAACGCGGCTACAGCCACGACTGGCAGCTAAACCGCGCGGAATACCTACGGGAACACCGGCTCTGCGCCCGGTGTCAAAGACCGGCCACTGTGGCCGACCACTACCCGGAGACCCGCCGGTCGCTCGTCGATCGCGGAGTCACCCGACCCCGACGCTTGGCACCGGCACCGGCTCCGGCCCCTGTGCAAGACCTGCCACGACCGGCACATCGCGCTCACCAGCCCAGGAGGCTGGAACAGGCGACCTAAGCGTCGGCTACGGCCTTGAGGTGACCGTCATGCGACCTGGTCCACCGCTGGTTTCCCAGTCGGAAGGACACTGTCACTTGCAGACGTTCGCGAACGATCTCCAAGTTTCGCACCCGAGCGTTCGGACTGAATTCGGGATCGTCCCATTCGTTAGAGTCATACGGATTGGGCGGTAGTTCGAGGTATAGACCCCCGGCCGCGAACTCCATCTTGAGCGTTCCGATGACCTGCTCGCTGATGATCCGCGAAAGATTGTCGAGATCGAGCGGTTCAGTGGTTGGCGGAAGTACGCCCATGAGAGTTCGGTGACTGGCCAGGATTCCACGACCCCGGGTGTCAACGGTCACGTCGTACACCGGAAGTTGGGTCGCATTCACGAACTTCGCCTTCGCTGGAGCCAAAGGGGAATCTGTATCGATCACCCAGATCGAAAATCGCGAGGCCAGATCTTCTCGCCGCTCAATCGTGGCGAGACGCCAGCCGCGCTGTGCGATCCATACCGCTGTCGCAGCAGCGGCAAGTGAACCGATCCCGCCGACCCACTGTCCCCACGCGGCCCACCAGTCAGCCTGCTTGTTCTCGATCCAACCCCACAGAATCAGCGCCACGAGATCTGCGAAACCCACCACCGAGAGCGTGGTCGCAAGAGAACGAGTCTCCAGGCGACGAGACCTCAACTGGGACGCATAGGCCCACAGGATCAGGACCAGGACGTTCGCCATCAGCAACACCAGACCGGGCACCACACTTACCAGCCAAAGTGGACTGCACGTCGCGCGAGAGTCCGCGCACGACCGGAAGCATCTCGGTAGCTGACCAGGACAAAACGGGGGCCAGCGAACCCGAGTGAGATGTCAGAGATCGGCTTGTCGGTGGCGTTGCTGATGCCCAGGTACAGCTGCTGGCCGGTCGCCCCCTGAACGACGGACACGCCCGGCTTGCCCCGATGTCTCGACCCCGCCTTCCTCACCCGCACCGGCCGCGAAAGCCGACGGCGAACATGGCGGTCCAGTGTGTACGTCAAGAGAACAGCCACGATCGGCCCAAACCACTGGCCCAACGCGCCAAGGACGTCCGCCGACATGTGAATGAACCACCAGTCGATCCGATCGCTCACGCCGGCCGCCTCCGTCCTCAGTCACTTGACGGTGAACGGTACTGACCGTCCCGAGGGGGTGTCACCTCGTGCTTGGCGTCGTCGCCATCTGCCTGCACATCGGGCTCTACCTCTAACCTGTCAGCAAACCTGCTGGTCAGATCCTCGCGGGCTTGCGCAACCGGAAGAACGGATCGGGCGCGCTCTCGGCCACACACATCGGGCAGCGGTACTCCAACCAATCGATCTCCGACGTCTTCATGCCCTGCTCCAGGGGATGTCCTGACCGGCATGCCTCCGGCGTCGCGAATCGCCGCAGCTCGTGATCCCACACCGCCTCGCCGTCCATCGACAGACGAGGCGTCCACCATCGTCTCGAACTCATGTTCGAAACCGTACGAGTGACGCGCCGCCGGGTTTGACGGGGGTGAAGTTTGGCGGCGACGCCTGGTTCGGCGGGGCGGAGTTCGGCGGCGTCGCCCGGTTCAGCGAAGCGGTACCCGGCGGTCGCGCATTCGATCCGGCTGAGCATGGTGTGCCCCGCGCGCCGATGAGCCTGAGCCCGGTGGAAGTCCGGATCCGGCGTAGCAGAGCCCGAAACCGTCCTCATCACCTTTCAGCGGACGAGTGCTACCACCATTTCGGCCAGCGCGGTTCGATGCGTAGCCCGGCGGTTTCCTGGTACGAGCACGGGCTCGCCGGTGCTCGCGGCGCCCCGACCCGAGCCCAGAACGCCGCATCGGGCTCGTCCGCCGGGTTGGCGCTCCAGCTGAACCCTTCGCCGCGGGCTGCGGCCGCGCGGGGCCAGCACGCGGCCGACGCCGCAGCGTCGGTGGCGAGGCTCGACGTGCAGGCGAGCAGCAGACCACGTCAGTCGACCGGGCACAGCGACAGCTCGACCTGGTCGTAGATCGTCGCACCCCACCGCAGTGCCCTTGCGGCAGTCAGTCCGCACCTGCACGTGCCCGGCCAGGGAAAGGGTGTGGATCACCTGCCGGTGTCACGGGGTTGCCGGTGCAGACACAGCTGTCCTGGGCTGGGATAGGAGATGCGGGCGCGGAATGCTTGCGCGACGGCGCCGTCGGGTAGCGGTGCGGTCCGGCGGTAGCCGGTCGTGCGGGCGTGGGCTGCGGCGACGAGGGTGCGGCCGTAGCCCAGGCGCCGGTACCCGGCTGCGACGTGGACATAGTCGAGGGTCGCGATCCGGCAGGCGGTACAGCAGGTCAGGGTGAGGGTGGCGACAGCGGTGCCGTCGAGCACGAGTTCGATGCGGCCGGTGAGGGTTCCGGCCGGAGGCGGGTGCGCGACCAGCACGAGTCCTTGCTGCGGCGTGGTGTCGGGTGGGTGCTGGGTGGTGATGTCCAGGTGGGCCCATTCGGCGAGCCGGCGTTCGGCGAGGTCGAGCGCTTCGATGCGGCGGCAGGTTTCGCAGAGTTGTGCACTGCTGGTCGTGACCGCATGATCTTGCGCGATGAACATCGACCTCTAGCAGGTAGTCCTCACCCGCGCCGAGCTGCCAACCGCGACACAGCGGCCGCCGTTCTTGAACGCCCTGCTCGACGGGCGCGTCGACTGGTTGCGGCAGGAGCGGCTGACCGACGGCACGCCGTACTTGCTCTCTCCGACGTTCCAGTACGACGTCGACCTCAACGACTTCTTCCGGTCGGCAGTCATGGCACAGCGAGCACCGCTGACGCGGCAGGGCTACGCCCGGGATCTTGCGGCGTTCCTGTCCTTCCTGTGGTCGGGGCGCGGACGCCGGTCCTGGCGCGACGCTTCAGAGACCGATCATCTGGCCTATCTGGTGTGGCGGCGCCAGGACCCGGCTGGGCCGCGCGTGTCCGGCGCGACGTGGGACCGCGAGGTCGCGGCGGTCAACCAGTTCTACCGGTGGGCGCTGCTGGCGGGACACGTCCAGATCCACCCCATTCCGCAGACGTCTCGTCGTCCGCTGCCTGCGGGTGCTGGCTGGGCCGGGCGCCGAACGCTGGACGAGCAGCGTCCGGCGACGTACTCGCACGACGGCGTCCGCGACCGTGTGGCCTGGCTCCCGCCGACGGCCTACCGGGCGTGGCGCGACGTCGGCATGCGCGGCTACGGCCCGGACGGTCTGCCACGGCCAGGATTCCGGGGGCGATGGGCAGCAAGGAACGCCCTGTTCAGTGACCTGATGGTCCGCACCGGCCTTCGACTGCAGGAGCAGTCCGCCCTGACGACGTTCGAGGTCCCTGCCGGCAGCGGCGCGGCGCCCGGGTATCGGCGGTTCTGGCTGCCGGAGGCGATCGCGAAGGGCACCTCGGCTCGCTGGGTATACGTCCCTGCCGGTGTGTTGGGCGAACTGCACGCTTACCTGACGATCGACCGTGCGACGGTCGTCGCCGAGGCTCAGGCCGCTGGACGGTACCGGCGACTACGGCGCCCGCTGGTCGTGGAGGACCCGGCCCGGCCGGTCGTGGCTCGCACCGGGGTGGCGCGGTCGGTGGATGTCGCGCGGCTCGGGCCGGCGGAGCGGCGGCGGCTGCTGGTCGACGGCGAACGTGGTCTCGAACCGGCTGCGCTGTGGCTCGGCGAGCAGGGATGGCCGATCACGATCTCGCGCTGGAAAGGCGTGTTCGCTGAGGGCAACGATCGCTGCCGCGCTGCGGGCCTCGCTGTCCGCTGTCACCCGCACATGCTGCGCCACTCCTTCGCTGTGGTCACCCTGGAACAGCTGCAGCGCGGGCACCTGGCCGCGCTGGGCGACCTGACGGCGGCTCAGCGCGGCCAGTACACCCGGATCTTCGGGGACCCTCTGGACTGGGTCCGCCGGCGGTTAGGCCACCGATCGGTCGTGACCACCCAGATCTACCTGCACACGCTCGCCGAGCTGGAGATGGAGACGCGGACGGCGCTGGTGCCGGACGGCTGGGAGGATCCACGCGAGCCCGCGGTACTCGGCATGGCCGAACAGGACGAGGCCTCGTGGTGACCGGTGACGGTCGAGGACGCACTCACCGCGGCCGTCGCGCAGAACTCCCCAGCACGGCGTTCTACCAGCCACCGTCCGTGCCCGTCGACTCCGGCCAGGACGACACGGTGGTGGCCTTCGTCGGCGAGGACCGACGCGAGTACCTCTTCGACGTGAGCGCACTTCCCCTGCCTGGCTGGCATCCCGTCCTCGCCGCCGGCCTGCGGACCTTGATCGGCCCCGGCGGGAGCCGCCGCACGGCGTCGTCGGCCAAGGGGACGTGGTCGACGATGGCCAGGTTCATTCGCGCCCTCGCCGAGCTGTTCGACCCACCGCGCCATCCACGGGCCCTGACCCCGGCCCACGTCGAGGACTATTTCACCGACCAGCGGCGGTCGATTTCGGCCCAGTCCATCGGTGCCGAGCTGCTCCGCCTCCGTGGCTTGTTCCGCACACCCGCGCTGCAAGCCGAACTCGAACCCACGGTGCTGGATCAGCTCAACCGCCGCACCACCATCCCGCGCACCGCCGGCCGCTCCGGCTACAGCGACGGCGAGCTCACCCGCATCCTGCGCGCCGCCCGCCAGGACGTCGCACAGTTGCGGGACCGGATCGACGCCGGCGAACACCGTCTCGCCGCGCTCGACGACGGTGACGACCATGCCGCGCTGCGCCAACTCGCCGACACCGGCACGACCACCTGGACATCGAAGGGCGGCGCGAGCGCCGAGATGCGGCGCCGCCGCGAACTGGCTGGCCGGCTCTTCGTCACCCGGGCCGACCTCGAACCCTTGCTGCTTCTGCTGGTCGCCGTGACCCAGCGCAACATCGAGACGATCAAGGAACTGCCCGCCGAACATCGCATCCTCGAGAGCCGCGCGGTCGAGGTGCAGCTGACCAAACGCCGCCGCGGCCGCCAACGCTGGCACGACACCGTCACCTGGGAAATCGGTCCACCGCACCGAGAACTCCACACCCCCGGCGGCCTCTACCTGCTGACCCACCGGCTGATGGCCCGTAGCCGGGCCCTCAGCGGCTCAACCTCGATCTGGTCGATCTGGCGCAACACCCTCCGCAACCGGGCAGCCGACGCCGAACACGCCGACCCGTTCGCGCACACGCTGGAGGCCAGCCTCAAGCTCCCCGCGTGGATCGCCCGGCACGACCTGCGCACCGACGACGGCACCGAGCCGCTCAAGGTCGAGAGCGGGCGGCTGCGCACCAGCATGGAAGTCCGGCGCACTCGCGCGGCCGGAGGACACCTGCCCTCGGCTGCACGGTCCAACAGCACAGCAGTGCTGTTCGCCGACTACCTGCGTGGCGACGCCACGGCGATCGACTGGGCCCACGACGTCACCGCCGAAGCCTTCGTCGACGCCGAGCACGCCGCGTTGCAGGCACATCAGCGCGCTCTGACCGCGACCGGCGGCACAACGCTGACCGTCCACCGTGTCGGCTCACCCGCAGATACCGCCCCGGCGACCGAGGCGGCGTGGAACGCCTGCACCGACCCTCAGACGCACCCGAGCACCGGCACAGCGTGCCGGCGGGTGTCTGCGCTCGACTGCTTCCACTGCGCAAACTGCGTGATCACCCCCGCGCACCTGCCGGCGATTCTCGCGCTGCGCTGTGCCATGGACCAGCGCCGCGCCCTCGAGGCGACGGATCGATGGTGGACGCGTTACGGGCCGGCCTGGGCCGCGATCCAGCATCACGTCCTGCCCAAGTTCACCCCGGCCGAAGTCGAGCACGCCCGCGCCGGCGCCGCCCCAGCGACGTGGCTGGACCTGGTCGAAGACCCTTGGGAGCACCCGTGACCTCGACCGCCCGTGCCGTCGGCTCCCCGGCCGATGACCTGTTCGTGCTTGCCAGCCGTGCGCTGCGCCCCGGCGTCGCCGTCGAGACGACATCGCGGTTCGCGGACCTGGTCTGGGATCTCGGACCGGCGATCCTGCAGCACCACACCGGACGCGTCCGCCTCGACTTCGCCCGTGTCCCACCGTCCTATCGCGACATCGCCAAGCAGCTCTGCCACGCCCTGCTGTCCGGACCGCTGCCGCCGGACGAGCTCCGTCCTGCACCCAGCACGGTGAGGCGCATCTTCAGTTACCTCACGCGGTTTCTGGCCTGGCTCGACACACAGCCGCCGGACGATGGCACCCAGGCGCCGGTCCGGCTCGCTGACGTCACCTCCGCTCAGCTGACGAGCTTCGAGCAACGTCTGCGCGACTCCGGCGTATCGGCCGAGGGCCGGGCCGGGGCCTGCAGCGCGGTCCGGATGCTCTGGCGCTTCCGGCACTGCCTCACCGACGGTCTCACCGTTGACCCTGCGGACCTGGCCTCCTGGGGCGTCCCCGCCGCGCAGCGGCAGGAGAACACCACAGCCCGGATTCCCGAGGAGGTCCTCGGGCCCCTGATCGGCTGGGCGCTGCGCTTCGTGCGTGACTTCGCTCCCGACATCGTGGGCGCCGCCGACGCCTTACGCGACTATCGCCGTCCACGCCGGATCAACCGCCGAGGCGACAACACCGGCGTCGGCGCCCGGATCCAGCAGGTCCTCGACCACTACGTCGCCTCCAGCGAACCGCTGCCCGGCTACGAACACCGGCCCAACCTGAAGTTCCTTGCCTGGCAGGCCGGATGTCATGTCTCGGCGCTGTACTACGGTCACCGGCCCGCGTCCGTGCGTACCGCTGCCGCGATCGTCGGAGTCGCGTCCGGCAGCCGGCTGCCGGTCCCGATCCAGGGCCGCCTCGACGGACATCCCTGGCTGCCGGGCATCCCTGTTGTCCACCCGCAGCACTCGGTAAGCATGCTCAGCCGGATCCTGTTGGTTGCCTGCTACATCGTCATCGCCTTCTTCTCCGGCATGAGGGACGGCGAGATCAAGCACCTGCGCCGGGGATGTCTGCGCGTGCAGCGCACCGCGGATGGGACGGCGTATCGGTGGAGCGTGCAGAGCCTGGCCTTCAAAGGCGAACGCGACCCACGCGGCACGCCCGCGACCTGGATCATCGGCGAACCAGCGGCCCGCGCTGTCGACGTCCTCGAGCAGCTGCAACCCGGCCGGTCCGACGACCTGCTCTTCGCCACGCTCGACGTCACCACCGCGCCGTACACGCCCGAGGCGCGTGCCGCGAGCGGGAAGGTCCCGAGCGCCGCCACCACCAACAAGCAGATGCGGGACTTCGTCGCCTGGATCAACCGCTACTGCCGGGCCCACGACCGCGGCGACGCCATCCCGGAGGGTGACGGCCGGCCGGAGCAGCTGCGCACCGCTCAGTTCCGCCGCACGCTGGCCTGGTTCATCGCCCGGCGCCCGGGCGGCTCGATCGCCGGCGCCATCCAGTACCGGCACTTGAGCATCCACATGTTCGAGGGCTACGCCGGCACCTCGGACTCCGGCTTCCGCGCCGAGGTCGACGCCGAGCAGGCCCTCGCCCGCGGCGAGGTGCTGCTGAACCTGGCCACCGATCACGACCACCCGGACCTGACCGGCCCGGCCGCCACCGAGGCCGGGCGTCGCCTCGACGGGCTCGCCTCGGCGTTCGCCGGAACGGTGGTGACTGACCCGGTGCGCCTGCGGCGGATCCTGCACCGCGACGACCCCGCGATCTACCCCGGTGAGTACGTCACCTGCGTGTTCAACCCCGACACCGCGCT
>NZ_JBITCJ010000023.1:0-78882 GCF_044453095.1 Amycolatopsis sp. NPDC051758 | reverse complement strand
AAACTGGTTCAACACCACACACCCGCCCCCCCCCGGGGGGGGGTCCCCCCCCGGGGGGCAAACGGCCTACTTCCCCCCCCCCCCCCCCCCCGCCCGGGGGGGGGGGGGGCGGGGGGGGGGGGGCGCCCCCCCACCCACCCCATCCCTGACCGCGACCGGAGGGGCACCATGCTCGGACTCAGCCCGGAACACCTGCTCGTCCTGCTGGTCGCCGCCTTGTTCATCCTCGGCCCGGAACGCCTGCCGGGTGCCATCGCCACGGTGCGCAAGACCGCACAGCGGGCCAAGGACGCCCTCGCGAACGCGCACGAGCAGATCAGCAACGAAATCGGGCCCGAGTTCGAGCAGCTGCGCAAACCACTGGGCGAGCTCAACCAGCTCCGCACCCTGGATCCCCGCACCGCCCTGACCCGGTTCGTGCTGGAGCCGTCGGCCGCTGAACCGCCCACCCCGGCACCGCCGCCGGCCGGGCGAGTGTCCGGTGTGGACATGGAAGCCACCTGACGCACAACCGAAAGGACCGTCACCCCATGACCGTCGACCGAGGACTTCTCGCGACCCTCAAAGCCAAGTCCGGCAAGGGCGACGAACTCGCCGCGTTCCTCGAGCAGGGCCGCGCACTCGCCGCCGCCGAGACCGGGACCGTCACCTGGTACGCCTTCAAGATCGACGACACCACCTACGGCATCTTCGACACCTTCGAGACCGAAGAAGCCCGCCAGGCCCATCTCGACGGGCAGATCCCGGTCGCGCTCGGGCAGGTCGCTGCGGACCTGCTGGCGGCCGATCCGGACATCCGCCCCGTGGACGTCATCGCGGTGACCTGACCCTCGCCTGGGCCTTCGACTCCGGCGAAGCAACCATTCGGCGCGTCCACCGGCTCTGTGGTGGGTGCCGAGGTCGAGACGGGCCGGACATTGCCGAGGACGGACCAGCGGTTCGAGGTGTTCGTCGAGCAGCACTACGGCGAGCTGTTGCGCTACGCGATGGTGCTGACCGGAAACCGGGACGAGGCCGGCGACCTCGTGCACGACACTCTGCTGAAGCTGACCCGGCATGTCGGACGCGGCGATATCGAGCACCTCGGCGCCTACTCGCGCCGAACGCTGTCCCGGGTCTTCCTGCGCCACCGCGCCCGCACCCGTCGCGAACCGCCGGTACCCCGACATGCTGAGGCTGCTCCTGCGGCTGCCACCGCGGACACGGGCCGTGCTGGCCGCCCGGTTCTACCTCGACCTCGGCGAAGCGGACACCGCACGGCTGCTCGGCTGCGGGACCGGCACGGTCAAGTCGACCACCTCGCGTGGCCTGCAACGGCTGCGCGAGCTGTGGGTAGCCGAATCACCGTCCCCGCACACCCCGCAGACGCCGACTTCGAAGGGACGACGATGACCCAGCACCCGGACTTCGCCACACTCCTGCGCACCGAGCTAGCGGCCGCCTCCCTGCCCCGTCCCGCAGTCGGCGAGGCCGCCTCGGTCGCGCATCGGGTGCTGCGGACGCGGGCACGGCGACGGGTTTGGACGGGAGCCGCGGTAGCTGCCGTTGTCGTGGTCGGCGGTGGCGTCGCGCTCGCGACGGCCTCCGGCGGTGACGACGCACCGGCCCAGCCCATGGCAGTGACCCAGTGGCCGGCGCGCGGCCCCCTGGCCGGCGACACCGCGCTGATCGGCCGCGCGAAGCTCGCCTGGGCGAACGCCAGCCCGGCCGCAGCCCCCGGCTCGGAAGCCGCCGTGCCGCTCGGCGGGCAGAACGCGACGCTGGTCGTCCTGCGCCGCGACGACGCCGCCGGAAGGACGTCGCTGGGCTTCATGACCACGCCGTCGACCACGGGTACGCCGGACACCGCGACACTGATGGTGCGAGCCCAGGTGACCGTCCCGGGGAACGCGCCCGCCCCCGCGGCCTACGGCTTCGTCGTCTCCAGGCCGGCGCCCGGGGACCAAGCCCCGGCGAGTTGGGCGGTCGCCCTCGTCGCCCCAGGCATGTCCGCCGCCCGGTTCAGCACCAGCGCCGTGGAGCACGAGGTCGCCGGCACCGCCGGCTCGCCCCGCAACGGATTGCTCACCGTCGGCCTGCCGCCGCAGGCAGCTGCCTGGAACACCGAGCTCGCGTTCGGCGACCGCGGCGAGCGGGGAATCGCCTCCCTGGCCGCGGCAGCCGACGATCCGGCCACCCGGACTGTCACCGCGACCCCGCGTCTCGACGGCGCCTTCACCGTCACCGGTGCGGCGGACGCGCAACCGGGCGACCTGCTCACCCTCCACGACGGGCTGGTCGGCGTCGTCACCAGCGGCGGCCCCAGCGCGTCCGCCAGCACGGACCTGACGACGCTGCGGACATCGGGGCTGAGTGCGCGGACCGCGACCACCGGTCGTCCGGTCAGCATCGCCCCGGGCCTCGGCAAGCAGACGACGGTCACCGCCGGCCCCGGCGTGCTGCACGAGGGCGACCGCATCGTCGCCGGCGAATTCCCCGGCACCGCAGCGGCCATCAACCTCGGCACCGTCCACCTGACCCCGGACGGCACTTGGCTCCTGCGGCGAGACGTGTGGTTCCCGGTGACTTACACACAGGCCACTCTGGTCCGACACCTGTGAACCAGGATGCAGGGCCGGGCCACAAGTGCGGGAGCTCAACCGTCCACTCCGCATGGTGCGGCCGAAAGGGTGGGCCCTGCTGGCCGGCATCGGCGGCGCGAGCTTCGGCCCCAGCACGGTCGGCGCGGTGGCCGGTCTCGCCGCCGGAGAGCCGAACTGGTGGCTGACGGCCTTCCTCCCGGGCACCGTCCCGGGCGCCGCGATCGCCGCCCGCCTGACCGGAGATCTCCACATCCGGGGCGGACGACCGGTTCGCTACGCCAGGCTGGTCGTCGGCGGGTTTCTGCTCGGCGAGGGTGGCTGGCTCGCCGGCGGCTGCAACCTCGGTCACGGCCTCTCGGGCGTCGCGCAGCTCAATGTGTCCTCGTGGGTCGTCGTGGCCGCCATCATCGGCGGGATCGCGCTCGCCCGGGCCACACGCGGCGTCGTGACCGGGCCTCCCGAACACCGGTAACCGCCCGGTAAGGATCACCGGGTCCAATCCGTGTGAGGCTTGGGAGATCCGACGAGGAGGTCATCCATGACCCGCAGTCACCCGCACTCAACCTCGACCGGCAGGGCGACCAGGAACCGGTGGACTCTCGCCGGAGTTTCGATCGTCTTCGCCCTGATCGTCGCCGGCGGCGCGAAAGTCGCTTTCGATCTCAGCAGCACCATGATGACGCACCTCGCCTTCGTGGGCGCCTGGATGATGTTCGCACTGGGCTTGGCCTACGCGGGCGTCCGGATCCGGCCCGCCCTCGGCGGCGCGCTTTTCACCGGCTTCGGAATCGGGGCTCTGCTGGTGGTGTTCTTCGTTGCCATGCGGATGGTCGCCTGATCGGCGACGGCGGGTTGTTCCAGCTCGAGCTCGCCCGAACCGCCGGTTCGTCACCCACAGGGCTGGTCCACGTCCCGCGGCCCTGCCCACTGAGGCCGGTCGCCTCGAATGACCCGTGATCCCGCCGGGATCGGGTCCGATGTTCGTTCGAGGAGAAGGAGATCCACCGTGAGCACACTCCGCCGTCGCATTCTGGCGACTGCCGTCCTGCCTGCCGCGGCACTCGGCTTCCTGCTGGCCGTCCCCGCCGCGGCCTCCGCCTCCACCTCGACCCCGCAACCGAGCGTTTCGGTCGTCGGCCACGAACCCGGTCAGCACCACCACGGCCTGCACCTGAGCATCCTGCTCGGCCTGCACATCACCGGCGGCCACCACCACGACGGTGACGAGGGCGACTGCTACGACGGCCTGCTCGATCTCGGCTGACCTTGGCGGAGCGGGACACCGACATCTTCGGCTGATCCGGTGATTTCCGGATCCGGGCACCAATCCGGACGGCGAACCGCCCCGAACCCCGAATCGAGTCAGGTGTCGAGGGAAAGCCGGTTTCAGCCATGGATTTCGACCAGGAGTTGGCGCGCCTCACGGATCGGATTGCCGAGGCGGCCGAAACCACGGTCGCGCTGAGCGACCGCCCTGATCTGCGTCAGGTCCGGTCCGTGGTCGCCGAGGCCCTGACGTTCGGGGCGTGTCCCGACGATCGCTACGGCGGCGTTCTCCTGGTGATCGACGAACTGGTCGGCAACGCCTACCAGCACACCACCGCAGTCCACGAGCTGCGCGTCACCCGCGCTGCCGAGAACCTGCTGGTCGAAGTCAGCGACGCGGACCCGGACGTCACACCGGTCCGAGCGTGCGGGCCGGGCTCGGGCCGATTCGGGCTCCGGCTGGTGGGCCAGCTGACCGTGGACTGGGGCGTGCGTGCCGACCGCGTGGGCAAGGTCGTGTGGGCGCTGGTGCCGCTCTAGATCTTTCCCGCCGTGCCGTGACCACGACCGACCTGGTCTGACTACCCGATCGGGGATTCCTGGTGAGCGTGCGTACGTCTTTGGTGGCCTTGGCCGTCATGATCGGTGGCGGCCTGGCCGCCACCACGGGGGTTGCCGCAGCGGGCACCACGTCCGACTGCACGTACAACACCAGCGCGAGCGGGGTGAACTTCCACGTGAAGTGCTCCCGGCTTCCCGCCGGGTACGGCCAGTATCGCGCGTATGCCCAGTGCGGGAACGGCGCGATCAGCTACGGCATCTGGACGACCGTGGCCGACAGCAAGTACATCGGGCCAGTGGCCGACTGCAGCAACCGAGGCAACGTCGCCGGCGGCGGAATCCAGCTGCGCTGTAAGCAAAGGCTCGCTTGGCCAGGGCAGGGCAGGGCCGGTCGCCGTCACCGCTTTGGAGTGAACCAGCGGTGACGACGACCGGCGGGGCGCCGCCGCTTCGGCGTCCCCCAGTGGCGGCTGTCCTGCTCGCCACCACCGGGCATCGGTCGCTGTCCGAACCGGAACCCGTTGTCGGACAGCGAAAGCACGGCCGCCCCGGCTCCAGGAGGTAGAGGAGCCGAGGCGGCCGTGTCGTGTCAGGTCACCCGTCGGTGACCGGACGCCTTACTTGTTGGTGCCCGGGGTGAGGACCTTGTCGATCACGAAGACGGTGGCGTTCTTGGTGGGGATGTTGCCGCACAGGATCTTCGCGCCGTTGACGGTCATGTTCTCACCCGAGCCCTCGATCTTCAGCGGCCCGCCGGCGGTGTTCAGCGACTCCAGCGTGCCGGCCGACTCGAGGCCCTTGGCGTCGTAGCGCTTGCCGACGACGTGGTACTGCAGGATCGGCGCCAGCTCGGCCGGCTTGCCCGCCAGCTCGTTGAACTTCGCGTCGCCCAGCGCGGCGAACGCCGGGTCGGCCGGCGCGAACACGGTGATCGCGGGCTGGCTGTTGAGGGTGTCGACCAGGTTGGTGGCCTTGACCGCCGCCACCAGCTTGGTCAGCAGCGGGTTGGTGGACGCGGCCGAGGCGACCGGCTGCGGGCCCATCGAGTCCAGCGAACCGGGCGCGGAGCCCTGCGGCAGCTGCGAGCAGGCCGGGCCGAAGACGTCGGCGTTGGTGGTCATGCCGTCGCCACCGGCGGCGGCGCTGGAGGAGGGAGCGGCCGCCGAGGAGGAGGGGGCGGGTGCGCTGCTGGAAGCGGAGGACCCGGTGTCACTGCTGCCGCACGCGGTCAGGGTGAGCGCGGCGGCCGCAGTCAGACCGATACCGGCGATACGAAGGTTACGCACGAGAATTCACTCCAATTGATTACGCGGCTGAGGCTGCCGAGTCGGCGAGAACCTCTTGTTGCTGGTGATTCGGGGCCCGGTCGAATCCGGATTGGTGGATCGGGGAAGAAATTTTCAGGCTGCGGTGAAGGTGACGTTGTGCCATCCTGTGGCCCCGTTGGGCACGGTGCCCGCGCGCTGGTCGGTCTGGGTGTAGCCGGACTTGTCGGTGGCGCGGCAGAACACCTGGTGCACTCCGGCCGGGATGTCGAGCTCGGTCCACCACATCCGCCAGGTGTTCGGGTTGACCTCCTGCGACAGCATGGTTTGCTGCCATGGGCCCTGGTCGATGCGGACTTCGACCTTCTCGATCCCGGTGTGTTGGGCCCACGCGACCCCGGCGACCCGTACCTTTCCTTTTTGGACGTTGGCGAACCCGCGGTGGGAGTCGATGCGCGATTCGGTCTTGATCGGGGCTTCTTGGCTCCAGCTTCGTTTGAGCCAGTACGCCTGCCGTGCGGCCCAGGTGGTGACCTCGATGTCGACGACCCATTTCGTCGCCGACACGTACCCGTACAGCCCGGGCGTGACCAGCCGGGCCGGGAAGCCGTGCTCGAGCGGGAGCGGTTCGCCGTTCATCCCGATTGCCAGCATCGCGCCACGCCCGCGGTCTTGCGCCGCGGCGACCGGCGTGCCGGACGTCCAGCCGTCGACGCTGGTGCAGAACAGCTGCTCGGCGCCGGGTTTCACGCCGGCCTCGGCGAGCAGGTCGGCCAGGTCGACGCCGATGAAGTTCGACGTCGAGACGTAGTCGCCGCCGACCTCGTTGGACACGCAGGTCATCGTCACGGTTCGCTCGACCAGCGGCCGCTCGCGGATGTCGTCGTAGCTGTACCGGATTTCGCGGTCCACCATGCCGTGCAGCCGCAACGTCCAGTCCTCGGCCCGCAGCTGTGGCACCGACAACGCGGTGTCGACCCGGTAGAACTTGTCGTTCGGGGTCAGGAAGGGCGGGGTGCCGAGCTTGGCGAAGTCCGCGTCGGCAGGGATCGTCGGCGCGGTCCGGGCGGGCACGAGCTTGCCGATCGCCTCCCTCGACGCCGTCGCGTCCCGCGTCCCGCTGATCAGCTGTCCGCCTAGGCCCATCGCGCCCGCTCCGACGACGACCCCGGCGCCGCCGAGCAGGAAGGACCGTCGCGACGTCCCGGTCTTTGCGTCGGAATCGGCTTCCCGCCACACGCGCGGCGCGATCCGTTGCAGCAGGAGGAAGATGGCCACCCCGACGACGAGACTTGCCAGCGGCGCGAGCAGTGCCACCACGGTCAGGTCCGGGCGCTGGAACACGGCGAACCCGCCGAGCAGTCCGAACAGGACGATGATCACCGTCCCGGGCACCGGTGAGCGCCGCGACAGCACTCCGGCCAAGGCCGCGGCGAGCACCATCACCACGGCCATGCTGCCCAGCAGCACGAGCTTGTCGTAGGTGCCGAAGGTGCGGACCGCGAAGTCCTTCAGCTCCACCGGTGTCAGGTCGATCGCGCCGTTGCCGACCGCGAGGTAGGGCGAGGCGTTGATGCTGATGAATCCCGCCACCAAGTGCCCGGCCGCCAGCGCGGCGGCCAGCGCCAGGACTCCGGTGAACGCGGCGGCGAAGAATCGCAGCCGGGCGCGCGGTGGTGCTGACGGAGCTTCCGGAGTGTCGAGCTCGGTGGCGGTCATACCGGTTGTTCGAGGCGGCCCGGTCGCGGTATTGGTCGCGCTGTCTCCGTCATACCGGATCAGGCGACAAAGCCGGAATTCCCGGGCAACTGATGACCTGGCCGGCGTAGGTCAGCCCGGCACCGAAACCGAACAGCAGCACGGGCGCGCCGGCTGCGATCTCCCGGCGCTCGATCAGCTTCGACAACGCCAGCGGGATGCTGGCGGCCGAGGTGTTGCCGGACTCCGCCACATCCGTCGCGATCACCGCGCCGGTCGCGCCGATCTTGCGGGCCAGCGCGTCGATGATGCGGACGTTGGCCTGGTGGGTCACGACGCCGCCGAGTTCGGCCGGGTCGACGCCGGCGCGGTGGCACGCCTGCCGGGCGATCGGGGCGAGCTCGGTGGTGGCCCAGCGGAAGACCGCCTGGCCCTCTTGCCGGAACACCGCGGGCAGCGCTCCGGGCCCGGCGGTTTCAAGGGTGATGCAGCGGCCCTTCGCCGGGGCCGAGCCCCACACCACCGGCCCGATCCCGCCCGCGGCGCGCTCGACGACGGCAGCGGCCGCGGCGTCGCCGAAGATCACGCACGTCGAGCGGTCGGTCCAGTCGAGGAAGTCGCTCATCTTGTCGACGCCGACCACGATCGCCCGGGCGGCGGCGTCCGCGCGGATGGCATGGTCGGCGGCGGCGAGCGCGTAGGAGAAGCCCGAGCACGCCGCGTTGAGGTCGAACGCACCGGGCGCGGTGATTCCCAGCCGCTCGGCGACCCGGCAGGCGACGCTGGGCATCCGGTCGAACGCCGTGCACGTCGCGACGACCACCAAGTCGACGTCCGCGGCGTGGTGGCCGGAGCGCCGCAGCGCGGCCTCCGCGGCGGCCGTCGCCATGTCGGCGACCGACTCGCCGGGTGCCGCGATCCGGCGGCTGCGCACGCCGATCCGGTCGCGGATCCACGCCTCGGAGGTGCCGAGCAGGTCCGCGAGTTCGTCGTTCTGCACTGTCCGGCTCGGCTGGTGGTGCCCGAACGAGACCGCTGTCGAGCCGGTCATCACATTCTCCTCATCGGTCCTCGGTGTTCGGAACTACCAGGGCCACGGCTTGCCCGATCCACTGTGGACAGCGCGTTCTCGCTCGTCCTTGTGGGTCACCGGCTGACCTTCTCGTCCCAGCACCAATCCGCACGGGCTCGCCGTGACGAACGGCTGCTATGACCGCCCGCGCAGTCGCACTCCGCGCCGGTTCCGGCACCGAGCCGGAACCGGAACAGCTGCTGGCTCGCGCCGCCCTCGGCGACGAGCAGGCCTTCGCCGCGCTCTACGACCGGCTGGCCGGGCCGATCTTCGGGACCGCGCTCCAGGTCCTGCGGTCGCGCGCCCACGCCGAGGAGGTGACCCAGGAGGTCCTGCTCGAGATCTGGCGCAAGGCGGCGACTTTCGACGCCGCCCGCGGGCGCGTGCAGACCTGGGCGCTGACCATCGCCCACCGGCGCGCTATCGACCGCGTCCGCTCCGAGCAGGCCGCGGTCGACCGGGAAGACCGGGCCGAGCGGCTGGACCTGCGTCGTCCGTACGACGACGTCACTGAGGCGACGCTGGACCACTTCGACCGGGTGCAGGTCCGCGCCGCGCTCGGAGTCCTGACCGAGCTCCAGCGGGAGTCGATCCTGCTCGCCTATTTTCAGGGTTACACCTGCCGGGAGGTTTCCGAAGAACTCGGTGTCGCGATCGGCACCGTCAAGACCCGCATGCGAGACGGACTGGTCCGCCTGCGCGACGCTCTGGGAGTGCACCGATGACCACCGCCGACGCCCACATCCTCGCCGGCGCCTACGTCCTCGACGCGGTCGACGACCACGAACGCGCCACCTTCACCCGGCACCTGAGCGAATGCCCCGCGTGTTCGGGCGAAGTCGCCGAGTTCCGGGCGACCGCCGCCCGGCTGGGCGCCGCTGAGGCGGTCGGTCCCGGGCTGGGCCTGCGCCGTCGGGTGCTGGCCGAAATCTCCCAGACCCGCCAGCTGCCGCCCGTTGTCCCGACCGAGCCCGTTCTAGCGGCGCGACGGCATCCGTGGCGCAGGCGCGCGCTGATCGGGATCGCGTCGATCGCCGCGGCCGCGGCGGTGCTCGCCGGCGGGATCAGCATCGGGCTGGGCCAGTCGGTCCCAGGCAGCCCCGTGCCGGTGGCCGTCGGCGCGGTGACGTCCGCGCCTGACGTCACCACCGTGCGCGCCACAGCGACCGGCGGCGGCGCGGTCTCGGCCACGGTCTCCCGGCAGCTGGGCAAGGTCCTGTTCGCCGCGCAGGTCCTCCCGCACCTGGACGCCGGCCACGCCTACGAGGTGTGGCTGACGGGCCCGGGAGCGCCACGGTCGGCGGGGCTGGTCGGGCCCCAGGGCACCGTCGAGGCCGCTCTGTCCACCGACATCGAAGGCATCTCGGTGACGATCGAACCCGCCTCCGGATCGTTGCAGCCGACCACGCCGTCGATCGCGGATCTCGTGGTCGGCTGAACGACCGGATGGACCCCACCTCGCGAGGCGTGTGAGCCACCGCGGTTAAACTGAATCCGGTTGAGACCGCAGCCGCCGACGCCCGCTCGCGCGGGCGTCTTTCACCTGGGGATTCGGTGGTCTGCGGCCGGCAGGACGGGTCTGCACCGGAAAGGCTCGGATACGTTGTCTGCTCCTTCGGTCGACCCTGCCCGCGTGGCTGCATCCCCCTCTCCGTTGCGTGATGCCACGCGCCTGTCGGTCCTCTTGGTCGAAGACGACGACGGGGATGCCCTGCTGGTCGAGGAGATGCTCGCCGACCTGCCGGCCGAAGCTGAACGGATCACCCTGCTGCGCGTCACGACCATGGCGGCGGCCCTGGCTCACGCGGCGGGCGTCGACTGCGTCCTGCTCGACCTGCAGTTGCCCGACGCGACCGGCCTGACTGCCTTGACGACGCTGCGGCACCACAGCCCGGTGACCGCGATCGTCGTTCTGACCGGTCAGAACGACACCGCGACCGGCGTGGCGGCCGTGGCCGCCGGGGCCCAGGACTACCTGGGCAAGGACCAGGTCGACGGCCGGCTGCTGGTCCGTGCGATGCGCTACGCCTGGGAGCGGCGGCGGGCCGAGGAGGTCGAGCAGCGGCTCCTGGAGCAGCAGCTGCTCGCGGGCGAGAACGCCCGGCTCGAGCGTGGTCTGCTGCCCACGCCGCTGCTCGCCGACGCCGGTCTGCGGCTGGCGGTGCGGTACCGGCCGGCTCGGGATGGCGCCCTGCTCGGCGGCGACTTCTACGACACCGTCGAACTGGCCGACGGCACCGTCGAGGTGATCATCGGTGACGTCTGCGGGCACGGCCCGGACGAGGCCGCCCTGGGGGTCGCCCTGCGCATCGCCTGGCGGGCGCTGGTCTTAGCCGGTCTGTCGGCCATGGAGGTGCTGGCCACCGTCGAGCGGGTGCTGCTGAGCGAGCAGCTCACGCCGTTGTTCGCGACGGCCTGCATGATCACCGTGGCGCCCGACCGCGCGTCGGCTCGGATGGTGCTGGCCGGCCACCCGCCGCCCTTGCTGCTGCCCGGATCGGGCACGGCGGCCTTTCTCTCCTCGGACGCGCTCGGCCCGCCGCTGGGCGTCCCGGTGCGCCGGCCGCGCCGGCAGATGAACTTTGCCCTCGCACCGGGCTGGTCGGTGCTGCTCTACACCGACGGCATCTTCGAAGGCTTCGACGGTGCGCGCGAACGGCTCGGTCATGCTCGGCTGGCCCCGCTGGCCGAGGATGTCCTCGCGCACCCGGATGCCGGGGGCTCCGCGCTCGACGCGCTGATCGACCGCGTCCAGGACCTCAACGGCGGGCCCCTGGACGACGACGTCGCTCTGGTCTTCCTCCGCCACCTGACCGCCGAAGGAACCCGATGACCCGCACCAGCTCGTCCTGGCCGCTGCGACGCTCGATCGCGATCCTCGCCTCGGTCGAGGCCGTGCTGCTCTGCATCGCCCTGGTCGCGGGCGCGGTCGCGCTGACCAACCTCAACGACGCGCGCACCCGGCTGCTCGACCAGACCGGCCCCCAGCTGCTGCAGGCCGGCGCCCTGGCCACCGCCCTGGTCAACCAGGAGACCGGGGTCCGCGGCTACCTGCTGACCCGGCAGCAGGACTTCCTCGATCCCTACCGGGCCGGCCTCGTCGACCAGGAGAAAGCCGTGGCGGAACTCCGCAGGCTGGGCGCCGCGCCCGACATCCCCGCCGGTCGCGACCTCGCCGAAGTCCTGGCCGCGGCGGACACCTGGCGCGGCGTCGCGCTCGCGCAAGCGGCGCCCGGCGCGCCGGTGCCCTCCGCCGCGCAGATCGAGCAGGACAAGACGCTGTTCGACGCCCTCCGTGTGCGACTGGCCGCCCAGACGACGCACTTGGAAAGCGCCCGGGCGGATGGACGCGCCGACCTGTCCTCCGCCGCGACCTTGCTGACCTGGGTGCTGGTCGCCGTCGCCGTCATGATCGCGGCCGGGCTCGTCCTGCTGTACGTCGGGCTGCAACGCGCGGTCGTCCGGCCGATCCGCGCACTCGCGACCGCGGTCCGCGACACCGCGTCCCGCGACCTGCACCGCCCGGTCGCCGGCACCGGACCGCAAGAGGTGCGCCAGCTCGGCGAGGACGTCGACGGGCTGCGCCGCCGGATCCTGGCCGAAGTCGCCGAACTGGAGACCGCGCACGCGCTGCTGTCGACCCGCACCCAGGCGCTGGAGCGGTCGAACTCCGATCTGGAGCAGTTCGCCTACGTCGCCTCCCACGACCTGCAGGAGCCGCTGCGGAAGGTGACGAGCTTCTGCCAGCTGCTGCAGAAGCGCTACGCCGACAAGCTGGATGAGCGGGGTGACCAGTACATCGGCTTCGCAGTCGACGGCGCGAAGCGGATGCAGGTGCTGATCAACGACCTGCTCGCGTTCTCCCGGGTCGGCCGCCGCGGGGGAGAACCCGAAGTCGTCGAGTCCGCCGACCTCGTCGCGCGCGCCACTGCGAACCTCGAAGACGCGCTCGCCGATACCGGCGCCCGGGTGACCGTCGCCGAAGGCATGCCGTCCGTGCGCGGCGAGATGTCGCTGCTGACCGCGGTGTTCCAGAACCTCATCGGCAACGCGATCAAGTTCCGCGGCGAGCACCCGCCCGAGATCGCCGTCTCGGCCGAGCGCGACGGCGGGGACTGGGTGTTTTCGGTGACCGACAACGGGATCGGGATCGATGCCCGGTACGCCGACCGGATCTTCGTGATCTTCCAGCGCTTGCACGGCCGGGCCGAGTACCCCGGCACCGGGATCGGGCTGGCGATGTGCCGCAAGATCGTGGAGCACCACGGCGGCCGGATCTGGCTCGACACCGAAACCACCGCCGGCACGCGCTTCCGCTTCACCCTCCTTGCCCACGACGTCTCCGAAGTCCCCGCCGAAGAACAGGACGCCGCATGACCGAGAAACTGGAACCGATCGACGTCCTGCTCGTCGAGGACGATCCGGGTGACGTCCTGATGACCCAGGAAGCATTTGAGCACTACAAGATCCGCAACACGCTGTCGGTCGTCTCCGACGGGGAACAGGCGCTGCAGTTCCTGCGCCGTGAACCGCCGTACGAGGACGCGCCGCGACCGGGGCTGATCCTGCTCGACCTCAACCTGCCCCGCCGCGACGGCCGGGAGGTCCTGGCCGAGGTCAAAGCCAGCGCGGAGCTGCGGAGCATCCCGGTCGTCGTGCTCACGACGTCCGAAGCCGAAGAGGACATCGCGCGCAGCTACGACCTGCACGCCAACGCCTACGTGACCAAGCCCGTGGACTTCGACCGGTTCGTCGAGGTGGTCCGGCAGATCGACAACTTCTTCGTTTCGGTCGTCAAACTGCCGCATTGACAAGGGAATGACGAGGCATCAGTGCGCGCGAGGATATGCACGTGACCACCGATGACCCAGTCCTTCGGCAGGATCTGCTGCGCGTGACGACATACCGTTCCGACAACACCGGCGATGCTTGGTCTGCGCGTTACCGGAGAGCTCAACCTGCTCACCGCGCCGATGTTGGAGGACGCGGTCGCCGCGGCGTTCGAACACACCGGGCTCCCGGTGATCTCCCGCAGTGCCGAGCCCGCTCCTGACCGCCACGCCGCGGCGATGTCGTGGTCGTCATCGTCGCCGACCACGGCCGGCGGCAGCCCACCACGCTGCACGGCCGCGGTCTCCCGCCGGTCCGCTCCCTTCCAGGATGCGGTCGTCGACAAGACCGCCGCCGGAACCACGGTGACCATGATCTTCGCTCGCTGACCTCACGGACGCCACGACCGCGAGTACGTCGCCCGTCACGGTCGTCTGGCGGGTTGGGACCTGCACGTCGCGGTCGCGTCTACAACCGGCAGACTTTCGAACTGCCTGGCCTGGTGGACACGTTGCTGCGCGCGTTCGACACGCGTATTGCCGCCTTCGCCGGCTGGACGGCATCAAGAGCACCGGCGCAGCCTCGACGAGGCACCTGGTCTAGGACGGAGCCGCAGCGGATCCACCCTGCTCGGACAGGGTTTTCAGGCCGGCGCGCAGCAGGTTGTGCACCTGGCCGCGAGTCCATCCGGTGTGCGCGGCGATGTCGGTGACCGACCAGTTTCGGGTCACCACCGAGCGCACCGCGAACCGCTGCCGAGGTGGCAGCAACAGCATCGCGTCGAGCAGCAGCGCTTCTTCGACCGCCGCGTCGAACGTGACCGGTCGTCGTTTGCGGCTTAGCACGAGGCGGAGATCCGCGAAGTCTTCCGTCCGGATCCGTTGTCCGGCGGGGCGGCCTCCCGCGGACGATCCGTGAAGCACCTTTCCGCAGGCCCGGCGGCAAGCTCGGGCCCGCAGCCCGGAGCGGCGGAGCACGAGGTAGGTCGCCGCGAGAAGGCGATCTGCGGCCGGGATGTGGACCGGCCGCACCCATTCGGGTAATTGAGCGGTCACCGCGCACCGGCGGCAAGCTCGGCGTGCGCGATCCCGGCCCGAGCCAGCGCGACCGCGACCTCGGGAGCGTCGACGAGAACCCGGACCTGGCAGCGGGCGCGCCCTGCTCGCAGCGTGGCCTCGCCGATCATCGTGACGAGGAGTTCGCTGTCGACGTCGCAGCGCGTCACGTCGACGAGGACCATGCCGCAACACAGCCCGCAGGCTTGGGCAAGTTCGTCGACGACAGATGTGGCGTCGCGGTCCGTGTGCACGGCGCCGGTGATACGGAGGGAAATCGCGGCGTCAGCAACCTGAACGTGGCACACCACCGACGAAGGCCGGCGTAATGGCTGCTGAACATGCACGGTTGTCATCGGTCCACCCCGTTCACTTCACCCACCCTTGACATCGTGGCATACCCCCTTTCGGAGCATTCAATCGCCGGTTCACCCCGTCGCTCACGTTCATACGTCGGCGAAGTGCCGGCTATGGCACGGCCGCACCGCGTACACCCGGAAGCTGGCAGCCTCGGCCAGGTCGCGTAACGCACACGCAGGTCGAGGATGGCCCAGGGAACCAGCCGCCGAAGTCGCCGCGCCGGTCGCGCAGCCGTGTTTCGCCGCCCAGCGTCCACCGCCGTCCGGTACGGTCTCGGCCGGCAGTCGCCCGGATGGGTGCAGCAGCTCGTGGACCCGGCGCAGCTGTCGGTGCCCAGCGCGGGAATGCCGCGGGCGACGAGGTGCTCGACCAACCGGCCTAGGGCGCATCCGAGGGCGCTGCGCTCCCAGCGCCACGAGAAACCGTCCGGCTGCCCACCGTGCGGCAGCCCAACACCGTGGCCGTGGACCAGGCGACCGGCACGTTGTTCGTCACCGAAACCACCGACGGCGTCGTCGAAGTCATTCCCGCCCCCTGAGCGCTCGGCTCGACGGCGACCGCCGTCTTGCGATATCCGGACAGGTGTTCGACACCTGTTGGTGCTCGCAACGTGTTCCGGTCGCCGCCTGGGGAGTTCAGCCGCAGCCGGCTCGTCGCCCGGCCGCGTTCGCAACCGAGGTGCGGTGCTGATTCCATCGCGGGGCGTGGCCTGGAGACAACCTCAAGCTGCGCGTTCCCCGGTCGCGGGGGAGCCGGCGCACTCGGACACGGGGTGATCACGGATCCGCTACCGAAGGCACGCAATCTTTGCGTCAGTTACGCCTTGTGGGGGAAGGCTGCTGCACGAAAGTGTTGATCTTCGCTTCGATAAGTAACCTTGTCGGCCGAAATTTCGACCGGATCGGATAACGCGTGACGACGTTCGTCACATCAGGACCGAATGCCGCAGGAAGCCGGAACTTCGCCGGAATCGGGAGGATGGCCACGATGAACGCACAACACCCGTTGCTCGGAGCGCTGACGTATCGGGCGCGGCACGCCCGTGTGCGTTCGCGGTGGTGGCTCCTGCCGGCTTTGCTGGTGGCGTCGGCCATCAGCGCGATCGCCGACAGTCCGGGGGCGATCGTCGTGGTCAGTGTGGCGGCTGCGGTGGTCGGGGTATTCGGCGCGCTGTGGCGGCGGTGTTCGCGTGCCGCGGCCCAGGTCGAGGAGATCCTCGCCGGCGAGCTGGCCGCCGACGAGCAGCCGGCAAGGGAGGCCCGGGCCGGGTTCGTCGAGGTGGCGGCGGATGATCAGCCGGATGAGTCGTGAGTAAGGCTTGCCGTCGAGAACTCCCGACCGCCCGCAGGCCGCACGGCTGGGTCGTGCTCGGCTCGTTGCCTTACGGGGTGGCTTCCGCCAGGTTCGCTCGGGCTGTTCTCGATCGCGGCGGCGCGCTCGAGGTAGCGTTTCCGGCCGCGTTCTGCCGCGAGTGCGAGGTCAAAGTCGACAACGCTGCACACCGTGGCGTTCGCCGAGTCGAACCGCAATGCGTGCGCAGCCGTCGGCGAGCACCCCTGTCGAACATGGACGCGACGATCGCGGTGCGGGACGGCGGACCGTCCGGTGGTCACAGCGGTCCCGCCGGCGTCGTCGAGGCGGCATGGGATCGGGAGCGGACGTCGCAGTCGCCTGGCCTGAGCGCGCTGCCCGGACCGAACTCTTTCATCGACGGCCGATCCGATCGCGTCGTGAAGGTATTCCCTTCCGCCGGCGGAGAACATCGTCACAGGGCTCGCACTGCTGATGGATGTGTCCGTCCCGACGTTCGCCCGAGAGTTTGAATTCAGCCGCCCCGGATTCGCCGCAGAGCATCGTGACGGTTTGGCCCGGTTGTGGCACCGCGGTGAGATCCGCTCGATGCCACTTGCCGTTGAGGACCGGCTGGATCGTCTGCGGGTCGACGTAGATGACGGCGGCGACCATCACGACGCCCGAGCTTGGAGGGAATCGAGCCAGGCCTCGATCGTGACCGGCTGGGCGAAGGCGCGCCCCAGCAGTGCTCGCGCGGTGTCGTGGTACTTGTTCAGCACGTCCTTGTCCGTGCCGTACGTCGTGCAGTGGCTGTGCTTGAGCGCGACGGCGATCGGCCTGGGGCCGTCCTCGAAGAGCGTGAAGGCTGCCGCGGAATCGGGCCCGGACGGGACGACCTGGATTGTGACGTCGAGGCGGCGCCCTGCTTCGCGGAGCTGCCTGATCTGCTCGGCGCCGTCGGGTTCGTCGCGGGCCATGCGCAGAGCCTCGTCGCCGATCAAGAAGACGTACCGGCGTCCGCCTTGCTCCATCGTCTGCCGACGGCACTGGCGGTGAAACAGCTCCTGGTCGTGGCGTTCGGACTGCTTCGCGATCTCACCCTGAGCTGCGGCGGGCGGCGGCGGTGGCAGCAGGAGGTCCGGGATGCAGAACGGTGCCCACTCCACGATGCGGCTCGAAAGCTGCTCGTACGTCCACAGAAGATCGATCAGCGGCGACGCGGACTGGTCGACGAAGTTCGGGACGTCGACCTGCTTGGCGATCGGCATGATCTGGTCGAATTCGGTACGGCTGACTCGGAGGCAACCGAGGATCTGGGCGACCAGCGTGGGCTCGGGGACATTTGTCCCCAGTTCCACGTTCGACAGTTTCTGGGCGCTGATCCCCAGCATGCGAGCCAACTCGCGGAGCCCCATCTTCTGGCGCTCGCGTGCATCGCGCAGTCCGACGCTCACGGCGAGTACGGCAGGTTTGCGAGTTGCGTTCATCGTTCGGTCCTTGCTTTCACGTTGGTCAGCTGAAGAAGCTTCAGGAAGGTGACGAAGCCCGTGAAGTACGCGGCTGAGCAACACGTACAGAGCCAGGTCTTCCTCGTTCGGCCACTAGGGACCGCACGCTGGCTCGTCTTCTGATTTCTGTTTCGAGGTCATGGTTTTCAGTTGCCGCCGGTCTTGGGTGGCACCCTGGTGACCGGGGCTCACATCGGAGGGGAAGCGAGGCGGTCGACCAGCCACCGGGGTGCCGAAATCGACCTTCGCGGGTCGTCCAGCTGAATCACCAGGGCGTACATCCGGGGTGAATCTGTAGAAGATCTTGCGTGCAGCCTTCTGACCTGCGGTAATCTGATGACCTCAGGCGGTGATCGAGGGAGTGAATCATGGGAGCGCGGCGCTACGGGTTCATCCGCGCTCGTAAGGCAGCTGGCTACACCCAGGAGACGCTGGCCATCGAACTGGGCCTCGACACGACTACCGTCGGGCAGTGGGAACGCGGTAAATCGGAGCCGTTGCCTTACAAGCGGCCGAAACTCGCACGGACGCTCGGCGTCACGTCGCGCGGCCTCGAAGAGTTGCTGGCCGAAGGCGCTGCCGTGGTGTCGCATCCGAGCGCTGACTACGAAACTTGGGCCGACGATCTTGACCGGGTCGCCGTCTGTCTCGGCCGCCAGGAGTTCGACCTGGCGAAGCTCCTGCTGGATCGCTGGACCGGCCGGCTGGTCCCCAGCGGCGATGACCGCGGGCTCTACCTCTACGGCCGGTCGCTACGGCTTCTCGGTGATCTGCGTCAGGACCAAGGCGTCCTCACCGGACCGATGTCCGCCCGGCAGAGCTACGGACGCGCCATGGCGGTCTTCCGCGAGCTCGGTGCCGACCGGCGGGTCGCGCAGCTCGAACTCCAGCTGGCGGTCCTCGACGAGATGGGCGGCAACCACGAGCCTGCCGCCGAGCAGTACCGGCAGCTGGCCACGGACACCCGCCTCGACGCTCGGGACCGCACCCGCGCCCAGCTCTGGGTCGGGACCGCGCTCAGCAAGGCAGGCCGGAATGCGGACGCCATCGCCTTCATCAAGCCTTCGATCCGGCAGTTCGAGGCTCTCGAAGAGCCGCAGGACTGGTCGGTGGCGTTCCAGAAGCTGGCCCTGGCGCACCGTGGTGATGGCGACCTAAGCCAAGCCGGCGTCGCCTTCCAGGTGGCGCTCGACCACCGGCCCGGCGACGCACCGATGCAGCGCGTTCGCCTCGATACCGCGCACGGCCACCTCCTGTTGTCCGATCCCGCCACGGCCGATAGCGGGCTCAAGCTGCTGGAGGGCGCCGCCGCGACCTCGACGCAGTACGGGATGATGCATCAGCTACAGGCCATCTCGGGCATTCGCCGCGCGTACGAACGCCAGGCGTGAGCCCGCGTACACGAACCCGAGGAGTACGAACGCGCTGTGACGCGGCAACTTACCGATGTGGAGTGGCAGGACGCCGAGCTCGTGTGGGACTTCCACCAAGTCCACCACGAGATTTCTGCGTGCGACGTCGGCATCGCGCTGGGATGCAACGACATCGGCGTCGCCGAGTACGCGGCCGAGCTGTACCACCGCGGCATGTTCCAGACCGTCGTCTTCACCGGTGCGACCAGCCGGGACACCGCCGCCACCTTCCCGCGCGGCGAAGCCGTCCATTTCCGCGAGCGCGCCTTGGATCTGGGCGTGCCGGACGCCGCCATCCTGGTCGAGCCTGAGGCCGCGAACACCGGCGCCAACATCACGCTCTCCCGCGAGCTGCTCATCGGGTCCGGGCTGACACCGGACTCCGTGCTCCTCATCTCGATGCCGTACATGGAGCGCCGGGCGTTCGCGACCTGCCGGTGCCTGTGGCCTGAAGTCGTGGTGACGTGCACGTCGGCACCGCTGACGTTGGAGGAGTACGTCAAGACGATCGGCGACGCCGCGGAGGTCGTCGACATGATGATCGGTGATCTGCAGCGGGTGATGCTCTACCCCGCTCGTGGCTTCGCCATCGAGCAGCCGGTGCCTCCGGCCGTGGCGGCCGCGTTCGATCGCCTGGTCGCTGCGGGATTCAACAGCCGCCTGCTCTGACCGGCGGGAGTCGATCAAGTCAGTAGCGGACCGTCACGGCCGTGCTGCGATTGGGTGATCTGTCGCTACTCGTGTCCACATGGACACGGAGCGGGCATACCGTGGTTCTTCCAGGTAGGGGGGCCTGCCGGGCGAGTTTCGACGGCGGCGGGGAGGGCCGATGACCGAAACCGGACACCGTGGTTTTGCGGCGGCGTTGCGAGGCCGTGAGTTCCGTGCGCTGTGGTTGGCCGAGGCCTTGTCGGTCTTCGGCGACCAGGTCGCGCGGGTCGCGCTCGCGCTGCTGGTTTACGCCCGTACGGACTCCGCCGCGCTGACCGCGTTGACCTACGCCCTGACCTTCGTACCGGCGATCCTGGGCGGCTTCCTGCTCTCCGGCCTGGCGGATCGCTATCCGCGCCGGACGGTGATCGTCGTGACCGACGTCGTGCGCGCCGTGCTGGCGGCGGCGATGGCCGTGCCGGGGATGCCGCTCGGGATCCTTTGGGCGTTGACCGGCTGCCTGACCATGGCTGCGGCGCCGTTCAAGGCCGCTCAGCTCGCGCTCCTGCCGGACGTGCTCCCGAACGGGCTCTACCAGGCCGGTCTCGGCCTCCGGCAGATCAGCACGCAAACGGCCCAGGTGGTCGGCTTCGGACTCGGCGGCCTGCTCGTCACGAGCTTGAGCACGAGCGGCGCCCTGCTGGTGAACGCCGCGACGTTCCTCGTGAGCGCCGTAGTGGTCGCCGCGGTTGTCCAGGCTCGTCCCGTCAGCCGAGCCGAGACCAAGTCGACGCCGCGGGCAGCGGCGGCGGGCAGCGACCCGCGAATGGTCGCTATCTACATGCTGGCCGCGATGATCGGATTTCTTGTCGTACCTGAAGGCTTGGCGGCGCCGTACGCGAACGCGGTGGGCCTGACGTCGGTCGGGGTCGGCATCCTGATGGCGGCCGATCCCGTCGGCAGCGTGCTCGGCGGCTGGCTGGCCAGCCGACTCCGGCCCGATACCGCGCTCACGGCGAAGCTGGTCGTCGTGCCGGCAGCGGCGTCTGGCCTGCCCTTGATCGCTTGCCTCGTGCTACCAGGCGCTTGGTGGGCCGCAGGCCTCTGGGCGGTCTCGGGTGCGCTGTCCACCATCTACTTGATCCGGCTGCAGGCGGTCGTCGTCGAACTGGTGCCGGACGCGCGTCGCGGCACCACGATGGGTCGGCTGAGCACTTGCCTCTACAGCTCGCAGGGCATCGCGATCCTCGGCGCCGGCGTGGTCGCCGAGCGCATAGATCCCGTCTTCGTCGTCGCCGCGTCGGGCGCGGTTGCGTCACTCTCCGCAGTTGCGGCCGGATTCGTCTGGTGGGCGGCTCGACCTCGGCAGGCGAGAACTGTCGAGGACGAGCCCGCACCGGTGGACTCAGCGCGCTCAGAAATCCTTGTTACGCATAGTGACCCCCTCCCGGAGCGTCCGGCGGCGGGAGGTGCCGAGGTGCGGCAGCCGGAGCTCGAGGACCTCGGGTCCTCCCCTGGGAACGGAAGCGAGATCAGTATGCCGAACGAGGAGGTCGCTGAGCGCTCCGGTTGGTCACGATGGGCTATCTGGTTGCTACCGCGGCCCGCGGCAGTGTTTCTGCTGGTCATCGACGCCATCGCGGTAGCGGCCATCGTCTTCGACGTGAGGGCCCGATGGCATGGCGAGATGTCGTGTCCTGCGGGTTGATCGTCGGGCTCGGCATCCTGGCCGCGGAGATGACCCGCCGGGTCGAGCGCCGGCGACGGCGGTTTTCGGACACCCCACACGTCAACTTCTCGTCCGTGTGGACCCTGGCCGCCGCGCTGACCCTCCCGACCGCCTTGGCAGCCCTCGTCGCCGTGCTGCTGTACCTGCACCTGTGGCTGCGCAGCTGGCGCGGCGTCGCCGGGATCCACGCGCACCGTGTCATCTTCAGCACGGCGAACGTCATCTTGTCCTGCCAGATCGCCGGGTGGGCTGCCAAGCAGCTGCACGTCGTGCCGCCTGGCCAGGAAGCCGGCATCTGGACCGCGGTGGGCTTGGCGTCGGTGATCGCGATCTACTTCACCGCGAACTCGACGATCGTCGGGGTGGCGATCGCCCTCGCCAGGCGGAGCCTGTCGTTCAAGCGGATGCTCGGCGCGCTCAACGAGAACATCCTCGAGCTGGCGACGTTGTGCATGGGCGCGCTGACCGCGGTCCTCCTGACCTTGCGCCCGTGGCTCGTGATCGTGTTGTTCCTGCCGCTCTACGCGCTGCATCGCAGCGTCCTGATCCGCCAGTTCGAGCACGCCTCGACCACCGATTCGAAGACCGGACTGCTCAACGCCGCGAGCTGGCACGCGATCGCGGCGAAGGAGTTCGACCGCGCTCACCAGCACGGCTTCAGCGTCGGTGTCCTGATGATCGACATCGACCACTTCCGCGACGTGAACAACGTTCACGGACACTTGACCGGCGATAAGGCGCTCATCCTCGTCGGCAACGCCATCCGCAGCGAAGTCCGGAGCGACGACCTCTGCGGGCGATTCGGTGGCGAGGAGTTCGTCGTCCTGCTGCCGGGCAGCTCGCCGGACGCGATTCACGCCATCGCGGACCGCATCCGGGAGCACGTCGAACGCACTGTCATCGAGCCGGATTCCGGCCCTGGCTTCCACGTCAGCGTGTCGATCGGCGCAGCCGCGTTCCCCGCGGCGGGCAGTTCGCTGGAGGAGGTCCTGATCTCCGCCGACAACGCGCTGTTCGCGGCGAAGGACGCCGGGCGCAATCAGGTCCGAGTCGTCAAGTCGACTGCCTAGCGATGGCCGCGGCTGTCCGCTCGTGTCTGGTCGCGACGCTGCTTCGACCATGTAGCCAAGGGACGCAACGCGCGCAGAAGCGCACGGCCGTCGGGTGACAGCTTGTACCAGACATTGGAGAAGGCGCTGCCTTCCGCACGTCGTTCGACGAGCCCGTCCTGCTCGAGCCGCCGGAGGGTGTCGGTCAGCGTGCGAGCCGTCAGTGGCTTCGAGTGCGCCGTCCAGCCGGAGCGCTCCTCGGCTTCATTCACCTCGTTCCGCAGCTTGGTGAACTCCAGCTCGCCGAGCGCGAGGGTCGCGAGGACGGCGACGGTCCAGTCACCTCGCAGCAGGGCAAGTACCTCGTACACGCTCTGTCGGTACGGCACGTCCCAGTCATCCACACCTGCAGACCTATCACGAAGTTCCGCCCGGCTTGCCCCAGTCGAGCCCTTGACGTCCCGTCGGCCGGACACCTTCGTCCGAACGAGTGAAGATCCGTCGACTGAGTCCAGACTCACCCGCCGACTTACATTGCACTCAGCCGAGGTCAGGCCGCTAAACCGGAAGTCACCCGGGCTCCGGCGCCTGGGAACGGAAGAGGAATCGAAGGGGACGGTGGCCGGCTGTGTCTGGCGAGAAGGCCGGCCGGTCACCGCGACCTACAGGGGGAGGGAAGCTGCGATGACGTCTTGCTCGATTGAGCCGATCAATCGGCTACCCGTTCGCGAGGATCATGGCGGCCAGCGTGCCGGCAATCAGGAACGGTCCCATCGGGATCGCGGTCCGACGCCGACCGAGACGCACGATCGCCGCCGTAATCGCGGCGGCCAGCCAGGGCAGCAGACTGCCGAGAACGAGCGTTTGCCAGCCGAACCACGCAAGCGCCGCCCCGAGCGGAACGGCCAGCTTCACGTCCCCGCCACCGAGCTGGTCGGGCGCCATGAAGTAAACGGCGAGGAAGAACGCGGCGGTCACGGCCGCGCCGGCGACGGCGCGAGCCAGCGAACCGGCCTCGCGGTTGAAGACGGCGGTCGTGACGACCGCGGCGCCGACCGAACCCGCGAGTCCGAGAACAAGCAGGTTCGGCAGGCGACGGTGTCGCGCGTCGGCGAAGGCGAGTGGCACGCCGAACGCCGCCACGCTCGCGGAAATCGCGAACGGCGCCACGTCGTGAACGCGCCACGCGAGCGCGCCGACGAGTGCGGCCGCGATCACCAGCTGCGCCGCTACCTGCCGGCGGGGAGAACGGACCACGAGCGCACCACCCATCACGACCGCGACGGCGGCCGTGATGCCGGTCAGGATGAACAGGGGTAGCGGAATGATGTCGACTCCGTCAGGTGCGGTTCGTCCATCATGGACGAAGGTGTCAACCCACGCGATCTTGCTGAGCTTCGCCGCGCTCACGCTCAGCGCGTGCTCCGGCGACGGTTCTTCCGCACCGTCAGCCTCTGCGTCGAACCCGCCGGCGACCAGCTCGACCTCGGTTCCGCAGCCGGCTCCTGCGCCCCAGCTGGCGGCCGATGCCTACGTCGGCATGTGGCGAGCGATGGCAAAGGCCGGCGAGACGGCGGACTGGCAATCACCCGAAGTGGCGAAGTACGCGACCGGTGACGCGCTCGGCGTGATCAACCGCAGCCTCTACACCGACCACCTCAACGGCGTGGTGTCGAAGGGAGCGCCGGTGACGAGCCCGAAGGTCACCGAGGAGAAGCCGCCGAGCAAGCCCACGACGATCATGATCTCCGACTGCGGGGACAGCACGAACTGGTTGAAGTACAAGAAGGACGGTTCACCTTTCACCGACTCGCCGGGCGGGCATCGCGCGATCACCGCGGAGGTCAAGAAGCAGGCGGACGGCTCGTGGAAGGTCACCAGGTTCGCGGTCGAGGGGGTGGGGACATGCTGAACCGTGCGGCGCCCGCGGCCGTGCTGGCGGCAGCCATCGTGGTGATCGGCGCCGCGCCCGCGCTCGCCGACGGCTACGGCTACACCGACTGCAGCCAGTACCCGAATCCCGGCTGCGAACTCGGAGCGGGCAAGGGCGGACAGCAGGGTGGTGACCACGGCAACCAGCCGAACAAGCCCGGAGGCCCAGGGCACCACAACTCCGGCGGCGGACCTTCGGATCCCGGCGGCGACACGATCATCGGTGGCGGCAACCTCGCCCAGTGCGGCTACGAGCGCAGCGGATACCAGGGACCGCCACCTGGAAGCGCTCAGCCGGCAGCGTTCCATATCCCACCGAGGACTGGACCGGCCACGGTGGTGCCTGCTGTCTATCGTCGACTGGCGGGCGCTCAGCCGCCGCCCGGTGCCTGGTACGTCTACAAGTGCACCGGGGCCGGCTTCCGGGACGCGCTGTACCGGCCACCCGTCTGGATCGCGGACGGTGAACCGGGTCCGGCGCCGCTGCCGTCGCCCGCTGAGCTCGCCGCGCAGGCGCGGAACCAGCTACGTCTGCCCGCGCCGAAGATTAAAGCGAATCCCGCCGGCGACCAGCTGGTCACCTTGCCGACTTGGTTGTGGCTGGACCGGAGCAGCTGGGGTGACGTCTCGGCTACCGCGTCGGTCCCGGGCGTCTCGGTGACCGCGGTCGCCAAGCCGACCTCGGTGACCTGGTCGATGGGCGAAGGTGGCTCGGTGACCTGCACCGGTCCCGGCTCGCCGTTTCCCGGAGGCGGCGACCCGAAGAGCGCGTCGCCGGACTGCGGCTACACGTACAAGACGTCCTCGGCCGGCCAGCGCTCGGACGCGTTCCCGGTGACCGCCACGGTGAACTGGACCGTGACGTGGTCGGGCGCAGGCACGGGTGGCACGTTCCCGAACATGACGACCTCGGCCGCGTCGGCGTTCCGTGTGGCGGAGAGCCAGGGAATCGCGACCGGCTGAGGTCCGGCACGCACAACACAACCCCCCCGTTGAGAAAAGGCACGTCGAACACCCGAGTCGACGCGTCGCGATGGCGTCACGCCTTGAGGAGGTCGGTGGTGACCACTACCGCAAGTTCAACCAGCCCGGACGTGAAACCCGCGTCGCTGAACTCGTGGGCGAGCCGTGATGGCAAGATGCCCGCACGCCTGAGTGGCGGGGGCCGGCGCCGCAGCGTGCCCCACCTGCTGCTCGGCGTCCTGCTAGTCGCCGTTTGCTCGGCCGGAGGCGTGTTCGCCGGGATGCAGCTCGGCGACCGGGAAAGCGTCGTCGCGCTTGCCCGTGCCGTTGCCGTGGGCCAGCTTCTCGAGGTTCAGGATCTCAAGCAGGTCAGCATGGCGGTGGACTCCGGAATGGACGTGCTGCCCGCGTCGGCAGCGTCCACTGTGGTCGGTCGGCCGGTGGCATTCAGCCTGCCCGTCGGCTCGTTGGTGACGCGCTCGGTCCTCGGCGTTCTTCAGATTCCTGCGCCCGGCAAGGGTGTAGCGGCGGTGGGGTTGAAGCCGGGACAGTTTCCGCCCGACCTGGCGCCCGGAACTACGGTGGCGGTCCTCGCGACGCCGGGGCAAAGCCCAGCTGTCGGAACGCCGGTCGGCCAGACGTCGTCATGGACCGCGGTGGTGTCCGCCGTCGCTGCCCGGGAGACCGAGCAGGTCACCGTGGTCTCCTTGCAGCTGGCCGAATCGGACGCTCGCGCGTTGGCTTCGGCCCCGGCGGGCCAGCTCAGCCTCGTGGCGATTGCCGGGGGAGGACGCTGATGCTGATCGCCGTCTGCTCCCTCAAAGGCTCGCCCGGTGCGACCACCCTGGCGACCGCACTCGGGGCCTGTTGGTCGACCCAGCGGAGTCCGATCGTCGTCGAAGCCGACCCGGCCGGCGGCGACCTGATGGCCCGCTTCCGGCTGCCCGACACTCCGGGCCTGGTCAGCTTGGCCGCAGCGGCCCGAGGCCGTGGAGGTGCCGAACCGAACCTGCTCGTCCAGCACTCCCAGCCTCTGCCGGGCGGCCTGCGGGTCGTGCCTGGACCGGTCGGTGCTGAACAAGCTCGTGCAGCGCTCGCGGTGCTGGCCTCCGGAGTCTCGTCGCCGCTGCGTCGCGCGGCCGACCAGCCGGACATCGCGGTCATCGCCGACTGCGGCCGGGTCGATCCCGGTTCTCCCGCGCTGCCGATCGTCCGTGGTGCGGACGCGATGCTGCTGCTCTCCCGCCCGCACGACGACGAGCTCGCCCACGTCGCGCTCAAGCGGCAGGCCGCCCAGCAGTGGTCACGCCGACCGTGCCTCGTCCTGGTGGGCGACGGCTACCCGACCGCGGAGGTCTCGCAGACGCTGCAGATCCCGGTGATGGGCCGGGTGCCCGCCGACGCCAAGGGCGCGGCGATGCTCAGCGGCCAGGGCACGAGCCGGCGTGGGGCGGACAAATCCGCGCTCGGCCGGGCCGCAGCAATGATCGCGCTCAACCTCCACGCGCACGGGCACCAGCCGACCACCACCGACGGAAGCCGGCCACCGCACCTGCGGCTGGCGGTTGTCGGCGAGTCGGTTCCAGGCGTACCCCCGCAGCGGGTCGGCCCGCACATCCGGAACGGTGCGACGCCATGACGCGCCCCGACCTGGCCGTGCCGGTTAACGGCCGCCCGCACGTGCCTGGGCCGACAGACCTTCCGCACCGGCCCGCCGGTGAGACCGCGGCGGTGGAACGGCTGCGGCAGCACCTGCGCGACGAGCTGTCCAGCCAGCTCAGCGACCGCGTCCGGGCCGACGAGTCCGCCGGTCGGCCGCCGATGGACGCACCGGCACGCCGTCGCCTGGCCGAGGCCATCCTGACCGACGCGGCCGAAGCGCACGCACAGGCCGAGCTACGCAACTCCGCGGCCGGCGGGATGCTCGTGGCGCCCGAGGTCGAGCAGCGCGTGATCCGCCAGGTCCTCGACGAGGTCTTCGGCCTGGCCGGCCTGGAGCCGCTGCTCGCCGACACCGACATCGAGAACATCAACATCAACGGCGACCGCGTCTTCGTCAAGCGCGCCGACGGCGGTCGCAAGCGTTTGCCTCCGGTGGTCGGTTCCGACACCGAGCTGATCGAGCTCATCCGGGACCTGGCGACCCGCTCCGGCGTGGAGGAGCGAAGGTTCGACCGCGGCAGCCCGATCGTGAACTTCCAGCTGCCCGGCGGCGAGCGCGTCTCGGCGGTCATGGCGGTGACCGCGCGGCCGTCGGTGTCGATCCGCCGGCACCGGTTCGCCAAGGTCAGCCTGGCCGATCTGCGCAAGAACGGGACGATCGACCTCGCCCTGGAGAGCTTCCTGAAAGCCCTCGTGAAGGCGAAGCGCAACATCCTCGTCACCGGCGGCACGGCGATCGGCAAGACGACCATGCTGCGCGGCTTGGCGTCGGCGATTCCGCCGTGGGAGCGCCTGGTGACGATCGAGGACGTCTTCGAGCTCGGCCTCGGTGAGGACGCCGAGGTCCACCCGGATGTGGTGGCGCTGCAGGCCCGCGAGGCGAACATCGAGGGTCAGGGCGAGATCTCGCTGTCGGACCTGGTGTGGCAGTCCCTGCGGATGAGCCCTGACCGGGTCATCGTCGGGGAAGTCCGCGGCCCCGAGGTCATCCCGCTGACCAACGCGATGTCCATGGGCAACGACGGCAGCATGGGCACCCTGCACTCCTCCAGCAGCCAGGGCGCGTTCACCAAGCTCGCCGCCTACGCGGTGCAAGGTCCGGAGCGGTTGCCGATGGAGGCGACCAACCTCCTGGTCGCCGCCGCGCTGCACTTCGTAGTGCACCTGGAGAAGCCCCGAGACGACCCCAGCAAGCGCGTCGTCTCCTCGATCCGCGAAGTCGTCGGTGCCGACGGCACCCAGATCATCAGCAACGAGGTCTGGCGGCCCGGCACGGATCTGCGCGCGGTGCCCGGCGCGCCGCTGCGCACCGACACCGTCGACTTGCTCGTCGAAGCGGGCTACGACCCGGACATGTTCGAGCGGCGCGAAGGTTGGTGGACGCCATGACCATCGTCTTGCTTGGCGTGCTCGGAGGCGGTGTCGCCGTCGGGGCACTGCTCATCGTCGCCGGTCTGCGCTGGCGGCCCGCGCGTGTGGCGACGTCGTCGCGGCTGAGCACCTGGCTGGCCGCACGGCACGACCGCAAGCAGGTCGGCCTGCTCGTCGTCGCCGTGCTCGCCGGCCTGGCGGTCGGCGTGGTCACCGGCTGGGTGGTCGGCGGCATCCTGGTCGTAGTTGCGGTGGTGGGCCTGCCGCGGATCCTCGGCTCGAACGTCGACCACCAGCGTCAGCTCGAACGCATCGAGGCGATCGCCGGGTGGACGGAGATGCTGCGCGACACCCTCGTCGCCGCGGCCGGACTTGAGCAGGCCATCCTCGCCACCGCCCCGGCCTGTCCGGAGGCGATCCGCGAGGAGATCACCGAGCTGGCCATCCGGCTGGAACGCGGCGAACGCCTCGCACCTTCCCTGCGGCGCCTCGCCGACCAGCTCCGCGACCCGACCGCCGACCTGGTGATCTCCGCACTCGTGCTGGCGGCCGAGCACCAGGCTCGGCAGCTGGCCGACCTGCTCGGCGAACTCGCCGCCGAGGCCCGTGAACAGGCGTCGATGCGCATGCGGGTTGAGGCCGGCCGTGCTCGCACTCGGACCAGCGTGCGGGTCGTCGTGATCACCACGTTGGTCTTCGCGGTCGGGCTGGTGCTGCTCAACCGCGGTTACCTCGCTCCCTACGACTCCGCGTTCGGGCAGGTCATGCTGCTGCTCGTCGGCCTGCTGTTCACGGTCGCCTTCACTTGGCTCGGCCGGATCGTGCGCCAGCGTGACCCCGAGAGGTTCCTGACCGAGCTGAGCGCGATCCGCCAGCATGACGCCGACGTCGATGACCTGCTCACCGGGAAGGGAGCGTCATCATGATCGAGGCGTTGCTGTGGGGAGCCGGGCTCGGCGTCGGCTTGTGGGCGCTCGTCGTTTACGTGTTCCCGCCGCGGCCGCCGCTGCGGGCCCTGGTCGACCGGCTGCACGCTGCGCCAGCGCCGCCGCCGATCCTCACCGCGGAATCCGACGGTTGGGCGCTGCGGGTGGGCCGCCCGTTCGTCAAGCCGCTGGCTGCCCTCGGATTGCCACACAGCAAGCTGCGCAACGACCTCGCGGTCACCGGTAAGGGCATCGAGCACCACCTGGCCGAGAAGGCAGCGCTAGCGCTGGCCGGGTTGCTGCTGCCGACCGCGATGCAGGTGCTGCTCGTCGTGGCCGGCGTCGGCCTCGCCTGGGAAGTTCCCGCGATCGCCGGTCTCCTCTTCGGACTCGGCGGATTCCTGCTCCCGGACATCCGCGTCCGGAAGGACGCCGAGCGGCGCCGCTCCACCTTCCGGCACGCGTTGTCGGCCTACCTAAACCTCATCCGGGTCCTGCTGGCAGGCGGCGCCGGTGTCGACGGCGCGTTGTCGGATGCGGTCGGGATCGGCAAAGGCTGGGCGTTCCAGCAGCTTCGTCGCGCGCTCGTCACCGCCAAGCTGACCCGCACCACGCCATGGGCCACCCTCGGTCAGCTCGGTGGCGAACTCGACGTGCACCAACTCTCCGAGCTCGCCGCGTCGGTCAGTCTCGCGGGTACCGAAGGCGCCCGCGTCCGCGCGAGCCTCGCGGCCAAGGCGGCGGCACTGCGTACTCGCGAACTCACCGATGCTGAAGGCGATGCCCAGGCAGCGACCGAGCGGATGAGCCTGCCCGTGGTAATGCTGTTCATCGGCTTCCTCGTCTTCATCGGATATCCGGCCCTTGCCAGCGTGCTGGCCGGCTTATGAGTCCACTTCAGACCGCCGTACCTTCAAGGAGAAGCTGATGTTGAACGAAGTTCAGATTCTGATCGCCCGCGTCCGTGCCGAGCTGGAACAGCTCCGGCATGACGAAGGCGGCTACTCAACCGAAGCCGTCGTGGTGACCGCTGCCTTGGTCCTCCTGGCGATTGCCGTGGTCGCAATCATCGTCGCCAAGGTGACCGAGAAGGCCAACGGCATCACCCTCTAGGCCGGGTGACCACGATGCCTCGAAACGTACTGCGCCGACTTCGCACGGATGAGCGCGGCGCCGGCACGGCCGAGCTCGTCATCGCCACCCCGCTGCTGTTGCTGCTGGTTCTGCTCATCGCTCAATTCGCGCTGTACATGCACGCCGTCCACATTGCTCAAGCCGCTGCGTCCCAGGCACTGTCCGCGGCACGAATCTCCAGCGGCAGCTCAGCCACGGGTGACACCGAGGGACAACGAGTCCTCACGCAACTGGGCAACGGACCCTTACGGGAGACCTCGGTGAACGTCCAGCGTGGAGCTGCCCAAGTATCCGTGACGGTCACAGGAACCGTGACCAGTCTTATCCCGTTCACAACCCTCACGGTCCACGCAGAATCCGTTGGGCCAGTGGAGAAATTCACCCCGCCGAGCGGAGCCGGGGCGGTGACACCATGACCGCGGCCCGCAGCCTCCTTGCGCTACGGCGGGACGACCGGGGATCTGCCGCGGCCGAGCTTACCCTACTGACTCCGCTGCTGATCCTGCTGTTGTTGTTCGTCGTCTTCTGCGGCCGGCTGGCCGATACCAAGCTGCGAATCAACGACGTCGCCCACCAGGCCGCCCGCGCTGCCACCCTGGCCCGCAGTCCGTCGCAAGCCACCGCCGACGCCCAGGCCACCGCCAACGCGGCCTTGTTGTCTGCCGGGATCACCTGCCAGTCGCTGGCGGTTTCCGCCGACACCCAGGGACTCAAACCTGGTTCCACCGTGACCGTCACCGTGTCGTGCAGCGTCGGACTCGGTGACCTGGCCTCGCTCGGCGTGCCCGGCAGCCGGACGTTCGAATCCACCTTCTCCTCGCCGGTCGACGTCTGGCGCGGCAGCTCTGGAGGTACGGCATGAGGTTGATCGCAGTGCTGCGTCGGCTGCGCGACGATGAAGACGGCCGGGTGACCGCCTTCGTCGTCACCATGGCCCTCGCGGCCCTCCTCGTCGCCGGTCTCGTGCTCGATGGTGGGCTGGCGCTGGCCGCCAAGGTCCGCGCCATCGGCGAGGCGCAGGAGGCCGCGCGGGCCGGCGCCCAGGAGATCGATTTGGCTGCGTACCGCGCCGACGGCTCGCTGCGCCTGGTCCCGCAGCGGGCTGGCGCCGCGGCCCGGAGTTACCTCGCCGCCGCGGGGCATACCGGCAGCGTGTCGGTCAGCGGAAACGAGGTCGCCGTGACCGTCACCATCGACCAGCCCACCCAGCTGCTTGGGCTCGTCAGCATCGCCTCGATCACCGTAACCGGAGCCGGACAAGCTGAACCACAGCGTGGAATCTCCGGCGTACTTCCATGAGAGGACACGAAATGGCGACTACCGAGGAGATCGAACGCCGCATCGAGGAAGCTGACGCAGCCCGCAGCGCGAAGAGGACCGAGGCCGCGCGGCGCGTCGGCGAGCTCGTTCAGCAGCGGACTGAACTGGCCGAGAAGCTCACCGAGATCGACCGGAAGCTCGGGGACGTCCTCGTCGGAGCGAGCGACGTCATCGGCGTCGACGAGCTGGCCAGGTTCACCGATGTCCCGGCTGCCGACCTCGCCCAGTGGCGCGACGGCCGCAAAGCGACCCGGGCCAGGCGCAAGCGGCAGACCGCGAACACGCCTACCCCGAAGATCAGTCCGAGCGCGCCGCCGACGGTCGCCGGGAGGCGAATGTCGGCCGCCGATGCGTCCACACGGGCTCCCGTACCGGTGCCGTGACCTCGCAACCGCCCCTCTCTCGCCGGACGCGGGTGTTCGCCGCGGCACTCCGGTGTGTCCGCGTACTGCTCGCGTCCGGCGTCCTGCTCGGCCTCGTGGCGGGCCTGCCCTGGGCTCTGGTGCACTTCGTGGGTTGGCCGCTGCCCGACCAGCTGCCGACCTGGGCCGAGATCCAGGCGACCCTGCTCAACCCGATGAGCGTCCGCTTCCTGCTGAACACCTTGGCGGTGGTCTGCTGGATCGTCTGGTTCTTCTTCGTTCTGGACGTCCTCCGCTGCTCCGTCGACGCGGTGCGCGGAATAACGTGGCCGACTCGCCGGCCCGGCCCACTGCGCGGCGTCGCCGCGGTCCTCGTCGGGACCATCGTGCTTACCCTGCTCGGCAGCCGGAGCTCGTACTCGGCGCCGCTTGCGGGCACCGTGGCGCCTACCGTCGGCCTCCGGCCGGTCGCTGTCGTCGCAGCGCTGCCTCCAGGTCCGGCACCACAGGCGACCAGCGTGGTGATCGATACCGCCGCGCCAGCTCCGGCCGGCACGGTCCAGGTCACCGAGGAAGTCCGGCTCCCACACGACGGGGTCTACGACAGCCTGTGGCGCGTCGCCGAGCGCGTCTACGGTCCTGGCGGCGGCAGCCGTTGGCCCGAGCTCTTTCAGCTGAACCGCGGCGTGGAGCAGCCCGACGGACGTGCCCTGACGAACCCCAGCCTGGTGCGGGCCGGCTGGAAGATCACCGCGTACGTCCCAGCGCCCAACCAGGAACATCCGTCAGTGCCGCCCCGACAACCACCACCTCCTACGACCACGGCGCCCACCCCGCCCGCTCCGGAGCCAACCGCGGCGGGGGAGCACCGCGAAGACCGTCCCGAGCCTGCCGTGGACCTGGTGACGGGCGTGTTCGTCAGCCTCGGCCTCGCCGGAGCGATCGCCGCGGCCGTGGTGTCGACCAGGATGTGGCGCCGGCGGCGCTATCGGATCGGAAGCGGCGACCGTGCTGACCTCCAGCGCCCGATCGCCTCCGTGGTCCGCGCCCTCTGCGCCGCGCACGACGACGGCGACCTGCGTCCTGCTGAAGTTGCCGAGCTCGTCGACCTGGCATCACCGGGGGAGCCTGAACCTAGCGGCGAGCTGGCCCAGGTACCCGTGAAGATCGGCGTTCGAGAACGTCGCGAACTGGCTCTGAACCTCGCCAGCACCTGCGGGCTTGGCCTCGCCGGCGCAGGAGCGACCGCGGCCGCTCGCGCGCTGCTCCTGCACCTGCTTGCCGAGCAGCAACCTGGCAACGGTGTCGGCGTGATCGTGCCCGTTGACGACTTACGTCTGGTTTTCGACGGCATCGCCGTTGAGGACCTGCCGAGCAGCGTTCACGTCGTCGCGACGCTCGATGCCGCGCTCGACGAGATGGAGGCGGCCCTGCTGACTCGTACTCGCCACGCGATCGAGGAGGCCGGAGCTCGGCCCGCTGTACCTTCGCTCGTACTGCTCGCCAGCCCGGCATCCCACGCTGATCGTCGCCTGCAAGCCGTCCTCGACAACGGCTCGACGCTCGGCCTGGCCGGCGTGCTCCTCGGCCAGTGGCGTCCCGGGGCGACTCTGCTCATCCGCCAGGACGGCACAATCAGCGCGACCAGTCCCGGGATCGACGACGACCTCACCGGTACGCGCCTGTTCAACGTTCCGGCTGCCGACGCCACCTCTCTCCTCGAAGTGCTCCGAGCTGCAGAGGGCGCCGTCGAACAGGCTCGGGAACCGGTTCCCGAGCAGCGATCGACGGAGGTCGAGGTGAGCAGCTCGCTCGAGCAGGAGGAGCAGCACGCTGAGGACAACCAGCCGGCGGCCCGCGAGGAATCGCCGGTCGGTGCCAAGCAGCCCCGGCTGTTCCTGCGTGTGCTGGGCCGAGTCCAACTCGCCGTACGGGATGAAGCAGGCGATCGCGAGCTGGGCGGTGCGTTCACGCCGAAACAGCGTGAAGTGCTCGTCTTCCTCGCGCTGCATCCCCAGGGAGTCCGGCGCGAGGTCCTCAACGAGGCCGTCTGGCCCGACAGCCGCCCGCCGCGGCCGTACAACTCATTCCACAACACCCTTTCGACGTTGCGTCGCGCGCTCGCCGACGCGACCGATGGCCAGACGGGCAACCTCGTCCTCAACGAGGACGGCCGATACCGACTCAGCGACGAAATCCTCGACGTCGACTTCTGGCAGCTGCAGCGCGTTCTACACGCGCAGCGCCCACCTGACGAGCACGGCAATGCCGGCCTCCGCGACGCGGTCGAGCTGTATCGCGGTGACCTCGCCGAGGATCTGCTCGCCCAGTGGATCGAACCCTTCCGCGAATCCGTTCGCAGAGACGTCTTGGACGCGGTCGGCGCTCTTACCCGCGCCGACGGCGACATTGCTCCGGAGGCCGCGCTGGCTCTGCTCGAACGAGCTCGCAAGTTCGACCAGTACAACGAAGGCGTCTACCGCGATATCATTCGTATGCAGGCACTGTTGGGACAGTACGCGGCTATTCCGCGGACCGTCGCGCTCCTGACCACGACGCTCGCCGAGATCGACGCGCAGGTGAGCGCAGAGACCCTCAATCTCGCGGATTTCCTCCAGCGTCGAGGCAGCGCGCGGCGTAAGAATGCCGCCGGCAGTGCAGCAGCTAGTTGACCGGCGGGGGGGTGCTACCTCCGCAAGGTCCTTCCGACGGTCTTCTCGCTGTGCCTGCTAGATCGGTAGCCCCCGCCAGCATATGAAGCGCCAGGTCGGCACGCTTATGGTGCCTACCGATGTGACGCCCGACTCGGATGCCGGCAGGCATGTGAACAGTCGGTAGGGGTGGGCTGCCGACAGCTTCGTTGACGTGTAACCGAATTCATTCGAAAAAAATCCTTTCACTCGTCTTCTGTCTTTATCTCTCGCGCTCTATTTTGTCTTGGTCTTTGTTTATTCCTGTATCTGCTCGTCTACGTTTCGGCGGCGCTCTGGCCTGCGTGTTTGCTTTCATCCACTGACCTCTTGCTCTGGCTCGGCGAGTCTGCGAGGAGCGCATAATTGTCGGGAAATAACCCCTTGGGGGTCTTGATTTTCTGTGGCTCAGCCCTAAAATTGATTGTAGGAGAGAACGGGACGGCAACCCCAAACTCTCCGGTTCGCCAACCAACACCGCTCACCTGACCGAAGGCTCAGTGATGATCATGCTTGAGGCGTGCGTATCCCAATTTCCCCTAACCGTCGACGCGGCGGACACCATTCAAGCCCTGGTGGGCAGCTCCGACCACCCTTGGGGCCGACGGCTCCACGATGCGCTGAAGTTCGCCACGTACGCGGAGTGCGTGTACGCCGTTGAGCCGTACGCGCGTATCGAAGTTGCGGACTTCCGGCCGGACACGCCCAAGTATCCCGACGTCGCCGACCGGTCCGTGTCCGGTGTGCTGGGTGAGCTGCAGGCTGTCGGGTACGTCGAGACGCGCGACGTGCTGCAGGAAGACGCGGGCCAGACCTACCTGTCCGAGGGACGCACAGTGACGGCCGTGCACGTCGTCCGGCCCTTCGCGCTGGTCGGCGTCGACTACCGCTTTTCCCGGGAAGCAAACAGCCGAGCGATCCGATACGGGCACGCGTACGCCGACCGGTGGGAGATCACCGAACGCGCCTACACCGTCCCGGCCGGGTGGTACCTGGTCGGCGAGACGGGCGACTTCACAGCGGCCCTGGTCGGCGTTGCCGGCATCTCAGGGGACAGCGACGACTTGCTGTGCTCTCTGTTTGAAATCGAAGGGTTCGGCGCGTCAACCTGTCTTGCCGGGTGCGGATCGTGCGGGATGCGCTGGTCGGCGGAGTCGGGATCGTGGCACTTCCGGCCCGACGACTGCGACGCCGACGCCTGGGACTTCGACGACACCGCCGAGATCGACGACGAATCCGGCACCGTCGCGTGCCCGGCATGCGCTACCGGTCGCGTCGGCTTCTCCATCTTCTGATCTTTCGCCGTTGCGCGGGCGGTCCCGCGTCTTCGTAAGCCGTGCGCTCACCTCTACTTCCTTGTGAGGCTCCAATGTTCGCTGTGCTCTCCGTGGACGGAACCCCGATGGGGCTGTCCGACGACGTCGCCGAATCGATCACCCTGCAGTTCGACACGGACTCGGCTCCGACGCATCGGTGCCGAGCGTGCGAGGAGGAACTGGCCGAGACTCCGGACGGCTACGAATCGACGTCCGGCGACACCGCGTGTGCCGACTTCGAGCCGACGGCCGACACCGACCCGGACTACGGCGAGGGCCCGCACGATCCCGAGCGGATCCCGCTGTCCTGGTGCAACAGCGCGGCCGTGAACACCGACGAATCCGAGGACTCGGTCACGGTGTCCATTTCGGTCGGTGACCCGCGCGGCGCCTTCACCTTTACCATCCGGCGCGTGCCGGACGACGCCGACGGCGATCTCGCCGGACGGCTGATCATGCACACCCCGTACGCCGGAGAACCGATGCCGCACGCCGCCTTGACGGTGCTGCACGAAGGAACTCACGTCGTCGGCACCTACGCGCCGACTCGGCGTCTGCACTCGGTTCCTCCCGCCGCCTGAACGCCTACGGAGGTTCACGAATGAACACCGCACCAGCAGGCGACGGCGCCCAGCCGGGCGAGGTCTACGTGACCGTGGCCGACTCCGGCGCCGTCTTCCCGGCCGTGATCGAGGACGAGCGTTGGAACGGGTTCGCTCGGCCGCGCTTCAGCCGCGCGGCGGCTGAAGCCGTGGTGGCCTGGCTGACCGACTGCCACGGTGCCATCGCCGCCGCATTCGACGGCGAGGCAGTCGCCATCACCGAAAACGCGGCCGATCGCGCGGAACGCATCGAACCGGGCGCCGATGGCCGCTACCCGATCGGCGCCGGTGCGTGGGAATGGGAGCTGACCACACCAGCCGCCGACGTCGCCGCCGAGCAAACATTGCTCGCCGGTGCTTACCGGCTCGCGCCCGAGGCGGGCGAAGTCCTGGTCAAGATCAACGCCACCGGCAGCGATCCCGGCTTCCCGGCCCAGGTGGACCCCGTGTCCGGCTGGAGCCGGTCCGGGACCCCGCGCTTCCGCCCCGACGTCGCGGTCGTCGTAGTCGCCTGGCTCAACGCCTGCGGGCGGCAGTACCCGGGCGCCACGGTGGCGTACTGGGAGGGCAACACGATCATGCTCCTTGACCCGCTCGCCGCGATCCAGGACGGATACATGCCGACGCAAGTCGTCCTAGAGGCGGACGGCCGGTACGCGATCGGCGCCGACTTCGAGTGGGAACGCGCCAAAAGCTGACAGCTCGCGAACAACGAGAACCACGCACAGCCGTGGTGTTCCGGGACGGCAACCCCGGCACACCACCGAACCACCAACACCGCACCACACCCGTCCGAAGGGATCCGTCATGACGCGCACACCCCGTCGACCGTCCAGGGCCGCAACGAAGGCCCGGCGCACGGTTTCGCCCGAAGAACGCGCCGAGCGCCTCGAAGCTGCCCGCGAGCAGCTGCTGAAGGGCGTGGACAAGCTGATGACCGCCGACGGCTGGCAACAGCTGATCACCTCCCGCGCCTGGCTGCGCCGCTACAGCCTCAACAACCTGATCATGATCCTGCAGCAGTGCCCCGAAGCCACCGACGTGCGGCCGCTCTCGGAGTGGAAGCGCGAAGGCTACGGCTTCATGCGCAAGGGCACGCACAAGATCAAAGTCTGGAAGCCGTGCTTCCGCAGGACGACCGAAGACGAGAACACCAAACCGACCGAAGGCGCCGAGACGGATCCGGACAAGGCGCCCGCGTTGTCGGGATTCATGCTCGTGCCGGTCGTCGACGTCTCCCAGCTGCAGGGGGATCCGCGGGCCGCGCAGCCGTCCCCGCCGGAACCGATCGCGCTGTGCGGTGACGCGCCACGCGGCCTGTGGGACGGAGTCGCCGCCCAGATCGGCGCATGCGGCTTCAGGATCGAGCGTGGAGACTGCGGCGGCGCCTTCGGCCGAACCGTCTTCTCCGAGCGACGCGTGACCGTGCGCGACGACGTCGAACCCGCGCAGGCCGCGAAGACGCTGACGCACGAGCTTGCGCACATCCTGTGCGACCACGAAACCCGCTTGGCCACCACGCCACGGCATGTGCTGGAGGTCGAGGCCGAGTCGGTGGCCTGCATCGTCGCCGCGGTCTGCGGCATGGACACGCTGGCGTACTCCGTGCCCTACGTCGCCGGTTGGGCGGCCGATCGCGAGACGGCACGCACTTCGGCGGAGTGCGTGCTCCGAGTCGCAGATCGGATCCTGAACCGGCTTGGCCACGCGGCAGCTTCACCCGTGGCAACGACTCTCGAGGATCTGGCTGCTGCGCATAGCGTTCCCGCGGTCGCGTGAATCGGCCGGGCGCGCTATGACTCCTTCAATCCTGGGCTCCGCCGAGCTCTACGGCCGCCTTCGCTACGTCACCAACCACGCCGGGGCGCAACGGCGAACCCATCCGCCCGCCGGCACGTCAACCGCATCCGCCTTCGACGACCACGACCCGCTCGGCTTGCACGGCCACGTCCTGCAGGGCCTCGGGGCCGCCCCCGAATACCTCGACGGCTTCACCGGAGCCTCGGCCGGCTATCCGGCGTTCGGATTCCGGCTCACCGAGAAGGCAGCTCGCCTGGCGCAGCTCTCGGAGGAGTTCGAAGCGTCCTGGACGTGGGGTGACGCCATCCGAGCCGCAGCCAGCCTGGCGCACCAGATCGACAACGCCGAGGACGACCAGAAGCTCGGCGACATGGCCTTGCTGGCCGTGGCCCGCCACGTCGGGCGTCAGCACCCACCCGAGATGACGCCGTTGCCCGGGTGGTCGCCGCCCGACAAACCGCTGTTCCTCGACGGATACCCGGCGACGCTGTTCGGTCACGTGGCCGCAGATCTGCGCGTGGACGCCGTCACCGCGACCTGCACGCGGGAAACCCGGGCGGTCACGCTGTTCCGGTCGCTCGGCTGGCGACTCACTCCGCGGGCCGAAGCCTTGGCCGACGCGGTACAGCATTACGAAACAAAAGGGCTTCGCTGGCCCGACGCTATCGCTGCGGCGGCAAAGACCGACGTGACACATCTTGAGCGGCACAACTGGGACCGTTGAAATCCGATTCCGAATTTGTTAGTAGCGCCCGGCGGGTGAACACCTCCGGAGAGGCGCGGCAACCACCCGCCGGGCTCCAACACCGCACACCCCAGAAGGGTGCGCGAGCCTCCAGTTTAGCGCATGGCTCGTACCTGCGGTGTGACGCCGTGCCGTGCCTCTGATGGCTGGAGGGAACTCCCGTGTCTTCATCCCGTCGTGCAATCTCTACTTCTGTCGATGCTGGTCAATTTGCGCATAAGATCGCTACGGCAGTCGAGTCCGCATGGCACCGAACCTACGGAACCGGTCGGCTTGATATCCCGGTTTCAGTTGTTGCCACGCTCGCCGCCTTGCCGGAGAAAGATTCGTGCGGCACAACGTCAGCGACTCGGTGCTCAGCTGGGACGCCGACACATTTCACGACTTCGCGCGGCACACGTGGTCATCGGTCATCCGGCACCGCACCGAAATCACGCACCTACTCCATCCGATGATCGCGTGGATCTTCGATGGCCCTGACCGCGACGTGCGCGGCCACGCACTGGCCGTCGCGCAGGCCGCGCTGCGTGCAGGGCAAACGCACCTCACCGGCACCGAACGGCGCTTCGACGTCGACCTGCTCGGCACCGTGCTGACCGTTCTCCGGCCGAAGTCGGCGCTCAAGGCTCGTGGTCAGTTCTACACGCCCGGGTCCGTCGCGAAGCTCCTCGCCGGCATGTCCGACATCCAGGAGCGCAGCAACGTCACCGACCCGATGATGGGGACGGGCGGCATGTTCCGCGCGGCCGCGGAAGTTATGCGCGAGCAGGGCCGAGACCCGCGCACGATCCGCTGGATCGGGTGCGACGTCGACTCGCTCGCCGTGGGCTGCGCCACTGTGAACAGCATGATCTGGAATCTCGGAACCGATATCGTCTTCCATGCGGGCGACACGCTGGAGCCTGGTTGGCGAGAGGTCGCGCTGGCTCAGCGCGATGAACTCCGTCGGATCGCCGCGGACTTGCGGCGCGATCAAGCATTGATTGCTTTGGTGAAGTCACTTTCGCAGCGATGAAAAGGCGTTTCGAGGTAAGCGTCTTACGTGTCGCGCGCTACGATTGACGCATGAGTGACGTGCCCGACGAGGGTGAACGAGTCCCTGACGAGGACACGGCGAATTGGGCTGCCGCAGCCCATACTGCTCGCCTCGCTGGGTATGTGCTCGACCAGGTGGTTGACCCGGTGCCTGGGAGCATGCTTGCCGCAGACGATGCCGAGTACCGATGGGAGAAATGTTCAGCTTGGACGCGGTCATCTTTGGTTGCCGCGCTTGATCACTTGACCCTCTGGGCGAATATCGTCACTCCTCAGAAGATTTTCGAAGGGATGATCGTTCGAAACCCTCCGCGGCCGTACTTCACGCTTGCCCGTGCCGGGCTGGAGTCCGCTGCGCAAGCCGTGTGGGTCCTCAAAGAGGACGATTCGACGGAGAGGGTGCATCGTCACCTGCGGCTGTTGTATCACGACCTACGCCAGATGGCCTTGGCGTTCGAGAAGCAAGGTGATAACCGTGCGCCGTCCGTGCGGGATCGTATGAGTGCTCTGCAGACTCGTCTCGGCGATAGGTACCCTTTTGAGTCCATCGTTAAGGGCGAGCCGAAGTACTCGTCGATGGTCCACGAGTGCGCGGCCGTCATCGATATGCAGCCCGACGTTCTTGAAGTACTCTGGCGCGGCGCGAGCGCGGCGGCGCACGGCAAGAACTGGTTCCAGTACGTCGCCTACAGTACGGAAGTCGGTAGTGAGTACGAGCCCGGCTACTTTCGCACAACTCTGCGTGCAGACCCGAAGGCGATCACGCAATCGATCACTGCTGCGGCGAATATGGTACTCCGCGGAGTTCTTTTGTTCGTGGCCAGGTCCGGTCGCCAACCGCAGCCACTCTATGCTGCGGCATTCGCCAAGTTGGTCGACGAGACGCCGTTGAAAGATGCGCCGAAGGATTGATCGAACGTCCGCAGGTCATCTGGCGGGGCGCGAAGCCGCGAGGTAGTCGTCCCCGCTCCAGCGATACGAGCTGACCTGGACCGGCTCGCCGAAGGTCGGCGCGTGCACCATCTTCCCGGCCCCGATGTACAGGCCGACGTGGTGGACGTTGCCGCGCGCGCCGTAGAAGACCAGGTCGCCGGGCAGTAGCGGCTGGCCGCCCGGCACCAGCGGTCCGGCGGAGTACTGGGTCCGGGCCGTCCGCGGCAGGGCAACGCCGGCAGCCGCGTAGGCCGCCTTGGTCAGGCCCGAGCAGTCGAAGCCACTGTCGCCGTTCAACGGTCCGTTGCCGCCCCAGAGGTACGGCAGTCCGAGCTGGCCGCAGGCGAAGTTGATCGCCGTTGCAGTGGCAGGGTTCGGTGCCTGGATGTCGTCGCATCGGCCGGTGCCAACTGCGGCCTGGCTGTACCTCTCGGCCTGGTCGAGGACTTCGGCGACGTACCAATCCGCGTGGTTGTAGGCGAACAGCGCCTTGCGGATGTCGCTGGGCGCGCCGGACTCGCACAGGTAGTACGCCGCCGCGTAGATCGCGTCGTGCTTGTCCCATGGTGACGGCGGGGTCTTGCCGCCCGGGGGTAGTGGATGCCTGGCGACGACTCCGTCGAACGTGGACTGGAGGAACTGCATCGGTCCGCGAGCGCCGAACGAGTTCTCGGTCCCCTCGGCGATGCCGACCAGCTTGCTGCGGCCGTGGTCGCTCTCGACCTTGCCGATCGCGGCGAGGATCGACCAATCCAGCCCGGGACACGCGGCAGCTGCCGCTCGGTAGAGGGCGAGGTAGTCGGCGGGGATGTCGGCGATGGCCTCCTGGCTGGGCTCTGTGCTGCTGCTGCCGAACACGGCCTTCACGACGCCTTGCCCGATGCCGCCGATGAGGATGATGATGACCACGACCGCGGTGCAGGCGAACTTCATGGGCGCCTCCGGAAGCGGCTGGCGGGCGAGGCGGGTGGGAACGGATCCGGAGCGGTCAGGGTCGCTGGACCCTGCTGGGCCGGGGCCGAGCTAGACGCCGGCACGTCGCCGGGCAGATCAGGTTGTGGCCAGAGCTGGGCGAGCTCGACGAGCCGCAACCGCCCGGGGTGACGCGTTGCCGACCTGGCGATCGGCAGCCATCGGGCGGCGGCGGGGTCGCCGGCTGCGTCCGCGGCGGTGGTGGCCAGCGGCACGAGCCCCGGCCGGTCGAGCTGGAACAGGCAGTTGGCGAGCGCTCGGCGGGCGGACGTCTCGCGCCGATGGGTGGGCAGCCAGATGAGGACCGGGGTGGTGATGCCGGTCGCGGCGGCGAGCTTCTCGTAGCCGTGGAGCTTGCGGCTGAGCTTGCCGAGGTCTTCGGTGCCGAAGTCGAACTCGAGGAAGAACTCGAGCTGCTGGTCGTCTTCGCGCCACCGGCCGTAGGCGTCGGGACGCACCATGTCGCCGAACAGGCGTCCGCACCGGAGCTCGGACCACCACGCGGTCATCGAACTTCGAGCACCTGGACGTCGGCCCAGCGCGACCAGGGCGGTGAAGAAGCCGTTGACGCCGACCGTGTGGGCCAGACGCAGGGAGTGCGCGATCCCGATCGCGTCTTCGTGCCGGTAGCCGATCGACTTCGGATCGAGCCCGTCTTCGTAGGCGAGCGCGACCGCGCCGGCGATGTCGAGCACGTAGTGCATCGGGGCGGTGCCGGTCGTGACGAACGGCTGGAACCGGTCGACGACCCGCCACTTGAACAGGTCAAGTAGCCGGTGGTTGGCCGCGCGCAGGCTCGGGTAGCAGAGCTCGACGATCTGCTGGGTCGTGAAGACCTTGTGCTCGTAGAGCATCCGGGCCAGCCACCGGTCGCGGTGGGTCAGCCGCCCGGCGAGCTGGGCATGGTGCTCACCGGTGATGGCCGCTCGCGGCGTGGGGCGCTGGGGCATGTGCCCGCGCAACGCCCGCTGAGGAGTGGGGTTCGAAATCATCGGAGTACCTCCGGTTTTAGGCGGCGCGGCGGGGATCGGCGGTGGGCGCTGCGGCTCCGGGCGTGATGGGCTCGACCTCGGCGACTGGTGGCCGGGTGTTGATGCGGGCTGCTTTACGAATCGCCCTGGCACGGCCGGGGACCGCGGGCGGCAGCTTTTCGGTCACCGCGGTGAACGGCGGTGCTTCCTCGCCGCCGAGGACCAGGCGGGCGGCGACGTGGAAGGCGCCCAGGTTGGACAGGTCGTGGTCGCTCAGCCGCGGCATGGTGTGGCGTGCCAACCGCTTCGCGTCCTCGGGGGACGCGTTGAAGAAGATCTTCGACCGGGCGTTCGTGCTGATGCCCTCTTCGAGTTCCTTCGGGAGCTGGCCGAGGTACTGGTGGGCCAAGGTCATCGACAGGCGATATCCGCGAGCCTCGGCGAGCATGTCTTCCAGCGGGTACGCCAGGTTCAGGAAGTTGTGGCACTCGTCGACGTAGAGCCCGCAGTCGCGCCGCTGACGCTGGGGGACGCGGGCCCGGCGGGTGGCGGCTTGCCAGGTGCGGGCGACGACGATCGAGCCGACCAGCCGTGCCGTTTCCATTCCCAGCGCGTCGCGGGCGATGCGCACCAAGCAGATGCCGCCGGTGTTGAGCACCTCGTCCATGTCCACCGTGGACTTGCCGCCGGCGATTGCGGCGCGGACGAACGGGCGCAGCAGGAAGCCGCGGACCTTGTTCATCAACGGCGCGATGACCTGCGCCCGGCTTGCTTCGGACAGGGCGTCGTACCAGGACCAGAACCCGCGCAGTACGTCGTCGTCGATCTGGTCGCAGGCCCGTTGCCGGAACGCCGGGACCGTGAGGAGCTTCGGCAGGTCGACCAGCGTCGGCGTGCCGGGCATCGCGGTCAGGGTGAGCAGGCCGGCGCGCAGGATGTCGTCGGTGCGCGGGCCCCATGAGGAGGCGTAGATCCGGGAGAAGATGCTGACGAGGTTGTCGACCGCGCGGGCCTTGTCTGCTCCCTCCAGGGGGTTGAGCACCGGCGGCCGGGCACGGGAGTCGGCATCGAAGAGCACGACCTTCTCGCCGAGCTCGTCGGGAAGCCGCATCAGCAGGTCCGACACCAGGTCGCCCTTGGGATCGACGACGACCACGCCGCGGCCGGCCTCGGCGTCGTCGAGGATCAGGCGGGCCATCAGCTCCGACTTGCCGGAGCCGGTCGCGCCGAGGATGTGCAGGTGGTGACGTGCGTCGGCGACGTGCAGGCCGACCGGCCGGGAGTGCCCCGAGTCTGACAAGCCGAGTGGCTTGATCAAGTTGCCAGCTGTGGCGATGCCTGGTGGCGGCGGGACGGCCTTCGCGCCGGCGCGCTGGAGGCCGGGCGCGGCTTCGTCGATCGGCAGGTGCGCGAGCGCGGCCAGCTCCGGAATCGACAGCAGATCGCCCTTGCCGAACCGGCGCTCGGCCAGCACCTGGACCGGGGCCAGACGGAGCCGGACCCGGCGGAAGTAGTTGTGCTCGGAGAAGGCGGCGAACGCAGAGGCGATCGCGTGCCCGCGTCCCCGTAGTACCTCCCGGACGGCCTGGACCTCGGTGGTCGTCGCGTGCTCGGGGACTGTGGTGGCGACCGCGTATCGGATGCGGGTCTCGAACTGGTTCTGCCGCAGCTTCTCCACGACGGCGCGGTCCTGCGCGGCGAACTCCAGGCTGGTCTGCCGATCCAGCCCCGGCGTCCGCGCGCTGGATGACGGCTTCGCGGTCTTGCCTGGCGTGACGATGTCCAGCAGCCGGCCGGCCAGGTTGACCGAGTTGCCCGCGTGTACCCGTTTCGCCGCGCGCCGTGCCTTGGTCACGCGGTGCCCGGCGACGGGACGGGCGAGGATCTGTACGCAGGCCCGCTCGTGGGGGCCGAGCCCGACGGGGGCGCCGAGCAGGGCCCGGATCGGGTCGGCGGGGTGCTCGGTGCGGATCGGGAGGGCTTCCGAGCGAGCCAGCCGCAGCTCGCCGCCGACCGCTTCGATTCGCCGGCCCGCTGCGGAGGCGGTGGGGATCGGGGGCTTGGCCGGCGTCGTGCGGGTGTGCGCGCCGGGCCAAGCGGCCTCGATGGCGCGCTCGACCATGCCCGGCGGCACCACGCCAGGCACCCATAAGCGGATCTGCACGCCGTCGTCGGTGAACGTCAACTCGAAAGCCAGGTGAGCTTGCCCGCCGAAGCGCCGCCGCCAACCTGGTCGCAGCAGGCCGATCAGGTTGGACCACACGGTGATCGCGCCGGACGGTTCGACGGTCGGCGGCGCCAGCACGGTGATCAACCGGGCGTCGGTGACCAGGCTCTCGTGGAAGCGGCAGCGCCAGCGCCGTCGAGCGATCACCGCGGCGGCCGTCACGACCGCCAGTAGCGGCCCGGCGATCGGACCCCAGGAGAAGAGAAAATCGCGAAGGTGGGCCAGGACGGTCTGGAACGCACCGAGCGGGTCGCGCAGGTAGTCGCCGGCAGGTGAGGCGAGAGAGGTGGACAGGGCGAACGGCAAGGACATCAAGACCTCCGAACGTAAGTTGGAGCGCTGGATCAGGCAGCTCGCGGTTCGCCGCCTTGCTCAGGCCGCGCCTCGGAACGGGTGTTGTCGACGACTAGCCGCAGATGCGTGCGGCGGGCGGAACGTGCGGCGTCGACTTCGGCCTGCCATTCGGAGAACCGGCGGCCAGCCAGGCGCTTGAGGTAGCTCGGAATCCGGTTTGCCGGCACACCGACCAGCTGTGGGCCGAGGACCGCGAGGAGGTCGCTGGCCTCCTGCGACGCCCATCCCGCCTCGACGATCGCCGCTTCGTCCGGGAACACGTCGGCGACGCGGTCCACGGCCGGGTTCAGCGCGGCGTCTTGTTTACCGCCGTACGAGTAGACCCACAGGAAGTTCGGCGGCGGATCGGGCTCGACGAGGGATCGGAACCGGGAAACCTCCTTGGTGCACGCGTAGAAGTTCGTGTCCGGGCGAGTCCTGCAGATGTCCAGCCATGCCAACAGGTATTCGTCGGAGAAGAAGTCGCCGCTGTCGTGGATCCTGATCCAGCCACCGCAGAACTTGGCCGCGCCGAGTTCGTCGACCATCGCGGTTCGCCAGCCGGCGAGGTCGTCGAGGACGTACATCAGGTTCGCCTGGTGCTTGGCACGGACGACGGGCCAGGTGTACGTGCCGTGCCGGGCGTAGCACGCCTGCGCGCAAATCCCGGCGCTCGGGCAGGTGTTGTACGTGCGGCCGTCGGCCAGTCGCCCGGCCCATGCAGGCAGCGACCAGTTCCAGACGCCGATCTGGCGCATCTCGCTGTTCTGCGTCAGCAGCCGGGTAGGACGGCGAGCAGCAGAAGTAGACATGGATATCCCCTCGGTGCAGTGCGAAGTGTCAGGCGGCGTCGAGGTCGACGAAGGAGCTTTCGATCTCCGGAGAGGTGTCGGAGTTCTCGGCCAACTCAGCGGGGTTCGACGTGACGAGCTGGTGCTCGACCGGCGACGCGATGGACTGGAACGCCACTCGCTGCGTGCCGGTACTGAGCAGTCCTTGGCCGCGGTCGGCGGTGAGGAGGAACTGCCGTTCGCCCTGCGAAAGGTCGAAGATCCGGCAGATCTCGTCGATCGCCTGCGGTGCCTGGCGAAGCAAGATCTGCGTCGCCGCGTTCGCGATGATCGCCTTGCCCAGGTCGGTGCTCGTCACGTCGGGGGCGTCCTGGGTCGCCACCGTGACGCCGCCCCACCACTTGCGGGAGCCCTTGGACATCCGGAGGAGGAACTCGCCGCCGGCCGGGTCCTTCATCAGCAACCAGGCTTCGTCGACGACGACCTGCCGGGGTTTGCGGATGGCGGGATTGGACACCTGTCGCCACACCGCATCAAGCGCGAGAAGTGTGCCGATTGCCTTGAGCTCGCTGGGGAGGTCGCGCAGGGAGAACACGACAAGGTGGCCCTCGGGCCGTGTCGTGGTCGGACCCGAGAAGAGCCCGGAGAACGCGCCTGTGGTGAACGGCTGTAACCGCGCCGCGAGGTCCGCCCCGTCTTCCTCAGCCAAGACCTCCGCAAGGTCGGCCAGCAGCGGTGCCGGCCGGGTCCAAGTTCGCGGATCCGATGTGATGCCGGCGCGCTGATAGGTCGCGGTGATTGCCCGGTCCAGCGCGGCCCGCTCGGTCGCGGCGAGCTCGTTGCCCAGCAGTACCGAGATGACGGTGTGCAGGAACAGGCTGCGCCGGATGAGCGCATCGCGGGGAGCTGTCCGGCGTCCGTCCGGCCGAGTGTGGATCGGCAAGTCCATCGGGTTCAGACGGACCTGCTCAGCGCCGAGGTGGACGTAGGTGCCGCCGACCGCGGCGGCCAGCCTGGCGTACTCGTCCTCCGGATCGATGACGTGGATCTCGATCCCGCGGTACAGGCTGCGCAAGAGCTCGAGCTTCACCAAGTACGACTTGCCGGCGCCGGACCGGCCGAGGATCACGCTGTTGTGGTTGTCGAGCGCAAACCGGTCGTGGTGGACGAGCCCTTGGCTGCCGACGTTGAAGCCATAAAGCACGCCGCTCGGGGCACCGACCGACGTCGGGTCCGGCGGCGGCAGGTCCGGAGACGTGAATGGGAACGCCGCCGACAGCGCGCTGGTGTCGAAGGTGCGGCGCATCCCGACCAGGTCCAGGCCCATCGGGAGGCTGGTGATCCAGCCCTGCAGACTCCGGTAGGTGGTCGGCTTGCAGTCCAGCAGGAGCGATGCCGCCAGCGACCGGATCGCGGCTACCTCGTCGCCTAGCGCCTCCTCGGTCACCGCGTGCACGGTGAGGTAGAGCCCGAGCCGGTAGAGCTTGCCCTCGCCGCGGGCGACTCGCGCGGACAGGTCGTAGGCGTCCTCGGTGGCTGCTTCGACCTGGGGGTCGATCAGCCGTCCCTTGTCGCTGGTGTGCCGGCGACCGGACTCCAGCTTCGACAACTGCTTCTTCAGCCGGTTGGCCGCGGTGACGGCGTCGATCGGCTCGATGTGCAGCGAGACGTCGACTCGTCCGGGATAAGTCAGCAGGGGCTGCAGCCAACCCGGGTGAACCTCGCGCGGGTAGCCGGTGACGGCGAACGACGCGACCCACTCGCCTCCGACTTCGAGCTCTCGGGGACGCACGGAGATGGCGTCCGGGGTGAACGCACCGGCCTGCCCGACGGGTGCCCGCCTGCCTGCGGCGTCGCGTTGCCTGGTCCTCTTCATCGGGGGTCCCTCCTCGCGACGTCGTCGTAGTCGTCGGGGTTTTCGTCGTCCTCCCACCCGGGCTCGGCAGCGCCGAACGCGGTGCGGCCGAATGCGGTGTCGTTCCAGCTCTCGTCCGGGACGGTGGTGATGACCTCGTCGGAGCCGGCGAGGTCGGAGTTCGGCGGGATCAAGCTGTCGGGGTTGCACGCCGCGGCGAGGACGGCGGTGGCCTGACCGGCATCCAGCGGGGTGACCACGATCCCGGACGGCGACAGCAGTTCCACCGCCTCGCCCAGCCGACGCACCAACCGCGCTTCGGCGGCGCGTCGAGCGGCGTCGTCGATCGACGCAGCCTGCCTCGTAGCCCTGCGTCGCGCCGACAATGCGGCCAGCGGCGAGGCACCACCCAGCCCGTCGGTCGGGCCGCTGGTGCGTAGCCGCTCTCGCAGGATCAGCAGGACCTGGCGCCGTAGCAGGTCGGTGGCGCGGCCGAGCTGGTCGAGGTACTCGGCGTGCTCACGCGCCGCCCGTTCCAGCGCGGGGTGCGGCAGCCCACCGGCCTGCTCGCGAAGTTCCGCAATCTGCCCCGACAGGTCCAGCCGTTCCGCCCGGACGAGCACCTGGACCGGCGCGGTCAGCGAGTGCAGATACCGGCCGAACGAGGTGACGAGCGCCTCCTGCTCGGCAGGCGTGCGCAGCCCGAAGTTGATCGTGGAACAGACCGCGACCACGGCGGCGCCGTCCTCGCCGAGATCGATGACACCGGTGTCGGAGATCCCTTCGGCAGGTAGCCGCAGCGCGGCCGGTGAGACCGCCGACGCCGAAGAACTGGTTGTGCTCGCGGTCTGCCCGATCCACTCGGGCGCGGGCCGGATGCCCTCTGGCGCGGCTACCCGGTACTGCGGGCTCATCCGCTGACGCAGCGCCGCCAGCACGAGCCGGTCTAGGGAGATACCGTCGCGCTGACCCAGCGCGAGGAACGCGGCGGTCACGCCGATCGGGATGGCAATGACCAGGAACACCGCCAGCGGGACGAACGCGCGGGTGATCGTGTACGTCCCGTAGAGCACGATCCCGGTGACGGTCAGGATGAGCAGCTGTCGCGCGGTGAGCGGACCGATCACCCGGTCTTCGCGGTCGACGTCGGCGGGAATCCGGACGGGCTGGCTCATTTCGCTTCACCTCCTTGAGTTGGCTTCGGCGCGCGGAACATCGGCGGCGGAACGGACTGGGTACGGCGATGGGCATCACCGAGGCGGGGCTCCAGCGTCGCCTGCCTGAACGCCGGCGCGGCAGGTGCGGAGGCCGGTTGGGCCGGGAGCGGTTGTGGGGCGGGCGGCGTCGCCGGTTGGAACTGCAGTTGCGGCGGCACCGATGCCGTGCGGATCGGGCGAGCCGATGGCGATGTGGCGCCACGTCGACGCGGGCCGCCGGCGGCTTGAAAATGCGGAGTTGCCGACCGTGGCCTTCGTAGTGGCGTGGGTGAGACAGGCGTCGGCGCGGAACTGAATTCGGGCATGGTCGGTCCCTGGTTCGCCGGGATCACGGCGGGGTCGTGGGTGCTGTCTTGCGGCAAGGGCTGCAGGAACTGCGGCGCTTGCGAGGGCAGCAACGGCCGTTGAGCTGCGCGGGCACGCTCGGCGTCCTGGGCCGCTTTGAGCCGCCGGTTGACCGCTTCGGGGTTGGGCGCAAGACGCGGCTGTGCCGGCCGCGGTGGATCGGCCGCCGCGCCGCCGCCGCGACCGGCGTTCTTCGTCGCACTGGCGGCGCCGGCCTTGCCGAACGCACCGGTCTTACCCGCGACCATGCCGAAGGTTTTCGCCGCGATGTACGCGCGAGCCAACCCGCCGAGGAAGGAACGGCCGGAGCCGACCTTGACGGCCTTCAGCATCCAGAACGGGATCTTGAACAGGACGAAGAACAGAGCGATCGCGGCGATCAGCGTGCCGAGCGCGGAGAGCGTCGAGCCGAACAGGTGCACGCCGCCGGACAGGAACGTGCGTACCGCGGTGATCAGCACCAGCGCCTGGGCGAACTGAACGCCGGTCGTCACGGTGATCGCCTTCCACCACCAGTGCGCCAGCGGCTCGGTGTGGGGCAGCCCGTGGCACATCAGGAAGAACGGCGCGCTGATGATCAGGACGAGCGTGATGACGATCCGGACGACGTAGACGACCAGGAGGCCGAGGCCGAGGACCACCAGTACGAGCGCGACCAGGATGATGAACAGGCCGCCAGTCGCGATCCCCTGAACGGCGTCCCGCAGGGTGTTGCCCAGCGAGGGCGCGTTGACTCCGTCTCCGAGGACACCCAGGGTCAGGCCGTTGGCCAGCCGGATGAGCTTGTCGGCGAAGAAGAGCGAGAGCGCCGAGGCCATGAACGCGATCGGGATGCGCGGCCCGATCTCCTTGATCGAGTAGCGCGTCTGGACGGTCTCGTGGCCCATCAACAGGATGCCGCCGAGCAGGATGAGCAGCCCGTAGGCGGCGACCACGATCTCCCAGGAGCTATTCCAGAGCTCGCCGATGCCGGGCAGGTCGCTGATCGTCGGCGTGGACAGCGCGGTGTGGCCGATCAGCTCGAGGATCGGATCCAGCGCGTCGTCGACGACACTGCGGAACGCCGAGTTGATGGCCTCGGTGATGCACGCGCCGACGTCGGTGATGCCGCAGTCCGAGTCGCTGTCGCCGCTCCCGGTGCCCGGCTGCTGCGGGTTCGTGCTCGGCGCCGGCGGAGTCGGCTGCGGGATGCAGTCCTCGCCCGTGCACGGCTTGCTCGGCTTCGTGGTCGGCCTCGACGAGGTGCAGCCGAGCTGGCCGGGGAAGCTGCACGTCGTGGGCGTCGGCAGCGCGGTCGGAGGAGGCAGCGGCGGGTCCGCCGGCGGCTGCCGAGGCGCGACCGGCGAGGCCCACGCGTTGCCCGCGAGGATGCCGGCCAGGAGCACGACGGTCAGGACCAGCAGCCAGCCCGCTCGCCGGCGCCGCCGTCGGATGGAGACCTGCTGGCCGGCGTCGCGGACGGGGGCGAGCATCGGTCGATCCGCCGCGGCAGCAGCCTCGGGCGGGCTGCCGAACCGGCGGTACGGGCGAACCGTGGGCGGGCTGCTGACGGCCATCGGTCAGGCCCCCACGAGCCCTTTGAGGATCTCCACGACCAGCGGCGCGAGCGCCGCCAGGCCGTAGCCCCACCCCGCGGACTTGAAGGCTGTCTTGGCCTTCTCGACCTCGCCGGGGTCGCCGCCGCCCATCACGTAACGGACGCCACCGATGGACAGGAACACCGTGGCCAGGCCGGCCAGGATGCCCATGATCCAGTTGCGGACGTTGTTCAGGACGTCGGTGACCGAGCCGGCGAGGGCGACGACCATCGTGTCGGCGTGCCCCGCCGACGCCGAGACCAGCAACGCGATGGCCGACAGCTTGACCACCAGCACCACGTGCGGCCACCGCCGTCGGCGAGCCGGAATCGAGTCGCCTGGATTGATGATCGGAGCACTGGACGGCGTCGAACTCGCATCGGCGCTCTGGTCCGGCGGCTGCGGGTCGCCGTCGAGTCGAGCACTACGCAGCCCGCTCTCGGCATCGATCACGCGCATCGGGTCACCTCCGAAGTTCGGGCTGAGGGCGGGTTCGTCCCGCAGCCCTGAACTCCGGAATCCGCGTCCGTTTTGGACACGCGGCGCCGAACTTCCCGCTCCGATTCGCCGTTGGTGTCGGACACGGACGGTGACAGCCGTGGCGTCTCACGAGCGGGTGTGACGGGGCCTGCCAGGGCCATCGCGGTAGCCACCTGGTCGACCAAGGGGTCGGTCGGATCGGTCTCGACGGCGCCTTCGCGCAAGTACGCGGCGAGCCGGAGCTCAGCGCGTTTGCGTGTCTTGTAGACCGCCCACTCGCCGGCCTGGTGCCGCGCGGCCCAGTCCGCGACCGACACCTCTTCCAACCGGGTCGCACCGATCAGCGCGGCTTCGGTCTCGGTCAGGACTCCGTCCGCGACGGCACGGGCGAGGACGAGATCCGGGTGACCCCACGGCGCGTGCGGCGGCGTCGATCGGAATCCCGGCGCGACCGGAGTCGGACTCGCCAACGCTTCGGCGAGAGCGTCATAGCCGGATCGGTACGCGGCCCATCGCAGCCGCAACATGATCCGCGGCGGGCGCAGGTCGATGGTCGACAACGCCGCGAGGAAGCCACGCAGGACCTCGGCGTGGACGTCGGCCGGATCGCCGGCGAACCGGTTGGACAAGATGGCCGCGACGGAGGTCAGCGCGGGCAGTGCGACGCCGACCGCGGCGACGGTCCAGGTCGCCCCTTCGGCCCGGGAGCGCAACACCAGGTGCGCCCAGACCGCATCCCGTGTCGCCTGCGGGCACCGGCGCGCCAGCAGCCGGTCGCGGACCTCGTCCAGCGGGATTTCCTCGTCCGGGAGGCCGGGGAACAACCTGCCGTTCAGGGAGAGTGGCTGCGGCCCCGTCACCAGCAAGGTGAACGTGTCGCGGGCGATATCCAAGGAGTTCGGTGCTGCCTCGCTGCGACGGCGGCAAAAGGCGGTTTGTGTAGCCATGTCTTAGCTCCCACGGCGTCGATGCGAACAGGAACGACGTCATGAAGCCAGGCCTCGTACCACGGAAATACCAGTTCGCTGCTAGGCGTCTTCGGCAGATTTTCGGCGGCTACCAGCGGTCTACTATCTGGTCCTGACCAGCTCGGTCGTCAAGATCAACATTCCGCTTGGAATTGAAGAGTTCAAACGGCGCGCTACGCCGTCTGACATGGCGTTATAGTTGGCTACTAGCACTGCACTAGTAGCTCTTTCGGCGGTTTCCTTCCGCGTCAATCGGCATGCGAAAAGAAGTTCGATGGCGCATGTCCAAACTGCGGCCGAAATGCGGAGTTGAGGGGTGTCAGAACGCATGGCGCCCACCGCTCGGAGGAAACCGCGATGACCTCGTCGCACCACGATGACCCGTCAGACTGCAGCTCGGACGAGCACGGCGTCTTCGACCCGCCGACCATCCCGATCCCGCATCCGCGGAGGCAGCGCACAAGGCACCGGGTCAACCTGCGCAATCCCCGCCCAGCTCGGCCGAGCACCGTCTGGCCGTGCGCTCAGGACGACGTCCTCGCGGGTACCGGACTGCTCGCCGGCTGGCTCCTCACCGCGATCATCAAGATCGTCACGACCTACACCCGGCCGGGCCAACGGGTGCTCCTCGTCGAGCCCGCGCCCTATCTCTCACCGTCTGCCTCGCGGCCGGTGCGTGGTCCCCGTGGCCGGTCTCTGCCCGGACCGTATGCCGGGTTGCACGAGGCAGGCTGGACCGTCGTCCGGCTCGGTCGCGGCGTCCGGACGCAGACTGCTGTCGCCGTCCCGGGGCCGGTTGGCGAACAGCACGGCGCCGCACCGGACGAGTCCGAGTCCGGACCCGGACCGCTCGCTCGCGGTCCTGTCCCTGACGAGTTCGCAGGGCACGGTCGCGGGCGGGACCCGGTTACGTCAACGTCCGGTCCGGACCGCTATGACCTGGTCATCATCGCGACCGAACCGCGCGCCCTCGACTGGTTCCGTCCGGCCGATTGGGCCGATCTGCTCACCTCAATAGGCACGCTTGCCGTGATCACACACGGTCATCGCGAACCGGGTCGCGTCATGGACCCGGCCGGTCCGCTCGTGCGCGCCGCGCACCACGTGGGAGTGCGCTACCTCGACCGCGTCGCCCTGCTGCGCGTTCCGGTGCGGGACGGCGCGCTCGCCGCCGCGGCGCCGGCCGCGCAGATCTTTGCGGCGCCCATCCGGCACCTCCCCGTGCACGATGACCTCCTCGTGTTCACCCGCCAGCCGACGTCGATGTCCGGGACCGACGGCGGGGGAGACCTCCGATGAATGAGCCCTCTATGGCACCGCTGTCGGTCTGGCCGACCGGACAGCGTGACCCGCTCACGCAGCTCCGCGACGCGGGCTATGCGCCCGGCACCGAGACCGACACCGAGCGAATTCCACCGGAGGTCGCTGCGCACGCGATCGCCGCGTACTCGCGTCCCGGCGACCTCGTACTGGACCCGGATTGCGGCGCCGGCACCGTGCTCGCCGAAGCGCTGCGCGCCGGACGGCATGTGCTCGGACTGACCGCCCACAGCCGATGGTGGAAGCTGGCTCGCGCCAACATCACCGCGGCCAAGGCTGGGGGAGCTTGGTGCGACGGCTCGGTCCTCGACGCCCGGCCGAAGGTGCTCTCGACCGTCCGAGCCGCCGGACTGCTCGGGCGAGCCGGGCTCATCCTGACCAGCGTGCGTACGGCGCCGGCCCGCGCGACAGGTACGGACTCGGCGGCTACGGAAGTCGTCGTCGCTGAGCTCGCCACGACGCTGGTCCATTGCGAGCCACTGCTGCGTTCCGGCGGATACGTCGCCGTCGTCTCGCGTCCCCGCCGCCGCGCCGACGGTTCCCTGACCGACTTGACCACGCCGCTCATCGCGGCCGGCGTCTCGGCCCGGCTGGCGCCGATCGAGCGGTGCATCGCCTTGACAGCCGAACTGCGCGGCAGCCACCTCGTGACCCACGCCTCCCTCGCCGAACGCCGCGCCGCGGACCGATCGCAAACCGCGGTCGTCGCCCACCTCGAAGTGCTTGTCTTGCAGCTCGTTCACGACGCCGAACTCGCCGCCGCTGAGGTCGGCCGGCTGCCCGCCAAAACCGTTGCAAGCCCAGGCTGTGGGCGAGCGGCATGACGTGCCGACGATGGCTGTCCAAGCTATGGACAACTCTGTGTACAGGCCGGTCTCTCGCCGGCTTCGAAGTCCAGTCTCGTGACGAGCAGCTCCTCGCTGCCCACCACGCAGAAACCACCCGCCGCGCCTGCGCGGCGATGGCCGACGTCGTCCGTGCCGGCTACCAGCTCGGCCCGCCGCCCTACGGCTACCGTGCCCTGCGCATCCGCGTGATCGAGCCAGCCGGACGCGGCCAGCTGCGGGCGGTTCTCGTCCCGGACTGGCAGACCGCCGCGGTCGTGAAGCAGATCTTCAGCTGGCGCGCCGACGACGGCCTGACGTTCGCCGCCATCGCCGTCCGGCTCAACGGGGATCCGCGCCAATACCCGCCTCCGGTGCCCGGCGGTCAGTGGACCGCCAAGGCCGTCCAGCGGATCGTCGCCAACGTCAAGTACACCGGCCGCCAGGTCTGGGCCCGCACCGTCGCCGGGCGTCCGGCTCCCGTCGAGCAGTGGGTGACTTCGGCGCCGAAGGTGCACGAGCCGCTGGTCGACGAGCACGTCTTCCAGCGTGCCCAGCCCCGGACGGGGGATGAACCGCGGTGCGCTTGACGATCGTTCCCGTGACGTTCCGGCAGGCTTGCGAGTTCATCGACGCGCACCACCGGCACCACCGACCACCCCGCGGAATGAAGTTCGCGATCGGCGTCGCGCGTGGGGACGAACTGGTCGGTGTGGCGACCGCCGGTCGTCCTGTCGCTCGGTGCCTTGATGACGGCGTCACGCTCGAGGTCACGCGCAGCTGCACCGTCGGCGAGCCGAACGCGAACTCGAAGCTGTACGGCGCGGTCTGGCGCGCGGCGCGAGCCGTGGGGTACGTGCGCCTTGTCAGCTACACGCAAGCGGGGGAGAGCGGCGCGAGTTTGCGTGCCGCGGGCCTGCTCCCCGTTGCCGATCTCCGGCCCCGCCCGGGCTGGGCAACGGCGTCTCGGCCGCGCCCCTCGCGGGGCGTCGACAACGTCCGCCGAACTCGGTGGGAAATCTGCGCCGGAATGTAGCCAGCCGCTTCAAGCTCGCGCGTGCTGGGGTGATTCGTCTTGTGTACCAGCTGTTTCAGCTGGTACAGCTGGCCGAGATCGCCAAGGTCCGAGCGAGCACGAGGGTCGGGGGAGGTGACCGCATGGCAGGCGCGGAGGACGTCATTCAATTCCCGCATGGTCGGCGCGCGGCAGTCATCGAAGCGCAACGACAGTGGGAGTTCAGCACTGCTGTCCATGAAGCACGCGGTGTCGAGGCGGCCTGGCTTGCAGGCGAACTCGCGACCGTGATGCGAGACCTGCTTGCTTGGGCGCGTGAAGATCGCGAGCTTGGTGCCGAATCCATAGACGACTCGCAGGAGCGTGCCGCATGACCGAGGCTGTCAATCCACCATCTCCTGCCGTCGCCGCACGGGTCGGGCACACCGGCATGTCCGACTTGGCGGTCTCCCCGTTCGGGTTGCCGCTGGCATTGCGCGCGAAGGAAGTCCGGGTCGCATGGGTGGGCCGGACGTCGACCGAGGAGCATCAGGATCCGCGGCAGTCCTTGCTGCGGCAGCTGGAGCGGTCCAAGGTCGCACTGCCGGAATCCTGGGTAATCGTCGCGCACTTCTACGACGTCGAGTCCGGGCGCATGGAGCTGGACAAGCGAAGCCGGAAGTCGAACTACGAGCGATTCGACATCCCGATTGCTCGCGACGGCGGCATCGGCGACCTGCTCGCCGAAGCGGCTGGACCAGGCCGTCGGTTCGACGTGGTGATGTGCGAGTCCATGGCGCGACTCGCGCGCAGGATGTACGAGACGTTGAGTGTCGAGCGTCGGCTGGAAGACGTCGGCGTGACGGTGTTCGCCTCGAACGAGCCGATCATGCTCACTGGTGGCCGTGCGCAGCAGATTCTGCAACGGCGGATCAACCAGTCGGTTGCTGAGTACGAAGTGCTTAACATGCTGGAGCAGTCCTGGGGCGGGACGTGCACGCACGTCCGCGAGGGCTACAACATCGGCAAGCCGCTGTACGGCTACCGGGCGAAGAAGTACCGGCACCCCAACCCGGTCAAGGCGGAGAAGGGCATCACGAAGACGCGCCTGGAGCCGGACGGACAACGGGCCGAGACTGTGACGTTGATGGCCCAGTGGCGCTATCACGAGCAACTGGGCTTCGACACGATCGCCGAGCGGTTGAACGCGGACCTGGAAGCTCATCCGCCGCCGGAACCGCCCGGTGGTCGGCGTGCCAGGGGAGCGTGGTCGAAGTCTGCGGTGGCCGACGTGCTGAAGAACCCGAAGTACACCGGCTACCAGGTCTACAACCGCCGCGCCCGGCGCAGCCGGGGCGGCACCGGAGTGGTCAACCCGCCGGAGATGTGGGTGTGGTCGGTCGAGCCCGCGCACGAGCCGTTGATTCCGAAGTGGATGTACGACGAACTGGTCGAGCGCCGGCTGGCCAAACGCGGCTCGCGAGACGGAAGCGACCTCAACCTGCACCCGAACACCAAGCGGGCCTACCTGCTGCGGGGGCGTGTGGTCTGCCGTTGCGGCCGGCGGATGCTCGGGCATCACCACCGCGGGCACAACTACTACCGGTGCTGGCCGAAGAACAACAACCGCGGTCGGCTGGACAAGTTCGCCGACCATCCGCAGACGGTGTACATGCGCGAGGACGCCATTCTCGCCGCGGTCAATCACGTGTATGCCGAGTACTTGTTCGGCCATCGCCGGATCGACCTGCTCGCCCCGCAGTTGGATCAGGCTGACGATCGGGAACGCACCGAACGCCGTGAGCGTCGGGCTCGGCTGGAGAAGCGAGCCGCGGACTTCGCGCGCAAGCAGAGCAACATCCTCAGCCAGGCCGAGGACGCCGACCCCCGCGATCCCTTCACCAAAGGTCTGAAGGACCGGTACAACGAGCTCGGGATCGAACGGCAGCACCTGCTGGACCAGATCGGCCAACTTGATCAGGACGACCAGCAAGCACCGGCCACGGCCACCCGTGAAGACCTCGACGTCCTCGACCTGCTGCCGCACCTGGCGGTCAACCTGCACCGCGCGCCGGCCGAGCTCCAGGTCCGGCTCTACGAGCTCACCAAACTCCGAGTCAGCATCGACCACGAAACGGACCACGCCATGATCGACATCACACTGCCCGGAGACAGGATCGAGGAGGTGGCCACAGCCGCAGCGGACGCAGAAGTCGTCCGGACGGCCAAGTCGCAGGTCGAGCTTGGTGTGATTGCTGCGGGTGCCCCCGGTGAGATTCGAACTCACACTGGACGGGTTTTGAATCCGTTGCCTCTGCCAGTTGGGCTACGGGGGCGCGACGTGGTGACTCTACGGGATCACCGGCCTCGGGCGGTGACCGGGGCCGGGGTGTCGTGCGGGCCACTACGTGGTGAACGCCATCTCGTCGACTGGATCGTTCCCGGTAGGCTTCAGGTTCGCGGGAAGCCGCGAAGACCCACGTCCCGCCGAGTTTTCAGGAGGACCCCGGTGACCGATCAGGCTACCGAGGCCAACGGTGCCGCCACCGTGCCGCAGCGACGGGTGCTCGTCGCGGAGGACGAGGCGCTCATCCGGCTGGACCTCGTCGAAATGCTGCGTGAAGAGGGCTACGAAGTCGTCGGTGAAGCCGGTGACGGGGAGCAGGCCATCGCGCTGGCCACCGACCTCAAGCCCGACCTCGTGATCCTCGACGTCAAGATGCCGAAGCTCGACGGCATCGAGGCCGCTTCCAAGATCACCGGCGACCGGATCGCTCCGGTCGTCATCCTCACCGCCTTCAGCCAGCGGGACCTCGTCGAGCGGGCGAGGGACGCCGGCACCATGGCCTACCTCGTCAAGCCCTTCGCCAAGCGTGACCTCGTGCCGGCGATCGAGCTGGCCGTCAGCCGGTTCTCCGAGCTGCAGGCCCTCGAGGCCGAGGTCGCCGGGCTCACCGACCGGCTCGAGACGCGGAAGGTCATCGACCGCGCCAAGGGCCTGCTGATGAGCCGGCAGGGCCTCACCGAGCCCGACGCCTTCCGGTGGATCCAGCGCACGGCGATGGACCGCCGGACCACGATGAAGGCCGTTGCCGAGGCCGTCGTGGAGAGCATCGGCAGCTGACGAACGCCTAAAAGGGTGCGACCGCGCGGCGGTCGCACCCTTTTTCGTGACGCTCCGAGTGCCCGAAAGGGTGCACTTGGTACCTTTGCGAGCCTTCTCGGCGTGGTCCCGGTGCGATGATCCACTTCGGGTCCGTAGACTCTGCACACCTCGAGTCGTGCGTCAAGGGCCAGTCTGCGGGCTGTTGCGCACCGAGAGTCACTACCCGCTGGTCGTCATTACGACGAGCGGGTGTAAATCATACGTTAATACTCGTGACGACCGTCACGATGTGGCTACAAGAGCGCGCGTGACTCTGTGCAACGGCTCCCGGGGCGGCTACTTTCAGCGGCCAGTCAGGTCCCACGTGGGGACAGCCGTCCGACCGGACGGCCAGGTGGCATTTGGAGGAACGAGTGCAGAAAGCACGACTTGCGAAGGTCATCGTGCTGGCCGCAGCCGGGGCCATTTCCCTGAGCGCGTGTTCGGCGCGTACGGACAGCGGTTCGGGCGACAGCAGCGCGAGCTCGCAGTCCCAGGCCGCGGCTCCGTCCGCCGCCGCCGACGCGGCCGACCCGGCCGGCGACGGCAAGGCGCAGTGCGCCCCGACCTCCATCGCGTACGCGGGCACCATCAACGGCGCCAACGCCGCGCTGGGCCAGAACATCTTGAACGGCGCGAAGCTCGCCGTCGACCAGCACAACAAGGCCAACCCGGGCTGCCAGGTCAAGCTGGAGCAGTTCGACACCGAAGGCACCCCGGACAAGGCGCCGGGCATCGTCACCCAGATCGTCAACACGGCGGGCATCATCGGTGTCGTCGGCCTGCCGTTCTCGGGTGAGTCGAAGGCCGCGGGCAACATCTTCAACGGTGCGGGCCTGGTCACGGTGACCCCGTCGGCCACCAACCCGACGCTGAGCCAGAACGGCTGGAAGACCTTCTTCCGCGGTCTGGGCAACGACAACACCCAGGGCCCGGCCGCCGCGAAGTTCATCACCGGCGAGCTCAAGGCCAACAAGGTGTGCGTCATCAAGGACGACTCCGACTACGGCACCGGCCTGGCCGCGTCGACCATCCAGGCGCTCGGCGACAAGGGCACCTGCCAGGACAGCGTCAAGACGAAGCAGACCGACTTCTCGGCCGTGGTCAACAAGATCAAGAGCGAGAAGCCGGACGCGGTGTTCTACTCCGGGTACTACCAGGAAGCCGCGCCCTTCGCGCAGCAGCTGAACGACGCGGGCGTCGAAGCCAAGTTCATCGGCCCGGACGGCGTGAAGGACGACGAGTTCGTCAAGGGCGCCGGCGAGGCGGCCGCGAAGGCGTACTTCACCTGCCCCTGCGTCCCGGCGGACCAGTTCACCAAGTTCACCGACGCCTACAAGGCCGCGGTCGGCAAGGACCCGGGCACCTACTCGCCCGAGGCCTACGACCTGGCGACGATCCTGCTCAAGGGCATCGACGCGGGCAAGAAGGACCGTGCGGGCCTGCTGGACTTCGTGAAGACCTACGACGGCCAGGGCATCACCAAGCACTTCAAGTGGGACGACAAGGGCGAGCTCTCCAGCACGACCGTGTGGACCTACAAGGTCGAGGGCGGGAAGATCGTCCGCAACACCGAGATCAAGTAGCGCAACGCTTCCGATCTGATTACCGGGGTGCACGTCCGGCGGCTCGATCCCGCCGGGCCTGCACCCCGGTCCCACATGGAGAACTAGTGTGTCATTGACTCATCACCTGGGTTCGCTCGTGCTGGCCCAGAGCGACAGCTGGATCACCTTCGACGTGAGCGCGTTCCTGGACCAGTTCTGGAACAACACGTTCGACGGGCTGGCCTACGGCAGCATCTACGCGCTCGTGGCGCTGGGTTACACCCTCGTCTACGGCGTCCTGAAGCTCATCAACTTCGCCCACTCCGAAGTGTTCATCTACGGGGTCTACGCGACCTGGTTCACCTTCTACGGCCTCGGGTTCCGGCCCGGCAACACCCCCACGCTGACCGTGGTGGAGCTGATCGGCTTCCTGTTGCTGGCGTTGATCGCCTCGATGGCGGTCTCCGGCGGCACGGCGGTGGTGCTCGAGCGGGTCGCGTACCGGCCACTGCGGAAACGCGGGGCGCCGAAGCTGGTCTTCCTGATCACCGCGATCGGCGCGTCCTTCGTGCTGCAGCAGCTCATCTTCATCTGGCGCGGCGGCAACCCCGAGCTCGGCATCCGCCTCATGCGCAACGAAGAGGTCTTCACGCTCTTCGGCGGCAGCATCACCAACGTCACGATCATCACGGTGGTCGCGTCGATCGTGCTCATGCTGGCGGTCAACTACTTCGTCAACAAGACCAAGTTCGGGCGCGGCATCCGCGCGGTGGCGCAGGACCCGGACACGGCGACGCTGATGGGCGTGAACAAGGAACGCGTCATCGTGCTGACGTTCCTCATCGGCGGCCTGCTCGCCGGTGCGGCGGCGCTGTTCTACATGATGAAGATCCCGCAGGGCGCGTGGTACCAGGGTGGTTTCCTCCTCGGCATCAAGGCGTTCACCGCGGCGGTGCTCGGCGGTATCGGCAACCTGCGCGGCGCGCTGCTCGGCGGCCTGCTGCTCGGTGTCGCCGAGAACTACGGCCAGTCGCTGTTCGGTGGCGGCTGGCGCGACATCGTCGCGTTCGCCCTGCTGGTGCTGGTCCTGATGATCCGGCCCACCGGCATTCTCGGTGAGTCGCTCGGAAAGGCCCGGGTATGACGACGACCACGACTCCACCGGCGGCGACGGCCGCCCGGAAGCGCTCGTTCGGCGAGCGCTGGAACAACCTCAGCCGCGTGCAGCAGTGGGGCATCCTCATCCCCGTGGTGGTGCTGGTCTACCTGCTGCCGGTGCTGAACCCGCCGATCCTCACCACCCAGCCGGGTTACGACTTCCCGATCGCGATGTTCGAGGTGGCCCGCTACGCGCTGGTCGCCATCGGCCTCAACGTCGTGGTCGGCCAGGCGGGCCTGCTGGACCTCGGGTACGTCGGGTTCTTCGCCATCGGCGCGTACGTGATGGCGCTGTTCACCAGCCCCGACTCGTCGCTGTCGCACCTGCCGTTCCTCGTCGTGCTGCCGATCGCGATGGTCGTGACGATGATCTTCGGCGTGATCCTCGGGACACCGACGCTGCGGTTGCGCGGGGACTACCTGGCGATCGTGACGCTCGGGTTCGGCGAGATCGTCCGCCTGCTCGCGGACAACGTCGGACCGCTGCGCGGCAACTCCGGCTTCAAGGAGGTCGGGCACCCGCCGGGCACGAACGCCGACGGGTCGGCGCTGTTCAACAACTCGAACGGCACGCCGTGGTACTGGCTGTGCGTCACGCTGATCATCGCCGTGCTGTTCCTGGTCGGGAACCTGGAGCGCAGCCGCGTCGGCCGCGCGTGGGTCGCCATCCGGGACGACGAGGACGCGGCCGAGATCATGGGCGTGCCGACGTTCAAGTTCAAGATCTGGGCGTTCATCAGTGGCGCGGCGATCGGCGGCCTCTCCGGGGCCCTCTACGCCGGCCAGCTCGGCTTCGTCAACAACCAGAAGTTCGACGTCGTCACGTCGATGCTGTTCCTGGCCGCGGTGATCCTCGGCGGGTCGGGCAACAAGGTGGGTGTCCTCCTCGGCGCCGCCGTGGTGGCCTACATCCCGCTGCGCTTCCAGGCGATCGCCGAGTACAAGTACCTGATCTTCGGCCTGGCGCTGATCATCCTGATGATCTTCCGCCCGCAGGGCCTGCTCGGCGCGCGCCAGCGGCTGCTCGCGTACGGCAGGCAGGCGTACCAGCGGCTGCTGGGCCGAGGTGAGCAGATCAGCAGTGACGGTGCGCTGCAGACCGAACCGACCCCGGGGAGCAAGTCATGACCGAGCCCCAGAACGGCGGGCCGGAGGTCGTCGCGGAGGGCGGCCTCGTCGCCGAGCTGCAGCAGATGACGGCGGAGGAGCGGGCCGAGCACGACGCCGAGGTCGCCGAAGTCGTCGCGCCGGACCGCGAGATCGACGTCGAGGTCGGGCAGACGCTGCTCGAGGTCGACGACGTGACCATGCGGTTCGGCGGCCTGGTCGCGCTGGACGCGATCAACTTCGCCATCCGGCGCGGTGAGATCCTCGGCCTGATCGGGCCGAACGGCGCGGGCAAGACGACGTGCTTCAACGCGATGACCGGTGTCTACCGGCCGACCTCGGGTGAGGTCCGGCTCGAAGGCAAGGCGCTGGGCAAGACGTCGCGGCACGGCATCACCCAGCTGGGCATCGCCCGGACGTTCCAGAACATCCGGCTGTTCAGCGAGATGACCGCGCTGGAGAACGTCGTCGTCGGCACCGACGCGCGGCACAAGACCAGCCTGCTCGGCGCGCTGGTGCGCTCCCCGCGGCACCACCGCGAGGAGAAGGCCGCCGTCGAGAAGGCGATGGCCCTGCTGGAGTTCGTCGGCATCGCCGACCGCGCGGCCGACCGGGCGAAGAACCTGCCCTACGGCTACCAGCGGCGCCTGGAGATCGCGCGGGCGCTGGCCACCGAGCCGAAGCTGCTCTGCCTGGACGAGCCCGCGGCGGGCTTCAACCCGGCGGAGAAGGAACAGCTCATGGAGCTGATCCGGACGATCCGCGACGACGGCTACACCGTGCTGCTCATCGAACACGACATGAAGCTCGTGATGGGCGTGACCGACCGGATCGTCGTGCTCGAGTTCGGCAAGAAGATCGCCGAAGGGGTGCCCGCCGAGATTCGAGAGAACCCCGCGGTGATCGCGGCCTACCTGGGGGTGCCTGACGATGACGTTGCTTGAGTTGTCGGACGTGTCCGTCCACTACGGACGGATCCAGGCGGTCTCCGGGCTGTCCATCTCGGTGAACGAGGGCGAGATCGTCACGCTCATCGGCGCCAACGGCGCCGGCAAGTCGACGACGATGCGGGCCATCTCGGGGATCCGTCCCATTTCGAGCGGGAAGATCACCTTCGCCGGTGAGGACATCTCCAAGCTGCGCGGTGACCTCCGCGTGGTCCGCGGGATCTCGCAGGCGCCGGAAGGCCGGGGCATCTTCCCCGGCATGACGGTGATGGAGAACCTCGACATGGGCGCGTACGCCCGCAAGGACCGCAAGGACCTCAGCGGCGACCTGGAGCGGGTTTTCGAGCTGTTCCCGCGCCTGGCCGAGCGCAAGACGCAGATGGGCGGCACGATGTCCGGCGGCGAGCAGCAGATGCTCGCCATCGGGCGCGCGCTGATGGCGAAGCCGAAGCTGCTGCTGCTGGACGAGCCGTCGATGGGGCTGGCCCCGCAGTTCATCCAGCAGATCTTCCGGATCATCACGGAGATCAACAAGCAGGGCACCACGGTGCTGCTGGTGGAGCAGAACGCGCAGCAGGCGCTGTCCCGCGCCCACCGGGCCTACGTGCTGGAGACCGGGCAGATCACCAAGTCCGGCACCGGCAAGGAGCTGCTGGCGGACAACAGCATCAAGGAGGCCTACCTCGGCGTCGGCTGACGTCGAAGGAGCTTCTTCGACCGGCCCCGTGCGCTTCGGCGTGCGGGGCCGGTTTTTCGTTTTCGGTGACAACCATCGGTTGTCGTCGGCGCCGGAAAGGCTGTTGGACCCGCCCGGCCTCCCCGCGGTTTGCTTGTCGCACAACGGAAACCGAGGAACAAGGGAGTGCAGGATGGTCGAGGGTATCGCGGCCGGGGTGCCGTTCGTGGCGGCGCCGCCGGCGAACCCGGACGCGCCGGCGGCGCTGGTCGCGGGCTGGCACCTGATGGACGCGCCGGCCAGTGAGCAGGCGATGGCCGCGGCCGTCCCGATGGCGGGCCTGCAGGCGTGGCGGGTGTATTTTGGCCTGCCGCTGACCGGGGCCCGGCTGCCCGAAGGTGGCCACGACGAACTCTTCCGGCGGGCGAGCGAGGACGCCGTGCTGAACGTGTTCGAGCCGGTGACCGAGCAGGCGGCGGCGGAGTTCCCGGCGGCGCTGGCCGAACTGCGCGACCGGCTGCCGGGCGCGACCGGCCCGCTGGGCGTGTTCGGCGGCTCGGCCGGCTCGATCGTGGCGCTGGAGGTGCTGGCGCGCGGAGCCGTCGAAGTCGCGGCCGCCGCCGTCGCCAGCCCGGTCGTCCGGCTCGCGCCGATGATCGCCGCCAACGAGCGGCGCTTCGGGGTGACCTACCCGTGGACCGAGCGGTCCCGCGCGGTCGCGGCCCGCTACGACTACGTGAACCGGGCCGCCGAGCTGAGCGCGCCACTGCTGCTCGTCACCGGCGCGGACGACGACGTCGCCGTGCGCGAGCCCGCCGCGGCACTGAGCGGGAAAGTGGGGGCCGAGCTGGTGACGGTCGACGGGATGGCGCACGAGTTCGCACCGGGGACGGCGGCCGCGGCCGCCGTCGACGCGGCGTTCAGCGAGTGGTTCGCCCGCCGGCTACGAGGCTGAGGTCCTCGTCCGGCAGCCAGGCGTGGCCGGGGTCGTAGGCGCACCAGTCCTCTTCGCGGCTGGTGCGCCCGGCCAGGGCCAGCAGCCGCCGCAGCGCCGGGTGCGCCTTCCCGCGCCGCCACACCAGCGACCACGGGAACAGCGGGGACGGCGCGAACGGCAGCACCTTCAGGTTCAGGTCGGGTGCGAGCTCCATGTCCGCGCCGGCGAGGGTGACCGCCGCTTGCCGTACCGCGTCTGCTCGAGGGTGTGCCGCAGGTCGTAGCTGACGCCGGAGTCGTCGATCGGCACGTCGAACCGGGCGCACATCGCCTGCAGGTAGGACAGCCATTCGGCGGCCCCGCCGGACCCGGGCAGCCAGATCCCGTCGGCACGCAGCTCGTCGAGCGGCAACACGTCCAGGACGGCGAGCGGGTGTTCCGGGGCGAGCAGCGCGACCAGGGGCTCGAGCCGGATCGGGCGGTGCTCCAGCTCCTCGGGCAGCGGCCCGCCGAAACCGGTGACCCGGCCGATGGCGGCGTCGAGGCGGCCGGACAGCAGCGGCTCGACGGCGTTCGCGAACCCGCCGCCGGCGACCCGGTCGATCCGCAGCCCGGGCTCCCGCTCGGCGAGCCGGCGGAGCACGAACATGGGGGACAGCCGGAAGTCGACGACGTCGAGACGCAGCGGCCGGTCCTCGGCGCCCATCGCGGCCACCGCCGCGTCGGCCACCCGCAGCAGCTCGTGCGCGTGCGGCAGGAAGCGCTCGCCGTCGCCGGTCAGCTCGACCGAGCGGTTGGTGCGCAGGAACAGCGGCACACCCAGGGACTCTTCGAGCTTCCGGATCCGCTTCGACAGCGCCTGCTGGGTCAGGAACAGCGCCTGGGCGGCCCGCCCGAAGTGGCGCTGCTCCGCGGTGACGACGAACGCCCGCACCTGGGCGAGGTCGAGGTCCACCGGCTCACGCGCCCGGCGGACGGTCCCGGACGACGCAGGTGAGCCGCGCGGTGCAGGTGCGCCGGCCCTCGTCGTCGGTCAGCACGATCTCCGCGGTGATGGTGCCGCGGCCGACGTGAAGCGGTGTCGCGACGCCGGTGACGGTGCCCGAGCGGACGGCCCGGTGGTGGGTGCAGGACAGCTCCAGGCCCATCGCCGCGCGGTCGGGGCCCGCGTTCAGCGCGGCCACCGTGGAGCCCAGCGCCTCGGCGAGCACGGCGTTGGCGCCGCCGTGCAGCAGGCCGTAGGGCTGGAGGTTGCCCTCGACCGGGATGGTGCCGACCACGCGTTCGGCGGTCGCTTCCAGCAGCTTCATGCCGACCTTGTCGTTCAGCTGCTGGTCGGCGGCGGCGGGGTCGATCCCCGACAGCCGGTCCACGTCGACGTGGGCGGCACTCTCGGTCACGCAATGCTCCTCTTCCTATGCGACACGTAAGAGTGTCGGACCCTCAGCCTAGACTCGGGCCCGTGAGCCCGAGTGAGAAGACGACCGTTGCCAACGCCACAGGAACCACCGCGACCGCGGAGCGGCCGAAGCTGCTGCTGATCGACGGTCATTCGATGGCCTACCGCGCGTTCTTCGCGCTGCCCGCCGAGAACTTCAAGACCAAGACCGGGCAGGTCACGAACGCGGTCTTCGGGTTCACCTCGATGCTCATCAACCTCCTGCGCGACGAGGCGCCCACCCACCTGGCGGTGGCGTTCGACCTCTCGCGCAAGACGTTCCGGTCGGAGACCTTCGCCGACTACAAGGCCAACCGCAGCGCGACGCCGGACGAGTTCCGCGGCCAGGTCGACCTGGTGCGGGAGGTCCTCGACGTCCTCGGCATCCCGTCGCTCACGAAGGAGAACTTCGAGGCCGACGACATCATCGCCACGCTCACCACACAGGCCACGGCCGAAGGCTTCGACGTCCTCATCTGTACCGGAGACCGTGACGCACTCCAGCTGGTGACCGAGCAGGTCACCGTGCTGTACCCGAAGCGCGGCGTCTCGGAGATGACGCGGTTCACCCCGGACGCCGTCGAGGAGAAGTACGGGCTCACTCCGCAGCAGTACCCCGACTTCGCGGCGCTGCGCGGCGACCCGTCGGACAACCTGCCGAACATCCCCGGCGTCGGCGAGAAGACCGCGGCCAAGTGGATCAAGCAGTTCGGCTCGCTCGACGACCTGATCGACCGGGTGGACGAAGTAAAGGGCAAGGCCGGGGAGGCGCTGCGCGCGCACCTCAGCTCGGTCCAGCTGAACCGCCAGCTCACCGAGCTGATCCGCGACGTCGAGCTGGAGATCGGGCCGTCGGGGCTGGAGCTGCGTCCGTGGGACCGCGAAGCCGTGCACGCGCTGTTCGACGAGCTGGAGTTCCGCGTGCTGCGGGACAGGCTGTTCGCGACGCTGCAGAGCGCCGAACCCGAGGCCGACGAAGGGTTCGAGGTCTCGGGCGACGCGCTGGCCCCCGGCGCACTGGGAGCGTGGCTCGCCGCGCACGCCGGTGAGGGTGAGCCGGTGGCGCTGGCCTTCCGCGCCGTCGGCACGTCGGTCCGGTCCGACCTGCGCGCGGTCGCCTTCGCGGCGGCGGACGGCGAAGGCGCGTACGTCGACGTGACGGCGATGGACCAGGCCGACGACACGGCGCTCGCCGCCTGGCTCGCCGACCCGAAGATCCGCAAGACCGGCCACGACCTCAAGGTCCCGCTGCACGCGATCCGCGCCCGCGGCTGGGCGCTGGCCGGGCTCGCCATGGACACCGCGCTGGCCGCGTACCTGGTGCGGCCGGGCCAGCGCACCTTCGAGCTGGACGACCTCGCGCTGCGCTACCTGCACCGCGAGCTGCGCTCGGAGACCGACGGCGGTGACGGCCAGCTGTCGCTGCTCGACGGCGGCGCGGAAGGCTTGGAGCAGAAGGAGATCCAGGAAGAGCTCGTCAAGGCGCGCGCCATCTTCGAGCTGGCCGGCGCGCTCGAAAAGGAGCTCGAGCAGATCGGCGGCGCGCGGCTGCTCGCCGAGCTGGAGCTGCCGCTGCTGGAAGTGATCACCGAGCTGGAGATCGCCGGGGTCGCCGTCGACCTCGAGCAGCTGACCACGCTCGAAGCGCACTACCTTTCGCGCGTCACGCAGGCGGCGGAGGAGGCGTACGCGGTGATCGGCAAGCAGATCAACCTCGGCTCGCCGAAGCAGCTGCAGGTGGTGCTGTTCGACGAGCTCGGCATGCCGAAGACCAAGCGCACCAAGACCGGCTACACCACCGACGCCGAGGCGCTGCAGGGCTTGTTCGAGAAGACCGAGCACCCGTTCCTGCAGCACATGCTGGAGCACCGGGACGCGACGAAGCTGCGCACCACGGTCGAAGGGCTGATCAAGTCCGTCGCCGACGACGGCCGCATCCACACCACGCTGCTGCAGACGATCGCGGCCACCGGGCGGCTGTCCTCGACCGAGCCGAACCTGCAGAACATCCCGGTCCGCACCGAAGAAGGCCGCCGCATCCGCGACGCGTTCGTGGTCGGCGACGGCTTCACCGAGCTGATGACCGCGGACTACAGCCAGATCGAAATGCGGATCATGGCGCACCTCTCCCAGGACGAGGGCCTCATCGAGGCGTTCAACTCCGGCGAGGACCTGCACACGTTCGTGGCGTCGCGGGCGTTCTCGCTGCCGCCGGAGGAGATCACGCCGGAGCTGCGCTACCGCGTCAAGGCCATGTCGTACGGGCTCGCGTACGGGCTGTCGGCGTACGGGCTTTCGCAGCAGCTGCGGATTTCGACCGAGGACGCCAAGTCCCAGATGGAGGCGTACTTCGACCGCTTCGGCGGCGTGCGCGACTACCTCCACTCGGTGGTCGGCGTGGCCGCGAAGAACGGGTACACCGAGACGGTCTTCGGCCGCCGTCGTTACCTGCCGGACCTCAACAGCGACAACCGCCAGCGCCGCGAGATGGCCGAGCGGATGGCGCTGAACGCCCCGATCCAGGGCAGCGCGGCCGACATCATCAAGGTCGCGATGCTGAACGTGCACAACGCGCTGGTCGAAGCGAAGCTGCGGAGCCGGATCCTGCTGCAGGTGCACGACGAGCTCGTGCTCGAAGTCGCCGAGGGCGAGCGCGAGCAGCTGGAGAAGCTCGTCCGCCAGGGCATGGGTTCGGCCTACGAGCTGGCGGTCCCGCTGGAGGTTTCGGTCGGCTACGGCCGGTCTTGGAACGACGCCGCGCACTAGCGTCTCGCTGCTTCCCGACGAACCCCGTGCCGGTCCGGTGCGGGGTTCGCCGGTGTCCGGGCCGCCTACGGAGGGTCGCCGCGGGAATCACCGGGTCGTGGCGCGGGTCTACTCGGCCGGACGGCGCAGCGTGCCGGGGGACACGACGAAGCTGGGTGGCCCGAACAGCCCACCCGGGCCCGGCCGGAAGGACCAGCACATGGCCACCGACTTCCAGCGGCGCAAGATCTCCGGCGTTTTCGGCGCCATGGACGCCGACGACGACGGCTACCTCACCGAGTCCGACTTCCGGGCCCTCACGTCGAGATGGCTCGAGCTCCGCGGCACCGACGGCAGCACACCCGAAGGGGAGAAGCTCGCCGCGATCATGATGGGCTGGTGGGCGGCGCTGCTCGACGCGTCCGATCGTGACCGCGACGGCAAGGTCACCCTCGACGAGGTCCTCGACGTCGTCGACGCGCTGCCGAAGATGCCGGGCGCGGTCACCGGCACGGCCGACGTGATGTTCGAAGCCGTCGACGAAAACGGCGACGGCGCGATCACCGCCGACGAGTACCACCGGCTCATCGCGGCGTGGAACGGCGTCGACACCCCCACCGAAGACGTCTTCGCGCACCTCGATCTCGACGGCGACGGCCGGCTCTCCCGCGCCGAGTTCACCGGGCACTGGTACGAGTTCTGGGCCGGCGACGACCCGGCGGCACCCGGCAGCTGGGTCTTCGGCCGGGTCTGAACCACTCACCGGCACACCACACCCCTCGGCGTTGCGACGAACGGAGGAGTCCGTTCGGGTGAGCCGTTACCGCTGGGTAGGGAGGTCGGCGGCAGGCCGTGGCGATCACGGCGTAGGGTCCGCCGAATGGGGTTCGAGCGGGAGCGACGACGCTGGCGAGTCCGGCTGCACGACGAGCTCGGCCGGGTGTGCGGGGCGGGCACGGTGCTCGACGAGTACCACGTGCTCACGAGCGCGCACGTCGTCGAAGCCGCCGGTGGTCCGCGTTCCGCGCTGAGTGTCGACTTCGTGGGTTTGGCCGAGGCGCTGCCCGGCGCCGCCACGGTTGTCGAAGGGTGCTGGGTGCCCTCCGACGGCGGTGGTCACGGCGATCTCGCCCTGCTGCGCCTGGAACGCCCCGAATCCCGCGTGTTCCGCGCCCCGCTGCACCGCATGCCGCTCGGCGAGCACCAGCTCGTGCGCGCCTTCGGGTTCCCGCCCGGTTCGGTCGGCCGCTGGACCCACGCCCGGCTCGGCGCCCCGGAACAGACCGGCGGCGAATGGGTCCGGCTCTTCCGGACCGCCGAAGCCGAACCGCTCGGCCCCGGCTTCGGCGGCACCGCGGTGCTGGACGAGGCGACCGGGCACGTGGTCGGCATGGTCGTCGGCAAGGACACCGGCACCTGGATGATCCCCGTCGAGACGATGCTGGGGCACCTGCCGCAGCTGAGCATCTGGGCCTCGGGCAGCCCGGCCGTCGACGCCAGTTTTTCGCGCCCGGTCGGCGAAGCGGTCGACGTCTCCTTCGTCCAGCGCGTCGCCGACTGGTTCGCCAAGGCCGAGCCCGGCACGGTCTGGGTCGTCGACACCGGTGAGGCCGGCTCGCCCATCGCCGCGGCCCTGCGGTTCGGCATCGTCCTCGCCGACCGCGAACGTTCCCTCGGTGTCCCCGGCCTGCCGCCCGCGCTCGGCTCGATGCCGCCGGCGGGCAGCGTCGACCTGGCCGTCGACGCCACCGGCCGCACCGCCGACGCCGTCCGGCACCGCATCGCCGACCGCCTCACCACCGGTGTTGCCGGCCGCACCCTCGTGGTCGACGCGATCGACGACTCCGCCGAGCCCGACCGGCTCGTCGGCGAGGTGCTCGCGCCCCTGGCCGGCCGCGCGGCCGAGCTCGGCCTGCGGCTGCTGCTCGGGTTCCGGGAGGAGTCCTCGCCCGGCGTCGCGGCGGTGCAGGCCGGCACGGTCCAGGCCCGCCCGGCCGCGGACGACCTGTCCGGCCGGCTCGACGTGCTCACCCAGTCCGTCGAGGAGCTCGGCGAAATCGAGGCTTACCAGCTGCGCGTGGCGACGCGCTTCACCGGCGTCGCGATGCTTCCGGCGCGGGCCCAGCGGCTGCGCGCCGCGCTCAAGCAGCTGCGGTCGGCCGAGGTCGACGGCGACGCGGAGTGGGTCGAGCGCCACCTCGGCAGCCACGAGCACGCGGTGGCCCCGGCGGTCGAGGACGGCCGCCGCCAGCGCGCGGTGCTCGACGGTCTGGTCGCCCGCCGCGAAGAGCTGCGCGCCCGGCTGGCCGGCGACCACGAGCTCGCCCGCGAGCACGGCCTGGACGGCGACCCGGAGCTGGAGCAGGCGTACGTCCCGGCTAAGCGGCTGCTGATCGACGGCCCGTGTGAGCTGACGGCGGCGGCAACCGCGGTGGACAGCTATGCGGCGGCGGTCCGGGCCCGCATCGAAGACCGCGGCTGACGCTCAGCCGGCCGGATTCCAGCGCCCCAATGTGGCCTTCGGTGCGTGCGACGCAACCAAGGCCGCCTTGGGTGCGTGAGACGCACCGAAGGCCACATTGGGCGCGGGCGCGTACCCAAGATCGCGGCTGACTTCCCGCTCGGCTTTCGGGCGCCGGAATTGTCGGTGCCGGGCGGTAGAGTGGAAGACGGGGGGCGCCCCTGCGGGCGGCCGCGGGTGAGCCGGCTTTCGAGCAGCAGTCGGCCCCGGGAGGGCAGCCGGCCGCCGAGCCGCGAAGCTAGCGGCGCCCCAGCCCGCGGATCAGCACCATCACCGCTTCGCGGACTTCCGCCCGGGTCCGCTGTGGCCCGAACACCTGCCAATCCAGCGCCACCACCAGCATCGTGCCGAACAGCCCGGCCGCCGCCGTCGGGATCTGGACGCCGTCCGGTAGCCGGCCGGCCGACTCCAACCGGGACAGCTGCTGCTTCACGATCGAGATGACCTCCTCGCGCAGCAGGGAAAGCGTGCCGTGCCACTGGCCGGGTGTCCGCCACAGCTCGCTCACCAGGATCTGCGAAAACCCCGGGTAGCGGGCGATGAACGCGAGTGTCGTGTCGACCTGGGCCTCGATCACCTCGAGCGGGTCCGCGTCGGTCACGGCGGACCGCAGCTGCCCGGCGAGCAGGTCGACGCCGTAGCGCAGCAGCGCGTCGACGAGCCCGTCCTTCGACCCGAAGTTGTAGTAGACCGTGCCCTTGGCGACCCCGGCCGCGGCGGCGATGTCGTCCACCGTCAGCCCCACGAGGCCCCGGCTCTTCGAGAGCTCCAGAGTGGCCTCGAAGAGCTTCTGCTTGGTCCCGCCGCTCACAGGCTCAGCTCGGGCTTGAGCGCGGACACCGTCCAAACGCGACGCTTGCGCGCGGCCAGCGTGGACACCAGGATCCCGCCGGCGAGGTACGCCAGCAACACTCCGATGTCACCCAGGATCTGCACGGTGGCGCCACTGTAGAACAGGTGGCGGAAGCCGTCGATGGCGTAACCCATCGGCAGCACCACGTGCAGCGGGTACAGCGCGTCCGGGATGGTCTGCCACGGGAACGTGCCGCCCGCGCTGACCAGCTGCAGCACCAGCAGCACCAGCCCGAGGAACTTGCCGACCGCGCCGAAGAACGCGTTGAGCGCGTGCACCACCGACGTGAACGTGAGCGACACCAGCACGGCGAACCCGATCGCGCCCAGCGGGTGCGCGATGTGGATGCCGACCAGCCAGGTCACCGCGCCGAACAGGACGATCACCTGCGCGACGCCGAGCAGTGCCGACGACAGCCAGCCGCCGACCGCGACCCGGAACGGCGCCGCGCCCGCGGTCAGCGCGCGGGTCGAGAGCGGGCGCAGGATCAGGAACAGCACAAACGCGCCGATCCAGGTGGCCAGCGAGATGAAGAACGGGGCCAGGCCCGCGCCGTACGTCCCCGCCGACGCTTCGCCGTTGGCGTTGACGGCCACCGGGTCGGCGATGGTGTTCGCCGTCGCCGACCGGGTCGGGTCGTCCGGGTTCGGGATCTCCTTGAGCCCGGCGGAAAGCCCGTCACGCAGCTTCACCGCGCCGTCCGCGAGCTGGTTCGTCCCGGTGACGGCGGTCTTCTCACCGTCGTTGAGCTTCGCAGCGCCGTCTCGCAGCTGGTTCGCGCCGTCGGACGCCTGCGCGATGCCGTTCGCCAGCTGCGGGGACGCGGCGGCGAGCTTGGCCGCGCCGTCGGACACCTGGCGGGCGCCGTCGGCCAGCTTCGCGAGGTCGCCGTTGGCCTGCTGGATCTTGCCGTTGGCCTGGTCGACGGGGGAGCGCAGCTGGTCGGCCCGGGCGACGATCGCCTGGATCTGAGCTTCCGGCACCCCGGCGTTGCGCAGGTCGGTGACGAGCTGGGTGCGGTAACCGTCGAGCTTGCCCTGGATGTCGGACGACGCCGTCGCGGCCAGCGAAGCCGCGTCGGCGACCTTCTGGTCCCCGGCGGCCACCTGCGAAGCGCCGTCGGCCAGCTTCTGCGTCTGGGACGGCAGATCCGCGGTGCTGCTCTTCAGCGTGCCGAGACCGGTGGCGAGCGTCGACGAGCCGTCCGCGAGCTGCGCAGCGCCGCCGGCGAGCTGTTGCTGCCCCGACTTGAGCTGCGTGGCGCCGTCGGCGAGCTGGGCCGCGCCGGTCGAAGCCTCCTGGATCTTGCCGTAGATCGTCGAGAAGCCGACGAGGAACCGGTCCGCGGCCTCACTGCCGACCTTCTCCGCGATCGTCTTGCGCACCTGCTCGGCGACCTGCTTGGCGATGGTGCCGGACAGGTAGTTGTTGGCGTCGTTGGTGGTCAGCGTGATCGTCGCCTGCTGCGGCTGGAAGGTGCCGACGCCCAGCAGGGCGGCGGAGAAGCCGTTGGGGATGCCGATCGCGAAGGAGTACCTGTCGTCGCGGACGCCGTCGCGGGCTTCCTGCTCGGACACCTCGTGCCACTGGAAGGTGCCGGACTTGACCAGCTCGTCGGTCACCTCGCGGCCGACGTTGCGCTGCTGGCCGCCGGAGTCCTGCGCGCCGGTGTCGCTGGTGAAGACCGCGGCGGGCAGCTTGTCGAGCCGGCCGTACGGGTCGTAGTTCGCGTAGAGGTAGAAGGACGCGTAGAGCAGCGGAACCAGCACGAGCGCGACCAGCGCCAGCTTCGGCATCGTGCCGGTGGACAGGCGGCGCAGCTCGTTGCGGGCGATCCGGAAGGCGTTCATGCGGGGTCTCCGTCGGCGCTCTCGGGGAGCTCTTCGGTGGGTTCGGGTTCGGGGGAGAGGTGCTGCGGCGCCGGCTGCTCGGTCGAGCCGATGCGCGCGGGGGTGAACGGCAGCGCGGACAGCGGCGTGGTCGCGGTCAGCACCACGACGGCGAGGCCACGTTCGGCTTGCTCACGCGCCAGGCCGGCCCAGCTGCCGACGTCGCTGGTGTGCCGGTCGGGGGTGTCGAGCACGAGCACGCGGACACCTTTGCGCTCCGCGGCCAGCTCGGTGAGCAGCCGGGTGCGCAGGGCGGGGACGAGGTTCTCGAACCGCGTGCCGGCGAACGGCGCGGCGTTGTGCTCCGCGAGCCAGCGGGTGACGTCTTCCTTGCCCGCCGGGCGGTGGGCCAGCGCCAGCTCCTCGCCGACGACCACGCGCAGGGAAAGCGCGTCGTCGGGCTCGCTGACCCCGGGTGCGTCGACGACCGCGACGAGGCCGGGCAGGTCACCTTCGGCGCCTTCGGCGTGCACCGTGCCGGTGGTCGGCTTGAGCCGCCCGGCCAGCGCGAGCCCGAACGCGGTGACGCCGACACCGGGTTCGCCGTGCACGATCGCCAGGTCACCCTCGCCGACGGTCAGCGAGGTGGGCGGTAACAAGGTGCCGTGGTGCCCTTCGAGGGACACCCGATCGGCTCGGACCTGCACGGTGGCTCCAGCATGTTTTTGAACTGACCGGTCAGTTCAAAAACTAGCCCTCGCCGGGGCCCGGGGCAAGATCACCGGACGCACGTCACACTCGTGGGTGACTCACCGCAGCGCCGACGCCGGGCGCACCTCCCACGTCGTCCACAGTGGACGATAGCCCTGCCGGTGCCAGAACACCGAGGACAGCGGGTTGGTCGGGTTGTAGTAGAGGTAGGTGCCGGTGGCGTCCGCCTCGTGGAACTCCCGGTGCACGCGGGCCATCAGCGCCCGGCCCAAGCCGCCGCCGCGCTCGCCGGGCGCGGTCACGACGTTGTTCACGTAACCCCAGCGCCCCGAGGGGAGCATCTCGGCCGCTTCGCTGCCCGGCAGCACGTCGATCCACGCGCAGTGCGCCAGCGCGCGGACCTCGCCGCCGTCCTCGGCCAGCCAGACCCCCGGCTCGCCGGCGTCGAGGGCCTCTCGCAGGGCGGGGGCCAGCAGGTCGGCGGTGTTGGCACGGCGGGGCGCGGCGACCAGACCGGTGTAGTCGAACGTCGCCGCGGCCAGCTCCAGCGCCGCGGCGAAGTCGCCCGGCCCGGCCCGGCGGATCGTGACGGCGGATTCGGCCTCGGCCGGGGCAGCGGTCCGCACGCCCAGCGCGCCGAGCGGGACCAGGCCGTGGTCGAGGAAGGCGCGGATCGCCTCGGCGTCCCGGCTGGGCCAGACGACGACGCACGCCGAGTCGTCCCCGGTTTCCTCGGTCTCCAGCCGGCCCTTCAGCGCACGCAGCAGCAGATCGGCGCCCTCGGTGCCGGTGGCGCCGATGTAGGGGAAGAGCTGCCAGGTGTCGGCGGCCGACCACAGCATCGGGACGTCGCCGGGCGCGAACCGCTGCCGCTGCAGCACCGCGGTGACCCGGGTGCCGTCCGCGGTCGCCGCGTCCAGCCGCTCACCCTCGGCCGGGGGCGCGGCGGGCGGCAGCAGCGCGTCGACCGCGGCGAAGCGCGCCCGGTGGGCGGCGAACAGCGGGTCCGCGAGGTCGTCCATGGGTCCCCCTGGGTCTCGGTCAGGACCAGGCGGGGCGCCGGATCCACATGGTCCACAGTGGACGATAACCCTGCCGGTGCCAGAACACCGGCGAGAGCGGGTTCGCCGGGTGGTAGAAGAGGAACGTACCGCGCACGCCGGGCCGGGCCAGCTCACGATGCGCGACGGCCATCAGCGCCCGGCCCACGCCGCCGCCGCGGGCCTCGGGCGCGACCGACAGCGTGTCGACGTAACCCCAGCGCCCCGGCGCCAACCGGCCGTGGATGCTGTCGCCGGGCGTGGGCGAAGCCAGCGCGCAGGCGGCCATCCCGGCCGGCACGCCGTCGTCTTCGGCGAGCCAGACCAGCCCGCTGAAGCGCAGCGAGCGGACCACCTCCGCACGCAGCAGCGGCCGGGCGCCCGGCCGCGGCACCGCGGTGCCGACCAGCGACGTGTAGCGCCATTCCGCCAGCCGCAGCCGGGTCAGGGCTTCGACGTCGGAGTCCCCGGCCCGGCGGACGGACACCCGCGGCGGGCCGTCGCCGGCGGGCGGGCCGGGGGCGCGCACCGCCAGGCAGGTCATCGGCGCGAACCCGTGCGCCAGCAGGACCGCCGACGCCTCCGCGTCACGGCTCGGCCAGGTCAGCGAGCAGCCCGAGTCGAGGGCGGGCCGTGTCCCGCGCATCCGCTCGCGCCACGCGTCCAGCAGGGCCGCGAGGCCCGCCGCTCCACTGTCACCCGGCACCGCCGTCAGGTCCCAGAGCTCAAGCGGCCCCCAGAGCGCGGGCCACGACCCCGGCGCGTGCACGACGTGCGTGAGCAGGCCGCCGGCCTTCAGCCCGCCGGCGGTGACCACCAGCGGCTCGCTCGCCGCCGGCGGGGCCGCGATCGGCGGGAGCAGCGGGTCGAGCGCGGCGAACCGCGCGTTCTGCTGCTCCTCCAGGGGGTTCACGAGCGGTGCGTGCGGAAGATCGCGGTGCCCGGGAAGAGCCGGCCGCGCAGCGGGCTCCACTGGCCCCAGGTCCGCGTGTGGCCCTCCGGCCACTCCGGCTCGACCAGGTCGGTGAGGGTGAACCCGGCCGCGGCCAGCGCGCGGACGTAGTCGCCGAGGGTGTGGTGGTACTCGACGTAGGTCGCGGTGCCTTCGTCGTCGACCTCGACGTAGGGCGTGCGGTCGAAGTACGGCTGGGTGACGGTGAGCCCCTGCGGGCCCGGGTCGTCCGGGAAGATCCACCGCATCGGGTGCGTCACCGAGAACACCCACGGCGCGCCCGGCCGCAGCACCCGGTGCACCTCGGCGAAGACCGCGTCCACCGAAGCCACGAACGGGATCGCGCCGAACGCCGAGCAGGCGGCGTCGAAGCTGCCGGAGGCGAGTGGCAGGTACTCGGCGTTCGCCTGCACGAGGGGCACGGCGACGCCGGTGCGTGTGTTGCCGTCCTGCGCGTGGCGCAGCATGCCGGCGGACAGGTCGGTCGCCACGGCGCGGGCGCCCGCCGCGGTCAGCCAGCGCGAGCACGCGGCCTGCCCGCAGCCGATCTCCAGCACGCGCTTGCCGCGGACGTCGCCGAGCAGCCGCGCCTCTTCTTCGCGCACGCCCTCCGGGCACCAGACGAAGTCGGCGTCGCCGAGGAACCCGCCGTGCTCGGCCTGGTAGTCGTCGGCGTCGGCGTCCCACCAGGCGAGGTTCGCCGCCGCGGCCTCCGGCCCGCCGACCTCGCGGTAGGCGACGGCGGTCGTGCCCAGCCGGTGCTCGGCCGCTTCGTGGCGCCCCGGCGCGGCGGGGTCGTTCGGTGGCATGATGGTGTCTCCGGTCCCGGCCGCCGGTCCCTGCTCCACCTGCGTCCTCCTGCGTGCGTTTGCCTTCGCGAGGACCTTAGCGATCGCGGGGGGACCCTGATTGTGCCGCCTGGTGACTGCCGCGTAGGATAAGTGTTAGCGCAGTGGGTTCGCGCTGCCTTCCGCTCAGCTTCTGGTTGGGAATCGGGTCGCGCACCGTTTGCGGGTCATGCCGCGGTCGTTCACTGGTGGACGTAGCTCGTGGGGTCGTCGCATGCCGTAGCAGCCCATCGCGCCGACAACTGCCAACCCTCGATCCCATCCACCGGAGCAACCCGCCTAATGACCACCGACACCGCCACCGCCCCGACCGCCCCCGTTGGGGCCCCGCAGGTCGCCATCAACGACATCGGGTCGGAGGAAGACTTCCTCGCGGCTATCGACAAGACGATCAAGTACTTCAACGATGGCGACATCGTCGAAGGCACGATCG
>NZ_JBITCJ010000022.1:0-79940 GCF_044453095.1 Amycolatopsis sp. NPDC051758 | reverse complement strand
GGGGCGGCCCCCGCCCCCCCCGGGGGGGGCGGGGGCGGGGGGGGCCTGGGGGGGGGGGGGGGGGGGCCCCGGGCGGGGGGCCCGCCCGCCGGGGGGGGGGGGGGGGGGCCCGCGCCCCCCCCGGCGGTGGGGCGACACCCGCCGCGAAGCTTGACGGGTGCCGCCCGGGAAGCCCGGGCCGTGAGGCCCGGGCTGGGATCAGTCGGCCAGCTCGATCCTCCGAGGGTTCTGGCGGCCGCGGGCGATGCCGTTGCAAATGTGGTGTCGCGCCTCGGCTTCGTTCCAGCCGCCAACGCCGTTGTGCACACTCGCCGCGTCGAGCAGCACGTCGAGGGCGACGGCTTCGTCGAGGTACCCACCGCCGACCAGCTCGCCGAGTTTGGCGGCTGCCTTGAACGTGATGTCGGCGCGCTCACCCTGCGGCGCGTGGCGGACGCGGTCAGGCTCCGCGGTCAGCGGCGTCTTGAGGTAGACGTCGTATCCGCGGCCGGTGAGCTGGACGGGCACCCGCACCGGTGGCGGCGGTGGGGTCAACGCGGTGACCAACCAGGGCGGCAGCGGCGCGACCGGGATGTCGCGGGTCACCCGGTACAGGCGGTACTTGCCGTCGACCCGGCGGACCGATCCGGCGACGACGATGTTGCCGCCGTGAGCGCGGACGTCGAGGTAGGGGCCCAGGCCGCGGCCATTCGCGCCGATTGTGTTGCGCAGCTGGACCTCGGGCGGGGCCAGGAAGTAGCGGTGCTCTCCCCCGCCGGGCGTGGTCACGGTGTAGGTGTCGAGCGGGTCGGGCTGGCCGGCACGCTCGGCGAGCACCTGCAGCACGTCCCGGCCGTGCCGCGGGGCCAAGGCCGCCCAGTCCTCGGGCGGGGCGTCGTGCGCGGTGTCCAAGTCGAGCACGACCAGTCCGGCGGGGCCGCAGGCGACGCACGCGTTGTAGGCGGCGGTCTTCCACCAGTCGGCGAGTTGGTTCTCGTCGCAGGTGGCGCGGTTTTCCCAGTCGTCGATAGCCGGGTACTTCGAGTACGGGAAGACCGGGAACACCGGCCAGCCGCGCCGCGCCGCAGCCAGTGCGGCGTCGAGCCGGGTCCGGGCGGATCCGGTGCGTGGACGGATGGTGCGTCTCCTGGTCGATGTGGTCATGGTCAATATCCCCCTTCGGGATGACGGTAGGCGGGACGGGGGTCAGCGCGCAGAAGGTTTGCGCTGGTCAGGTCGGCGGTGCAGTCGTCGGCGGTTGAGGCGGCTGCGGTGACGCAGCCGCGGGGACATCCGGCGCCGGCGGTCGATGCCGGTGCAGGTGGGCGTGTTTTCGTGGGCGGGACGCCCGCAGGTGGGCATGGGAATCTCCTGGGTTGAGAAGGGAAGGGCCGCTCGGGCGGGCGGGTGCGCCGCCCGCCCGAGCGGGTGGTCAGCGCGTGCTTGTGATGAGTGCGCAGGCGAACGCGATCCGCGGGAGCAGGAACTCCTTGGTGTCGGCCGGAATCTCGATCTTGTTGTTCCGGCCGTGGTAGCGCAGCCGGTCGGTCGAGGCCTCGGTGAGCAGCAGGCTGAACTGCTTCGCCGCGGGGTCGACGGCCTGCACCGTGCCGGTCAGCCCGGCCAGGTACTTCCGCTGCATGTCGGCCAGCATCACCGAGTCGCCGCGCTTGAGGTCGGCGGCGAGCTGGTCGGTGCGCCGCGCGCGGGCGGTGCTCAGCTCGGTCAGTTGCTGCTCGGTCGCCTGAGTCAGCAGGTAGCCGATGAGGTCGGCGAAGGCTTCGTCCACGCCGGTGGCCGTGAACGCGCCCAACGGCATACCGCTGAGCTGGTAGCGCTCGACGTCGGCGGCCCCGGGATAGGCGGATGCACCCCTGCCAGTGGCCAGGGCCTTGGTCGAGCTCTGGGTCAGCAGAAGGTCGGCGTACTTGTCGTCGTAGATCGCCTGCACGGTGCCGGTCAGGCCGGTGGCGTAGCGCATGCCGTCGATCTGGCCGGTGATCTCGATGTCGGCGCCGACGGTGACCAGCGCGGCGCGCAGGTCACGCAGGATGCCGTGCCGCAGCGAGATGGCGTGCCGCAGGCGATGGACCTGCGGATGGGTGAGGTGGTCGCGGACGTGGGCCAGGGCTTCGTCGTACTGCAAGGGAACTCCGTCGGGTTCGGCGATGGGTGGGACGGCCCTGGCCAGGAGCACGCCGGCCGGCGGGTGCTCGTGAAACAACCGGGCTGCGGCTCCGTCGAACGGGGTGGGATAGCGCAGCGACCGAGCGCAGCGAGGCTTGTCCCACCCGTTCGGCGTGGGCGGGCGCCTTCGGCGGTGAGCCGCCGGCCGGCGTGCTGGTCTTGGGGCCGTCCACCCTGGACGGACCGGACGGGTTCACTGCGGAGTGCAGCTGGAACGCGCGCGGGGCCGCGTGATGCGGCCCCGCTGGCGGGGCGTTATCAGTGGCGGGCGCCGGCGTCGAGCACCACCGCGCCGAGTTCGTCGACGAGCAGCTGCACCACCTCCGCGTGTTGGTCGTCGGTGAGGTCGGTGGACGGTGCGGCGTTCTGGGGGGGCATCGGCAGGCCTCCTGGGCTCGGGTGTGAGGGGTCGTGTGCGGACGGGCTGGGTGCCTGAAGTGGTCGAGCGACCCGGTGGCCGACGGACTTCTCCGTCGGCCACCAGGCCGTTCGGTCAGGCGGGGACGGGCTGCGCGGACGTGACGGCCGTAGCGGGGCGGCGGTGCGGAACGAACGCGGACAAGTGCGTCGCGCGCAGCGTGTTGGTGTGCACCAAGCCGGCCCACACGTACACAGCCGTCATGACCAAGGTGGAGTGGCCATCGAACGCCATGCCGGTGACCAGGTAGCCCCCGGCGATGATGTGGTGGTTGACGTCGTCGATATCCAGGGCTCGGACGCGTGTGATCATCGTGGTGAGGTGCTGACGCATCTGGTGGGTCCTTCCCGTTCCTGGTGGTGTTGCGGGGACGGGCGCTGTGCGAGCGGGGCTGGCCGCGGCGCGGAAAGGGTGGGCCGAAGGCCCATCGCGTGCGACGCCGAAGGCGCCCTTGGAGCAGAGCGGACTGGTCTGCTGGCATCTGCTCGTCCTCGTGGCGACGCCGGGGCGGAAGACCCGGCGCCGCCATCGGCGAGGCGACGATCAGGGTTGACCGTGACCGATCGCCGTCCGCGGCCTCCGTTCAGCACTAAGCCCCGGATCGAGGCTCAGCGCGGCGGTCCAGCTGCGCCGGCCACCGCAATCAAGACAGGTGACATGGGCGGTGTCGGTGCCGCCCCCGTACCGTCGACGTCTGATCAGAGACACACACGCACGCGCCGGAAGCCGACGGCAGCCAGCACCTCGATCAGTTCGGTGAACACCCGTGCGTGATCCATTCCGTTCGGCGGTGGGCGTCTCCGCGTCTTCAGCAAGCTTCTCGGGCAGGTCATGCAGTCGTCGACGCCGGTCGGGTCGTTGGGATGAACAGTGCGTCGGAAGCGGATCAGGTGAAGGTGGGGAAGGTGCCGAGGGTGGCGACGACCTGGGCGACGGCGGCGGGCACGTCCATGACGGCGAACACGGCGTAGCCGCCGAGTTCGGTGTTGGCGACCGCTGCGACCGTGGCGCACAGCACCGCATCGCACTGGCCAAGGTTCCACTTCTCGAACGAGACCTCCGCCTGCGACAGCAGCCGCCACGCGGTCGGGCAGTACAGCCGGAGCACCTCGGGCCACGCGCGCTCCGGTACATCGAGGTGGCCACAGTGCAGTGCGGCCACCACCGCGACGACTGACGCCGTGCCGGAGAGGACGTGCGCCCAATTCGGCTCGAACTCCTCGACCGGGCGATACCGCTTGAGCCGACCGGTCAGCGCGGGCAGGACCTCCCCTGCCTCGCGCTCGGCATTGCGATACAGGTCGCGAGGCACGGGCTTGAACGTGGTCATCGGAAGGTCGTCCTTTCGTACAAATGCGCAGGTTGTCCTCGCTGGCGGCGGTGCTGACCAATTCGCCGTCGTGGCGAGCGCGGGTACACCGCGCCCGTGTCCCATCGGGTCGGACGCGCGGGCCGCCCGCCCCCCGCGGAGGGAGCGGGCGGCCCGGCGTTCAGCGCGTGAGGGTGCGGCCGGCGAACTGACGCCGCAGGCTGCGCCGGTGGGCAGCGGCGATGAGGGTGAACGCCTCGGTGAGTTCGGATCGCAAGCTCAGCAGCGACGCCAGCGCGACGATCAGCCGCGCGGCATCGGAGCCGGTCAGCTGAACCTCTGTGCGGCTGGCCAGGTGCGTTGGGGTCGACAGTGCGAGGTAGCTATCGTCGTAGTTGGCGTGGTGCACCGACAGCTCGGCGGTGACGGGCCAGACGACCTCGGTGTCGAGGACGACGCTGGGGGCGACGACCGGGATGTCGATCCGCCGGCCTGACGGGCGGGTCGCGTCGGGGACTTCGACGCCCGGCAGGGCGAGCAGGTGGTCGGCGAGGTCGACGGCGACGTCCTTGTCGAGGAGTTCGCACTGCACTTCGAGGCCGATGGTGTCGGACCGGTGATACGGGAGGGCGGTGACGCGGTCCTGTTCGACCTGCAGCAAGACGGGCAGGTCCGGTGCGGGGCGTCGGGGGTGGAAGGTCCAGTGCTGGCCGAGAGCGATCGGCATGGCGGGGTCGCGGTGTGCGGGCACGGGGAAGCTCCTGTCGAAGCGGAGAAAGAGGGTTCGGCGGCAACGGCGGTGGAGGGCGGGGCTGCGGCGGTGGAGGGCGGCTGGTCAGCCGCCGTAGACGGCAAGGCCGTAGGGCTTGCCGTCGCGGTCGGCGTAGACGCCGTGCCGGGAGTGGTCGGTGGCCACCGTGCGGACCCGGCGGACCTCGGCCGCGGTGGCGCCTTCGGGAACGTCGTAGGTGACCGGGCAGTCCGCGCAGCTGAAGACGTCGGTGTTGCGGAAGCGCCACTGGACGAAGGCGTCGAGGACGCTTAGGAGCTTCGGCCTGGCAGTCGGAGTGGTCTGGCGGTGGCGGGCCATGTCGGTCCCTCTCTGCGGTGGTGGAGCTGACGGGCCCTGGCCCCAGCGCGCCGGGTGGGGGTCCGCGCTTGCGCGGACGGCCAAGTCCGCAGGCTCGGCCGGTCGACGTGGACCGCGCTACACCCGACCGCCGGCGAACAACCCGACCGCACAGCGCGGTTCATCTCGACCGGCCGGGCCGGAGGACTTGGACGCTCGCCCCCGCCCGATGTGCTGACCTCGTGCGTCAGGTTCGGTGCCGCCGTAGTGCGGCACCGGCTTCCCCGCGAGGGATGAACGCCGGCACCGTTTCTGGCCAAAAAGTGGACAACGGGGCCACCACCTGGTGGGGCTGCGGTGCGGGCAGCCCCACCAGGCGATCCGGGTCAGGCCGCCAGGTCGGCGCTGACCTCGTCGGCTTCCTGCGGCTCCGCCTCGACAACCGCGCCGTCGTCCGTTGCCTCCGGCTGAGGCTCGGCGACCTCGTGCTGGCCGTCCTCGGCACCCGGTTCGCCGTCGTCCTCGATGTCGACGTCGTCGACCACGCCCAGGTCGGTGGCGTCGCCGATCTCGATCGCCGTGTCCTTCTCGGCGGGCTGGAGCACGAGCTGCTCGACGGGAGAGAGGGGGTAGCCCCAGCTCTTCAGCTGGGTGAAGTACGCCTGCGCCTCCTGCGTCGGGCCGCGCCAGGTGTGCGTGCCGGTGCTCTTCTCGAGCGCGGCGACCAGCAGCGCCACAGTCAAGGTGGTGGCGCGGGCCGGGCTCGCGTTCGCGGCCGCGGCCGCGATGACGTGCTTGTCCCGCCGGTAGTAGGCGGCGACCTCCTGCTTCGGCATGCCGAGCAGCTCGATGGCCAGCGCGTGGTCGCTCTCCATCGCCTTGCGCACGGGGTGGCTGCCGTCGGCCAGCATCTGCGCGACCCACCGGATCCCGTCCTTCGGCGCGCCCTTGCGACCGAAGAGCTTCTCCTTGAGCCACTTGCGGCGGACGGTTTCCGCCGAGCGCCACTTCTTGTTGTTCGCGACGACCTGCTTGCGCTCGGCTTTCTGCTCGGCGGTCATCGGCCCGGGCTTGGCACCCATGGAGCTGCTGTAGCTGTAGCGCGCGGGGTGGCCGTGGGCCTTGACATCGGTGCAGACGTAGAAGATGCCATACCGCTCGGCGACCGGGCGCCAGCTGCCCCGGCTGCCGACGAACGCGGCGTGGCCGGGGCAGGTCTGGTGGGCTCCGACGGTCAGTTCGGTCCCGTCGGCGGCGTCGGCGTTCGGGCGCAGCGAGTCCAGCTTGCGGATCAGGCCCTCGTGCAACGAGTCCGGCCGCTCGATCACAGCCACGCCCTGTGCTTTGACCTGGTCCGCGAGCTCCGCGCGGATTCGCTCTTCCTCGAGCTTGTCGCGCCACTGCTGGGCGACGTGGTCGAACTGCTCGGGCCGCTTGGTCGCCGCCGCCTTCAGCTCCTTGACCGCTGCCTCGTTGCCCTCGAACTCCGCAATCACCGCAGCGTGAACCAGGTTCTCGATCTCGCCGGTGGCCAGCAGGTCCACGGCGACGGCGCTGCGGGCCACGGCGACCGCGGTCTTGACCCGCTTGGTGCCGATGTGCCGCCTCTTGGCGATCTGCCCCGCCGACAGGCCAAGGTCGAGCAGTTCCTGGGTGGCGCGCACCTCGTCGGCGTCGGTGTTCCCTTCGCGGTGTTCGTTCTCGCCGAGCTGGTCGATGATCCGGTCGATCTCGCGCTGCACGTCATCGGTGATCAGCTCCGGTTCGACCAGCACCGGCACGAGCTTGTGCGTGGGCTCGGTGTCCTTGGCCATGGCCCTGTTCCACACTTCGACTGAGGCCAGCGTGCGCCGCTGGCCCTTGCGCACGACCAGCCGGCCGGGTGCTTCTTCGCGTACGGGGATGGGCTCGCGGACGCCGCGGTCCTGGATGTCGTCGACGAACCACTTCGGCAGGTCGGGCTTCGTGCGGGTGTTCACTCCGATGATCAGCTGCCGGGGGTCGACGTAGCGCAGTTCGACGGCGGGGGTCTGCTCCCCAGCGGTGGCGGCGGGGGTCTCGCTGCTCACCTGCTCGGGCACGACGTCGACGGGCACGGTCGGGGTGTCCTCGACGGCAATTTCGGTCGTGGTCACTGTTGTTCTCCCTGGTTTGTGCGGACGGAATTCGATGAACTCCGGCGCGTTGAACGAATTCGCCGTTTTCTGACGACGAATTCGCGTGAGCGCTGCCCCGCGTGCGGGACGCACTCGATTCGGCGGGAGCGGCCGAAGGCTGGGGCGAGGGTTGCGGCCTCGCCCATGCCGGCGTGAACCAGCCAGGGATTCCGTTTACTTACTGGGGTTCTTCGCGATCTGGTTCACCCGTGCTGGGTCGGGTCTGCGCCCTCGCCTCGGCAGGCCGTCCCCGCTAGAGTGCGTCGTCTCGCACGCGGGGCCGCTCACGAAATTCGCGGCTCTGGGCACAGGAACCCGCGCGGCGCGAAATGGCCACCGAGGATCCATTTCGCGCACTGTGACCAGCGGTTCAGAATGAACCTGGGACGCGTAGAATTACCGCCACCACGGTGCCATCGAGCCGGTGGCGGTCCGCCTGACCGAGCCTCCCAGCGCCTGACCGAGGCTCCCGGAAGGCATGCCGACCGAGCGCAGGTACCTTCCTCAGCCGCGACCCAGAGACGGGTTGCGACCTGGGCAAACCAGACAGATTCAAATCATATGGTTTCAGTACGCCGGATGGAGCGGACTTGCGGCTCGCCGCCGTCCTGAGCGTCGATCGAGCCGGCAGCGCGGTTTGTGGTGTGGCGTTGGTCGAAGCAGCAGCGCAACGTCCGTGGGCGCCGGTGAGCTCGACTCGCCGGTTGCTACGAGACGCTGAGCTTGGACAACCTGAAGGAGATGCTTGCCCACTGGCCGTTCGAGCGCCCGGCTGACTCAGGCCGATCCTGTCGCGCGCGTCGCATGCTGCATCGGGCTGAGGAGCGGCTGCGTACCGGCAGGGAGTCGGATGGCGCGCGGTCGTGGAACGAATCGCCGTGCTCGTCGCGACAACGGCGCCCCAGCGCCCAGCCGGGCACGATACGCAAGTCGTGCCATCGCCACTGTTCCGCACCGGCTTCCCCGCCGCGGCCAGGGTCGTCCACCAGGTGGGGCACCTGCACCGACTCCGCAATCAGGGCGGTCGGCGCGGTGACCGGGACCTCGCGGACTCGGACCCAGCACATGGTCAGCGGCAGCGTCGAGCGTGCGACGTCCGGTGCGATCCGCGGCGAACACCGGGCAGTCGTCGCAGTTCCCGCCTGCGTGGCAACGGCCGAAGCCGCACCACCGGGCACGTCGAGTGTCGAGCGACTCGAGCAGGGTCGGGTAGTTGGCAGGCCGCATTGGTCGGACCGAGATCGGGCCGATGGACAGGCGTTTCAATCCGCCGCGGTCTGGTCCTCCGGGCAGGTGTCGCGGGGTGGGAAGGTAGATCGGCACGGTATTCCCCGTTCCATGGCTCTCGAACTGGGTTCCGGCCTGGCCGGGCCGGGCCGGTCAGCTCGGGTCGTCGCCGAGGTCGTGCTGCTGGTCAGCACAGATCCGTTCGATCAGGCCTTGCTGAAAGGCGACGGTGTCCCGCCATTGACTGAAGCGGGCTTCCTGCGCTTCCCGGATCCGGGCTACGGTCGGTTTCCGATCTGGACCAGGTTGATCGGCCGGATGATCTTGTAGCTCAGCCACGCCATCCGCTCCTTGCTGCAGGAGTGGCAGAGCGGCGATTCTCCTGCGGCTGATGGCTTTCGGGCACGACGAAGCGCTCCTTCGGGTGGTTGGTCGGGTGGTGAGAGCGGACGACGCGACGGCGCCCCGCTCGGGCCGAACTGGCCGGGTGGGCGCACCCCGGTCCCACGGCGCAGGGCGCGCGGAACCGGAGTGCTGGCCAAGGGGGGTTAGTCCGGATCGGAGATGCCGAGGGCGTTGCGCAGGTCAGCGGCCAGGTGAAGCGTGGTCGCGAGGTAGGCGATCGTGTCGCCCTCGTTGTCGCGGGGGGCCTCGTGGATCTCGCCGAGATACACGAAGCGCTGGTCGTCGCCCCGGCCAGTCGGGGCGAAAAACGAGAGGTAGATGCCGAAGGGCGGACAGAGCTCGACGACGGTGTATGTCTCCGGGTGACTGAACCTGATTCCGCCGGTGGGCTCGTGGTAGGTGCGGATGAAGCCGCGCCCGCCGAGCAGGGCGGTCAGCTGGGCGTCGAGCTGCTTGCGGCTGGCCATCTTCGCCCGGATCTCCGCGACCATGTCGCTCACGCGAGAGCCTTCCCGGACAGGTGCGCGTCGAGCCGCGTCAGCTTGATGGCGATCAGGCCGGCAGTGAGCACGACGCCGTCGAGGTGGGCGAGCCTCCTGGAAATGATGTCCCGGTGCGGGCGTTTCTCTTGTGACTGCAGGTTTTCGGGCACGACGAAGTGCTCCTTCGGGTAGTTGGTCGGGTCGTGAGAGCCGAATACACGGCAGCGTCCCGCGCCCGCCGGACTGGCCGGCCGGGCACGGGGCGCCCGGGTGTTGCTCAGAACGGAGGCTCGTCGGAGAAGCCGCCGCCGCTTCCCGCCGGGGGCGCGGAACCCCACGGGTCCTCGGACGCGGTACCCCCCGAGGGAGCACCGCCGCCGAAGTCGCCGCCGCCGCCACCGCGGCTGACCTTGTTGACCTTGGCCGTGGCGTAGCGCAGCGAGGGGCCGATTTCGTCGACCTCGAGCTCGACGACGGTGCGCTTCTCGCCTTCCTTCGTCTCGAACGACCGCTGCTTCAGGCGGCCCTGCACGACGACGCGAGCGCCGCGGGTCAGGGACTCGGCGACGTTCTCCGCCGCCTGGCGCCAGATGTTGCAGCGCAGGAACAGCGCCTCGCCGTCCTTCCACTCGCCCGACTGCTTGTCGAGCATGCGGGGCGTGGACGCGACGGTGAAGTTCGCGACCGCCGCACCGGCGGGGGTGAAGCGAAGTTCCGGGTCGGAGGTGAGATTTCCGATGACGGTAATGACCGTGTCGCCTGCCATGAGGTGCTCCTTGATCTGGTCGCAGCGGATCGCCGCTGCCGAGCTGGGTGTTTGTCAGGGCCCCGTGGGGCGCGCTCGACCAGGGACCGGGCGAGGAGGGGTGTCAACCGCGCAGAGCACGGAAGGTTTTCTGCTCGGGCCGAAGGCTTGAGCGTGGGAGAAAAGCTTTCGTGGGGCGGTTGACGCTCAGCCGCGTTCGGTCCAGAGTGCTCAGCCCCATGTGGCCGGTGACGAACTCCCAGGTGCCAGAGGCTCGGTTCGTGACCGGGCGGAGGAACAGCAAATGTCGAGCGACCGGAAGACCGGGCCGCTCGGTCCACTCGGTTCGGTGAGCCGACCGCCGGTCAGGCGCTAGGTGAGGTGGTGACGTTTCTGGGTGACATGCTCGGCTTCGTCCATGTGTCGGCTCCCGGTTGTGATCTCTCGCCAGCGGGCCTGGCGATCCGATCCCCTGGCGTTGGGTGCAGAGCCGGCATGACCGGCGGAGGACCGGCAAGGATTTCGCGCGTCGCGCTCCGTCGAGCGGTTGTGATCGCGCGCAGCGCGACCGAGCGGGAGCGAGGCTGGTCTCCCCCGGTCAGCATGGGTAAGACTTCGACGCGTGGGGTCGCGTCGTCCAGGTTCGGCTCAATGAGCGTGACCAGGACCGGCGGCAACCACTGGACTGCGGCCGCGCCGGGTTCCCGGAGTTGGCCGCCTGGTGGGGTGTCCCGGGTCCACGGAAATCTGGCTTCTCGCGGCCCCGGGGTCGACCTCACGGGTGATCGAGTGGCTCCGGCGGCGGGGTCGACCGGCCGAGATCTTCGTTGACCAGCGAGGACGGGATGTGGCCGTAGTTGTCGACCGGGCTGGCGTTGCCGTGGTTGCCGCGGGCCCACCAGTAGTGCAAGGCGAAGTCCCGTTCTGCATCGTAGGGATTGCGCGTGTACTGCGCGGCGGTCTTCGGATGCGGCCAGCGATCGTCATTGAACGCGCGCCGGCCTTCGTTCCACGCCTGCTGCCACGCAACGATCGGCGGCTCGGCCGTTGAACTCACGATCGGCATGGCCGGTGGCACCTCGAGGGTGCCTTGCTGGGCGAGCAGGTTGTCGATGTTCTCCATCGCGATGGAGGCCGGGAGTTCGTCTTGGCTCCATGCCGCGCACTGCTCGCGGACTTCCCGCAGGAGGTTTTCGGTGGTACGAAACTCGCTGTTGGTGCTCATCATTGTGGCCTTCCGGGTCTGAGGTGGGGTCCTGTGCGGAGTGGTCCGCCGCTGCCGAACCGTGGGAGGTCAGGCATGCATCGGGAGGGCCTTGCCGAGCGCCTCGGCGCGCCAGGAGGGGACTCTCCGAGGCGGGGAGGGTCCTATAGCGTTGGGTTTTGCCGTAGGGACCTTCGATCGGCTCGGCGAGGTCGAGGTGCCGTTCGAGCCACGACGGCGAACCCATTCGACCGCACTCTGATGACACGAGGCGCCCCTGCGTATTGGAACACGCAGGGGCGCCTCGAATGACTAAATCTAGCCACCGCTAACGCGGAGTCATGAAATCAGTTAATTACACTGGGGGCACGCGCCGGATTCCGACTCGAAGGCGCCGTGATAGAAGCACGTTCCCGACACGGACGGAACAATCTTGTTCAGAATGAATGAAAAGGCGTCGATGGCCGTCTTCCGAGCCAGCTTCATTTGTCTCCTTCAACATACAGGCTGCCATTGACTCACTAAGTCCGGCTCTGATCCAGTGTCTAATTCGGGAACCTGGCAGCCGCTGTGGTTTGAGGGCGACGTCAGCAGGGCAGGCTTCGGCCGGACCGGCCGGGGCGTCGCGCTCGGCCGACCGGGGCGGGGATCGCGCGCAGCGCGACCGAGCGCAGCGAGGCTGCTCTCCCCCGGTCGGCTGGGCTGGCGGCGCTTCGGGCGCAGCCGGCGGGAGCCTGCCAGCGTCGGCGAGCCCTCAGGTCACGGCGGATGTCAAGGTAGCCGAGTGTCGTCGGGCGGCACGAGAGACCGATGGACCTCCACTCGGGATCGGAGGGCTGAGCGGCTGCGTACGACCCCGCGCTGCGGGAGCGGGTCCAGGCGCACCGCGGACGCGGCTGCGTCGCTGCTGGAAAATCTGCTGACGTGCAGGGCGCGGCGGCACTTCGACATCGCGGTCAAGGCCAGGCTTATGGGAGCGGAGTATCGCGCCACTTCTGATCCGCTGTTGTGCGACAGGCCCGCACGACACCGGTCGTGCCGTTGGGGAAAACGCTCGTTGGCCGGCCATAGGGTTCGCGCCGCCCACAACCCCCGGGGACCGGCGCGGGGCGCGCCTCGGCATGGGCGCAGGCGCGTCCCATCAAGTCACTCGGCTTGCTCCGGGGGCGCGTCGACCAAGGTTACCCGGGGACGCAGCAGCACGTGGGCGTCGTCCGGGCCGCGCCAGTGCTCGTCGATCAAGATCCTTTTGCGGAGCGACCAGCCCTTCCCGTAGGCCTGGTCGCGCCAGAACGGCCCGACCTGAGATCGGACGCCGACCTTGCGTCCGGAGGAAGTGGCCGCCTTGCCGGAGGAGCCGCGGATCCGGCGATGGATGCTGACCACGCGAACCGGCGGCAGGGTGCGTCCTGCCCGTTCGGCGCGGCGACGTTCGGGCCGCGGCGCGCGCTCTTCGGTGATCTCGACGTGCACGGGCTGCTGGATGAGCAGCCACGTCGCCAGCACGGTCTGGATCCAGCCCAACGTACGACCGTGCGCGATGACGCCGGTGACTTCGTCCGAGGGGACGTACCGGGAAACCGTGGTGAGTTCCGGTTCGCCCGCCGACCAGCACAGCAGGGCCTCGTCGTCCCACAGCAGCGGCGGTGTGTGCTGTTCGGCGTGCCACCGGGCTTGAGCCGGGGACATCCCACCGTCGATGGCCTCCTGCACCAGCTGCTCGATCGCCGGCGCCGCCCAGAAGGTCAGCCACACCGCGCCCGCCTCCGGTTCGCAGTGAGCGGATCGGCCCCACGAGCAAGCCACGATCGGCACGTTCGCGCCGTAGCCGTCTTCCACGTGCCCGATCGGGGTTTCGAACACCAGGAAGCCCTGTTCGCACGGCAGGTCTTCGGGCCGGATCGACCAGTCCGGCAACAGCGCTCCGGTGCCACGAGCTTTCGCGGTCATCGCGGCGTCGACCGCGAACAGCTGCGCGTCGCGCAATCGGCTGGCTTCCTCGTCGTGCAGGATGACTGCGGATTCCAGCGGAGTCGCCGCCGCCGGGATGATCGTGCCGCGGCCTTCTGCAAGGGAGCTGGTGGTGATCGCCAGCGCGTACGGGTTGATCACCCATTCCTGCAGAAGGTCGTGCAGGGCCGGGATTTCCGCTGGACGTGGTGGTTTCCAGGACGCCGCGGTGGAGTCCGGAACGGCATCGGCGGTGACGGGCATGACCGGCCCTTTCTCGGGGCGCTGGGTGGACGAGCGCGGGCCGAGCGGGCCGGCGGGGACGTCGGCGTGGGGTGACCGCGTGCGGTCATCGCCGTAGGCGACGCGCAGCGCCCTTCCCGACGTCCCGGGCGGCGCGCTGCACTTCGTCGTTCACCCGGTGCGGCCGACGGGACATCCCCGTCGACCGCGCCGTCAGCACGGGGCTGATCAGGCGAATTCCCTGGTCCAGGAGTGTCCGCCGATGCCAGTACCGGCCGTCCTTGTCGGGCTCGACGCGGACGGGGGTGTAGCCGGGCTCGTCTTCCCACTGGGACTCGATGACAACGACCGTGCGGCCGTCCCAGTAGGCGCGGTCAGAGCCTCCGGGGAACGCCACGTAGGTCTCGTTCACCCAGTCGACGACGTATCCGGCGACCTCGCGCCGAAAGCGCGGGATCGCAGCACCGTTCCAGTGTTCGTCGGCGTCGACGAGCGCAGGGAACAACGGGGCAAGGTCCGGCGGACGCCGGCCGCGAAGCGGCTTGCCCTGCCCCGCACCGATGGGTCTGCTGCCGTGGGCGGTTCAGCGCGCCGGAGCCGGGGCGGACGCGCGCAAGGTGGTGCGGCGCTGGCGGACGTCGACGCGGATGATCGGCATGGTCGCCGGGATCCGCTGCAGGGCTTGCCAGGTCCCGCCGGACCGGCGTTCGGGGTCGACCACGGCGACGATCGCGTCGCAGTCGCGGATCAGCCAATCGCTTCGGGCGTGCAGGACCCGCACGCTGAATTCGGTGCCGAGCGTGTCGACTCTGGCGGCGTAGCTGCGGGCGGCGGTCAGCCGATCGCGCCAGTCCTGCGGCCAGCGGCCGTCGTGGCCGCGGTAGGGCTGGTAGAGCCACACCGGGATGTCGACGTCGTGGGCGGCTTCAGCCCAGAGCAGGTCGGCGCCGGCGGCGGCGCCGCTGATCGCGACCTCCATGCCGCGGTCTGCGGTGAGCTTCCCGGCGATCCGCCGCAGTTCGTCGGCAAGCCACGGCTCGCAGCCGGGCGGCAAACCGTGCGGACGATGACCCGATAACGCAACCCGCGACCAGCGTCCGGCCAGCTCGGGATTGAGCTGCGCGCGGCGGCGCATCAGGTACCGGCCCAGTAGGTTCTTCCCGGGAACCGGCTGGTGCCGCGGGCAGGAGCAGCAACCCCAGATCTGGTCATGCCAGGTGTTGCGCTCGATCAGGCACGCGGTGCCGGTGGCCACCAGCCGCTCGGCCAGCACCGGATCGCCGAACTTCGCCTCGAGCACCTGCTGCATGACGACGTAGCGGTGCAGGTCGTCCCAGCCGCGGCGCAGCGGGACCCGGCGGCCGCGGCGTTTCGCCTCGCCCGGGGACGGCGCAGCTGCGATCCAGACGCGCCGCTGCAGGTCGAGGGTCTTACCGGCGTTGTAGGCAGCCTCGCCGCTCGGGTAGAGGTCGCCGTCCCAGGTCAGCGGGTATTCGTAGAAGTTGCTGAGGAACAGGTGGTCGCCGGCGAAGCCGTTGACGAGGCCGAGCATGGGCGCGCGCTCCGTTCGGTGGTGGGTGGTGACGGGCGAACGCCCAGCAGCCGGGCCCGGGGCGGGCAAGGGTTCCCGCGTCAGCGGCGCCTTGCGCCCTTGCTGACCGCCCCGGGCCCGGCTGCTGCGCTGTCGGTCAGCAACCGGGCTCACCGTGGGAGCGCACCCGCTCCCCCTGCGGGTCAGGCCCGGCGCAAGGCGTCGACGAGCGCGTGCTCGACCTGGCGCGGAACCTCCTCGATGTCGGCGATTCGGATCGGGACCGCGCCGGTGGGACGATCGTGGTGGCATGTTCGGAGGCCAGATCCAGCACCTCGACCAGGTAGGCCGTGGACTCGACCCCGAGCCCCCAGGTGACGAGGTGGACGGCGGCGGGGGGTGCAAGTTCGAGGTCCAGCAGCTGCTCGTTTACTGCTGGACCTCGGCGGCCGCCTCCCCGCCGGGAGGGTCCGGCGGCGTCGTCCAAGTCGGCCTCGATGTCCCTGTAGGACCGCAGCGCCGTGACCTGGCGCATCAGGATGATCGGTTCGTCGCGCTCGGCGATCGCACGCTTGCGCCAGTCCGCGGCCAGCGTGTCGCCGACGCCGAGCAGTACGTTCGTGCCGAGTCCCCACAGCACGGCGTTGATCGCGCAGCACGCGACCGCGACGTGGTCGAGGTCGTTGCCTTCCCACCGCACGTTCCCCGGGTCGATGCCGGCACCGATCATCCACGCGTCGGCCGCGCGGGACATCCCGCCGGTCCCGCAGGCCGGATCGTTGATGGACGCACCGGGTTTCGGCACGTCGAGTGCCATCCGTGCCATCAGATCGGTGATGTCGGGTGGGGTGTAGTACTGGCCACGTGCCTTCGCGGACTCCGTGCGGACTGACGTCAGCACGGTACCGAGGAGATCGACGTCCCACTTGGGGTAATCGCTGAGCGCGAACAGGTCGCAGCGCAGGGCTCCACCGCGACCGCGTGCGCAGCGCGTCTGGTCTCGGGCGTCATCTCCTGGCGTCCGAGCCATGGCGCGATCAGCGGCCACGCCCGGTTCACCAGGTCCGGGCGGGACATGACGAACCGTCGCCACAGCAACCGCACCGTGTCGCTGAACTGCTCCGGCGACAGCCGGATCAGTTCAGCGACACCTCGTCCCGGTTCTTCAGCGGCGGGTTGATGAGCGACAGCACCGCCACCACGGAGACCGACGGTGTTGCCGTCCTCGACCAGCCGCTCGAGCAAGCTGTGGGTGCCGTAGAGCCTGCTGTTCGGGTTGAGCATCACGGCCGGGGCCTCCAGCAGAGGGCGACCGCGGCCTCCTCGGGGTTGTCACGCATCCGCTTCAGCGTCGCCGGAAGTGATCTGCCGCCTGAGAAGCGACACTTTCTCGCCGCAGTCGCCGTGTCTAGATGAGCCTGTGTCCTGTTCCAGCGGACTGGAACCGCTCGGCATTGGCTCCGGCGTGGGCGATCATGTGTCTCGTTTTCTCGCGACGTTGCGTGTTGTAGATCATACCGAGCCTCGGTGTCGTGAAAGACGATCGGCGCTCGTCCACACTAGATGTCCTATGTGGACTGACCTCATCCCGGTTGGCTCGTGGTCAGTTTTTCACTGCGCGGTGCTGCTTGCCGTCCCGTTGTCCGGGCAAGGTGAGCGCGACTGCGGCGACGACTACCAGGATCGCCGCGATGGCTAGGAACGCCCGTCCGTAGTCCGCGGCGAGTGCGGCAGGGGTGTCGATGTGACTTCCGGCGATGGTGACCAGCACTGCGAGGCCGAGTGCGCCGCCGAACTGTTTGGTGGTGTTCATCAGCCCGGAGGCGGCTCCGGCGTCGGCGGCCTCGACACCGGAGGTGACCGTGGTGGTGATCGGCGTGTTGAGCAGCCCACTGCCGACCGAGAACACGACCGCCGGTCCGAGGATTCCGGCGAGGTAGCCGCTGTCCGCGGTGATCTGGCTCTGCCACCAGAATCCCGCCGCGGCGATCAGTGCCCCGACGGTGATCAGTGCCCGGCCGTCGACGTGGCGCATCAGCCATGGCGTGACGCGCACGCCGACGACGATCGTCACCAGGGTGTGCGGGAGGAAGCCCAGGCCGGTCTGTATAGGGCTGTAGTGCAGGGCTTTCTGCATGTACAGGGTCAGGAAGTACCACATCGGGTTCAGGCAGGCGCCGGCCAGCACCATGGCCAGGTTGCCCGCCGAGATCGCTCGCGACCGGAACAGGCGCAGCGGAATCAGCGGCGCAGGAGCGAAGCGGACCTCGACCACGACGAACAGCGCCACCGCGGTTGCCCCGGCGGTCAGCGCGGTGATCGTCACCGGCGCGCCCCAGCCGTGCGTGTGGGCTTGGGCGATGCCGTAGGTCAGCGACGCCAGACCAGCGGTGGCCAGCACTGCGCCAGCGACGTCGAGGCGTTGCCCCTGCCGACGCCCGTGGTCGGCGGCCAAGAAACGGACGGCCAGCAGGAGTCCGACGGCGCCGATCGGGACGTTGATCAGCAGAATCGACCGCCAGGACAGGTACTCGGTGAGCACACCGCCGACGAGGTTGCCCGCCGTGCCGCCCGCGATCCCCACGGCGGTCCAAGTCGCCAAGGCCCGCGTCCGCGAGGCGCCTTCGTCGAAGGTGGTGGTGAGGACGGTCAGGGTGGCCGGGGCGAGCACGGCCGCACCCAGCCCCTGCACCGCCCTGGCCACGATCAGCAGTGGCGCGGAGTGCGCCAGCCCGCCGGCCAGACTGGCGGCAGAGAACAGGACGAGCCCGAGGACGAAGATCCGCTTGCGGCCGAACAGATCCGCCAGCCTGCCACCGAGCAGAAGGAAACCGGCGAAGGTCAGCGCGTAGGCGTTGACCACCCACTGCAGGCCGGCCTCGTCGAACCCCAGCGCCTGCTGGATCGAGGGCAGTGCAACGTTGACCACCGAAATGTCGAGCACCACCATGAACTGCGCCGCACAGGCCAGCGCGAGCACGACCCGGCCCGCGACCCCCGGCATGTTGTCGCCTGGCGCTACCCGGCTACCGGATGTCTCACGATTTCCCAAGCCGGCTCACCCCAGATCACCACAGCCTTATATGGTACATCGGTATCATATACACGTGTACCATAACAGGTGATGTGGGATTGAAGGGAGTGCGGTGTGCCGAGGACCGTGGATCACGCCGAGCGTCGCGCGCAGATCGCCGAGGCCCTGGTCCGGGTCGCAGGGCGAGATGGCCTGCACGCGGTGACGATGCGCGCGGTGGCCGCGGAGGCGGGGATCTCGCTGCGGCTGGTGCAGTACTACTTCGAGACCAAGGCCCAGCTGCTGCTGGGCGCACTGCGGCATCTTGAGCAGCAGAGCCACCAACGGTGGGCGCAACGGTTATCCGAACTGCCGGACCCGGTTTCGCCGCGGGCGTTCATCGAAGCGTTCCTCGCCGAGGCCCTGCCCACCGATGAGCGAAGCCGCGTGTTCCACCTGGTCGGCACCTCGTACGCGGTATTGGCGATGACAGATCCCGACCTCGCCGAGGAACCCTTCATCGCCGGGGTGGACGACCTGGATCGGCAGCTCACCGACGCGCTGACGCGCGCCCAGGCAAGCGGGAAACTGCGGCCGGACCTGGATGTGCCGACCGAGGCCGCGCGCCTGCTCGCGCTCAGCCATGGCCTGGGCACCAGCGTGCTGATCGGCCAGCGCAGCACGGAGACCGCCCGCTCCGTGCTGCGCTATCACCTCGACCAGCTGTTCAGCAGGCTCTAGTGTCCTGAGTTCTTAATTCGTGTGCAGTAGCGTGCGATGGAGTCGAGGATCTGGTCTGCGGTCTTGGTCCAGACGTAGGGCTGGGGGTCGTCGTTCCAGGTCTTGATCCATGCGCGGATGTCGCGGTTGAGGGCGCGGGTGCTGGTGTGGCTCGCGCGTTGGATTTTCTTGGTTGTCAGCTCGGAGAACCAGCGTTCGACGAGGTTGAGCCAGGAGCTCGAGGTCGGGGTGAAGTGCACGGTGAAGCGCGGGTGTGCGGCCAGCCAGCGCTTGATCGCCGGGGTCTTGTGGGTGGAGACGTTGTCCATCACCAGATGCACCGCCAGGTCGGCGGGCACTTCTGTGTCGATGGCGCTCAGGAATTTCTTGAACTCGATCGCGCGGTGCCGTGCGTGCAGCCGGCCGATGACCTTGCCGGTGGTGATGTCCAGCGCGGCGTACAAACTGGAGGTGCCGTGCCTGACGTAGTCGTGCGTGGCGCGCTGGGGTGTGCCGGGCAGCATCGGAAGGATCGGCGCGGTGCGGTTCAGTGCCTGGATCTGAGACTTCTCGTCCACGCACAGCACCACGGCCCGCTCGGGTGGTGCGAGGTAGAGCCCGACCACGTCTTTGACCTTGTCCACGAACAATGGATCCTTGGACAGCTTCCACGCTTCACGCCGATGCGGCTGCAGGCCGAACGCGTTCCAGATCCGTGTCACCGCGGTCTGGGTCAGCCCGGACTCCGCGGCCATCGACCGGGTGGACCAGTGCGTGGCATTAGCGGGCACGGATTCCAGCGTCTTGGTGATCACCGCCTCCACCTGTTCATCGGTGATCGTGCGCGGGCGCCCAGGACGTGGCTCGTCGAGCAGCCCGTCCAGCCGATCGACCACGAACCGGGACCGCCACTTCGCGACCATCGCGCGCCCGATCCCCAACTCGGCGGCGACCTCGCTGTTCGAGCCGCCCTCGGCGCACCGCAACACAATCCGAGACCGCAACGCCAACGCCTGGGCCGTCTTCCGCCGCCGCACCCAGTCCCGCAACGTCTGCGCCTCATCGCCGGACAAGGTCAACTCGGGCAGCTTCGGATTCGGCATGCCGCACCCTACAGCTGCACTCGAATTAACGACTCAGGACACTAGTGACTGCCGGTGAGTTCGCCGGAGAGATTGCCGTGCATGCGGGCGCTGTGCTTGTTGAGCCCGATGATCTCCACTGCCTTACCGCGCGCTTCGTATTTGGTGGTGATGGCGTCCAGCGCGGCGACAGTGGAGGCGTCCCAGATGTGGGCGTCGGTGAGGTCGATGACCACCGTGTCCGGGTCGTTCGCGTAGTCGAACTGGTAGACGAGGTCGTTACTGGAGGCGAAGAACAGTTCTCCGGTCACGGCGTAGACGACCTGGGTCCCGTCCGGGTCGGTGACCGCGGTGACCTCGACCAGATGCGCGACCCGGCGGGCGAAGATGACCATCGCGGTGATCGTTCCGACGACCACGCCGATGGCGAGATTGTCGGTGGCTACGACGACGGCGACGGTGACGACCATGACAGTGATCTCACCGATGGGCATCCGCTTCAACGTGGCCGGGGAGACGCTGTGCCAGTCGAAGGTGCCGAACGCGACCAGCACCATGACCGCGACCAGCGCCGCCATCGGGATCTCGGAGACCACCGGGCCGAACACCAGGCACAGGACCATGAGGAAGGCCCCGGCCAGGAACGTCGAGAGCCGGGTGCGGGCACCGGCGGTCTTGACGTTGATCATGGTCTGGCCGATCATCGCGCAGCCGCCCATGCCACCGAAGAATCCAGTGACCACGTTCGCAACGCCCTGCCCGATCGCTTCGCGGGTCTTGTTCGAGTGGGTGTCGGTGATGTCGTCGACCAGCTTCGCGGTCATCAGCGACTCCATCAGCCCGACCAGCGCAAAGGCCAGTGCGTAGGGGGCCAGGAGCGCGAGCGTGTCGAAGGTGAACGGCACATCCGGCAGGCCCGGCACGGGCAATGAGGACGGCAGGGCGCCCTTGTCACCGACCGTGGGGACCGCGATCCCGGCGGCCACCGTCAGCACGGTGAGGGCAACGATGGACACCAGCGGTGCGGGAATCACCTTGGTGAGCTTGGGGAACAAGATCATGAGCGCGAGCCCGCCGGCGAACAGCGGATACACCGGCCACGGCACATCGATCAGCTCGGGCACCTGTGCCATGAAGATCAGGATGGCCAGGGCGTTGACGAAGCCGACCATGACGCTGCGCGGCACGAACCGCATCAGCTTGGCAACGCCGAGGGAGCCCAGCACGATCTGGAACAAACCGCCCAGGATGACCGCGGCGATGAGGTAGCTCAGACCGTGCTCGCGGGCGAGCGGGGCGACCACGAGCGCGATGGCCCCGGTGGCCGCGGAGATCATCGCCGGACGTCCGCCGACGACCGAGATCACCACCGCCATGGTGAACGAGGCGAACAGCCCGATGCTGGGGTCCACCCCGGCGATGATGGAGAACGAAATCGCCTCCGGGATCAGCGCCAGCGCGACCACCAGGCCGGCCAGGATCTCCGTGCGGGCCACCTTCGGCGACAGCCACGACGGCCTGGTCAACCGAGCACGGAGCAACGACAACGACGAGGATGGGGGCACGCGACAACCTGACGTGTTCGGGCGCCGAACTGTTCCCGGCGCAGAGTGGGCCACGGCACGCCGGCGCGCAGGCAGCCTGCTACCCGCCGATGCCGTGAGGAGGACTGGAGGTCAAAGGGCGGCACTGCCCCTGGGCGGCGGCACGGTCGACTGCCGCCTCGAACGGCGCCCGCGACTCCGCCTGGAGCGTCGGGCATCGCCGCAACTCAACCCTTACGTTAGAGCAGAGTTGTTTGATGTGCGTCTCCGCCACCGCGAAGTGAGGTCGGGATCACGATCATGACTGGCCCAGGCGTGGCAGAGCGGTTCAGGGAGATTGCGGCAGGGCTGAGTCGGTCTGCCGTGGGTGGGTGGTGAGCTGGGTGCGCAGCAGAGTGGCGAACTCCTCGGCGACCCGCAGCTTGGCCCGCAGCTCCTCACATGCCTGTTCGGCCGTGGCGCTGTACTGCCTCAGCCGGGCGGCCGGGTCGTCCAGCGGTGCGTCGTCGGGCAGTGGGTCGAGGATGGCCAGCAGGTCGCGCATCTCCTCCAGCTGGAACCCGAGTGGTTTCATGCGCTTGATCAGCAGCAGCCGCCCCACATCGGGTTCGATGTAGAGGCGGAAGCCGCCCTGGCTGCGCGCGCTGGGCACGACCAGGCCGACTTCCTCGTAATAACGGATGGTGCGCAGCGACAGCCCGGTGCGCTCAGCCACCTCACCGATCTGCATCTGCTCGCCCACGCCGCGTCCCTTTCGTCGATGACACCCCACCGTACTGACGTGGACCGCCGGTCCAGGCGCCGAGGCTGTCGTTACGTGGTGTCCCGAGAGCCTCCCACCTCGGCCTCCTGCTGGAGTCCGGCGTGGTCCGCTGTGGCGTCGATCTCGGCTTCCGCGCCGATCCGCCGGGCGAGTACGACTGCCAGCAGGATCGCCGATACTGCGCCGGCCACCAGGAAACCGGTGGTGGTCGAGGTAGCCTCGATCAGAGGCCCGAACAGTAGCGGGGACAGGAACTGGCCGGCGAAGATCGCGGTGCCCGACAGCGAGGCAGCACGGCTGCGGTACTCGGCACCGGCCGCCTGGTCGACCAGGACGGTGGCCACTGGGAACAGGATTCCGTTGCCGATGCCGAACAGGGCGGGCGCCAGCAGCAGGACCACCGGCTGGGTGACGGTGGCGTAGATCAGGAACCCGGCCAGCGAGGTGGTCAGGGCGGTGCGCAGCAGCGCAGCGTAGCTCAGCCGTGCCCGCAGCCGGCTGTAGACCAAGCCGACCAGGCTGGTGGTGATCGCCGCGCCCACCACCGCGTAGAGCGACACCAGCACCGGCGCCCGGATCCCGATCTGGGCCAGCCGCTGCGGCAGGAAAATGGCCAGCACGTACATCTGCACCGCGATCACGATCCACAAGCCGTACCAGCCCAGCAGCGTCGGCCGCCGGCGCAGCATCCCGGCCACCCCGGCGGCCTGGGCATCCTGTGGCCGCTTAGGCGTGTCCGGCAGCGACCACACCGCCAGCAGTGCGAGCGGGAGGCCGACGAGGTAGACGGCGAACGTGGCGTGCCAGGTCAGCCCGCCGAGCACCCCGCCTAGCAAGGGCCAGACCAGGCCGCCCACGCTGGTCGCCGTCGAGCGCCAGCCCATCACCCGGTCGCGCTCCGCTCCCCGGTAGAAGGCGAGCATGGCCACAGTGGTGCCGGTGAACACTGCCGCCGCACCGACCCCGAACACCAGCCGGCTGACGATCAGCACCGGGTAGGACGTGGCAACCAGCCCGGCGCCACCGCCGAGCGCGTAGACGACCAGTCCACCGATCATCGGACGCCGGACACCCCACCGGTCGATAGCCCGCCCGAACATCGGGCTCGACACCGCGATGGCCAGCCCATGCGCGGTCAGGATGAACCCGCCCAGGGTGCCGCTCACCCCCAGATCGCCCCGGATGAGTTCGAGCACCGGCACGATCACCGCGCCACCCATCACCCCCAGCGTCGACGCGGCCAACAGGACCAGCAGCACGGCCCGGCCACCCGTGTGCCCACGCGCGTTCAGCTCCATCTCCACCCCCAATTCAAAAGCGCCACTCAGTGGCAGAGTAGTTCCAGTGGCGTTTGCTGTCGAGGGGCAATAGGTGCGCAGGGGCGTTAGACTGGGTGTATGACGACGTCGACGCCCACACCGGCTGAGCGGGCCCTGCCGCTGCGGGAGCGCAAAAAGCTGCGCACACGCAGGGCACTGGCCGACGCCGCACTGCGACTGTTCCTCGAACGAGGCTTTCAGGAGACGACCCTCGACGAGCTGGTCGACGCCGTGGAAGTCTCTAAGCGCACGTTCTTCCGCATGTACGAGTCCAAAGAGGACGTCGCCATGGCCGCCGAGCTGGAGCTGTGGGACGCCTATGTCGCCGAGGTCGCCGGCTGCGAACTCCACGGCCCGGTACTCGACTTCCTGCGCGAAACCCTCGTTGCGGCGATCACCGGCCTCGGCGACGACTGGGACCGGCGGTTCCTCGCCACCCGCGGCCTCATCGCCCGCACCCCGGCGCTGTGGGACCGCAGCCTGCTGCGATCGATCACCGTCCAATCCAGGCTGGTCAACGAACTGGAAACCAAACTCGGCATCGACAGCCGCGACGACGTGCGACTGCGCCTGCTGGGCGAGGTATCCCTGGCCGCTTGGCGCTGCGCCGCCAAGAACTGGATTTCCGGCCGCGGCTACGACGGTCCGCACGGACCCCGCGAGAAGCTCGGACGTTGGAAAGGGCCTGGCGGAAGCACCGAGTTGATCCACCGAGTCGAAGAAGCCTTCCACGCGATCCCCGACAGCCTGACCCTCACCGCAACCTGATCCATCAGCGTGAACGCGGTGAGCAACCACGCGACGCACTGTCGGTCTGGTCCGGGACGGACGTCCGGTCAGGCGGTAATGCGGTTCACGAGTCGTCCGGCGCCAGCGCCGAGGCTCTGTGGTCACGGGCGGCCGACAGGTTGCGGATGCTGCCCGCGCCGGCCACCGCGGTCCGAAGCCGGGTGATCTCGTCGTGCTGTGCGGCCAGCTGTGAGAGCGCTTGGGTGCGAAACGCGGTCAGGTCGGCGTTGTCCTGTTCTTTGGTCGCCAACCGTTCTTTGAGCTGGCGGACTTGTTCTTTCAACCGGTCGATCTGGGCGTCTCGCGGGTCGGCGATGACACCGGCCTCGCGGAGCTGATCGCGGCGGCGCTCGAACTCCTCTTTCAGGTGGAGATAGGTGGTGTAGAGCGCGGCGCGGGTGACCCCGCTGGTGTTCGCGAGGGTTTTGACGTCGCATTTGCCGCCGGGCGGGATCTCCCCGCGCAGCAGCCGGTCCATCGCGGCCCGGATCGTCGCTTCCTTCTGCGCGCGGGTGTGGTCGTTGAGTCGCCCCACAGTCAGTTCGCCTTCTCGTCGGCGTCCGCCGGAGCGCTCGCGGCGTCGATGCCCTCCAGGACTCGGTGCGCGCGGTCCAGCTGCGCTTCCAGCCGAGCGCGCTCGGTCTTTCGGGCGCGACCGAGGTTGCCGAGGAATACCGTCGTGTTTTGCACTGCCTGTTCCCACACGGGCCGGTGGCGGGGATGGTGTGTGGCTTGCGGACATCGGGCCGAATCGCACATCCCGATCAGCGGCCGGTCCGCGGTCGGTGTTCCGGCCAGCCGCAGGCACAGCGCCTTGCCAGGGTCGGTGAACCAGCAGTAGTTCGCCACGCCGAGATGCAGTGTCTTGGCGCGCTTGGCCAGCATCCGACGGAGCTCCTGATCGTTGAGGATGATCTTCGGTGCCGCGCGTTGCTCGTCGATGAGCTTGCCGTCGACGGCGTCGAAGAACTCGATCAGCTCCTGGGCGTGCGGTCCCGAGGGGCGGACACCGCGCTGGTAGTTGTCGATCTCGTCGATAATCAGCCCGAGGTTGCGTTTCTGTTCCTCGGCACCAACTTCGGCCAGGAACTTCGCCTGGGCGCCGCCGGGCCGACCGGCGTAGCCCTCGGTGGTGACCACGCTGATGTGCTTCAGCGCGACCTTCGCCGCCAGCAGCCCACCCGGCCGGTAGGCCAACTCGATCGCGAGGGTGCGGCGCAGCATCCGCAACTCCACCGGTGCCTCGGGGATTGGCGCGAGCCCGAGCCGCTGGCCGGCCGGGCTGTTCACCCACTTCCGGAACGTCCCGTAGGTGTTCTTGAAGACGGTCCGGCCGAACAGCAAGGTGCCGGGCTCGGGGTCGCCGTCCAGCAGCTGCTCGGCGAGCGCGATGGCCCGATGAACCTCACCGACGACCACCCATTCGTCCGCCTCACCGCCGTGACCACGGTGTTTGATGACCTTCCCCGCCAACCGGTAGCGGACCAGGCCGGGTGCCTTGCGCTCCGGCGTCAGCCGGCAGCCCAAGGCCAGCTCGAACAGTTCGCTGGAGCGCATACCCGTCGCGGCGGCAACCACCAGCAGGCATGCCGTGCGCACGACATCGGGCAGGACGCGGGCGTGGCGCTCAGACAACGGCAGTGTCCACGGCACCTCACCCTGGCCGTCGGCCCGCGCGACGAGCATCGCGTTGCGGCCGATCGGCTCGTCGATCCCCACCTGGGCCACGGCGCGTTCCAGCGCGGGCCGCAGGACCGCCAGCCATTCGCCGCGGAAGTGACCGAAGCCCGCCTCGGCGGCGACGTCGCGCAGCGAGATCCCCCACAGTGGATCGGACTCGTCGACGGCGTACCTGGTGATCGGCTCGATGCGCGATGGAACACGGTTGAACGGCCGACCCTCGGCCACACGCCGGTTGATGGCCTCCAGCAGCACGCCCCAGCCCGGACTGCGTGGCGCGGACAGCCGGCTGACGTGTTCTCGCTCCGCCTTGACACGGCGTGTCAGTGACACCACCTGCGGGCCGAGGGTGTCCACGACGTAGAGGGCCGCCGCCAGCATCGGTTGAAGGGTCTCGGCCGGCACCGGCGGCGTGCTGTTCTCGCCCGGTGTCTTCAGGCCGGCGACGGCAACGGCCGCCCGGCCACCGAAGGGGCGGAAACCCACTGGGTAGCGGTCGGTGGTGAACAGATCGCGATACTGGGCAAGGCCGCTGACAACCTGGGCGGCGCCGTTGACCGCACCGCGTTTCTCGACGATCGCGCCGTTCTTGTCGCGGCCGATGCGGCGCTCGGCGATGTAGGACTCGCAGAGGTGATCGGTGACCTGCCCCAGCTCGGTCACCTTGTGGTCGGTCAGCCAGTTCAGCCAGCGGATCAACTCGTAGTGCTTGTTGACACACGCGGGGACCGTGCGGGCGACGCGGAACGCGTTCGGCAACTCGCGCACCGCCTCGTGAGTGGGAACCATCAGCGCGACCAGGTACTCCTTGGCGACGATCCTCCACAGTGGATTGCGGATCGCGGCGAGGTTCCAGCGTTTGTGCGACGCGGCCATGTAGGCGGCCAGGTCGGTGACCGGGTTGAAGTCCCAGACGTCCTGGTCGAAGTTCGGTCCTGTCGCGCCGGGCGCGACGGTGATACCAATCTCCCGGCACAGATCCAGGCCCGCGAACGGGGACCGGCCGATGCTCGCGGCGGCGGTGGCAGGTGAAGTCATGGGGTGGTGCGTTCCTCCGGGAGCAGGGGCAGTTCAGTGTCGGTGTCCGCGACGTCGCGGGCCGCCCGGACCAGCAGCGCCGGGTCACGGTCGCGGAAGGCTGCGAGGATGGCGTCGATCCGCTGCGCGTACGGACCGAACAGCACCATGAACTGCGTGGAGGGCAGGTGCTGCCACTGGCGGGCGAAGAACGCCTGTATCCGCAACAGGTTCACCGCGTGCCGGGGCGTGAAGATCGCCAACGGGCAGAGCAGACACACCCACGGCCGGGCTGGGCACGGCTTGCCGACCGGCCCGTACAGCCCGGACAGCTGATCGGCGCACGCGGCGACGAACACGTCCCGGTTCGCGGTGGTGACCAACTCGGTGACCGTCGCGTCGTCCACCCCCATCGCGTGGATCGCGTCCGGGAACCGCTGTGCGAACTCGGCGGTGGCCTCGGTGCTCAACACGATGGGAGGTTGCGCCTTGCGTAGCAGGTCTGCCTGGCTGTTCTCGATGATCGTCGCGACCGCGTCGCGCTGCGCTGGTGTGGTCGCGGTGAGGTAGTTGTCCCCTTCGATCGTGGGCGTGTGGTTGGGGTCCACGGTGGACCGGTTGCTGCCGAACCAGGATTTGCGATCCCGCAAGGACATGAAGGTGGTGCGGATGCGTCGCCGGTCAATCCGCAGCGGGCTGCCGTCGTCAGCGACCAGCGCGAGACCTGCCGCGGCCACCGCCGGATGGCTGCGGCTCACCCACTCCGCGACCTGACCGGCGGTGAATGGAACCGTGACGACATCGCCGTAACGTCCGGGCACGTACCGGGTCCAAAGCGTCCCGCGTGCCTGCGGCGCAGCCATGCGCCGGGTCAGTGAGGAGTGCTCCAGCCACTGCTCCAGCAGCCGTACGGACCGGCGGTTGAGGGTCACGCTCTCCTGGCTGGTGCGACCCTTGAGATAGCCCAGCAGGATGGTGGCATCACCAGCCCAATCCAGATCCTCGACGCCGAGTGCCTCGATGCCGTCGGGGACGATCCCGATGGAGGTCCCCAGCAGCAGGCGATACGCCAGCGCGACGTTCGTGTCGACGAACAACGCCGCGCACGCCTTGGGCAGCAGCTCGATACACGCCTTGCCTACCGCGGAGCCGTACTGCCGGTCGAACGCGGTCCATGTCACCGGCCCCTGGAGGCGCAGCAGCCAGCAGAGATTGTCGAACGACCAGCCATGCGTACGAGGATCACGGCCCCGTTCGGCCGCGGCCAGCGCCGCGCGATGCTCCGTGAACGTGGTGCGGATGATCACGCGGCACACCTGCTGCAGCCGCTGCCACTCGCCCTCGGTGTAGGGCACCGAGGGGTGCTTGTCCCGGCGGCGCTGCGGGTTGAAATGACGCCCGCCGACCAGCGCACGCACCTCCGGGGTGAGCACCGACGTTTCTCGGTCCAGCGCGGCCACCATACGGCGGGTCTTGTACTCGCGGGCATTGCCCGCGCCCATCCAGTACTCCGCCAGCCTCGCACGGGACAACTCGCCAGCCCCGCCAACGTGGCCACGTTCAGCCAGCTCGGCCACGAACCGGCGAATCGAGGTCACATACTGCTGGAAGGTCTTCAGCTCGTCGATCGGCCCGTGTGGATGGACCAGGTTGACCAAGCCGACCAGCATCTCCCGAGCCAGCTGCGGATTGCAGCTCTCCCCGACGTACACGGTTGCCGTGACCCGACGTGCGGTGGACACGAACTCGATGCCCAACGGATCGTCAATCAGTTCCGCGGGCATCAGATGGCTTCCTCAAACTCGTCCTGGAACTCGGTGTCGGCTTCGCGTTCGGCCGCGGCGATCTCCGCGAGCCCGTGCTCCTGGCCGGCCCTGTCGTAGGCAGCGCGGTAGATCCGGGTCATATCCAGCCGACGCAGATACGCTTCCGTGGTCAGCACCGACGAATGGCCTAGCAGATCCCGCAGCACCATCAACGGGTCCGCTTTGGACAGATACAAGGCCAGCGCGGCGTCCGCGTCGGTGTCCTTGACCAGCTTGGCCGATTGGGCGTAGTAGCCCTCGACCAACATCTCCAGCGTCCGAATCGCGAACGAATGCCGGAGCCGGTGCGGGTTGACCGTGGGAAACCGAGGCTCGAACCGGTCCCGGATGCGATCCGACGCCCGTTCGAACACCGTCGCCCACGCGGTGAACGGACCGCCATCGCCGCGCACAGCGACCAGCATCGATCCGCTGTCCGCAGCGACCAAGCACAGACGTTCGGAAGGGCTCAGAGCCGCCCAACGTACCCGCTTGCCATTCACCCGGCCCCCGACCGAGTCAACCTCGGTAACCAGCAACGGCTCACCAGCCTTCACCGGTGGCCGCCACGTCGATCCCTCGACCGAGAGCGGACGAGTCAGATCGAGATAGTGATGTACCTCGACCAGAGCCTGGTAGCTGATCCATGTCGTGCGGTACTTACGTCCCTTGGTCACCCCCGCCGGTACTGGGAACGGAATCGGCAAAGCCGACGGCTTCGGCGGCAATAAGGGGATCTCCGGCACGAGCAAGTACGTGAACTCCTGGCGACGCAGCCCTGTCGCAAGCGCTAGGCGACCGATCGCCGCATTACGCGCGAGCTCCCGCCCGCGATAGCCGGTGTCCTCCTCGCCATCCGGCGTCAAACCCGCCAGCGCCTTGAGAAACAGCGCGGCGAAGTCCTGCTCCAAGTACTTGATCGTCACGTGCGCCTTGGGGCGGCGTCGGACGGCCAGGTTTACCTGGCGTTCCCGGACCTGATCGCCGTAGATGGTCCTGGCCTGCGTGTAGGTGAAGGGGACAGCCTGGGCGTGGCCTTCGTCGACCGCCCACCGGTAGAACGAGGACAGGACGCTGACGTGCCGGTCCCAGGTCGTTACCTCGAACCGAGCCTCGGCCGGGCCGCACGCCCGGTGCACCGCGTAGGCACTCAGCGCGTCCTTGAGCGGGCGCCGCTCGTCGAACAGGATCACGTCGAAGTCGGCGATGAAATCCATCCACGACCGCAGGACCCGAGCGTACGACTCCCACGAGGACGGTGCCGGGCAACCGCTCGACGGCAACTCACGCAGCCACCGATTGACCACCGTCGCTGGCCGCGGGCCGGATGCATCCTCAAACGCCAGATCGTCGTCAACGAGGACGGGCATGCCGTCCGGGATGATCGGCCGCCGCTGGATATCCCAGGACTCCCAGCCACCGGACGAGAAGAAGATCAACTCCATGTCTCGTACATACATTCGAGACAGGCAGGAGTGCAACACAGTTTCCCCTGGCAGCCGCTGGTGAGTCGCCCTATCGAGACACGGCAGCAAAGCGGAGAGAAGGCAGAACGTGCACGCGGACTTGTGCCAAGTCACCCCGAATTCGGCCAGCAGCCGGGCGGAGCACGCGGCGCGGGTCCAGCCCCAGTCGATCAGCGGGTGTGCCGGCGTGCGGGTGGTGGTGGTGGTGGCGTAGACCAGGTCGCGCTGGGCGCGCTTTGTCTCCTCCGCCGAGTAGCCGATCACATGCTCGAATGGGCGGCCGCGCAGGTTCTGACTGATCCACTGATCGAGCACCCAGCCCTCGAAGCGCAGGGAGCGTCCAGGGGCCACGGCGGTGCAAGCGGGTCGGCGTACGGGTGTCGTCGAGCACGACGATCCCGTCCGCTTCGAGCGGGCCTCCACGCGCCACCTGGACGGTCCGGATCCCGCGCTCGGCGAGCCCCGGGAGGACGAACCGCAAGCCCGTGAAATTGCATCAGATGCATGACTGACCTGCGAGTGGGTGCTGTTCGCCAGGGGAACGCTTGCCGCAAGGCGTGCCGCGCGCCAGGTTCGGTCGCCGTCGACACTGCGGCTACGTCTGCGATCGGACCCCATTGGTAGACATCCCGCATTGCTCTGGCGCAAGGTGGTGTTGAGCCTCGGGGTGCGCACGGCTGCAGACGTCAGACCCAACCGAGTTAGGAGGCACGAGTGAAATGGCTGAACAGCCGAGAAGCGAAGACAAAGCGGCGGCTCGACCTGGATCGGCTCGCCTGGGCGATCGGACCGCGTTTCAATACACCATCAAGTTCCTCTGCGGCAGCGCAAGCGAGACCGAGGGCAACGGTGTGCAGCAGGTCACGCGTGGCGTATTCTTCACGCTGATCAATGTACACAACCCGTCATCGCTGGCGGTGACGTTTTCGTGGAGAGCAATAGCCGAGACAAGGCTGGGAATCGCACTGAATCCTCCGCAAATCTATAGCCCCCGAACGATTGCAGTGAACAGTAGCAGCATCGCCAAGATAGACGCACTCGACCTTTTCTCGGCGATTACCGGATCTAGCGACGTCATTGTCGGCGGATCCGCGCTGGTCATGGGTTATGTGGCGATCCTCAGTCCCATTGAGCTGGATGTAACCGTGCTGTACACGAGCCGTCCCCAACAAGGGTACGTTACTTCTATCGACGTAAAGACAGTTCATCCACGCACGGTGACTGTTGCGCGATCGGCGGACTCTGGGATCAAGCGGCTCCAATCGAGGATCGCGCGCGCGGCCCAGCACAACCTCGCTCAGGCGCTCGCCAGGCTGGCGTCGGTGCTGGAGGCGCGCAGCGTCCGTGCTGATTTCCGCGGGGGCTTTGGCGGTGGCGGCGGCTTTGGCGGTGGCGGTGGCGGCGCCGGGCGCGACTTCGGAGGCCCTGGTAGTCCGGTTCCGGAGCCGATTCCACCTGAGCCCACGGAGCCGTCTCCTTCTCCGAGTCCGGTTCCGGAGCCGATTCCACCTGAGCCCACGGAGCCGGCCTGAGCCCAGGGCGGCATCGTGCAAGCCCGCGCCACCCGACGACTGGCCGGTCTGGCGCGACAGGTCGGTGTTGTAGCTTCAACATCGTTTGGGACCACGCGGAACCGCTGTTCTACGTCATGTCGGATCTCGCCAAGTCCCACGGATTGGGTCTTTCCAGCAGTCTCGGAGAGGCTGCTGATCACAGTACGATCGCGGGTGGTACGGCTGGCCTGGAACGTGAAGAAGCCCCTGGTAGGACGGGCGGTCGCCGCCCCTCCCCCGGGTGACCCGGCTAGCACGCGCCGGGCCGCCGTTGGCGTTGAGTTCCGGCATGAACTCTAACTCGGTTGCGAGACTTGTTGGCGCCATCTCGCCCGGCCCCCGGACACCCATCAAGATATGAGATCACCTGAACAGCACGCTGGGGCTCTGCAACGTAACGGTATGTAGCAGGGAACTCCACGGGTTCTGATAGCCGGGATTACCGACCTCGGCGTCGGCGAGAGTGGAGCGCCATTCGCTGCCGACGACGGCGTGGAGCACGATCAGGTCGGCCAGGTCGAGCCCGTAGTGCTCCTGTGAGGTCAGGACCTCGACCAGGTACGCGGTGGACTCGACGCCGAGCCCCCAGCTGACCAGGTGAACAGGCCGGCCGGGCGTGCTCGCGTCGGGAAGGTCGAGGGCCAGCGGCAGCTCGGTCATCGCGGGCCTCCGGCCGGCAGCGGTGACCGGGCGGGGACCGAGGCGGTGGCGAGCGCACGGACAGTCGCGACGAACTCGTCGTGCAGCTCGTGGTCGAAGTAAGGTCCGGCTGCGGCGGGGAACAGGTTCGCGGCCTGCTGCAGGGCCGCGACGACGTCGGCCGGGGCGACGGCGACGTGCAGTACCCGGCTGAGGTGCTGGTGATACGAGGTCAGCTGCTGCCAGCGGCTCACCGAGGCGGGGTGCTGCGGCTGAGCGAGCTCAAGCCGCTGCTGCAGGTCGGTCGCACGCAAGTCGAGGAACCGTTGGTAGGCGCGGATCAGGGTGATGCGGTCGGGGCCGACGCGTAGTGCCTGCCCACTGCTCGGGAATCCGGCGGTGCTTCCGGCCAGTTTGAAGATCCAGGGCAGCACGTCGGGCGAGGGCGCCTGGATCGTCCAGGTGATACGGGTGGCGGGCGCGTGTAGGAAGTAGGTGCCGTCGAGCTGGTGGCACAGCTGGGCGCGCCCGGCCGGGGTGTCGAGCAGCCACATGGTGGAGTCCTCGGTGGCGTCGATCCCGAAGTCAGGGGCGTGCAGGACGGTCGTGAGGTCGCGGAAGCTGGCGCGCAGGTGTCCGCGGGGGGCCCAGCCGGGCTCCGAGGTGGTGGGCGGCAGGTCCAGGACGGTGAGGTTGGCGCGGATGACGGCCACGTCCGGGCTCCGATCTGCTGGCGGCCGAACAAGTCCGGCGGGCGGAGGCCCCCTGGTCCGGGAGCGCCGCCGGATCGGTCGCCGCCGGCCAGCGGAGGCCGGGGCGCCGCGCTCGCCCGGCCGGGGTGATCCGGGCCGGCGGGTGCAAGTCGGTCGTGGGTGCTGCCGGATCACCCGGGCGGTGCGGGGCGATGGGGCATCGGGCACAGCGTCGGCGGCGATCACCGTGGCGGGGCCCGGACCGGTTCCCCGGCCGCCACGGCGGCCGGTCAGCGGCCAGATGTGCTCGCGGGGCGGCCGTTGTCGATGTCGGCGAGCATCTGCTCGCGCTCGGTCAGCGCGTCGACGTAGTCGTCTTCGGCCGCATAGGCGGCGTCGCTGAGCTGCTCGTGACGGCGGGCGCGGCGAACACCGACACCGAGAGACAGCCCGAGCACGACCGAGACCGCGGCGGTGGTCCACGCGTCGGCCAGCAGCAGTTGGCCGGCCAACACGGCCAGCAGCAACGTCACGCCCGCGAGGGCGAGCCGCCGTGAGCGGCGGGCGAAGCCGGTGAGCAGCACGTGCGCCGCGATGCATCGCGCATTCGCCGCGATGATCGTTCGATCGGCGGCGTAGAGCGTGTCGATGCTGGCGCGCAGCGCGTCGCGGCGAGCGGTCAAATCGCTGATCTCCCAGTGGTAATCGCCCCATTCGACCCACTGGGAGAAGTCGGCAACGTGGCACCGGTCACGCAGCTGGATGAGTCGCTCGATCTCGGCGGTCTGGTCGGCGATCGTCTGGTTGTAGGACATCGGGCTCCTCGGTCGGACGGTGCTGTGGACTGGAGCACGCCGAGCGAAGCCGGTGTGGACAGTCAAGGTTCGGCGGAGCCGACCGCGCAGCGGCGCGGCCTTGACCGTTCCCCCGGGTTCGCTGTTCTCGCCCCTTGCCACGCCCGCTGGCCGGGAGGCCGGTGCGGCTCGCCGGTGCTGCGCTTGGGCAGACCAGACCCCTGCGGGACTTCGCAGCGCCCGGCTCGGCGTCGGCTGGTGGCGCGTCTGACGGATACGGGCACCCGCCGGACGCGTTTACCTCGTCACCAGTTGACGGCCTGCACCGGTCGACCAGCGTCGATCTCTGCCATCGTGCGGTCGCGTTCGGCGATCAGCCCTCGGTGATCGCGGACGGCACTGACGAACTTGCCGAGGAAAACGATGGTGAACAACACATCTGCGGTGCAGCACCCTCCGACGAAAGCGGCAAGGTAACTCGCCAAGGCTCCCCACCAGCTCGTGGGAAAGAGGTTCACGCCGTACACCTGAGCCGTGATCGCCGCAGTGAGCAGTACAAAGGCAGGCCAGTCGCTTCGCAACGACTCGTTGATGTAGTTGCGCAGATCTTCTGCCGATTCCTTACGCTCCTCGACGGCGGCGGTGATGCCGCGGTCCAGGTCCTCCAGGGCGCGAATGCTGGCGCGCAGCGCGTCCTGGCGCGCGGACAGCACCGCGATCCGATTGTCAACGGCGTCTCGATCCAGCACCTGTTGCTCGTCGGTGGGGTCATAGCTTTCGCGCTGGCGGGTGAGCCGGTCGATCTCGGCCGTCTCGTCGTCGATCATGTTGAGGTAGCTCAACGTTGCTCCCGTCCGGAGGTTGTCGTGGACCGGGAAAGGGCGAGCAAGTCCGGTGTGGATGGTCAAGGTTCGGCGGAGCCGACCGCGCAGCGGCGCGGGCTTGACCGTCCACACGGATCTGCTGGGCTGGCCGGTCCGCGAGAACCGCGGCGCGGTCGCGCCGACAGCTGCGGCATGGCGGTGGCTCAGCCCGGGGAAGACGGAGAGCGTCGACGCCCTAGGACAGAGGTGTCGGGAAATGTCCGCAGCGCGGAGCTCGGGTGCCGGGCCGGGGCTGATGCGGGGTCCGGCACCCGAGCGGTCAGTCGGTGGGCCGCCGCACCTGCATCAGCAGGTGCCGGAACGCGGCGGGGTCGAGGATGGCGGCCGGGGTGTCGGCGAGGACGGCAGGCCGTACGGAACTGACGAGGTGCAGGGTGATCTGATCCGCTTCGGGGAAGGTGTCCAAAGCCTCGATGAAGTACTTGGCGTTGAACCGCACCAACAGGTCATCCTCCTCGCCGAGCCCGTCGACCTCGGCGTCCAGCCCGGGCGCGGCGACCTCCGAGGCTCGCTCGTCCAGCACTGGCAACACCGTGAGGGACAGCGGGCCAACGACCAGCTCTAGATGCTGATATCCGAGCCGCTTCGCGGCGGCGATGGCCGCGGCGCGCGCTGCCGCCGCGCGGAGCTCGGCGCGGTTCGTCACGACCGTGCCGGCGGCGGCGGTTGGCAGCAGTTCGCGGTAGTCGACGAACGAGTCGGTCGTGGAGCGGGTCACGACGGTCACCGGCCCGCAGGCCAACGAGATCGAGGTGGCGTCGTCAGAGCGCTCCCGGCCGATACGCAGACGGTCTCCGGCGAACCGCTTGGTGAGCTTTTCCAGCAGCTTGACCGGGATCACGCCGCCGCCGTCGGTGCTGGCAGTCCGGACGGTTATTGCGGGAACCGGCGCCACGGCCAGGCGAAACCGGTCGGTCCCGGCGACGGTGACAGCGCCGTCGCCGACGTCGAGCTTGATGCCGCAGAAGGCCGGCAGGACCTCGTCGGTGCTCGCGGCTTTGGTCACGCGCGTGACGGCGGCGGCGAAGCCGGTGTGGTCGAGCTGTGCGACCAGCGGCAGTTCGTCGCGAGCGTGTTGGAAGTCTTCCAGCGGGTAGGCCGTCAGCGGCACGCGCAGGCCGTCGTGCTCGAGTACGGGCTGCAGCGGATCGTCGGCGATGACGGTGACGGACATGGCGCTGATCTCGGCTTTCGAGCGGCCTTTCGCCACCGCGGCGAGGACGTTGCTGAGCTCGGCGTGGTCGATCAGCAGCTCGCCGTCGGCGTCCGCGTCGGGCACGCGGACGGCGATCGAGGTATGCCAGCTGGCCGCGGCGACCAACAGGGCTCCGTCGACGGCGGCGAGCAGAACACCGCCCAGCTCTGGTGCGGCAGGTCGCGGGTCAAGCGCCGGCTCGACGGTGGCGAGCGCGGCAACCAGGACGGTCTGGTCGCAGGTGAACACCGAGCGAGACTGCGCGGCGGGCTGGATGGGTTCGGGGGCGAGGGAAACCGCTGTCATGGCGATGCCTTCCTGCTCTGTGCGCGCGCCAATGCGAACCGGCGCGAGGGAAAGCCCCGGCGGGCCCGGGACATCCGCGCGCAGGACCGACGCCGATGTCCGGCGGGCAAGGCCTCGCGCTCGCCCGCCCGGTGTGGTCCGGGTTCGGAGGGAACTCGGGGATCCGGGCGCTGCCGGATCACCCGCGGCGGGCCGGGCGCCCGGGGCGTCAGCCGGACATCGGCGTCGGTCATCGTTCGCGCGGGCCCCGGGGCCGTGGCGGCGCGATGGGTCAGGCAGCGGAATTCGGCTGGAGATGGCGGGTACCCCGGACCAGGAACTGGTAGGTCCGGGCACCCGTCCACCGGACCGGCGGGCCCACCACCTCGGTCAGGACTGCTGGCTCGCGCCGCCGCTCGCGGCGGCGTCCAAGTCGACTAGGTCGGGCTCAGGCGGGACGTCGTCCTCCTGGTCCTCCAGCCGTTCCCCGACCTGGTAGCCGGGCGCGGCTGGGTCGAGGTCGCGGCGCACGGTGCCGTCGACGGCGATCAGGTCGACCAGCCGGGTCTGGCGAGGAATCTCGTCGAGCAGACGCAGCAGCACGGTCTTGCGGCCCATGGCGTCGTAGCCGTATGGATCGAACCAGGGTGATCGCTCCCCCGCCTTGACGAACTTGTCGCGGAAGTTCGTCATGTCCTTGTCGTGCCACCACACGAACGGCGACTCGCCATTGGCCAGCATGGCCAGTGAGAAGAACACGACCCGGCTGCCGCGATCCTTCACGGAGCCGATCAGCGGCTCGTAGGTCAGCCGGTTGATCGTGCCCTCCTCGACGGCGAAGAGGTCCCGTTCGTACACCACGCGGGTGGTGATCCGCAGGACTTCCGGATGCGCCTGCGCCATGCGCTGCAGCCCGCGGTAGTGCGCCTGGAACTCGGCCATCACGATGCCGCCGCGTTTCCTCTTCGGGATGATCCATGCCTCCTTGAACGGGCCCGGCCGCAGCCCGTACTGCGCGCAGTTGAGCAGCGCGCCGATCACCGACTCCGGTTGGGCCTCGAAGATCTTGGTTTTCTTGTCTGGGTCGAGCAGATCCTGCTGGACCAGGTTGAGCGCGTTGCTCACGAACTGGTCCGGATCGATGTCCGAGCCGCGCAGTGCCTGTGCGAACAGATCCCGCGACTGCGCGATCTGGTCCAGCAGCGTCGCCGTGGCGTGCCCGTCGTGCTCGTGGTCCTGCTCCCCGGCCGTGTCCACGGCACGTTGCGCGACGTGGGCGAGAATTCGTCCTGCCATCAGAGATTCTCCTTCAACTTGTTGTTCAACCGCCGACCGGTTTTTGTCTTGTGCCAGGTGATGACCTGGCGGGTGCCGACGTAGCCGGCGCTCTTGGTCCCGAGCTCCTGCTTGATCAGCGCGGAGAGGTCGGTGGCCACCCGGTGCCACTTCCCGCGTTTGGTGATCGCGGCCTTGTGCTGGGCGACCAGCCGCTGCTGCTGGGCGGTGAGCTGGATGTGCGTGCCGTCCGGCTCGGGGTAGAGCACGGCGAGCAACTTCTCCTCGCGCTCCCCGCCCCGGTGCTGCACCCGCGGCGGCACGCCGGCGAGCACGTGCTGCTCCCAGAACTGCCGGGTGTTCTCGACGACCGCGGCGATGTCGTCCTCGTCGCGGTCGATGACGAACTCGAAGTACTTGTTCCCGCCGACCAGCGCCGCGAGGTGCCAGCGGCGCGCGCCGGTCACGGCCATGCAGGCCACGCACTGCATCACGTAGTGCAGCGGCGGCTGCTCGGCCCATTCGTCGGCGAACATCTTGTCCGCGGTCTTGCATTCGAGCCCTTCACCGTTGGCCACGACCCGGTCGGGATTGGCCAGCAGCCACGGCCACGCGGTCGAGCGCCAGGTGCCGGTCCTGCGCACCGCAATGCCGTGGACGTCGGACCACTTCGTGGCGACGGCGTCTTCGAGCCGGTGCCCCCACTCCATCTCGTCGGTGAGCTCCAGCTCGCCGACGAGGCCGCGCTTGTCCAGATAGACCCGCAGTGGGGACGTCCAGGGGGAAGCGTCGAGCACGCCGGAGACGTCGGAGGCGCCGATGCCGGAGCGGCGGGTGGCCAGCCACTCGTCGTGCTCGGCACCAGTGGCGAGGATCTGTCGGCCTGCGGGCCACGCGGTCTCGTAGACGTCCGTCTCGGGAGGCGGCGCCGGGGGCGCCGGTGATGTTGTGGTCATGCGCGCTCGCTTTCGGTCGGTGCGCTCCCCCGGTCGGGGGCGCCACCGACCGCCCGGCCCAGGGCGCAGCGCCTGTCCGCAGGCGCGCGCTCGCCCGACCGGCGTGATCCGGGTCGCCGGGTTCGGCGCGCGACGGGCACTGCCGGATCACCCGTGTCGGTGCGGGCCAGGCGTGCCTCGGCGGGCGCCAGCCGGCCGGGCAGTGTGGTGCCGCCCCGACCGGGGCTGCGCCGAGCAGATTGCGGGGGCCCGACCGGGGGCGTCGCGGTTGTGCCCGATAACCTGGTGCGCGTTCCGGGGAGAAGGGCTCGCTTCGGTGGCCCGTGGTGACCGGAACGTCTTCTGCCGGCGGTATTTGGCACCCACCCGGTCACGCGGGAGGGCGACTTCGGTCGGTGCCCCGGCGGACACGGCCCGCCCGGCCTTTGCCGGGCGGGCCGCGCTCACTACCGGGTCAGTTCCCCGTGCCGCCTCGCGGCCGGTTCTCCCGTTCCACCACGAAAGCGCCGACGACGCGGAAGAGTTCGCTGTCGGTCTGCACGCTCCGGCGCACGTCCTGCGCGACGGTGTCCAACGTGCTCTTCAGGTATCGCATCCAGGAGTCGAGCGACAGCAGCGCCTGCACCAGGTGCCACCACTGGACCGGCAGCAGTTCGAGCGTCTTGATGTCGGGCGAGTTCAGCGAGCGTTTGAAGGTCAGCTGGGCCTTGTCGGAGTCGAACTGGTCGACCAGCAGCGGCGCACCGGCGATCGTCCACGTTGTGTAGGTGGGGCAATCCGGGGCGTCCGGGGGCAGCAACTGCACCTCGACGTGGTCGCGGCCGCGCTGTTCGGGCGGCAAGACCTCCGGTAGCCCCAGCAGCCGGGTGGCCATGATCCTCGGCCTGTTGCGCGAGGTCGCCGCAGCCTTCCTCGACCATCAGCATCGAATGGCGCGCCCCGGCAACTGGGTGGTCGATGATCCGGAAACCGTTGCTGTCGAGGATGACCAGCGAGGTGGGCCGCCTCGGGCCGACGCGCAGCGTCGTGGTGATGGTGAACGAGTACCGTTCGCGGATCGTGTGCATCGGCTGCGGGCCGCCTTCCTGTCCGGGTGGTGCGCTGACGGGCCCTGGCCTCAGCGCGCCGGACGGGGCCCGAAGGGCGGGCAAGGCAACGCCGGCTGGCCCATCCGGGTGTGATCGCGCGCCAGCGCGACCCCGAAGGGGCTTGTCTCACCCGGATGGGCTGGCCGGGGCCTTGACCGGAACCCCGTGCGGTGTGCTGACCTCCCGCGTCAGCGAACGCCGCGGTAGGACTCCGCCCCTCGCCGCGGCGCCGCGGTTCACGACACCGGACGTGCCGCTTCGGACGCACGCTGAACCAGGTCGGCCAGTCGGTCGACGAACGTCCCGACGCCGAGTTCATCCGCACTGGGGCACAGCCGGTTCCAGGTGTCGGCGTAGAGCGGGTGGGTCACCGCAGAATCGACGTCGGGCCGATACAGCCTCAGCCGCATGCCAGCCCCGTAGGACTTGGCGATCGAGGTGAGCGCCCGGCTGATGTCGTCGACGTCGGCGGCGGCGAAGTTCGGCGACTCCGCGCTCACCATGAGGACCAGCTGGTAGCGGCCGTCCGGGCGGCGGGTCAGCTTCAGGCGGTCGCAACGCTCCGGCGGCAGGTCGGACAGGGCCAGGCGGTGCTCGGCAGCTTCGGTCTGCGCCGAGGTCCAGCGGTCGTAGAGCATCGCCGGGTGCGTCTCGGTGAGACGCTGCTCGGACACGGTGCCCGGCTCGGCCATCCGCCGCAGCCGGTGCGGCTTGTCGGTGATGCCGCCAAACCCGAGCAGGTCGGTGGCCGAGAGCGCGCCGGAGATGAGGACCCGGTGGCTGGTCTCGCGGTCGGTGCTGCGAACCACTGCGAGCAGCCGGCCATCGGGTGTGCGCCGGCCCCACTTCGAGGCGGTGGCGAGCTCGACGAACCCGGGGCCGGGCGACCAGCGCGGCTCGGCCGCGGTGTAGGTCGCGGGCAGCAGCAGCACCGCCGTGGCCTGCCAGCACGAGTGGCCCGGGGAGTAGGGCTGCAGGGCGCGCAGCAGCCGTCGGCGAACGGAGCGATACTGATTTATCGTTGTCTTGTTCGGGTTTTGTCATGGATAGGGGCCCGGCGCCAGAGGATGGACAGCGCCGGCCGGGATCCTCGAGCCGGCCGGGGAGCGATGCACCGCCTCGCTCATTCAGCTGGTCGGAGGGGGAACTCCGCGCCGGTGGGCGGCGCGAAGATCGAGCGATTACCGCGTCGGAACACTCAGCTGCGTGGTGTGCTGCGGGCAGTAGTTGTGGATCGCGGCGACGACGACCACGCTCGCGAGATCGGGGTAGAACCGCTGGAGCACCGTCTTCACCGCCGCGGACACCGTCGTGCCCGTGCCGAGGGAGGCGCAGGTGTCGCGTCCGGCCGCGATCACGTTGAACGAGGCGGCCGGGGTGTTGAGTTCGACGGCGGCGTGCCGAATCTCGTTGAGGTACAGGACATCGGCGGTGCTGATGTCGGGGTCGGGGTGCGTCGGGCTCGTGGCGCAACTGGCCAGGACTATCCCGGTCACTGCAAGGCCGACGGCCACGGCGGCCGCCGTGACGGCGAGGAGCGAACGTAAAGGTCGTCGAGCTGTCATCGGGTTCTCCCGGTGCTTGCTGGTGCGTGGACGGGCGCACGCGATGCAGGGCCCGCGGGGCGGGGGCAAGGTCCGGCGCAGCCGGCCGCGAAGCGGTCTGCCTTGCCCCCGCCCCGCGGTTCTGCTGCGCTCCGGGGCGTCCACGCAGCGCCGACCGGGAAGCCAACTGGCGACACGAGGGTCGTTGCGCCTGGGCGAGGACGCCGATCAGGTCGGCGTCCTCGCCTGCCGGCGGTCAGTCCCACCAGAGCCGGATCCGGTACGGGTGCTCTCCTGGCTTGCCGACCACGTCCTGGTCGGTGGCGGGGTGCTGTTGCACGGTGATCTCGTCGGCGCCCATCGTGCGGGCCCAGTCGATGACGCGCTGGGCGTAGTCCTGCCGTTCGGCGTCGGTGTAGCGCTCGTGGCGCTTGTCCGTGCGAGGGCCGATGCACTGGTTCGGGAAGAACGCGGTTGTGATGTAGAGCACCGCGGAGCCTTCGGCGCCGAACTCGACGCCCAGCGCGTCGTCGAACAGCGATCCGATCGTGCGGGCGACCTCGGCGGGGTCGAAGCTGTTGCCGCCCTGCACTGTGGCCATGACCTTGTCGAAGGTCGCGCGGTTGCGCAGCGGGACGAGGAACGTCAGCGAGACGTTCTGGCCGAGGCGGGCGAATTCGACGACGTCGTTGTTGACGGCGTTCCGGCCTAGTGGCACGCGGTGCTCCTTCGTCGCGGTGTTCGTGGACACCGCGGGCGGAGCAGGCCGACGTCGGGGCGGGGCAGGGCTCGGCGCAGCCGACCGCGCAGCGGCACGGCCTTGCCCCGCTCGGGCGGGCTGCTGAGCTGCGCGGTCCACGACATGCGCGCCGGACGGGGCCGCCGGCCGGCCGGGCACGCGTACGTGCCTGCATGGCGGTCCATCAGCTGACGCGGGCCAGCTCGGTGCCGGGCTCGGTGCCGAGCAGCAGCAGCTGGAGGGTGTCGGCAACGAGGGCAGAGATCATCTCCTCCGGCAACGAGGCGTAGTTGCCGGAGTCCAGGTCGGTGCCCAGCAGGACCACGGGGCCGCGAGGATCGGGTATCGGCAGCTCACCGGCCAGGACCCGACGCGCTCGTGCCCGGTCGGGAGCGGAGGCCGGGAGGTGACCGTGAGCGGTGTTGGCCTGCAGCAGCGCGCAGGCGCCGCGGGCGCGCGTGTTGATTCGGTCCTGGGCGTGACGGCGGCCGCCGACGACGTCCACGGTGGTCAGTACGGTCGCCGAGGTGATCTGCTCGCCGAGCTGAGCGCGCAGCGCCGGGAGATGGCCGCACTCGTCACGAACGAAGTCGATGGCTTCGACCGGGTCGATCCCGCTGGCGGGGATCCAGAGGCCGCGGATGGAGTGAGACTGCTGGTCGGCGAGGCCCATTAGGAGGTCCTTCTGCTCGTCGGTGCTGCGTGGACGAGCAGATCTCCAGCGGGGCCGCGGTGCGGGCGCAAGGTCCGGCGCAGCCGGCCGCGAAGCGGTTCGCCTTGCCCCCGCACCGCGGTTGTGCTGCGCTCCGGGCGTTCGCGTGCGACGCGCGGGGTAGCTCCTCGTGGTTAGGGCCCGCTACAGCGACGGTGTCAGCTCTCGGCCCAGCCGACGAAGATCCAGCCGGTCAGGTCGAGCGATCCAGTGGTCAGGATGGTGGCGGTGGTGTGGCTGTCGACGTAGACGCGTTCCTCGTTGCCGCGGGGGCGGTAGTTGGTGAGGGTCGCGCTGGTGACGATCTCGCCGTTGCCGAGGTGCGTCTCGGCCGCGGCAAGCGCAGCGTCTTTCTGGCTTGGGTAGCCCTCGGCGCGGACTGGTACGGGCAGACCTTCCAGCGTCCGGTACCGACCGCACACCGCGATGGCGCCGGCCGGGCCCCACTCGTCGGCGATCCGTTCATCCTCGGCATCGAGCAGCTCTTTGGCGAGCTTCTCGGCCTCGGTTTCCGAGCGTGGGCTGCTCTCGATCACGACGAAGGAGTCCTTCTCGGCGATGGTGCCGGTGTTGCCGCCATGGCCGTGTTCGTACTGTGCCTCCGCGACGGCAGCAGCGAAAGCCACCGCGACATCGGCGCCTTCGGCGTAGGTGACGAAGTATTCCAAGTTCATCTGTGTCTTCTTTCCTGTTCTCGGGGATCGTGGGGGCGCTGCTCAGAAGTCCGCTACCGGCTCGCCGCCGGCAGGCCGCGAGATTTTCGAGTCGGTGGGCGCACCGGCCAGGTGCGATCGCCAAAAGTCCTGCGGCGGCCGGTCACGCGACCTGGTCGGCCTCTCGGCGAACGCCACGCGACCCGGCCACGAACGTGTGAACGAAGTCTTCGACTGCGGTGACGCCGTCCTGGTGGCCGGTGCAGGTGTCGGGGTTCGGGCACAGCGCGAGGCCGTCGACGTAGACGTCGTGACCGAGAAAGAACTTCTCGCAGCCGCAGTAGAGCTGTGCGAGGGTGATCGGCTCGGTGTGGACGTCGAGGCCGTCGATGGTGAACTTCATCGGGGCTCCTGCTGGTCGGTGCTGTCGGTGGACGGCGCTGTGTTCAGCGGGGCGGCCGGGGCCGGGCAGGGGTGGCCGCCTGCGGCCATCGCGAAGCGACGCTTCGCGCCTTTGCCCGGCCCCGATCGGGCTGCTGCTCTCGGGAGTCCACCTGGGACCGCTCAGCCGGTCGCCACGAGACGACGAGGGCTTCGGGTTGCCGGCAGAGCCACTCCGCAGCGCGGTGCGATCAGTGCGCCACCGCGCACGAATCGAACCAATGCGGGTTTCGCCAGTTGCAGGTGCCGCAGACCCAGACCAGGCCCGCGCGGACGGACAGGGCGTCGAGAACGGACGCTTCCGTGTCCGTTGCTTTGTCGTACAGCTCCTGCAGGACAGCGGGAAAGTAGGGATACCAGGAGGGATCGCGTTGGTCGCCGGTCGGGCGAAGACAGCCGTCCAGGTCGGCGGTGCCACCACTGGTGTCCGGGTCCTCGGGCACCGTGAGACTGACGGCCATCATGCTGATGGCATCCGGAATGGGGGTTTTCGGGATCTCGCGTCGGAGCCAGCCGACGTCGCCGTCGGTCAGGATCCGACCTGCCCATTCCGCGGCCTGCTCGGCGGTGACGAGCGCGGTGTCCGGCACAGCTCGCAAGGCGCCCGCCGCCTCGAAGAGGCTAATCAGCTCCATGGCCCGGTGTTGACCCACCTCGGCCGCAAGCACGGTTTCCAGGTTCTCCTGGTCAACGGTGATCATGAGATTTTCCCTTCGTTACAGGATGTTTAGTGCTCCGGCGGGGACGGAACTGGCTTCCGTTCGTGGACTGGCGGCGGTCTGCGCGCGACGGCGCAGTTCGGCGAGCGGGAGCGGCCGCACGACGCCGTCACGCTGTTGCTTGAGGATCGCGACGTTGCCGAACTCGGCCCGGAACTCGTCTTCGCGGCGCTCGTAGTCGGCGTATCGGTCGGGATGACGTTCCAGCAGGCGCAGCCAGTGCGCCTGGCCGGCCCGCACACAGCAGCCTGCGCAGTTGGCGTGGGAGAAGCCTTCCTCGTACGCGTTGGGCGGGGTCAGGTCGAGGGCACGGGCCTCGCCGAGCATCGCGTCCTTGGTCAGGTCTGGCTCCGCGGTGAGCGGGAACTCCACGTGCCAGGGTGCCCAGCCCTTGCGGATGCCGGGAATCCGCCGCGCTTCGGCGGCGTCGATCCCGACGTACAAGGTGGTTCCAACGGGGTCGGCGTGCTCGTCGAGCCAGCGGCGGGCGGGCTGCTGCTTCAGAATTTTGGAACAGGGCGCCAATCGCGCATTGCCGAGGAACCGGGCGTGCCAGTAGACCTCGAACGGGGTGCGACCGTCAGCGACGGTCACGAGTGGCGCGCCGAGCTGCGCGGCCGATTCGGTGAGGAATGTGTAGAGGCTGTCCTCCTCGACAAGCGTGTCACTGAACAACAGGATCAGGTTGTCGGTGCCGTGCTGGGCGGCGACGCGCCGGGCGGTGGCCCAACTGCCGATACCACCGGAGTACTGGACGACATGCATCATGGGCGAGCCTCCTTCCAGGAGGGACTAGCGCGGTCAGCACGCGAAGTGGCCGAGCACGCGCAGTGCCGCGCGCCCGGCCTCCGCCGCGCGATCAGTTCCCGCGCTGCGCGTCCAGCTCGGCCTGGGCCCGCTTGCGGCCCTCGACCGCCGCGGTCAGATCCGTCGGCGGCCTGCGGGTCTCTCCGGCCGAGGCCTGCCCCGCTGCATCGGAGGAGATTCCTCGGATGTACTGCTCATCGCTCTGCTCGCTCATCGACGTCTCACTTCCGTCAAGCCCTTGCCTGGCAAGAGCGCCGGTCGAAAGGCCACCGGTGACGCGGTGTCCCGCGCCGGGTCGCCCTGCCCCACCGGCAGGTGGGGCGCGAGCTGGGAGGACCGGGGCCGCGGACCGGCCGGGGCGCCGCGTTCGCCCGGGCGGGGTGGGATCGCGCAGCGACCGATCGCAGCGAGGCCTGTCTCCCCCGCCCGGCGCGGGCAGACGGGGCATCGGGCGCAGCCGTGGCCCTGGTCCAGCGTTCGCGCGAACCCACCGCCCCGGGCCAGGGCAACGGCGTCGGTTCCGCGGCGTGGTTCAGGCGGGCGCCGGTGCCGTGCTGGCGTCCGTGTTGTCGGTTGTCCAGTACACGTCGGTACCCCAGGCACGGCAGGTGGCGTTGAGTGGTTCCCACGGGTTGGCGCGGCGGAATCCGCAGTCGGCCAGGGCCGCGTCCGCAGCGGTGCTGGTGGCGAGGTTGCCGTCGTCGTCGACGGCGGTGAGGCAGGCCGGGGTGACGCCCATGTCGGCTCCGTCCGGTCCGGCGGCGAGCACGGTGATCTCACCGGTGGACGGGATCCAGCGGGTCGCGTATGGCTCCGGCTCGGTCGCGTCGCCGGTCGGCATCGCGTCGATCGCTGTGGACCACGGGACACCGAGCCGGGCGAGTCGCGCGTCGGGAGGCAGCTGGTCCAGCTCGCGAACCTGGGCGGTGGTGAACACAGCGGAGCCGTCGTGGTCGCAAGACGCCTCGAACCGGTGCAGGGCCGGAACGTAGCGGCGGAGCGAGCCGAGCCACTCGTCGGTGGGGTCGGTCTGGGCGGTGAAGGACATCTCCGGGGCGGTCTCGATGAGGTCGTCGGCCAGTTGGTCCACATCGGATGTGTCGATGGTGTAAGGATCTCCGATCTGCAGGGTCTTGCGGGCGGAGCCGTCGACGTCGACCTGCCAGTGTTCTTCAAGCGCGGTGGCGACGGCGCGTACGCGGTGTGGCGGGCAGGCGTGGATGGTCAGGTACGTGACGGTGTCGCTCATGGTCATCGTCTCCCTCGGATCGCGGGTTCTCGGCCGCGCCGGCTGGCGTCGGCCGGGCGCGGCCAGACGGCCCGGCACCGGGAAGCGGGCAAGCCGTCGTCCTCCCGGCTTGTCCTCGGCCCGGTGCCGGGGCATCGTGGGCGCGCGGTCGTCGCCTCCGCCGGGGCGCCGCGGTGAAGGCGATCCGGGTGATCGGACCGGCCGCCGAGGGACGTCGGTCACCCGCAGGTGAACGGCTGACCGACGTGCAAGGGCGGACCTCAGCGGGCGAGCGGGTGCTACCGGACTGCCGGCAGGGCCGCGGCCCACGTGCGGATCTCGTCGAGGTGCCCGGTCTGCAGGCCGGTGCTCGGGTCGACGTGACACAGCAGCGTCGGGCTGCTGCGGCGTTCGTGCTCGAATGCCGCGCGAGCCTCCGCGAATCGCGGGTCGGCGTGGTCGTCGTCGAGCCAGGCCAGCGGACGGCCGGCCGCGTAGGCTGCGACCGTCGGCCACTTCCACGCTCCGCCGGTCCGCCACCGGTGGCCGTCGCCGTCGCGCTCGAGGTCGGCAGGTGGATAGTGGATCACCGGCAGATCCGGGAGCCCGATCGCCGGGCCGATCAGGGTGTTGGCCTCTTCCAGCCACGTCGTGGCCCAGACCAGCTGCAGCTCTGCGTCCTCGGCCAGCGCGCGCAGCAGTGCGCCGTGGCCTGGGTGCAGCCAGACCCGGAGTCCTTTGTGGCGTCGAGCGTCGCGCCCGCCGAACCAGCCGCCGCCGCTCGCGCGGCGGAAGGTCTCGTAGCCGGGTGGCCGTAGGTTGGGTTTCGCGGCGTAGGGGTTGAGCGGTCCGTCGACGTCGAGCAGTAGCAGTCCTTTGTGAGCCATGATGTCGTTCCGATCTATTCGGTTTGTCGAGCTGACGAAGGCGCCCGGCACTGGGCAACGAGGCCAGTACCGGGCCGCGGAGGGAAGCCGCCGCCGGGCGGTCGGGGTCAGCGGGCCCGGCGCGCCAGGTGCTCGGGATCGGTGATCAACACGGACTTGCCCTCGAGCCGCAGCCAGCCGCGACGGCAGAAGTCGGACAGGGTCTTGCTCACCGTTTCGCGGCTGGAGCCCACCAGCTGGGCGAGTTCGACCTGCGTGAGGTCGTGTACCACGCGCAACCCACCTGATTCCTGAATCCCGAAGCGTGCCGCGAGCTGCAGCAGGGTCCTGGCGAGCCGCCCAGGGACGTCGCTGAAGACCAGGTCGGCCGCCGCGGTGCCGGCCCTGCGCACGCGCCGCGCCAGCACGCGCAGCAGCTCCTCGGCAAGTTCGGGACGCTGGCGGATAAGCAGCCGCAGCGTGTACCGGTCGAGGCTGGTCGCCCGCACCTCGGTGACCGTCGTCGCGGTGGAGGCACGTGGGCCGGGGTCGAACAGCGTCAGGTCGCCGAACATGTCGCCCGGGCCGACGATCCTGTGCAGGACTTCTCGGCCGTCTACTCCGCTGCGGCCGATCTTGACCTTGCCGGATTCGACGATGTAGAGCCGGTCCCCTGCCTCACCTTCGTGAAAGATCACATGGCCGCGGGGGAACTCCGCTATCTCGCCGACAGACTTGATGACGGCATCAAACGCCGCGTTCGAGGGAATGCCGGTGGCAGTGTTGGTATCGGACATGACGTGCCTCCTGGTCGGCGCCGTGCGTGGACCGGAGCAAGGAAGCGGGCCGGCGTCGGCGCCGTCCGGGCTCGGCGGAGCCGACCGCGCAGCGGCCCCGGCCTGGACGGCGCCGACCGTGTTTGCTGCCATCGGAGGTCCGCGACCCGCCTCGGCCAGGCGGCCCGCGGTGTCCGGCTACCGGAGGCGGGGCAGGTCGTAGACGGTGGTGCTGATCCCGGCGTCAACGAGCGTGTGCTCGATCATCGGGGCGATGCGCTCCCAGCTACCGCCTGCGAGGCCGCAGCCGATGCGCGGCATGTGGACGCTCGCGGCCAGCCGGTCCGCGTCCACCGCCAGGTTGGCCAGGCATTCCGCGAGCGCCTCGTAGCGCAGCGGGATCGGGTTTGCGGTGGCGCGGTAGCCGTGCTGGGCAACCATGTTCGCCACCCAGACGTCGGATTCGACCTGCACCAGGTGCGTGGCGCCGAGCCGGAAGTCCGCGGTGCTGCTCCAGTCGCGGTAGTCCTGTTCCGGCTCACGCCAGCGGCTGGACACCGCGAGCACGAAGCCTTTGCCCCAGCCACCGCGGTTGTTGCAGACGTGTGCGATGACCTTGGTGCCCGCGCCGGCGGGCGCGGTGGCGGGCGCGGTGGCGTCGCCCAGTGCGAACTGCAGCGTCATCGGGAGGTCCTCGTTTCAAGTGGGTCGTCACGTGCCGGGGACTGAGCCTGTCCCGAGCGGGCGGGCGGCTCACGGACCGGGCTGCGGTACGTCACGAAAACGACGATGGCCCGCCGAGTTGACCGGCGGGCCATCGTGAAGGTCGGTGCGAGGAGAGGGAGGGCACTAGGAACCATTAGCAGTTGCGCACGCCGATCTTCGCAAACGCGTTGTTGATGTGGGTCTTCACCGTCGCCTCGCCGATGAACAGCTCGGCGGCGATCTTCCCGTTGGGAGTAGAAGGAAGTCCCCTCATTGCCTCGCATGATCAGAATACCGGCCCGGTCAGGCCGGGATCAACTGGTTAAGCCGGTCCAGCGTGATCACCTCCGTGCCGTCCGGCACGGTCTCCGGTGCGTGCAGGCCGAGGAACGTCACCGGGCCGTCCAGCTCGGCGCCGGGCTCCCAGGTGGTGACCTCGGTGCCCGCGGCGCGCATCAGCTCGACCACGTAGCCGACGGTGAGGTACTCGCGCTGCAGCAGCCCCCGTGCGAGCACGGCGGTGCTGGCCCGGTTGGCCTCAACCTGGTTGAAGTTCGGGTTTCCGGAGAGGTACAGGTGCAGCCACGTCGCGGTCCAGCCGCCGTCCTCGCCGCGGGCGAACACGGCCGGCAGGGCCACTCGGCCGGTGCCGCGCATGTCCGAGCGGGTCCGCACGGTGCGGGCGTCGAACGGCGCCCCGGCCTGGTCGCGGTCGCGGGTCATCCAGCCGAACATCGACTCCGCGACCTCGTCGAAGCCCTCGCCGGAGTAGACGTTGACCTGCGGCACGACGTAGGCGGCGGACGTCGCGTCGGGTGAGTCCAGCGGGAGGTCGATGAACTCCGTCGCGCCGTCCGGCGCCGGTGCCTGGGTCAGGTCGCCCGAGTACACCGCGCCGCCGTCGTGGTAGTTCGTCCACGACACGTGCCCGGCGTAGCGGAACTCGGCGTCCAGCAGCAGCGCGGACAGGTCGAAGTCGGTGCGCTGGCTGGTCTGGCACCAGTGGGTGAAGAACCGCAGCACCTCGCCCTCGATCCGGCTGCGCGAGCCGCGGGGCAGCACCGCGAATCCGGCCTCGCCGGCCTTGCCCGACAGCGGCAGCGCCACCGACAGCACGGCCGGGTCGACCACCAGGCGCTCGCGCCGCGGCAGCCGGGCGGTCAGCTCGGCGTCGATCAGCGCGCAGGCCTGCGTGATGACCTCGTGCGGCAGCGGCGGCCGGGTGTCGTCGGTGACCCACGCCCGCCGGGTCCGGGTGGTGAACACCCGCGCGGCGTCCGGCTCGGCGCGGTTGGCCAGGTGCTCGCGCACCGAGCACAGCACGCGCCCGGACACCGTTCCGAGGACCTGCGTCATCGCCTCGAAGACCGCGTCGCGTGCGGGCGAGTCGGCGTGGCGCAGCAGCCGGTCCAGCGACCGCATCAGCATGCCCGGCGCGTCGGTGAGGATGTCGGCCGCGCCTGCGCGGTCGCCGCGCGCGAACGCCAGCTCCGCCCGCCCGGCCAGCGACATGACCGCCCGGCCGCGCGCGACCTCGAACACCTCGGCCGCGTGCGGGAACTCGTCGAACTCGTGCGGGTGCAGCCCCTCGCCGAGGCGTTTGAACCGGTTCGCGAACCGGGCGACGTCGCCGAGCTTGCCCTCGCCGCCGGCCACGACGCGGTCCAGCGCCGCCATCAGCGCACGACGCTCGCGGCGGGTGAAGCTGCGGAACTTCGTCGGCGAGGCCAGGGAGACGTCGCCACCGCTGGCCTGGCACGCCGCACGCAGCACGTCGAGCACTGTGTCCACCGCCAGCAGCGGGCGGCCCGCGGCGAGGCGGGCGGCGTTGAGCACGGCGCGGTTCTCCCGCACCGGCACGCCGTCCACCTCAACCTCGCCGCAGGTCTCGGCGAGGTCGGCGAGCAGCTGCAGGTCGGCCTCGCCCAGCGGGGTGGTCGACTCGGCCAGCGCCCGGTACAGCGCGGTCGTCTCCTCGGCGACGGTGCCACCGAGCCGCACGAGCGTGACGTGGTCCTTGACCGAGGGGATCAGCTCGTCGTGCGCGGCGAGCAGCTCGGCGTAGGTGTGCTGGTAGCGGCCGTAGCGGGGCAGGTCCAGCAGCCCCACCAGCCGCTGGTCGAGTGCGGCCAGCAGCTCGGCGTCGGTCGGCGCCGCTGCGGATCCGCGGGCGTGCGGCGTGACGAGGGCGTCGCGCAGGCAGCTCACCCAGAATTCGACGGTGTCGGGCACCCCGTGCGGGAAGTCGCGGAAATAGGAGTTGTGGGCGACGTGGTCGCCGACCAGTTCGCGGACCGCCGCGACGACGTCGACGGCCAGGTCCATCGCCGCGCCCGGCTGCAGCCCGGAGACGTGCTCCAGCAGGTCGCCGGTGGCCTTGAACCCGGCGCCGGCCAGAACCGCGTCCATCTGCCGGGCCACGGCAGCGCCGTCGCCGGCGGCCGCGGGGCTGCGCGGGGCGCGCAGCGTCCTGGTGATGATCGTCCTCGCGTGCATCCTCACGTCCTTCGCTCGGCAGGTGATCAGGCCCGCGCGGTGGCGGAGCCCGGATGTCGGTGCCGCCCGGCTCGGGCGGATGCGCGTGCCCTCGCTGGCCGTCGCCGCTGGGTGCGCAACCCGTTCCGCGAAGCGGGGTTGCGGACCCGGGCGCGCGGTCAGCGACGCTGCGCGCGGCGGCCGTCGACCGGCGGCGCCTCGGGATCTGCACAGCGGAGCAGGACGTCGGCGGAGACCCACCCGGGAGTCGAACCCGGGACCGGCCCGGTGTGAACGGGCTGCTCTTCCGCTGAGCTACAGGACGTCGCCCCCGCGCGGAACGGCGCGGGGGTCTTGGTGCTGGTGGAAGACGTGGGTGTCGAACCCACCACGACGATCTTGCAAGGATCGTCTGCGCTCCGGCGCGTCCCCCGATCGCGCGTCGTCCCTGGCTCCACAAGGGGACGCTGGGCGCGACGCAGCTCCCCCGCCAGGACTCGAACCTGGTACCTCCCGATTAACAGTCGGGTGCGCAGCCTGTTGCGCCTCGAGGGAATGAACGTGGTGCCCCCAGCAGGAGTCGAACCTGCACTCTCCGCCGTCGGAAGGCGTCGCCGTATCCGTTGGGCCACAGGGGCAAAGGTGGGCCGCCAGGGATTCGAACCCCGAACCCGCCGGGTAAAAGCCGGCTGCTCTGCGCGGTTGAGCTAACGGCCCGCGGCGCGGCGCTCGTGCTGTGCCGGGTGGAGTAGGTCGCCGGGGACTCGAACCCCGAACCTGCCGAGTAAGAGTCGGCGGCTCTTCCAGTTGAGCTAACGACCCAGGTCACCGCCGGTACACGGGCGGCGCGGCGGAGGATGCAGGATTTGAACCTGCGCGGCGCTCGTCACGCCGACCACCGTTTTCGAGACGGCTGCCTTTCCGGGCTCGGCCAATCCTCCCTGTGCGGCACCGGTTTCCGGTGCCGCACGCGGTCGAGGCGCCAGGAGTCGAACCTGATTCTTCGCATAATCAGCGCGCTGCACAGACCGCCGTGCTCCACCCCGGGTGTTGATGCGCGGAGGGCGCGCGATTCGAACGCGCGCCGGGACCTCGGCCCCGGACCACGGGGTAGCAACCCGGTGCCTTGCCTGGCTCGGCCAGCCCTCCAAAGTGCGTGCCCCCGGCAGGAGTCGAACCTGCATGCCCGCCACCGCGGGCGCGCGGGTTTGAGCCGCGTGCGTCTGCCGATTTCGCCACAGGGGCCGTGTGCTGCCCGTCGAGGATTCGAACCTCGGATCTCCGCGATCAGAGCGCGGTGTCGTGCCAGCTGGACCAACGGGCATCGGGGTGCGGCCGGCTCCCGGTCCAGGGCTCGAACCTGGGCTCACGGATCCAAAGTCCGGCGTGCTGCCAGCTACACCAACCGGGAATGTACGTGCCCCCACCAGGATTTGAACGTGGACTGGCCGCGGCCTGAACGCGGTGCCACTTCCAGTTGGGCTACAGGGGCCTTGCCGCCGCCCGGCGAGCCGGACGGTGCGGTGGAGCCGCACCTGGGAATCGAACCCAGTGCCTCCCGTTTACGAGACGGGTGCTCGGCCAGGTGAGCTTGTGCGGCAAGTCGGATCGCGTGCGGCCCCGGGGAGTCGAACCCCGACTGGACTGGACCTCGGCCAGCTGCCTCTGCCGGTTGGGCTAGAGCCGCGCGACGGCGCGCCCGGCGCTCGCGCCGTGGTAGCCGTCGAGATCGTGCGTGGTGGCTCCCCAGGGACTCGAACCCTGAACCTCCGGGGCTTCACTCCGGTGCTCTGCCTGCTGAGCTAAAGAGCCGTGCGGGAACGTGTCGTCGGAGCTGGAGCACCGCGCCCGAAGGCGAAGCCCTCCGCCCCGAGGGGGCCACCCTCGGGACCCGGTGGCGAGCCGGGACCCCTCGCGTAGCGCGTACGGGACTCGAACCCGTGTCTCCCGGGCGAGAACCGGGGATCCGTGCCAACTGGACCAACGCGCCCTTCGGGCCCGCAACAGCGGGACCTGGGGAAGGCCGGACGTCGAGCCGGGCGTGCCGCTCGAGAACCGGCCGTGGTCGGATACCTGGGAGTCGAACCCAGTGCCTCCTGATCCCAAATCAGGTGGGGTCGCCAGTGCCCCTCGCATCCGGTGCGATCGGCGCGGCCGCACGGCCGTGCCGATAGTGAGCGCTCACGACGGGACTCGAACCCGCGATCGCCGCATCGACAGTGCGGTGCCCTCGCCGCTGGGCCACGTGAGCATCGGGACGCCGGCGCGTCGCGCGCCGGCCAGCACCCCTACCAGGACTCGAACCTGGCACCTCCGCGTTCGTAGCGCGACGCTCTGTCCAGCTGAGCTACAGGGGTATGTCGTTGGTGCGTAGCCGATCCGGGTATCGATCCCGGTCCCCCACCTTGAAAGGGCGGTGACCTAGCCAGCAGTCGCATCGGCCTTGTCCCGGGCCGGAAGGCGCCGAGTTGTTGCGAGCGGCCGGAGGGCATCGAACCCTCTGCTTCGGTTTGGAAGACCGACGTGTCCGCCGAGTTCACCACGACCGCATGATCGCGTCGCACCGGCCTCTCGGCCGTCGACGCTGGTGCCCCCAGCAGGACTCGAACCTGCGCCCGTCGGCTTAGGAGGCCGCCGCTCTGTCCGCTGAGCTACGGGGGCTTGGGTGGTGAAGGAGGGAGTCGAACCCCCTGTGCCACGAGGACGCCCGGTTTACAGCCGGGTGGGGCTCCAACAGCCCCATCTTCACCGGTGGGCCCGGCCACGCGGTGGGGGCCGGACCCGGTGCTCGCCCTGGCCACCGGTGCGGCGACGGGGACGAGCCTGGGAAATGTCTTGCTCCGCTGTGTAGATGTCAAAGAACCGCACCGGCCCATCGTGAAATGGGCGGCGTGAAGCACCGGCGGAGGGAGTCGAACCCCCGGCAAACGGTTTTGGAGACCGCCGCGCTACCGCTAGCTCGCCGATAGGAATTAATTGTTTTTGGGTGCGCGAAATAAAGAAAGCCGCCCGGATCGGTTTCCCGATGGGCGACTCCCTCGACATGACGAGACCTACGTCATGGTGGGGAGCCTGCGCCGCCCAGAATGCTCTCTTCCTGCCAGGAGAAGGGCTTCTGGTGGTTGTCGTTCGACGAGCACACGACAGCGATCGCGGCGGCCAGATACTGGCGTCGCGTCCCTCGCTCCCGCATGGTCGTCATGATTGCTCCTTCGTTCGCTGATGTGCATTCATCATCGCCTACAAGTCAGCGTGGGTCAATCGTATTTTGCAGAAAAGTCGAATACGTGGTTTCCCGTCGCGGTCGGTCTCGCAATTCCTGGACAGCGCGGGACGGCCAGGGCATCGGTCCGGCAGTACTGTTGTGCCCGTGCCGGGCGGTGACGGGGGTCGTCGTCACCGCCCCGCAAGTGCTCGTCAGTACCCGGCGTCCGGCTCGTAGTTGGGGTCGTCCTCGGTGCCGGCCGCGGCGAAGCCCCAGAACGCCGCCAGCGGGAACAGCGCGCGCAGCGGGGACGGCAGCGCCGGGTCGTTCGGGTCGCTGTCGGGGAAAAGAGCGGCCCAGGCGTGGTAGGCGTCGAGCGGGAACTGGCGGCGCAGCTCGTGCCAGGTGCGGTCGGAGCCGAGAATGCCGTAGGCGTTGACGCCGTGGTCGCGGTCCTCGTCGTCGTCGGCCGCGACGAATCCGGCCACCATCGCGTGGGAGACCGTGTTGAGGCGAACGGTGACGAGCGCGGAGGACTGCGGGGTGAGGTTCCCGGGTACGGATGTTCGCTGCTGGTCGGTGGTGGCGACGCGGTAGGCGATGACGGCGCGTTGGTCCCAGGTCAGCTCGACCTCGATCGGCTCGGGGTCGGCGTCCCGGACGGCCCGCGCGGTTCGGTAGGCGTCGGCGATCGACCACGGGGTGGTGTCGAAGCACGCCCGGCAAAGCCGGTCCGGGTCGATGTCGAGCCGGACGAGCGCGGTCAGGATGTCGAGCATCCTCGGCGCCTGGCCCTCCGGGCCGGTGACCTGGGCGGCGGCGAAGTCGATGGTCTTGGTGAGGCTGGTGCCGCACTGCAGCAGATGGGCACGGTCGACGAAGTGGTCACCGGTGCTGCAGTGCAGTTTCCGGTTGAGCTGACGGCGGCCGTCTCCACGGATGCCGCTGGTGTAGCCGAGAAGTGCGTGCGCGACGTCGGTGTCGAGTGTGCAGGTGAAGGGCATGGTGGCGGTCCTTGGGCCTAGACGGGCAGGGACCCGCCCGCCCGGATGGCCGCGGCGCGCGTCGCGGGACCGGGGTTGCCAGGCGGCGGGTGCGCGTCCGACCGCCGTCGGCTCCGGGGTCCGGCACACCCGTTTCGAGCGGAGCGAGGGTTGCCGGGCCCCGGGTCGGGGGCGATGCTTCGCGCGCCGCCGGCGAACGCCCCGGGGTCACGCTGCGCGTGCGGCGGCGTGGCGCCGCGCCATGCGGTCGTGCCAGTCCTCGGCGTAGATCAGGCAGCTGGAGCAGACGCGGTGGAACGCGGTGCACTGCCAGTGTTTCGCGCGGCGTGCGCGCGCTGCCTTGCTCCAGCTCATCGAGTCGACGTCGTCGAACAGGCCGATCGCGTCGGCGTGCACCCCGAACCCGTGGAGCCGGGCGCCGGTGAGTTCTCGCAGCGCGGCGACAATGTCGATGACCTGGGGAAGATCGGTCTTCTCGCGGCGGCACACCGAGCCCACGCCCACGATGGCGGCCGCGGCGAGGTCGGCTCCGTGGTCGCCGAACATCTGCCAGCAGCGCACGTAGGACTCGGGGGTGTCGCCCTGCACCACCATCCGGAACGGGTTCGGCCGCCGCGGCGCGAGCCGCTGCCACCAGGCGGTGAGGTCGATGTAGGACTGGACGGACAGCAGCTGGTGGGCCGGCACGGTCAGGCCGGTCTTCGCGAGCGATTCCGGCTCGCAGGGATAGTCCTGGGGCGAAGCCCAGCTGAGGTTGCGGATCTGCATGTCGTAGGTCCGGACGGCGCGGACGTAGGTTTCGGGGCCGTCCGGGAAGGCGCCGTGGCGGCTGATCACGTCGTACGCGCCGGAGTCGAGCACCCACGGCGCCGAGTGGGCGATGGGAAGGCTGAAGGCGTGCTTGATCCGGCGCAATCTGTTGTGCGACACCATAAGCGGCCGGTTGGACACCCCGATCCATTGTGGATCGGGCGCACCGAGGTAGAAGGTCATCGGCGAGTTCCTCGACGTCGGGGCCGAGCGGACTCGGCGCGGCTGCCCGGAGCCGGGCGGCGTCCGGTGGAGCCGGCCGCACCGGGGCGTTGTTCGCCTCGAGGAGGTAGGCGCGGTCGGCTACGGTGCGCCCGCCCGGCCCCGGGGGCGAGCCGCCGCCTTCGGCGGTGGTGCGGGGCGCGTCGGCCGCGCCCCGCACCGCGGTCAGAACGGGAGGTCGGTGTCGTCGGGTTCGTTGGGCAGCTCGCGGGCGGACAGCAGCTGCGGGTCGACGCCGAGACGCTGCCAGGCGCGGGTGGACGGGTAGCGCGGGTCCTCGACGTAGGAGGTGATCTCCGTCTTGCCCTGGGGGTAGGCGTCGAAAAGCCCGGCCAGGAAGCAGGCGTGGAGGTCGTCTCGGTCGTCCCAGACGCCCTCGGCGCAGATCCGCAGCGCGATCCCGATCCGCCAGATGCCGTCGGGAAGCTGGGTCAGCGACGGCATCGGCGGGCAGCTGTACTTCAGCGGTTCGAGCCAGTTGTACTGGCACTGCCACACCAGCTCGTCCCAAATCCCTTCGATGAAGCGGTGCCGCAGGCCGACTGGGTGATCCTCGGGCAGGACGGTGCGGGTGGCGGTGTCCTCGACGGCGAACCGGTCCAACAGCTGCGGCCGGTCGTAGACGCCGTTGACCCCCATCAGGTCGGGCAGCGTGACGGTGCCGGTGGTCAGGGTGAGGAGGTCGCCGTGCTGGCGGGCGGGGGCGGCGGCCACGACGTCGTAGTGCTCTGGCGCCTCCGCGGGGCGGGCCCACAGCTCGCCAGGAACGAGTTCGGCGTGGTTCTCCGTGGGTGACCAGGTCGGCTCGTCGCCGACGGTCGCGGTGCTGAGCAGGATGCTGACCAGCAGCGGGTGACCGCCGTTGGGCTCGTTGTCTCCGCGGGCGTTGAGCATTCGGGTGCGGACGTCGTGCAAGGCCCGGCGGGCTCGTTCGTCCATCGGCTCTCCTCGAAGCTGGTGCTGGCGCGGGGGTTCCGCGCGCCCGGAGCGGTTCCGGGCACGCGCGGTCACGCCGGCGTTCGACCGCGGCGGGCAAGGGCGGCCAGGCTCGGCCGGGCCGAGGATCCGCAGCGCAGCGAGGACCGTCCCCGGCCCGGATGGGCTGGCGTCCTTGCCGGGGCGGATGGCGTCGGCCAGCGTGAGCGCGGCCGGGGCCGCCAGGCGGCGGCCACCGCCGCGGCGTGCCTGGCCGATGCTCGGCTACGTGGGACGATGGGCGTCATGAGCGCGACGAACATCAACGTCATCACGGCGGGCGGAACCAGCGTCACCATGCCCGCCCGCGCCACCGTCGACCAGCGCCGCTACATGCGGTTCTGGCTGACCCAGTTCGGGGATGAGGCGGGCGACGTCGGCGTCACCGCCGAGATGTGCGGGGACGGCGGCGACGTCCGGGTGCTCTTTCCCGCCGGAGACGGACAGCTGCAGCAGATGTTGATCAGCGCAACCGGCGGCACCCACAGCGGAGGACCCGTCGCGACGCCGTCGCGTTAGCGAGACTCGCCGGGCAGCGAGGCAGCCGCCCGGCGAGCTTCGGACCCTAGACCTCCGGGCGGTCGGCCCACACGAGGAAGGTGTGGATGCCGAGCCCGGGAAACGACTTGTCGGGCAGCGTCATGTCCCCGCCGTGCGCGCGAATCAGTTCGCGGGCGGCGGTGTGCTTGCGGTCGGTGCGGAACGCGTACCCGCCGGGCACGACACTGACCAGCCGCCCGCCCGGTGCGAGCAGGTCCCAGGCCAGCATCAGGTGGGTGATCCAGGCTGTGTAGTCGTGGGGCAGGGCGAACGGCGGGTTCATCACCACCAGGTCGTAGGTGGGCCGGGCGGCTGCTGCGGCGAACGTCTCGAAGGTGTCCACCTTGAGGTCGACGCGGGGGTGCTGCGGCAGCTTGGCGGCGCGCTCGGGGTTGGGCTCGACCGCGGTGACCTGGACGTCCGGGTTGGTCGTCAGCATGGCGCTGACGAACGCTCCCTCGCCGGCGGAGGGCTCCAGCACGCGGGCACCGGAGGGGAGGACGTCGAGGTCGGTGTGCTCACGCAGGATCCGGGCGGCGAGTTCAGGCGGGGTGGCGACGAACCCTTCGAGAGCGCGGTCGGTTCCGGGAATGTCGGCGCCGGAGAGGACATCGGCGATGGCGTTTGCGGCGTCCCCGTCGAAGACGTGGGCTCGGTGTTTGCGGCTCCAGGTGCCGCCGAGCCTGCGCAGGACGACGTCGACCGCCTTGTACTCCTTCGGCGGGAGTTGCTCGGGCAGGCGCAGATGGCAGCCCTCGGTCTCGGCGGCGGCGAGAACTTCGCGGGTGCGGTCGCTCACGGGCTGGGTGACGCGCATCGGTTCCTCCTGGTCGGCGCGGTGTGCGTGGACCAGGAGGTCGTGAGCGGCCCTGTGGCCGGGGCGGTCCGGGCTCGGCGCAGCCGACCGCGCAGCGGCGCGGCCTGGACCGCCCGGCCGGGCTGCTGGCATCACCGGGCCACGCCACCGCGCCGGAGAAGCGTCGGCCCGCGCACGATGGGCGGCCCGCCGCGGAGGCTAGAACGGCGGTTCGTCGGCGCAGCCGGCGGAGGCGGGACAGGAGTCGACATCTCCGCGCTGCTGCGCTGTCAAAGCCGCTTCGGCGATGAGCAGGAATTGGGCAGCGAGCGCTCTGGCACGCATGTGCACGACTTCGGGCTGCCCGCGTTCGAGGGCGGCCGCGAGTTCGCCCAGGTTGCTGTAGACGGGCAGGAGGAATCCGGGCTCGCTGATCGAGAGACCTTCCTGCGCCAGGGCTTGGTGGATCCGCTCGACTTCGGCCATCACGGGCGGGGACGCGAGCTGGTAGTGCTCGGTGTCGAGGATCTACTGGAGGGCGGCGCGGACGGCGGCGGTCGTGGTGGGGTCGCCGGGTTGTTGGCTGCTTCGGCTCATCCGGGCTCCTGGTGTCGCTGGGGTGAGTGGACGGGCGCACCCCAGCGGGGCTGTGGTGCGAGAGCAAGGTCCGGCGCAGCCGGCCGCGCAGCGGTTCGCCTTGCTCCCGCACCGCGGCCCTGCTGCGCTACCGGCGGTCCACGTGAGCCAGGGAATCGGGGGCCCGGAGGCTGACGCGCCGGCCAGGTCGCTCTGCTTGGACAGCGCGTCAGCCAGCTGTTCAGGCGGGCACGATCGTCATCGCGTCGGCGGCCAGTTCGTCGGCGAGGCGGCACAGCGTGATGAACCCGGGCTCCGGCTGCACGCCGGTGCCCTTCGTCGCGTACAAGGAAGTGGAGTCGTGCCAGTTCGACGGCGCGTTGCTGAGGACACGCGTCCATTCGCCAGTGGCAGTGAGCACTTCGGCCATTGCGGTGGACTGCTGCTCGTAACTGTCCCGTTCGACGGTGACCCGGAAGGTGCGTTCGCCGCGTCGGTAGAACCGGGTCACCGAGTAGCGATGGCGGGCGGAGACGTCGTCGGTCGTCTCGAGGAAATGCCGGATCGGCGAGGGCGTTTGAGGCTGTTCGGGCGAGGGCATGGGGTCTCCTGGTCGTCGTGGTGTGCGTGGGCCGGGAGGTCGTGAGCGGCTCGGTGGTCGGGGCGGTCCGGGCTCGGCGTAGCCGACCGCGTAGCGGCGCGGCCTGGACCGCCCCGACCGGGGCTGCTGGCGTCGCCGGTCCACGTTCACCGCGCCGGTCGGGGGGCGTAGGCCATCCGATCTGCAAGGTAAGCGAGTTCGGCGAGCGGGAAATTGCGCTCGGTGGCCTTATATGAGGCCGTCGCGCACCGCTTGCCGCTTGGCGCGCTGTCGTTCGCGCCGGCACTTACGGCACTTCGGGCCGCAGCCGGGGCGATCCCGGTACACGTTGCCCTCTGTCAATTCGTGGCCCTCGGGGCACGTGCCGCCTTCAGTGGCAGTGTGGGGCCGTGTGCGCTTACGTTCTGCCCATTCCAGGTTCACCAGGCGGTCGTCACGTCGATTGTCGTTGAGGTGGAGGACGTCGCGTCGTTTGGTCGGGTAGGCCTGGCTGGTGCTGAACGCTTCGAGTACCAGGTGGTGGACGCGGGCCTGTACACCGGGGCGCGTATCTCCGGCCCGAATGAGCCGGAGGACGTGGTACCCGTCGCCACCGACTTGCGCCTTCACCAATCGTCCTCGCGGGTCAGCGTGGTAGCAGCGCACTCGTCCCATCGTCGACACGTCGTACAGCCCCTCGAACCCGCGGACGCTCGCCCAGCGCTCATCCAACGGACCGTCCAAACCACCGGCTGCGAGATGAGCGCTGCCGTCGGCGTCGACGACGATCTTTCCCGCCTCCAAAATCCGGCTGTAGCTATCGGCCGCCATCTCGTTTACCGGAAGCCACGCTTCGGTGCGGGTGCCGTTCGGGTAGTGATGCCCGAGATATTCCCAGGTTCGGTCAGTGTCGGCTCGATTCTTCAAGCGGACCCTGCCTGAGATGTGCAGGTTCCATAGAAGCATGACGTCGCGCGTGATCGCGGGCGTCGGTAAGATCTGTTCTTCGTGTACTTCGGGCAGTCCCACCTTGGCTCCTGTTCCGTACGGCTGGGCGGACGGGAGGCGCCGCAGCAGGGGCGAGCCGAGGCGGAGCAGGGCTCGGCGTAGCCGACCGCGTAGCGGCGTGGCCTTGCTCCGCCTCGGTCTCGTTCTGCTGGCGTTCCTAGTCCGCCGCGGCCGGCGAGCACCGGGAGTCGCGACTGGCGAGCAGGGCACTACTTTGCGGTGTCGTCGGGTTCGGCGACGTCGATGCCGTGGGTGCGCAGCACTGCCTCAGCCGCGTCAAGGGCGGCCTGGCGGGCCCAGGAGGCGGCTTGCCAGACCGTCAGCGCCGGCCAGATCCGAGCGTGGTCCGACTCGCTGGTCAGGTCGATCGGTGCGGCGTGGGTGATCGCGGCGTCGGCGATGGCATCGACGTAGGCACGGTCGACGCGCCGGTGCGGATCTGAGGCCCCGTCGGATCCCGGCAGCTGCCAGTGCCGCAGCAGGTTTCCGACGTAGCGGAAATGCCCGACTTCGCTGGTGTCGCGCCAGCCGCTGCCGGTGATCGGCCGCGGGTCCTCGCCGAGGACCTTCCACCGGGTTTGCCAGCCGACCTTGCAGCACACCACGACAACCCCGCTGACGTCGTCGATTCGGACGTCGCCGTGCTCGGCGTGCACCGCGGCGACCGGTTCGGGCGGTCGCCGGAACAGGTGCCTCTCCGAGTCGACGATCGCGGTGTCGAGCTCGCGCAGTGCGGCCGCGGCCGCACTGGCGGACAGCTTCACGACGACGGCCAGGTGGTCATCCGGCCCGCTGGCCACCGACAGGACGATCTGACCGTTGCCGTCGTACTCGGCCGTCAGGCGGTTGTCGTCGCCTGCGGTGGACAGCACCTTGTGCGTGGCGATCAGCTCGCGCCAGCTCGAGGTCAGCTTCTCCCCACCTGGCGTCTCGTGTTCCCAGTAGTCCTCCTGCTTCTCGTCGGTGAACAGCTTCGCGTCGTCGCGGCGGCGGATCCAAGTGCGGCCGCTGGGATCGGTCACGGCCAGCAGCCAAATCGGCGGTGTCCGGTCTTTCCTGATGGTGTGCAGCCAGAGAACCATCGGCGGTTCCTCCATTGTGGATTGTGGTGGAGCGCTGCGGGCCGGTCGTTTGCCGGCGGTTGGCACGCGGGCTGGGGGTTCAGGCCCGGTTCGGTTGCTCGAAAATCCGGCGGTCGCGGATGGGCCAGGTGGCATCGGTGAGCTGGCGCCAACCGGGCAGCATGCAGACGGCCATGCGGTGCAGGGCGTCGCAGAAGGCGGAGGCCTCGCTGTCGGGCCAGCCGGGGTGCTCGCACGATTGGTTTTCCAGGCAGGAGATCGCCTTGAGCACGACCACCGGATCCGGGTCGCCGGCCAGCTCGCGGAAGAGATAGGGCGGTTCCCAGTCATCGCGCTGGTGGGCGTGGTTGACGCTGCGGGCGTTTTCCGCCAAGAGCATCGCGCCGACCCGGCCGGCGGTGTCCGAAGTCAGTCGCCAGGCCAGCGCCGACAGATCGTCGAGCGCCGCGCCGTCGGGTATCGGGTGGTACCAGGTCAGAGTTCCGAGCTCGCGGCCGTAGGCGAGCCCGGCGGTGAGCAGGGCGTCGATGTGGTCGGCCTCGACGAGGAACACGTGTGCGGACATGGCAACAGCCCCTCCTGGGCGTGCCGAGGGCGCTGCAGCGCCGCGTGGACAAGGGGGAACGCGGGGCGCCGGCCGGGCTGTGGGCCCTGGCCGACGCCCTGGTGAATCACCGCTGGAAGGCGGCCGCGGCCTCAAGCGCGCGCAGCCCGCTCTTCTCCATCTCGTAGCCGTCGTCGGCGTCCGGGAGGGTCTGCGCGGCGCTGGTCACCGCGTGCAGGACGCCGCCGGCGGTGGTGTCACCGCCGCGGATGAAGTGCGACAGGATCCGCTTCTGCTCGTCGCCGGTGTACCCGACGACCCGGCCGACGTGTTCGATGGTCGCTTCCGGGTCGATGACGTCGACTCGGGCGCGGCCGCTGACTTCGTCGAGCTTGCGGACCATGTAGTCAACATTGATGAACGTCTTGACCGCGTCGCGGGCGCGGGAAGTCGCGGTCGCCAGCTCCTTGCGGATCGTCTCCTCGGAGTACCGGATGACGCCGTGCTCCAGCTTGGAGCCGTTGTGGATCGTGCGCATGGCGTCCTTGGTGACGGTGAGGCCGTTGGAGCAGACCTGGACGGTGAACTGCGGCGTGATCGTGGACGCGCCGAACCCGAGTTCGCTGTTGGTCAGCACCGCGCCGGCCGCGACGATCGGGTGGTCTCGGCCGGACCTGCCGGTGAACGGCGAGCGGTAGTACTTCAGCAGGTCGGTCGCGTCGGTGACCACGCGCGGGGCGACGATCTTCACGACCATCATCCGGTCGGTCAGCTCGCCGGTGATCTGAACGTCGGCGCCGCGGTCGCTGATTCCGTCCAGCACCGCCATCAACAGGGGCAGGTTGTCCCGGATGCCGTAGGAATCGCTCAGCAGCGCCCGGCCGACGCCCGGCTCGGCGTCGGTGCCCTCGAACAGCCGCACCAGGAACGGTCGGTTGGGCTCCAGCCGCAGCCAGGCGTTGACGTTCTCGGCCAGCAGCGGCAGCTGGTCGTACTCGCGCATCCGAGCCAGGTAGGTGGCCGGCACCTTCAGCTTGCCGGCGACGCCGGAGTCGAAGGTCTTCGTCAGCCGGAAGTGCGAGACGTCGCTGACGCCGCTGGCGGTGATCCGCGGCTCGTCGATCTCCAGCAGGCCGTCCGGGGTGACCCGCATCTTGTGCGCGGGCACGACCAGGTCCTGCTTGCGCTGTTCCTGCTCCTGAAGCTTGGTCAGCAGCTGCTCGATCGACAGGCGGGTACGGGGCGTGAACGGCGCCAGCTCGGTGGTGGTCATCGCGCTGGAACTCCCTTCGGTCTCGTGGAGCGCCCGGGCTTTGGCGGGGCCCGAGCGGCGAACGGCACGCGGCCAGCGAACGGTCGCCGGACGTCGTGTCGCCCTCCCCTGTTGTGGGTGGGGCGCGGCTCCGGAGGACCGCCGGCGCGGACCGGCCGGGGCAGGCCGCTCGCCCGGGCGGGGCGGGATCGCGCGCAGCGCGACCGAGCGCAGCGAGGCTCGTCTCCCCCGCCCGGCGCGGGCAGGCCCGCATCGGGCGCAGCCGCGCCGGCGGTCCAGAGTTCGCGGCCACCACCCACGGGCGGGGTGTCACGAACGGCGGCAGTCGCACGCCCCGAGGCCACGGCGCGGTGACGGGGTATGTCCGGAGCGATAGGACCCGGTCCAGAACGGAGGTTGATGAGCGAGCAGCGCGCGGTGATCCGCGACGAAAGAGGCAAGTCCGAGGTCATTTGGACATGTCGAAAGCGAAATGGCAGCTCGCTGCGGAAGAAGGTGCCGACCCGGCGGGAGACTTCTACGAGGTGGCGTTCATCGAGCACACCGATGGCGTGACCTACACCGTGATGCGCATAGCGCGCGAGCCCGAGGCTCGGCGAGCCGACAGCGCAATGGCTTGGCATAGGGGTGCGGTTGCCCGGCCTCCCCGGATGCCGTGGTCGCGTGCCGGGGCACCGGGCTGCTCCCGCATGCTGCGGCGTGGCGGCCGGACGTGGTCCCACTGCCTATAGCCACGCACGAGCGTAAGCTCACGGGATACGCGATCAACGGTGCTCGCCACTGCTGCAGGATGCGTTGGCCTCGGTTGCTAGCCCAGGCCCGCCGAGTTCGTCACCCTGCGCCAGCTACGACCCGTCACTTGGCTTTTCGGGCTCCGTGATTTCCGTCCGTGCGCAGAGCACGCGGTCGACGGCCTCCCGGAGGATGTCGCCGGTGGTGGTGATGTCGGCGCGCAGCTGGTCGCGGTACCGCATGGCCTGCACGCCTGGGGATTCCCCAGGTCGGGGGTCAGGCAGGTCCGGTGAGTCGCCGAAGACGTCGTAGAACTGCTCAAGTTGGCTGGCGAGGTCGAGGTTCTCCCAGTAGCAGGCGCGCTCCAGGCGTTCCCCGATCTCGGCGGGAAGCTCGAGGACGACCCGGCGAGTGGATCCAGGGATGTTGGTCGAGCCCCAGCGGCGGCCGGGCCCTCGCCCGCCAGCCGGGACCGATTGGTACGGACCGGTCCTGCCCCGCTGATCGAGCTCAGCAACAACGGCGGAGGCCAGGAGGGCGCCGCGGCTGGGCACGAGGGCGCCTTGCGCCACCGCCCGGGCGAACTTGTCCTTGTACTGGCCGCGGGCCTTGGCGAGTTCGCTGGGCTTCTCGATCCGGGCGAGCCGCTTCTTGCGCGGTATCCACCACAGCCGGATCCGCGCACGTTCGGCGTCCATCACGGCGGTCAGCTGCTTGCGTCGATCTTGGGTGAGGTAGACCGCGAACTGCATAAACAAATCATATGCTTTCAGTGCGACCGGGTCGGCCAGCGGCACGGTGAGCGGCGTCCCGCTGGCCGGTGGGTCACGGCTGGCCGGGTTCGCCGAACTTGCGGGTCCAGGCGGTCAGTTCATGTTGCCCGGCGGGCGAGAGGTCTACGCCCTCGTTGTTGTCGAGGCTGGGTGTCGCGGTGAGCAGGCCGTGCTGGTCGAGCTGGCGCACGGCGCGCTGGAGGACTGAGCTGGGACGGTCGTCGGGGGTTCCGGCGGTGTAGAGGTGGTCGGGCAGGCCGCTGGCGGGGTCGGTCTTGCGCGGGTTGCGCCGGCGTGTCCAGCGCCGCTCCGTGCGCGCGGTGGCGGCGATCTGCTGCAGGAGTGCGTGCCGCAGCGGGCTGTGGCGCAGGGGGGGGGAGCTCGTGGTCATGGTCGATTCTCCAGAATCTTGTTCGCGGCGCGGTTCTGTCGGTTCAGCAGGTCACGCGCAACTTCGGTGAGGATGCCGGTGAGGTGGACGGTGGAGGCGCGGGCGGTGAACGCCCGGGAGGCGAACGCCCGGGAGGCGGCGCGGTAGGACCAGCCGCAGGCGCAGGGCGCGGTTGACGAACCGTCGTAGACGCGGCCGCCATGCCGGTCCCGCCCGACATGGCCGACGAACCGGGGATCGTCGGCCAGGCGATGCCACCCGCGTGGCGCGGTGGTGCGCGTGTGGTACTGGTGCCGAACCAGAGCAGTGAGTCCGGCACTCGACAGCGTCGCCTCAGCGCCGTGGTCGAGCACGAGCACGGACACCCAGCCGCGGCTGATCAGCCCGTCCGTGAGCTGTGCCAGGAAGCCGGCGAGCCCGGCGACGAGGGTGATCCGGGCGTCGCGGTTACGCACCCGCCCAGGTCGGTCGCGGAGCAGTGCGAGATCGGCGGCTTGCCGCTCGCTTGGCCTGGTCTGGTGGGTCGGTGTGAGCAGGACCGTGCCTTCAGTGCTCGGCCGCCGGATGCGGATCGAACCGTCTGCGTTCGGGCCGATGTCGTAGCCGCGGCGCACGGCCCTGGCGAAGATCCGGTCGTCGTGCCACGCGGTGACGTCCCCGATGTCTGTGGCTCCGTCCGCGCGGGTGACCGTCTCGCGGTAGGCGAGGCTGTGGTTCAACCGGGCGACGGGTTCAGGCTCGCACCGGGCGGGGTAAGAGAAGCTATCCGCCATGTTCATTCGTCCAATGTGGACAGTGCACGCCGGGTGTCAGGATTAGTCCTCGACTTCGCGCGGCAGGTGGACACGGGTGCCGCAGTGGTCACAGGCGTACTGGTCGTGCACGAAGTCGATGTCGTCGAGGGCGGCGTATACGTCGCCGTCTTCCACGAGCAGGGGGTGATAGCGGACGGCGACGTCACGCTCGAAGATCTCGCCGGCCGTCTGGCACACCGAGCACACCAGATGGCCGCCGTCGATGACCGCCGAGGGTGCGCGGTGCAGGGCGACCCGGGCGGCGACCCAGGGGGTGACGCCCTCGGCGTACGAGCTGCGCCAGGTCTCGTCGGTGAGGTCCTGCGGCAACGCGTTCGTCAGGTCGGCGAAGGCGAGGCTCGCGTCGAGCAGCCAGAGGGTGAAGTTGCGGTCGGCGCGGCCGGCTGCTTCGGCCGCGCGGCCGAAGTCGGCGTGTTCGAGCAGGACCTCGAGGACGCGGCGGTCGCCGTGGCTCAGGGCGTCCCAGCTGCGGCGGCCGCGGGCGCCAGGGCCGGAGTCGGCGTGCTCTTCGTCGGTGGTGGTTGCGCTCATCGGCTGCTCCTTTGTCGGCGGCGTGGACGAGCGATGGCATGCGGGTCGCCGGGCCGCCGGTCAGGGCTCGGCGCAGCCGACCGCGCAGCGGCGGCGGCCTTGACCGGCGGCCCGGGAGCTGCTTGCCTCGGCCGCTCACCACGCTGGCGGGGGCAGCGGCGCGCTGGGCGTCCGGAAGCCGGTCAGGCCCACTGGACTTCGCGCCCGTGCTGCGCGCACCACGTGGCGAGGTCCTGCAGTTCCCGCAGGCGGCGCTGGAGGTAGCCGGGGCGGCGACCGCACTCGACGAACCGCGGGGTCGGCTCGTGCCACGGAGCGCCCGCGTCGGCCGGGGCGAGGGCCAGCGCGGTGAGCACGCGGCCGGTGAACTCGTCCGCGGTGGCCGTGCCGGCGATCACGTCGTCGGCGGGGACGCGGTAGCCGAGGGCGTCGAGCAGCAGCGCGGCGTTGCTGTCGGTGACGTTGACGCTCGGGGCCTCGTGCTCCTCGTGCGGGAGGATGGTCAGGAAGCTGTCCGGGCAGACCTCCGGCCAGGCGCACCCGGGCAGCACGGCCCGCCGCTGCCCGGACGTGTCCTCGAGGGCCCGCAGCTGGACCAGGGCGTCCGCGGCGTCGTCGTAGTCCCCGTACCTCGGTGCGATAAGGGCGGCTTCGCGGCAGCAGGCGATCGTGAATCCGACGATCGAGCCGAGCTGGGCGGTGAAGGTGACGGACATCGGGCGCCTCCTGGCCGGTCGGTGGTGCGTGGACCGGAGGGTGGGCAGCGGGGGTGATGCCGGGTGTCAGGGCTCGGCGCAGCCGACCGCGCAGCGGCGTGGCCTTGGCACCCGGTCGTCAGCGCTGCTGTGTTCGCCTGGCCACGCACTCGCCCGGCTCAGGCACACGAACTCAAGGACGAGCCGACGTTGGCTCACTCAACGCCATCCGGCCGGCCAGGCCAGCCTCATCAATGAAGGACTCCGGTCCTGAGTGCGGACGCGGGACGTTCGTGGTGGGACTACCCGAGTCTGCTGTCGCAGATCCCGCACCGTCCGGCGTCGAGGCGATCGACCCCGCAATGGGGATCCTGAACAGGTTCATAACGCCTTGTCGGCGACCGAGTAGATGCGGCTGACCGGTGACGTCAGCGATCTAAACTACCCAGCAACAACTCAAGCCGCGTCACTCGCGATTACCACGGTGGCGACGGCCACATCGGCATCACGCCAGTACCATTGGCTAAGCAAACCTCACCTCGCCGGCGTCGCCCGGCGAACCTCCGGGACATACGTGGCCTGCCGCTTCCACGGACCAGCGTAGGCGAAAGAGAGGGCATGGTCATGACAGCGCAACACGAGGGCGAACCGACCACGTACCTGCTCCAGCTCGGCAACGGAGGGACTGCTGACGCCCGATGGATGCTGGGAACCACGGAACCGGGAATCGGCTTCTTTGGCGAATACACCTATCGCTGCCCTCACACTCCCCCAGGTGGCGAGCCGACCGAGGCAGTTGCCGACTGGGTGGCTGATGCCCTCGGCGTATCAAACGTCGAACTCGAGATCGCTGCTAACGAGAGAGCTTGGTCGGTCACAATCGTCGTTTGAGCAGTTCTCCTTAGCAGCGCTGGACCAGGCCGGGCGCCAGTGAGCCGACGCGCCCAGTCGCACACGCCGCCTGATCGGCATACACGCCAACCATCGTCGGCGCTTCAGGCGCGCCCAACGACGCAGAAGACCACTGAGGCTCACCGTGACACAGCGGGGGCAAACTACTTTTTGCGCACTACTGTGGATATACTTCGCAGGACGACATCTCACCAATGCGCAGATTCCAGTGCAAGTTGCTAGAGTAGATTAACAGAGGAGCATCAATGGCCCAGAAGGTCCTCGTCGAGATCCTCGACGACATCGATGGCAGCGCGGCCACCGAGACGGTTCAGTTCGGCCTCGACGGTGTCACTTACGAGATTGACCTCTCGGATCTGAACGCCACTGCCCTTCGCGACGAGCTGGCCCGCTACGTCGGCGCCGGCCGACGCATCGGCGGCCGCAAGGTCCGCGTCGCTACCGGCCAATCGCCGACCACCGCTTCCGACCGTGAGCGGAACCAGCAGATCCGTGCGTGGGCCAACGCGAACGGATACGAGGTCTCGGAACGTGGCCGGCTGTCATCCGACGTGGTGTCAGCCTACGATCAGGCGAAGGCCGCCGAAGCGGACGCGACTGCGCCGCGGAAGCGCGCCTCGCGCAAGAAGACCGCCGCCTGAACACCACCGTGGACTGCGTCGGCGGCGAGGACTGATCCCTCGCCGCCGGCCGAGGCGACCTCCCATTCTCTTATGCCGCGCCGGCTACTCGACTCGCTCAGCACGCTGCACGATCCCGCAGCTGCACCACTCGCGCCGGACGCTCTCTCCCATCGCATCAACGCTGGCTAGCGATCCCAACAAGACTCTGTGTGCGAATCACGTCGGCAGAGTTCTCGCTTGCGATCACTCAGTGTCCGCTCCAACAATCGTCGCCCGAAGCGCCCGTGGTGCCGGCACGGCGAACTCAAACAGGCGCCGGACGAGGACGAGTGACGCAAGGCTAGGCAGAGCTTCTAAAAGGACATGCCGTCCATCGACATAAAGTCGAGTGCCGGCACCGAAAGCACCTTTCTCAATTTGCCGCTGTGCGAGATGATTGAGCACACCAGCAGAAGTCTGCTGGTCCAGACCGTCGCAGAAGATTTCAGGCAGCCCCTGACTTGTCAGTCCGACGGTGTAGGCATAGGTCGAGTTTTCTCCGACGATGACGGGCACCGCCCACCCTACCCGTTCGATCTGATCACGGATGCGCTGTAAATATGCGTTCATATGGGCTTCGAGCATTGAAAGTCCCTCGATTCGCTCGTCGGGCGCGGACCAAGCCGATGAAGCAGAGCTGGCTGCCCTTCGTCAAAGGGATCGCGTGCGACGCCGTAGGCGCTTTGACGAAGGGCAGCCGGGTCTGCTGCGGTGAAGTAGTCCGCAGTCCCGAGCGCCTCCGGGGACTCGAGCCGTGCACGATGAGCGTCGGTCGCTTGACTGCCGCAGGGTGAAGATAACGACCAGGTGCACCCATTGGTGCAAGTGCAGATCAGATCGAGCCCTGCGACCCCGCGGTTGAACTGGTTCAGCGAGAACTGGCTGGTGGGATTTGCGGCGGGACGGCGTAGCTGGCATGTCGCCAGCCCTCTGCGCCGGAACGCCTAAGTACAAGGTACGCATGCCCGATCGGCCACACCGAGGAGCAGATTGGAGTACAGTCGAGCTCTGAAGCAAAAGACAGTCACTATCGGACGTGCGGGGGCGGCATAGGTATGAGCAGCATGATGCTCGATCAGGCGACGGGTGAGCAAGGCTCCCCTTGGCTGCGTTTACTACAGCAGGTGAACAGTCAAACACGAAATGCAGTCGCTAGCCGGCAAGTCAACTTGCCGGCTCAACGCTTCGAAACGGCGAAGCTGTCGCTCATCCAAGCACTGATGCCACACCTTGACTGGACGCTGCTCCGTCATCTTTGAGCCGATTTGAGCCGCAATTGCCCCCTTAGTTGCACGACGGCTCTTTAAACTCGACGCCGGCACTGCCACGAGCGGCAACGCCGGAGGATTCATGCATTCCCTCGGCGGCGACGTCAAGCAGTCTTCGAAGTTCTACAACGGCGACAAGTTCAACAGGCTGTTGCGCGGGAGAAGCGAGCAATTCGCGCAGTTGATCGACATCTATCTCGCGGTCAAGCAGTGCGGCATATAGATCAAGCTGTGCGGCGACGTACATACCAACCAAGGGATCATCGTCCGTCAACACAGCCGTTGACACTCCAAAAAACCTCGATGTATTTCGAATCAGATCCAGAGACGGGTTCGACTCAGCACCGCTTCGCAGCTTTGACACATATGACTCGCTAAGACCAAGTGCGCCCGCAAGCTCTCTAGCCTTCCATTTACGCGCGCGCCCACTCCTGGACTTTTCCGTCGGATGTCGAGCCTTTTCAAACAACAGATTTAGGCGAGCGGCAAAGCTGTACTCGGACGCACGCGGATCATCCTCCGACACAGCGAATGTGCCCTTGTCGTCGATCCCCTCTGCCATGCCGATCTCCAGTCGCCAACGATGCGTCGACGTAATGATAGCATCGCGTCGAACGCCGACGCGCTACCAGCTCGCCCGACCGTCAACTAAGCTGACCTGGCGGAATGCCGGAACTCACGCGAGCCCGGCGCAACAACTCGGGCAGACCGCGGGCAATCAGGGCCATCCGATCTTGCAGCAGGTTCAGTTCACGGCTGGCCGCCGACGGCAAATGAGAGCCCGTAGCCTCCGCAAGTAGATTTGCAGTCAATCGCGCTCGTTCTTTGAGCCAGGCAATCCACGCCACACGATCCTCCGGACCGAGAGCCCGAATCAGCAATCGCCGTCGGCGGCGGCAAAGCCGCCTCTCCGCATCGGTTCGGGCCTTCCACCAGCGGCAATGACGTAGTACCACCCTGGAAACGGAATCCTGTCGCTGGTTCGCCGCAGAACTCAATAGGCGAACGTCAGCAGAATCGTGAAGGAATCTTTGCCACGCTTTTCGTTCGCTGTCATGACGCATCTTAAGAGAGTAATTATTTGCTGATCCGAGCGAACGCGCGTAGGGGGCGTACCGCCCAGTGGGGGATTTCCCGGCGCAGATATAGCTTCGCGCAAGGCGCGTGGGCAGCCATGCATCACAGGATTCTGCATTGCCATCAAACTTCGCAGCCTGACAGAGCAGGCCCAATTCTACTGCCGCATCGCGTGCCCGTCTGACCGTCTTCGGGTCGAGTCTGGCAGCCTCCGCCCATGCGCGGACCGAAATCGATCCACCCCTCACCACAATAGGTTTGGCCAGCGCCACCAGCGCTGCGCACAGGGAGTTGAGTCGAATGCCCCCCGGGAGACGCCGCCTCACGCTCGCTAGACGACATGCTGCCGCAGTAAGGCCGGCTGCCGTAGTAGCGATCTCTGCGTCCTCATGGTCAGGCGAACCAGACCCTGCCACAGCGTTCACGGAGCTAGGGGTGCGCAGTCGCCTCCTTCGTGGACGCTCGCGCTGGGCCTCCAGTACCGCGGGTCGCCACCGAAGCTCGAACCATCCAGAGCGACCCAAATGGTCAGCCTGCTCCAGCGATGCGCGCTTAAAGTTCTCCCACGCATCGTTCATCGACACCCCTCGCTCGGCGTCAACAAGCGTTACGGCCGCGGACCAAACCCAGCGAGACCAGCCGCGCTCACCCATCTCGGCCGCTTTTGTCCCACGACGACGCAGCTCGACCCACGCATCTTCCCTGTTCCAACCGGCCCGCACGCGCGCGATGGCATCACCAAACTCGCCCTCCGACCGACTTCGCAAGTCTCGAGATCGACGCGGCGCTGCTGCTCGGCGTGGTTGACCAGAGGACCGTACGAGCTTCCCTGCAGGTGAATCGCGACCTTGAACAGGTCCGAGCATGTTGCCGTCGACAACTGGCGATTCGAGCCCAAGACGGTGAGGAGCAGCCAACGGACGCAGGCTCGTTCGCACGGAAGCAGATACAGAGTTCCACATCGCAAGCCGACGTACGACCTCTCGAAAACCGTCGATCAAAGCCGATGGGACCGAAGCGACGATGTGCCGGTGACCTGGTCGTCCGGACGCGCGGTGTATCCACCCGATCCCAGCTCGGTCACACCACGCCGCAACCCCGTCGCCAACAGCAACTCCCGCCTCAGGGTCAGCACTTGAGTCGCCGGGATCGATGTCCACCGCGAAAACCCCTGGGCGAAGCTGTCCCACGAAGCTCGCGAAACGCGGGTCCGCCAACGCGGCGCGGGCGCCGGCCAGGCTCGGAGCCGACCCCACCGCCCGATTCTCGGAGTTGATCAGGACGTACGGTGGCGCGAAGAACTCGTCATCGACGTCTTGGATGCGACGTGGGTCAAGGTGCGATACCCCCAACACGTGCCCTCCCCTACGGCCGCTGTGGGCCGAGAACTCAGATTCAGATGCATGACCTCGAGCCTCGCTTCTGACACAAGCGCAAGCCCCTGCCAGCCAGCCGCGGTGGGCCTATGTTGATCAACCAACCCCGCAAGCACCGCCCAGAGCGTCGGGCCGCGCGACACCATGTCAGCAGAAACTTGAGTGAGCGTCAAGTTATCGGTGGCGCGCCATAGGGACCGCGGCCTAAACTTGACTCACGCACAAGTTATAGGCACAGCGAGCTGACTGAGGAGGCAGGGTTGCTCAATACGGCAGACGACTGCGCAGACCTGCGGCTTCCCTCGAAGCGCTTGCGTCCAGCGGATCTCACGAGAGCGAGCGACCATCGATCGACATACGCCGCACCACTCGAAGCGCCGTCGGCGCCGGGGTCACCAGCGCCGCCAGCGGCATCCCTTGAGGCGCCAGCGACCAAGCTTTCGGCGGTATCCATCGCCGTGGCTGGAGGCGACCGATGACGCCTGCAAATAACAGTGCCGACAACGACGAGTTGTGGACGGCTGACGATCTCTCCAGCTATCTCAAGATACCAAAGAAGACTCTGGCGCACTGGCGACTACACGGAACAGGTCCGCCATGGCTTCACATCGGAAAGCATGTACGATACAGGCCAAGCGATGTCCGCTCCTGGTTGACAGAGGCGAGCACTTGACGCTCCAATAATCAGCGATAGCACCCCCAGAGGTAGTCTGCGTGGCAAGTATTGATGACCGCTGGATGCAGCAAAAGAAGGATCCACGATCCGGAAAAAAACTGTTCGATGACGAAAATAAGCCGATCTTGGAGCGCACTGATCGATACGGAAAAGGCTTGCGGTATCGCGTTCGATGGTACGACGTAAAGGGTGAAGAGCAGTCGCTCTCCTTCCCAGACAAGACTTTGACCACAGCACGAGACTTCGCAACTAAGGTCGAGCATGACCTTCGCGTTGGCACGTTTATCGATCCACGCGCTGGCGAGATTCTTGTGGAGAACTGGGGCAAATCATACCTGCAGGGAAGGTCGCAGGATGAGTCGAGCCAGTTAACCCTTGGAAACATGATCAAAAGTCTTGTCGTGAAGTTCCTCGGAACCTGGCAGCTCAACGAGGTGGACGACGCTCGAATTCGCGAGTGGAAGCATTGGCTTGCCAATGAGAGCGGAGCCTCGGCAAACTATCAGGCGGACGCCTGGGAGGTTGCCAGCCTCATGTTCGACGCAGCCGTCGATGCGCGGAAGATCTACAGCAACCCCTTTAAGCGACGGTCGATCACGGGGCCTAAGCGCACGAACCGCCTGGTGACGCCGTGGCTAGAGTCCAAGATGTACGCGATCGAGGGCGGGCTTCGCGAGCGAGACAAGATCAGCGTGCCCATTGCGGGCGGACTTGGCCTTCGACTTGGCGAGACGCTCGCGTTTTCGCCAGACTTCATCGACCGCCGCCGAATGATGTATCGCTGCGCCCGACAGCTTGTATATAGAAACGGGGTTCTGAAGTTCAAGCTGCCTAAGAATCACAGAGAGCGCGAGATTCCTATCAGCGCGGGTGTTCTCCAACGAATCGACGAGTACTCCGAACTGTTCCCATCTGTTAAAGTCACTCTGCCGTGGGCCGAGCAGGACGGTATCAGGACCATGACTGTAAACCTGCTCATCACCGATGACCGGAACAATGCATGGCGCCCCAGTGTATGGAGTTCCGAGATCTGGAAGAAAGGCTTCAAAGCTGCCAACGTAGAATACGGCGGACGAGAAGACGGTCTGCACGCCCTACGCCACCTGTATGCGTCATACATGCTCACTCAAGGCGTGAGCATCAAGGAACTCGCGATCTTCCTTGGACACAAGAGCGAAGGATTCACCCTTAGGACGTACGTCCACCTGATGCCATCAGGCTATGAGCGGGCACGCCTGGCAACGGATACAATCTTCCCTCCTACGCTCCACCCGGACGCGCACCGCGATGGCAATCAACGCCAGCCTCACCGGGTGTCGATTGCAAGTCGTCGCGCCGCAGGCATTCGACGACCTGGGCGATGAACCGATCTTGAATCTGACGGGGCAATTTGGGCGTCAGGACGACTCAGAGACGTGGGCGGCAGATAGGCAGACTTCCCGTGGACGAACACATCTGAATAGGCGTTGTTACGATGACCGTCGGGCGAGCAAAATTGGATCCTTTGACGCCCGACGGCTCAGGGTTCAACCGCTGTAGAGTTTCGCACATTACGCTACCCAGAATCTAGCCTGGTGCCGAATCGGGTTCTCTAGGGTCTTTACTCGACACAAGTACGCCGTCGAGGCGGTTTTCTTGAGTGCCCATTTCTTTCTTCAACTCCGACCTGAGGATGCGGGACCGCTTCGGGCTAATACGTAGCGCGACACGGAGGGGTTCTGCCTTGACATCCTCTCCCGTCATCCATCCTTTTTCGCTGGCCACTTGGCGCGCGAGCGGTAACAACTCCGGAATCGACAGGACCCGTCGGTCCCCTACGTGATCGACGGATCGTTTCGACGACTCAGAACGTTGGTCGACGGCCCGAGGGGCCTCTCGCCTGCTCGATCGCGAATCATCCGCAGGGTGGCTCGCGATCGAGTTTCGAGTCAACCCGATCGAGTCAGCTTTCTGGTTGAAGTCAGGGGTCAGCTGGGAGCTGACTGGCGCGGCCTCGCTCCGCCCAACGTCGATCGACGACCCTAACATCGACTGGACCGGTCGACGGCTTCGAGACTGTTTGCTTCCGCCTTTGGCGTCACTTGATCCGATCCCGATCTGTTTACCTCGCCTGAGCCAGCTCCAAGTCGATCCACCAAACCGTTTGGTAGGCATCGACTTGCCAGCCCTGGACCTCGATCCGACGCTTGCTCCGTTCAGTGGATTGAGATCAGCGATCGGCCTTCGCGCGTCGACGGATCGCCGATCGCGGCACCCGACCGGACGATCGACCACTCCCGGCTGGGCGCCGGCGTTGGCCGACGCCTTACGGTGCCGATCGATCGATCGACGCACCGTTCGACGCCACGATCGACTACCAACGCGAAGGCCAGCGACCTTCGCGTGTCGATCCCTGCGCGCAACGGCGAGCGCTTCTCCAGCGGTCTCGATTCGATCTCGCACCGCGCACCGATACGCATGCATCGACCAGAGCGGGAACAGAAGAACCTGATCGATCGGGAACCGCGGCCGAACAGGTCGCGGGGTGAGTTTGCCGAGTTGGTGCAGCCTGACTCGCTGCTGAGTCCACTCGTGCACCTCCCAGGCGACCGGCCCCGCCACCGACATTGCCGCCAACACCAGGCCGTTGTGCACCCAGTTGCTGTACGCCGAGAACACGATCACTGCCCAGCCGAAACCACGAACACGAATCGCCCGATCGCGTAGTTTCCCAAGCTGTCGAGCGTTGGCGAACATGCTGAGGCCGAACAGCTCGAGAGCCGTCGCTCCAGCAGCCGAGAACACAACGCCGAGCGCCTGAGCCTCACGAAGGTACCGATACTGCCCGTACCAGGCCGTCGCCGCGGCCATCGCGACCAACAGCATCACCAAACGGCCCGCCAGAGCCCTCTCAAACCGTGCTCTTAAGTAGGCTCGCTTTAGACGACGTGTCCGCCGCTTGAGCCGCCGGACACGCCTATGCGCTTCCGAACGCGCCTCAGCGTCGCGACGGCTGTCGTCTCGTAGCTGCTCTGCTCGCAGCGCAGCAACAGCCCTCTCCCGTTCAATCAGGTCAAGTTCTGCGTGACGAGCTCGAATCGTTCGTTCAAGGTCGCTATCGGCGAGCCGGATCTCGGTTTCGACCGCCTGCGCGGACATATCTGACCTCACGCGGCCTGCGCGACGACGCTTAGCCCAACCGATTCCCTTCATCGCACAGTCGCCCCGACAGCTGGGACCTGCATCGGTTCATGTCGTGCGGACATCGCCCCTCCTGGTCTTCGTGAAGCTCGTGGACCAAGAGGGCAATGCAGGTCGAGGCGAAGCGGGCCGGGCTCGGCGTAGACGACCGCGCAGCGGCTCCGGCCTGGCTCGCTTCGCCTCGACCTGCTGCAATCACCGGTCCACGTGCGGGAGCGAAGCAGTCAAGGGCGCGTTTGTGCCGCTGTGCAGCTGCTGTAGTGGGTGGTGTAACTCACCGCCGATACCTGGTCGGCCTGCGGGTTGCCCCGTCCAAGGAGGCGTTGCCGCGCACCGCAAGGCCGGTGAGCCCGCCGAGGTTCAGTCCCGCGGAGCCACGGACCCTTAGAGCCGACGATGTGGGTTCAAGCAACGGCCCGGCAACGGCTGTTCCTCCGCTCGGTGGGCGCGAGGAGCCAGGGCGGCGCCTTCTGGAACGGGTACAGCAGTTCGCCGCTCGGGCCGATCTAGTAAGGCGGGTGGGCCGGCAGCGGGGTGCGGGGTGCCAGCCAGGCTGTGGTGGAAGACACCGTCGGTGCCGCGTTCCAGCGCCGCGCCGGAGAGCGGGTCGATCTGTCAGAGTCCCGGCGCGAGCGGTTCGGGGTCGGTGCCCAGGCGCCAGCGGAACGTCGGGCTGCCGATACGGGACCCGTCGGCGCAGTACAGCGCGCCGACGATGACGGCCAAGCGCGCGGCGCGTCAGCTCGGCGGTCCTGCTCAGGGACGCGACTTCACTGGTGGTGATGCCCAGCAGGTGCGGCCGATCCCCCGCACGGGCGCCCGACGTGGAGCTCGGACCGCGTCCAGGAATCGGCCGAAGGCACTGCCCACCGCGTTGATCCCGAGGTCGACCCGTCAACCGCTCGGCGGTGCCGGCCCACCGCACCAGAGCGCTGGGCCACCCGACGTCGCCACCGCGGTCTCCACCGGCGTCTCGCGCGCCCGGTCGCGGTACCGGTCTGGGACGCGGCCGAGCACAACCGATCGCCCGCCCGCCACACCATGACCAGCGGGCGCCGAGTAACCCGAGCGGCTGTTCCGGGCGATTACCGATCGAGGGCCGGTCTGGGAGGATGGTGCATGGGCAATCGAGTCCGGTTGATCTTCGTCGCCGAGTTGCTGGCCGCGCTGACCGCCGTGACGACGAACGTGGCCACGAACGTCTTGCCCGACTCGTGGCGGCCGTATCTGTGGCTCGCCTGGCCCGTGCTCGCCGTGTTGGTCGCCGTCGGCATCGTGCTCGCGGTCCTCGTCCACCGCGCCGATTCGGTGCGGGGTCCGGGTTCTCCCGAACGGACCGTGTACTACCGCCGTGCCATGGTCGCGCGGCTGCGCCGGGTCTGGGTCGAAGACGCGCTGGAGCGGACGCTGTTCCGGCGCACTCTCGTCGAGCTCGGGCTCACCGAGCGGCCCGACCTGCTGCAACGGTCGTGGGACGTCGTCGTGGACGTCCCCGACGAGGAACCGCGCCCGCTCGGCCGGGATATCCCCCTCGCCGACGTCGTCGAACGCCACCGTAGCTTGCTCGTGCTCGGTGCCCCCGGTGCGGGCAAGACGACCATGCTGCTCGCCTTCCTGCGGGACCAGTTGGATCGGGCGGAGCAGGATGGCATCGTCCCCATCCCGGTGGTGTTCCAGCTCGCGTCGTGGGCGGCGGAGGGCAAGCCCATGGCCGAGTGGTTCGCCGACGAGCTCTCTGGCCCCCGCTATGGCCTGCCGCCGGACCTCGCCCTCGACTGGATCGCCGGCGACCGCGTGCTCCCGCTGCTGGACGGACTCGACGAAGTGCCGCTGGACCGCCGCATCGCATGCGCTAGGGCCATCGACGCCTTCCACCGCTCGCACCGGTTGCTGCCGTTGCTCGTCACCAGCCGCAGCACCGACTACGACGCCCTCGGCCTTCGCATGTCCCTCGGCGCCGCACTGGTGATCAAGCCGCTGGATCCGACGCAGATCGACCAGCACCTCTCCCGCCTCGGCGCGTCCTTGGCCGGTCTCCGCGAGGCGATCCGCCGCCAGCCACCACTCGCGGAACTGCTGAGCTCCCCGTTCCTGCTCGACGTCGCCATCCGCGCCTATCACGACCTCCCCGCCTCGGAGGTCCCTGACCGGCCCGGCCCGGCGCAGTGGCAGGCCACCCTGTTCTCGACGTTCGTCAACCGCGCGTTGCGGCGCCGGGAGACCGGCCCGGTGCTTGAGGCTCCGGACGTCGTCCGCATGCTCGCATTCATCGCGCGGGCACTGGGGCAGAAGCTGGAGACGTCGTTCTTCCTCGAATCGGTGGACCCGACGTGGCTGCCGGCGCTAGGCCGGCGCGTGCTGAAGGTGGCGACTGCGTTCCCGGCCGTCATGCTCGTCGGCGGCGCGGCCGGGATGCTCGCGGGCCTGGTCCTCGGCCTGCCCGCCGGAATCGCCTCGGGCGGGCTCGCCGCCGCCATGACCGCTGCCGTGCTGGTGCTGGCGCAAGAAAACCCGCCTCTGACCTACGGCGGATCCGGCAACCGGGTCGTCGGTATGGTCCACCACGTCAGGAAGCTGGCCGTCGGCGCCGTGGTGGCGAGCGTTGCTTTGGGACTCATCGCCGGCCTGTGCGGCGCCTTGCTGGAACTAGCTGTATTGCCTCGTGAAATTGGGGACGCGACTGGCCGGTGGCTGATCGCGGGCGGATCGTTCATCGATGTGCTCGGCTCCTGGGCGTACGTGGCCGCGGTCGCCGGGGCCTTGACGGGAGCGGTGGTTTCCGCTGTCCACAAGGCCGACGCCGCGGACCGGAGCGCCTTGCGAGGCCGTCCGATCGGCGCGGGTCTGCGCGACACGGCGTGGACGTGGGGCATCATCACGGCGGCGACCGGCCTGCCGGCCACTGTGATGCTTGGGGGCGCCTTTGGATCACCCGGGCTGCTCGCCGGTATCCTGCTGGCCCTGGCCTTCGGCTACACGCGCAGCGGCCGCAGCCTGGTCGAGTACTGGATCAGGGTCTGCCCAGACTTCGGTTGACACCGGAGCTGACTATTTTCAGGCCGCTGCTGCGGTGGTGTAGATGGTCTCAAACTCGACTGGGGTGAGCTT
>NZ_JBITCJ010000021.1:28792-89814 GCF_044453095.1 Amycolatopsis sp. NPDC051758 | reverse complement strand
GAGAAAAGCGGGGTGAAGCGTTCCGTCCGACGCCCCGCCCGGTAGCGGGACGGTTGGTGTGCGGGGCGCCGGACAGGCTTCGTGGCGCGCGTGCGGGCCGGGGTGCGGCGGGCACGTGCGCGGGAGGCGGTGCCGCCGGCGCCCTCGCGGGAATCGCGGGGGCGGGGCGGCGGGCGGGACCCGGCGGCTCGGGGGCGGGCCGGGTCCCGGGTGCCTACTTCAGACCGATCTTGTCGCAGTCGGCCTTGTACTTGGCCGAGCAGATCTCGTCCAGCGTCCAGATGCCGTCCTTGATGACGGTGTCCTTGATGTTGTCCTTGGTCAGCGAGACGACCGGGACGAGGACCGTCGGGATGCCCTTCGCGGAGGCGCTGTCGACCTTCGAGGTGGCGATGGAGTCGAGCTTCTCGCCCTTGGCGAGGGCGACGGCCATCTCCGCGGCGACGATGCCCTCGGCCGGGTAGGACTTGTAGACGCTCATGAACTGCTCACCGGTGACGATGCGCTGCACGCCCGCCAGTTCGGCGTCCTGGCCGGTAACCGGCGGGAGCGGCGAGAGACCGGCGCCCTTGAGGGCGGTGATGATGCCGCCCGCCATGCCGTCGTTGGCGGAGTAGACGCCGTCGATCTTGTCCTTGCCGAGCGCGGTGATCGCCGCTTCCATGTTGGCGTTGGCGTTCTCCGGCTTCCACTCCTTGGTGTCGTACTCCTTGCCGTACTTCACCTTGCCGTCGAGGACGGACTTGGCGCCCTTCTTGAAGAGGGCGGCGTTCGGGTCGGTGATCGCGCCGTTCATCATCACGATCGTGCCGCCGTCGGCCTTGTCGCCCAGGGCCTCCAGCAGGGCGGTGCCCTGCGCGCGGCCGACCTCCTCGTTGTCGAAGGAGGTGTAGGCGTCGATGGGGCCCTCGGCGAGGCGGTCGAAGGCGACGACCGGGATGCCGGCGTCCTTGGCCTTCTTGACGCTGTTGGCGATCGCCTTGGAGTCGACCGAGCCCAGGATGAGGGCGTCGACCTTGTTGGTGATCATGGTGTCGACCTGCTGCGCCTGCGTGTTGGCGTCCTGCTTGGCGTTGGCGTAGGTCACCTTCGCCTTGCCGTCGGTCAGCTCGCTGATCTTCTTCTCGATGATCGGCCGGTCGAACTTCTCGTAACGGGCCGTCTGGTTCTCGGGAAGGAGCAGACCTATCTTCAGGTCGTCGCCCTTCTTCTCCGAGCTCTGTTCGGCCTTGTCGCCGGACTCCTTGGCGCTCCCGCAAGCGGCCAGCGAGATCGCCATCGTGGTGGCGGCAACGGCAACGGCGGCACGACGCATACGCGTGTTCATTCTCGAACCTCCCTGACGAGGCCGCGACGTTGCGGCCGAGGTGGCTGGAAGTCAACTCGGCCCCAGCGTCAGCGTCAAGGAGTAAATCCTTAACGAGATGACAACGGTGCCATTCGTTATCTAAGTGAAGGCAGGAGTCGCCGTGGGGAGGGTGCCCTCCAAAAGGGTTGAATCCCCCATCTCGCTGAGCACCAGGGCGAGTGCGCCCAGGACTTCGGCACGCCCGCCGAGCGCGCCGGGCAGCACCGAGAGCTGTCGCGCGGCGCTGGGAATCGCGTAACGCGACACGGAGTCCCGTATGGGCCCCAGGACCAGCTCCCCGGCCTCCGCCAGCGAGCCGCCGAGCACCACACGGCTGGGGTTGAGCAGATTGCACAGGTTGGCCACACCGCTGCCTATGTGGCGGCCCACGTCGCCGATCACCCGGCGGCAGCCCGGATCGCCCTCCCGCGCCAGCTGGACCACCCGCTCCATGGTGAGCCCGGGGCCGTGGCTGGGCTGGAGCAGCGGCAGGACGTAGCGGGCCGCGGTGAACGTCTCCAGGCAGCCCCGGTTGCCGCAGCGGCACACCGGGCCCGACTCGTCGAGCGTGATGTGCCCGATCTCGCCGGCCGTGCCGCCGGGGCCCCGGTAGATGGTCCCGTCGATCACCAGACCGGCGCCGACGCCGCTGGCCACCTTGATGTACGCGAGGTCCTTGACGCCCCGCCCGCTCCCCCAGACCAGCTCGCCCAGCGCCCCGAGGTTGGCGTCGTTGTCGACGTACACGGGCACGCCGAGGCGGCCGGAGAGCTCCTGGCTGGGGTTGATGCCCGTCCAGCCCGGCAGGATCGAGGTGGAGCCCAGGGTGCCGGACTCGACGTCGATGGGCCCCGGTACCCCGAGACCGATGCCGATCACCTTGTCCGGGCCGATCCCGGTGGCCGCGATCAGCCGCTTGACCAGCACTTCCGCCCGGTCGAAGCCCTCGGCGGACGAGGCGTCGACGTCCAGCGGCTCGGACTCCTCGGCGAGCACCTGGTGGGCGAGGTTGCCGACGGCGACGCGCAGGTGCGTATGGCCGAAGTCGACGCCGATGACGATGCCGGCGTCACCGCTGAGGGAGACGCTGCGGGCCCGCCGGCCGCCCGCCGAGGTGGGGGTGACCTCGACCGTTCCGCCGTCCTTCAGCTCCCGGACGATATTGGAGACGGTGGCCGCGGAGAGCCCGGTGCTCCGGGCGATCTCCGCCTGGGTGAGCGATCCTGCCATCCGTACGGCGCGTACGACCCGCTCCAGATTGGCCCTGTGCAGCGATGTCTGCGACCCGGGAGTCTCCATCGACTCATCCACTCCTGCCCTTGGCGGGCGGTCCTGAAGACCGCCCCGGCCGGGGCCGCAGCGATGAGACCCCGGCTTCCTCCAACATGTGAACTCTAAGCTGACCGTTCGGGGGTGCCTCCCGTCAAGACCTGAGCACCAGCGCACCCCGCAACGGCCCGGGGGCCCCGCGGGGGGGGGCGCGCGGGGGCCCGGGCGCGCCGCACGGTGGGAGCGGGGTGCTACTTGCTGACGGTCACGCCGAACAGGTCGAGCTCGCGGAACTGGGTGGGCTGGACGTTGTGCAGCCGGGACGACCAGGCCGCGGTGCCGGACTGCCACCAGATCGGGATGGTCGGCATGTCCTGCAGGACCAGCTTTTCCGCCTGCTGGTACAGCGCCTGGCCCTGCTGCTGCGACGGCGCCGCGTCGGCCTGCTTGAGCAGGTCGTCGACCTTCGGGTTGGAGTACTGCCCGACGTTCGAAGCGGCGCCGGTGCGGAACAGCGGGTTGAGGAAGTTCTCGATCGACGGGTAGTCCGCGACCCAGGCCGAGCGGTAGATGCCGGTGACCGAGCGGTTGTTGAGCTGCTTGCGGAAGTCGCCGAGGGTGGTCTGCGGGGTGAACTTGCAGGTGCGGCCCAGCGCGGTCTGGATCTGCTTGCAGATGACCTCCATCCACTCCTGGTTGCCGGAGTCGATGTTGGACGTCAGCTCGATGTCACCCTGGTAGCCCGAGGCGTCGAACAGCTGCTTGGCCTTCTGCGGCTCGTAGGTGCACAGCTCGCCGCACTGGTTGTCCAGGTGGCCCTGCACGTTCGGGGCGACCAGGCCGTCGGCCGGCGTGCGGCCGCCGTTGAACACCTGCTGGATCAGCGCCTTCCGGTCGATCGCCATCGAGATCGCCTGGCGGAACTGCGGGTTCTCGTACCGCTTGTCGAACAGCGGGAACGCGATCGCCTGGTACCCGAGGTAGGTGTAGGTCTTGCGCCGGTCCTCGGGCAGGTCCTTCTTGATCTTGCCACCCTGCGTCGACGTCCACGGTGTGAACGACAGGAAGTCGAGCTTGTTCGCGATGACGTCGGCGTAGGCCTGGTCGAGGTCGGTGTAGAAGCGGAAGTCGATGCCGCCGATGTTCGCCTTCTGCGCGCCCGGGAAGCCGTCGAACCGCTTGACGAGGAGGTCCTTGCCGGGGGTGTAGGACTCGAACTTGAACGGCCCGTTGCCCACCGGGTGCGCCTCGAACGCTTTGCGGTCGGCGAAGAAGCTCGCCGGCAGCGGGAAGAACGCGGCGTACCCGAGCTGGACGCCGAACTCCGAGAACGGCGCGTCGAGGGTGACGGAGAACGTGCTGTCGTCGACCAGCTTCAGGCCCGGCAGCTCCTTGGCCGCGGGCAGGTTCGCGGGCTGCTTGCCGTCGGCGGTCGCGTTGTTGACCTGTGCGAAGCCTTCGACGTGCGAGAAATAGCTCGCGCCGGCCATCAGGTTGGGGGAGTACGCGGTGTAGTTCCACGCGTCGACGAAGCTCTTCGCGGTCACCGGCGTGCCGTCGTGGAACGTCCAGCCCGGCTTGATCTTGATGGTCCAGACCTTCGAGTCGGTCGTGGTGATCGAGTCGGCCACCGCGTTGCGCGGGGCGGCGGTCTTGGCGTCGTACTCGATCAGGCCGCGGAACAGCGTGCCCAGCACGCTGATCCCGCCGACCTCGGTGGTGTTGCCGGGCACCAGCGGGTTCGCCGGCTCGGTCTCGCTGTAGCTGATGACCGCGTCGCGGTCGAGGTTCGCGTCGGTGGCGGCCGCCGGGGCGGCGGCCCCGACGTCCTTGGGCGGTGCGGTGGTGTCGCCGGTGGGCGTGCTGCACGCGCTGAGCGAGATGGCCAGCGCGGCGGCCGCGCACACGGCGGTCCGGAACTTTCGCATCGGTCTCTTCCTTCGGTGGGGGCTTCGGTGGGGCGGAGGTGCTTCAGCGCTGCGCCGAGGTGATGCCGAGCGCCAGCGGGAACGCGGGCCGGCCACCGAGCAGGTGGGCGCCGGCGGTCTGCAGGATGCGGTCCTGCGCCACGATGTGCTGGCACATCGTGGTGGTGTCGCGCAGCCAGCGGTCCAGCGGCGAAGGCCGGTAGATCGCGGACGTCTGCAACAGGTCGTACAGCCGGGTGACGACGGATCGGGCGGTGCGGAACGCGTGCCGTCGTGACAGCGGAAGCGCGGCCCGCTCCGCCGGGGTCAGGTCGTCGAGGGTGCCGCCGGCGGACAGGACTTCGTGCTGCCGCCGCAACGCCCCGTAGACACCGTGGCGCGTGGCGGCGAAGTCGGCTTCGCAGTCGGCGATGGTGATCTGCGTGCGGTAGTCGTCGGCGCGGCCGGCGGTGACGGCCGCGTCCCGGGCGTGGTCGAGCGCCGCGCGGGTGACCCCGAGCGCGACCCCCGGCATGTTCCGCATGTGCACCTCGGGCTGGGCCAGCGGTCCCGTCCCGCCGCGCACCTCGGCGAAGGTCAGCGCGCGTTCGACCGGCACGAAGACGTCGGTGATGGTGTAGTCGCAGCTGCCGCTGCCGGCCAGGCCGGTGGTGTGCCAGGTGTCGACCACCTCGACGTCGGATTTCGGGACCATGAGCAGGATCGAGTCGTGCGCCGAGCCGTCGGCGCCGGGCTCGGGCCGGCCGTCGCGGTAGAGGAACGCCCCGGAGATCACCCAGTCCGCGTGCGTCACCCCGCTGCCGAACTGCCAGCGGCCGGTGAGCCGGTAACCGCCGGGCACGATTTCCGCGCGGCCGTTGGGGAACAGCAGCCCCGCGGTCACCATGTCGAGGCTGGGGAACATCTTGTCGGCGACGGCCCGGTCCAGGAACGAGGCGTACAGCCCGGTGTCCGAGCCGATCATCGCGCACCAGCCGGCGCCGGTGTCCCCGTAGGCGAGGGCTTCGATCACCTCGGTCTGCTCGATCGAGGTGAGCTCGGGCCCGCCGCGGTCACGGGAGAACCCCATCCGGAACACCCCGGTGTCGCGCAGCAGCTCCACGACGTCCGCGGGCAGCCGCCGGGCCTGTTCGATCTCCTCGGCGCGGTCACGCAGCACCGGGGCGAGCGCACGGGCCCTGGCCAGGATCTCCCCGGCGGTCGAGGGCACGGCCAGGTCGTCGCCACCGGAGCGGGCGGGCAGTGGCTCAACGACGGTCATCACATCACTTCCTCACGGGCAGTCGAGCTGCTGGTCGCGGACTCGGACCGGCCGCGTGGAAGTCATTCAAGCCACCGGGTGGATTGGCAGAAACCCTTGTCCATGCTGGAAAATCAATAGCGCATGAATCCGGTTGACAGCGCGGTCGCACGCGCTGGACCTGGGGAAGGTGGCGGGCTCGGCGCGTGGTGAAGGGGACGTTCGGTGCGCGTGGTGGGAGGAAGGGTCCCGTCGGCTCGCGCCGGGCGGCGCGGCTTTGCTGGCGGCGCCGCTTCGCGCTCCCGGCGCGTTCGCTCCGCTCAGCCGGGTCGAGGTAGTGGTCCTGCCTCCGGCGCCGGACCGAGCCTGCCTCCCCTGCCAGGGCCAAGGCTTCTCAGCACACAAAAAAGAGCCGCGACGGACCCGGAGGTCTCGTCGCGGCTCTGCCGGCCCGCTGGGGGAAGGTCAGCGGGTGACGGCGCTGTTGACGGCGCCGAAGTCCAGCCCACCTTCCAGCGCGCCGTAGGTGCCCTTCTCGAGCAGTTCCGCGGCCGCGCGCTCGGCGACCGCGTAGGCGGCCTGGGCGATCGCCGTGCCGACGCTGATGCGCCGGACGCCGACCGCTTCGAGCTCGGCCACCGTCGGCGCGCCCGGCCACACCATCACGTTGACGGGCAGCGGGCTCTGCTCGACCAGGGTGCGCAGCGTGTCCAGGTCGATGAGCCCGGGCACGAACAGGCTGTCGGCGCCCGCGCCGACGTACGCGCCCGCGCGGGAGAGCACCTCGTCGAGGCGGCCTTCGGGCTCGCCGATCCCGAACAGGTAGACGTCGGTGCGGATGTTGATCCACAGCTCGGGCAGCCCGGCCTCGGTCGCCGCCTCGCGGGCGGCGCGGACGCGTTCGACCTGGGCGCCGACGTCGAAGAGCGGACCGCCCGGCGCGGTCGAGTCCTCGAGGTTGATCCCGACGGCGCCCGCCTCGACGACCGCGCGGACGGTCGCGGCGACGTCGGCGGCGGACGGGCCGTAGCCGCCCTCGATGTCCGCGGTCACCGGGACGTCCACGACCCGCACGATCCGGGCGACCAGGTCCGCCATCTCCTCGCGGGTGAGGCCGTGGCCGTCGGGCTTGCCCGCCGACCAGGCCACACCGCCGCTGGTGGTGGCGATCGCGGCCGCGCCGGCCTGCGCGATGATCGCCGCGCTGGCCGCGTCCCAGGCGTTCGGCAGCACCAGGGTGCGGTCGTGCAGGGAGCGCAGGTTCTCGGCGAGGCTGCGCTGGGTGCTGTGCATGAATCTCTCCTCGGGTTTTCTTCTTCGGTGCCGGGGTCAGGCGACCTGGACGGGCACGCCGGCCGCGACCAGGTGGGAGGCGGCGAACGCGCGCCAGGGCTGCCACCGGACGGCCAGGGCGACGCTGTCGTCGAGGATGCCGTTGTCCAGCAGTGCGGTGCAGAGCGTCCGGTCGGCGCCGGGGAAGGCGTCCGGGTAGCCGCGCCGCAGGGCGATCTGGTGGGCGGTGCTCTCGCCGAGCCCCGGCACGCCGGTGAGCGCGGTGACGAAGTCGGTGAGCGACGGGCCGGCGTCGAGCAGGGTTTCGTCCGCGGCGACGGCTTCGGCGAACGCGCGCAGCGTCCGGGCGGTGGTCGGCGGCAGCCCGGCGCCGGTCAGGTCGGCCGTGGCCAGGACGCTCGCGGCGGGGAAGAGGTGGGTCAGGCCGTCGTCGAGGCCGGGCACCGGCTTTCCGGCCGCGGTCACCAGGGCGGCCAGCTGCCGCCGGACCCGCGGGCGGGCGCTGTACTGGCTCAGCACCGCTTCGACGGCGACCTCGAACATGCCCCACGCGCCGGGCACCCGCAGCCCGGGCCGCGCTTCGAGCAGCGGTCCGACGACGGCGTCACCGGCCAGTGCGGCCCGCGCGGGCCGGGTGTCGGTGTCGACGCCGAACATCGTCCCGACCCGGTCGACGACGTGGATCAGACCTTCCCAGAACGGCAGGTGCGCCCGCAGGAGCAGGTGGTCGTCACCGCCGCGCTCGACCTCGATGACCCCCGCTTCGCCGTCGAGGCTGATCGTGCGCCGGTACACACCGTCGCGCACCGACTCGACCCCCGGGACGGCGTGGTCGTCGAGGTAGGCGGCCAGGGTGTCCCAGTCCAGCGGCGGCGCGAAGGGCAGCCGCATGGCCAGCCCGCCGTCCGCGGCGAGCCGGTCCGCCCGGCGCCGCCGGTTGCGGAGCTCGACCGGGGAGGCGCGGAAGACGAGCTTCATGTCGCGGTTGAACTGGCGCAGGCTGCCGAACCCGGACGCGAACGCGACGTCGGCGACCGTCAGGTCCGAGTCGTCGAGCAGCCGGCGGGCGAAGTGGGCCCGCCGCGACCGCGCGAGCTGGTCCGGCGTCACGCCGAGGTGGTCGTTGAACAACCGGCGCAGGTGCCGGGGCGAGACGGCGAGCCGCTCGCCCAGCCCGGCTTCGGTGCCGGTGTCGAGGGCGCCGGCGATGATCATCTGCACCGCGCGGCAGACCAGCTCGGGCGCGTCGGCGCCGACCGGGCCGGCCACCCGGTACGGGCGGCAGCGCAGGCACGCCCGGAACCCCGCCGCTTCGGCCTCGGCCGCCAGCTCGAAGGTCCGCACGTTCTCGGCGAGCGGCTTCGCGCCGCACCCCGGCCGGCAGTAGATGCCGGTCGTGACGACGGCCGAAAAAGTTGTCATGCCCCAGATTTAGGGGATCAGGCGCCGGGACGCTAGCCACATCCGGACATGACAGGAAGCAACTCGATCGGCCGGCTTCCGGTGACGAACTCCCGTGGGCATCGTGTCCGGATCTGGCCAGACCCGCCCGGCCCACCTCGGCCAAAGTTCCCCTCGACCCGCGGTGTGCTCCCACGCCGCACTACAGAGAGGCTTTCCCATGCTGGCGAAGGTGTTCCCCATCCCCCTCAAGCCCGGCAAGCAGGCCGAGGCCGAGCAGCTCGTGGAGGAGTTCGCGCCGCTGGGGCCCGGTCAGGAGGAGGGCACGGTGTCCTTCCGCGTGTACCGCGACCCCGCCAAGGCCGACTACCTGCTGTTCGTCGAGCACTTCGCCGACCAGGCCGCCTACGACGCCCACACCGGGTCTTCGGCCTACCAGAAGCTGATCGCCGGCCAGTTCGCCGACCTGATCCTCGAGTTCGTCGAGATCGACCACGAGCTCATCGTCAGCCTCTGACCCGGGCTTTCCCGCACCCCACGGCCGGACGCAGCAACCGCTGCGTCCGGCCGGTCGCTTGTGCAGTGGAATACGTGGCGTTTCTTACATGTTCTCCGGTATCCCGCAACTCGGAGCGGGTGGAATTTGATTTTCCGGTGGAGACAAGTCTCCCGGTCAACTCCCGGGGCGGCTGGAATGGGCAAGTCCGCACGACGGCGCCGCCGAATCCGTGCGGGACAACCCATCCGCTAGCCCTGGAGGCACGGCCGTGACCGAGACCATCGACAAACCCACCGGCGTGCTGGCGGTCCTCCGCCGCACCCCCACCCCGGTCCGCTACCTCCTCGCCGGCGTGCTGGTCAACCAGCTCGGTGCGTTCGTGCAGACCTTCATGGTGCTCTACCTGACCGTCCGCGGTTTCTCCGCGGGACAGGCCGGTGTCGTCATCGCCGCCTACAGCATCGGCTCGGTGCTCGGCGGCCTGGCCGGCGGCGAGCTGGTCCACCGCGTCGGGCCGCGCGCCACCATCACCACGGCCATGCTGGGATCGGCCGTCGTCCTCGCCCTGGTGCCGCTGTTCAGCCGGCCGGGGCTGTTCGGCCTGCTGCTCGTCGGCCTGCTGCTCGCCGGTCTCGCGACCCAGAGCTATCGGCCCGCGGCCGCGGTGCTGCTGAGCGAACTGATGCCCGCACCCGACCGGGTCATGGCGTTCTCGATGATGCGGATCGCCCTCAACCTCGGCGCGGCGCTGAGCCCGCTGCTCGCGGCCGCGCTGATCCTCATCGACTGGGACCTGTTGCTGTGGTTCGACGCCGTCACCGCGGTGGTCTACGGGCTGATGGCCTTCCGCCTGCTTCCCGCGCTCCGGATCGAGCGGGACCCGGTCGAGCCCGGTGAGCCGCGCCCGGGCGGCACGCGCACCGCGTACGGCACCCTGTTGCGGGACGGCCGGTTCTGGTTCTTCCTGGCCTCGGTGCTGCTCGGCTCGATCATCTACGTCCAGTACACCGTCGCCCTCCCGCTGAAGATCAGCGCCGAAGGCCACTCGACCGGCCTGTACAGCGCGGTGCTCGTCACCGCGTCGGTCGTGCTCATCGTGTGCGAGCTCAAGATCACCGCGTACGTGACGCGCTGGCCGGGGTACGTCGCCGCGACCGCCGGCACCGCGCTGATGGGCCTCGGCGTCGCCGGCTTCGGGATCAGCGGCGGCTCGGCCGTGGCGCTGGTCGCGTGCACGATCGTGTTCGTCTTCGGGATCATGGTCAACGGGCCGACGATGTTCGCGTACCCGTCGACATTCCCCACTGCGGTGAAAGCGCGATACATCAGTGCTCATCAGGCCACTTTCGGGCTGGGAATGGCGCTGGGGCCGTTGTTCGGGGTGGCCGCGTGGGTGACGTTGGGTAACGGCGTCTGGTGGTTGTGCGGAGTGCTGGGCGGCGTCGCGGCCCTCTGCGCGTTCCTCGGAATGACGGCATCGCGTACCCGGGTCGTCACCGCCTGACGCAGGGCCGATGCCCCGATGGAGTAACCGGGTCATCGGCCGAACGGGGGTGCCCGGCGGCCGGTGACCCGGATGGACTCCGTTCACCGCAACCATTCGGACGCAATTTTGGTCGCCCGATCAGGCAATTGTCGCTCGTTAATGAAGTATGAAATTGGCAACGTCTTAACTCTGCGTGGAAGTCGTTCACACGAAAAGCCTAACGTGACCCCCGAACGGCGGTAGAGACCAGGCACCGATTCGGAGACGCTGAGTGAGTTAGGGGAAGGAATCTCAATGGGCAGACCCGAAAAGCCGGTCAACGCAGCAGGTGGTGTCGCAAGCCAATTCGCACAGGAACTGAGGGCCTTGCGCGCACAAGCCGGAAATCCGACATACCGTGAAATGGCACGTTCGGCAATGTTCTCGTCGTCCGTCCTGTCGAGCGCAGCGAGTGGCAACCGGATGCCGTCGTTGCAGGTCGCGCTGGCCTTCGTGGCAGCGTGCGGCGGAGACGAGCAGACCTGGCGGCAGCACTGGTACGCCGCAACCGGAAGCTATCCGGAGCCCTCCTCGAGAGGGCGAAAGGAAAGACAGCCGTGGGTGCGGTGGCGCGGGGGCGCGCTGCCTCACCCGGCACAACTGCCGCAGCGGCCGCGCGGCTTCACCGGCCGCACGGCGGAGCTGGCCTGGCTGAGAACGCCCGGTGACACGCCCGTCGTCATCAGCGGGCCGGCCGGGGTGGGGAAGAGCGACCTGGCCCTGCACTACGCACACGCAGTGGCCGCGGAACGGCCCGACGGGCAGCTGTACGCCGACCTCGGCGGGCTCCGGCACGGCGGCACGGTGTCGCCGGCGCCGGCACTGGCGGACGTCCTCGACGGGCTGCTGCGTGCACTGGGGGTCCCGGACGAGCAGCTCGGCGGGAGCTTCGACCACCGCGCCGGGCTGTATCGCACACTCCTGGCGGAACGGCGGCTGCTGGTCCTGCTGGACAACGTCCGGGACGAGTGCCAGGTGCGGCCGCTGCTCGCGGAGACCGCCACCAGCACGACCCTGCTGGTCAGCCGCAACCGGCTGCTGGGCCTGCGGGACGTCCGGCGCCTGCAGCTGGCACCGTTGTCCCGTGGTGATTCGATCGCCATGATCACCGCGGCGGCGCCGCACTTCGCGATCGCCGGGGGAGCGGAGCGCGACCGTCTGGCCGGGTTCTGCGGGGACCTCCCGCTGGCCTTGGACATCGCGCTGCGCAAGCTCGCCTCCCGTCCGTACCTGACCTTGCGGGGGGTGGTCGAACGGTGGTGCGACCACCGGCAGGCACTGGACTGGCTGAGCATCGGCGACCTGTCGGTGCTCGAAACACTGCGCTCGGCGTACCACACCCTGAGTCCGGCGGCTCGCGAGATGCTGTGCTGCCTGGCCCGGTCGCCGATCACGGACCCGATACCCGTCGCGACCGATCGTGACGAGCAACTGGTCGAAGAGATAGCCGACGCCGGCTTGCTCGCCCACTGGCACCACGGCGCGGAGCGCCTGTTGTCGCCGCTGGTGCGGGCCTTCGTGCTCGGCGTCGTGGAAAGCGCCACGGATCACGGACTCACCGTCGCCGGCTCCGCGCCGGCGGCCTGACCACACGGGGGCTGGGGGCGGCCGGGCAAAGATGCCCGCCGCCCGACCTTCCGTTCCTTTTTTCGTCCGTGTCTTTTCTTTAATTGTCCTCCGTGGCCAAGGGTCGCTACCAAGGTGGCCGATGACCTGTAATTACCGGAAGAAGAACGGTGTTCCGCGATCCGCTCGCCGAACGCCCATGGGCTTCTCTTCCGGAAGGACATGGCCATGCTCGAGGATCGGATTCCGGTACGCGTGACCGAACCCGAACGGCTCGTTCCGCCCGGTGTGCCACACCGCCGGGGGCTCGCCTGGAAACGGGTCCGGGACTACTCGACCTACCTGGCCGCCGCGGCCGCGACCCTGTTGCTCGCCGTGGCGATCTGGCTCTCGGCGCACGTGGACCCGGGCCCCCGGTGGCACGAGATCGCGCTGTTCGCCCACCTCGCCTCCCTCGTCCTCGGGCTCGGCGCGGTGCTGGTGGCGGACTACTTCTTCGCCCTCTGGCTGTTCCGCCGCGTGACGTTCGCCGAGGCGGTGCAAAGCACTTCCCGGCTGCACCTGCTCGTCTGGTCCGGGCTGACCGGGCTCGTCGCGAGCGGGGTCCTGCTCCAGCCGGACCTGCGGTCGCCGGCCACCCTGCTGAAGCTGGGGTTCGTGCTGGGGCTCACCGTCAACGGCGTGCACACCGCGGTGCTCGGGCGCCGGATGGCCACGGTCGAGGGCACCCCCGGGATCCGCCTGCTCGTGCGGGGCGGCGTCGCCACGGCCATTTCCCAGATCTGCTGGTGGGGTGCCGTGCTCATCGGTTTCCTGAATGCGACCCGCTGAATCGTCCGTTGATTGTTCGTCTTTTGTTCCGTTCATCGTTTCCGGGTGCTCCGGAAACGCGACACCCCACCGGGATCGAACACGTGTTGTCCTCTATCGTTTCCGCCGCGCCCGCAGAGCTGTCCGGATCTGGCCAGACGAACGGCACCCGCGAACGCCACGCTGAGTTCACCCGGCCGCCCCAGCGGAATACGGCCGGGACATCCACGAAGGGAAGGAAAAATGATCACCAAGTTCTCGCGCGTCCTGGGACAGGCCCGGCGGGCCGCCAGTGCGCTCAACCGGTCCAGCACCATCGGCCAGCGGCTCGACGAAGCCCGCTCGAACGCGGACTACCTGCTGACCATCGAGCTGTTCCGGCTCCGCGGCATGGGCTGACCGGCGCGCCGTTCGCCGGGTTCACCCGGCCGTCTCCGGACGCCCGGCGCCGTGCGTTCGGACGCGGCGCGGCGGCGGAGCGGGCCACGACCGGCCGGGCCCCGCCCGCGGGGCCCGCCACCCGTCCCGCCCGCCCGACGAAAGAGCCACGATGACCAGCACCGTTCCCGCCGTCACCGCACCCGCCGCCGCCACCCGGGAGAAACAGTCCCACCGCCGGCTGCTGATGTGCTCGGCCAAGCACTTCCGGATCGACTACGAGATCAACCCCTACATGCACGCCGACGTCCAGCCCGATCCGGCGGCCGCGGCGGCCGAGCACGACGGCATCGTCGCCGCGCACCTCGCCGCGGGCCGCACGGTGGAGTTCGTCGACGCCGACCCCGCGTGCCCGGACATGACCTATACGGCCAACGCGGCCGCCGTGCGCGGCGACCGGGCCGTGCTCGCCACCCTCCCGCCGGAGCGGGCCGCGGAAACGCCCCACCACCGCGCCTGGCTGGAGGCCAACGGGTTCGACGTCGCTGATACGCCGTACGCGTTCAGCGGCCAGGGTGACGCCTTGGCGTGCGGCGACCTGCTGCTGGCCGCGCACGGCCAGCGCACCGACATCCGGGCGCACCGCACGCTCGCCCGGCACCTCGGTTACGAGGTCGTGGCCCTGCGCACCACGAGCACCCGGTGGTACGACCTGGACCTGGCGCTCGCGGTGATCCACCCCGGGCGCACGCTGGCGTACAACCCGGAAGCCCTCGACCGGGCCAGCCTGCGCACGGTGCGGGGGCTGGGGCTGGACCTGATCCCGGTCCGGCCGGCGGAAGCGGCGCACTTCGCGCTGAACCTGATCAGCGACGGCCGCACGGTCACCATGACGACCGGTGCGCCCCACCTGGCGGCGGACCTGCGGTCGCTGGGCCTGACGGTGGTCGAGCTCGACACGACGGAGCTGCGCAAGGGCGGCGGCGGCATCCGCTGCACGGCCCTGACGCTCGACAACCCGGCCTGACCCGGGCGCCGGCTCGGGGCACCCGGGTGCCCCGGGCCGGCGGCAGGCAGGCTCAGGTGGTCAGGCTGATGGCGGCGTCCGGTTCGGCGACCCGGAAGCTGAAGCTCTCCTCCAGGTACAGCGTCACGTTCTCGGCGTCGTGGTGGCTGTAGCCCACCGCGAGGTCCTGGCCCAGCTCGAGCAGGAAGTCCCCGCCGTCGAGGCTCAGCACGAGGGCGCCGTCGAGGCCGGGGGAGCGCACCACCTTGCCGCCGCCGAGGACCCGGCGGATGTGGTCGAACACCAGCTGCCCGCCGTGCTCGGTGCTCTCCACGATCCGCGTGTACCCCGCCGGGCCGATGGCCAGGCCGTACGGGCCCTTGATACCGGCCTGCCGCAGCTTGTCGACGGCACGGGCGACCACCCCGGGGTAGGCCTCGGGGTCGTCGCCGAGCGAGGTCGTGGGGTACGGGCAGGTCTCGGTGATCCCGGTGATTCCGGCGTCGGCCCAGCCGTGGAACACTGCCCGGTTCTCGATCAGCGCGATCTGCTTCGCCGCCCGGTCGAGGTCGTCGAACTCCAGGTCGTCGGCACCGCGCTCGGCGTCGTCCAGCTCGGCGCGCGACACCGTGAACGGCACCCGGACCTCGGTGAGCGGGAGGACGCGCCGCTGCCGCACGACGACCCCTTCGCCGGCGTCCGGCAGGGACGCCGACCCGAGCGTGGTGGTCCGGCCCAGGTCGGTGGCCGAGTGGCGCCAGCCGTGCGGGCCGGCGACGTCGACCAGGCGCCGGGCCGCCAGGTGGGTCTGCAGCCGCTCCCGGGCCTCGGCGTCGACCTCCCGCCAGCCCGCGTCGGAGATCGGGGCGAGGTCGCGCATCAGGTGGTTCATGTCAGTCCTGTTCCTTGAGGCTGCCGATGCCGAGCGAGCCGTCGGCCGGGCGGTCGCCGAGCTGCTCCTCGACGTACTCCTGCGGGTCGATGTCGCTGACGTCGAGGTCGCGAGCGCCTTCGTGCTGCAGCTTGAACGCGGTGAACCGGCGGCCGAGCTCTTCGCGCAGGCCGGGGTCGGCGTGGCGCCGGAAGTCGGCCAGCCCGTCGTCCTCCTCCTCGGCCATGTGCTCGCTGTTGGCCATCCGGGCCTTGCGCACGGCGGCGAACCACGCGGTGCTGCCGACCGGGTGCAGCGCGGCCTCGTGCACCCCGTCGCGGATGTCGTTGTGGTCGCCGATCGCGTCGAGCGTCTCCGCTTCGGCGTCGTCACCGCGGCGCAGCAGGTGGGGGTAGAAGATCTCCTCCTCGGCGCGCGCGTGCACGTCGAGCAGGTCGGCGAGCGGCTGCCAGACCTCGGCCAGCTCGGCCGCGTCGGTGAGGTCGTCGAGCCGGGCGAACTGGCGGCGGAACCAGTCGTGGTCGTCCAGGATCAGGCTGGTGATGTCGGCCATCCGCGCTCAGCCCCGGGGCGGGGCCGGCCGGGGGCCCGCTGTGGTGGTAGGTGCCATGCCGCTTTTTACCCCAACCCCGGCCCCGGAAAACACCACGAAGCCGCGCCGACCTCGGCGCATGTCACCCGGACGGGTGCCCGGCCGTCGGGGTCAGCCGGACTCGGTGAGGTCGGTGGTGGCGGCCAGCTCGGTGACCACCTTCAGCAGCGCGCGCAGCGCCGGGGACTCGGTGCCGGGCAACCAGACCATCTCGGTGGACACGCGCTCTCCGGCCAGCGGCACAAAAACCACCCCGGTGCGGCGCAGGCTGCTCGCCGACCGGGCCAGCCGCGTCACCCCGACCCCGGCGGCGACCAGGCCGAGCAGCCCCTGGACGCTCGCGTCCCGGTGGACCACGTCGGGGGTGAAGCCGGCCGCGTGGAAGGAGTCGTCGAACGCCCGGTGCCACGGCTCCCACGAGCTGCGCGGGGTCAGCACCCAGTGCGCATCGGCCAGTTCGGCGAGCTTCAGCTCGGAGCGGTCCGCGAGCGGGTGTCCTTCGGGGAGGACAGCGCACACGGGCTCACTGGTCAGGGTCCGGCTTTCCAGTCCGTCCACCAGCGGCGGCCGGGTGAACGCGACGTCGTAGCGCTGTTCGCGCAGGCCCTCGACGAGGGGCGCGATCGTCGTCTCCTCGGTCGTCAGCCGCAGGTCGGGCAGCTCCCGGCGGACGGTGCGCACCACCGGCGGGAGCACGGGGTTCGTCGTGGTGGCGAGGAAGGCGAGGCGGAGGCGGCCGACCTCGCCGCGCGCGGCCCTTGCCACGACCTCGAGCGCTTCGTCGGCCCGGGCCAGCACCGCGCGGGCTTCCGGGAGGAACAGCTCGCCGACCGCGGTCAGCCTGGTGCCCCGGGTGTCGCGGTCGAGCAGCTGCACGCCCAGCATCCGTTCCAGGAGGGTCATCTGCTGGGACAGCGCCTGCTGGCTGATCACGAGCCGTTCGGCGGCGCGCGTGTAGCTGGATTCCTCCGCGACGGCGACGAAGTACCGCAGCTGCCGCAGATCGGGGGTCACAAGAAAACCTTACAACCACGACAGGGAACCGGTGTTGGACGCCGCCGGGCCGGCGGGACGACGATCGAAGTCGTTCACCACCAACAAGAAAGGTCAGGAATGACGAACGACACACCGGGCCGGGTCTGGCTCGTCACGGGCTGCTCGACCGGGTTCGGCCGGGAGATCGTGCTGGCCGCGCTGGCCGCCGGCGACCGGGTCATGGCCACCGCCCGCCGCCCGGAAACGCTGTCCGGCCTGGCGAAGGCCGGCGGCGACCGGATCGGCACCGCGGCCCTCGACGTCACGGACCCGGCGTCGGTCCGCGCGGCGGTCGAGGCGACGCTGGCCGAGTTCGGCCGCATCGACGTCCTGGTGAACAACGCCGGGTACAGCGTGCTCGGCGCGGTCGAGGAGACGTCGATGGAGCAGTTCCGCTCCATGATGGACGTCAACTTCTTCGGCGCCACGGAGCTCACCAAGGCCGTTGTGCCGGTGCTGCGCGAGCAAGCGAGCGGCACGATCGTGCAGATGAGCTCGCTCGGCGGCCTGATCACCTATCCGGGCCTGGGCGGCTACAACGCCACGAAGCACGCGCTCGAAGGTCTCAGCGAGTCGCTGGCGACCGAGCTGGCGCCGCTCGGTATCCGGGTGCTGCTGGTGGAACCGGGCATGTTCCGGACCCGGTTCAGCACCAGCGTGCAGTTCACCCCCGAGAACCCGGCCTACCGGGCGACGTCGGGAGAGCTCCGGCGGATGGTCGAGGGTGTGGTCGGCCAGGAGCCGAACGACCCCGTGAAGGGCGCCGCGGCCATCCTGAAGGCGCTCGACGCCGAACCGCTGCCCCTGCGCCTGCTGCTCGGCGACGACGCCGTCGACGGATTGCGGGAGCACCACGAGGCCCTGCTGGCCGAAGTGTCCACATGGGAGGAGCTGAGCCGGTCGACGGCGGTGTAGCTCAGCGCAGCCGCGGCAGGAGGGCGAGCCAGGTTTCGGCGTCGGCCCGGTCGGGGTGGATCGGCAGCACGCGGTCGAGCCGCAGGAGCCGGATCGGGCGCAGCACACTGCGGTGCGTGGCGATGATGGCGCAGGGCAGCCCGCGGGCGTGCGCGGTGGTGACGGTGTCGAGCAGGACGGCCAGGCCGCCCGAAGAGCAGAACTCGACGCCGGTGAGGTCGATGATCAGCGCGCCGGGGCTCAACGTCAGTTCGTCCCGCAGGCGGTCCTGCAGGTGCGCGGTGACCGACAGGTCGATCTCACCGGCGACGGCGACGGTGGTGTGCTCGCAGGTCGTGGTCACCGTGACGGTCGTCGGGCCGCGGTGCCCGGAAACGACGTCGCGGGGGCCTCTGGTGGTGGCGGTTTGGAGCATGCGGTGGCCTCCTCGGGGACGGGAAGCCGGACAGCTGTGGCCTCCCGCAGTGCCGGTTCGCCTCGGTGCGGGCGGAACCGTGCGGGTGGCGGCTGTGGATTCAACCGCGGCGTCGCCGACCGGTGGGGACGTCCGGCGCCTGGCCCGGCGATCCTGCGCCGGGCACAACCGTCTACTGCCCAGCCGGCCGCCGGCTCAACCCTCCCCGGGGCCCGCGGCTAAACGTGGGCGGTCTTCCGGTCCGACTTGCCGACGACGTCGAAGTCGCGGGCCTTGCCCGTCGTGTTGAGGTGCGCGATGTCGGCCTGCTCGAAGTCGACGTCCATCACCGGTGTGTCCTTCTCGAGGTCACGCCGGTGCTCGCTCGGGATGCCCCAGTCGTAGCGCTTCTGGATCTCGACGTGGTACTCGACCTGGTCACCGTGCTTCTCGCCGACCAGCCGGTACTGGAAGTGGTTGAACGAGTAGTACCAGTCCTGGCCGCCCTTGCCGTCCCGCGCGAGGTCCGGCGCGGTCGTCTTCCAGCCGGTGGTGAACGGCCCGTCCGGGCCCTTCCCGGCCGCGGCCACGTCCTTGTCGACCTGCTCCTGGAAGGAGGGCAGGTCGTCCAGCATGTCCTGCACCGGCGCCTCGACCGTCGTGCCGTCGCCGTCGAGGTAGTGCTGCAGCAGCCAGGCCGCGTGGTCGTTGCCCTGCTTGACCAGGCCGAGCAGGACGACGTTGTGCAGCTGGTTCCAGACCCGGCGGTCGTGCTCGGTGGGCGGGAGGACGCCGTAGCGGCGGTCCTCGGTCTCGAAGTTGTCCTGGGTGCCGAAGACGACCTTGAGGTTGCGGGCGAGCTCCTGGTCGATTTCGGTGGCCTGCTCGAGATGTGCCTCGATCTTCTTCGTCAGGCCGTCCGCGATCTCGGCCTGCTCGCCGAGCGCGTCGAAGTACCCCGGCGACACCCCCGGCGTGTCGTCCCAGGTGACCTTGCCCTCGGCGGTGACGGTCATGCCCTGTTCCCGCGCCTGGCGCTGCAGGTCGAGCACGGCCCGCTGGTGGCCTTCCAGGCCCTTGAGCCCGGCGGTGCCCTCGGCCCCGTCGGCTTCGACGTCGATGTACTTGCGCAGTGCCTTGACCTCGGCGTCGATCGCGTCGAAGTCCCAGCGGACGCGGGCGCAGTACTTCGTCGCCGCGTCACCGCCTTTGCCCGCCCAGTCGCCGTCTTCCAGCGGTGTCACGACGGCGGTTTCGTAGCTGTCGCGGATCCGGTGGAGCTTCTCGTGGACCATCGCCCACTGCTCGGCGAACTCTTCCAGCCCGGCGACGTCCAGTTCGGTCAGCTGCTTGAAGTCAACCACGGGGCTGCTCCCCACCCACGGCGTAAGCGCCGGCGGAGTCGGTCTTCGTGTAGGCGCCGGCGCTCAGCCGGAAGTTCTCCGCGCCTTCGGTGAGCCGGCGGCGGAGCAGGCCGCCCAGACCGTCCCAACGGGACTGCATGTCGTCGACGCTGCCGGCGAACTCCCAGCCGGGTGCCGCCCGCCGCAACGGTTCGAAGGTGTCGTCGGCCGCACCGCGCAGCGCGTCGACGGCCACCGCGGTCTCGTCACACGCATCGGCGCGCTGCCGCAGCCACGACGGCGTCACCCCGATGTCCGGCCCGCCACCCCACGGCGGCGCCGGTTTCGGCGACGGCCCGGGAGAAGGTGACGGCGTCGGTCCGGGTCCGGGCTTCGAGCCGTCGTCCCCTGGGGACGGTGGTGGGGGTGTCAGCCCGGGTTCCGGGGTGGGCTCGGACAAAACTCGCCAACCACCCGATTCCACCGCCACCACAGGACTCCCTCCAGAAGACCTTCCCCAGGTTACGACGTGGATCTTCGTGGTCCGGTTCCCGGGGAGCGGGGGGGTTCAGCCCGGGGGAAGGACGTCGGTGACCGCGGTGCTCAAGGTGGCCGCCGTGTCGCACGGTTTCGTCCCGGGCTTCGGCGCCGAGACCGCCACGTGGATCAGTTCCACGATCGTCCCGCCGCGGCTCAGGGGGTAAGACCGGAAGACCACCTGGACCGCGCACCACCGTTCGCCGTTTTCCCCGGTCACGAACCGCGGGTGGCCGGAGCCGGGTGGCAGCGGGGTGCCGGTGGGTGGCTGGTCGATCCGGTCGAACCGGACGGTCACCGTGCTGCCCGACTCGCCCGGCCACTGGCACGACCAGTTGCCGAACCCGGGCTGCGGGGGGCCGGAGAGCGTGCCCGCCGGTGCTCCGGACAACAGCCGACAGGCGTCCGCGTCGATGAGGGAGAGCCCGGGTGGATGGCTGGTCCGCGTCGGAAGTCTTCCCTGCCGGAGAACCGCCGCCGCGTGCGTCGCCAGGGTCTCGGCGAGGCGGCAGCGATCCGCGGCCTGGCCGACGACGGAGATCCGGGCCGAGACCTCGTCGGGTGGTGTGGTGCGTTCGCAGGTCCAGGCCCCCCCTGTGCGAGCTGCCTCGCGGTCTGGTTGCCCGACGAGCAAGGTGAGCCCGATCGTGGTCACCCGGTGGTCCCGGTCCATGAGGGTCGCGGTGCACCGGTCGAAGGGGCCAGTAGTGTTGTCGAGCTCGGTCCGGCCGAGCGCGTCCAGGGCCGCGGTGTCGAGCAGTCCGCAGGGGTCCGGTTCGGCGTGGTCGATGGCGGCACTGCCGGACAGGCCGGAGGTGGAGAGGCTCGGCTGTACTCCGTTGAGCGCGAAGAATCCCGCACCCAGGATGGTCAAAGTGGCGGCCGACAGGGCGGCGACGAGCCCTTTTCCCCATCGGTGCGACCCGGTTCGCCTACGGGCCGGCCGCGGGGCCCGGGCGACGTAGGAGTCGGCGAATTCCCGGGGCTCGGACGCAGGGGACAGGTCGGCCAGCGCGCCGAGCAGGGGGAATCGGTGGGCGGTGAGTTCCCGATCCGGCGGTGAAGTGTCGGCGAGCGCGTACAGCAGGCGCCTGAGTGGTGAGGTGGGCACGATCTCACTCGCCTCCGACGATTTCCCGTGCGGGCTCCGGCGGCTCCGGGGGCAGCAAGCGAATCGCGTACTGCGAGGCTTTTTTCACCACGACCGGCGCGCCGACGCCGAACCCGAACGCGGTCAACCCGTTCGAAATGATCGCCGTGGTCGCGAGCGCGGCGGTCGAAGCGGTGGCGATGCCGAGGTGCAGGGCGATCGAGGCGGCGTAGATGCCGCCGCCCGGCCCGTCGGGCGGGGTCCACGGCCACTTCTTCACCCGTTCGCTGACTTCGAGAATCAGCAGGGCCCGGTTCGCCGCCGCGCCGATCAGGCCCCACAGGGCGTACTGCCACATGGTGGCCAACATAGTGTCGGAACTGCGCGCCTATCGCGGCGAATCGGTGAGCGGATCGTTTCCGGCGTCGGGTGGAAACGACGATAAATCGTCGAATATTCGGTTGTCTGTGGAACTTGTGCCGGTGAATATCCGCCAGCCGGGTCACGTGCGCAGGGGTGTCACCGCAACAACCGGGCGAGCCACACCACTTCACCGGCGGCCTCGGTGGAAACGTGGTCCCGCTCGAACCCCAGCTTCTCGAGGACACGCAACGACGGAGTGTTCCACGCGCCGACCGTCGCCCAAAGCCGTTCCCGCCCGGTCGCCTTGGCGGCCTCGAGCACCGCGCCGGCCGCCTCGGTCGCGTAACCGCGCCCGTGCACACGCCGGAACAACTCGAACGCGATCTCGGGCTCCTCGACGGTCGAACGGCCGATGACCAACCCGCAGTAGCCGATGAAGTCGCCTTCGTCGCGGCGCTCGATGGGCAACAGGGCGATCCCGGTTTTTGTCGTTGCGGTGAGCTGTTTGGTGATGAGTTCCCGGATGTGCTCGGCCGTAGGTGTCCCGTTGCCGCGCTCGGTGTGCAGGGCACGAAGGCCCTCGGTGTCCGATTCGGCCCACGGTCGCAGGAGCAGCCGCTCGGTCTCGAGGTGGCAGGACATCGTCTGGTACGGGGACATGCCCCCACTTTGTAGTAACGTGAGCCGCGATGACCACCGGGACGGCCTCGCGCCACACACGGATCGGTGACCCGGTGCGCTTCTGAACGCCGCGCGGGCGCCGCCCCCGTCGTGTTGATCACACGCTCGACCGATCAACCACGACAGGAGAAACCCATGCCCGGCAAGACCTTGCAGATTCCCACCCCCGACGGCCAGGCCGACGCCTTCGCCGTCTTCCCCGACGACGGCGAGCGGCACCCCGGCGTGCTGCTCTACACCGACGCCTTCGGGATCCGGCCCGAGATCGAGGCCAAGGCCCGCGAACTGGCGGGGCACGGGTACGCCGTGCTCGTCCCCAACCTCTATTACCGGCACGGCCCGGCGCCGGTGCTCGACCTCCCCGCGCACATCGGCGAGGACGTCCGGCCCGCGGTCATCGGCCGGCTGATGCCGTTGATCGAGGCGCACACCACCGAACGGATCCTGCGGGACGCCGATGCCTACCTCGAGTTCCTCACCACCCGGCCCGAGGTCGGCGCCGGGCCGGTGGCCGTGCTCGGTTACTGCATCGGCGGCGCCCTGGCGATGCGCACCGCGGCGGCCCACCCCGGCCGGGTGGCCGCCGTTGCCGGGTTCCACCCCGGTTTCCTGGTCACCGATGCACCCGACAGCCCGCACCGCCTCGTTGCCGGGATCACCGCCCAGGTCCACCTCGGCCTCTCCGAGAACGACATGTCGGCCGACGCCCTCGGCGAGCTCACCCGGGCCCTCGACGCCGCGGACGTCCGCCACACCACCGAGATCTACCCCGGAACGGTGCACGGCTACTCGATGTCCGACACCGACGCCTTCAACCCCGTCGCGCTGAAGCGCCACTGGGATCGCCTGCTCGCGCTGCTCGACAGCACGCTGGGTTGACCGGGCTCAGGCCTGCAGGCTCCGGATCGCCAGCGCCGCGAACCGCCGTGAAGCCGCGAGGCGGGCGGGGGCCGAGGTCGCCTGGATGCCGCTGTTGGCCATGAGCACGAGGAGCACGTCGTCCGGGACGACGTCGGCGCGCAGGTGACCGGCGTCCTTGGCGCGGTAGGTCAGCTCCGCGAGGGACTTCGCCCCCTGCGCACGGTCGGCGGCGAAGTCCATCGCGCGGGGGAAGGCCGCCATGAAGGCCGCGGTGAAACCCCGGTCGTGGGCGTGGAGCTCGAAGAGCTTCTCGATCACCACGCGGAAGCCGCGCCACGGGTCGGGGTCGGCCAGCCCCTCGTCGACGATCGTGTAGCAGGCGCGCATCTGGTCGGCGAATGCCGCGGTGACCAGCACTTCCTTGGTCGGGAAGTGGCGGTAGAGGGTGGCGGGGCCGACGTCGGCGCGGCGGGCGATCTCGCGCATGGGCACGTCGAGGCCGTCGACGGCGAACACCGCGCGGGCCGCGTCGAGGATGCGCTCGCGGTTGTCCTGCGCGTCGGAGCGCAGGATCCGGGGCAACTGGTCGGGCACTCTCTCACTTTAGCCAACCGGACGCCCCCGTCCGTTACGGTGCGCTGGTGAAAGCGGTTGCGGTGCAGACGTTCGGAGGCCCCGAGGGCCTCGCCATCATCGATCTCCCGGCCCCGGAGCCCGGCGCCGGGCAGGTCCTGGTCACCACCGAGGCCATCGGCGTCGGCGGTGTCGACACCCTGATCAGGAGCGGCGCACTCGCCGCGTACGGCTTCAAGGACGGTCACGTCCTCGGCGGCGAGGTGGCGGGCACGGTGGCCGCGGTCGGCGACGGCGTCGACCCGTCGTGGCTCGGCCGCCGGGTGTGGGCGTTCGCCGGCGTCGGCGGCGGTTACGCGGAGCAGGCGATCGCCCCGGGGGAGACGCTCGTGCCACTCCCCGCGACGACGTCGGCCGTCGACGCGGTGACGCTCGGCAGTTCCGGCATGGTCGCCCACTTCGGCCTCCGCCACGCCCATTTCGCCCCCGGCGAGTCGGTGCTGGTGCGCGGCGCGGCGGGCGGCATCGGAATCATGACGGTCCAGCTCGCGGCCCGGGCCGGCGCCACCGCGATCGCGGTCACGACGTCCTCGCCCGAACGCGGTGCCCGCCTGCGCAAGCTCGGCGCAACCCACGTGCTCGACCGCGAAGGAGCGGGGGAGGGGCCCGCGGGTTACGACATCATCATCGATATCGTCGCCGGCGCGGACCTGCCGTCGTTCTTCACCAGGCTCAACCCCAACGGCCGCCTGGTCGCCGTCGGCGCGCTGGCGGGCGACCCCCCGGCGGACTTCGCGACGAAGCTGTTCACGGCGTTCCAGAAGTCGCTGTCGTTCGCGACGTTCAGCGCGAACACGGTGCCCCAGTCCGATCGCCAGGTGGCTACGGCGGAACTGTTCGCCACGGCCGGCCGCGGCGAGCTGGACGCGGTGGTGCACGAAGTGCTGCCGCTGGAGCAAGCCGCACTGGCACACCGGAAAATGGACGCCGGCGAAGTGTTCGGGAGAATCGTGCTCGTGCCCTCCTGAAGGCGGCGTACGTTCAGTCGATCTTCCCGGTCTCGCCCTCTTTGATCAAGATCGCCTCGTCGGCACCTTCGGTGCGCACGTAGTAGCCGTTCCCCGATTCCAGGACGAGACTGAACACCGGCTCGCCGGTGGTGCCTTCCTGGAGCTCGAGTGAAGAGACGACGAGCTGCTTCCCCTGCTCGCTCGCCAACCCTTGGGACAGCATCAATTCCTCGGCGGCGACGTACCTGCCCTCGCAGAAGACCTGCTGACCTTCGGTGACCCGGATCCGGCCGTTGATCCGCACGAACCTCGTCGCTTCTCCTTTGATGACTTCCGAGACCGGTTCCTGGAGAACTACGTGCTTCCTCGAGTCGTAGGCGAGGATCATTTCTCCTGGCGTGATGTCTTGTACCGGCTTGATCGTGTTGTCACACATGAGGATCATGCTGTTGTGAGGAACACAAAATGCTTGCAGGTCTTCTCTTGAGATCTTGTGGACATCCCCTTGTCTTGTCGGCGGCTGGAGGATGACGCCGCCTTTGCGCAGCTGACTCAAGACGCTCTTCGCTCCTTGTGCGTCACTCTGTGCTGCTTCGCGTAGCTCGTCGAGCAGCCACTTGCGACGATCGTCGGCTTCTTCGAACCTGCGCTGCTCCCGGGTTCTTCGTGACGTGAGCCAGTGGGTGACCACGGCCCCGATGATGATTCCCAGTAAGGCAATCCCGCCTCCGGTCAGCGTCGCCAGTAGTTGGGATTGCATCGTTCCCCTCTCGAGGTCGCCGGGCGGGGCAGCAACCGCGAGCACGGTGGGTCACGACGCAGCCCGCCTCTCCGGTGGTCACCAGGTAGTCGTGCGCGCTGACCTGGATGTAACGCCGCGAACGGTCCGAATCTCCCGGGCCGGCCGACGGAGCTGCTGACGCGCGCACTGACGCTCGTGGAACCCGCACCGGCCTGCAGGGCGGTCGCCTCGTCATCGTCCCCGGCCGATCCCGGTGACCTCCGTCGCGACCCGCGTCAGGAGGTCGCGCAGGTAGTGGTGCTCGGGATCGTGGTCGTACATCGGGTGCCACCAGAACGCCTCGACCAGCGGGCCGGCTTCGAACGGGCACGGCAGGGCCCGGACGCCGGCCGGGAGGCGTTCGGCGAGGCGGCGCTGCAGCAGGGCCACCCGGTCCGTGCCGGCGACCAGGCCGGGCACGGTCAGGAAGTTCTCGGTGACGACCTGGACGTGCGGCTCGATGCCGAGCATCCGCATCTGCCGCGCCGCCGGGGTGGACGCCGTCGGGCCGTGGTAGGTGACGACCCACGGCATCGTGCGCAGCTGCTCGACCGTCAGCCCGGCTTCGGCCGCGGGATGGGCGGCGTCGACCACGCAGACCCAGTCGTCGCGGTAGAGGTCCTGGTGCGGGAGGCCGTCGACAAACCCGTGCGGCAGCACCAAAAGGTCGATGCCGGTCAGCGCCTGGCGTGCGTTGTCGACCACCGCCGGGGTGTTGGCGATGAACCGCACGCGTGCGCCGGGCGCCTCCCGTCCGAGGGTGTTCGCGAGGTCGGGGCCGAGCACCGCGACGCCGTAGTCGCTCATCACCAACGAGAATTCGCGTGACGTCGTCGCCGGGTCGAAGTCCGGCTCGGCGGCGAACACCCGCTCGACGCCGGTCACCGCGGTCCGGACGCGGCCCCGCAGGTGCCCGGCCAGCGGCGTGAGCCGGTACTGGTTGCCGAAGCGGGCCAGGAGATCGTCGCCGAAATGCCGGCGCAACCTCGCCAGCTGGGCGGACACCGCGGGCTGGCTGAGGCCCAGCTGCTCGGCGGCCCGGCTGACGCTGCGGTGTTCGAGCAGCGCGTCGAGCGTCACCAGCAGGTTCAGGTCCAGGTTCGCCAGGTTCACCGGCTCAGCGTATCCACCGCGTGGATATCGTGCATCGGCGATTTCGTCTTCCTGATCCGCCGTGGATGCCGGAGCGTGGGGTGCGTCGCTCGAGGAGGAACCGGCATGCACCTGGATCGCACCGACCCGGAAGGGGCCATCGCGGCCGCGGCGAAGCGCTGCTCGAACTGGGGACGCTGGGGCGCCGACGACGTCCTGGGCACCCTGAACTTCCTGGACGAGGCCAAGCGCCGCGAAGGCGCCGCGCTGATCCGGCGCGGAGCGAGCTTCTCGCTGGCGCAGCGCTTCGACGCCGACGGGCCGCAGAAGGGCTGGCGGCGCCGCACGAACCCGGTGCACACCATGCTCGACACCGGCCTGGACGCCGAGCGCGGCACCCAGGGGTTCCCGCACGGCCTCGGCGGCGCCGACGACGTGGTGTTCATGCCGCTGCAGGCGTCGACACAGTGGGACGGTCTCGGGCACATCTTCGACCACGGCGTGGCGTGGAACGGCCGCCGCGCGGGCGACGTCGTGACCAGCGAAGGGGACCGGGTCACCGGAATCGAAACCGCGTCGGGCCGGATCGCCGGGCGCGGGGTGCTGCTCGACGTCGGCCGGGTGATCGGCACGGACGGCGAGCTGCCGGACGGGTTCGCGATCACCGCCGGCCACCTCGAAGAAACCATGGCCGCGCACGGGGAAACCGCTCGGGTCGGCCGCGGTGACCTGCTCCTGGTGCGGACCGGCCGGCTCGCCCGGGCACGCCGCGAGGGCTGGGGTGACTACGTCGGCGGCCCCGCGCCCGGGCTGTCGTTCACCACCGCGGACTGGCTGCACCGCACCGAAATCGCCGCGATCGCCACGGACACCTGGGGTTTCGAGGTCCGGCCCAACGAGTTCGACGACGCGTTCCAGCCGCTGCACCAGGTCGCCATCCCGCACCTCGGGCTGTTCCTCGGCGAGATGTGGGACCTCGACGTCCTCGCCGCGGACTGCGCCGCCGACCGCCGGTACGAGTTCTGGCTGACCGCCGACCCGCTGCCGGTCACCGGCGCGGTCGGCGCGCCGGTCGCGCCCATCGCCGTCAAGTAAGCCCGGACGAAGGAGTCCCATGCCCGCCGTGCACACCGTCCTCGTGGTCGGCAGCGGCCTCGCCGGCACCGCCACCGCGATCCACCTCGCCGACGGCGGGGTCGCGGTCGAGCTGGCCGAGCTCGAACCCGCCGTCACCACCCTCGGCTCCGGCATCACCCTGCAGGGCAACGCGCTGCGCGAGCTGCGCGCGCTCGGCGTCTGGGAGTCCGTGCGGGAGAAGGGATACAGCTTCGACAGCCTGGGCCTGCGCGCCCCCGACCGCGAGGGCACTCTCCTCGCCGAGATCCCCGACGCGCGCACGGGCGGCCCGGACCTGCCGGCCGCCCTGGGCATGCCGCGGCCGGACCTGGCGCGGATCCTGCACGAGCGGGCGGCCGCGGCCGGGGCGAAGATCCGGTTCGGGCGCACCGTCACCGCGCTGGACCAGGACGCCGGCGGGGTCGGCGTCACCTTCTCCGACGGCACCACCGGCCGCTACGACCTCGTGGTCGGGGCGGACGGGATCCGCTCGTCGATCCGTGGCCTGCTGGGCATCGAGGCGGCGACCCGCGCGACCGGGATGGGCATCTGGCGCGCGTTCGGCCCCCGCCCTGCGTCGGTCACGCGCACGGACCTGTTCTACGGCGGGCCGTCCTACATCGCCGGGTACTGCCCGACCGGCGAGGACTCGCTCTACGCCTACGTGGTCGAGGACGCGCAGGACCGCAGCGGGCTGTCCCGCGAGGAGCGGCTGGCGACCCTGCGTGAGCTGGCGTCGGCCTACCACGGCCCGTGGGACGACATCCGCGCCACGCTCACCGACCCGTCGCGGGTCAACTACACGTGGTTCGAGACCCACCTGCTGCCCGCGCCGTGGCACCGCGGCCGGGTGGTGCTGATCGGTGACGCCGCGCATTCCTGCCCACCGACTCTCGCCCAGGGCGGCGCCCAGGCACTCGAAGACGCCGCGGTGCTGACGGAGCTGCTGCTCGCGGCGGACACCCTCGGCGACGGCGTCTGGACCGCCTTCACCGACCGCCGCTGCGCCCGCGCGGCCGCGGTGGTCGAAGCATCCGTCCAACTCGGACAGTGGTTGCTCGACCACGTCCAGGGTGATGTGCCCGGGTTGATGGGACGCATCGCCGCCCTCGTCGCCCAGCCCGCCTGAACCCCCGGAGGAGACCGTGATGACCGATCGCCTGATCACCCACCTGCGGCACGTCGACCTCGCCGTGCCGGACCTCGCCCGCCAGCGCGACTTCTACACCGGTGCCTGGGGCCTGACCACCGAGCACACCGACACCGGTGTTGCGTTCCTCGCCGCGGAAGGTTCGCCCGAGCAGTACGTCGTCCGGCTGCGCCAGGCCGCCGACAAGCGGATCGACCTCATCGCCTTCGGCACCGCCACACCCGCCGACGTCGACACCCTCGCCGCGCGCCTGGCCACCGCCGGTGTCACCCTGGTCCACGAACCACGCGTGCTGCAGACCCCCGGCGGCGGGTACGGGTTCCGGTTCTTCGACAACGAGGGCCGCACCGTCGAGGTCAGCGCCGACGTCGCGGTCCGCGCCCACCGCGCGGTCGAGGCGGGGGAGTCGATCCCGGTCCGGCTGTCCCACGTCGTGCTCAACTCGGCCGATCCCGCCGGCACCCGCGCCTTCTACGAGCGTCACCTCGGCTTCCGCCTGTCCGACACGCTGACGCACCCGCGGATGGGCGAGATGATGTGGTTCCTGCGGATCAATGCCTGGCACCACAGCGTGGCCATCGCCCGCGGGCCGCACCCGTCGCTGCACCACGCGTCGTTCGAGCTGCGCGGGCTCGACGAGTACATGCGCGGCACCGGGCGGCTGCTGCGCGCGGGGGTGGAGAAGATCTGGGGGCCCGGGCGGCACCTGGCGGGCAACAACACCTTCAGCTACTTCCTCGACCCGCACGGGAACACCGTCGAGTACACCACCGAGCTGGAGCTGGTCGACGAGGACAGCTGGCACCCGCACCTCTACGACTTCACCCGGCCCGAGGTGTCCGACCAGTGGGGGACGGCCAACGCGATGAACGAGTTCGTGGCGTCCCGGTCGTTCAACGACGTCGACAAGGGCCTCTTCGTGGCCCCGCCGCTCTGATGCGCTTCGCTACCTACGAGCAGGCCGGCGAGGTCCACGCCGGCGTGGTGTCCCCGGCCGGAGTGCATGTGCTGGCCGGCACCGTGCTCGAACTGGTGCGCGGCGGGCTCCCCGCGGCGCTGGACACCGGAGCGGCGGCGCTGGCCGGACCCGCCGTGCCGCTCGACGAGGTCCGGTTGCTGCCGCCGCTGGAACCGCCGTCGGTGCGGGACTTCGTCGCGTTCGAGGAGCACGTGGAGGGCGTGGTCGCTTCCGTCGGCGACGGCGGCGGGGTGGTGCCGGAGTGGTACGAAGCACCGGCGTTCTACTTCACCAACCCCTGCGCGCTGGTCGGCGCGCACGACGACGTCCCGGTCCCGCCGGGCTCGCAGCTGTTCGACTTCGAGCTTGAGGTCGCCTGCGTGGTCGGCCGGGACGCCGAGTCGCCGACGCCGGAGGAGGTGGAGATCTTCGGGTACACCGTCCTCAACGACTGGTCGGCGCGCGACCTGCAGCGCCGCGAGATGAAGGTGAACCTCGGCCCGGCCAAGGGAAAGGACTCCGCCACCACGCTCGGCCCGTGGCTGGTCACTGCCGACGAACTGGAGTCCGCTCGGGACGATGACGGGTTCCTCGCGCTCGACATGCGCGTTTCGGTGAACGGCGTCGAGATCGGCCGGGACGTGTTGTCCGGCATGGGCTGGCCGTTCGAAGAGCTCGTCGCCTACGCCGGCCGCGGCACCCGGGTCCGTGCCGGGGACGTCCTGGGTTCGGGGACGTGCGGTCACGGCGGCTGCCTCGCCGAGCTGTGGGGCCGGCGAGGCGCGCTGGACCCGCCGCCGCTGCGCCCCGGCGACGTCGTCGAGATGACGGTCGAAGGGATCGGGACGATCCGGAACACGGTCGTCCCGGGCCGCACCCTGCCCCCGGTCCGCCCGGCGCGTCCGCGCCGGATCCGCTGACGAGCAAAGGACAAGCTCTTGTTCGAATACTTCCCCGGCAACTACGTCTGGAACCTCGGTGTGGTCGCCGCGCTCAACTCCGGCGGCCTGATCGACGAGGTCGACCGCGCCTGCCGCCCCATCCGCGAAGCCGCCGCCCGCGGCTCCGACGCCGGCACCCCGGACTTCCTGCGGGCCTGGACCGCGTTGACGGACCAGCTCGTCACCCAGGCCGAAGCCGCCGAGAAGGCGGGGCACACCCGCACCGCCGGGCAGCTGTACTTCCGCGCCACCAACTACCTCTGCCAGGCCGAGCGCATGCTCGCCCACTCGGACCCGAACCGGCTCCCCACCTACCGCCGCGTGCTGGAGCTGGCGCAGAAGTCGTTCGACCTGCGTGATCCCCGCATCTCGCGCGTCGCGATCCCCTACGAGGGAACAACTTTGCCCGCCTACTTCAGCGCGGCCCCGGCCACCGGCGCCGGGCCGGCGCCGGTGATCGTGCTCGTCAACGGGCTCGACTCCACGAAGGAGCACATGTACGGCTCCTCGCACTGGGAGGAGCTGGCCGCACGCGGCATTTCCTGCCTGATGCTCGACCAGCCCGGCACGGGGGAAGCCCTGCGCCTGCAAGAGCTCACGGCCCGCATCGACAGCGAAGCCTGGGCCGGCGCCGCGGTCGACTGGCTGGAGCAGCGCGCCGACGTCGACCCCACCCGGATCGGCATCGTCGGCTGGTCACTCGGCGGTTACTACGCACCCCGGGCCGCGGCGTTCGAGAAGCGGTTCGCCCTCTGCGTCGCCTGGGGCGCCAACCACAACTGGGGCGCGGTGCAGCGCCGCCGCCTCGAGCGCGAGGGTGAGCGCCCGGTGCCGCACTACTGGGAGCACGTGCTCTGGGTCTGGGGTCACGACGACCTCGACACCTTCATCAAGTTCGCCGACGGTGTGCACCTCGACGGTGTGGTCGAGAAGATCACCGTCCCGTTCCTCGTCGCGCACGGCGCCCAGGACCGGCAGATCCCGCTGGAGTACGCGCACCGCTCGTACGACCAGGCGGTCAACTCGCCCCGGCGCGAGCTGCGCGTGTTCACCCCGGAGGAAGGCGCGACCGAGCACATCGGACTCGACCACCTTCCGCACGTGAGCACCTACATCGCCGACTGGGTGGCCGGCGTGTTCACCGCCTAGAAATTCGGTGGAGCAGTGGCACGGTGCGTCGTTACCGTGCTGCTGACCCGAGCTGTCCAGTCGAAGGCCTGCCGTTGTACATCCTGTGAGACCTCCCGAGCGCTGATCTTGTCGCGCGTCGCGCCTCGGCGCCGCGCTCCTTTCTGCTGCGGATTTCTCACTGAACAGGTGTACTTCTGTGCTCGAAAACTGGGCCGTCGTGCCCATCTGCCTGCCGCTCGTCCGCCGCCGGTGCCACGTGTGCGCCGCCGAGCGCTTCCGGGCCGGCGGCAAATTCCGGGTCAACGCCAACCACAAACTCATCGACGTCTGGCTTCTCGTGCTCTGCACCGAGTGCGGGGAAACGGTGAAGCTCACGGTCCTGGAGCGGGTGAAGGTGCGTTCCGTCCGGCCCGAGCTGCTGGACCGGCTGCACGACAACGACCCCGGCCTGACGGCTGAACTGCTCCAGGATCCGTTCGTGCAGCGCCGCAACCGCATCACCCTCGACTGGGACGACGCTTGGCGCCTCGAAACCGGCGGACCGGATCACCGGCACCACGAGGTGATCGACGTGTCGGTCCGCTTCGCGGCGCGGATCCCGGTCCGGCCGGTGCGACTCATCGCCGAAGGGTGCGGTCTTTCGCGTGGTGAGGTCGAGCGGCTGATCATGGCGGGGAAGCTCGTTTCGGCGATCCGGTTGAGCGGCAAGCTCTCCGGCGACTTCACCTTTACGCTCAAGCGCGGTGAACCCCGGTGAGCCGCGTCTGGATCAGCTCGATCCGGACGCGGCCGGCAGTCTGCACAACAGCGGTCCGGACGCCGGCCTCGGGCACCTCGAACTGCTCGACGACCTCGGTGAAGCCGAGCGTCGTCGGCGACGACCCCGACCGGGTGGTGATGGCCGTGCTCGCCGTCCTGCGGTGACAACCTGGGCGGCCAGGCAAGCCGCCGGTGCCGCGACGGCGCGCATCCCGCACCTCTATACGCACCAAAGCGAAACCGGCGACTCAATGGTGCAGCAGCACGTCGCGGGTCAGCTCGAGCTGGCCGTGGTGCTGGGCCAGCTCCTCGTACACGTGCTGCAGCGCGCCACCCTGGGAACGCCCGGCCGGCGTCTCCCGGTACTTGGCCGGCGCCGGCGCGCGCAGCGGCTCGGTGGGTGCGGCTGCGGCCAGGTCGGCGCGGAGCTGCTCCTTGGCGGCGGTGACGCGTTCGACGAGCCCGGCCACCGGGCCCGCCGCGGTGAACTCGGCGTCCCGGTCGCGGACCACGGGGCGGCCGGCGACCAGCGCGCCCGCCCAGAAGTCGAGTACTCCCAGGCAGTGCGTGACGATCGCGAACGGCGTGTTCGCGCCGGGCAGGGGTGGTTGCCGGTTGGCGTGCTCGTCGCCGAGCTCCGTGAGGACCGCCGCCATCCCGTCGAGGGCCCGGCCGGCGAACCAGAGGTAGTCCTCGTCGCTGATCACCACGGTCAGCTCGCCGTACCGACGCGGGTGACCAGTTCGCGCACGGTCGCGAGGACTTCGTCGGGGTGGTCGAGGTGCACGCTGTGCGTGGCGCCCGGCCAGTTCACCACGGTGCCGCCGAACGCGGTGGCGAGCCGGTCGTGGGCGCGCCGGACGGCGTGGTCCGGCTTGCGGTCGGCGGTCACCACCACGGCCGGGAGCCGCGGGAGGTCGGACTCCCGCAGGCCGCGGGCGAGCTCGGTGGTGCCGCGGACCGCGCGGGCCAGCGTCGTGATGTCGAGCTCCGCGGTGCGCGCGAGCGCGGCCGCGCAGTCGGGCCGCAGCTCACGCCCTCGTCCGCTCCGCAGGGCGGCGGAGCGGACGGCCTTGGCCAGCAGACGGCGCAGCCCGGGCACGGCGGCCAGCGTCCCGAGCACGCCCATCACGCGTTCCAGGCGGGCGCACGTGCGGGCGTCGTTGATCGGAGTCGGATCGAGCAGGACCAGGCCCGCGACCTGCTCGGGGTGATCCCGGGCGAGCAGCACGGCGACGGCGCCGCCGAGGCTCTGCCCGACCACGACGGCCGGGCCGTGGCCCAAGCGGTCGAGCACCGAGCTCAGGTGGTCCGCCGCGCCGGCCAGCGAGCCGTCCACAGTGGACGCCCCGGTGCCCGGGCGGTCGTGCACGATCACCCGCGCGCCGGGGTCGGCGATGAGGCCCTCGACCAGGCCGGGGAAGAAGCCGTCGCAGGCCTCGGCCCCGCCGGGCAGGAGCAGCACGGGCGGACCGGACTCGCCGTGGACCCGAACTCCCTCGATCTGCATGTGCGCCCCTCATCGTGGTCCGACTGTCTCCGATATTGTGACACAATCTGGCCGTGTACTGTGACCGGATCGCCGAACCGAAGGGGAGCCATGGATGGGGCCGCCGCGCCTGAGCGGATTGCCGCCGCGGTGCGCGACGAGCTGCTCGACGGCGCGCACCCGGTCGGCACCCGGTTCCGCGAGGAGGACCTGGCGGAACGCTTCGACGTCGGCCGGCACACGGTCCGCTCGGCACTGCGGCTGCTCGTCGAGCGCGGTCTGGTCGTCCACGAACGCCATCGCGGAGCGGTGGTCGCGCCGCTGACCAAGGCGCGCATCGACGAGGTCTTCGACTACCGCAAGGTGCTCGAGCTCGGCGCGTTGCGGATGGCGCTGGACGCGGGCGCGGACCTGGGACCGGTGCTCACCGAGGTGGAACGCCTCGAAGCACTGGCCGAACGGACGCCGCGGCCGTCGTGGCGGGAGCTGACCGGGGTGCACAGCGCCATCCACCAGGCGATCGTCGCGGCCGCCGGCAACCAGCGCCTGCTGGACAGCTACCGCCACTGCGAGGACGAGGTGCGGCTGCTGCTCACCTTCGTCCGGCCGGACTTCGACGCCGCGAGCCTGGCCGCGGTCCACCGTGGACTGGTCGAGAAGCTCCGGCTGGGCGGGGAAGCCGCGACGGACGCGTTGACCGAGGACATCGACTACACCGGCCGGGCCGCGTTGCTGACCGCGCTCCACCGCGCCGAGGAGAGCGCGCGCCTGCTCGGCCACTGACCGTCGTTCTGGCGGGATCGGCTCCGCCGGGCTCGCTCCGGGCATGTCGTGCGCGCCGGGCGCCCGGCCGTCGGTCACCATGGAGCCGTGTCTCAGCCCGTACCTTCCCCGAGCCCGGCCGGGCCCGGCCTGCTCTACCTGGTCAAGCAGCTCGAGCTCGCCGTGCGCGCCCGGCTGGACGAAGTGCTGCGTCCCGTCTCGCTGACGCCGTTGCAGTACACCGCGCTCACCGTGCTGGAGCGGCGGTCCGGCCTCACCACCGCGGAGCTGGCGCGGAACTCGTTCGTCACCGACCAGGCGATGGCCGACATGGTGGTCGCGCTCGAGCGGCGCGGCTTCATCGTCCGCGAAGGCGATCCGCGGGACCGGCGGCGGCGCGTGATCGGGTTGACCGGCCCCGGCTCGGCGGTCCTCGACCAGGTCCGCGACGACGTCGCCGCGCTCGAAGAGCGGATGGTCGCCCGGCTGAACCCGCGGGACGCGGCCCGGTTCCGCGAATACGTCGTCACCTGCCACGCGGCCCTGGCGGACCGGCCGTCCCACTGAATAAGTACAGGAAACCTGTACATCTCCGGGAGGGCGTGGCACCCTGCTCGCATGAGCATGCGCTGGTGGTACGGCCGCGTGATGGCGCTGGCCGGAGTGATCGTGATGGCGATCGGCCTGACCTCAGGGGTCGCGGCCGCGAGTGAGCACCACACCGGGCAGCTGCCGGACGGCGCCACCTGGGTCGCCGACGTGCCGGCCGCCTGGAACGGCACGACCATCCTGTACAGCCACGGTTTCGGCCCGCTCGCCGCCCAGAACGCGCCGAACGAAGAAACCCGCCAGGCGCTGCTCGGCAGCGGGTACGCGCTGGTCGGCTCGTCCTACAGCGGCCCGTCGTGGTGGGCACTCGCCTCGGCCGTCCACGACCAGTTCGGCGCCCTGGCGGCGCTCGAGCGGCTGACCGGCCCGCCACGGCGCACGATCGCGTGGGGCACGTCGATGGGCGGCCTCGTCAGCGCGCTGGAAGCCGAGGACGGCGGCCGCCGGCTCGACGGTGTGCTGAGCACGTGCGGGCTCGTCGCCGGCGGCCTCAACCTGAACAACTACCAGCTGGACGGCGAATACGCGCTCGCCCACCTGCTCGCGCCCGCGCAGAACGTCAAGCTGGTCCGGTTCGCCAACCCGGACGAAGGCAGCGCCTCCGCCGCGGCGCTGACGAAGATCACCACCGACGCCCAGGCCACCCCCGCCGGGCGGGCCCGGATCGCGCTGGCGGCGGCCCTGATGAACGGACCCGGGTGGTTCACCGGTGCGACGCCGCCGGCGCCGGCCGACTACGCGGGCCAGGAAATCCAGCAACAGCAAGAACTCGCGCAGCTCGTGCTCGGGTTCGTCGTGGCCGGCCGGTACCAGATCGAGCTGGCGGCGGGCGGGAACAGCGCGTCCACCGCGGGGGTCGACTACCGCGCGCTGCTGACCGGCAGCAGCCACGCCCGCCAGGTCCGCGCCCTCTACCGGACGGCGGGTCTCGACCTGGACGCCGACCTCGCGGCGCTGACCCGCGACGCCGACATCCGGCCGGACCCGCAGGCCGTCCGCACGCTCGCGCGCACGTCGATGGTGACGGGCCGCCTGCGGGTGCCGACGCTGAACATCCACACCACGGCCGACCAGCTCGTGCCGGTGGAGCAGGAGGACTGGTACGGCGGGCGGGTGCACCGCGCCGGCGCCGGACCGCTGCTGCGCCAGGCCTACGTCGGCGCGACGGGCCATTGCGCGTTCCGGCCATCGGAGTCGATCGCGGCGCTGCACGCGCTGGAGTCGCGCATCACGACCGGCCGGTGGGGAAGGGTCGCGGAGCCGGATCGGCTCAACCAGGCCGCGGAAGGACTCGGTGGGGGAGGGCGGTACGTGCGGTTCGACCCGCCGCGGCTGACGGGCGGGCTCGGTGAGCCGGGACGTCCGTGATCACCGGACGATCGCGGTGGCGGCCTGACGTCCGGCCGCCACCGCCTCGCGGATGTTCCGTGGCGTTCCGGTGGTCACCGTCGCATCGGCCAGCCGGGCGGCCGGTGCCGTGCGGTCCGAGACCAGCACCGGGCCGGGTGCGTCGAGCCACCCGCGATCCGTGCGGATCCGGTCGGCGGTGATCTCGAGGACCTCGACACCCAACCGGACTTGCACCTTCGGCTGGTTCAGCAGTCTCGGCACGGCCAGGATCTTCGCCCGCCGCCCGGACTCCGGCGCGATCTCCGTCTCGGCACCGAGGAGGAGAACGGCCACGCCTCGAGCCGCGAGGGTGTCGGCGACGGCCATCCCCGCGGTGTCCGCGCCCCAGATGACGCACTCGCGCGGATCCGGCAAGTCCGAGCGCAGCCACGTGCGCAGGCTGTGCACCCGCGCCAAGTCTTTGCCTTCGACGTCCGGGATCACCGGCACACCGCCGGTCGCGTTGACCACCGGCGTGCTCGCTCCCGGTTCGTATCGCGTCCCGAGCTTCAGCGTGACACCGAGGCGGTCCAGCTCGGCGGCCGACCAGTCGAGGAACCGGCTGAACTCCGGCGTCGACTTCATCTTCGCGGCCAGGCGCATCGCTCCGCCGAGTTCGCGGTGCTCGTCGACCAGCGTCACGCGAGCGCCTTCGAGGGCGAGCTCCCGGGCCGCGGTCAGCCCGGCCGGTCCGGCCCCGACCACCGTCACCTCCGGGACCGCCGGCACCGGCGGCAGGGGTTCGCCGGCGGCCGGGTTGACCGAACACCCGACCGGGCCCTGGCCGAGGTTGTCGATGCAGACGTTGCACGCGATGCACGGCCGGTAGGAACGGCCGGATCCCAGGGCGGCCGCGGCGAAGGCCGGGTCGGCGTGCAGCGCGCGAGCCAGGCTGACGAAGTCGGCCGTCCCGTCCGCCACCAGCCCGGCCGCGGCTTCGGGTGAGGCGATGCGGCCGGCCAGGCCCAGCGGCAGCCCGAACGCGCGATACGGCTTCGCCAGCTCACGCAGGAATCCCGGCTCCCACTCGCCGGACTGGACGATCCACTCGCCCGCCTCGTAACTGCCGGCGGAGATGTCGAGGAAGTCGAGCCGGTCCAGCGACACCCGCTCGATCAGCGCGAAGGTGGCGGCGGCGTCGAGCCCGTCTTCGACGCCTTCCACGGCCGAGAAGCGGATTCCCAGGGTGGTGTCCGGAACCCGTTCGCGGATCGCGGCGAGCACCAGGTTGAGGAACCGCACGGGGTCGGCGAACTCGTCCGTGCGGTGGTTGCAGCGTGGTGACAGGAACTGGTGCACCAGGTAGCCGTGTCCGGAGTGGACGGACAGGACGTCGACACCGGCCGCGGCACACCGGGCCGCCGCGTCGGCGAACGACGTCACCAATCGGTGGACGTCGTCGGTGGTGAGTTCGTGGGGCAGCTCTCCGCCGGCGACTTCGCACGGCACCGGCGACGGGGCCACACAAGGGTGTCCGCTGACGCGGCTCTGCGCGGTGCGCCCGCCGTGGTTCAGCTCGCAGCCGACGAGCGCGCCCTCGGCGTGCATGCGCGCCACGAACTCCGCCAGCGGCGGGACGCACGAGTCGTCGTGGGCGCCGAGCTGGTTCGTCCGCCCCTTCCCGTCGGCGCGGACGTAGGTGGCTTCGGTGAACACGAGGCCGACCCCGGCGCGGGCGCGTTCGAGCAGGTAGTCGGCGTACCGGGCGGTCAGGTGTCCGTCGGTGTCGCCGTAGTTGCGTTCCATGGGCGCGGACACGAGCCGGTTGGGCAGCGTGCTCCCGCCGAGGCGGAGGGGCTGTCCGAGCAAGGGCGCTCCTCGAGGCTTGACACCGCCGCCGGCGGCGCTCAGGATCTCCGGTACTAACCGGATAGTTCATAACGCTGGGCGCGACGCGGAGGAGGTGCCGGTGGCCGTCCGCGTCGCGCTGCCGCGCTCAGGTGACGACGATCTTCCCGGTGCTCTGCGGGTAGATCGGGTCGTTGTAGAAGAACTCGCCCTTCTTCGTGAAGGTGTGCTTGAAGGACTGCCCCGGCATCAGCGTGCCGCTGTCGAACTCGTACTCGAAGAACGACACCGCGCCGTGGGCGGAGGCGTTGCCCGCCGGGTTGACGAAGGTGATCTCCGTGCCCAGGGGAACGCTCAGGTTCTGGGGCGCCATGGCCGTCTGCGCGACGGTGTTCTCCTGCGCGCCCGGCGCCCCGGCGGTGGTGTCCCAGACGCGGCCGAGCGTGACGGTGTTGTGGGCGGCCGCCGCGGTGACCGCCGCGGCGCGGATCTGGTTGCGCTTCGACGGGGGAGTCGGCGCCGCGGCCGGCGGGACCTTGCCGCCGAGCTTGAACGCCCAGAGGTGGTCACCCTTCGGGATGTCGGGGTAGGGGAGGCCGTTGCCGCCGGCGAAGACCGCGAGGTACTGCTGGCCGTCGACCTCGTAGCTGATCGGGCTGGTGTGCACACCCGCGCCGCACTGGAAGTGCCACAGTTCCCGCGCGTCGGTGTCGTCCATGCCGATGAGGACGCCGTCCGGGCCGCCCTGGAACATCACCCCGCCGCCGGTGGTGAGGATGCCGTTGCCGTGGGCCAGCGACCACTGGCTGTCCTTGCGCCACACCAGTTTGTTGGTGCGTGGGTCGACCGCGGCGAGCCCGCCCGCGAAGTATTCGCCGTAGGGCCGTGCGGTGTTGACCCGGCCGCCGGTCGTGTTGGAGTAGGCGGAGTTGATCAGGCCGTAGCCCACGTAGACCCAGCCGGTGCCGGGGTTGAAGGAGACGTGCGACCAGTCGGCGCCGCCGCCGGCCCCGGGGAAGATGATCGTCGCGCGGTCCCAGTGTGTCGCGAACAGGCCGCCGGTCGGGTAGAAGGGCACCGGGCGGGTCGAATTGTCCAGCCGCGGCTCCTGCGGGACGAACGGGTCGCCCTTCGGGAACGGCTGTGTCGGCGCGGTCTTGTGCCGCGGGTCCTGGGGGACCGGGCGTTCTTCGATGCCCTGCACCGGTTTTCCGTCGGTGCGGTCGAGGATGTAGTACATGCCGACCTTGCTGCCGTACACGAGGACCTTGCGCAGCCGGCCGTCGATCCGGAGGTCGATCAGGACCGGGGACATCACGTTGTCGTAGTCCCAGATGTCGTGGTGCACCGACTGGAAGTGCCAGCGGCGCTTGCCGGTCTTGGCGTCCAGCGCCACCAGGGAGTTGGCGAACAGGTTGTCACCGCCGCGGGTGGAGCCGTTCGTGCGGGGGTAGGGGTTGCCGAAGGTCCAGTAGACGGTCTTGAGCTCGGGGTCGATCGCCGGGTGGATCCAGCAGACCGCGCCGCCGGTCTTCCAGCTGTCGCCTTCCCAGGTGTCACCGCCGAACTGGTCCGGACCGGGCACCGCCCAGAACGTCCACGCGATCTTGCCGGTGGCCGCGTCGAGCGCGTACGCCCGCCCGCGCGCGCCGGACGTGCTGCCCTGCATGCCGACGTAGATCAGGCCGTCCCAGTAGACGACCGCGCCCGCGAGCGTCCCGGTCGTGCCGCCGCACTGCCCGTTGGCCGGGTCGCACGGCTCCGGCGTGCCCTGGCCGGGATCCTCGGTCAGCAGCTGGGTCTTCCACACCACCGCGCCGGTCTTCTGGTCCAGCGCGTGGAGGATGTTGGCGCCGGAGGTGGAGAACACCTTGCCCTGTCCCAGTGCGACCCCACGCATGTTGGTGCGTTCGGCGCCGACGTTCGTCTTCCACTTGACCGCGCCGGTCCGGCCGTCGACGGCGAACACGTTCTGCTGGGTGGTCTGGACGTACAGGACGCCGTCCTGCGCCACGATCGTGCTCTGCTGCGCGCTGGAGGTGTCGCCGCCCTCGAGGTTGACGTGCCACGCGCCGCCGAGCCGGTCGAGCGTGCGCCGGTTGATCTGGTTCAGCGGGGTGTGGTTCTGGTTGCCGAGATCGCCGCCCACCTTCGGGAAGTTCGCCCCCGGCGCGCCGAACGAAGCGGGCTGCTTCGGGGTGTCCGCCGCCGCGGGCTGGGAGCCGAGCACGGTGCCCAGCACGGTCGCTCCCGCCGCACCGGTCAGGAATTTCCGACGATCCATCGAATTGCCCTCTCTTCATTGAGGAACAGCGCTGCGAGGAGTGATCGAGGCGAAGTCAAATGGTCCGCCTGGTGGTACTCATGACCCGAGAGACGGTTGAGCTTAAAACGCCTGGCCGGTCTCTTGCAAGGGTTCGCGGATTGTGTTCCGCCTCTTGTCCGCCACCGGGGCCGGGGGTACTGTCCGGAACACCAGGCGGGTCGATCGGTCCGCTAGGTGGACCTGTCGGTCTCTCTGTCCCGTTGCCGTGAAGAGGAGCGTCAGCATGTCGTCGGTACTGGAATCCGTTGCCACCGAAGAACTCGTGCCCGTTTTGCCGAGCTGGTCGGAACCCGTCGTCGAGTGTTACGAAACCCGCCCGGAGGTGACGGCCTACGCCGCTGACGGTGGGCCGTGGAACGCCCGCTGACCGAGGCGGAGTTCACCGACACCCTGCTCGGCCTGCAGAAGCGCTACTGGGCGCACCACCCGTTCCACCTCCGGCTGCACGAAGGTGGTTGTGAGCCGGCCGAGCTCCGCCGCTGGGTGGCCAACCGCTGGTACTACCAGAAGTGCCTGCCGCAGAAGAACGCCGCGATCGTCGCGGCCTGCCCGCTGCCCGAGGTGCGGCGCGAATGGGTGGGCCGCATCGTCTTCCACGACGGCGAGCGTGACGGTGAAGGCGGGATGCAGCAATGGTTGCGTTTGGCCGAAGCGGTCGGGCTGAGCCGGGCCGAGGTGCTCGACGAGCGGCACGTGCTGCCCGGCGTGCGCTTCGCCGTCGACCGGTACCTGGACTTCTGCCGCACCAAGCCGTGGATCGAAAGTGTGGCCGCGGCGCTGACCGAACTGTTCTCGCCGGACCACATGGCCGACCGGGTGACGGCGTGGCGCACGCACTACGGCTGGATCGAGCCCGCCGGGTTCGCCTACTTCGACCGGCGGATCCCCGCCGCCCGGGAGGACAGCAGCCGCACCCTCGACCTCGTGCTCACCCACTGCGTGAGCCGTGCCGAGCAGGAGGCGGCGATCCGCGCGCTGGCGTTCAAGTGCGACGTGCTGTGGGCCGTGCTCGACGCGGTGGACTACGCGGGGCGCTCATGAGCGTCACGACCGGCGACCGGCCGGGCCTGCGCCGGGGTGTCCGGCTGGGGTTCGACTCCGTGCGCGGCCGGCCGGTGCTGCTGTTCCCCGAAGGGGTGCTGCTGCTCAACAAAACCGCCGTCGCCGTGGTCGAACGGTGTGACACCCTCCGCACGGCCGGGGAGATCGTCGAGGACCTCGGCGCGTCGTACGCGGGTGTCACCGCGGGGTCGGTGCTGCGGACCCTGGCGGATCTCGAGGCACGCGGCCTGATCGGCACCGGGTCCGGCGTCTTCCCGGCGCGACCGGCTTCCGTGGTGACGGGGGAGACCCCGCCGTCACCCCGAGCGCCGGTTCCGCTGGGCCTGCTCGCCGAGCTCACCTACCGCTGTCCGCTGCAGTGCGGCTACTGCGCCAACCCGCTCAACCTCGGCGACTACCACGACGAACTGGACACCGGGACCTGGACGAGGGTGTTCGAGCAGGCCCGCGAACTGGGCGTGCTGCAGGTGCACCTGTCCGGGGGCGAGCCGGGCCTGCGCCGCGACCTGCCCGACCTGGTCGCGGCCGCGCATCGGCTGGGGATGTACACCAACCTCGTCACCAGTGGTCTTTCGTTGTCCGGCAAGCGGATCGCGCAGCTCGCCGAGGCCGGGCTCGACCATTTCCAACTGTCCCTTCAGGACGCCGAAGCCGCGCCCGCGGACGTCATCGCCGGCCGCCGGGCGCACGAACGCAAGCTGGCCGTGGCCGGGGCGGTGCGGGCAGCCGGCCTGCCGCTGACGATCAACGTGGTGCTGCACCGGGCCAATGTGGACCACATCCCGGCGATCGCCGGCCTCGCCGCGCGGCTGGGCGCGGACCGTCTCGAACTCGCGCACACGCAGTTCTACGGCTGGGCCCTGCGCAACCGCGCCGCGCTCATGCCCGGCCGCGACCAGGTGGACCGCGCGACCGCCGCCGTCGCCCGGGCACGGGAAGAACACCCTTTCGAGATCGTGCACGTTGCGGCCGACTACTACGACCCGCGCCCGAAACCGTGCAACTACGGGTGGGGCGCCCGGCAGCTGGTTGTCACCCCGACCGGCGGTGTGCTGCCGTGCCTGGCCGCGGAAACCCTGCCGGAGCTGGAGATCCCGTCGGTTCGCACCCGGTCGCTGTTGTCGATCTGGTACGAGTCGAGTGCGTTCCGGCGGTTCCGCGGCATCGACTGGCTCCCGGACCCGTGCCACAGCTGCGCGCTCAAGGAGATCGACTTCGGCGGGTGCCGGTGCCAGGCGTTCCAGCTGACCGGGGACGCCGGGGTCACCGACCCGGTCTGCGAGCTTTCCGAGCACCACCAGCTTGTCCTGGACCAGGCCGGCGCTCCGGCGCCCGGACCGGTCGTACCCCGGCGGATGTCGTGAAGGTCCGCAAGTACTCGAGATCCAAGGATGGCAAACCCATGAAGAGACGATCGGCGACGGTCTTGACCGCGCTCGCCAGCGCGACGGCGGCGGCACTGACCACCATGCTCGCGTTCGGCCTGCCCGCGTCCGCCCACGACGGCGACAGCGCGAAGACCGGTGCGACCGCCCTCGGTGACCCGGATTACGGCGTGTGCCGCGGCCTGGATGCCCGGTGTTACCACAACTGGGGCAACTTCGACCTCAGCAAGGGCGTCAAGGTGCTGGTGTACACCCGCACCCCGGGACCGCGGCACGCCAACCTGGGCCCGGCCCTCGCGCCCGGGCTGAACCCGCCGCTCACCGACGCGAACGTCGCGCAGAAGGCGATGGTACGGCTCGGGCAGGAGAACGGGTTCACCGTCGACTGGACCGAGGACGTCACGCAGCTGGCCACCCCGAACGCGTTGTTCAAGTACAACGCGGTGGTCTTCCTCAGCACCAGCCGCGACACGCTCGACGACGCGGCGCAGACGTCGCTGCGGCAGTACGTCCGCGGTGGCGGCGGGTTCGTCGCGATCCACAACGCGTTCGGCACCGAGTACAACTTCCCGTGGTACGAAGGCCTGCTCGGCGGGGCCAACTACTACGACCACGGCCCGGCCCAGCCCGGGGTGGTGCAGACGGCCGACCGCAACGACGTCTCGACGAAGGGGCTGCCGAACCGGTGGGCCTTCACCGACGAGTGGTACAACCTGGTGCCGTTCCCCACGAACGTCCGGATCCTGGCCAAGGTCGACGAGAAGAGCCTCGCGAAGGGCGTCAAGGGCTCGATGGGCCACCCGGGCCACGGTGACAACCACCCGGTGGCGTGGTGCCAGTACTACGACGGCGGCCGCTCCTGGGTGACAACGCTGGGCCACGAGGCCTGGGCGTTCACCAACACGACCACGGCGGACGGGGCGGCGTACTTCCAGTCGCTGATCGTCAACGGCATCAAGTCCGCGGCCGGCGCTTCGCCGTTCTGCCGCTGACGCGCCGGGTCCTACCGCAAGTCCTGCTCGCGCTTGACACCGACGCCGCCGAAGGCCAGGTGCTGCGCGGGCAGCGGCTTGCGGAGGACCGGGCCGTCGGGCCACCACTCGTCGAGGCGCGCCACCCCCGGTTCGAGCAGGTCGAGCCCGGTGAAGAAGCGCCGGACGTCGGTGTCGGTGCGCACGCGGATCGGGCGGTGGCAGAGCGATTCCCAGGTGTGCTCGATCTGCCGGGCGAGGGCCCGGTGCCCGCCGGGAGCGTCGGGATGGGACCAGCAGCTGAGCGCGAGGGCCGATCCCGGGGGCAGAAGCTCCCGGTAGCCGGCCAGCGCCGTGGCCAGGTGCTCGTCGTGCGGCTCGTGGTGCACGCCGGCGGTCATCAGCAGCGCGACGGGCCGGCTGAGGTCGAGCGCCGAGCGCACCGCTTCGTGGGTGAGCAGCCGGTGCGGATCCAGGTGGTCGGCGTGCACGACGTCGGTGTTGTCGTTGTCGTCGAGCAGGGCTCGCCCGTAGGTGACGACGAGGCGGTCGGTGTCGGTGTAGACGACCTTCGCCTCGCGGTTCTGCCGCTGCGCGGTCTGGTGCGTGTTCTCCCGGGCGGTGGGCAGTCCGGCGGCGCAGTCCAGGAACTGGTCGAACCCCCGGGCGGCCAGCAGCCGCACGACGCGCACGTGCCACGCCCGGACGGTGCGGAGCAGATCGGTGAAGCCGGGGGCGGCGTCTTCGAGCTCGCTCAGTGCGAGGCGCTCGGCGGAGTAGTTGTCCTTGCCGCCGAGCGCCGCATCGCGGATGCGGGCGGGCGACGCGACCGTGTGGTCCCACGAGTATTCGGCGAGCAGGTCGCAGTCGGGCGCGAGAGTCATGCGACCTCCGGGGGACAAGGGGGACAGGGCCGGACCGACTGGCAGTCTAATGACTCTGGTAACAGTCATGACCAGAAGGCGCGTCCACGAAAGAATGGTTCGTCTTCGCGTGACTACGACACAAAGTGGTCCTGTCTCCCGGGCTCCGGCGGGTTGCCGCCAACATTGGGCCGTTGGGGCAAAAGGTGCGGTCACCGCTCGTGTTCCTGCTGCGGATGTCACCGGGGCGCACGATCGGCAAACCGGCGTCATACGGTCTTGTGAGTCCTTTCCCGATCGGGGCCGGTGGTCCCCGGAAACCGTGGGCGTCCGGCTGCGGAGGGTGGTGATCACCGTTCTCGTGCGAGGACGGGGCGGCTGGCTAGCGTGACGCGCTGCCAGCTCTTCCCGAACGAAAGGACTTCGATGTCCCAGGATCTCCTCGAACGCAAGTGGTCGAACTTCTTCCGGCACTTCGACGCCGACGGCAACGGCTTCATCGAGCACGACGACTTCGTGCTGCGGGGTGCTCAGGTGGCCGCCGCGTTCGGGTACGCGACCGAGACGCCGGCGGCGCAGGCCGTCACCTCGGGGTTCCGGCGCGTGTGGGAGTCCCTGGCCGGCAACCTCGACACCGATGGTGACGGCCGGGTGTCGCGCGAAGAGTTCACCGGCGGTATGACCGTTTTCGCCGATGGCGACCGGTACCAGGACCTGTTCCAGCCGGCGATCGACGCGCTGCTGGCAATGGGTGACGCCGACGGCGACGGGCAGCTGAGCCAGGCGGAGTGGGTGCGCCTGCAGGTCGGTTACGGCACGGCGCAGGCCGACGCCGAGTACACGTTCGGCCTGCTCGACACCGACGGCAGCGGCTTCCTGACCCGCGACGAGATCTCGGCCGCCACCCGGCAGTACTTCACCAGCGCCGACCCGGAGGCGCCGGGCAACGGCCTGTACGGCCCGCTGGCCTGACCCACCGCCGCCACCGGCCGTCCCCGCGGCGGCCGGTGGCGGCCCGAATCAGAGCCCGAGGTAGATCTGCCGCACCAGCGGGTCGTGACTGAGGTCCGCCGAGCTGCCGGTCATCGCGATCCGGCCGTTCTCCATCACCAGGCAGCTCTCGGTCGCCTCGAACGTCAGCTTCGCGTTCTGCTCCACCAGCAACAACCCGAGCCCCGCCGCGCTCAGCCGTTGCAGGGTCGCCAGGATCTCCTCCACGAGCTTGGGGGACAGGCCCATCGACGGCTCGTCGAGCAGCACCAGCTTCGGCTCCGACATCAGCGCGCGGCCGATGGCCAGCATCTGCTGCTGACCACCGGACAGCGCACCGGCCAGCCGGTGCTGCATCTCGCCCAGCACCGGGAACATCTCGTACACCTCACGCAGCGTCTCCTGCGTCTTTCCCTTCCACGAGCGCAGGTACGCGCCCAGCAGCAGGTTCTTCTCGACCGTCAGCCCGTCGAAGACGTGCCGGCCTTCGGGGACGTAACCGATGCCGTGCCGCACGATGTCCTGGGGCTTGACCTTCGTCAGGTCGTGTTCGCCGAGCCGCAACGCGCCCACCGACCGCGGCACCAGCCCCATCAACGCCTTGAGCGTCGACGTCTTCCCGGCACCGTTGGCGCCGATGATGCCCACGCACTTTCCCGCCCCGACGGAGAACCCGACGGAGCTGACCGCCTGGACCCCGCCGTACCGCACCGACAGATCCTCGACGACCAGGTCGCCCACTTCCGTGACAGTTTTCACGACATGGTCTCCGTTTCCACCGCACGCACCACCTCGGCGGTGCTGAACGAGTCACCCAGGTACGCCTCGATGACTTCGGGCCGGACGGCGACCTCGGCCGGCGTCCCCTCGGCGATCACCCCGCCGCTGGCCAGCACGGTGATCCGGTCGCACAGCGACATGACCAGGCCCATGTTGTGCTCGATGAGCACCACGGTGACGCCACTGTCGCGAATGGACCGGACGATCTCCTGCAGCTGCCCGACCTCCTGCCCGTTGAGCCCGGCCGCTGGCTCGTCGAGCAGCAGCAGCTTCGGCCCGGACGCCATCGCCCGCGCCAGCTCGACCCGCCGCTGGATCCCGTAGGGCAGCGACTTCGGCGCCGCGGCCCGGTAGTCCTCGAGCCCGAACCGCTCCAGCAGTTGCGCGGCGTCGTGCCGCAGCCGGCGTTCGAAGCGCCAGATCCCGACCGGCCACAGGACGTACCGCCACAGCGACCGCATCGCCGACCGGTCGAGCGCAACCAGGAGGTTCTCCTCGACGGTCATCTCGCCGAACAGCCGCAGGTTCTGGAACGTCCGGGCGAGCCCGAGCTGCGACAGCTGGTACGGCCGCTGCCCGGTGAGCACCTCGGTGCCGAAGGTCGCGGTGCCCGACGACGCGGTGTAGATGCCGCTGATCACGTTGAACAGCGTCGTCTTCCCCGAGCCGTTGGGACCGACGATGCCGCGGATCTCGCCCGGCGCCACCGACAACGAGACGTCCTTGAGCGCCTTGACCCCCCGGAAGTTCTTGCTGATCCCCGCGATCTCCAGTGGTGGGCCCTGCCCGGCCGGTTCGGCCGGGGCGTAGGGCCGGAACGGCTTGAGCACCGCCCGGTCGCCGGAGCGCCGCCGCCGGACCGCGTGGTGGATCCGGCCCGGCAGGCCCGCGAGGCCCGTCGGCGCGAAGACGACCATCAGCACGACGACCGAGCCGTAACCCAGCTGCGCGTACACCGAGAAGTCGACCAGCGCCTCCCGAACCAGCGACAACGCGACCGCGCCGATCACGCAGCCGAGGATGCTCTGCCGGCCGCCGATGATCACCATCGCCAGCAGCAGGAACATGTTGGCCACGCTGAACGTCTCGGGCGCGATGTAGCGGATCAGGCCCGCGTAGAGCACGCCCGCCGCTCCGCCGTAGACGCTGGCGGTGAGGAACGCCGTCATCCGCAGCAGCGGCACCGGCGCCCCGACCGCGCCCGCGGCCAGGGAGTCGTCGCGCATCGCCCGCAGCCGCCGGCCCAGCGCCGTCCGCACGAGGAACACCGCGAAGGCGATGGCCAGCGCGAACACGATCAGCTCGAGGTAGTAGTACAGGTACTCGTTGGACAGGTCGATGCCGAACAGCGGCGGCACCGGGATGCCGTTGAGCCCGGAAGCGCCGCCCGCGATCTGCGCGTTGGTCACCCAGTTGGTGAAGGCCAGCGCCAGACCGAGGGTGACGATCCCGAGGTAGTGCGACTGCACCCGCAGCGCCGGGATCCCGACGAACAGCCCGGCCAGCGCGGTGGCGAGCATCGCGAGCACCGCCGAGACCCAGAACCCCAGGCCGGACGTCGTCGTGAAGATCGCCAGGGCGTAGGAGCCGACGCCGAAGAACGCGACCTGGGCGAGGTTGATCTGGCCGGCGACACCCATCGCCAGCCCGAGCCCGACCGCCAGCAGCGCGAACACGATCGCGATGTTGACCACGTGGATGCCGTAACCGTCGAGGCCGTAGGGCAGGAACCACGCGCACACCGCGACGACCACCACCGCGATGAGCTGGGCGCTCCGGAGCCGGTTGCGCAGCAGCGGGTTCATGCGCGGCTCACCGTCCGCTCGCCGAACAGGCCGGTCGGCTTCACCATGACGATCACCGTGAAGACCAGGAACACGACCAGGTCCGAGTAACCCTGGAACTGCCCGGAGGCGAACGAGTCGAGCACCCCGATGGCCAGCCCGCCGACGATCGCCCCGGTGATGTTGCCGAAGCCGCCGAGGATCGCCGCGGCGAAACCCTTGATGCCCAGCGTCCCGCCCAGCGTGGGACTCACGTACAGCAGCGGGCCGACCAGCCCGCCGGCGAGCGCGGCCAGCCCCGCGCCGACGGCGAAGGCGATGGCGTTGCTGCGGCCGACGTGGATGCCGACCGCGGTGGCGGCCTCGTGGTCCATCGCGACGGCCTGCATCGCCGCGCCCCGCTTGGTGCGCTGCAGGAACAGCAGCAGGAGCACGGTGGCCACCGCGGCGATGCCGAGGACCACGAGACTGTAGGTGCGGATGCGGACGCCGAACACGTCGAGCGGCTCGGCCGCGACCGGCGTCGGCACGGCGTGCCCGGTGGCGCCCCAGATGATCGTCGCGAGGGACTCCAGCACCACCCCGAAGCCGATGGTGCCGATCAGCATGAGGTCGAAGTCCTTGTTCTCCAACGGCCGCAGCACGCGTTCCATCACCAGCGCGATGGCCCCGGTGACCAGCATCGCGACGACGATCGCCAGGATGAACGGCAGCCGGGAGGACATGTAGAACGTCGACGCCGCGTAGGCCCCGACCATCACCACCTGGCCGTGGGCGAAGTTCACCAGGCCCATCGTGCGGTAGACGATCGAGAAGCCCATCGCGACGAGGGCGTAGACGGCGCCGAAACTGAGCCCGCCGACGAGGGTCTGGAGAAAGACTTGCATTGAGGTCCTTTCACCGACGCGCGGGCCGCGCGCCCATCACGCGCGGCCCGGGCGTGATCAGCTGGCGGCCGCCACGAGCTTGCCGGCGGTGATGACGCCGATGGCCGTGGCGTGGATGCCGACCCCGGTCTGGTCGAACGTGAAGGTGCCGAGCAGCCCCGGGTACTTCGTGCCGCGGATCGTGTCGGCGAGCTGCTGGCCGGTGGCGGCGTTGCTGCTCTTGAGCGCGGTCAGGAAGATGTTGGTGCCGTCGAACGCCTTGGCGCCGTGCAGCTCGGCCTCTTCGTTGTAGGCGGCCTTGTAGGCCTGGGCGAACGCGCGGGACGCGTCGTTGATCTCGTTGCTCAGGTACGGGCTGCTGACGACGGTGCCTTCGGCGTTCGCGGCGCCCGCGGTGCTGAGGTAGACGGTGGTGCCCATCGGAGCCGCGCCGGCGACCACCGCGGTGATGCCCAGTTCACGGGCCTGCTTCACGATCAGCCCGGCTTCGACCTCTTCGGTGCCCACGAAGAGCACCTGCGGGTTCTTCTGCCGGATCGAGGTGAGCGCGGCGCTGAAGTCCTTCTGGTCGGTGGTGACGACCTGGTCGTCGACCGGCTTGACCCCGCGATTCGCCAGCGCCTTGCCGAACGCGTCGTGCTCACCCTTGCCGTAGGAGCCGTTGTTGGTGATGAAGGCGATGCTCTTCAGGCCCTTCTGGTCGACGAGGTGCTTGGCCAGCGTCTCGTCGTAGGTGGTGCTGGTCGGGCCGTTGAGGAACTGGAACGGGCTCTTGACCGCGGTGATCGACGGCGACTGCCCGGAGGTGATGCTCGGGATCTTCGCCTGCTGCAGCACCGGTGCCATCGCCACGGTGACGGCGCTCTCCGCGGTGCCGATCATCGCGACGTACCCCTCGCTGGCGATCTTGCGCGCCAGGTTGGTGCCGACCGTCGGGTCGCCGGCGTCGTCGAAGACGTCGAGCTGGACCTTGCGGCCGTTGACACCGCCCTTGGCGTTCCACTGGTCGACCGCCAGCTTCGCGCCCTTGGACTCCCAGGCGCCCAGCGAGCTGAGCTGCCCGCTCTGCGCGTCGACCACCGCGATCTTGATCGGGCCGCTCGTGTCGGCGGGGGTGGACGACGAGCTGCCGGGTGCGCTGCAGGCACCTATCGTGAGGACTGCCGTCGCGCACGCCAGCACGCGCCCGATGCCGAACCGGGTCATGATTGCCACCTCGTTGTGTCAGGGGGGAGTGGGGGAGTTATTCGAAGACGCCTTGGTAGATGTCCTTGATGTTCCAGTGCCCGGGGGTCGGCACCGGCTCGTTGACCATCGGGACGTCGAGCACCGCCGGTCGGCGGCGGTCGATCGCCTCGCGCAGCGCCGCGGCGAGCCCTTCCGGGTTCTCGACGAGGTAGCCGTCGGCGCCGCAGGCGCGGCCGAACGCCGCGAAGTCCGGTGAGGACGGGTTGCCGTCCCGGTCGCGGAACTCGCAGCCGAAACTGCGGCCGAAGTTCGCGGCCTGCAGGTCGGCGATGGTGCCGTGGGCACGGTTGTTCATCACCACGAAGATCACCGGCAGCCCGCGCTCGACGGCGAGCGGCACGGCCGGCAGCTGGGAGCTCATCCCGCCGTCACCGACGAGCGCGACCACCACCCGGTCGGGCTCGGCGATCTGCACCCCGACCGCGGCGGCCGGCCCGAAGCCCATGGTCGACGCGCCGCCCGGCGTGATGAACCGGCCTTCGTCGGGCAGGGCGTAGCACTGCGCGACACCGTTCTTGTTCCAGCCGACGTCGGTGACCAGGACGGCGTCGGCGGGCAAAGTGGTGCGGAGGTCCTCGAGGATCCGTTCCGGCCGCAGCGGGAAGTCGTTGCCGCGGCCGCGTTCCTGGCTCGCGGCGAACAGCTCCGACCGGGCGGTCGTGATGGTCTCGCGCAGGCCCGGCCGTTCGGTGGCGGCCGGCACCAGGGCCTTCACCGCGGCGGTGATCGCGGGCACCGCGTGCGCTACGTCCGCGACCGCGCCGATCTCGACGGGGTAGTTGCGGCCGATCTCGGCGGCGTCGATGTCGATCTGGATCAGCCGTCCCGGCGGGAACGCCCAGGTGTACTCGGTGTCCCACGAGCTGGCGTCGGTCTCGGCGAAGCGGGTGGCCAGCGCGAGGACGACGTCGGCCTTGCGGGTGTACTCGTTGGTCAGCTCCAGGCCCCAGAACCCGGTCATGCCCATGACGAGCGGGTGCCGGTCCGGGAGCGTGCCCTTGGCCATCAGCGAGTGGGCGACCGGGATGTCGAGGTGTTCGGCGAGCTCGAGCAGCGCCGCGCGCCCGGCCGGGGTGCGCAGGCCGCCGCCGAGGTAGATCAGCGGACGCTCGGCGGTGGTCAGCACCTCGGCGATCCGGCGTGCGTCCACATCGGACAGTCCCGGTGTGGTGACCTGCTGCGGCAATGGATAGCTCGCGGGATCCACCGGGCGCGAGAAGTGGTCCATCGGCACGCTCAGCAGCACCGCGCCGGGCCGTCCCGAGGTCGCCGTCCAGAAGGCCCGTTCGGTGAACCGGGCAAGGTCCTCGACCCGGTGCACCTGCCAGGCGCGCTTGACGAACGGCCGGTAGATGGCGGTCTGGTCGGCGTCGGCGTGGAGGTTGACCTCCTGGTGCGGGTGCCGGCCGTAGAAGTACGACGGGATGTCGCCGGTGATCGTGACGAGCGGCACCGAGTCCATCGCGGCGGTGGCGACGCCGGTGATCGCGTTCATCATCCCCGGTCCGACGTGGACGAGCAGCACGCCGGGTTTGCCGGACGCGCGGGCGTACCCGTCGGCGGCGTGCGCGGCGGCCTGCTCGTGGCGAGCCATCACGAACTCGATGCTGCTGCGGCTCAAGGCGTCCAGGAGGGCGATGTTCGTGTGGCCGCACAGCCCGAAGACGTATTCGACGCCGTAGGACTCGAGCTGGCGCACCAAGGCTTCGGCGGCGGTGATCGCGGGGGCGGGGGAGGTCATGGCCGGCTGGCTCCTTCGGTCGGCGAGGTCGGTCATCGGTCGCCCCAGACGGACATGCCGCGCAGGATCAGGGTTTTGACCACGGTGTAGTCGTCGATCATGGGGGCCGGTGACTCGCGGCCGAAGCCGGAGTCCTTCACCCCGCCGAAGGGGATGTGGTCGAGCCGGTAGTTCGACGAGCCGTTGACAACGAGGCCGCCGACCTGCAGGTCGCGCCAGGCGTTGATGATCGTGCGGACGTCGTGGGTGAAGAGACCGGCCTGGAGGCCGAACCGGCTGCGGTTGCAGGCTTCGATCGCTTCGCCGAGGTCGTCGAACGGCAGCACCGCGACAAGCGCGCCGAAGACCTCCTGGACGACGATCGTCGCGTCGGGCGCGGGTTCCGCCACGATGGTCGGGTGCAGGGTGGCGCCGTCGCGGGTGCCGCCGAGCACGACCCGGGCGCCCTGGGCGGCGGCTTCGGCGGTCCACTTCTCGACGCGGGTCGCGGCGTCTTCGTCGACCATCGACCCGACGTCCGTGGTGGGATCGAGCGGGTCACCCACTTTCAGTGTGGCGACTTCGGCGCGCAGGACGTCCAGGAACTCGTCGAACCGGCTGCGGTGCACGTAGATCCGCTGCACGGAGATGCAGCTCTGGCCGGAGTTGCTGTACCCGGTGCGGGCGCAGATCTTGGCCGCGTGGGTGACGTCGGCGTCCGCGCAGACCAGGGTGGCGGCGTTGCCCCCGAGCTCGAGGACCAGCCGCTTGGCCCCGGCCGCGCGGGCGACCGCGGCGCCGGTCTCCGCGCTGCCGGTGAAGCTGATGACGGCGACTTCGCCGGCGGCGCACAGCTTCGCGCCGACGTCACCACCGCCGTGCAGGAGCTGCACTGCTTCGGGTGGCATCCCGGCTTCGAGCAGGAGCGCCACGATCGCGGTGGTGGTGGCGGGCGCCTGCGGCGGCGCCTTCACCAGCGTCGTGTTGCCCGCGGCGAAGGAGGCGCCGAGCTTGTGGGCGAGCAGGTTCGCCGGGGCGTTGAACGGCGTGATGGCCAGGGCCACCCCGGCCGGGGCGCGGTAGGTCATGGCGGTGTTGCCGGTGCCGCGGGCCCAGCCGGCGACGGGGAGCACGTCGCCGCCGATGTGGCGGGTTTCCCCGGCGCAGACGGCGAAGGTGTCGGCGACCCGGTCGAGCTCACCGCGGCCGTCCTTGAGCGGTTTCCCGAGTTCGCGGGCGATCATCCGGGCGAGGTCGTCCCGGTGCTCGGCGGCCAGCTTCGCGGCCCGTTCGAGGATCGTGGCCCGGCTCGCCGGGGCCAGGTCCGCGACGGCTTTGGTGTTGCGCGCGGCGAACTCCACCGCCCGCGTCACCTGGCCGTCGGTGGCGGAAGCGAAGCGGGTGACCACTTTCCTCAGGTGGGGACCGATCCGCTCGGCGGGCGTCCCGTCCCGCGACCACTGGCCGGCGATGAACGCGGGGGCCGCCATCGGGTTGTCGGATCTTGCGGGTTCGAGCACTTCCTGCAGCACCGCCACGCTCCCTTGCGAACCATTGAACGGTACGTATGGACCACTCTGCGGCCCGTCGTGTAACGTACGTTCAGCCGCCCGTCGCTGGCAAGACCTCCGGCCGAAGTATTCACCAACCGGTTCATTAGCGAAGCTGCAAGGAGTGTGTGGGTCATGAAGCGTTCCGGTGCGAACGAGATCACCGAGCATCGGGACGGCGCGGGCGAGGGCACCGAGTCGCAGGGCGTGCGCAGTGTCCAGCGCGCGCTCGACATCCTCGGCCTGCTGACCGAGACCCAGCCGACCGTGTCCATCTCCGACATCGTCAAGGCCACCGGCCTGGCGAAGACGACGGCCGTCCGCCTGACGCAGACCCTCGAGCAGAACGGCCTGCTCTGGGCGACGAACAAGGGCTACATGGCCGGCCCGGGACTGTGGCGGTGGGCGCACCTCGCGCGCCAGACCTGGGAAATCCCCGACGAGATGAAACAGCTCATGCGGGACCTCGGCAACCGGCGGCGGGAGACCGTCAACCTGTACGTCCTGCGCGACATGTACCGGGTTTGTGTGGCCCAGCAGGAAAGCCCGCAGCCGCTGCGCCACGTCGTCCGCGTGGGTGACGAACTTCCCTTGTGGGGCGGGGCTTCCTCGAAGGTCTTGCTCCGCGACGCCAAGCCTGCTTTGCTGACGAGGATCGCGCGAAGCTCGCCCCACGGATCCGAGCACGTGCAGGTGCTGCAGTCGGGGCTCAGCGAAGCCGCCGACCAAGGGTTCGCCGTGAGCCACGGAGAACGCGAAGCGGGCCTGTCGGCCGTGGCCGTTCCGCTGATCGGCCGCGGGGGCACCGTCGTCGCGGCGCTTTCGCTCAGCGGCCCCACCATCCGCTTCCCCGAGGACGAGATCCCCGGGTTCGTCACCGACCTGCAGGAGACCGCCACGCGGATGACGGAGCGGGGCTTCGACCACCCCTTCATCGGCTGAGGTCCGTCCCGGTTCCGCGGGCCGTTCCGAAAGCCGTGTTCGCCCAAGGAGAGGGAATGCAGAGAAAGCCGCTTCGCGGTATCCGGGTGCTGGACCTGACCAACGTCCTCGCCGGTCCCTACTGCAGCTACCAGCTGATGCTCTTCGGGGCCGAGGTCGTGAAGATCGAGCTCCCCGGCTCCGGCGACCTGGCGCGGCACCTGGGCCCGGACGCCGACCTGAACCGCGAAGGGAACGGAACCTCGTTCCTGGCGCAGAACGCGGGGAAGAAGTCGATCGAGCTGAACCTGAAGGACGCGGGGGAGCGGCGCCTGTTCGAGGACCTCGTCCGCGGCGCCGACGTGGTGCTCGAGAACTACCGGGCCGGTGTGCTCGACCGGCTCGGCCTGGGCTGGGATCGGTTGCGCAGCATCAATCCCGGCCTCGTCTACTGCGCCATCTCCGGTTTCGGGCAGACCGGCCCGATGAGCCAGGCGCCGGCCTACGACCAGATCATCCAGGGCCTGTCCGGCATGATGAGCGTGACCGGCACCGAGGAGACCGCGCCGCTGCGGGTCGGGTTCCCGGTGTCCGACACCGTCGGCGGGCTGATGGCGGCACTGTCCATTTCGGCCGCTCTGGTCGGCCGGGAACGTTCGGGTGAAGGCTGTTTCCTCGATCTGTCCATGTTGGAGGCATCCCTTTCGGCGATGGGCTGGGTCGTGTCGAACTACGTGATCAGCGGTGTCCCGCCGGTGCCGATGGGCCGGGAGAACGCCACCGCCGCGCCGTCGGGCACGTTCTTCGCCGCGGACGGCCCGCTCAACATCGCGGCGAACCGGCAGACCCAGTTCGTCAGCCTGTGCACCCTGGTCGGGCGCGAGGACCTGGTGTCCGATCCTCGCTTCGCCGACCGCGAAGACCGCAAGACCCACCGTGCCGAGCTCACCGCCGAGCTCAACACCGCGCTGGGCCGGCGTCCCGCGCTCGAATGGGAGCGGATCCTTTCGGAAGCGGGTGTGCCGGCCGCGCGGATCCTCACCGTGCCCCAGGCGATCGAGTCCGACCAGCTGGCCCACCGCGGGTTCTTCACCGAGGTCGGGTTCCCGGGTGATCCACAACGGACACTCCGGGCGAGCGGGAACGGCGTCCACCTCGACGGTGCGCCGCTGCGGCCGCCGGGCCCGCCGCCGGTGCTCGGGGAGCACAACGCCGAGGCCGCCGAGCTGGCGCGCCGCTGGCTCGTCGCGGACATCCCGCGCCCGGCCGGAGCCTCTCTGGTACCGACGGACAAGGACTGACATGGACACCGAACCCCGGGACGCGACCGCCGGCGAAGTGGCGGACTGGTGGGCCACGAGCATCAGCCGGATGGAGCCCGGCGTGCTGGAGCTGCGCGGGATCCCGGTGCAGGAGCTGATCGGATCACACGGCTTCGTCGCGACGATCTGGTTGCTGGTGCGGGGAAGCAGCCCCACCCCGCAGGAGGCGGCGCTCCTGGAGGCGGCGATGGTCGCGTCGGTGGACCACGGCCCGCAGGCCCCGTCGATCGCGATCGCCCGGATGACCGTGACGTGCGGAGTGGGCATCAACAACGCGATGGCTTCGGGGGTCAACGCACTGGGCGACTCCCACGGCGGCGCGGGCCAGCAGTGCGTCGAACTGCTCTCGGAGATCGTCGCGCGGGAGTCCGGCGGGCTCGACCTCACGGAGGCGACCACGCAGGTCGTCGCCGAACACCGGGCCCGCAGCCGGTACCTGCCCGGGTTCGGGCACCGCTTCCACCCGGTCGACCCCCGCCGTGCGCCGCTCCTGGCCCTGGTGGACGCCGCGGTCGAGAACGGTGTGGTCGCGGGCCGGCACCTCCGGGCGGCTCGGGAGGTGGAGCGTCTCCTCAACGAGGGGCGGACGAAGCCGGTGCCGATGAACATCGACGGTGCGACGGCGGTGATCTACGCCGAACTCGGGTTCGCGCCGCCACTGGCCCGCGGGCTGTTCGTGCTGAGCCGCAGTGTCGGGATCCTCGCGCACGCGTGGGAGGAGAGCACCCAGGGGAGGCGCAACAAGGGCCCGATGCCGACGTCGATCCTGCCGGCCCACCGCTGACGCGAAACTCGCCCTTGACAACTCCGCGGGCGCCGTTCAATCTCTCTAATTAACCGTACGGTACATACCTGACCGGTTAGTTGGCGGACTGCGACGGCGCACCCACGGAGGAGATTGACGTGACCGATCGTCCGAATGGCGCAGCGCCGCCCGTGGGCCGGCCCGCCAAGGCAGCCTTGGCCGCGTGGATCGGCAGTGCGCTCGAGTACTACGACTTCTTCATCTACGGCACGGCCGCCGCCCTGGTGTTCAACAAGATCTTCTTCCCGGCCTCGTCGCCGGCGACCGGCACGCTGCTGGCGCTGTCGACCTTCGGCGTCGGGTACGTGTCGCGGCCGCTCGGGGCGCTGCTGCTGGGGCACCTGGGGGACAAGTTCGGCCGCAAACGTGTGCTGCTGGCGACCCTGCTGCTGATGGGGGTGTCCACCGTGCTCGTCGGCTGCCTGCCCGGCTACGGCACGCTGGGCGTGGCCGCGCCGATCCTGCTGGTCGCGCTGCGGCTGCTGCAAGGCCTGTCCGCCGGTGGTGAGCAGGCCAGCGCGAACTCGATGAGCCTCGAACACTCGCCGGAAAACCGCCGCGCCTACTACACGAGCTTCACGCTCAGCGGCACCCAAGCCGGTCAGATCCTGGCCACGGCGGTGTTCCTGCCGGTCGCCGCGCTGCCGGAGGAGCAGCTGCTGTCCTGGGGCTGGCGGGTGCCGTTCTGGCTGAGCGCCGTTGTGGTGCTGGTCGGCTACTACATCCGCCGTTCGCTGGACGAGACGCCGGTGTTCCAGCAGGAGGTCGCGAGCGGCGAGGTGGCCAAGCTGCCCTTGGCCGTGCTGCTGCGCGACCACTGGGCCGACGTCCTGCGCGTGGTCGTGGCGGCGCTGATCGCGTCGGTCAGCACGATCTTCACCGTCTACGCGCTCAGCTACGCCGTGAACACCGTCGGGTTGAGCAAGACACCCATGCTGTGGGTCGGGGTGCTGGCCAACGTCGCCGCCGTGCTCTCGATCCCGCTGTGGGCGAAGCTCTCCGACCGCGTCGGCCGCAAGCGGATCTTCATCGCGGGGTCACTGGGCTGCGCGGTCCTGATCTTCGCGTACCTGGGCGCCATCGCGGCCGGCAGCTACCCCTGGATCTTCGTGGTCGGCATCGGGATGTTCGGGATCGTCTACACCGCCACGAGCGCGGTGTGGCCGTCGTTCTACGGCGAGATGTTCCCCGCCCGGGTGCGCCTTTCGGGCACCGCGATCGGGACGCAGATCGGGTTCGCGATCAGCGGGTTCCTGCCCAGCATCGCGGTGGGGGTGACGGGGACGAGCCGGGGCGCGTGGCTGGGCGTCGCGATCTTCACCGCCGCGCTGTGCCTGGTGAACGTGATCGCGGTGGCCACCGGGCGGGAGACCTACCGGGTGCCGACCGACCAGCTGGGCCTCAAGGAACCGGCGCCGGCCCGGAACGAGGTCAGCGCCCCGAAGTGAGCGAGTTCGAGGTCTACGCGCTGTGCTACGGCCGGCGGACGGGTTTCCGCGGTGAGCATTTCCTCGGCTACGGCAAGGATTCCGCGGAACCCCATCCGACCGCGTACTACGTCTGGCTCGCGGTGTCGCCGGAGCACACGGTTCTGGTCGACGCGGGCATCCGGGCGGCGCGAGCACGGGAGATCGACGGGCTGGACTACGTCGAGCCCGTCCGGCTGCTCGCCGAACTCGGTGTCGAGCCGGACGCGGTCGACCAGGTCGTCCTCACGCACCTCCACTACGACCACTGCGGCACGGTGGCCGACTTTCCGCGGGCGCGCTTCGTGGTCCAGCAGTCCGAAATGGACTACTGGACGGGCCCGTGGGCGAAGCGGATCGAGCGGGAACGGTGGCTGCTCGACGAAGTGGCCCTCGAACGCGTGCGGGCCGGGGTGCACCTCGTCGACGGGGACGCCGAGGTGGTGCCGGGGCTCGGTGTCCACCTGGTCGGCGGGCACACCGCCGGGATGCAGGTCGTCCGGGTCGAGACCGCCGCCGGCCCGGTGGTGCTGGCCTCGGACGCCAGTCACTTCCACGAGAACATCGACAACGACCACCCGGCGCCGCTGCTGCACTCGATGACCGGCGTTTACGGCGCCTTCGACCGGGTCAAGGAGCTGGCCGGCGCCGGTCCGGTGGTGCCGGGGCACGATCCGGAGGTGCTCACCCGGTACCCGGTGGTCGCCGACCGGATCGTGCGGCTCAGCGGGTCGTCAGGTAGCTGACCAGCATGTCGGCGACCATCCGCCGGTGGTGGTCGCGGTGGGCCGGATCGAGCATGTCGCGGTCGAAGATGGCGTTGAACGTGTAGCGGTTCGCCGTGCGGAACACGCAGAACGCGCTGATGGCCATGTGCACGTCGAGCGCGTCGACGTCGTCGCGGAACTGCCCGGCTTCGCGGCCGCGGGCGAGGATGCGGGTGAGCACGTCGAGCGCGGGGTTGGCCAGGTTGGACAGCGCGTTCGAGCGGGCGATGTGCTCGGCGCGGTGGATGTTCTCGATGCTGACCAGCCGCACGAAGTCCGGGTGGGACTCGTGGTGGTCGAAGGTGAGCCCGGCGAGCTGCCGGATCGCCTCGGCGGGGTCGAGGTGGTCGACGTCGAGGTTCTGCTCGAGGGAGCGGATGACGGTGTAGGCGCGTTCGAGCACCTCGACGAACAGCTGGTCCTTGTTGGTGAAGTAGTAGTAGATCATCCGCTTGGTGGTGCGGGTCTTCGCGGCGATCTCGTCCACCCGCGCGCCGTCGAAGCCCTTTTCGGCGAATTCGCGGGCGGCGGTGTCGAGGATCTCGGCGCGGGTGCGGTCCGCGTCGCGAATGCGCTCGGGCCCGCCCTTCGCGGCGACCTTCGACACCTCATCCGACGATGGTGCTGCCACGGGCTTCCTTCCTCGCTTCGGCTGGTGGTGCCCACTCTAGGACGTCGCGGCGGATCGCAGCCCCTTCACGGCGCCGACACCATGAGGTACAAATAACGTACTGGTTCGTACATTACGGGAGTGCTGGTGTCGTTGTCTTCAGCCGTCGAGGCGATCCGTGACTGCGCAGCGCGGGCGACCCCGGGCACGGTGCTCACGGGGCTGATCGGCGCGGGCATCGGGCCGTCGCTGAGCCCGCCGCTGCACGAGACCGAGGCGCGCCGCCTCGGTCTGGCGCTGGTCTACACCCGCTTCGACCTCGACGACCACAACGTGCCGGCCACCGCGGTCGGCCCGATGCTGGCCGCGGCCCGCGACGCCGGGTACCGCGGGCTGAACATCACCCACCCCTGCAAGCAGGTGGTGCTGGAGCACCTGGACGAGCTGTCTCCCGACGCGGCCGCGCTGGCCGCGGTGAACACGGTCGTGTTCCGCGACGGCAGCGCGATCGGCCACAACACCGACTGGTCCGGCTTCGCCCGCGGCCTCCAGACTGGATTGCCCGACGCCGAACTCGGCTCGGTGGTGCTGCTCGGCGCAGGCGGAGCGGGGGCGGCGGTGGCCCATGGCCTCCTGACGGCCGGAGCCGGGCACGTCCAGGTCTTCGACCTCGACACCGGGCGGGCCGCGGAGCTCGCTGCCGCGCTTGCCGGTCGCTTCGGGACGGACCGCGCGTCGGCCGGGGTGAGTCTTGCGCCGCTGGGGGCGGTCGGCGGCGAGGTTGAGGCGGACGGCGCGCCAGTGGGATCGGACCGCGCGTCGGTGGGACCGGACCTTGCGCCGGTGGGGTCGGACCGCGGCGGGGTTGGGGTGGACCGCGAGCCGGAAGGACCGGACCGTGCGTCGGCGAGCGCGGACCACGCGTCGGTGGGGCCGGGCCTCGCGCCGCTGGGAGCGGACCGTGCGTCGGCGAGCGCGGACCACGCGTCGGTGGGGCCGGGCCTCGCGCCGCTGGGAGCGGACCGTGCGTCGGCGAGCGCGGACCACGCGT
>NZ_JBITCJ010000021.1:0-28695 GCF_044453095.1 Amycolatopsis sp. NPDC051758 | reverse complement strand
CGTCGGTGGGACCGGACCTCGCGCCGCTGGGATCGGACCGCGGCGCGGCTGGATCGGACCGCGCGTCGGTGGGACCGGACCTCGCGCCGCTGGGATCGGACCGCGGCGCGGCTGGATCGGACCGCGAACCGGGGGGACCGGACCGTGCCTCGGCGAGCACGGACCGCGCGCCGGCGGCACCAGACCGCGCGTCGGCCGGACCAGCTCGCACACCAGCAGCACCAGACCTAGCAACAGCCGTCGCCACCGCGGACGGGCTCGTCCACGCCACCCCGACCGGGATGGCCGCCCACCCCGGCCTGCCGCTTCCCGCCGCGCTCCTACGGCCCGGCCTGTGGGTGGCCGAAGTCGTCTACCGGCCGCTCGAAACTGAGCTGGTCCGCACCGCCCGCGCCCTCGGTGCGCGGGTGCTTGACGGTGGCCGGATGGCCGTTTTCCAGGCCGCCGACGCGTTCGCCCTCTTCACCGGCACCGAACCCGACGCCGCCCGGATGCTGCGCCACCTCGCCGCGCTCACCGGAACCCCTCCGCTCGAAAGGCAGCCCGCCGATGTCCTCGACTGAGACCGAGTCCCGCCGTTCGATCGCCACGGTCTGCCTGTCCGGCACCCTCGAAGACAAGCTGACCGCGGCGGCCCGGGCCGGGTTCGACGGGGTGGAGATCTTCGAGAACGACCTCGTCGCCTCGTCGTGGTCGGCGAAGGAAATCCGCGAGCACTGCACCGAACTGGGCCTCTCGATCGACCTCTACCAGCCGTTCCGCGACTTCGAAGCGGTGCCGCCCGCCGTGCTCGCGAAGAACCTCCGGCGCGCGGAGCTCAAGTTCGACGTGATGGCGCAGCTCGGCGCCGACACGATGCTGGTGTGCTCGTCGGTTTCCCCGGACGCGGTCGACGACGACGACCTCGCCGCCGAGCAACTGCACCTGCTGGCCGAGCACGCCGCCGCGCGGGGGATCCGGATCGCCTACGAGGCCCTGGCGTGGGGCCGGTTCGTCAACACCTACGAGCATTCGTGGCGCATCGTGCGCCGCGCCGCCCACCCCGCGCTGGGGCTCTGCCTGGACAGCTTCCACATCCTGTCGCGCGGCAGCGACCCGGCCGCGATCCGCACGATCCCCGGCGAAAAGCTGTTCTTCCTGCAGCTGGCCGACGCGCCGCGGCTGCAGATGGACGTGCTGCAGTGGAGCAGGCACCACCGGCTCTTCCCCGGCCAGGGCGCCTTCGACCTGACCGCCTTCACCGGTCACGTCCTCGCCGCCGGGTACACCGGGCCGCTGTCGCTCGAGGTGTTCAACGACGTCTTCCGCCAGGCCGACCCGGCGCCGGCGGCCGTCGACGCCATGCGGTCCCTGCTCGCCCTGCAGGAAACCCTCGGTGTCACCGACCTTCCGCCCGCTCCGGCGCTCGCCGGGCACTCGTTCGTCGAGCTGGCGGTCGACGACTTGGCCGAGCCTGACCTGGCGACGGCGTTGCAGGGCCTCGGGTTCGCCGAGACGGGCCGGCACCGGTCCAAGCCCGTCCGGCTGTGGCAGCAGGGGGACGCGCGGATCCTGCTCAACGGCTCCGGTTCGTCCGGCGGCGCGTCGGTCGGCGCGGTTGCCGTCGAGAGCGCGGACCCGGTCGCTTCGGCCCGGCGCGCCCAGCGGCTGCTCGCGCCGATCCTGCCGCGCAGCCACCGCGCGGACGAGGCGGACCTGTCGGCGATCGCCGCGCCGGACGGGACGTCGCTCTTCTTCTGCCGCACCGGCGCCGAGACCGGCGACAGCTGGCTCGGCGACTTCACGGTGACCGAGGCACCCGGCGAGGGCGCCGGGGTGACCGGGATCGACCACCTCGCCCTCACCCAGCCGTTCGACCACTTCGACGAGGCGGCGCTGTTCTACCGCGCGGTGCTCGGCCTCGAGCCGGAGCCCGTGACGGAGTTCGCCGCGCCGTTCGGGCTGGTGCGCAGCCGCACGGTGACCGACCCGTCCGGCCGCGTCCGCATCGCGCTCGAATCGGCCCTGCTGCGCCGCGGTGAGTGGGCGCCGGGGGTCCGCGAGCCGCAGCGCATCGCGTTGACCACCGGTGACGCGCTCGCGAGCGCCCGCCGGATGCGCGAGCTCGGGGCGCCGCTGCTGGACATCCCCGGCAACTACTACGACGACCTCGACGCCCGCCTGGCCCCGGCTCCCGAGCTGCTCGCCGCGCTGCGGCAGCAGTCGGTGCTCTACGACCGCGACGAGCACGGCGAGCTGCTGCACTTCTTCACCGTGGTCCTCGGCGGCCGCGTCTTCTTCGAGGTCGTCCAGCGGATCGGTGGTTACGCCGGCGACGGCGCCGCGAACTCACCGGTCCGGATGGCCGCGCACCGGCGGCAGCGCGAAGCGTCGGCTTGACACCTGTCTCGCCGGTTCTCCGTACGTGGCCGCGCGACAAGCCGCTGGAGCAGCACGTCCCGGTCGACTCCACTTCGGACGGTTCGGCGGCGACGGGTTCTTCCGCAGAAGGTGGTCGCGCGCCTTCGTGCCGTGAAACGAGGGAGGATGGCCGGCATGACACTGCCTGCTCTGCCCGAGGAGTCCTTCCAGCGTGTGCTGTGCGTCGTCGCGCACCCCGACGACATGGAGTACGGCGCGTCCGCGGCGGTCGCCCGCTGGACCGCGCGCGGCATCGAGGTCGGTTACCTCCTGCTGACGCGCGGCGAGGCCGGCATGCCGAACCCTCCCGAGGAGACGGCACGCCTGCGGGTCGCCGAGCAGCAGGCCGCCTGCGCCGCCGTCGGTGTCACGCACCTGACCGTCCTCGAGCATCCCGACGGCGTGCTCGTCTACGGCCTCGACCTGCGCCGGGACATCTGCCGGGAGATCCGCCGGTTCAAGCCCGACGTCGTCCTCGGCACCGGATGGGACGTCGAGACGCCGTACGGCTTCGACCAGGCCGACCACCGCGCGGCCGGGCTCGCGACGCTCGACGCGATCCGGGACGCGGGCAACCGGTGGGTCTTCCCGGAGCAGGTCGAGGACGAGGGCCTCGAACCGCACTCCGCACGCTGGTTCATCATCCCCGGCCCCGCCGGCGCCGGCGCGACCCACGGCGTCGAGGTCACGGGGGAGCCGCTGCGCCGCGGCGTCGCCTCGCTCGAGGCGCACGCCGCGTACCTGGCCGCGCTCCCGGATCACCCCGCCCCGGCGGACTTCATCCCGCAGTTCGCCGCGATGAGCGGCAAGGCCATGGGCGTCGAGCACGCCGTCCTGTTCCGCGCCCACGACCTGCAGGCGCCGCCGGAGCTCTAGAGGTTCAGCTCTTGACGAGGGCGGCGACGGCGTCGGCCAGCGGCGTGGTCGGACGGCCGATCAGGGCGCGCAGGTCGCCCGTGGTGGCGGTGAGTTCGCCGTCGCGGATGCCGCGGTCGGCGTCGACGAGCATGTCGGCGACCGGCTCGGGCAGGCCCGCCGCGACGAGCAGCTGCCGGTGCTGCTGCGGGGACAGGTCCTGGTAGGTCACCGGCGTCCCGGCGGCTTCGGTGATGGCCGCGGCGAAGTCGGCGTAGTTCCACTGCGTGTCGCCGGCGAGCTCGTAGGTCTTCCCGGCGTGCCCGTCACCGGTCAGGACGGCGACGGCCGCTTCGGCGAAGTCGATCCGCGGGACCGCGCCGAGGCCGGCTTCACCGGCGCTGCCGGCGAACGATCCGGTGGCGAGCGCCTGCTGCACGGTCTGGGCGTAGTTCTCGGTGTACCAGCCGTTGCGCAGGAAGGTGAACGGGATGCCCGCGTCGCGGATCACCTGTTCGGTCGCCTTGTGGTCCGGCGCGACGAACAGCTTCGTCGTGTCGGCGGCCAGGACGCTGGTGTACACGAGGTGGCGCGCGCCGGCCTCTTGAGCGGCCTTGACGACCGCTTCGTGCTGCGCGAGCCGCTGGCCGGGTGTGCTGCTGGAGATCAGAAGCACCTTCTCCGCGCCCGCGAAGGCGGTCGCGAGGGTCTCGGGCCGGTCGTAGTCGGCTTCGCGGACCTGGACGCCGCGCGCCGCGAGGTCGTCGGCCTTCCGCGGGTCGCGCACCGCGGCGACGACCTGGCTGGTCTTTGCGAGCAGGCCGTCCACGACCAGGCGGCCGAGCTGTCCGGTGGCGCCGGTGACCACGATCATGCGTAGCTCCTCAAGTCGGTGTGCTTACCTTGAGAGTGTACTAACTCAGAGAAAGTGCAAACCAATGGTGAGTACCGTCACTGGGTATCGTGCGGTGCGGCCGGTACCGTGAGAGGCATGACGGAAGCGCCGGAGTGGGTGGACGAGCACGGGCAGGTGGTGTTCGACGTCTTCGCGCAGGCGTGTACGTCCCGGTCCACGCTCGAGCACATCACCGGCCGGTGGGGGATCCTCGCGATGGCCGCCCTGTACGACGGCACGATCCGGTTCAACGCACTGCGCCGCCGCGTCTCGGGAGTGAGCGAAAAGATGCTGGCGCAAACCTTGCAGGCATTGGAACGCGACGGCTTCGTGCTGCGCGAGGCGCAGCCGACGATCCCGCCGAAGGTCGAGTACAGCCTCACTCCGCGCGGCCGGCGTACCGCGGCTCTGCTGCTGGACCTGATCCGCGACGTCGAGGACCAGATGCCGGAAGTGCTGACGGCCAACGAGAAGTACGACGGTCGGCGCTCGGAGGCCTGACGCGGCCGGCTTCGCGATCTGCACTCCGGCTTCCCCGGCGGCGCATGGTCTATCGTTCCGCCATGCTCGATCGCATCCGCCAGAACACCCGCGCCGCCGCACTGCTGGCGGAGGTGTTCGACTTCGACGTCACCCGCCTCGAGCCCGTCGAACCGGTGCGGCTGGCGTCGGGCGGCGAGTTGCGCGCGGTTGCCGGAGACGCCTCGGGTGGCACGTTCTTCTTGTGCGACGACGGACCCGTGCTCTACGCCGACTCCGAAGGCGGGGCCGCGATCGTCGCCGCCGACCGGGCCGCCGTGATCCGCTTGGTCGTCGGTGTGCCGACCTGGCACGACGTCGTGTCGGACGCACCTGACGTCAAGGCGATGCGCGCCTCCTTCGAATCTTCCTACGCCGAACTGAAAAGCCGACGAGCCCGGGATCGATCAGATCCGCTCCGAGGTCACCGCGGAGCTGGAACTCGGCCAGGTCACCGTCGACGAGCTGCTGGCGTCGCTGAGCCGGTGCCTGACCGAACTGTCGCCCGACTACGTGCTGCTCAACAAGAACGGCGACGAATACGACCCCCTGTGACAGTCGCCCCGGGGTCGGGCAGTGGTCCGTACCGGCTGTGCGCGGCCTGCGTCACGAAGGCCCAATACCGGTCGCCGTAGGACCAATGCCACCAGCGTGTCGGGTAGGCGACGAGGCCGACGGCCGTCAGCGCCGAGGTCAGCATCTGCCTGGTCCGGTCGGCAGGCGGTGGCACGATCCCGGTGCAGCACGTCGGCAGCGTCGCGGCAGCCGGATCGACGGCGTGCCGGTCGGACAACGTGATGTCGACGGCGCCGCCGGTCGGGTGCGGTGCGACCGTGGGCCGGGTCGCCGGGCGGTGGCCGTCGACGATGAGCAACCGGACCGTGCGGGGCAGGAGGCTCTGGGCGGTGACGAGCCGCTCGACAACGCCGTAGCGGAGGTGGACCGGCGGGCCGGCGACGGACAAGGGCGCCGAGGCCCGCACGTCCACGAGCGGCTCACCGCAGTCGCGGATCGGGACTCGTGCGATCCGCGGATCGGACCACCTCGCGATCATGTGGTTCACGGCTCCCGGTTGGACGGTGTGTGCGTGCGGGCCAACCGTCGCCGAACGCGCTGCAGAACCTCTGTAACCGGGTTACAGAGGTTCCTGACCGGTGAGCTCGGAGTACTCGCGAGCTCCGTACTCGCGGAACGTGTTGATGGCCTCGGTCAGTGCTGCCTCCGCTGCCGCGTGGTCGCCTCGGGCCCGTTCCAGCTGGGCGATGTCGCGAAGGGTCCTGGCGCCGAACAGTGCTGCTCCTTGCGCTCGGAAGAGCGTCAACGCGTAGGTCAGCCTGGCGCTCGCCGCGTCGAACCGGCCTGCGGCCAGGTCCAGCTCGCCGAGCGTGCGCAGCACCATCGCCTCCGCCCAGCCGTCGTGGTCGTGGACGTGCTCGGCGACCGCGGCTTCCAGGGGTTCCCTGGCCTCGTCGAACCTGCCCATCCGGATGTGCGTCTTCGCGAGCCCACGCCGGCAGTACGCGGCGAGCTTGGTGTCGCCGAGCTCGCCGAACAGGTCCAGTGCGCGGGTGAACGCGGTCTCGGCCTCGGTGAGCCTGCCGCGTGCCCGGTGGGTCAGCCCGATGGTCCGCAGGGTCAGGGCCTCGCCGCGCCGGCTGCCGGCCCGCCGGAAGGCCGCGAGTGCCGCCGTGAGCGACCGGTCGGCGGCGTCGAAGTTCCCCCGCTCCAGGTGGACCGAGCCGATGAGCCGTTCGCAGTGGCCGACGGCGCGGTCGTCGGCAAGGCCTTGGCACAGCACGGATGCCTGCGATAGGAAGTGCTCGGCCTCGGGCAGGTAACCCTGTTCGCGGCAGGCCAGCCCGAGTGAGGCGAGCGCGTTCGCCTCGCCGCGTGGATCGTGGAGATCGCGGAACCGCTCGACGACGTCGGTGAGGCACATCTGTGCGTCGGCGAATCGGTCCTGCTCGTAGCGAAGCTGACCGAGCTCGGCCAGCAGGACCGCCTCGCCGTGCGCGTTGCCGGCGCGACGGGCGGAGGCCAGCGCTGCCTGGTGCGCGCGGTTCCACAGGTCCATCACGTTGTTCAGCGGGTACCTCGACGTGCACAGGATCGACGCGACGGCCACCGCGAGCTCGTCGAGCTCCATTTCCGCGGCTCGCTCCACGGCGAGCACCAGTGACACCTGCTCGGTGTCCAGCCACCCGCGGGGGTCGGCCAGCGCGCTGTCGAGCACCTCGGGGTCGATCTCGCCGCCGGGACGGGCCGTGGTCAGGGGGACGACTCCGGAGGTCACGCTGTCGACGATGTGGTCGCGGAGCCGGTCCAGGGTGGCCGCCCAGCCGCCGACGACCCGGGCGGTCGAGGCGAGGAGGTCGGCCCGGGACTCGCGCCGCTCGGCCTCCTCCCTGGCGTAGATGCGGACCAGGTCGTGCAGCCGGTAGCGCACCAGACCGGTGTCGTCGACGAACGTGTAGTCCACCAGGTGGCTGTCGACGAGCTGCTCGACGACCCGCTCCGCGACCGCGACCTCGACGTCGAGTGCGCGGGCCACCACCCAGGACCGGAAGTCGGCCACCGCGAGGTGACCGAGCCGGCGGATCGCGGCTTGAGCGTCCGGTTCCAGGCTGCGGAAGCTCAGCTCGATCGTGGCCCGGACCTGCTGGTCGCCGGCGGACAGCTCGTCGAGGCGGCGGCGCTCGCCGGTCAGCCGGTTGGCGAGCAGACGGGGGGACCACTGCCGGCGGGTGGCCAGCCGAGCACCCGCGACCCGTACGGCGAGCGGCAGGTTGCCGCAGGAGGCGACGATCTCGGCGGCGGCGTCAGGAGCGGACTCGATCCGGTCGCCACCCGCGACGCGCGCGAGCAGGGCCGTCGCCTCCGCGTCACTCAGCATGTCCACCTCGACGAGACGCGCGCCGGCCAGGCCGGCCAGCCGGCTGCGCGAGGTCAGCAGGACCGAGCAGGTGCCGGCGCCCGGCAGCAGGGGACGCACCTGTTGCTCGTTCGCCGCGTCGTCGACGACGATCAGCATGCGGCGCCCGGCCAACAGGGTGCGGTAGGCGTCCATGCGCTCGTCCGCGCCGTCCGGGATCGTGCCTTGATCGGGCTGCAGCGCGCGAAGGAAGCGGCCGAGCACCTCGGCGGGCGACGCCGGGGTGTCGGTGGTGCCACGCAGGTCGACGTGGAGCTGGCCGTCCGGGTAGGCGGCGGACACCCGGTGGGCCACGTGGGCGGCGAGCGCCGACTTGCCGACGCCGCCGGGGCCGAGCAGCGCGGCCACGACCGGTCCGCTCCGCTCGCCGGTCAGCGCGCCGGTGAGCTCACGCACCAGGTCGTCCCGCCCGGTGAAGTCGGCCGCGTCGGGCGGCAGCTGCTTCGGCGCCGGGAACCGCGGCTCGCTGTCCTCGGTCGGAGCCACCTCGGGGCGTGGAACGGCTGCCGGCGGGCCTGGCTCGGCGCGGAGGCCGAGCAGCGCGGGGTCCGACCGCAGGATCGCCTCGTGCAGCTGGGTCAGCTCGGCCTCCGGCTCGATCCCCAGCTCGTCGATGAGCGCGTCGCGGCCCTGCCGGAAGACGGTCAGCGCGTCGGCGGTCCGGCCCGCCCGGTACAGGGCGAGCATGAGCTGGCGGCGCAGGGTTGCCCGGGTGGGGTGCTGCCCGACCAGCACGGTCAGCTCGCCGACCAGTTCGTCGGTGCGGCCCAGCTCCAGGTCCGCGGTGATCCGGGCCTCGATGACGGCGATGCGCTGCTCGTCGAGGCGGGCGGCCTCCGTCGCCAGGATGCGGCTGCGTACACCGTCGAGAGCCGGTCCGCGCCACAGCGTCTCCGCGGTCCGAAAGGCGTTCGACGCCTCCCGGTGCCGCCCGTCGGCCACCGCGGACCGGCCTTGTGCCGCGAAGAGTTCGAAGCGGCGCCAGTCGAGGCTGTCGTCACCGACCCGCGCCAGGTATCCCGGCGAGCGGGTGTGGATGATCTCCGTGTCGTGGTCGCCGATCGCCCGGCGCAGTGTGGAGACGTAGGTCTGGATCAGCGCCCGCGCGGTGGGCGGTGGTTCGTCGTCCCAGATGATGTCGACCAGCCGGTCCGTGGCCACGACCCGGCCCGGGGCGAGCAGCAACGCGGCCAGCAGCGTGCGTGCTTTCGCGCCCCCCAGTGCGAGCGAGCCGGTGGCATCGCGCACTTCGATCGGTCCGAGCAGCCGGAACTCCATTGAACGCCCCTCCCCTGAATGGCGCAGCGACTCTGCGCCCGGCACCGGCCCTGGAAAACCGCTGTAACGGCTTTATGGCCGCCATTGCAGAGAAGGTGCAGCGCGGGCACCGAGGCTGAGTGCCATCAACCCGGAATCGTCACGTCAGGAGGGTATCTCCCATGCCTACCACCACCAGGGTCATCGCAGCCGCGCTCGGCGGATTGACGGCCTCCGTGCTCTTGGGCGCTCCGGCCGGCACCGCGGCACCGATGCCCGACCAGCCCGCCGCGGCTCCGTCCGCCCTCGCCTCGGACCGGGGCGGCCCGATCGCCCGGGCCGAAACCCTGGCCCGCGCCCAGAACTGGGTGGACCGGTCGATCACCTACACCCAGACCGGCACCTGGGCCACCGACCCCGACGGGGCGCACACCTACCGGCGGGACTGCTCCGGGCTCGTCTCGATGGCCTGGCACCTGGGGTCCAGCCTGGTCACCAACCAGTTCCTGGACAAGGCACGAGCCGGCGACGGCATGCACGTGATCCCGTTCGACGACCTGCGGCCCGGGGACGCCATGGTGCGCGACAGCGACGGCTCAGGCTCGGACGGGCACATGGAGCTGTTCTCGCACTGGGTCAACTCCGGCAACCACAGCCAGGGCGCCTACGTCTACTCTTTCAACAGCACCGGAGAGACGGTCCGAAACCCGTACGCCAACAACAACTTCGGCAACCTCGGCCGCAACTCCGACAGCGAAATGCGCAGCTACACGCCTATCCGTTACAACCGCATCGTCGAGGACGGTCCGCCGAATCTGGGGGTGTTGGATTTCCTGCTTTCGGATGATCCTGCATCCAACGTGCACACGCGCGCTGTGATCAATTACGGGAACAGCCCGATGGTGCCGATCGTGGGGGATTGGGACGGCAATGGAACCGACACGCCCAGTGGGTACGATCCGACGAGTGCGACGTTCCTCGTGAGCAACACGCCGGAGACCGGGCAGGCGCAGTATTCGTTCAGGTACGGCAATCCGGGTGCTCAGCCGTTGGTCGGTGACTGGGACGGCGACGGTAAGGACAACGTCGGGGTTCGGATGGGGAATACCTTCTTCCTGCGCACGAGCTCGGTGGCCAGTGGGACCGAAACGACCACCTCGGTTGCTTTCGGTGACGTGTCCGACATTCCCGTGATCGGTGACTGGGACGGCGACGGCAAGGACAATGTCGGCTTCTATCGGCCCAGTGGGGCTCGCTTCTATTTGCGCACGAGTGCGAACACCGATCCCGTCGACGCCACGACCGTGGTGCTGTACGGCAACACCAACGTCCAGCCGCTGATCGGTGATTGGAACGGTGACGGCAAGGACAACATCGGTGTGCGGATGGGAAACACGTTCTTCTTCCGGACCAGCGAAGTCAACGACAACGCCGAAGTCACCGCCTCGGTTGCTTACGGCAACGGCACCACCGAAATCCCGATCGTGGGCGATTGGGACGGCAACGGCACCGACACCCAAGGCATCGTCGCCTAGCGCGCGAAATGCCTGCCCTTCCCACCTTCCGGACACCTTTCAAGCCTCAAGGAGCAGTCATGCGCAGCAACACCTTCCGAGGGCAACGGCGGAGACGGCACGGCGACCACCGCCCGCTGTCCGCGCTCCTGGTGCTGGCGGTCACCGTCGTGGTCACGGTGGTGACACCGGCCGTCGGCGTGGCCTCGCCGGCGGCCGGGGACACGTGGCCGGACGGCTCAGCCTCCGCCGGGACCGGGTCCGGCCGGTCGGCGCAGGCCATCGCGGCCCCGCCGGGATATTCGGTGACCGGCATCGACGTGTCCAACCACCAGGGCACGATCAACTGGGCGAACGTCGCGGCCGGCGGCGCGAAGTTCGCCTACGCCAAGGTGACCGAAGGCGTGAATTTCACCGACGCCTACTTCGCCGCGAACTACGGTGGCGCAAAGGCCAATGGCCTTTACGCCGGCGCCTATCATTTCGCGCGACCGGACCGTAGCAGCGGCCAGGCCCAGGCCGACTACTTCCTCGACCGGGCCAAGTACACCGCGGATGGCCGGACTCTGCCACCCATGCTGGACATCGAGTGGCCGTGGGACGGATCAGGCAGCCCGTCGCCCTGCTACGGACTGAGCCAGAGCCAGATGGTGAACTGGATCCGCGCCTTCGTCGACCGGGTGCGCGAGCGGACCGGCCGGGCAACGATGATCTACACCAACACCAACTGGTGGAACCCGTGCACCGGCAACAATGCTTCTTTCGGCGCCAACCCGCTGTTCATCGCCAACTACTCCGGCTCCTCGGGTCAGCTGCCCGCCGGCTGGACCAAGTGGACGCTGTGGCAATACGCCGACTCCGGAGCACTGCCCGGCGACCAGGACGTCTTCAACGGCACGCCGGCCGAGTTCGCCGCGCTGACCGGCGGCTCGCCGAATCTGGGTGTGTTGGACTTCCTGCTTTCGGATGATCCCGCATCCAACGTGCACACGCGCGCCGTGATCAATTACGGGAACAGCCCGATGGTGCCGATCGTGGGGGACTGGGACGGCAACGGGACCGACACGCCCAGTGGGTACGATCCGACGAGTGCGACGTTCCTCGTGAGCAACACGCCGGAGACCGGGCAGGCGCAGTATTCGTTCAGGTACGGCAATCCCGGCGCCCAGCCCCTGGTCGGCGACTGGGACGGCGACGGTAAGGACAACATCGGCGTACGCATGGGGAACACCTTCTTCCTGCGCACGAGTCCGGTGACCAGCGGGACCGAAACGACCACCTCGGTCGCTTTCGGTGACGCGTCCGACACCCCCGCCATCGGAGACTGGGACGGCGACGGAAAAGACAACGTCGGCTTCTACCGGCCCAGCGCAGCTCGCTTCTACCTGCGCACGAGTGCGAACACCGATCCCGTCGACGTCACGACGGTGGTGTTGTACGGCAACACGAACGCCCAGCCGCTGATCGGTGATTGGAACGGCGACGGCAAGGACAACATCGGTGTGCGGATGGGAAACACGTTCTTCTTCCGGACCAGCGAAGTCAACGACAACGCCGAAGTCACCGCCTCGGTTGCTTACGGCAACGGCACCACCGAAATCCCGATCGTGGGCGATTGGGACGGCAACGGCACCGACACCCAAGGCATCGTCGCCTGACACCGCATGACCGGATTTCGGTCGACACGTCGTGCGGGCCATCGTGTGGGCGGGCAACGCCCCACGATGGCCCGCAAGCCGGCGTCGTGCCCGCGGAATCCAGTCAATCCCAGTAGTTGAAGAGCACCTCGCCCAAATCGGCCGGAGCCCAGTACTTCAGGTCGGCCGGGTGGTACCCGGGCCACGTCCGCGCGTCGAACGGCCCGGCCAGGTCGGCCGGGGTCAGCACCCGGAACGCCGGGAACTCCGCCAGCACGGCGACCAGCTCGGGAGCTTCGACGAACTTCAGCGGTCCCGCCTCGACCGCCGTCTCGTCGATGGCCCGTGGCTCGGCGACCGCCACGACCGGCTCGGCCCGGTCGCGGGTGCACACGATCGACAGGCGACAACCGCCGTGATCGAGGACGCCTTGGTGGAAGTTCGGCGTGACACAGTCGGCGATCCGGAACTCGGCGATCCGGCCGCCGGTGCGCCGGGCCGCTTCGTGGCATGCCCGTCGGAACTCGCGGAGGCTGGTCATCGCGCGATCGTACGTCCCCTCATGCCGATGAGATTATGCGCTTGTGGGCAAAAGTAAAATGGAATAGTGGTGCTGTCCGGAGAACAGTGGTTGGCGGAGATCTTTCGACCGGCCGTGGCTGGGGTGAGCCGTGCTCGGCGCGAACGGTCCGTCGGCGCGGTTTCCGTCGATCCGTTGCGCATGGTGGGAAGTCGGCTCGCGGCGCAGGTTGAGGCGCTCGGAGATACCGGGGTGCTCACCGACGAGCAGGAAAGGGCCGCGCTCGACACCCTTGAGCGGACCGGAATCATGCCGGAAATCCGGACGACGTCGGCCGCGACGTCGTCCTCGATGGCCGCGGGTGCCTTCGCTCCCGTGGCTGTCCAGGCGGGCTCGGCGCCGGTCGTTGCGCGCGAGCCGCTCGAGCCGCCGACATTGCGAGGTGTGCTGGTGGGGCCGCGACCACTCGGCCAACTCGACGGACGGCCGATAACGCTGATCTCGGCGGAACTGTGGAGCGACCGGTTTCTGGTCGACCTCTACACCAACCCCGGTCCGGAACACCGCGACAGGCGGGCGCAGGCCGCGCGTGAGCAGCTGGAGTGGATGAAACGCCAACGCCGCGGGCAGGCCACCGAGCGACCGGGCCGGGCCGTCGCCGGCTCACCACTGGCCGACCTCACCTGGCAACTACGCGACGAGCAGGACACCGCGTATCGCCGGACCGGCGGCTCGGCCGAATCGGGAGACCATCTCGACCGGCAGCGAATGCAATGGTCTCCGGCACCCCCTGCGCACCCCGGACGCCTGACCCTGCTCGCCACCGACACCACCGGCACGATCGTGCTCGACGCCGAAATCCCCGTCCCCCGATGAACCACGTGACGCCGGCGCCCTGAAGCTGACTTTCCGGGGTCTGGCGGAGGCGGCGGTCGGAGCGCTCGCGGGTACCCTGCCAGGGGAGGCGAGACCTGGGGAGGCGCCGGATGCGCGGACGTTATTGGCTGCCGCTGTCCTACGTCCTGCTGGCGACCGGGCTGTGGCTCGGGACGGGCTACTGGCCGTGGCTGCTCTGGGCGTTCCCGATCGCGCTCGTCTTCACGTTCCTGGTTGTCGTGTCCGGGTACAGCATGGAGTTCACGATCCGGCGGCGGTGGCGCGAGATGCGGGAACTCGCCGCGCGGATCGGCGCGCGCGACGGCGAGCTGGTGTACGAGAACCGCCGGCGGTGGGCGGTCATCGGCCACCAGGCTTCGATGTGCCTGCAGACCATCCGCCCCGGCACCGTGGCCGAAGTCCGGCGGGCGCTCGCCGCCGAGATCGTGGCCGCCGGTTACGCGCGCGACCGCATCGGTTACCGGTGGACCGGGACCGGCAAGATCATGCTCACCCTCAGCGTTCGAGCCGAGGATTCCTTCCGCGTGATTCCCGAGGGCCACGTCTTCACCGAAATCGGCATGGTCGAGACGACCTAGGTCCCGAAGGGATCATCGCCGGGACACCACCCGGCCGGCCGCGACGAGGAGCCGCCGGAGCTCGCGCCGATCGTGTTCGTCGAGCTCGGCCAGAACCCGGTCCTCGGCCTCGGCCACCTCGGGGTCGAGGCGCGCCAGCACGGTCACACCCTCGCGCGTCAACGTGGCAGGCAACGACCTCCCGGACGACACCGTGGCGGGTCGTGTCACCAGCCCGCGATCCTGCAGCGCGAGAACCACCTTGTTCATCGCCTGCGGCGACACCTGCGCCTCGCGGGCCAACTGGGCGTTGGACTTCGGCGCCTGCGACAGCATCCGCAGGCAGAGGTACTCGGGCGCCGCCAGCTCCGACGGCTCGAGCACGGTGGCGGCCACCTCGGCGCGCAAGGCCGTGGTGACGCGGTGCAGCAGGTAGCCGAGTGGCTCGTCCCGGGAGGGTTTCATATCAACCATGTTGACATATATCAACCTGGTTGACACTCTGAGGTGCATGACGAGCTCATCCAGCGACGCGTTGTTCGAATCCGCCTACCGTGGTCAAGCTCCCGAGATGGGGCCGGGCCTCCGGCCGCCGTGGAGCATCGGCGAACCGCAACCCGAGATCGCCGCGCTCATCGATACCGGCGCATTCCACGGTGAGGTCCTCGACGCCGGCTGTGGCGAGGGTGCAACGTCGCTCTACCTCGCCGAACGGGGCTTCACGACGGTCGGCCTGGACCAGTCGCCGACCGCGATCGAGCTCGCGCGTGCGGACGCCGCCCGGCGCGGCTTGGCCAACGTCGGCTTCGCGATCGCCGACATCAGCACGTTCACCGGTTACGACGGCCGGTTCGGCACCGTTGTCGACAGCACCTTGTTCCACTCGATGCCGGTCGAGCTGCGCCAGGGATATCAGGAATCGATCGTGCGCGCCGCGGCGCCCGGCGCGTCCTATTTCGTGCTGGTGTTCGACAGCGCGACCGTGCCCGCCGGCCGGGTCAACTCGGTCTCCGCGGAGGAACTGCGGGAGGTGGTGGGCGCGTACTGGACGATCGACGAGATCCGGCCGGCCCGCATCCACGCCAACGTCCCCGAGAACTTCCCGGACTTCGCGGACTTCGCCGGCGGCGATGTCCGGAACGAGGGCAACGGCCGCAAGTCGACACCGGCCTGGCTGCTGTCGGCACACTTGTCCTGACGGTGACATCGTGCCGAGACGCTCATGCCGAGGAGCACTCCGCCGGCATGGTCACCGAGCTGATCATCCGCGCGTGCAGTCGTGCCCGTTACTGCCTCGCGAGCGCCCAGGGCATGAGTTTCTCGGCGAGCGCCCGGCTGAACGGGCGCACCAGTGCCTGCAGTTCGGCGCAGGCGGATTCGCCGATGTGCGCGTAGGGAGTCACGCTGTTCTCATCGGTCGCCCGCTCGATTTCCGCCCGGCGGTCCGCGCCGGCGGGAGTGAACGTCGGCTCGGCGTCCTCGGTGAGCCAGTCCTGCTCGCGGAGACCGCTGACGGCTGCGCTCCAGTCGGCCTCGGACCACGCCCGGGAGGTGCGCAGGGTCTCGGCGGGGACGGCGCCGGAGGCGGCATGGGTGGCGAGGGCTTCGATGCCGCTGAGGCCGGCCGTCAGCAGGGCGGCCACGTGGGCGTCGCCGCGATACTCGCGGAGCAGGGTCTGCGCGTGCCACAGCACCAGGTGGGGCTCGGCGGGCCACGGCAGGGCCGCGTGGGCGGCGAACAGAGGACGCCCCGCGACGTCGCCGATGACCGCCTCCGCGGCCGCACGGAGGAGCGCGGCGGCACGACGCATCTCGGGTGAGGTGATCGCGTCGCCCAGGGTGCCGCGCAGCGCCTGGTCGGCCGCGGCGTAGCGGGCAGCGAGCACCGCGGCCGGGTCGGTCGCGGACCAGGCGTCGGCGATCGACTCCCCGACGAGGACCGGATTGAAGTTGTAGAAGGCGGCGACCACAACCGGCGCCGGAACCACACCGAGCGCCGCCGACCTCGACGCGAAGTAGCCGGCGCGGCCCTTGAGGCCGAGTTCCCCGTACGCGGCAGCGGCTTCCGGGGCGAAGTAGATCATCCCGTGGTAGGGCTCGAGCAATCGCCAGGTTCGCCGCGCCGTTTCGATCATCGGATCAACATACCATCCAGTCGGTACGCCATGGTCTTCTCGCGGGACTTCGGACCGTTGCCGTCGTAGCCTGCCGCCGAAACGCACGCCCTTGCCGCCAGTCGTCGTGCCGCGACGCGTGCCGCACGTTCGACCGGACCATCGGTTGCCGGTGTTTGCTCAGTCCCGTGCAAATCAATCACATGACGTCAACGATGAAGCCAAGAGGGGAATCGAATTTCTTGCGTTCGGTTGCGAGTCTCACTTGTTTCATCGCTGGAAGCATCGCTGCTGTTGCGGCCATGGCAACCGGGGCACCTTAGGGCGGGACTACCGTGAGTGAGGCGAAGTTCGGCAGGAGTCGTGACGGCCGATGAACCCCTGACTAGTCGTTTTCGCCATTGCCGTGTTGTACGTCCTCTTCGGCGGGTTCCTGGTACGTCGCGGCAATAAACTTGATCGGAGCCGGGATGCGATGTCCGCTCCGCCGCGCTCCTCGCGTCGCTCCCGCTCCGAGGTGGAGTTCGAAGCCGGTGGCTGCTCGGTGATCATGTATCCGTCGACCTCGGGTGATCAACGATTGCTGATCCGGGCAGGCTCCCAGGAGACAGTCTGCACGCTGTCCCACTACGGAGAACGGGTAGCTACGGGCGAAATCGTGCCCTATCTCGCCGTCCGCATTCGACCGGAACACCTGGCGGCCTTGAACAGGCTGCAAGCAGGCACCTACGACGTCACGATCGAAACCGGATACCACTGGTCCGAGGCGACCCAGGAGTTCCAGTATCCCACCGGCAAACGACGTTCGCAGCGCCCGCTAAGGCTGTTCGGCCGGGCTGGATACACGTTGTGGGCATATCCGGTGGCCGGTGGAGACTTCCCTCTGGGTGACGTGTAGAGATTCCCGGTGGAACCAGCGACGGCCGGCCGGATGGTCACACAAACGCACTCTCATGCCGATGAGCCGTCGTGAACAAGGGGACCGTTTGTGCCCACATCCCGTCAGCTGGGTAAGCAGCGGCGAGGTTGCTCCACTGGCTGGCTGCAGCCCACCGTCCTTGGTGCGCACACCAACTGTCGTCCGAGCCGATCAGGTCACGGACTTCGGGTTCTCAGCGTTCGCTACACGGACATACGTAAGCGCCACGAATCGTCCGTCAACGGCTTGAGGGTAGATACCTCCGGCGTTCTTCGGAGGTGAGTTCCCGGGTGATGCGGCGGTTTGCCTGAGCGAGGACTTCTGCGATCGGGCCACATGCGGGACACCGCCAGATCCGGATGGTGCCGTCGTCATGTGCGGTGACGTATCGACCGTCGGCGAGGGAAGTGACGACCGATGCGGCGGCACGGAACCCACTGAGTACGAGCGGTTCGCTGGTACCGCCTGTTTCCCAGAACCGGACGGTGGCGTCAACGCCGGCGGTGACCAGCTTGCGACCGTCTTGGCTGAACGTCACACTTCGGACTGCGTCCTGGTGACGGCCGTGCAATGCGACCGGGCCAGCGCTCTTGGCTGTGTCCGCGACGTTCCAGATGTAGACGGTGCCGTCATCGGTCCCACCGGCGAGGTGGCCTCCGTCACGACTGAAGGCCAGCGTCTGGAGGAGCCGGACGTCGCCGAGGGGCAACGCGGTGAGACTGCCGCGGCCTTCGAGGTCCCAAAGCACAATATTTCTGCCCCCGATGGTGGCAAAGTGACGTCCATCGGGACTCCACCACCCGGCATCAGGCGGCATCGCGGTCATTGCCCCACCAACGAGAACTGATTCCGGAACCAGTTGAGCGGATGAGCTTTCGAGTGTGTTCCAGACGTACGCGATGTACGTCTCGGCGATGCCGGCGAGCCGGTTGCCGTCCGCGTTGAAAGCTAACCGCACCACCTGGTTGTCAGAGGACGGCTCCCTTAGCCGAGTCGGCGCAGCGGATTGACCGGTTCTCCAGATATTGACGGTGCCGTCCTCGTAGACAGCAGCGACCTGCCGCCCGGTCGGGCTGATGGCCACGTGAACCACGGGCTTGGTGTTGCCGACCAGCACGATCGGTGCACGGCTAACAGAAACGTCCCATAGGCAGACCGTTCCGTCCTGACCCCTACTGGCCACCATGCGCCCGTCTTGGCTGGCCGCGACGCTGACGGAACGTCCGCGTTGACCGCGCAGCACCGTCAGGTCGCCGACCTCGTCGACGTCCCATATCGTGACTGTCCCGTCCTGGCCGACGCTTGCGACGGAGTGCCCGTCGGAACTGAACGCGACAGACCCGATAGCGCCACGATGTCCCCGCAACACCAGTGGCTCGGCAGTAAGATCAGCATTCCAGATTCTCACCGCGCCGTTGTTGCCGGCGCTCGCGATCGAGTGCCCGTCGGGGCTGTAGGCAACGTCGAAGGCGCCGCCCTCATGTCGGCCGAGCACCACCGCGTCTGCCGTACGGGCAAGGTCCCATACCCGAACCGTGCCGTCGGCACCCGCCGACGCGAGGTGGAGGCCGTCCGGGCTGAACGCCACCGCATCCACCGCGCCCTCGTGGCCACGTAACACCACGGGACTCCCGCCGTCGGCGAGATTCCAGAGCCGGACCGTGCCGTCCTCTCCACCGCTGGCCAGCCACTTCCCGTCGCGGCTGAACGCCACGTCGAAGACCTGACCGTCGTGGCCACGGAGCACGGTCGACTGGTCGTCGCCGGCTGCGTTCCAAATACGGACGGTCCCATCGTCATTGCCACTGGCCACACGTTGGCCATCCAAGCTGAGCGCAATCTCGTCCCTCTGAGACAGCGAGTCGACGCTCCTGGGCAGCAACACCCGATGTGCTCGTCCGGCCAGGACCTGCTCCCAGTCCCACACCCACAAGCCCTCGTTGCCGACCACCGCGATCCGACGGCCGTCCGAGCTGAACACCGGACTCGACAACAGCGATCTGTCAGCGCGCAGTGTCTGCGTCGTGGCCCCCACGCCGTGTTCGGTATCCCAGGCCCGCACCTGGAGCGTGCCGTCAAGGTCACCGGTGAGGACATGCTTCCCATCCGGGCTGAAGACCGCACCGAGAATGCGTTCCCCCAGCGTGGTACGGATGTGCGAGTCGGCGGTGGCCTGCCGGAGCACGGCTTCGGTGTCCTCGGACGGCGCCACGTTGTATGCCTCGCGGGCCAGCAGCAAGCCGAGTTCGGGATCGAGTTGGAGTTGCGCGCGGGCGTCGGTGACCAGCTGACGGCCCACCGCCAGCTTCCGCTGGTCATCAGCTCGAGCAGCCATCACGAGCGCGACCACCGCGAGGACGGTCACGATGACAGTGGCCGTGCTCAAACCACCGACCGTGAACCGGACCCGGCGCCGCCGAGCCCGACGCTCCCGTTCCGCAGCGTCGCGGCTGGCGGTCAGGAATGTGCGTTCAAGGTCGTTGAGCCGACCGATCGGGCGCCCTTCCCACGTGTTGAGCCGTGCTCCTCGGTACAGCAGGCCGGTGTCCCGCTCGTGGCGGTCCCACTCGGCGGCGGCTTCGGTGAGCCGCCGGTGGATCCGGTGCCCGTCACGGTCTTCGGCCAGCCATTTGCGCAAGCGGGGCCAGTGCCGAATGAGAGCCTCGTGCGCGATCTCCACGCTGTCGTCCCCGAGCGTGATCAACCGTGCCCACGCCAGCGTGTCCAGCACCACGACGGTATCGGCGTCGTCGAGGTCGAATTCCTCCCGGGAGGTTCGGCGTTTGGTGTCTTCGGTCCCCTCGCCCAGAGCTGTGAGGCGGAGGAAGACTTCGCGGGCGATGTGCTGTTGGTGGGTGTCGAAAGCCTGGTAGGTCTGTTCGGCGGTGCGGGCCAGCGCGTGCTCGATACCACCGACCGCCTCATAGCCGGCGACAGTCATGAGCGCGCCTTGCCGACGCAGCCACGTCTGCAACAAGGCATGCGAAACCAACGGAAGCATCCCGGCCTGGTGCGTGGCGTCGCCGATCAAACGAGCGACCAGGGCCGTTTCCAGCCGGTAGCCGGACTGCTCGGCAGGCCCGACGATGGCCCGGCGTAGCTCGTCGACGTTCATCGGGCCGACCAGTACCTGCGCGTCGTACAGCGCCGACACCAGACGGTGATGGCGCCCGCAGTGCCCGAGAAAGTCCGCCCGGACACCGAGCACCACCCTGGTCCGGCTGGCCGGGTCGGTCGCGGCAGCCACCAACGCGTCGATGAATCGCGACCGCTGCGACTCGTCACCACACAGGGTGAACAGTTCCTCGAACTGGTCGACGATCAGCACGACATCGGTATCGGCAGCGGTGCCCGTCGCAGCCTGACGGATCCGTAGATGAAGATTGCGCGGGTCTTCGGAGAACTCGTCGCGGAGCGTTCCCGGCGCTTCGCCGAGGAGCTGCGCCAAGTGGACCGCGCATTCCTCAAATGGGCGTTCTCCGGGAGTGAACACCACGACCGGAGCGTCGTCCTCTTCGCGCTCGGCGACCAGGTGTGCAGCCAGTCCCGCACGAAGCACCGAGGACTTGCCAGATCCGGACGGCCCGAAAACCCCGAGAAACCGGTGCCGGTGCACCCTGTTCACCAGGTCGGCGACCAGCTCACCCCGGCCGAAGAACCGATCGGCGTCCTCCCGCTCGAACACGGCCAAACCCAGATACGGCACCTGGCCCTGATCACTCGTGCCGAACGGGTCGGCGTTGGCTGCGGCCAGTTCGGCCGCGACCGCCCGCCACCGCGTCGCCCACTCCGCGGTATCACCTCCACAAGCAGCGACATAGGCCATCGTCACGGACAGGGTGGGCAGTTTCCGTCCACCGGCCGCCTCTGACAACGCCGCCGCGGAGTAGCGCGCCCGCCCACCAAGCTCACGATACGTTGGCCGCCCGGCCTTCTCCCGCAGTTGTCGCAGGTCACGAGCGAACCGCAGCACCACGCCGTCCCCGCCCGCCAGCGGTCGCTCGCCACGCGGCACCGCCACCACCTCCAACGCCATTGTTCAGCGACCGTTGTCCAGAGTCCAGCACCGGACACTGAACAACCGATCCGACGTACACAGGCATGGCAAGCCACCGTCCGCACAACCCTCGGACAGTTTCGACACCGAACAATTCAGCGATCATCAACACTTGAGGAGAGGAAACAATGGTTTCGAGGAATCGATCTCTCAGCTCGACCGCGGTTCGCGCAGGGGTCCTGGCCGCGGGCATGATCCTGACCAGCGGGCTGGCCGGTTTTCCGGTCGCCGGCGCGGAAACCCGGGCAACCCCGTCCGAGGCCTTCGGCTTGTTCGCCAGCTCCACCTGCTTCGTCGGCAGCAGCGGCAACTGCACGACCGCTGCGGTCACCGCCAACGCCGGTGGACATTTCGTGGACATCGGCATCAACAACCGCCTGCGGCCGTCGCCGTGCCCTTGGCGGGTCCGGGACGTCAACAACGGCGTCGTAGTCCGGTCCGGCACCGTCGGCACGTCGAGCAGCCATGCCGAACGGATCGGCGGCTTGTTCAGCGTGTACCAGCTCGAGCTCAGGGGCTGCTCCGTGTCGGCTCGCGGGGACATCGACAACACCTGAGAAAGCCTGGCTCGACGACGAGGATCACCTGACCGACCGGCGTCGAGCACGCGAAGGGGGGCCGGCCGGATCGTTCCTCATGCCCAGTTCTTCTCGAGGAACGATCCGGCCGGCACACGTCCCATCCTCGGGCGACACTTCAGGGGCCCCGAGGAAGAACTGATGTCTCGACGACGGCGACAACACCGCCGGGGCCCGGAAGTTGTAGCGCGACGGTAGGCAAGCGAGCCGCGGCTGGTTGCGACGACGTCGCGGAACTCCAGATGGCCGACACCGTCGTCGATGAGACTGCGCAACCGGCGGTTTGCACGGCCACCACTCGTACGGTCCTGTGAGCTGCACGGATGGTACGAGAAGGAACGGGCTCGACAATTGGTGGAATCGTGCACGCCAAGTTCGGACGCCCCGACATCGGCGGACCAGCCCATATCCGACGCCCGCCCCGGAGCGGAGCAAGCCCGCAGCGGCTTCACCGGCGAGCTGACCAGGCACGGCTGCCCGAGCTACAGGACGCGATCGTGCGTCCTCTGCAGCGACCGCTCGTACGTCCTCTTCTGCCGATGAGCGTGAGGTCTGGGCCGGCGAGAGCCACGCTGGATAGGTGGCTGAGAGGGCAGGATGGTTTGTTTAGTCGTGATCGGTGGTTGGTCGGACGAGTAGACCCGTTGCGCGGGTGGGTGTGGCGTGTGGATCACGCAGGGGATCAACGGGGCCGCGGATCTCGGCGAGATCACGGAACTTGTTTGACAGGGTTTTTGCTGCTCGGAGTCTGCTGTTGAACCGGTCGGTGAGGTTCGCATAGCCGCCGAGGCTGTCGTTGACCCGCTGGAATGCGTCGCGAGCGTTTCCGGCAAGGCCTGGGTCGCGAGTGAGCACGGCGTACAGCAGCGTGACGTCGTGGGCGGAAAGCAGGCGATTCGGCGACGGGTGGTTGCCGGCCATCGAGGTGAAGCGCCGGAACTGGTCCTCGATGAGGTTCGCCTGACGTCGGCTGGAAGGTGCGACTACCAGGTTCTGCCGTCGAACGGTAAAGCCCAAAGCGAGCTCCAAAGCTCGACGTTCTCTGGTGAACTGGATTTCGACCCGGTCGTCATCGTCTGCGAAGGCGTGCACGCTTCGCATGGCGGTGAGTGCTCTGGCACGATCTCCGTGTTGCAAAACTTCGGTGTAGACCAATTGGGCGTGCGCGTCGTGCAGGTTTTCACGGTAAACTAATTGTGCGTCCGCGTTGTCACTGTCGATGGCTCCGAAGTGGGCGGCGTGACGTAATACCTGGGTGTAGCACTGGAATGCCGCATCATAGTGTCCGAACATCTGCAGGATGTGCCCACGACCGCTCATGCCTCGGCGGACCCGCGGATCACCGATCCCGAGCCGACTGTGCCGTGCCGCATCCACCTGGAGTGCCCTGGCGTATCGGAGCCCGATGATATGTTCGGATTCCATCGCGGCGTGGTAGCGCACGTGCAGGTAGCTTAGCCACGTGTCGACGCCGGCCGCGCCAACGTCGGGGATCAGTCGTCCGGCATGTGCGAGCAACAACGGCAACAGTTCCCGTTGCTGGCTCCAGATGGCCCGATTGACCTGCATCAGTGCCTCATGCGGATCGTCCGCCAGTTCGACACCGTGACAGACCAGTAGTAAGCGTTCGTCCTCGGCGGTGGTCGAAGGTAGTGGTGGATCCGTGGCGATAGTTTTTATCCAGGGGGCGACTCTGTTGGCATCCCGGTAGCGGACGTCCTTGTTCCCGGCCAGGTAGGTGGAACGAACGTACGCGCCTGGCGAAGGCTGCCGGTTGCGTAGATACATCCGCAGGGCATCAAGCACCCGCTCGGGCTCTGGCAGGAGGTGGCATTCGGCGCGTGCCGTCTCGATGAGTTCCCGCTCCGATCGATCCTCAGGACGCATGGGCTGCGCCACCTCGCAGAGCCCAGCCGCTGGAATGTCGCTCAACGCACGCGCCACCACCTGATCGCAATGGCGGATCCGACGATGCGCGTGCCGAGGGGAGAGCCGCAGCTGCCCGGCCAGAGCCCGGACACTGACCCGGACACCTCGCAATCCGGCTGAATCGATCCACAGTCGGGTGTCCGCCACGGAGAGAGCACCCGTTGCTCTGCACCGGATCGCCAACAACACCAGGGCCGTCCGGACTTCTGCGCAGGTCAGATCCCCAACCACCAGCGCGATCGACGCGGGAAGGCACCGCCATCCGTACACAGGCGAGTTTCGCCGGAGATCATCAACGAGCAGGCGGCGAATCAAACGAACGTCGTCGGCCGTGATCGCGTTCGACACCCGGGCGACCACAGCCCGCTCTGGATGCACACCACCTGAGTCGACACCCATGGGCCACAGTGTGGGGAGCGTCGAGCATCAGGGCAAGCACGCGATGGCGCACTTTCGCGAACTGTCCAGCCTCGGGCAGCCGCACGCCGCCATGCCGTGCTGTGGTTGCCGTCATGAGCGGGATATTTATCAACTTCCGAAAACAGGACGAACCGGGGTTCGCCGCTCTCTTGCAGCGCGAACTGAGCAGGTGCTTCGGCGCCACAGCGGTCTTCTATGCCAGCACAACCATCCGCCCCGGAGACAACTACGAATTCGGGCTGCTTGACGGAGTCCGCCGCGCCCAGGTGCTGGTAGCCGTCATCGGGCCCCGCTGGCTCAGCACACCGCACGAGTCAGGCGGCCGGGCCGTCGACCACCGGACTGATTGGGTGCGACGCGAGATCGCAGAAGCCCTGTCGCGCGGCACATGCGTGATACCGATCCTCATCAACGACGTTGAACGCTTGACCAACGCCACGCTTCCCGACGACATCAGCCACCTCGCCAAGTGTCAGTACCTGCGGCTGCGTCACGACAACCTCGAGTATGACCTCGCTCGGATTACTGCGGAACTCGGCACGCACCTCGGAGATCGTTCCCAACCCGATTCATTGAACCAATGACCTCAAACGCCCGCTCCTGCCGAATGGCGAACGGTTCTCGTGGCGTGAGAGGGAAGTCCGTGAGTGGGCTGGCCTCTTGCCGCATAGCGACGTGGACAGTGCTCCTTGGTTCCCGTTGAGTAAGCACGCCCGGGGCCGACGTGCAACTTTCGTTGCTCCGGAAACCCACCTTCTCCGCTTACACCACGACGGCTGGCCGCGGTCCCCTTGGTGTCATGACGAACACGAGGCATTCCCGGCGCACAGCGTTGCGCGCGGCGACGCTGGGCGTGACGACCGGCGGGCTCTCCCTGGCGGGAAGCAGCACGATGGCCCGGGCGCGCACCGGAAGGGGCGGCACGACGACGTTCGTGGTCGTCACCGGGGCGAGCGGGACCCCGGGCGGGATCGGCGCCCTGTCGCTGCGCGGGCACCGCACCGTCGGCGTGGACCTGCCGGGGCACCGCGTCACCGACGCCCAGTTCGCCCTCGACTACCAGTGCCCGCAGGACCCGGCGTCCCTGGCGACCCGGCCCTCGCCGATGGCGGGTGTCGGCCTGGACGCCTACACCGCGGCAGCGCTAGAGACCGTCCGCACGGTCTCGGCGTTCGGCCCGGTCATCCTCTACGGCGGCAGCATGGGCGGCGTGACGCTGAACCGCGTCGGCAACGCGGTGCCCCACCTGATCGACCGGATCGTCTACGACAGCGCGTTCTGCTGCGTGGATCTGGCCTGCCCGGAGGCCTACCTGACCACCCCGGAAGGTGCCACGACCCTGGCCGGCACCGTCGCCGCCCTGGTGGTCGCCGACCCTGCGGTCATCGGCGCGGTGCGAGCCAACTACCGCACCGCCGACCCCGAAACCCTGAGCAAGCTGAAAGAGGCGCTGATGGCCGGCGCGAGCGACGCCGAGTTCCACGCCATGCTCGCCACCCTGCAACCCGACGAGTCGCTGACCGTGGGCAAGGAGAACTCCCAGGTCCAGCCGGACACCTGGGGCCGCATCCCTCGCACCTACATCCGGCACGCCGCAGACCGCATGATCCCCCTCGCGCTGCAGGACCGGATGATCACCGAGGCCGACCGACTGACCCCCCACAACCGCTTCGACGTCCACACCGTGCACGCAGGCCACGCCGCGACCACCGAACAGTTCGGCCGGATCGTCGAAATCCTGAACCGCTTGCCGGAGTGCCGCCGGTGAATCCGTCTCAGCCGCGCAACCCGGCTACCCGTAGAACCCAAGACAATCGAGCTCGCCACGTGCGAAAGTTCCCAGCCGCCTGAAGCGGCGCCCGCCAGGAGACGTCGTTGTCCATCCAAGTCAGCTCAGCAGCCACGAGCCCCAGCTCACGCCAGTCGGCGCACCGGGCGGCCACAATCACGGCCGCCCGGTCCAGGTCGAGATGACCGAAGTCGGTACGGCGGTCCACACCCCCACCGGAGCGGCGCTTAGCGCACCACCGTCGAACGTTCCATCCACCCGCAACCGGTAGCCAAGAACGAGAACATCCGCTCATGCCGCAGAGCGGACAGCCCTGCCGAGTCGAGGACGTCCGCACCGCACGGGACCGTGCCGCGCGGAGGCTTGCCGCCTCGCAACTCCGCATCCAGGCCGCTACAAAGGAGTGGTGACCGAGGATGATTTCGACTGGCTGTCGACGACCCCACTGGGTGAAGCCGCCTGCGTGACCATGGTGAAGACGACGGATGTCGACGCCGTGGTCCGCGGCTTCGGCGGGGTGGCAAACGAGGCCCGGACCATCCCGTTCGCGCAGGCAGGGGACGACCTCGATGAGGCGTACGCGGTCGCCATGTGCCGCCAGGGCGAGTACGTCGTCGCGATCGAAGCCAACGGCTTCCAGGGCTCGCGGCCCGAGGTCCTGCGCCGGGTATCGCGGCTGGGCGAGACGGTGAGCGCCTTCTGGAACATCGAGGCACTGACCAGGTTCAGCTACGCCGTCGACGGCCGCATCAAGACGGCGTTCGAAGCGGGCGCCGACTCATGGAAGGACGGCGAGGAGCCCGATTGCCTCACGCCGCTGGTCGCGGAGATCGACTGGGAGGCGGGTCATTGGCGAACAGGCCTGCTCCTCCTAGCCGCCCGGCTGACGGGACAGCCGTTCACTGAAGACTGGCTGTCCGGCGAGGTCCTCGTCGCGCCGATCGCGGAACACCTCGAAGACGCGCACCCGGTGACGCCGGGGTTCGAGACGCTGGAATACCAGCACCCGGTGCTCGCCGCCGCGCTGCGTCGCGCCGAGGACGAGTCGCTGCTGACAGTCGCCCGTGCCGCCGTCGACGAAGTGGTCGCCGCGGCCGGGCTGACCGGGGTTCCCGGCGGAGACAGGGAATTCGACGAACTGGTCCGGATGGCCCGCTACGAGGCCGGCGCGAGCGGCTACGCACCGGGGGCCGACCGCCTCCGGCTCGTCGCCCTGGACGCCGTGCGCGCGCTGCGAACCGCGCCGAACCCCCTTACGGCGGCATTCAAGACGATCGACGCGGCGAAACTCGCCAAGCAACTGGACCGCCTGGATCCGGCGCCGATGCTCGCCGGTTTTCTAGCCCTGCTGGGAAGTCCGCCGGCACCGTCCGGCGCGGACGGCGCGCGTGCCGGTACCGGTGGCCCGCTGGAACGCCACGCGTGGATCACCGACCACTGGCTCGGCCTCGCAGCCTCCGTCACCTACGCGCGAAGTGTCCCGCTCGACACCGTCGCGGCGGCGTTCGGCGGCATCGCGTTCGGTGCCGGACCGGTGTCTCTCACCGATACCGAACAGGTCGCCCTGCGGCGCGAGGGCGACTGGACTCTCGCAATCGCGTTCAACCGGAGCCCGTTCGCGCACGAGATCGTCGACGCCCTTCGGCCGCACACGACAGTGCTCAACGTCGGCTGGGAGACACGCGGCAACAAACTGGCCTACTTCGCCCAACCTGACCACGACGTCGCCGTGGTCCGGCCGGGCCAGGGTGACGTCCCTGCACCCCTGGCTTCCTACACCACGTCGCTCCCAGCGCCAGCGAGCAATGCCGCTGCGTGGCTGCTCGCACTGGGTGAGGCTGTCACCGGCATCACCTTCACCCCGGAAGGGCTCGACACGCCACACACACTTTTCCGTCCTGGCTGACGGGCTGACCGAAGTGGGTCGTACCACTCAGGAACCCGACTGCGGGCGGTCTTCGACAACCACTTTCTCGGCGCCGCGCTTGGCAAACGCCGCCCACAGGCTGAAGCCCACGACACCCACCGCGACGGCCAGCCACAGCCACACAAACGGCTCGCGCAGCGGGAACCGCACCAGGACAAAGATGATCATCGCGACGCCGACGACCGCACCGAACACGGCGGAAGGCTTGGACGGCTTGATCCGGTACACGAGCACCACTCCCCAGACTGCAGTTTCGTGGCGCTCGAATACCCCCTGGACGATCTACCGAAACTTCACCGGCTACCTCGGCGGCGCGTCGAATGCCCCTAGGCCACCAGCAGCACCCAGCCAGATCGGCCGGGCACCTACACGCAGGCGTGCTCTCGTGTGCGATAAGGAGCGCTGGTCGATTCCGGCCGCCTGGTGCCTCGTGATACACGGGCGCAGCTGTGCTTCCGCCGACGAGCTTATGCTCCCGCTGCCCCGAAGCCTTCCCCTCGCGCACGCCGACCGCCTGCTCGGGCCCACCGGCGAACTGGTCGAGCGATCCGACTGGGCACGCCGCATCGCCGAATTCGTGCCGGCATCCCTCCGCGACCTCGTCGAGCACGCCCGCGCACTCAAGGGCGCTCGGCAAAGCGACAGGCGACTGACCGACTCACTCAAGCGATTGCGCTCCTGCCGCTGCTCGATCCTTCGTCAGGACGCACGCTCATGCCGACGTACGGACGAAGTGCAGCGCTCGTCCGCCGTGCTGACGGCTGACGGCTGCCGGCTCGTCGACCGCATCCGCACACCGCGGCCGGCGGCGACCTCCCATGCCCTGCCTGCCGTGCCGTACACGAGAGGCGCACCACCGACGCGTATACGGAACCTGCCACGATGACTCTCATGGGAAACGACGAGATTCCACTCCACGGCGGGAACGTCAGCACCGGAGTGGTCCGGGTCGGGCAAACCGTACGCCGCCCCAGCGGTC
>NZ_JBITCJ010000020.1:0-102637 GCF_044453095.1 Amycolatopsis sp. NPDC051758 | reverse complement strand
TGGCCGCCGAGTACGACACCGAGGGGAACTACATCTACCCCGAGGGCTTCGACCCGGACACCCAGGAGTGGCAGGAAGGCTTCGACAAGCAGCGTGAGGAGTGGGAGCGCCAGTACGCCGAGGCGCACACTCGTTACGAGGCCCACATGAAGCAGGTCCAGAAGGCCGTCGAGGCCGACGCGGAGGCCGCGGCCGACGCGGCGACCGGCATCGAGGGTGGCGCGGAAAGCTACACCTCGGGCTCGGCTCCGGCCGACACGAAGAGCACCGGTGGCACCCTCGCCTCCGACGAGCAGCTCGCGGCGCTCCGCGAGAAGCTGTCGGGCGGCGCGTGAGCCTCAGCGCTCTGAGCTGAACCACCACGAACCCCCGGTCCACTTCGGACCGGGGGTTCGTGGTTTTCGCGGCCTCGTCGGACGTCATGAACGACTCGTTCATCGCACCAGCCCGGGGCGCATCGGCCGGGAGCGCTCAGCGGTTGTGCAGGCCCAGGCCGGTGATCATCGCGATGACCCCGCGGCGGTACATCTCCTCGTTCGCCTCTTCGGTCGGCGGGATGAACCAGTCCGGCAGGGGCGTCCGCGAAGCCAGCATCAGCTCCGACCCGACCAGGCCGTGCATCGCCGTCCACAGGTGGTACGCCGCCGTGCGGGCGTCCGCCGCCGGGAGACACACCCGCTGGACCCGGCCGATGAACAGGCCGAACGTCGTGCGCAGCACCGCCGACCGCAACGCCGGGTCGGGGTCGAAGCCGGGCACCGGGCGCTCGAACATCAGCGCGTAGCGGGCCGGGCTCGCCAGGGCGAAGTGCCGGTACTCGAGTGCCAGGTGCAGCAGGTCCCCGATGCCGTCCGGGCCCGCCGGCGGCAGCGCTTCCAGCATCTCCCGCAACGAGTCGAAAGTGCGCTCGTACAGCGCGTCGAGCAGGCCCGAGCGTCCGCCGAAGCGGGCGTACACCGAGATCGTCGACGCGCCGGCGGCCTCGGCCACCCCGCGCACGGACAGTCCCGGAACGCCGCGGTCGAGCAGCACCGACAACGCCGCTTCGAGGTACCGCTCGCGGTTGCCCTGTTCGGCGGGGCGCATCGACAAGTGCCTGGTGGCCACGCGCACCCCCTTCGCAGCAGCCGGCACAGCCGGCTTCCGGGTGACCCACCCGCAGCAGAAGATACGATATCCGGCGTCTCTTGGGAATGCGCCGGATGTCCGGATGTGCGGGATTCCCGTCCGGTGGGCACAGGTCCGAGCACCCAGCGCGCTGGCATCGTCGGAAGTCTCCGACGAAAGGGCTTTCCGATGACCACCTCAGTCGCCGATGTGACCGTCCCCGACACCGCGCTCGCCCGCGAAGCCGCCGAGCTCGTCCGGGACACCGCCGGCCCGCTGCTGTACGACCACTCGTCCCGCGTCTACCTCTTCGGCGCGCTCCAAGGCCGGCGGCGCGGCCTCGACTTCGACGCCGAACTGCTCTACGTCGCGGCGCTGTTCCACGACCTCGGGCTCGTCGACGGCCACCGCACCGACCGCCGCTTCGAGCTCGACGGCGCGGACGAGGCGCGGCGCTTCCTGCTCGGCCACGACGTGGACCCCGAGAAGGCCCGGATCGCCTGGACGGCCATCGCGCTGCACACCACGCCGGGCATCCCCGAGCACATGGAACCCGAGGTCGCGCTGGTGACGGCCGGGGTCGAATACGACGTCCTGGGCATCGGCTACCAGGACCTCCCCGCCGAGGCGCGGGCCGCGGTCGTCGCCGCGCACCCGCGGCCGGACTTCAAGCGGCGCATCCTCGCCGCGTTCACCGAAGGCATCCGTGACCGGCCCGACACGGCGTTCGGGAACGTCAAAGCCGATGTCCTGGCCCGGTTCGTGCCAGGCTTCGTCCGGCAGGACTTCGTCACCACGATCTTGGACTCACCCTGGGAGGACTGACCCGGATGGCACACCCCGAGCCCGGCACCGTCGTCGTCACCGCGAGCGGCGACGGCACCTACACGCAGCAGGTCACCACGGCGACCCACACGCTGCTCGTCGACGAACCGGTCGCGGTCGGGGGCGCCGGCGCCGGCCCGAACCCGTACGAGCTGCTGCTCGCTTCGCTCGGCTCGTGCACGGCGATCACGCTGCGGATGTACGCCGACCGCAAGGGCTTCCCGCTGGCCAAGGCCACGATCCGGCTCCGGCACGACCGCATCCACGCCGAGGACTGCGCCAAGTGCGAGACCGAGCGCGGGATGATCAGCCGGATCACGCGGGAGATCGAGCTCGAAGGTGAGCTGGACGACGACCAGCGCGCCAAGCTCATGCTGATCGCGGACAAGTGCCCGGTGCACCGGACGCTGTCGTCGGAAATCGCGATCGAGACGAGCGAAACCGGCCGGTGAGCGGCGGGCGTCAGGCGGCGCGCGCGACCACCGGCCGCACCGTGGCGACGCCGACGGCCGGTACCCAGATGCGTTCGAGCGCGGCGGCGCGGGCCTTGCGGCGGAGCCCGGCGAAGCTGTGCTTGGCCGGCACCAGCAGGGCGCTCAGCCAGGTCCGCCGGTAGTCGTCGAGGGCCACGGCCACGGAGCGGTGAAGAACGCAGTGCACCAGCCCCGGCGTTCCGAGCCGGTGCTTCCCGGCGTGCTTGCTGTCCGCCATCGTTCCTCCGTGTGGGCGACCCTGACGCGCGCACGGTACGCAATCGCGCCGCCGGAGGTGGGGAATCCACGCGGCGTGTCCGAATATCGGTTGAGTCACGCGTCACGATCGTCTTGCGGATCACCCGTTCGTATGCCCCGGTTACGCCGTTACGCGGGCGGGGCCGTGACCTCGCTCTTCGTGCACGTCGTGGCGAACGGGATCCACGTGCTCTTCACCGTGTACAGCGTGCGGAACGACTGGGCGTGCACCCGGTAGACCCCGGACAGGCAGTGGGCGACCGGCTCGGCCGGCCTCGCCGCCGTGACCTCGGGTACCGCCAGGGCGAGCCCGCCCGCCCCCAGCGCCACGACCGCCGCCCTGCCGATCTTCGTCATCCTCATGATGGTCCCTCCCCTTGACCAGGCGGGCCGGTGACCCGCTGCCCGTCGCATCGGAAAACGATTACCCGCGTTACGGGGCGGGTGCGCGTGTCACACGAATGGGCGCACCAGGCGCTGACCCCGATGGCTTGACTAGGGTGATCGGCATGTTGCGCGTGGGGCTGACGGGTGGGATCGGGGCCGGCAAGTCGACCGTGGCGAACCGGCTGGAAGAGCACGGCGCCGTGCTGGTGGACTCCGACCGGATCGCCCGCGAGGTGGTCGAGCCCGGCACCGAAGGGCTCGCCCGGCTCGTCGAGGAGTTCGGCGCCGAGATCCTGGCCGCGGACGGCTCGCTCGACCGGCCCGTGCTCGCGGCGAAGGCGTTCGCCGACGACGAGTCGCGGCACCGGCTGAACGCGATCGTGCACCCCCTGGTCGGCGCCCGCACCGGGGAGCTGATGGCCGCCGCCCGGCCGGACGCGGTCATCGTCCACGACATCCCGCTGCTGGTCGAGAACGGCCTCGCGACCGCCTACCACCTGGTCGTGGTCGTCGACGCGCCGGTCGAGGTGCGGGTCCGGCGGCTCGTGTCGGCGCGCGGGATGGCCGAGGAGGACGCGCGGGCGCGGATCCGGGCGCAGGCTAGTGCCGAGCAGCGCCGCGCCATCGCGGACGTCTGGCTGGACAACGGCGGCGCCGAAGACGCCGTGCTCGCCGATGTCGACGCGCTGTGGGCGGACCGGCTGGTGCCGTTCGAGGCGAACGTCCGGCTGCGGCGCCCCCGGCCGCCGATGTCCCCGAAGATCGCCGAGTACGACCTCACCTGGCCGGCGCAGGCCGAGCGGGTGCTCGCCCGGGTCCGCGCCGCGGCCGGGGAGCTGGCCCTGCGCGCCGACCACATCGGCTCGACCGCCGTCCCCGGCCTGCCCGCCAAGGACGTCCTCGACCTGCAGGTGACGGTGGCCGCGCCGGACGACGCCGAGGCCTTGACGGAGCTGCTGTCCGACGCGGGCTTCCCCCGGCTGGACGGCGACTGGTACGACGACGCCCAGGACGGCGGCGAGCCGTGGCCCAAGCGCCTCCACGTCGGCGCCGACCCGCGGCGCCCGGTGAACCTGCACGTCCGCTCGACGGAGACGCCCGCGTGGCGGCTCGCGCTGCTGTTCCGCGACTTCCTGCGCGCGAACCCGGACGAGCGTGACGACTACCGCGACGTGAAGCTGCGGCTGGCCGAGGCGCACGCCGAGGACGGCACGGTCGAGGCCTACGCCGACGAGAAGCAGGAGTGGGTGAACGCCGCGTTCGGCCGCGGGGAGAAGTGGGCCACGGCCACCGGCTGGACGCCCTAGGAGCCCAGTAGTCCGCGCTCGAACGCCACCGCCACGGCGGCCGCGCGGTCCTTCACCCCGAGCTTCGTGTAGACGTGGATCAGGTGCGTCTTGACCGTCGCTTCGCTGATGAACAGCTTCTTCGCTGCTTCCTTGTTCGTCGATCCGCGGGCGACGAGGGTGAGCACCTCGAGTTCTCGCTGGGAGAGCGATTCCTGGGCCGGCTCGCGCATCCGGCCCATCAGCCTGCCGGCAACGGCGGGGGAGAGCACCGCTTCGCCGCGGGCGGCGGCCTCCACGGCGCGGAACAGGTCCTCGCGCGGGGCGTCCTTGAGCAGGTAGCCGGTCGCGCCGGCTTCGATGGCCGGGACGACGTCCGAATCCGTGTCGTACGTCGTGAGCACCAGGACCCGCGCCGGGTTGCCCAGCCGGGCCAGCTCGGTGATCGCCGCGACGCCGTCGGTGCCCGGCATCCGCAGGTCCATCAGCACGACGTCGGGGCGCAGCCGCTCGGCCAGCACCACCGCTTCGGCGCCGTTCGCCGCCTCGCCGACCACCTCGAAACCGCGGCCGGTGAAGATGCCGCGCAGTCCGTCGCGGACGATCGGGTGGTCGTCGGCGATGAGCACGGTGATCGTCACGCGGAGGCCTCCGGCAGGGGCGGGACGGCGGGGAGGGCGGCCGAGACGGCGGTGCCGCCGCGTTCGGACTCGATGTGGAGCGTACCGGCCAGCCGCTGGATGCGGCGCCGCATGCCGGCCAGCCCGAAACCGGGCCCGGGTCCGGGGGTGAAGCCGACACCGTCGTCCCGGACGTCGAGGGTCACTTCGTCGTCCATGTAGGACAGCGTGAGCCAGACCCGGCCGGCCGCCGCATGTTTGTCCACATTGGACAGCGCTTCCTGGGTGACGCGCAGGATCGTCGCCTCGACCTCCGGGTGCAGCCGGCGGGGCGTGCCGGTGGTGGTGCACGCGGCGGGCACGCCGGTCCGCTCGCTCCACCGCGTCGCGACGTCCGCCAGCGCGTCGGGAAGTGTTGCGGTGTCGAGGGGTTCGGGGTGCAGTGCGCGCACCGACCGCCGGGCGGCGGTGAGGTTCTCCCGCGCGAGCGCGGTGGCGGAGTCCAGGTGCCGCCGCCACTCGGCCGGCTCGTCCCCGGCCAGCGCGGCCGCTTCGAGCTGGGTGATGATCCCGGCGAAGCCCTGCGCCAGCGTGTCGTGGATCTCGTGGGCGAGCCGCTGCCGTTCGTCGAGGGTCCCGGCTTCCCGGGCCTGGCTGAGCAACTGCCGTTGCAGGCCTTCGTTCTCCGCCTGCGCCACGTCCAGCTCCTCGAGCGTGCGGCGGCGCTCCTCGTTCTGGCGGGCGACCGCGGACGACAGCAGCCCGCCGCCCCCGATGGCCCCGGTCTGCACGATGACGATCGTGATCCAGAGGCCCGGCCGCTCCTGCAGGGCGTGGACCGGCCCGCCGCTGCCGAGGGTGTTGATCAGCAGCGACGTCACCGCCAGCGCGGCGAAGGCGAGCCACAGGGGCCGCAACCGCATGGCGGCCAGGAACGCGAAGATCATGAAGATGACGTACGTGACGTCCCGGGCTTCGAGGACGCTGCCCAGCCCGATGACGCCGAGGAACGTGAGCAGGGCGAAGGCCGGCTGATCGCGCAGCCGCGACGGCGCGAAGACCGTCGTGCCGAGCAGCCAGCACGTGGTCGCGGCGACCAGGGCGCCGGTGGTCGCCCACCAGCGGCCGTCGTGCCCGCCGACCCCGAGGGTGACCGCGGTCGCGATCGCCAGCAGCAGGCCGGCCAGGTACCGCTCGACCCGGTGCAGCCACGGCTGCCACTCGCTCGGGGTGCGCCCCGGCTCCGGGGGCCACAGCGAGCGGTTCCAGTCGATCTTGGCGGTCACGCTCTCATGTCCTTGAGCGCGGGCCAGATCTCGGCCCAGCTCGCGGTCCGGCCGGTGAGCTGCCAGACCGGCAGGTGCGCGCTCGCGTTGCGGACGCCGAGGGTGTTGCCGACCTGGCCGACGATCCGGGCGTCGCCGAAGTGCTTCGCGAGTTTCGAAGGGTCGTAGCCGACGAAGAGGACGTTGTCCGCGTTGTCGTCAGGGCGGCCGAAGTACCAGAAACCCCGGCTGGGGCTGTACGCCTCGGGCAGGCCGTGCTCCGGCCCGTACCGGTCGAGCGCGCCGGCCTGCCAGTAGCCGCCGGTGACGATCGTGGTGCCCGGCGGCGCGGTCCGGTACAGCGCGGCGACGTCGCCGGCGAGGTCCGGCCAGCCGATCTCCTCGGCCGCGTAGGCGGGCCGCGGCGCACCCGGGTGGTCGACGAGCCAGTGCGCGGGCCACACCGGCAGCGTGAACGGCAGGCTGAACAACGCCGAGAGCACGAAGACCGGCCAGGTCGGCACCCACCGCCACCACCGTGCCGGTTCGCGTGCTTCCAGGTGCACGGCCGCCGCGGCCCACAGCACGCCGAACATCCCGGTCGCGTAGTAGTACCGCCCGTTCGCGACGAGGAAGACCACAACCACGCCCAGCGCCGTCCAGCCCAGGAACCGGTACGGCCGCAGGTCTTTGCTGCCGAGCAGCACGGCGACGCCGTAGAGGACACCGAGCGCGCCGATCACCCAGCCGGCGCCGGCCAGCAGGTCCGGGACGAAGCTTTCGCGGCCGCCCGCCGCGTCGACCTCGGCGCCGACCGCGTCCCCCATGGCGAGTTGCGGCCAGCCGTTCGCGCGCTGCCAGAGGAGCGTCGGCACCAGTGACGCGGCGGCGATCAGCGCGCCGAGCCAGAGTTGGGGGCGGCGCACCAGTTCCCGCGGACCGAACACCAGGACCGCGAGCCCGGCCACCGCCCAGAACGCGGCGATGAGGAGCTTGTCGTTGAGCGCGATCGCCGTCACCACACCGAGCCACACCAGCAGGGAGTCGGCGCGGGTGCGCACCCAGCGGACCAGGAGCCACAGCACGAGCGTCCACAGCAGCGGGTCGATCGTCGACGTCGCCAGGTAGTGGCCACTCCCGACGAACTGCCCGCAGATCGCGTACGCCGCCGCGGCGCGGACCTGCGCCTTGCGCCGCCCGCCGAGCTCACGCGCGATCAGCGCGGTGACGACCACCCCGGCCGCGGTGGCGGCGATCGCGGGCAGCCGGAAGACCACCAGCGAGCCGGGCGCGAGGGTGTTCATCGCCCACGCCAGGAACGGGACGAGCGGCGGCTGGTCGGCGTACCCCCAGGCGAGGTGCTTGCCGGCGGCGAGGAAGTAGAGCTCGTCTCCGAAGTAGCCGTAGCGGCCGGCGGTGAGCAGCAGGACGGCGGCCACCCCGGCCGCGAGCAGGGCGACCGGCCGCCGGGCGAACGGCGCGAGCTCGGCTTTCGCCTGGTCGGGGGCCGTGGTCACGGCGTCCATCGTGCTCCTGTTCCTCGTCCGGCCCGGTCCTTCCCGCACCCTACGTGCCGGGGCCCGGCGGCACCGCCCCGATGGTGACGCCGGGCACGCGGCTCACGTGTGGGTGTTCACGAGCTCCGGCCAGAGCGCGGGCCACGGCTCGGTCCGGCCGGTCGCCAGCCACAGCGGGACGCCGTCGAAGTAGCTCGGCTTCGTCCCGCCGGTGTCCACCTGCCCGATCGGCCGCAGTTCGGTGAAGTGCCCGAGAAGCGGCCGCGGATCCTGCCCGACGAAGAGGACGTCCGTCGCGCCTTCGGCGGGGACGGCCAGCGTCGCGTAACCGCGGTTGCCGCTCGCCGGCTCCGGCAGGCCGAGGTCGCGGCCGTAGCGGTCGAGCGCACTCGCCGCCCAGTACGTCTCGGTCACCACCGCGGTGTGCTCGCGGCCGGGCAGCCGGGCGAACGCGTCCGCCACCGACCGGGTTCCTTCCGGCCAGCCGATCTCGGCGAAGGCGAACACCGGCGCCGGCAGCGCCGGGTGCTCGGTCAGCCACGACTGCGGCCAGATCGGCAAGGCGACGGGCACCACCAGGATCACCGCGAGCGCGTAGCCGGGCCAGGTCGCGATCCACCGCCACCAGCGCGCCGGCTCCCGGCGTTCGAGCGCGACCGCGGCCACCGCCCAGCAGAGCGGGTACATCCCGGCGACGTAGTAGAACCGGCCGTTCACCGCCAGGAACACGACGGTCAGCACCAAGGTCGTCCAGCCGAGGAAGCGCAGCTCGCGGCTGCGCAGCAACCGCCACAGGCCGTAACCCAGCAGGACGGCGCCCACCGGGAGCCCGGCGGTGAGCAGGGCCGTGGGCAGGAACGTCAGCCGGCCGCCCCAGGTCCCGCCGACCTCCTGCGAGATCGCCGCGCCCATGCCCAGTTGCGGCCAGCCGTGCGCGGCCTGCCAGAGGAGCGTCGGCACCAGCGCCACCACGGCGATCGCGGCGCCGGCCCACAACGCCGGCCGGCGCAGCAGCTCCCGCGGACCGCAGACGAGGAGCGCGACCCCGGCGGCGAGCCAGAAGCCGCCGACGAGGAACTTGGTGTAGAGCGCGACCGCCGTCACGACGCCGGCCCAGACGAGCAGGCCGTCGGCGCGGGTGCGCAGCCACCGGACCAGCAGCCACAGCAGGACGGTCCACAGGAACGGGTCCACTGTGGACGTCGCGAGGTAGTGCCCGCCCGCCAGGAAGTTGGTCGCCACGGCGAAGGTCGCGGCGGCCAGTGTCTGCGCCTTCGCGCCACCGCCGAGCTCCCGGGCGATCAGCGCGGTGAACACCACGCCGCCGAGCATCACCAGCAGCGCCGGGATCCGCAGGACGAACGGCGAGTGCCCGAGCTCGTCCATGATCCTGGCCAGCAAGGGAAGCAGCGGCGGCTGGTCGACGTACCCCCAGGCGAGGTGCCGCCCGGCGGCCAGGAAGTAGAGCTCGTCGCCGAAGTAGCCGTAGCGGTTCGCGGTCAGCAGCAGCGGGACCGCCATCAGCCCGGTCACCAGCGCCACCGGGATCCGGGCGACCGGCGCGACCGGCCGGATCCCGGTGGCCGTCGTGGCGGGCGTGGTGGTCACACCCATCGGAACACCCGGGCCGCGATCGTGGTGCAGACGACCGCGCAGGCCGCCAGCGCACCGAGCTGCAGCAGTTCCGGGGCGTTCCCGGCCCACGTGGCGCGCAGCCCGTTGAGCGTCGCCCCGAGCGGCAGGATGTCGGCAACGTGTTGCATGACCGGCGAAAGCTGCTCCTTGGGCACCCAGACCCCGCCGAGCGCCAGCATCGGGAAGAACAGCGCGGTCCCGATGCCGCTGGCCGCGCGGCCGGTCGGCGCGAGCGCCGCGACCAGCAGGCCGACCGAGAACAGGGCCGGCGCGCCCAGCACGATCGTCAGCAGGAACCCGCCGGGGTTGCCCGGCAAGCTGATGCCGAGCGCGAGCCGGCCCACCCCCACGATGAGCAGGACCACGACCACCGCCGCGGCCAGGTTGACCAGCAGCTGCGCGGCGAGCAGCCGGCTCGGCGGCACCGGGCTCGCGGAAAGCCGCTTCAGCAGGCCCTTTTCGCGGTAGGTGCCCATGGTGTTCGGGAACTGCGTCAACGCCAGCATGGCGAGCAGGATCGTCACGGCCATCGGCGCGATCACCGTGGCCAGCGCGCTCTGGCCGCCGTACTTCGGGTCCGGGTCGTTCGCCCCGGGCAGCAGCCCGAACACCAGCAGCAGCGCCAGCGGGATGCCGACGACGACGGCCGGGGCGCCCGGGTCGCGCAGGAACACCTTCGCCTCGGCGGTGGTCAGCTTGGTCAGGACGGTCATGGTCTTCCCCCTCATTCCGGGCGGTGGCCGGTCAGGGCCACGAACGCGTCGTCGAGGCCGGCCTGCTCGACCCGCAGGTCACCGGCGATCACGCCGAGCCGGGCGAGCAGCGACGTCACCGCGTGCAGCACGTTGCCGTGGCCGCTGACGACGACCTGGCCGCCGTGCCGCTCGACCCGGCGGACCTCGGGCAGCGCCTCGAGCAGCCCGGGGCCGAGCGGCGCCGACGGCCGGAACCGCACGACCTGCTCGTCGGTCACCCCGGCGATCAGCCCGGCCGGCGTGTCGACGGCGACCACCCGACCGGCGTCGATCACCGCGATCCGGTCGCAGAGCCGCTCCGCCTCGGCCATGAAGTGCGTGACCAGCAGGATCGTCACGCCCTGGTCGCGCACGGCCTCGATCAGGTCCCAGGTGTCGCGGCGGGCCTGCGGGTCGAGGCCGGTGGTGAGCTCGTCGAGCACCGCGACCTCCGGGCTGCCGATCAGCGCGAGCGCGATGGACAGCCGTTGCTGCTGGCCGCCGGACAGCTTCTTGTACGCGGTGTTCCGGTGCTCGGTCAGCCCGAGCGTCGCGAGCAGCTCGTCCGGGTTCGCGGGAGTGCGGTAGAAGGCGGCGTAGAGGTCGAGCAGCTCGCCGGCCCGCAGCTTGTCCTGCAGCCGGCTTTCCTGCAGCTGCACGCCGAGGCGCTGGCGAAGCTCGGCCCGGTCGTGGCGCGGGTCGAGGCCCAGCACCGAAAGCCGGCCGGCGTCGGGTGTCCGCAGCCCTTCCAGGCATTCGACGGTGGTGGTCTTGCCCGCGCCGTTCGGGCCCAGGACACCGAAGATCTCACCGCGCTCGACGGTGAACGACACGTCGTCGACCGCGACTTTCTCCCCGTACCGCTTGTGCAGGTGCTCGACCTCGATGACCGGCATGCCGCCGTCCCCCTTCGATCCGTTCCGTGACGGATCGAGCGTCCCGCGCGGACCGGGGCCGGCGAATCATCAGGACGGTCCGGGTCCGCGTCCCCCGGCGGCGGACCCCGCATCCACCGTTCGGAGGATGCGCGAAGGGCTGCGGCGGTGTGCCGCGAGCACGAACAGGAAGGTGAGCACGATTCCGCCGGCGATGACGAACACCGCCGTCCGGATCCCGCCGCCGGTCGCGACCCGCAGCGCGTCGCCGTCGAGGTCCCGGGCCCGGGCGTTGGCGATCAGGACCAGCACCGCGAGCCCGGCCGCGGCGCCGATGCCGGAGCCGGTGGTGACGATCCCGGAGGCGACCCCTTGCTGCGGGTCGGGCACCCGCGTCGCCGCGGCGATGTACATGGCCGTGAAGACCATCCCGTCACCGGCGCTGACCGCGATCAGGCCGGGCACGAGCGAGACGTAGGAGCCGTCCGGCGTCAGCGTGAGCCCGAGCAGGCACGCGCCGAGCGCGCCGGCGGCGAGTGCGCCGAGCAGGGTGCGCCGGACGCCGATCCGGGTCACCACCGGTCCGGCCAGCAGCGAGCCGGCGACGACCACGGCGGTGGGCAGCAGGAACCCGAGCCCGGTGGCCAGCGCGCCGTAACCCCAGACGTCCTGGAAGTGGATGGACAGGAAGTACAGCAGCGAGCCGAAGGTGGCGGTGAACATGAACGCGACCACCAAGGCCAAGCGGAGGCTGGAGTTGGCCAGCAGGTGGCGGGGCAGCAGCGGGTCGGCGCTGCGCCGCTCGATCACCGCGAAGGCTCCGATCAGCAGGGCTCCCGCACCCAGGGCGGCCACGATCTCCGGCGAGCCCCAGCCCGCGTCCGGTCCCCGGACCAGCGCGAACGCCAGCAGGGTCACCGCGCCGGTGACGCTCAGCGTGCCGGCCAGGTCGAACCGCCGTCTCGGCGCACGGGGGCGGTCGGCGCCGATGAGCGCGAACGCCGCCACGAGCGCGGCGCCGGCCAGCGGAACGTTGACGAAGAACACCGCCTGCCACCCGAATCCCTGCGTGAGCACCCCGCCGAGCAGCACGCCGATGACGAGGCCGGCGGCGCCGGCGCCGCCCCACACGCTCAGCGCGCGGTTGCGCTCGCGGCCTTCGGCGAAGGACGTCGTGATGATCGCCAAGGTGCTGGGGAAGACCAGCGCGCCGCCCAGGCCCTGGAGCGCGCGGCCGGCGAGCTGGAGGAGCGGCACGGTGGCCAGCCCGCCGACGACCGACGCGACCGCGTACAGCGCCAGTCCGGTCACCAGCATCCGCCGGCGGCCGAGCAGGTCGGCGGCCCGGCCGCCGAACAGCAGGAACCCGCTGGACGCGATCGCGTAGGTGCTGATCACCGCCTGGAGGGTCTGGGCGGAGTAGCCCAGGTCCCGGCCGATCTCGGGCAGCGCGACCACGACGATGTACTGGTCGAGGGAGACGATCAGCATCGCGAAGGCCAGCAGTGCCAGCCGTGCGCCTGAATGGTCGCGGCGCCTCGTCGAGGTCGATTCCGGTTGGGTCAGCATGAGTTCCTCCTGGTCGTCACTCCGGTCGCTGCTGAACTGTACGCTTCAGTACATATGAACTCAACTGTTCAGTTCAGATGAACTGGACGGCACAGTTCAGTGGCTTGGTATGCTGCGAAGATGACCGAGACGCGACGGCGCACCCCCACCGGCGAGCGCGCCGACCTCAAGCGCCGGGCGATCGTGGACGCCGCCCGCGAGACGTTCCTCGCCCGCGGCTTCGAAGCCGGCATCGACGTCATCGCCCGGCAGGCCGACGTCTCGAAGGTGACGATCTACAACCACTTCGGCAGCAAGAGCGAGCTGTTCCACGCGGTCATCCACGACGCGCTGAAGGAAGCGCTCCAGCAGTCGACGCTGGCCCTGGAGAAGAGCCTCGCCGAGTCCGACGACATCCGCGAGATCCTCGTGCAGACGGCGCGAGGCTGGGTGGCGGGCATGGCGCAGCCGCAGGTGCTCGCGCTACGCGCGCTCGTCGCCAGTGAAGCGCAGCGGTTTCCCGAACTCGGCCAGGCGTGGAAGGCCAACGGCCCCGACCTGACCTCCGCCATCCTCGCCGGGGAGTTCCGCAAGCGGATCAACGCCGGCGAACTCGCGATCCCCGACGTCGAACTGGCGCTGGTGCAGCTCTACGCGCTGGTCCTCTACCCGCACTTCACCCACGCCGCCTACGGTGAACGGATCGGCGAGCAGCGCACCGACGACCTCATCAACCGGGGTGTGGACATGTTCCTGGCGTACTACTCGGCCTAGGGATGGCGCCGCCAGGTGAGGGCGATGTCCCGGGTGGCCAGCCAGGCGGTGAGGTCGTAACCGTGTGCGGCCAGCCCTTCCACCGCGGCGTAGGTCGTCTCCAGCGCGGACTCGGCGTCTTCGGCGGTGAGCAGGCCGGCGGCGTGGGCTTCGAGGAGCTCGTCGGTGTCGATCACCCGCAGTGACAGCTTGTCCTTGAGCACCAGGTCGACGTAGAGGTCGGTGGCGACCCAGCGCGGGCCTTCGCGGCGGACGCGGACGACGTCGAGGTAGAAGTCCTGGTCGCGTTCGTGGCCGGGGGAGAACCAGAAGTCGGTGATCCGCAGGCCGAGCCCGGGCAGCAGCCACGACTCGAGGTAGTGGAACTGCGCGCGGCCCGGCGTCGGGCGGGCGAGGTACAGGCCGAACGGTTCCTCGCGGTACTCCTCGACCTCCCGCACGATGCCTTTCGGGTCGATGTTCGCGCGCTCGGCGGGGTCGAAGATCTCGACCTTCGGCGGGTGCAGTTCGGCCATGGCGCTCATCCTGCCGGGCCGGTCACGAATCGCGCACTTCCGCCGCGCGCGCCACACGTTCGGGCTAAGGTTCGCCGACCGTGAGCCGAGGGGAACTGCGGATGTTCGGGATCATCAGGCCGTGCCGGCACCGGCTGTCCGGCGACCTGCACGCGGACTGGCTCGCCCACCTGTGCGGGCTCTGCCTCACGCTGCGCGACGAACACGGCCAGCTCGCCCGGGTCGTCACGAACTACGACGGGCTGATCATCTCCGCGCTGGTCGAGGCCCAGACCCCGGGCGCCGAGCGGCGGCGGGACGCGGGCCCGTGCCCGCTGCGGGGCATGCGGTCGACGTCGGTGGCGCGGGGCGAAGGCGCCCAGCTCGCCGCCGCGGTGTCGCTGGTGCTGGCCGCGGCGAAGGTCGGCGACCACGTCGAGGACGGCGACGGCGCGTTCGGCAGGCGCCCGGTGGCGGCGGCCGCCCGCCGGGTCGCGGCCCGCTGGACGGCGCAGGGCAGCCGCACCGGCAGCCGCGTCGGGTTCGACACGACGGTGCTCACCGAGGCGGTTGCGCGCCAGGGCTCCCTGGAGAGCGCGGTCCGGCTCGGTGATTCGGCGCTGCTCGCGACGGAGCCCGCCGAGCTGGCCACGTCCGCGGCGTTCGCGCGGACGGCGGAGCTGGCCGGACGGCCGGGCAACGTGGCCCCGCTGGCGGAGGCGGGCAGGCTCTTCGGCCGGGCGGCGCACCTGCTGGACGCGGTCGAGGACCTTTCGGCGGACGCAGCCGTCGGGGCGTGGAACCCGTTGCTGGCCACGGGAACCGGGTTGGCCGAGGCCCGCCGCCTGTGCGACGACGCGGTGCTCGGGGTGGAGCTGGCGTTGCGAGAGGCGGAGTTCGCGGCGCCGGCGCTGGTGCACGCGTTGCTGGTGCACGAGCTGCGCCAGGCCGTGCGGCGCGCTTTCGGCCACGGCGGGACCGGCTCGGCACACGGGCACGGCGGCGGAGATCCGTGGTCGGGTGGTGCCGCCGGGCAGCAGCCGCCGCCCGGGTGGATCGGACCGGGGCCGACGCCGCAGCAGCACCCGCACCAGGCTCCGCCGGGGTGGATCGGCCCGGGGCCCGCTCCTCAGCAGTATCCGCACCAAGGTCCGCCCGGAGCCCCGGGACCCGGTTCCCGACAAGGCTTTCCGCCGCCGGGGCCGGTTCCGCCACCCGGTGCGCCTGGTCCCGGTGGCCCGGGCGGACCCGGTGGCCCCGGTGGTCCGGGAGGGCCCGGCGGCCCTGGCGGCCCCGGTGACTCCGGCGAACCCGAGCCGCTCCACGGCAAGGGTGGCGGCCTCTGGTACCCGAAGTTCGCCGTCCCGCCGAAGAAGCGGAACTTCTTCCTCGGCTGCGCGATCGCGCCGTACATGTGCTGCACCTGCCAGTTCTGCTGCCGTGATCCCTATCCCGGGCCGTGGAGCGGGAAGCCGCACTCGAGCTGCGGCTGCGACTGTGACTGTTGCGACTGCTGTTCCTGCTGCGACTGCAGTTGCTGAAGGGGCGACGAGCGACCGGCGGCGAAGTCGCGTCCGTCACGGGGCGCCGGCCCCGCTGACCAGGGCCGACGGAAATTGTCGGTGGTGGGGCCTACTCTGGTCGACGTGGCTTTCGCAACCGAACACCCCGTGCTCGCCCAGTCCGACTTCCGGCCCGTCTCGGAGATCCCGCGGACCGGCGGCCGGTTCGAGGTGATCAGTGACTACCAGCCCGCCGGTGACCAGCCGGCGGCGATCGACGAGCTCGAACGCCGGGTCAACGCGGGCGAGAAGGACGTCGTGCTCCTGGGCGCCACCGGCACCGGCAAGTCGGCGACCACGGCGTGGCTGATCGAGCGCGTCCAGCGGCCGACGCTGGTGATGGCGCCGAACAAGACCCTGGCCGCCCAGCTGGCGAACGAGCTGCGCGAGCTCTTCCCGAACAACGCGGTCGAGTACTTCGTCAGCTACTACGACTACTACCAGCCCGAGGCGTACATCGCGCAGACGGACACCTACATCGAGAAGGACTCGTCGATCAACGACGACGTCGAGCGGCTGCGGCACTCGGCGACGATGAACCTGCTGTCACGCCGGGACGTCATCGTGGTCGCCTCCGTCTCGTGCATCTACGGCCTGGGCACCCCGCAGTCCTACCTCGACCGGTCGTCGATGCTGAAGACCGGCATGCAGCTGGACCGGGACGTGTTCCTGCGGGCGCTGGTGGACGTGCAGTACACGCGCAACGACATCGCGTTCGCGCGCGGCACGTTCCGGGCGCGCGGCGACACGGTGGAGATCATCCCGGCGTACGAGGAGCTGGCCATCCGGGTCGAGTTCTTCGGTGACGAGGTCGAGAAGCTCTACTACCTGCACCCGCTGACCGGCGACATCGTCAAGGAGGTCGACGAGGTCCGGATCTTCCCGGCGACGCACTACGTCGCGGGCCCGGAGCGGATGGAAAAGGCGATCAAGGGCATCGAACAGGAGCTCGAGGAACGCCTCGCGGAGCTGGAGCAGCAGGGCAAGCTGCTGGAGGCGCAGCGGCTGCGGATGCGCACGGCCTACGACATCGAGATGATGCGGCAGGTCGGGTTCTGCTCCGGCATCGAGAACTACTCGCGGCACATCGACGGCCGCGGCGCGGGGTCGGCGCCGGCGACGCTGATCGACTACTTCCCGGACGACTTCCTGCTGGTGATCGACGAGTCGCACCAGACGGTGCCGCAGATCGGCGGCATGTACGAGGGCGACATGTCCCGCAAGCGCAACCTGGTCGAGTTCGGCTTCCGGCTGCCGAGCGCGGTCGACAACCGGCCGCTGACCTGGGAGGAGTTCTCCGACCGGATCGGGCAGACGGTGTACCTGTCGGCGACCCCGGGGCCGTACGAGATGGGCCAGGCGGCCGGCGAGTTCGTCGAGCAGGTGATCCGGCCGACCGGCCTGGTCGACCCGAAGGTGGTCGTGAAGCCCACCGAGGGCCAGATCGACGACCTGGTCCACGAGATCCGGGAGCGCGCGGAGAAGGACGAGCGCGTCCTGGTCACCACGCTGACGAAGAAGATGTCCGAGGACCTCACGGACTACCTGCTGGAGCTGGGCATCCGGGTGCGGTACCTGCACTCGGAGGTCGACACGCTGCGCCGGGTGGAGCTGCTGCGGCAGCTGCGGGCGGGCGACTTCGACGTGCTGGTCGGCATCAACCTGCTGCGTGAAGGTCTCGACCTGCCGGAGGTGTCGCTGGTGGCGATCCTCGACGCGGACAAGGAGGGCTTCCTCCGGAGCGGGACGTCGCTGATCCAGACGATCGGCCGCGCGGCGCGAAACGTGTCGGGCGAAGTGCACATGTACGCGGACAAGATCACCGACTCGATGCGGCACGCGATCGAGGAGACCGACCGCCGCCGCGAGAAGCAGGTCGCGTACAACGTGGAGCGCGGGGTCGACCCGCAGCCGCTGCGGAAGAAGATCGCCGACATCCTCGACCGGGTGTACAGCGAAGCCGAGGACACCGAGCAGGTCTCGGTCGGCGGTTCGGGCCGCAACTCGTCGCGGGGCAAGAAGCCCGAGCAGGGTGACCGCGTGCGCAGCTCGGGCATGCTGGTCGACAAGGACGTCTCGAAGATGCCGCGCGCCCAGCTGGCGGACCTCATCCAGCAGATGACCGACCAGATGATGCAGGCGGCGCGAGACCTCCAGTTCGAGCTGGCGGCCCGGCTGCGCGACGAGATCCAGGACCTGAAGAAGGAACTCCGCGGAATGGACGCGGCCGGCATCAAGTAGCGCTCGCCGGCGGTCCGTGGTGGCCTGCCCGCCACCTCGTCGAATGGTGATAACTACACCATTGAAGGTAGACTTACACCATGGCTATGAACATCAAGGATCCGGAGGCCGAGCAGTTGGCCGCCGAGGTCGCCGAGCTGACGGGCGACACCAAGACCGGTGCCGTCCGCGAAGCCCTGCGGCTGCGCCGCGACCAGCTCGTGGCGCGGGAAACCGCTGCTCGTGACGGCGCCGCGTTCGTCCGGTTTCTCGAGGAAGAGATCTGGCCCCAGGTGTCTCCCGAAAACCGGGGCGTGCCGATCGGCAAAGCAGAGCGGGAAGAGATCCTTGGTTACGGGCCGGGTGGCGTGTGATCATCGACAGTTCCGCGATCATCGCCGCGATCATGGGTGAACCCGTGGCCAAGGTTCTCGGTGCGGCGATCGGCTCCGCGCGGTCCTGCCGCATCGGCGCACCGACGCTGGTCGAGACGACTCTTGTCCTGGTGCACAAGGAAGGTCCGCGGGGCAAGGCGCTGTTGGCGGACTTCCTGCAACAGCGGCGGTTCGACGTGGTCTCCTTCGGTGACGCGCACTGGCGTTCGGCACAGGTGGCCTTCATGCGGTTCGGCAAGGGGAGGCATCCGGCCGGGCTGAACTTCGGGGACTGCCTCACCTATGCCACCGCGTTCGTCGCCGGGGAACCGTTGCTGTGCATCGGGGACGACTTCCCGCAGACCGATCTCGAACTCGTGAAGCTCGGGTCGTGAACATCGAAGCCGTTGTCGCGTACTGCCTCGCCAAGCCGGGCGCCGAGGAGACCTACCCCTTCGGTGACCACGTGCTGGTTGCGAAGGTCGGTGGCAAGGGCTTCGCCTTCATCGGCCAGGACGAACCCGGCAGTGTCGCCGTCAAATGTGGTGCCACCGAAGAAGAAGCGGCCGAGCTGCGTGAGCGGTACCCGGATGCGGTCTCCGTGATGGACTACCTCGGCCGCTACGGCTGGAACCGCGTCGAGCTCGGCGCCGGAGTACCGGACGCCGAGCTCGAGGAACTCATCACCGTGTCCTATGAGGACGTTGTCAACCGGCTGCCGAAGGCGAAACGCCCTTAACCAGGCGCCGGTGCGTTCTCGTCCGGCTGCAGCATGCCGAAGATGTTGCCTTCGGTGTCCTTGCAGTAGGCCAGCCACCCCACACCCGGCACCGGGCTCTTCGGCAGCGCCAGCGTCCCGCCCGCGCGGTTGACCTCGGCGAGGGCCCGGTCGAGGTCGTCGACGCCGACCGTGTTCACGTAACCGTGGACCGGCGCCGTCTCCTCGGGCGCCGGGCCGACCCGGGGGACGAGCCCGCCGTTGATGCCGTCGCCTTCGCCGGTCGAAATCACCCAATAGGGGACGTCGCCCCAGCGCTCGAACTTCCAGCCGAACACCGTCGTGTAGAACGCCACCGCGCGTTCGGGGTCACCCGCGTGGATCTCGAAGTGGACGGGACGAGGCATGCCGCCTCCTCAGGCCGGGCCGTCAGGTGCCGTGAGACTACGCCCGGCCTGAGGAAAGTCACAGCGGCGGACGCGCCGAAAGGGTGAGGTCGGCGTCGAAGTCGGGGAACCCGGCCGGCGCGCTGCGGGCCGACAAGGCAGCAGCCGGCGGCAAGCCGGCCCAGCGCCGGACGGTTGCCGTCGCCGCCGCGGCGTCGGCCGGGGCCAGCTGGGCGATCTTCGACCCGTGGTTGCCGCCCTGGACGTAGTACCGGTACGAATCGCGGCTGCCGAAGCCGAGCTCGAACGGCTCGGCGCCCCACGGGTCGTTCGAACCGTAGACGAACAGCAGCCGGCTGCCGCGGGACTTCACCCAGAAGTCGACGTCCGGCATCGCCAGGTAGTCGAACCGCGGCATCTTGACCGACGAAGGCACGAACGTCTTCGGCTGATCGGCGCCGGGGTAGCGGAGCAGGTCACGCAGGTAACCGTCATACGCCTCGGGCGAGCCCAGCTGGACCGCCGCCTGGTAGTAGTACGGGACGTAGGGCGCGAGGTCCTGGTCGGAGTAGGTGTTGAGGCTCTCCACCTTCTCGTACCAGGCGTAGACCTCGGCCGCGGGCGCGCCGGCCTTCGGCACCGTCGCGCAGTCCGCCTGCGTCTGGTACTGCCAGAAGGCGAAGTACGAGTCGATCACCGAGATCTCGAGGGACTTGTCCGCCGAGCCGACGATCGAGAACGTCAGCCCCCGCTTCGCCGCGTCGACCGCCGCGATCGCGCCCAGCTCGTCACGCCGCTTCAGCGCGTCTCGCTGGATCGCCTTCAGCGCGTCGCGGCACCCCGGGTCGTTGCCGACGCGGGAGAGGAACCGGTTGTAGACGTCGAGCGGGTCGATGACGTCGTTGGGTGCGACGTACGGGATCGTCGCGTCGACGTCGTCGGGGAAGAAGCGGCGGAAGTACGTTGCGGTCATGCCGCCCTTGCTGCCGCCGGTGGCCAGCCACTTGCCCGGGTAGATCGCCTTGAACGCCTGCACCGCGCGGTGTTCGTCCGCGGCGGCCTGCCAGATCGTCAGCTGCTTCGCCCAGTTCTCCGGCTCCGGCCGTGACGGCGTGAAGTAGCGGTACTCCATCGAAAGCTGGTTGCCGTTGACGATCTGCGTCGGCTCCGAGCGGTTCGGCGCGGTGTTGACGTTGTAACCGCTGGTGAAGGCGACGGTCGGCGCGGTGAAGTCGCGGTGCAGCAGGGTGAACCGCTGCTGGAAGGTGCCCGCGCCGGGGTGCCGGTGGTCGGCGGGCTGGGTGTAGGTCAGCTGGAAGAAGCGGTAACCGGCCGGCGCCGGGTTCTCCGACACGACCGTCAGCCCGGGGATCTTCTGCAGCTCGGCCTTGATGTCGGGGGCCGCGCTCACCGCGGGCGCCAGCCCGGCGAACGCGAGCAGAACCGCCGCGGCGGTGAACAGTCTGCGCATGGAAGCACTCTCCCCAGGTCCGGAACCCACCGTGGGACCCTCACAGAATCGGCCGTGGTCGGCAATCGGCTGACCGGGCGCACCCTCGGGCGGAACCCGACTTTCGGCGGGTGGCGTGGCCGCCGGGTGGCGTCCTCCACCTTGCCCGACCACGCGCATCGTGCGAGTTGTCCGCGTGATCAGCGCCACGTTACGGTCCAACGCTGTAGACACCGTCATCGAGCGAGGGGTCCGCCATGAAGGTTTCCGATTGTCCGACGACCCAGGTCGAGGTCCACATCGACGCGCCGCCGGCCGAAGTCTGGTCGTGGCTACTGGACGTCGACCTGCCCGCCCGGTTCTCCAGTGAATACCAGGGCGGCGGCTGGGTCGAGGGCTCCGAGCCCGGCCTGGGCGCGCAGTTCCGCGGCCGCAACTCGCACCCGGTCGCCGGGGAGTGGGAGACGGTCTCGACGGTCACCGGGTACGAGCCCGGGCGGCTGTTCGCGTGGTCGGTGATGGACGTGACCAACCCGGCCGCGTCGTGGAAGTTCGAGCTCGTCGAGGACGGCGACGGCACGCTCCTGCGCCAGTGGGCCCAGATCGGCCCCGGCCCGTCCAACCTGACGACGATCATCGCCTCGATGCCCGAGCACGAGGACGAGATCGTCGCGATGCGGCTCGGTGAGCTGCAGGACAACATGCAGAAGACGGTCGAGGGCATCAAGGCCCTGGCCGAAAGCGGCGTGCACGCGAGCTAGCGGAGCACTTCGTCCACATAGGACTTGACGGCGCCGAGCGCCTCGGGGGACCGCCACATCCGTTCCACCTGCGGGTCGTCGGCGTGGCGGTACTCGGCGATCCGCTCGTGGAACGGCTGGCGGATCTGGGCCTTGGTGTGGGCGAACGGCTCGGCGGGCAGGTCGCCGAGCCGGGTCGCGACGGTGACCGCCCGCCCCAAGACCTCCTCGGGCGGGGCGAGTTCGTCGGCCAGCCCGCGGGCCAGCGCATCCTCTCCACCGACGGTCGCCCCCGAGTACGTGAGCGAGGGCAACGGCGCCGTCCCGTACGTGCAGCGGAGGATCTCCAGCGCGGCCAGCGGGAACGGCAGCCCGACCAGCAGTTCGGTCACCCCGATCCGGCCGGGCCCGGTGGTGAGCACACGGTGGTCGCACGCGGCGGCGAGCACCGCGCCGCCGGCGATGGCGTGCCCGTTCAGCGCGGCGACCACCGGCCGCGGGCAGCCGAACACCGCGAGCAGCGCGTCCGACAGCAGCGGCAGGAACTCCGACACGTACGCCGCGCCGCCGTCGTGGATCCGCTTGAGGTCGACACCCGCGCTGAAGATGCCGCCGGTGCCGGTGAGCACCACGGCGCGGGCCTGCTCGACCTCCTCCAGCCGGAGCACGAGCTCGCGGCACGAGTCCGTGTCGAGGGTGTTGGCCTTGCCGTGGTCCATCCGGAGCACGGCGACGTCCTGGTGGCTCTCCAGCGTGATCGGCACGGCCCGACCGTACCCCGGCGCGGCGGAACTCTCAGGTTCTGCCGCTCAACCGGACGACGCCGAAGTGCTCCCGGCGCACCAGATCGGTGACCTCGGCCGAGGTCGGCAGCCGCCCGGCCGGGAACCGGAGACCGATCTCCCGGGCGGCGCGGCGCAGGCCCAGCTCGGTCATCCGGTCCAGGTAGGTGCGCACGACCGCCGCCTCGTCCTCGACGAGAACACCGTGCATCGGCGTGGTCCGGCCGCGGAACGTCACCTCGGCGTCCGCGCCGCCGGTGAAGTTCAGCCGCCAGCCGGCTGAGGTGAGGACGTACGGCCCCGCGTCGTCGTGGTGGGCGGTCACCGGCACGCGGTAGTGCCGCCCGGACCGGCGGCCGGGGAAGGCGAGCAGCATGAACTCGCCCACGCCCCGGCCGAGCGGGCTCGGCAGCACCACGCGCAGCACCGCGTTGAACGTCCGCACCAGCGGTGCGGGCGGGTGGTGCCCTTCGACGACCGCGGCCATCCGCGCCTCAGCTCGTGATGTCCTTGCGGGCGAACCGCCGCCCGGCGTACAGGAAGAACACCGTTCCGTAGAGCACCGCCGAGAGCAAACCACTGGCCAGGTTCGTCCAGTCGACGTCGGTGGAGATCAGGTCCATCCACGAGAACGCGTAGTGCGTCGGCAGGTAGTTGCGCAGGCCCTCCAGCGCGGTGATCTGGTCGAGGATCTGCGACAGGATCGCCACCAGCACCGCGCCGCCGACCGCGCCGAGCGGGGCGTCGGTCGACACGCTCAGCGCCAGCGCGAGCCCGGCCACCCAGGCCAGCTGCAGGATGATGTACACAGTGGACAGTGCGATGGCCAGGAGGCTGTCGCCGAAGGACACCGCGTCGCCGGTCGGGCTGATCGCGTCACCCGCGCCGTACCAGAGCACGCCGACGCCGAGCGAGACCAGTGGCAGCAGGATCAAGGCCGCGGCCGACAGCAGTCCCGAGACGATCGCCTTCTGCCGCAGCACCCGGTGCCGTGGCACCGGCACGGCCAGCAGGTACTTCAGGCTCGACCACGACGCCTCGCTCGCGATGGTGTCGCCGAAGAACAGCGCGACGATCATCGGCAGCAGGAACGTGCCCGACACGAACAGCGCCAGCACCACGAAGTTCGGCGCGGAAGCCGTGGCCAGGTCGACGAACCCGCCGCTGCGCCGGTTCGGGTTCGACTGCCCCGCCTCGAACGCGATCACCAGGATGAACGGCAGCAGGGCGACGAACCCGAGCAGGAACTGCGTCCGCCGCCGCTTGAGCTGGCGCCGCAGCTCGACGCCGAGCCGCAGCGTCCGCCGCGCGGAGTAGCCCGCGACGGCGCCGTCCGGCCCGACCTCGGTGTGCTCGTGTGACGCGACGTCGGTCAGCTCGTCGAGTGCGTGCGGGTCGGTGTGGACCCCGGAATTCGAAGTGTTCACGACTCGTCTCCGACCAGTTGCAGGAACGCGTCTTCCAGCCGGCGCCTCGGCCCGGCCTGCTCCACCGCGACGCCGGCGCGGACCAGCGCCGCGACCGCTTCGGCACGCGGCAGCCCGTCGAGGTCGGCGTGCACCAGGTCGCCGTCGACGTCGACCGAGGTGACCCCGCCGGCCGCCTTCAGCGCGGCGGCGGCCGCCTCCGGGTCGTCGACCCGGAACGTCGCCTCGCCGCCGGCCGCGGCCAGCTCGCCGACCTCACCCGAGGCGACCAGCGCGCCGCGGTGCATGACCACGACGTGCGTGCAGGTCTGCTCGACCTCGGCCAGCAGGTGGCTGGACACCACCACGGTGCGGCCGGTCGCGGCGTAGCGCTGCAGCACCTCGCGCATCTGGTGGATCTGGGGCGGGTCGAGCCCGTTGGTCGGCTCGTCGAGCACCATGAGTTCCGGCAGGCCGAGCATCGCCTGCGCGATCGCCAGCCGCTGCCGCATGCCCTGGCTGTAGGTCCGCACGCGCCGGTCGACCGCGGAGCCGAGCCCGGCGATCTCCAGCGCCTCGCCGAAGTGCGCCCTTTCCGCCGGCCGTCCGGTGGCCGCCCAGTACAGCTCGAGGTTCGCCCGGCCGGACAGGTGCGGCAGGAAGCCGGAACCCTCGACGAACGACCCGATGCGCGAGAGCACCGGGGCGCCGCCGGTGATCTTGTGCCCGAAGACCCGGATGTGGCCCTTCGTCGGCGTGATCAGGCCCATCAGCATCCGCAGCGTGGTCGTCTTGCCCGCGCCGTTCGGCCCGAGCAGGCCGAGCACCTGGCCCGGCTCGACGCGGAACGACAGGTCGTTCACCGCGACGAACCCGCCCGGGTACTCCTTGCGCAGCCCCTCGATGACCAGCGGCGTCTTCGACAGTTCGGGGTCGATGTCGGTGGCCCGGCGGCGGCGCAGCGCCGCGAAGAGCACCACGGCCACGCCGATCACCAGCGTCACGCCGATGCCGACCAGCTGCCCGACCGGGGCCGGGGAGCCGACGGACGTCCCGGGCACGACCGGCACGGCCAGCGCGGTGCCCCCGGCGAGCGCGATCCGGAACACCGCGGGCGCGGCGGGGGAGGCGAACGCCTGGTCGGTGGTGCCGACGACCAGCCGCAGCGAGTGCCCGCCCTCGATCGGGCGGACGATGCCGGGGAGCGTCACGGTGACCTCGACCGGGGTGCCGTCGGCGGGCAGCCCGCTCACCCGGAACGGCGCGATCGCGTTCGACGGCAGCACCCGCGAACCGTCTTGCCCGACGTCGTAGAGCTTCGCGAACAGCACCGCGTCCGGTTGCGGGTGCGCGGGGTCCGCGGCCACCTGCAGCCGCACGGTGGAGGCGCCGCTGACGACGACCTGCCCGTCCACCCGCGCCGTCGTGAACTGCGCGGCCTGGCCGGGCGGGTCGTTGCTGAACAGCGCGCCCAGCCGCGACGAGCTGCTCGCGACGCCGTTGAGCCCGGGGATCCCGCTGACCGCCGACGGGTTCGCGCCGGCGGGACGCACCACCGCCTGCGCGGGGCCGGTCATCGGCAGCAGCCGGCGCTCGGTGGCCGGCCCGGTCAGCCCGGGGTAGGTGTCGGCGGTGACCGTGCGGACCGACGGTGTTCCGTTGGCGCGCAAGGTGCCCTGGACGTCGTAGCTGAACCCGGTGCCCGGGTCGCCGCCGTTGACGGCGTCCCAGAGGAAGTCGCCGATCTTCGCGCGCAGCTGCGGTCCCGGCTTCCCGCCGTCGTGGCCGCCGGTGTACCAGATCGTCCGGACCTTGCCACCCGCCGCGGTGATCTGCCGGGCGCTCGCGTCGGACTGGTCGAGGCCGAACAGCGTGTCGCTCTCGCCCTGCACCAGCAGGGTCGGCACGGTGATCTGGTCCGTCACCGACGCGGGGGACACGCGGCGCAGCAGGTCGACGCTCGCCTGGCTCGTCTGCCCCGTGGTGCCGAGCTCGGTGTAGGCGCGGCAGACGGCGGCGGTGAACCGGCCGCACGGGTCGGCCGGCCCGCCGCGGGGCCCGCCTCCGCCGGCCGGCGCGGCCGGGACGGCGGCCGCCGCGGCACCGGCCCCGGTGGCGGCGGTGGACCCGCTGTCGGTCTCCTGCCCGGCTTCCGGCGCTTCGGCCGAGGGCGAGCCGCTCGACGCGGCGCCGGAGCCGGCCGAGAAGAAGATGCCGGCCCAGCTCTTCTTGAACACGCCGTCGGTCGCGAACGCGCCGGCGGCCGGCGTGCCCGACGCCTTGAGGCCGGGGGTGGCCGCGTTGGGGACCAGCCCCTGCGCGAGGTCGTTGTAGGTGATCACCGGGGCGATCGCGTCGACGCGCTTGTCGGTGCCGGCCAGCAGCAGCGAGAGCGCGCCGCCGTAGGAGGCGCCGGTGACCGCGACCTTCGGGTCGCCGCCGGCGTCGGTGGTCACCTGGTGCTGCGCGACGAGCCGGTCGATCAGGCGGCTCGCGTCGGCGACCTCGCCGTCCGGGTCGTTGAGCCCGATCTTGCCGGTGCTCTTGCCGAACCCGCGCGCGGACCACGTCATCACGACGAAGCCCTTCCGCGCGAGCTCACGGGCGTCGTCGGCGACGCTGTTCTTGTCCCCGCCGAAGCCGTGCGCGAGCAGCACCGCGGGGGCGGGCACGGTGGCGGGCAGGTAGGTGGTCGTGTCGATCTTGACCTGCTCGGCCGAGCCGGGCGCGGCGGGCATGTCGATCAACGCGTCCTGCGTGGGCACCGGCGGGGGCGCCGCGGGCCGCGTGATCCAGAAGACCGCGCCGGCGGCCAGGACCACGACGACGGCGGCGAGCGCGGTGAGGCGGGCTCCGCGGGAGCGCGGGAGCGGGAGTCGGGGCACGAGGTGACCGTATGTGAACTTTCCTGAGAGTGTCCTCACCGGCTCACCTCGATCACACGCTCGGGAGCACCGGGTGATCGGAATTACAGGCCCAACCCGGTGACGTGGGCAACCCCGGCTGGCGTTGAGGTGGGGCGACCCTGCACACTGAACGCGCTGTGAGGGGAGTATTCCTTCGCGGCGGTGTCGTCAGCACGGTGGCCTTGCGTCCCCCGGCACCGTCGGCCGGTGTTCGCACCGGCGGAAGAGACCTCCGGTTAGTTGCTCATGCGCACTATCCGGAGGTTCGAGTTCCATGACTGTCCCCCTGTGGCTGTGGATCGCCACGATCGGTGGCCTGCTTGCGCTGATCGCGCTGGACCTGGTCATCGTCGATCGCAAGCCGCACGAAGTGACGACGGGGGAAGCCGCTCGCTGGGTGATCTTCTACGTCTCCTGCGCGGTCCTCTTCGGCGCTGGCGTGTGGATCTTCGCCGGGCACGAACCGGGTGTCGAGTTCTTCACCGGGTACATCACCGAGTACTCGCTGAGCGTCGACAACCTCTTCATCTTCATGATCATCATGGCGTCGTTCAAGGTGCCCGCCATCCATCAGCACCGTGTGCTGCTGGTCGGCATCCTGCTGGCGCTGGCGTTCCGCAGCGTCTTCATCGCCATCGGCGCCGCGTTGATCGCGCAGTTCGTCTGGGTGTTCTTCCTCTTCGGCGCGATCCTCGTCTGGACCGCGGTCAGCATGCTGCGCAACAAGGGTGAGGACGAGGAGTACCACGAGAACGCCGTCACCCGGCAGGTCCGCAAGTTCGCGCCGGTGACCGACGACTACCACGAGCACAAGTACATGGTGAAGATCAACGGCAAGCGGATGATCACGCCGATGCTGCTGGTGATCGTGGCCATCGGCTCGGCCGACCTGCTCTTCGCCGTCGACTCGATCCCGGCGATCTTCGGCATCACGCAGGAGGCGTTCCTCGTCTTCACCGCCAACGCGTTTGCGCTGATGGGCCTGCGGCAGCTGTACTTCCTGCTCGGCGGCCTGGTGACGAAGCTGGTCTACCTGACCTACGGCCTCGCGGTGATCCTCGCCTTCATCGGCGCGAAGCTGTTCCTGCACGCGCTGCACGAGTACCACGTCGTGCCGGACTGGCTGGACATCAACAACTGGATCTCCCTCGGCGTGATCGTCGTTGTGCTCACCGTGACCACGGTGGCGAGCCTGGCGAAGGCCCGGCGCGACGAGCGCAAGCAGGTCGCCGCGTAAGTTCCGACGAAGGTCGTTCGCACGGCTAAGGATTTCGGGTACCGTCGAGGACGTGCGTCCTGCCGACATCGAAGACCTCGTCGTTCCCGGCCGTCCCGCCCTGCGCGGGAACCTGCTGCTCACCGCGCTGAAGAAGCCCGACCTGAAGACGAACGCCGCGCACAGCGCGCTGCGGCGGGTGTCCCTGGACGGCGGCGGCGAGGCCGCGTGGACCCACGGTCCGCGCGACTCGGCGCCGTCGATCTCCCCGGACGGGCGCTGGGTGGCGTTCCTCCGCGCGGGGGAGGGCAAGGGCGCCGACGGGAGCCCGCAGCTGCACGTGATGCCGGCCGACGGTGGTGACGCCCGGCAGCTGACGGCGCTGCAGCTCGGGGCCGGGGAGCCGGTCTGGGCGCCGGACTCGCGGCGGATCGCCTTCACCGCCCGCCTGCCCGAAGCCGGCCGCTACGGCATCGAGGACGCCGACGGGGAGACCCCGGAGCCGGCTGCCGAGGCCCCGCGCCGGATCACGCGGATGGACTACCGGATCGACGACGTCGGTTTCCTGCGCGACCGGATGCAGCGGCTGTTCGTCGTCGACGCACTGGCGGAGGAAGGGCTCCTGGCGCCCGAGCCGCTGACCGGCGACGGCTTCGACGTCTCCTTCCCGGTGTGGACGCCGGACGGCGCCCGCGTGGTCTTCACCGCGCCGCCGGACTGGGGCGCGGCCGAGAGCGAGTCGCGCGACGTCTGCGCGATCTCCGCCGAGGGTGGTGAACCCGAGGTCGTCGTGCGCACCGTGGGCTACTCGGAGCGGCCCGCGTTCGGCGCCGACGGCACGTTGTTCTACTTCGGACAGTCCTTCGAGGAACACCGCGAAGCGGCGATGACCGGGCTCTACTCGGCCACGCCCGAGTTCGGCGCCGGTCCGGTGAAGGCACAGCGGCTCACCGACATCGAAACGGTGGACATCGAAACCTCCGCGGGCCCGCCGGCGCCGCGCGGGGCCGACGTGCTGGTGGCCGTCCGCCACCGGGGCGCGGTGGAGCTGCGCGCGGTCCCCGTCGACGCCACGGACGCCCCGCTCGCCGACCTGCCGGTGGTCTACGCGGACCGCACCGTGGTCCGGTCGTTCACCCTGGACGGCTCGGTGCTCGCGGCGGTGGTCGCGACCCCGGCGACGTCGGGGGAGGTCGTGCTGCTCGGCGACGACGCGCCGCGCGTGCTGACCGACTACTCGAAGCCGTTGCAGGACAAGGGAATCCGGCCGATGGTCGAGCTGGAGACCACGGCGCCGGACGGTTACCCGGTGCACGGCTGGCTGGTGCTGCCCGACGGCGAGGGCCCGCACCCGGTGCTGCGCGTGGTGCACGGCGGTCCGTTCACCCAGCAGGACTGGGCGGTGTTCGACGAGGCGCAGGTGTACGCGTCCGCGGGCTACGCGGTGGTGCTCGGCAACCCGCGCGGCGCGGCGGGCTACGGGCAGACGCACGGCCACGCCATCACGCACGGCTTCGGCACGGTCGACGTCGACGACGTCCTGGCGCTGCTGGACAAGGCGCTCGAGCGCCCGGACCTCGACGCCTCGCGCGTCGGCATCATGGGCGGTTCGTACGGCGGGTTCATGACGAGCTGGCTGGCGGCCCACCACGGCGAGCGGTTCAAGGCGGCGTGGAGCGAGCGCGCGGTCAACGCGTGGGACTCGATGGTCGGCAGCTCCGACATCGGCTACTTCTTCGTCGACGCCTACATCGGCAGCGACCCGGCGGTGCAGCGCGACCGTTCGCCGCTCTCGTACGCGGCGCAGATCAAGATCCCGTTCGCGGTGGTGCATTCGGAGCAGGACTGGCGGTGCCCGCTCGAGCAGGCGCAGCGGATGTTCGTGGCGCTGCGCCGGGCAGGTGCACCCGCGGAGCTCGTGCTGTTCCCGGGTGAAGGCCACGAGCTGTCCCGCTCCGGCCGGCCGCGGCACCGCGTCCAGCGCTTCGAGGCCATCCTCGAATGGTGGGCGCGGCACCTGTGACCGCGCCGGTATTGCTTCGGTGCGGGCCGCCTGCGAACGTCGGCCCATGACGGTGCCCGAGGTGGACTTCGAGCTCGAGACCTGGCGGATGGTGTTGTTCCGCAAGGGACCCCGCGCCGACGAGCACTCCGACGAGATGGCCCGGGAGCTGCGGGCCCGCCATCTCTCGGCCGCCCGCCGGCAGCTCGCGGCGGGATCGCTGCTGTTCGCCGGTTCGGTGCCGGAGCCGTCGGCTTCGCTGCCGGTGACGGGCGTGGCGTTCTTCCGGACGTCGGAGGCGGAGACCCGCGCGATCCTCGACGCGGATCCGGCCGAGCAGGCGGGGTTGATCGCGTCCGAGATCGTGGGGTTCGTCTGCCCGCGGGGGACGCTGGGCTGAGCAGCCGCGCGCGGAGATCGCGCGCTCGGTGGTTGCCTGGTTGAGGCGGTCCGGCTCGGTGCGGACCGGCGGAACGATCTCCAAGACCTGCCGGAGCACGTCCATGTGCCGTTCGAGTACGGCGGGGAATTCCGGCATGTACTCGCTGAAGATCTCCACGGCGGTCCCGTCCTCCGCGTAGAGGTCGGGGTGCGGGCCTGTTCCTCGCGTACGACGAGGTTCGTGGTCGCCAGGCTGCAACCTCCACCGCACTGGAGGTCAACAGCGGGCGGCGACCTGCGGGCGATCCTCCCGCTGCTCGACGCTCAGTTCAGCAGCGTGTAGTTCAGCTCTTCGCAGACGCGGCCGAGCGGGACGTCCAGGCCGGGGTGGTCCAGCGGCAGCAGCACGTCCGGCGCGATCGGCAGGGCCGCGCCCGCGGGTGGGTCCCAGATGCAGATCGCGGGGTCGCCGGAGTCCATCGACGAGCGGTACCAGAGGCCGTCGAGGTCGCTGAAGGCGCCGCGGATCGCGCGGGCCCAGGCCTGCGTCAGCTTCTTCGGCCCGCTCGAGATCTCCTGGGACGCGCCCACGCGCGTCGGCCAGAGGCCGGTCAGGTCGAGCAGGCGCAGGGTGCGGGTCGGGCGGACCACGACCAGCCGGGGACCGCGCGTGCGGCGGTCGACCGTCGAGCTGGTCTGGAAGACTTCGGCGACCGAGGTTCGCACGGTGAGGCCGAAGTAGAGGACCCCGTTCGCGGGATCGGTGACCGGCGCGCCGCCGCGGCCGGGCGACTGCTGGTCGAACCGGCCGTGCGGGAGCGGGCCGGTGTAGCGGAACGAGTTCCACTGCTGGGGGTGGTTGCCGTGCGCCGTGAAGATCCGCACCAGCCTGGTCGCGGGCTGGACCGTCACCACGTCCTGGGCACGGTTCAGCTGCCGGACCAGGACGGATCGGGCGGGCGGCAGCGGGAGCCGGGCCATGGGTCGGGGGTGGTCCGTCCTTGTCGGTGATCTTGCTCGGGAGGCTCCAGCCTAGAACGGCGAGCCGAGCGTGGCGATGAGGCGCGCGACGTGGTCCGGGTCACCCCCGGAAAGGAGCCACTGCCGCGGGGTCGCGGGGTGCTCGTTGATCACCAGGTCGGGCTGGGGGGTGCTCATGAACGCGGCGACCACGAGCGCGGGCTGGTCTTCGGGCAGCGCCTTGAGGACGACCTCCAGGCCGGGCAGCACACCCGAGCCGGCGAACTGCCACGCGGGGAGCCGCCAGCCGCCGTCCTTCCAGCCGGTCAGCCTGCCTTCCTTGAGGCGGTGCCGGATCCGGCTGTCGTCGACGCCGAGGGCCTTCGCCGCCTCGTTGACGCTGAGCGCGCCTTCGGCGAGCACGGCGTGGGCGGCGACCGTGCGGGCGCGAAAGTCCGGTTCCTCTTCGCGCCTCGGTGACAGATCCAGGCCGACGTCGGCGAGCGCGGCCCGCTGGTCGGCGGAGAAGTAGTGCGAGGGATCCGGATTCGGTGGTGAAAGTCTGCGCGCCGCGTCTTCGACGAGCGTGAGGAACTCGTTCGCGTCGACCTTCAGGCCCGCCTTGGCGAGGATGTTCTCCAGCGCTACAGACATGCCGCTCAGATTAACCCGAAACAGCGCGCGTGTGCGGGTTCGTGCGGTTTCGTGCCCGGTCTGTGGGCGAATTCACCAGAGATCGACACTTACCGCACATCAATCAACACGTTGAGTAAGCAACTTCCGGTAAGTCTCCCCGGATCGGGCGAGGTTGTCCAGACTTGACACTCCGGGGTCCCGGCCTTACGTTCCGTGTGAGTAAACGATTTCCGCTCCGTGCTCACAGGATCCGGCGGGTTGGCGCCGGCCATGGGGGACACAGGGGGTGGGGCGTGCCTGGGGGGCCTGGCACGAGCCGGCCCCTCAGGCACGTCTGTCCCAGCCTTCCCGGCTTCAAGCCGACCCTCCAGGCACGCGACCCGACCTGCCAGGTACGTGAGCCGACCGTCCAGGTACGCGAGTCGTCCGTCCAGGTACGCGAGCTGGCCTTCCAGGTACGCGAACTGGCCTTCCAGGTACGCGTGTTGGCCTTCCTCAGCGGCGCGAACTCTTCCGCTCGATCAACCGGGCTTCGAGCGTTGTGGTCGTCGCGTCGCGGCTGCTGTCGGTGATCCGGGCCAGCAGGAGCTGCGCCGCCACCCGGCCGACTTCGTACGCCGGCTGCGCGACCACCGTGAGCGGCGGGTCGATGAGCGTCGTCCAGGGCGCGTCGTCGAAGGAGACGATGCCGACGTCCCGTCCGGAGCGCAGGCCTCGCGACGACAGTGCTTCGAGCACGCCGATGGCCATCGTGCTGTTCGCGACCAGCAGCGCGTCCGGTGGTGACGGCTCGTCCAACAGCTCCAACGCGGCCAGCCGCGCCCCTTCGGCGCGGTACTCCGCCCGCCGGGACAGGACGTTCGCCTCGCCGACGACGTCGGCGTACCCCGCGAGCCGGTCGTCGGCCGTGCGGACGCCGGCCGGTCCGGTCAGGCAGCCGACGCGGCGGTAGCCGCCGGCCAGCAGGTGCCGCGTTGCCTCGGCGGCCGCGTGCCGGGTGTCGACCAGCACCTGGTCGCCCGCGTCCGCCGGCAACGGCCGGTCGACCGCCACCAGCGGCGTGCCCTGGCGGCGCAGGCCTTCGACGTTCGTCGACCGGCCGGTGGGCGAGAGCACCACCCCGGCGACCCGCTCCTGCAGCGCGACCTCGATGTAGCGGCGCTCCTTGTCCTCGTTCTCGTCGGAGTTGCAGAGCACCACCGAGTACCCGGACCGCTGCGCGAGGTCCTCGACGCCGCGCGCGATGGCCGTGAAGAACGGGTTCTCCACGTCGGAGATGATCAGCGCGAGCACGGCCGTCTCCTGCCGGCGCAGGTTCCGGGCCAGCCCGTTCGGGTGGTACCCGAGCTCGGCGGCGGCCTCCTGGACCCGCGCGGCCAGCGTCGGGTCCACAGTGGACTTCCCGTTGAGCGCGCGCGACACGGTCGCCGTGGAGACGCCGGCCCTCGCCGCGACGTCGCTGATGGTGGCCACACGCCCTCCCTGATCACTCGTCGAGGGGGAGAATAGCGCTCCTGGTAGTCGTTTACCGTCCGCTTACCTTCCCGGCGGACGTTCCCCTTCCGGTTGCCCGCCCGGGTTACGCCGAACGCCGCCGGTCACGCACCGGCGCGTCCACAGTGGAGGGATCGCGGAAGTAGGCGCGCGGGGTGAGCCCGGTCAAGGCCCGGCAGTCCCGGCTGAGGTGCGCCTGGTCGGCATACCCCGCGGCGGCGGCCAGCGCGGCGAGCCCGGGCGCGCGCGAAGCGAGGGCGACGGCGCGCTGGAACCGGGTGACCCGGAGGTAGGTGGCGGGACCGTAACCAACCGCTTGGACGAACCGCCGCCGCAACCGCCGCTCACTCACGGTGACAGATCCGGCGGGATCCTCGACCCGCGCCGCCGCGACGTCCGGCCCGCCCGCTCGGGTGACTCGCGCGGGGCCGGGCAGGGAGAGCATCGCCGCCGCTTCGGCGACCTGTGCCAGGTCCGGCTGCGTGAGCATCGCCGCCGCCTCGGCGACCCTCGCCGCCCCGGCGTCGAGCCGTGCGATCAGCGCCGCCACTGCCGGATCCGGCGGTGGGACCTCCGGCGAAAGCCGGGACGCAACCGCTTGCGCCGGCGTCAGCTCACCCGAGAGCAGCTGCTCGGCCAGGACCTCCCCGGCGTGCCCCCACAGCTCGTCCAGCGACACCCGGCGATCGCGCAGCTCGTCCGCCGCCACACCGAGGACCGCCGATGCGCGCCCCGGCGTGAAGCGCACTCCGCGCAGCTCCGCGTTCGGCCGGGTCACCGAGGACCACGCCGACGTGTCCGGGCCCGCGATGAACACCCCGCCGTCGCCCACGACCAGGTCCAGGCAGCCGTCGGGGACGATCCGCTTCGGCCCCGCCGAAGCGGACCGCCACACACAGCGCGCCACACCCCGCAGCGGCCCGGGTGGCGCCGCCTCTTCGTACACACCCGAATCATGCACCCGGGGTCCGACAAAAACCGTGCCGGTGCCCGAGCACCCGATTGGGTGAAAGTTGGACTTCTCGCGAATCGGCGCTAACGCGTTGTGAGGTCACGGCGAGATATAGGTCGACGCACTCGACAGGGGTGCGCGCGACGAGAGAAGACCTCTCCCATGGGTGTTCCCACCGCGACCAGGCCGGACCGCGACTGCGCGGAGCGGGCCAAGTCGGCCGGAAGCGTCGTCGTTGTCCTGTTCGTGCTCGCCGCGGCCTTCGTCGTGACGTCGTACGTCGTGCCCCGGTCCGCGCGCGGGCCGGCCAAGGAGGAGCCGGTGGCCGCGCCGGTCGTTCCGGCCGCCGTCGCCACCGTGAGCCACTCCGTCGTCTACGAGCTGCTCGGCCCGGACGGCGCCCGCAACGTCACCTACGCCGCGGCCGGCTCGGCGCTGACCCAGCAGGCCGAGGTGACCACACCGTGGTCGGTGTCCTTCACCCGGGTCGGCCCGGCCGACCGCACCGAGTTCTACAGCATCGCCGCGCAGAACCCCGGCCCCGGCGAGCTGCGCTGCCGGATCCTCGTCGACGGCGCCGTCGTCGCCGAGAAGTCCGTGACCGAGCCGGGCCGGCTCTTCAGCTGCGCCGTCTGACTCCTGCAAGATCGGGCGGGTGAACGACGCCGCGATCACCTTCGGGCCCGCCCTGGTGGCGGTGCTCATCCTGCTCGCCGTCGCCGGGGCCGCCGTCGTCCGCTGGGGCGAGCTCGGTCAGGGGCGCGCCGTGCTGATCGCCGCCGCCCGGGCGGTCGTGCAGCTGGCCCTCGTGTCGCTGGTGATCACCGCCGTGCTGCGCTCGGCCCCGCTCACCGGGGCGTTCGTGCTGCTGATGTTCGGCATCGCCGCGGTGACGTCGGCACGCCGCGCCGGCCCCTGGGCGAACCTGCCGTGGACGGCCCTCGCACTGGCCGCCGGCGTCGCGCCGGTGCTCGCCCTGGTCCTCGGCGCCGGAGTCGTTCCACCGAAACCGATCGCGATCGTCCCGATCGCCGGCATCGTGATCGGCGGCGCCATGACCGCGACGTCGCAGGCCGCCCGCCGGGCGCTGGACGAGCTGAAGTCCCGCCACGGCGAGTACGAAGCCGCGCTGGCGCTGGGGTTCATGCCCCGCCCGGCCGCGCTCGAAATCTGCCGTCCCAGCGCCGGGCACGCGCTGATCCCGGCACTCGACCAGACCCGCACGGTCGGGCTGGTGACGCTCCCCGGCGCCTACGTCGGCGTCCTGCTCGGCGGCGCCGGCCCGATCCAGGCCGGCCTGACCCAGGTGCTGGTGCTGATCGGGCTGCTCGCCGCCGAAGCCGTCTCGATCCTGGTGACCGTCCAGTTCGTCGCGGCCGGGAAGCTCAGCCGAGCGGGTTGGCCAGGTGGCCGGTGTCGTTGAAGCGCCGGACGATCCAGTTGTCGCCGTGCAGCACCAGGTGGGAGATCGACCCGTTGTCGGCGCCGAGGAACGCGAACCGCTCGACCGAACGGCTGGCCTGCGCGAACACCTCGCCGATCACGCCGCCGTGGGTGAACACGGCGACCCGCTGGTCGGGGTGCGCGGCGGCGATCCGGGTGAGCGCGGCACGCAGCCGGCCGCCGAACGCCTCGTCGGACTCCGCACCCGGGATGACGTCCCAGCGCTGCTCGGCCCACAGCCGGTCGACGATCGGGTGGCCGTCGGTCGTGTGCTTGCGGAACAGCCCGTTCTCCCAGTCGCCGAGGTGGATCTCGCGCAGGTCCGGCTCGACGACCGGCGTGATCCCGAGCTTCTCCGCCAGCGGCGCCGCGGTCTGCACGGTGCGGCGCAGGGTCGTCACGTAGATCGCGTCGATCCGCTCGCCGGCCAGCCGGACGCCGACGCGCTGGGCGTGGTCACGGCCCTCCGGCGCGAGGTCCGGGTCGGCCTGGCCGTCGACCAGGTCGAACGGCCGGCTCGCGCGCGCCGGCGAGGACTCGCCGTGCCGGACCAGGAAGATCTCCGTCGCGCCCGGCGGCGGGCTGAACCGGTGCTGGCGGTATTCGATCTCCTGCTCAGGCGTGCTCATGCAGCGACGGTACAGCGGCGCGAAGCGCCTCCGTTGAGGGTGGTGGTGGGGAGGAAGGCGGAGTTAGCCGAGTTGCTTGTCCACGAAACACCATCGCCACGTCTCGCCCGGCTCGAAGCTGCGCATGACCGGATGCCGGGATTCGTGGAAGTGCAGCGTGGCGTGCCGGCGCGGTGAGGAGTCGCAGCACGCGACGTTGCCGCACTTGAGGCACATCCGCAGGTGCACCCAGGTGGTGCCTTCCTCGATGCACGCGGCGCAGGTGTCCGGCGAGCTGGGGTCCTTGTCGACCCACTCGTGGGCCAGGTGCTTGCACGAGCCGGCCGTCGCGGCCGGGGTGCGCAGCTCACGGCCTTCGACCTCGGGTTCTTCGTCGTTCCGGTCGAGCATCGACTCCTCGATGTCGAGCCGCTCCAGGACCTTCCGCAGGACGTCGTCGTCGGCGCTGCCGCTGTCGCGGGCCTTGAGGAACTGCTCGCGCTCCACGTCGAGGAGGTCCAGGCGCAGGCGGCGGTAGGCGTCGCTCGGGGTCTCGGCCAGCGCGCTCTGCCGGCCGAGCTGTTCCCACGCCGAGTCGGCGCGGTGCCGCAGCCGGTCCTGGAGCCGCTGGATGACCTCCGGCGGGTCGTCCGGCTGCCGGATCTCCTCGAGCCTGGCCAGCGCCGCGGTGGTCATGTCGTGCAGCACGGACGCCTCCTGCAGCGCGTCCTCCGCCGGATCCGGCCGGGGCAGCCGCAGCCGCCGGATCAGCGGGGGCAGCGTCATGCCCTGCAGGGCCAGCGTGCCGGCCACGACGACGAACGCCGCGAGCACCAGCACGGCCCGCTGCGGGGTGTCCGCGGGCAGCACGAACGCGGCCGCGAGCGTGACCACCCCGCGCATGCCCGCCCAGGAGATCACCGCCGAGTAGCGCCACGGCCAGATCTTCGCCCGGGTCTTGCCGGGCAGGAACCGCCGTTCCAGCCGTTTCACGGTGCCGATGCCGACCAGCCACACCATGCGCGTGAGGATCGTCGCGCCGAGCACCGCGACGCAGATCCAGGTGAGCAGTCCCAGCGACAGCCCGGATTCGCTGACTTCGGACAGGATCCGCCGCAGCTGCAGCCCGATCAGCAGGAAGACCATGTTCTCCAGCAGGAACGCGATGGTCTGCCAGTTCAGCCTGCTGGCCAGCCGCGCCGAGCCGGAGAGGATCTTCGGGGCCTTGTGCCCGAGGATCAGCCCGGCGACGACCACCGCGAGCACACCGGACCCGTGGATCGCCTCGGCCGGGATGTAGGCGATGAACGGCACCGCGAACGACAGTGCGGTGTCGAGCACCGGCTCGTTCATCCGGGCCCGGATGAACGCGGCCACGAACCCGATGACCAGCCCGACCACGATCCCGCCGATGGCCGCGCGGAAGAAGTCCGCGCCGACCTGCCACAAGCTGACCGACCCGGCGAGCGCGGCGATGGCCGTGCGCAGGGCGACGAGCGCGGCGGCGTCGTTGAAGAGGCTTTCGCCCTCGAGCAGCCGGATCAGCTTGCGGGGCATGCCGACGCGGCGGGCGACGACGCTGGCCGCGACCGCGTCCGGCGGCGCCACGATCGCGCCGAGGGCGATCCCGCCGGCCAGCGGGAGGTCGGGGATCACGGCCCAGGCGACCAGCCCGACGCCGAAGGCGGTGAACACGACCAGCCCGACCGACATCAGCCCGATCGCCCCGCGGTTCTTCCGGAAGTCGACCAGCGACGTTTGGATGGCCGCCGAGTACAGCAGCGGCGGCAGCAGGCCGAGCAGCACGACCTCGGGGTCGAGGTGGTACTCGGGCACGCCGGGGACGTACGACGCGCCGACGCCGACGACGATCAGGCAAAGCGGGGCGGACCAGTCCAGCCGCCGCGCCACCGCGCTGACGACGAGGACCGTCACGACCAGCGCCACTATCTCTGCCGCTATGTGCACGGGCTAATCATTACCCGTCCGCCGCGGCGGGTGTCACCTGGCCAGCTCCGGGAGCACCTCGGCGACCAGCTGGGTGTCCATGTACTCGGTGATCTCGCGGATCCGGCCGCCTTCGAGGCGGAAGACGAAGCAGTACTTGTTGTCGTACGGCGGCCCGGCCTTCGTGGCGACGCGGCCCTGCGTCTCGACCACAACGACGTCGTCCTCGGCGACGAACCGGCTCGCGGTGCTGGTGTAGGTGCCGTCGAACTGCTCGCCGAGCGGGCCGAGCAGGTCACGGCGGACCGAGTCCTTGCCGGTGAAGGTGCCCGACCAGCTGTTGTGCCCGCTGACGGTCCACGCGACGTCGTCGGCCATGGCGGCGAGCAGCGGCCGGATGTCGCCGGTCGCCCAGGCGTCGAAGGCCGTTCTCAGGAGCTGCTTGTTCTCGGCTGCGGTCATGGCTCGTAGTCAACACGCTGGAGCGCGCTCCAGGGCAAGTTCGTAGGCTGGGTTCGTGACGACGGTGGAGATCGCGGCCGGCGCCCTGCGCGGGTCCGAGCGGGACGGGGTCAGGACCTTCCTCGGCGTGCCCTACGCCGAGCCGCCGGTGGGGGAGCTGCGGTTCCGCGCGCCCCGGCCGGTGCGGCGGTGGTCCGGGGAGCGCGACGCGACGAAGTGGGCCGCGCGGGCGCCGCAGCCCGAGCTGACCGGGCGCAGCTTCACCGGCGACGAAGACTGCCTCTACCTGAACGTCTACGCCCCGGCGTCGCCCGGCTCGTACCCCGTGCTCGTGTGGATCCACGGCGGGGGCGGCGTGATGGGCGCGCCGCACCAGTTCGACGGGTCCGCCTTCGCACGGCGAGGTGTGGTCGTCGTGACCGTCGCCTACCGGCTCGGCGTGCTCGGCATGCTGCACCTGCCCGGGGTCGCCGACTCCAACCTGTCTCTGCGCGACCAGGTCGCCGCCCTGGAATGGGTGCGGGACAACGTCGGCGCGTTCGGGGGCGACCCGGGCCGTGTCACGCTCGCCGGGCAGTCGAACGGCGGGCGCACGGTCGGGACGCTGCTCGCGGTGCCCGCCACGCGCGGGCTCGTGCGGCAGGCGATCGTGCAGAGCGGCACCGGCGTCGGCTCGGTCGTGCACACCCCGGCCGAAGGTGCGGCGGTCGCTTCGGCGGTGCTGTCCGAACTGGACGTCTCGCCGGAGGACCTGGCGACGCTGCCCGTGAAGCGGATTCTCGAGGCGCAGCAACGGGTTTCGGCGGTGTCCGGGACCAAGGTGACCTACCGTGTGGTCGTCGGCGACGAACTGCTGCCGGAACGGCCGCTGGACAGCGTCCGCGACGTCCCGCTGCTCATCGGGACGACGGCTGACGAAGAAGACCTGTTCAGCTGGCTCCAGTCGGGCGGCGCGAAGCTCCTGGGCGTCGGTTCGACGATGCTGGACGCAGCCGAGATCGAGAAGGCCGTCGCCGCTTATCGCGAACTTCTTGATTGGCCGGAGGATCAGATCCGTAACCGGGCGCTGACCGCGGGGGACTGGTGGATCCCGGCGATCCGCTTCGCCGAGAGGCAGCCGGACGCCTGGATGTACCGGCTCGACTGGCGGATCGCCCCGCGCGGTCGCGGTCTCGGCGCGCCGCACGGGCTCGACCTGCCGTTGGTGTTCGACGACATCCGCAACAAGAACTGGCGGTTCCTCTTCGCCGGCCGGACGTTCCCGGCCGAGCGGATGCAGGTAGTGGCGACGGAGATGTTCGGCGCGTGGGTCCGGTTCGTCGCGACCGGCGACCCGGGCTGGCCGCGCTACCGCCCGGAAGACCGGGTCACGCGCATCTTCGACGACGTCAGCACGACGGTGTCCGATCCGGACCGCGACCAGCGTCTCCTCTGGGACTGAGCCGGGGCGGCGCGACACCGCCCCGGCTCAGGCCTAGACGGTGATCTTGTCGACGTTCGGGCCGCCGTTGGCGGTTGTCGCGGTCGCCTTGATCTTGTTCGTCCCGGCGGTCAGCGTCACCGGAATCGTGACCGTCTGCCAGGTGTCCCAGTTCCCGGTGCCGCCGAAGGCCACCGCGGACGCCACCTTCGTGCCGTTCACGGTGACGTCCATCGGCCGGTTCACCGTGGTGCCGTTGGCGAACCGCAGGACGACGTTCGCGGAACCCGCCGCGGCCGCGGCGACGGAGAACTCCACCGCGCTGCCGACCGTGTTGTCGTAGTTGACGAACCCGGTGCCGGTGAACCCGGCGTGGTTCGACTCCGCGACGCCGCTGGTGATCGTGGCGTTCTCAGCCTGGTAGTCCACCGGGGTGCCCGGGCCGGGATCGACGGTGCCGTCCGCCGGGATCGTCTTCGTCCCGGTGTTCCAGCCCGCGACCCGCACGGACGGCTTGGCGCCCTTGAGGTCCGCGGTCCGGTAGGTCGCGGTCAGCGTGGTCGACTCGCCGGGCCAGAGGCTGACCTGGTTGTCGGTCCACCGCACCGGCAGCACCGGCGCACCCGCCGCGCCGACCACGTGCGCGTCGACGAAGAACGCCGGCACCTTGCCGGTTGAGCCGTTCTTCAGCGTCACCTTGGTGGTCGTGGTGCCGTCGGCGTTGGCCGTCGAGTTCGCGGTCGTGTCGACCGCCACCTGGCCCAGGCCGTTGAGCCCGGACAGGTCGGCGTACGACGTCGTCGGCGTGTAGTACCAGTCGCTGTTGGCCCAATCCAGGGTGTCGGCCTTGGTGGACAGCCAGTAGACGTTGCGGCTGACCTCCTTGCCCGATCCGTCGGTCAGGACCAGCTTCGCCAGGTACGTCGTCGACAGCCCGCTCACCGAGCCGATGGTCAGCGCGGTGGTCTTCGCACCGTCACCACCCACCGACACGGTCTTCGACTGGTTGAACTTCTCCGTGCCGTCCAGGTTGTACAGCTTCACGGACGCGGTGAGGTTCGACGCCGCGTCGTGGTTGTGGTTGACCACCACCACGGACTTGGTGTCGTACGAATACTGGATGTGCAGCGGCTCGTTCGCCTTCTTGGCCCCGAAGTAGGAGCCGTTCTGGTCGAGGTAGGCGTCGAACAGCTGCCAGTGCAGCGAAGTCCAGCCGCTGTTGAGCATCCAGTAGATGATCCCGGTCGACGGGTTCGAGCCGTCGCTGAAGTTGCGCGAGTGCGACTCGAACTCGGCGCGGACGTTCTCGTACTGCGCCAGCTGCGCCTTCCGGACGAAGTCGTCGAGGCTCGCCGGCTTGCCGTAGCGGCCGGTGAGCGCGTCGCCGAAGAGCTTCAGGTTGGCGAACGTCGAGGACGACGACCGGTGGTACTGCGCGGTCGACGGGCTCTTCCATATCGTGTCCAGCTCGCTCGATGACATCATCCGCTTCAGCGTGTCCATCGTCGGGATGTCCGGCCCGGCACTGGTCTCCGAGTTGAAGCTCCAGGCACCGCCGAGGTCGCTGTGCGCCTTGTCGTACCAGTAGTTCGGCGGGACGTAGTCGTACGGCCCGTTCATCTTCATGCCCGACGAGCCGAGCTGGGGTGACGACTTCGCCGACGCGGCCGGGACCACCGGGGTGGGCCAGTCCGCGGCGTTGAGCGCGTCGAGGTAGTTCTTCTCGATCGTCGCGTCGGGCGCGAAGTCACTGCCGATCAGGAACGAGATGACGCTCGGGTGATCGCGCAGGCGCTCGGCCTCCGCGGTCATCGACGCCTTCGCGACGGGGTAGTCCGCAGCGGTCCACGGGTCACCCTTCTCGTCGCCGTTGACCTGGCCTTCCCACTTGTCGCAGCACTCCCAGCCGGGCAGTGTGAGCACGCCCATCCGGTCGGCGAGGTCGAAGAACTCGTCCGGCTCGATGTGCCCCTCCAGGCGCACGGTGTTGAGCCCGAGGTCCTTGACGTAGGCGAGCTTGTCCGCCGCGAACTGCTCGTTCCAGCGCAGGAACAGGTCCGGCGAGTAACCGCCGCCCTTGATCAGCAGCGGGCGCCCGTTGATCGTGTACGACCGGCCGCCGCTGGAGTTCTTGTTCGCCGTCACCTGGCGCACGCCGAAGCTGGAGTGCGAGGTGTCGGACGCCGTGCCGCCGACGTTCGCGGTCAGGTCGAGGTCGTAGAGCGGCTGCCCGCCCATCCCGGCCGGCCACCAGACCTGCGGGTTGTCGATCCCGACCACCGGGAACGTGACGGTCTTCTTCTCCTTGGCCGCCAGGGAAACCGTCTGGCTGATCGGTTTGCCGGCGACGGTGCCGGAGACCGTCGTGGACACCGCGGCCGCCGAGTCGTTGCGGACGTCGGCCTTCACCGTGAGGTCGGCGTGGCTCTGGGACGGCAGCTTCGTGATGACGTGGCCGCCGCGCAGCGCGACCGGCCCGCTGCGGCGCACCAGGACGTCCCGCACGATGCCCATGTTCTGGTCCGGCGGGGTCTGGGCCCAGTCGATCCAGCCCATCGACAGGTCCTTGTTGGGGTCGTTCGGGTAGACCTTGAACGCGATGCTGTTGGTCCCGGCCTTGACCTGCGCGGTGATGTCCAGGTCGTGGCGCGTGTAGGCGCCGTTGACCTGGGTCTTGTCCGCGATCCGCGTCCCGTTGACCCAGACGTCGGCCTTCGACAGCACGCCGCTGAAGTCGAGGTAGGTGCGCTGGGTGGTGTCGGTGACGGTGAGGTCGGTGCGGTACCACCACGGGACCTTGAAGTCCGCGGCCGGCACGTTCTTCATGTTCGTCGAGTAGAAGGGGTCGGCGTACTTGCCGTTGGCCAGCAGTCCGGCGTAGACGGTCGAGCGCGGCCCGACCGGGTACCAGCCGGCCGTGTTGAAGCCGGGCTTCGAGACCGCCGAGTCGTCGCTGACCTGCGCCGACGTCTGGATCAGGAAGCCGGGCACCGCGGTGGCCGGCGCCGCGGCGGTGACCACCGCTCTCGCCTGCTCCTGCCCGGTCGCCGCCGGGACGGTCGCCCCGATCACGGCGACGGCGAGCACTGCCGCCCCGAGGAGGGTCCGGGTTCTTCTCTGCCGATAGCTCACTAGCGCGCCTCCTAGGCACCGTGGCGGCGTGGGACAGCGGGACCATCGTTAGGGAACTTTCCTAACAATTGCGGACGATCGTAGCGGTCCGGTCACCGGGAGAACAGGGGCGTTCCGGTCAGACCCGGGTCGCTTGCCATGCCGCCGCGGCACGCAGGGCCAGCAGGAGCGGCAGCGAACCGTCCTCCCAGATCCGCTGCGGGAGTGCCTCGCTCAGCGGGACACCGTCGCTCAGTGCGGCCCCGACCGCCGGGAGGTCGACGTCGAAGAGCGTCAGCCCGGCGCTGTAGAGGCGCTCGCCGCTGACCGGGCGGCGCGCGGCGATCTCCGTGCTGTCGACCGCCAGCTCGGTCACGCCGAAGAACTCGGGCTTCGCGCCGCGTTCCATCCAGCGCGCGAACCCGACCAGCTTCGTCTCACGAACGTCTTCGGGTTCGAGCCCGCTCTCCTCACACAGTTCGCGTTCCATTCCGGCGCAGACGGCGGTGTGGAGGGAGCGGCGCGGGCCGCCGTCGGGGGTGCGCAGGTCCCGAGGCTCGAGCGAGCCGCTGCCCGACGGCGCGAGCAGCAGCCCGCTGACGGAGTTGAGCGACGACTGCCGGACGGTGACGAGCTTGCCGTCGGTGGTGAAGGCGACGGTGGAGACGCCGACGAGATCGGCCAGCGTGCTGCTGCCGAGCTCCCGGAGCGCGCCGTCGGTGTCGGTCAGTTCGGCCTTGCGGAGGTCGTACTCCTCGCCGGTGTCCGCGCGGGTAATGCGGAGCGTGCCGAGCTCGTTCGAGCAGACGGCGTCGAAGAACCGGGCGCGGTGCAGCCGGATCGGCGCGGGCCGCGTGCCGGCGGCGGGCAGTGGATCGCCGCGCATGCCGACGATGGGGCCGTTGAACAGCAGCCGGCCGCGCGCCCGCAGCGGCAGCACGTGCGGCGCGGTCGCTTTGAGGGCGGGCGGCAGCCGGTAGGGCTCTTCGGCGACGGCGATCGTGTGCCGTTGCGTCCAGAGGTCCCGGTCGATCGCGTCGCTGACCAGCGCGGTCCCGCGGGCGGGCACAGCGAGGTAGTCCGACGGCGGGTAGGCCGACGGCGGCGGCAGTTCGGCGGTCGGGAAGGGCGCCGCGATGGTGGTGAACTCGAACCCGGCCCAGCGGCGGCGCAGCAGCCGGACATCCCGGGTGAAGGTGGCGACACCGAGCCCGAGCGCGACGACGGAGAGCACCACCCCGACGGCGCTCGGCAGGATGGTGACCACCCCGAGCAAAACCCCTAGCCCGGAGGCGGCGAGCGGCCACTCCCGGGCGCCGATGAAGCCGAGATAGTCCGCCTTCGCCCGGGCGCGGCGCGTCAGTTTTCCCATCGCCGCACTGTTTAGCACGGCGGCGGCGCTGCGTGGGGCGAGTTTCAGGCTTCCGCGTCGAGGTAGACCCAGTGGCCGTCCGCGCGCCGGAACCGGCTGTTCTCCTCGAGGAAGCCTTCCCGGCCGCGGTGGCGGTAGTGCGCCCGGAACTCGACGGTGCCCTCGGTGTGCAGCAGGCCGCCGTCGGTGCGGCCGAGGATCTCCAGCCGCGTCCACTGCTGACCGGCGTCGAGGGCCAGCCGCCGCGGCCGGGTGTCCGGGTGCCAGGTGCGCAGCAGGTAAGCGGTGTCCCCGACGGCGAAGGCGCTGAACCGCGACCGCATCAGCAGTTCGGCCGTCGGCGCCGCGAGACCGCCTTCGTGGAACCGGCCGCAACAGGCGGCGTAGGACTCGGCGAGGCCACACGGGCACGGGGCGGGAGGCATCGGCGAATTGTGCCACGGCGGGCCGGCCGGCGGAACGGCGCCGCGACCGTCCACTCAGGACTAATCGGCGTTGACGGGCTTCCCGGAATCCCGTGCCTCGTGCGCACCCCGCACCGCGAGCTTGTCCGCCCGCTCGTTCTCCGGGTGCCCGGCATGCCCCTTGACCCACAGCCACTCGACCTCGTGGCCGCCGACCGCCGCGTCCAGGCGCTGCCACAGGTCCGCGTTCTTGACCGGTTCGCGCGCCGTCGTCTGCCAGCCGTTCTTCTTCCAACGGGGCAGCCACTGCGTGATCCCGTTGCGCACGTACGTGCTGTCCGTGAACACGCGCACCTGCGACGGCCGGGTCAGGCTCTCCAGCGCGCGGATCGGCGCGGTGAGCTCCATCCGGTTGTTCGTGGTCGGCGTGGCCTCGCCGCCGTAGAGCTCGCGCTCGTGGCGGCCGTAGCGCAGCACCGCGCCCCAGCCGCCCGGTCCGGGGTTCCCGCTGCACGCACCGTCGGTGTAGATCTCCACGTCCACGCGGCGACCCTACCGGTCACGACCCTCGCCCCCGGCCGCCACGCCGGGTTACGGTGGAGATCCGGAGCGGAGCGGGAGGCCTCCGATGAACGCGCACGACGACTCGGTGGACGGGGCGCTCCTGGCCTACCTCGCCGACCCCGATCGGGACTACCTGCTCGCCCGGGGCACCCGCCGCCGGTTCCGGGCGAACGACGTCGTGCTGATGGAGGGTGACCCGTCCGACCACGTCCACGTGCTGGTCGCCGGCTGGGTCCGGGTCTCCACGATCGTCGAAGACGGCCGTGAGGTGCTCTTCGGGCTCCGCGGTCCCGGTGAGGTGCTCGGCGACCTCGCGGCGGTGACCGGCCTGCCGCGGACGGCGTCGGTCCGGGCGATCGAGCCGTGCACCGTCTTCCAGCTGAGCGGCGCCCAGTTCGTCGCGGTGCTGCGCAACCGGCCGGAGATCGCCATCGCGACGATCAAGACGGTCGCGGCCAGGCTCCGCAACGCCGAGTCGGCGCGGGTCGACTCCGCCGCCTACGACGTGAGCCGGCGGGTGGCGGGGTTGCTCGTCCGGCTGGCCGAAGAGCACGGCCGCGCCGTCCCCGAGGGGGTCGTCGTCGAGGACTCGCTGTCGCAGACCGACATGGCCGCGCAGGTCGGCGCCGCCCGGCGGACCGTGGCGCGGGCCCTGCACATGCTGCGGGAGCGCGGGATCGTCGAAACCGGCCGCCGCCGGATCCTCATCCGCCAGCTGCGCGTCCTGCGCGCCCTCGCCCGTTCTGAGCCAAACGGCACACAAGGCCCGTGACAGCGGGCATCTGACTCCCGCCGCCGCCCGGCGATTCTGGAGCCCGGCCGGAAAGAAAACGATGCCGACCGGCCGGATTTCATTTCGAGCGAGGTCGGGGAGTGCTTGTCGTGAACGTCTACTGCAGGATTTTGACCCTGGTGAAATCGGTCTTCGCCGCGTTCGTGGTCGGTGCACTCGCGGGATTCCTCGCGGCCACCGGAAACGCGGCGGAGCCGGACGCGCAGACGTCCCGCGGCACCGCCCCGATCTCCGCCTCGGCCTGGGCACAGCGATGAGGAGGTGTGTGATGGAGAGCCACTCGATCTGGGCGCTGATCTTCGGCGCCCGCTGACCCGCGGTGCAGCCCGGCCGGCCGACTCGTGGGGGGCCGGCCGGCCGGGCCATTCCGCGAAAACGGTGTCCGGAATTTGTCACCCCGGCGCGGAACCGCCGCTGGTAATCTGAACCGTTCTTTCCGACGCGGGACCGGGAGGGGGTGGGATGACGCCGGAGAACTCCGCCGCGTTCGTCCCCGAGCTGAACGAACTGCGCCGCGGCCGCGGGCTCGACGCGGCCGACCTGCACCAGCGGATCGGCCCCGGGCTGCGGACGGCGTGCGGCATCACCGAAACCGACCAGCCCGCCGACGCGCGGCACAAGCTCGTGCTGCGGCTCACCGAGCTGTGCGGCCGGCTGCCGGCCGACCTGCGGCTGGCCGCGTTCGCGGCGTTCGGCCTGCACGAAGAGGCCGCGGGGGAGTTCCTCGACCGCCGGATCTCGTGGCTGGCCAGCGTCCTCGACCGCGACCCGCGCACCGCGCGGCGCCGCATCGACCTCGCGTTCCGCCGGCTCGACGAGCTGCTCGGCGCGCCCCCGCGCGGCCGTGACCTGCACCCGCTGGCCGGCTGGTACGTCGAGTCGATGAAGGCGATGGTCCAGCTCGACCGCGACCCGCCGGACCTGCAGGAGGAGCGCCGGATCGTCGCGGAGGTCGACGAGCTCGACGAGCTGGTGCTGTCGTTCAGCGTGCCGGCCGAGCCGGGCAGCGACCCGGTGCCGGACATCACCGCCGAGGTCCTCTTCGGCGGCGAGATCGTCGAAGCGCGCCAGGTTTCGGCCAGCCACGCGCAGTTCATCATGCGGCTACCGAGCCCGTTGCGCCTGGGCCAGCGCCACGAATACGGCATCCGCTTCGCGCCGCGGCGCACGTCGCTGCGGCCGTACTACGTCCTGACCCCGCTGCGCCGCTGCGAGGAGTTCTCGGTGCGGGTCCGGTTCGACCGCGCCGACCCGCCGGCCCGGGTGTGGCGGCTCAACGGCGTGCCGGGACGGGTGATCGACGACGGTGTCGACTCGGGTGACGCGCTCACGGTCAACCGCGTCGGCGAGGTCGGGCTCGAGTTCCACGAGCTGCACCAGGGGCTGAGCTACGGTCTGCAGTGGTCGTTCGCCCCGCGGGAGGACTGAGCCCGCCATGCGCACCGTCCCGGTGGCCGCGACCGTCGTCCGGATCGGGATCGTCGCGCCGAGCCGCGGCCGCACCGCCCGCGCGGTGCACCTCGGCGTCACCCTCGACGGGGTGCTGGACGAGGTGTTCGAGCAGGTCCCGGTGCCCTACCGGACGCCGACGTGGTTCCGCCGGCCGGAGGGGGACCACACCACGCTGGTCATCCCGCCGTCGGTGCCGCCGTGGTGGGTCGTGACGGAGCTCGTCGGCCTGCTGGCCGAGGCGCTGCGGCGCCGGAACCGCCACCTCAACGAGTTCGGCAGGCTGCGGTTGCGGCTGGCGGCCGACCACGGCGACGTCGTGCTGCGACCGCCGCACTTCGGGGGTGCGGCGGTCGCGCTGTCGACGTGGCTGTGCGAGGCCGAAGAGTTGAAGGCGGCGATGACGGCGGTGCCGGAGGCCGACCAGCTGCTGATCGTCTCCGACCGGTTCCACGCCACCGTCGCCGACGCCGCGGAGTTCCGGCGCGTGGTCGTCCCGGCCGGCGGTGAGCGCGAAATCGCCTGGCTGCGCGCCGGTCCGGATACTGGGACGCGGAATACCGGCGCGGACGGCGGGTTGGCACCGGGGTAGCCGACGGGAAGGGCCCCGCGATGAGCACGTTCACCGAGGACTGGCAGGACTGGAAGACCCGGCGCGAGACGGACCTCGCGGCGCCGCACGGCTGGCTGGCGCTGGTGTCGCTGGACTGGCTGACCGACGAGCCGCGCGAGTACCCGGGCATCCCCGGCCGCTGGTGGCAGGACGCCGACGCGGCGTACGTCGACCCGGCGGGCGGTTCGCTCGAACACGAAGGCGCCGCGCTGACCGACGTCCGGCGGTTCGAGCTGGTCAACAGCGGCGCGGGCACCCGGGTGCTGGCCGGCGACGTCGAGATCGAGGTGGCCCGCCGGTCGGGGTACCTGATCCGCGTCCACGACCCGAAGGCCGAGGTGCTGCGCGGATTCCACGGGATCCCGGCGTTCGAGCCGTCGCCGTCGTGGGTGGTTTCGGGCCGCTTCGAGCCGTTCGACGCGCCGCGGCCGACGACGGTCGGCGCCGTGGTGGAGGGCCTGAGCCACGTCTACACGGCGCCGGGCCTGGTCCACTTCTCCCACGACGGCGCGTCGCACACGCTGACCGCGTTCAACGGGAAGGACGGCGGGCTCAGCATCCTGTTCACCGACGAGACGAGCGGCACGACGACGTACGCGGCGAACCGGTCGTTGCCGGTGGGTGCGCCTTCGCCGGACGGGTCGGTCACCCTGGACTTCAACCGGGCGGTGAACCTGCCGTGCGCGTTCACGGACTTCGCGACGTGCCCGCTGCCGCCGGCGGGCAACCACCTGCCGTTCGCGGTCGAGGCGGGGGAGAAGATCCCGTACGAGCGCGGGTGACTCCCCCGCCCGCCGTCAGTGGGCGACGTCGACGACAACGCGGTTGGGCGCGGTGAGCGTGAAGACGTTCACCGCGGTCCTCGACCGCACGCCGAGCCCGATCGTCAGGTGGGCCTCCCAGTCCCCGATGACGGCGACGGCCATGACGTTGGCGAGGTTCCGCGTCCGGAACTTCTGCGGCCCGGGGTAGGTCGGGTTCCCGTTGTCATCGTGCGCCGCGGCGTACGGCACGGTGACGTTGATGAAGTACTCCCCGGTGAGCCACACGATTTCGCCGCTCGGGTCGGCGGTGAGCTCGTCGACGAGCTGGTAGCTCGGGACAGGCGTGGCCCCGGGGCCGAGGTCGAGCACGATGCGGTCGAACCCGGGGTTGTTACCGGTCCGGATGCCGGTCAGAGTGGGAACGCCGGGCACAGCGGCATTCGAGGGAACGGCGGCGGCAAGCGTCCCGGCGAGCACGATCGTGACGGCGAGGAGCGCGCGTCTGACGGGTCTGGACATGGTGGACCTCCTGGAGTGAACCGGCGGAAGTCCCAGCGCTGGGGTCTTCGGGGGACGTCCGGTTCGTCCGGGGAGTTGCTTGGTGGGCGGCTTTTGACTGCTCAAGCGTTACCCTGCTGCTCCGAACGAGATGGAACCGGATCGGAGGCCCACGATCACCGTCGGCGAGAAGGACCTTGCCTACCTGCTCGACTACGCGCGAGAAGACTGGGTGGGGATGTCACCGATCAGCGCGGTGGCCGGCACCATCGCGGGACAGGGCGCGACATCCGACGAGCTGACGGCGGCGCTGCTGGCCGTCATCGGTGACCTGATCGACCGCGGCGCGGTACCCGGTGACCTCGTCGCGGAGGATCCGGGCTTCACGCCGTGGCCCGGCACCAAGGAGGAGCGCCTCCGCCGGATCGCGGCCGAGACCGCGGAACTCGGGCGGCTGCCCGAAACCGGCGAAGTCGCTTGGCTCCACGACCCGTCGATCTAGCCGAGCTCACCAGCCGCGCTCGCGCCACTCCTTCAGCTTCGACCGCTCCGCACCCAGCGTCGAATCATCCCCGTGCCCCGGATAGAACCACGTCTCATCCGGCAGCTCGTCAAACACCCGCGACGACACATCGTCCAACAGAGACGAGAAGTCCTCCGGCGACGTAGTCCGCCCCACCCCACCCGGGAACAGCGAATCTCCCGTGAACAGGTGCGGGTGCCCCGAAGGATCGCGGTACAGCAGCGCGATCGACCCCGGCGTGTGCCCTCGCAGGTGGATCACCGAAAGGGTGACCTGCCCCACGGCGAGGGTGTCCCCGTGCTCCACGAGGAAGTCCGGCGGCACCGGCAACGGCGAAGCGTCCAGCGGATGCGCCGCCGTGTTCGCGCCGTTCGCCCCCGCCACCGCGCCCAGGGCCTGCCAGTGGTCCTGGTGCTGGTGGGTCGTCACCACCGTCTTCAGCGCGGGCCGGTCCGGGCCGTGGCCGATCAGGTCCGAGATGCGCTCCGGGTCGGCCGCCGCGTCGATCAGCAGGGCTTCCTGCGAGGCGCGGCACACCAGGAGGTACGTGTTGTTGTCCATCGGGCCGACGGACAGCTTGGTGATGGTCAGCGCGTCCAGGGTGCGCCGGGTGGCGTCGCCGCCCGGGTCGACGTGCCCGGTGTAGGTCTCCACGATGTTCACCCTGCACACGGTAGTCGTTTCGCTCCAAGCGGTTCCACCCGCACAAGCGTGCGCTCACCTCGCCACGTAGGCTCGGGAAGCCCAGCCCGCCGACCCCAGGAAGACCGTGCCCACCACCCCGACGGCGCCGCGCCGGATCAGCTGGGACCTCCTCCGCGTAGTCGCCGTTCTCGCGGTGATCCTCGGGCACGTCACGCACCAGGGAGCGCTCCTGCACCCCGAACTCACGGGGTACCCCGTGCGGGTGACAGCGCAGTTCGGGGCGGCGATCCTGCTGGTGATCTCGGCCTTCTTCGTTTGCGCGAGCCTCCGCAAGGGCAATCCGCGCCGGTGGCTGTGGAACCGCGTCGCGCGCCTCGTGCCGGCCTACCTCGTCGCCGTCCTGGTGACCTACGTCGTGACGCGGTGGGCCGCCATCTCCTTCAGCGGCCTGCCCTACCCGCCCGGTGTCACCGGGTTCCTCTTCGGCGTGCCGCAGGGGCCGCCGGCGAACCCGTCGCCGTGGTACATCCCGACCGGGCTGGACCTGGTCGCCAACCTCGGCATGGTGCAGGAGTGGGGTGTGCGCTCGGCCACGTTCTACTACCTCGACGGCTCCTACTGGACGCTACCGGTGCAGCTGCTGGCCTTCACCGGCGCCGCCCTGCTCTGGCCGCGGTCGTGGCGCACGCATCGGCTGACCGTCGCCCTGCTGTGGGCGCTGATCCTCGTCCCGCTCGCGCTCCGCTTCCTCGTCTTCGCGCCGGGGACGGCGAGCCCGGTCGTCGAGACCTTCTACTACGGCCTGGGCCTGCACCGGCTGCACGTCTTCGCCATCGGCGTCGCGCTGTGGCTGTGGTCGCAGCGCCGGCTCAAGACATGGCATGCCGGGCTGTTCGTGGCCGCCGCGGTCGCCGCGCAGGACCTGCAGGTCTTCCCGTTCCACGTCGCGCTGCCGCAGGACGCCGAGCGCTGGCCGTCCACGATCGGGTTCGCCGTGCTCCTGCTGCTGGTGTGCCTGGCCGCCCGCGGCCCGGACTGGCGGTTCCCCGGGCTGGCGAGGATCGCCCCGGCCGTCACCTGGCTCGCGGGCATCTCGTATGGTCTTTATCTGGTGCACCAGGAACTGGGCTACGTCCTGGCCCGCGCTCTGCTCGACGCCGGCCTGCCCGGCTGGCTGCGGCTCCCGTTGGTCGTCGGCGCCGCCGTGCTGGCCGGCTGGGCGGTCACGGCGGGGGTCGAACGGCCGGTCCACCGGTGGCTCACCACCCGCCGGAAGCCGGAAGAACCGCAGGTCAAGGACGCGGAGCCAGTTTCTGTCGGTGGTGGCTCGTAGCATGGAGAGGCCGCCCGTGCAGCCTCCATCCGGGCCGGCAACCGCAGCTGAGAATGACACTGAAGGGACCCTGGCGTGGCTGATCGCCTCGTTGTTCGCGGTGCCCGCGAGCACAACCTCCGCGGAGTGGATCTCGACCTGCCCCGCGACAGCCTGATCGTGTTCACCGGTCTGTCCGGGTCCGGGAAGTCGAGCCTCGCCTTCGACACCATCTTCGCCGAAGGGCAGCGCCGCTACGTCGAGTCGCTCTCGGCGTACGCCCGGCAGTTCCTCGGGCAGATGGACAAGCCGGACGTCGACTTCATCGAGGGCCTCTCGCCCGCGGTGTCGATCGACCAGAAGTCCACCTCGCGCAACCCGCGCTCGACCGTGGGCACCATCACCGAGGTCTACGACTACCTGCGCCTGCTCTACGCCCGCGCCGGCAAGGCGCACTGCCCCAAGTGCGGCGAGCCGATCAGCAAGCAGACCCCGCAGCAGATCGTCGACCAGGTGCTGGAGATGGACGAAGGCGTCCGCTTCCAGGTGCTCGCGCCGGTGGTGCGCGGGCGCAAGGGCGAGTACGTCGACCTGTTCGAGAACCTGCAGCAGCAGGGTTACGCGCGGGTGGTCGTCGACGGCACGGTCCACGCGCTCACCGACCCGCCGAAGCTGAAGAAGCAGGAAAAGCACCAGATCGGCGTGGTCATCGACCGGCTGAGCGTGAAGTCGAGCTCACGCCAGCGGCTCACCGACTCGGTCGAGACGGCGCTGCGGCTGGCCGACGGCCTGATCGAGCTCGAGTTCGTCGACCTGCCGGAGAACGACCCGCACCGGATCCGCGGCTTCTCCGAGAACCTGGCCTGCCCCAACGGCCACCCGCTGGCCATCGAGGACCTCGAGCCCCGCTCGTTCTCCTTCAACTCGCCCTACGGCGCCTGCCCCGAGTGCACCGGCATCGGCATCCGCAAGGAGGTCGACCCCGAGCTGGTGGTCCCGGACGACGAGCTGTCGCTGGCCGAGGGCGCGATCGCGCCGTGGTCGGGCGGGCAGAGCGCGGACTACTTCGTCCGGCTGCTCGAGTCGCTGTCGGAGACCATCGGCTTCCGGATGGACACGCCGTGGCGCAAGCTGCCCGCGCGCGCCCAGAAGGCGGTGCTGCACGGCGTCGACGAGCAGGTGCACGTCCGCTACAAGAACCGTTACGGCCGCCAGCGTTCGTACTATGCGAACTTCGAGGGTGTCATCCCGTTCCTCGAGCGGCGCCAGGAGCAGACCGAGTCCGAGTACATGCGCGAGCGGTACGAGGGCTACATGCGCGAGGTGCCGTGCCCGGCCTGCCAGGGCACCCGGCTCAAGCCGGAGATCCTCGCCGTCACGCTGCAGCACAAGAGCCGCGGCGACATGTCGATCGCCGAGGTCTGCGGGCTGTCCATCGCGGAGGCGTCGCAGTTCCTCGACGAGCTGGAGCTGGGGCAGCGCGAGTCGATGATCGCCGGCGCGGTGCTCAAGGAGATCCAGGCGCGGCTGCGCTTCCTGCTGGACGTCGGCCTGACCTACCTCTCGCTCGACCGCGCGTCGGCGACGCTGTCCGGCGGCGAGGCGCAGCGCATCCGGCTCGCCACCCAGATCGGCTCCGGCCTGGTCGGCGTGCTGTACGTGCTGGACGAGCCGTCGATCGGCCTGCACCAGCGCGACAACCACCGGCTGATCGAGACGCTGACCCGGTTGCGGAACCTGGGCAACACGCTGATCGTCGTCGAGCACGACGAAGACACCATCCGCTCCAGCGACTGGGTGGTCGACATCGGCCCGGGCGCCGGCGAGCACGGCGGCCACATCGTCCACAGTGGACCGTACAAGAAGCTGCTGAAGAGCAAGGAGTCGATCACCGGGCAGTACCTGTCCGGCCGCCGCAAGATCGACGTCCCGGCGATCCGGCGGCCGATCGACAAGAAGCGGCAGCTGACCGTCGTGGGCGCGCGTGAGCACAACCTGCGCGGCCTGGACGTCTCGTTCCCGCTCGGCGCCCTGGTCTCGGTCACCGGTGTCTCCGGCTCGGGCAAGTCGACACTGGTCAACGACATCCTCGCGACGGTGCTGGCCAACAAGCTCAACGGCGCCCGCCAGGTGCCCGGCCGGCACACCCGCGTGAACGGCCTCGGCCACGTCGACAAGCTGGTGCGCGTCGACCAGTCGCCGATCGGGCGGACCCCGCGGTCCAACCCGGCCACCTACACCGGCGTCTGGGACCACGTCCGCAAGCTGTTCGCGGCCACCACCGAGGCGAAGGTCCGCGGTTACCAGCAGGGCCGGTTCTCGTTCAACGTCAAGGGCGGCCGCTGCGAAGCATGCGCCGGCGACGGCACGATCAAGATCGAGATGAACTTCCTGCCGGACGTCTACGTCCCCTGCGAGGTCTGCAAGGGCGCCCGGTACAACCGGGAGACGCTGGAAGTCCACTACAAGGGCAAGACCGTCTCGGACGTGCTCGACATGCCGATCGAGGAAGCGGCCGAGTTCTTCGAGCCGATCAAGGCGATCCACCGGCACCTGGCCACCCTGGTCGACGTCGGCCTCGGTTACGTCCGGCTCGGGCAGCCCGCGCCGACGCTGTCCGGCGGTGAGGCGCAGCGCGTGAAGCTGGCCAGCGAGCTGCAGAAGCGCTCCACCGGCAAGACGGTCTACATCCTCGACGAGCCGACCACCGGCCTGCACTTCGAGGACATCAGCAAGCTGATCGGCGTGATCAACGGGCTGGTCGACAAGGGCAACACGGTGATCGTGATCGAGCACAACCTCGACGTGATCAAGACGTCCGACTGGATCATCGACATGGGTCCCGAGGGCGGCAACGGCGGTGGCACGGTGATCGCCGAGGGCACCCCCGAGCACGTGGCCGGTGTCGAGGCCAGCTACACGGGTGAGTTCCTGCGCACCGTCCTCACCCCCGAATAAGGGTCACTGCTCCTTGCCGGTGGTCTGCTGGACCACCGGCGAGAGCGGCCCGTAGCGCAGCGCCCGCAGGCGATACGCAGCGCCCTGTTCACCCGGGAGGGTGGACAGGGCGCACGTCGTCGTGTCCGGGTCGGTCACCTCGATCGGGGAGAACCCCGGCTCGCCCGGGCGGCGGATCTCCAGCAGGAAGCCGGCTTCGCCGGTCGAGCGGTCGGCCCAGGTGAACGTCACCGTGTCGCCCGACAGCACCGCGTGCAGGGCCGCCGGAGCCGTGTCCGGTGTTGGTGCTGAAGCCGGTGCGCCCGCGGTCGTCTCGGCCGACACGGGCCCCGAGAACGGCTGCTCCCGGTAGTAGAACGGCGTCTCGGGGATCAGGTCGGGGTGGTGGTAGCTCGTGGTGTGCGGCGGCAGGAACCGCAGTGTCGTCCACGGCCCGGCGGGGTCGTTCGTGTAGTCGACGCGGTGCCCGGCGTCGTCGTCGGGCCAGTGGAGCACCACGTCCGTCGGGGACGTCATGGTCGCGGTGAACGCGGGCGCCGGCGGGGGCGCGGGGGAACAGCCCGCGGCCAGCAGCGCCACCACTACGAGGGGTTTCACGGACACGGCGGCTCCCGGGACGGACGGGGGCGGCGGTGCGGACGTGATCAGCTTAGGAACCCGCCCGCACGGCGACAAGATCGTGCCGGTCACCGGGACGCACCAATCCGGCCGCGCTTCGGCGCCGAAGCGCGCGAATCCCGCTGAACCGTTCCCGGCCACCGTCCGTGTCTGAGGTGTCGAGGTCCGCCGGATGGCGGTGCCGCCCTCACCGAGGAGAGAACCACCATGAACCGTATCCGGCCGGTGCTCGCCGGCGCAGCCGCGCTAGCCGCCGTCGCCTCGCTCTCGGCCTGCAGTGACATCGCCTCCGAGGCCGCCGCGGGACCGGAACACGGACAGCCGGGGCACGTGATGTTGTCCGCGGCCACGGCCGCGGGACTGGGCGCCGTGGTCACCGACGTCGACGGCAAGACGCTGTACCGGTTCGACAAGGACCTCTCGCAGCCGCCGACGTCCAACTGTGACGGCGAATGCGCGGCGGCCTGGCCCCCGGTGCTCGCCGGGACGGGCTCACCGATGCTCAAGGGCATCCAGGACACCCAGGTCACCACGCTGACCCGGAAGGACGGCAGCAAGCAGCTCGCCCTCAACGGCTGGCCGCTGTACGAGTTCGCCGGCGACAAGCAAGCGGGCCAGGCGAACGGCCAGGGTGTCAACGGCACCTGGTTCGCGGTGGCCCCGGACGGCAGCAAGATCACCGCGGGCGGCCAGGCGCAACCCGCGGCCGGTGGCTCCGGGTACTGAGCACCGACGGTTTTCCGGGCAGAACGAGGAAGGACGGGCAGCCGATGAACACCATGGTCGCGCTGCGCTCGACGCACGCACCGCCGGTGGAGCTGAGGGTTGCACTACTGTCCTCGACGACTCAGAACACCGTCGGGAGGACGAGGGTGGCCATAGGAGGCAGGCGGCCTAAGAAGGCCAAGGGCGAAGACCTGATTCGGCAGTTGTACGCCGAACACGGGCGAAGCCTGCTGGCCTACGCGACGAGGCTGACCGGTGATCGGGCGGCAGCCGAGGACGTGGTCCAGGAGACGCTGGTAAGAGCGTGGAAACACGCGGACGACCTGCAGAACGACGGGAAGGGCTCGGTGCGCGGCTGGTTGCTGACCGTCGCGCGCAACTTGGTCACCGACCGGGCACGTGCCCGGGCGGCCCGGCCACAGGAGGTGGCCGAACCGGCCGAAGGCGTGCCGACCCCGGCCGTCGAGCGCGATCACGCCCAGGGCGTGGTCGACTCGATGACGGTGCTCGGCGCGATGGACGGTCTTTCGAACGAACATCGAGAGGTCCTGGTGGAGATCTACTACCGGGGACGGACGGTGGCCGAAGCGGCGAGAACACTGGGCGTCGCACCGGGTACCGTGAAATCAAGGTCGTACTACGCACTCAGGGCTCTCAGAGCCTCGATGATCTCGGGAAGCGGAACGGAGGTGGCGCGGTGAACGCGGTGGACGAGAGTCACACGCAGCTCGGCGCGTACGCCCTCGGGGCGCTCGACCCGGCGGAGGCGGCCGACTTCGAACGAAGGCACCTGCAAACCTGCGCTCAGTGCAGGTTCGACCTGAACGAGCTCGTGGCGTTGCGCGAGTCGCTCGACGAGGTGCCGCCCGAGGCGTTCCTCGACGGTCCGCCCGAAGGCGGCGATCTGCTGCTGCAGAAGACGTTGCGCCGGGTGCGCGACGACGAGCAGGCGGCGCCGGTGCGCTCGACGTCACGCCGGGGCCTGGCCCTGGTCGCGGCGGCGGTGCTGGTGGTGGCCGCGCTCGGTGGCGGTGTCCTCGTGGGGCGGCAGACCTCTCCGTCGAGTGACGTCGCGGTGCCGATCCCGGCACCCCAGACGGACGTGCCGGGCACCAAGAGCGTCGAAGGGCGCGATCCGACGACCGGTGTGCAGCTGGCCGCGTCGGTGAGCCCGTTCGCGGGCTGGGTCCGGGTGAACGTCGCGGTGCGAGGCGTGCACGCCGGGGAGAAGTGCCTGCTGCAGGTCACCACGAAGGACGGCCAAGCGGTGACGGCCGGCAGCTGGCAGGTGTCGGAGAAGTGGGAGAGCCAGGGCTTCTCGCTCGACGGGTCCGCGCTGGTCGCGCCCGACGACGTGAAGTCGGTCGACATCGTCACGGTGGACGGCCGGAAGCTGGTCTCGGCCCAGGTGTGACGCGGTGACGGGCGCGCGCTACCGGTTCCGCAGCACGTGGCTGCTGCCCGGTACCGCGCCTGAGCGGGTGTTCGGCGCGGTCACCGACCTCGCCGGCTACCCGCGGTGGTGGTCGGACGTCCGCACGGTGCGCCGGGTGGACGACGACACCGCCGAGCTGGTCTGCCGCTCGCGGCTGCCGTTCCGGCTGGTCGTCCGGATGCACCGGGACCACCAGGACGAGCGGGCGGGCCTGATGCGGGTCAGGCTCACCGGAGACCTCGACGGGTTCCTGGCCGGCGCGGTCCGCGCGGCGGGCGCGGGCACGCTGCTGGAGATCACCCAGGAGGTCCAGGCCCGCAAGGAGCTGCTGCGACGGCTCGACGTGGTGGCCCGGCCGCTGTTCCGCGCGAACCACGCGCTGATGATGCGGCGGGGTCACCGCGGCTTGAACGCCTACCTGGCGTGAGTGCAGCGCCGGCTCGGGTGGGTTGAAGGGTCGACACGGTCGGGGAAGCCGTGTCGACCCTTCAACCACGTGTGCCGGCTTTCTGGTCACGCCTGACCGGCGACGCAGACCTCGGGTTCCGCGGCAGCCGGGGACCGGCGCGCGAGCACCAGTCCGCCCAGGGCGACCGCTGCGATCAGGAAGCCCGCGCTCACGCCGTACGCGAGCCGGAAGCCGGCCGCCAGCGCCTCGCGGTGGTCCACCGAGCCGAGGCTCGCCGTGCGGGACGCGGCCACCGAAGCCAGCACCGCCGTGCCGATCGCCGCGCCGACCTGCTGGGTCGTGTTGATCAGGCCGGATGCGACGCCGGCGTCCTCCGGGGCGACGTCGGACATCGCCAGCCCCATCAGGGCCGGGATGGCCGCGCCGGCGCCGAGCCCCATCACCAGCAGCGGCGGCAGGACGTCGGTGAAGTAGGCACCCTCGACCGAGACCCGGGTGAGCAGCAGCAGGCCGGCGATCACCAGGCCGAGGCCGGACAGCAGCACCGTCCGCGGCCCGAACCGCGCCGCGAGCTTGTCCGCGAATCCCAGTGACGCCACCGCGATCACCAGCGGCACCGGCAGGAACGCGACGCCGGTGCGCAGCGCGTCGAGGCCCAGCACCTGCTGCAGGTACAACGCCGTGACGAACTGGAAGCCGAGCATGCCGGCGACCATCAGCACCATCACCAGGTTCGCGCCGGTGACCGCGCGGATCCGGAACAGCCGCAGCGGCAGCAGCGGGGTGCGGGCCTTGGCCTGCCGCACCACGAACGCGGCGAGCAGCACGACGGCGACGGCCAGCGCACTCCATTGGGAGTCTGAAATCGCATACACCCCCAGCATGACGGCCGCGGTGACCAGGACCGCGCCGAGCACGTCCAGGCCGGCCCGCAGCCCGGTGCCGCGGTCCGGCTCGACCACCCGCACGGCGAGCAGGTACGCCGCCACACCGATCGGCAGGTTGACGTAGAACGTCCAGTGCCAGCTCAGCGCCTGCGTCAGCGCGCCGCCCGCGATGAGCCCGATGGACGCGCCCGCGGCCTGCGTGAAGCTGTAGACGCCGATCGCCTTCGCCCGGGCCCGCGGCTCGGGGTACATCGTGACGATCATGCCCAGCACCACGGCCGAGGCGAGCGCGCCGCCGACACCCTGGGCGAACCGGGACACGACCAGCACGCCGGCGTTGTCCGCGAGGCCGGCGACCAGCGAGGACGCGGTGAACAGGCCGAGCCCGCCGAGGAAGACGCGGCGGCGGCCGAGCAGGTCGCCGAGCCGCCCGGAGATCAGGAGCAGGCCGCCGAAGGCGACCAGGTAGGCGGTGACGACCCAGGCCAGCCCGGCGGGCGTGAAGCCGAGGTCGGCCTGGATGGCGGGCAGCGCCACCGCGACGATGCTGCTGTCGAGCACGACCATCAGCGACGCGGCGCACAGCACCGCCAACGCCAGGCCGCGGGATCGGGTGGGGTGGTTCTCGGCCACGTTGTTGTCGAGCACAGTGGGGCCCTCCAGTCGAGCGTTCCCCCTGGTCGTTGCCAGGGCACTTCTTGTAACAGTGCCCATCATGTGTGACCATGGGTGCGCCGGGAAGGAGGCACTTTCATGTCCCAGGGGAACATCGATGTACCTGTCCAGGTCACCGAGATCGACCCGGAGAAACTCGATGTCTGCACGGTGCTGGAGGTCATCAACCGGATCAGCGGCAAGTGGGCGATCGGCATCCTCCTGGAGGCCATCCGCGGCCCGGTGCGGTTCACGGAGCTGGAGCGCGCGGTCGAGGGCATCAGCCGCCGGATGCTGACGCTGACGCTGCGCAACCTCGAGCGCGACGGCCTGCTGGAGCGCACGATCTACCCGACGGTCCCGCCGCGCGTGGAGTACGAAGCCACGTCGATGGCGAAGGAGCTGTACCAGTCGCTGAGCGGCCTGCTCGGCTGGGCGGAGCGGCACCGCGAGGACATCGCCGCGGCGCGCGTCGTCTACGACGGGCACGCCGCCTGCTGAAGCGGACATGGAAACGGGCCGCGGTGCGAAGTCGGGGAACTCGCACCGCGGCCCGCGTGGCTCGTGCTCAGCGGGGGCGTGAGCACGAACGTTCTGGGGTCAGGCCGGGGCCTTTTCGGGTTCCGGCTCGGATTTCACGTCGTCTTCGTCGAGCAGTGTCGATTCGTCGAACGGCGCGTGCCCGGCGAACACCCGTTGCGCCTGCTCGCGGTCGAACTCCTTGGTCCAGTTCCCGATCAGGACGGTGGCGACGGCGTTGCCGGCGAAGTTCGTCAGCGCGCGGGCCTCCGACATGAACCGGTCGATGCCGAGGATGAAGCCGACGCCGTTGACCAGTTCCGGCCGGTGCGACTGCAGGCCGCTCGCCAGGGTCGCGATGCCCGAGCCGCTGACACCCGCGGCGCCCTTCGACGCGATGATCATGAACACCAGCAGGCCGATCTGCGCGCCGATCGACAGCGGCTCGTCCTGCGCCGCGGCGATGAACAGCGTCGCCATGGTCAGGTAGATCGCGGTGCCGTCGAGGTTGAACGAGTAGCCCGTCGGCACGGTGATGCCGACGACCGACTTGCTGACACCGAGGTGCTCCATCTTCGCGATCAGCCGCGGCAGCGCCGACTCGGACGACGACGTCGACAGGATCAGCAGGAACTCACGGCCGAGGTAACGCAGCAGCTTGAAGATGTTGACCCGCGAACCGATCCACAGGACGGCGCCGAGGATGACGAACACGAACACCAGGCAGGTGGCGTAGAACCCGATCATGATCACGGCCAGGCTCTTCAACGCCGCGCCGCCGGTGGCGCCGACGACGGCCGCGATCGCGCCGAACGCGCCGATCGGGGCGGCCCACATGATCATGGCCAGGACGCGGAACACCAGGCGCTGGATGTGCTCGATGCCGCGCAGGATCGGGGCGCCCTTGGGGCCGAGCTTCTGGAGCGCGAACCCGACGAGCAGCGCGACCAGCAGCGTCTGCAGCACCTCACCTTCGGTGAAGGCCGAGACGAGTGTTTTCGGGATGATGCCCAGCGCGAATTCGACGGGCCCTTCGGCGCCGGTGGCCGACTTCTGGACGCTCTTCACGTCCGCCGGGTTCAGGTGCAGGCCGGTGCCCGGGTGCAGGATGTTGCCGACGACCAGGCCGATGGCGAGGGCGAAGGTCGACATGATGATGAAGTAGAACAGCGCCATCAGGCCGACCTTGCCGACCTGCGCGGCCTTCGCGACCGAGCCGACGCCGAGCACGATGGTGCAGAAGATGATCGGGGAGATCATCATCTTGATCAGGTTGACAAAACCGTCACCGAGGGGCTTGAGGCCCTTGGCGAAGTCGGGGAACAGGAAGCCCACCGCGATGCCCAGCGCGACCGCGACGATCACGGCCAGGTACAGGTAGTGGGTCTTGTCCCGCTTGCGCGGGGTCTCGTCGGTTGTCGGTGGGGTCGGCACCGTTGCCTCCAGCTCAGGGGTGTTCCAGGTTGCGGCACACTGTAGGCGCACTCGGGTGACCCGGCTCACTTGTGTTCATTGAGTTCGCGCGACGAACGCACCGTCCCGTTCGGACACCGGAGTGCCCGTGTGCTGGTATGAGGTGGTGATCCCGACGTCGCGGTTCCGCTGGAGCCTGGCCCGCCAGCTGCTCGTGCTGCAGCTGGTGGTGCTGTGCGTGCTGGCCGGCGCGGGGATCACCTTCGCCTACCTCGACGCGCGGCAGGCGGTCGGCGAGAACGCGCGTGACCAGGTCCGCGTGATCGCCCTGGCGGTGGCGGACGCGCCGACCGTCGCCGCCGCGGCGGCGACGCCGAACCCGAGCGCCACGCTGCAGCCGTTCGCGCTGCGAGTGCAGGCCCACACCGACGTCGACTTCATCACGATCATGAGCCCGGCCGGGATCCGCTACACGCACCCGAACCCGGCGCTGATCGGCCAGCACTACATCGGCACGATCGCCCAGGCACAGCAGGGGCAGGAGCACACCGAGACCTACACCGGCTCGCTCGGCCCGTCGGTGCGCACGGTCGTGCCGGTGTTCGGGCCGGGGCAGCGGGTGGTCGCGCTGGTCGCGGTCGGGATCACCGTCGCGGCGATCTCGGCCGAGCTGCGCGAACGGCTGTGGCCGCTGTTCGGCGTCGCCGGTGCGGTGCTGCTGGTCGGGGCACTGGGCGGCTGGCTGATCAGCGCCCGGCTGCGGCGCCAGACCCGCGGGATCGCGCCGGACGAGCTGAGCAACCTCTTCGAATACCACGAAGCCGTGCTGCACTCGGTGCGTGAAGGGGTGCTGCTCGTCGGCCGCGACGGGCGGATCGGGCTCTGCAACGACGGCGCGCGCACGCTCCTCGGCCTCGACGCCGACCCGGTCGGCCGCGAGCTGGCGTCCTTGGGCCTGCCGGACGAGCTGGCGCGGGCGTTCACCTCCGCCGAAAACCGGGCCGAGGAACTGCACCTGACCGACGCCCGCGTGCTGCTGGTCGGCACCTCCGCCGTCCGCTCGGGCGGGCGGGCGCAGGGCACCGTCGTCGTCCTGCGTGACCACACGGAACTGCAGACGCTGACCGGGGAGCTGACCACCGCCCGGGGTCTCGCGGAGGCGCTGCGGTCGCAGGCGCACGAGGCGGCGAACCGGCTGCACACCGTCGTTTCCCTGGTCGAGATCGGCAAACCGGCACAGGCGGTCGAGTTCGCGACCGCCGAGCTCGCGCTCGCCCAGGAGCTGACCGACCGGGTTGTCGGCGCCGTCGCCGAACCCGTGCTTGCCGCACTGCTGCTGGGAAAGGCGGCCGAGGCGAGTGAACGCGGCGTCGAGCTGACGGTCACGCCGGACACCGTGATCGACGACGCCGATCTCGGCATCGCCGCCCGCGACCTGGTGACCATCCTCGGCAACCTGATCGACAACGGCATCGACGCGGCCGTGCGCGGCGGCGGCCGGCCGGCGGTCGTCGTCACCGCCCGCACCGAGGAAGGCGGGCTGCTGCTGCGTGTCGCCGACACCGGCCCAGGCGTCCCCGACGACGCCGACGTCTTCCGCCGCGGCTGGTCCACGAAGGCGGAAGACGGCCACGGGCTCGGCCTCGCGCTCGTCGGGCAGGCGGTGCGCCGCTACGGCGGTACGGTCGACATCGGACGGGACGGCGGCGCGGTGTTCACCGTGCGGCTGCCGCGGCGGGAGGCGGACCGGTGATCCGGGTGCTGGTGGTGGAGGACGAGCCGGTGGCCGCCGAGGCGCACCGCGTCTACGTCGAACGGCTGCCGGGCTTCTCGGTGGCCGGCGTGGTCCACTCCGGCGGTGACGCGCTGCGGTTCTGCGAGCGCGAGCCGGTCGACCTGGTGCTGCTGGACTTCTACCTGCCCGACACGCACGGCCTGGCGGTCTGCCGGTCGCTGCGCGCGGCCGGGGTGCCGATCGACGTCATCGCCGTGACGTCGGCGCGCGACCTCGGGCTGGTGAAGGCCGCGGTGTCGGTCGGCGTGGTGCAGTACCTGCTCAAGCCGTTCACCTTCGCCACCCTGCGCGAAAAACTGGAGCGCTACGCCGAGTTCCGCGACGCTTCCGGCGAGGTCACCGGCCAGGCCGAGATCGACCGCGCCCTCGGCGCGCTGCGCACGACCGAGCAGCCGCCGCTGCCGAAGGGGATGAGCGTCCAGACCCTGGAGGCGATCACCGACGCGCTGGCCGGCGCCACGGAAGGACTCTCCGCGGGCGCGGCGGCGAGCGCGATCGGCGCGTCCCGCGTCACGGCCCGGCGGTACCTGGAGTACTTGGCGGACAACGGCATGGCCCACCGCGAGCCGCACTACGGCCAGGTGGGGCGGCCCGAGGTCTGGTACCGCCTCACCCGCGTATGACGACTTACAGCCGGTCGGTCAGGAGCTGCGCGAGCTTGGTGTAGACCTCGGCGCTGAAGGGGCGGAGGTAGAGCTCGGCCACCCGGGTCTGGCCGTGGGACTTCTTCACCACCAGCACCATGACGTCGCCGAAGTTGGTGCCGTCCAAGGAGCACGTGCGGGTCGTGCCGGCCACTCCGGCGATCGGTTTTGCCGGGCCCTTGCAGTCCCTCGTCCAGTCGGTGACCAGGGACGAGACCTGCCCGGTACCCGGGACGACGGTGACGAACAGGTCGAGCAGCTGCCGGCCGCCGGTCCGGCTGGCGTAGTTGCAGTGGTAGGTCGTGGCGTCCTGCTGCGTGGTCGTCGCCTCCTCGACCGCGTAGGCGTCCAGGACGACGCCCATCGTGGCGCTCGATTCGGTCACCCCCAAGAACGGGCAGGCCGACGTCACCTTGGCCGGCGAGTTCGGCGGCGGTGGCTGCGGTGTGGTCTTCGGCTGCGAGCCCGGCCCCGGGCCCAGCGCGGGCGCGTCGGACGTCGGAACCGGCTTTGTCGTCGACGGCACCACCGAAGCAGTGGTCTGCGCGACCGGCGCGGGCGCCGGCGTCGAGCACGCGGTCAGCAGCGCCAGCGCAGCCGCAACCGCCAGGATTCCCCCTCGATTCCCCATCCCGTGAGGATAGTCCGACTTCCGGCGGTTCCGGTGGTGATCTCCGTCCGGTAGACCGGGAGCATGCGGAAGTGGGCCGGACTCGTCGCAGCCATCGTCCTGGGTTTCGGGCTCGCCAACCCCGCGCAAGCGGCGGAACCGGCAGCCACCGTCACCGACGTCCAAGTGACCGGGCCGGTCGCGCAGCGGTTCAACCTCGTGGTGCTCGGCGACGGCTACACCGCCGCCGAGCAGCCGAAGTTCTTCGCCGACGTCGAGCGGCACATCGACACGCTGTGGTCGCTGGAGCCGTTCAAGTCCTACCGCAGCTACTTCAACGTCTACGCCGTGTCCATCGCCTCACCGGAGTCCGGTGTGGACTGTGACCCCTCGCTCGACGCACCGGTCCGGGACACCCCGCTGAACATGGGGTTCTGGGGCGGCTGCACCGCTTCGAGCGTCCAGCGCCTGCTGACCGTCGACGACGCGGCCGCGCAGCGGTACGCCGACCTCGTGCCCGGCACCACGCGCGCGAACCGTCAGATCCTCGCCCTCGCCAACAGCGGCACCTACGGCGGCGCCGGTGGCACCTACGCGACGGCGTCGGGCGGGAACGCGCTTTCCGCGCTGATCTCGCCGCACGAGCTGGGGCATTCGCTCGGCGGTCTCGACGACGAATACGACTACTACGCCCGCGCCGTCCCGGGTGGCGCGTACGAAGGCGGCGAGCCCGATTCGATCCACCACACCCTGCTGACCGAGCGGCAGCTGCGTGACCAGCACAAGAAGTGGTGGCGCTGGCTGGGTGAGCCGAGCGAGTCCGGCGGCCGGATCGGCCGGTTCGAAGGCGGCCTGTACACCCAGACCGGCGTCTGGCGGCCGAGCAAGCACTCGATGATGAAGACCCTCGGGTACGCGTTCGACCAGGTCGGCCGCGAACGGATGACGCAGCGGATCGCCACGAAGGTCCCGCTCGTCGGCGGCGGCACGCCGGCCGGGACGATCGGCGCCGACCGGGTGGTGTGGGTCCGGCCGATGCACCCGGTCAGCCACCGCCTCGACGTCACCTGGACCCTCGACGGCGTGGTGCTGCCCGGCCGGGAGGCGGTCGACCTCCGGAAGGCGCACGTGAAGCCGGGGAAGCACACGTTGACGGCGAAGGTGACCGATCCGACGCCGTTCGTCCGCGACCCGGCCGCGCGGCCGACCTCGACCCGCAGCTGGACCGTCGACACCTCGGTGGTCACGCCGCCGTCCGGGGGACCGGCGGTGGTGGCCTCGACGCCGACCGCCGCGCCGGTGGGCGGGCACGACGTCGTCCACGTCGAAACCGGGGAGCCGACCGGCTCGATCCCGCCGGTTCGCTGGGCCCTCGACGGGAGGCCGGTCGGGAGCGGGCCCGACTTCGCCCTCGACGAGTCACGCGGGGCGCACACGCTCACCGCGACGACGGGCGGCACCACGCTGACCTGGACGGTGGACGCGGCGGGTCCGTCGACCACGGCCGAGCTGCCGCCCGCGAAGGACCACGTGTTCCACGGGTCGTTCACGATGCGGCTGACCGCGTCCGACGGCATGCCGGAGTTCCGCGTCGACGGCGACGGCTGGCACAAGTACTACGGCTGGCCGACCGACGCGAACGCGCCGTACCTGTTCACCGCGCGCGGCACGGAGATCGACGGCCTGGCGTACGGCAACCTCGGCCCGGACGGCCTCACCGTGTCACCGTTCACCGAACGCACCCCGGGCTACGGCCGCCACCGGATCGAATACCGGTCCATCGACGAGGCGGGCAACGTGGGCCCGACGAAGTCGGTCACGGTGACGCTGCTGCCGTGATCAGCGCGGCCGGCCCGGCACCCCGGGCCGGGTCTGCCACGGGTGCGGGCCGTCAAGCGGCCGGTACTCGACGCCGAGCGCGTCCAGCCGCGGCAAGTGGTGGTCCCGCAGCCGCGGCAGGAACTCGGCGTAGTCCCGGCTCCCGGTGCTCCAGGCGACCTCCGCGAACGCCGACAGCCGCGGGAAGGCCATGTAGTCGACCCGCCGGACGCTGTCCAGGTGCTCGCTCCACACCTGCGCCTGGACACCGCGCAGCCGCGGGCCGGTCAACGCGGGCTCGTACGCGTAGACGTCCTCCAGCGTGTGGACCATGCCGACCGGGATCGGCTCGTCCGGGTGCGCGGACTGGCGGTGGTCCAGGTAGACGTGCTGCTCGGGGCACATGACCACGTCGTGCCCGGCTGCCGCGGCCTGCTGGCCCGCCGTCTCGTTCTGCCAGGAGCCGATCACCATCGGGGGGAGACCGCCGATGTCGAGGACCTCGTCCCAGCCCATCGGCGTCCGGCCGCGCGCCACCAGGTGCTCGGCCAGCAGCCGGACGAACTTGCGGTGCTCGTCGGTCGCCCCCGGTGTCTCGTCACCGCCCAGGGCGATCACCGGCGACGGGAAGATCTCCAGCAGGTGGTCGAAGACGCGGCGGAAGAAGTCCAATGTGGACTCGGACGGGTCCAGCAGGGAAGTGCTGATGCCCCAGGCGGTCCAGATCTCGTAGGACTCTTCGGTGCCCAGTTCGGGGTAGGCCGCCAGCGCCGCTCGCGCGTGGCCGGGGATGTCGATCTCCGGCACCACGGTGACGGCCCGCTCGGCCGCGTAGGCGACGATCTCCCGCAGGTCGTCGCCGGTGTAGAAGCCGCCGTGCGGACGGCCGTCCTGGGTGCCCCCGCTGCCGGCCATCGACGACGGCCGCCAGCCGCCCACCGACGTCAACCGCGGAAACGACGGGACCTCGAACCGCCAGCCCTGGTCGTCGGTGAGGTGCAGGTTGAGCACGTTCAGCTTGTGCGCGGCCAGCAGGTCGACGAACCGCAGCACCTCGGCCTTGGTCCGGAAGTGCCGGGCGACGTCGAGCAGGCAGCCGCGCCAGCCGAACCGCGGATGGTCCTCGACCACACCGCACGGCATCGTCAGTCCACTGTGGATCGACGCGGCGCGGAACGCGTCCGGGCCCACGAGCTGCCGCAGGGTCTGCCGCCCGTAGACCTCCCCGGCCGCGTCACCGCAGAACAACACGACCCCGTCCGGGGAGATCTCCAGCCGGTAGCCCTCCGCGGGCAAGGAAGCGGACCGGACTTCCACCGCGGACGGCCACGGGCACGAACCCGATGCGGGTGTTACGGAAACCGGGCGGGGGAGCAGGGTTTCGAACGACATGTCAGCCCTTCACGGCGCCGGCCATGCCGGACACCAGCCGTCGTTGCACGAGGACGAAGAACACGAGCACCGGGATCGTCATCAGGGTCGACGACGCCATCACCGCGCCCCAGTCGGTGTCCTCCGGCTTGAAGAACACCAGGATCGCCTGCGGCAGCGTCTGGTTCTCGGTCTTGGAGATGATGAACGTCTTGGCGAACAGGAAGTCGTTCCAGGCGTGGATGAACGCGAGCACGCTGACCGCGACCAGTCCCGGCGCGACCAGCGGGAACAGGATCTGCCAGGTGAACCGCATCCGGGACGCGCCGTCGAGCTTCGCCGCCTCTTCGAGCTCCACCGGCACCGCCGCGACGAACCCGCGCAGCATCCAGATCGCGAACGGCAGGCTGAACGCCAGGTGCACCAGCACCAGCGAGCCCAGCTCGTTCAGCCCGAAGGCGGGCGCGACCCCGCCGATCTGGCGCATCAGGAAGAACAGCGGGATGGTCAGCGCCTCCACCGGCACCATCTGGGCGACCAGGACCATCACCAGCAGCACGGTCCGGCCCTTGAACGAGAACCGCGTCAGCGCGACCGCGGCGAGGAACGACAACAGCAGCGAAAGCGCCACGACGACCAGCGCCACCACCAGGCTGTTCAGGAAGAACCGCCCGAAGCCGGACACGGTGAGGACCCGCGAAAAGCTCTCGAACGACGGGCTGAACGTCCACGGTTTCGGGTTCGCCGACTGGATCTCGCCCGGCGGTTTCACCGCCGACAGCAGCATCCAGTACAGCGGGAAGGCGACCACGCCGGCGATCACCACCGTGACGACCTCGGCGATCAGCCGGCCGGGACGGCGCACGGTCAGAGCCATGCCGCGCTCCGGCGCTGCGACCGGACGTACAGCCCGGTGACGGACAGCAGCAACAGCGTCATCACGACTCCGATCGCCGAGCCGAGGCCGTACTCCTGCCCGGCGAAGGCCTGTTGGTAGGCGTAGACGTTGAGCACGAGGTTGCGCCCGGCCACCCCGCCGCCGTTGGTCATCACGTAGATCTGGGTGAACACCTTGAAGTCCCAGATGATCGACTGCACGGTCGCGATCATCAGCAGCGGCCGCACCATCGGCAGCACGACGGCCCAGGTCGTGCGCCACACCGACGCGCCGTCGAGCGACGCCGCCTCGAGCACCTCGTCGGGCACCCCCTTGATCCCGGCGTACATCGTCACCAGCACGAACGGGAACGAGCACCAGATCACCTCGGCGGCCACCAGCCCGAACGCGCCGAGCGTGCCGAAGGTCCACGAGTGGTGCTCGAACGGCAGCCCGATCCCCGAGAGCACCTCGTTGACCAGGCCGAAGTCGGTGTCGAAGAGGAACAGCCAGACGTAGGAGCCGGCGATCGCCGGGGTGGACCACGCGCCCAGCGCGGCCAGGAACAGCAGCGTCCGGGGGAGCGAGCGCACGCGGCTGGCCAGCACGGCGAGCCCGGTGCCGACGATCAGGCTGCCGACCACGCAGGCCGCGGCGAAGCCGACCGTCTTGCCGAGCACCGTCCAGAACTGCGCCTGGGACAGCAGGTCGGCGTAGTTCGCGAAGCCGAGGAACACCAGCGGCGCGTTGCCCGCGGCCTGCGGCTGGCCGTAGTCGTAGAACGAGATCAGGACGAGCTGGTAGATCGGGTAGGCCAGCATCGCCGCGAGCAGGACGCCCGCCGGGGCGAGGTAGAGCGCGGCGGCCCGCCCGTCCCGCCGCCGTCGCGGCGCTTTTGCCGCCGCCGCGACGGGACGGACCTGGTGTGCGACCACTACCCGAAGGCCTTGTCCATCGCCGCGGCGGCCTCGGTGAGCGCCGCCGACGGGTCCTTGCCGCCGGTCGCGATCTGCTGCACGGCCGTCGGCAGCACGTTCTGGCTGTCGATCTTCGACCACGCCGGGGTCGCCGGGACGAACTTCGTGCCCGCCTTCAGGGTGTCGACGAACGCCTTGAGGGACGGGTCGTTCGTGGCGAGCTTCTGCTGCACGCTGCCGAGCGTGGGCAGGTTCCCCATCGCGGTGTACATCTTCTCCTGGTACTTCGCGCCACCGAGCAGCTCGATGAACTCCAGGGCCAGGCCGCGGTGCTTGCTCGCGCCGAACACGCCGAGCAGGTTGCCGCCGGCGAACGCCGGGGCGACACTGCCCGACGTCATGCCCGGCAGCGGCACGATCGTGTACTTGCCCTTGACCGCGCCCTGCTCGACGGCCTTGCGGTTGAAGTCGCCGCCGATGGTCATCCCGGCCTTGCCGCCGGCGAACGCCGTGACGCTCTGCGTGCCGGTCAGGTTCGCGCACTGCGCGGGCGGGCAGATGTCGTCCTTGAGCAGGTTGGCGTACTGGGTCACGCCGGCCTTGGCCTGCTCGCCGGTCACCGCCGACTTCCACTTGCCGTCGCTCTGCTGCGCCAGCTCACCGCCGTTGGCCCAGAGGAACGGCAGCATCGCATAGGTGTACTTGCCGCCGACGGCGATGCCGTAGAGGTCCGGCTTGGCCGCGCGGATCCTGCGGGCGGCGTCGGTCAGCTCGGCGAGCGTCGTGGGCGGCTTCAGGCCGAGCTCGGTGAAGACGTCGGTGCGGTAGTACAACGCGCGGATGCCGGTGTACCAGGGCAGGCCGTAGGTCTTGCCGCCGGACTTCGCCGTCTCCAGCACGGTCGGGAGGAGGTCCTTGCCCTCACCCCACGACGCGAGGTCGCCGGTCAGGTCGGCGAGTGCGCCGGTGGCGGCGTAGCTGGAGACGTCGGTGTTGCCGAACTCGGCGACGTCCGGGGCGCTGGCGGGGTCGGTGAAGGCGCCGGAGAACTTGTCGGCGCGCCCCTCGACCGGCACCCACTGGACGTCGACCTCGACACCCTGGTGCGCCGCCTTGAACTCGGTGATCGCTTCCTTGACCGCGGCCTCCTTCGGCGCGCGGTTGGCCTCGTCGAACAGCCAGACGCGGACGGTGCCGGTCTTCTCGTCCCCGCCGGTGCCCGCGGGCGCGGACTGGGTGGGCGCGCAGCCGGCCAGCAGGGCCAGCCCGGCGACGACGGGCAGGGTGCGGCGCAGTCTCATGGGGATCCTCCAGTGCGGCCTGGGGTCAGGCGAAGTAGACGGAGTTGACACTGCCGACGGCAAGGCTGCCGGCAACCGCGCCGGGCAGGCCGGTGGCCGGGTCGCGGGGCAGCCAGGTGACGGTGCCGGAACGCTGGTTCGAGACGTAGAACCAGTTCTCCGCCGGGTCGAGCGCCACGTGCCGCGGCCAGTTGCCGCCGGTGGACACAGTGGACACCAGCTCGAGCGTCGCACCGGCGACGGAGAACGTCGCCAGGGTGTTGGGCCCGCGGACGGTGGCGTAGGCGAACTTCCCGTCCCGGGACAGGATGATCTCACCCGGGAACAGGTCGCCGGTGCTGCCCGGCGGCACGGCCGGGACGACCGAAAGCGCCTTCAGCGTGCCGGTGGCGGCGTCCCAGCTCGTCACCGTCACCTCCGGCCGCAGCTCCTGCAGCACGTAGGCGAACTTCCCGGTCTTGTCGAACGCGAGGTGCCGCGGCCCGGCGCCGGCCGGCAGCTTCAGCTGCTGGTGCAACGCCAGCTTCCCGGTCGCGACGTCGAGCGAGTAGACGTACACCGAGTCGGCGCCGAGGTCGACCGACAGCACCCAGCGCCCGGTCGGGTCGTTGACCACCTGGTGGGCGTGGGCCTGCCCGGAATCGGCCCGGTGCGTCACCAGATCCGTCGCCGCGCCGAGCTTGCCGCCGGCCAGGATCGGCAGCACGACGACGCTGCCCGAGCTGTAGTTCGCGGCCAGCACGTACTTCCCGCTCGAGTGCACGCTCAGGTGCGTCGGCGCGCCACCCTTCGACGAAACCTTGTTGAGCAGCTTCGGATTCGGGGCGTCGGTGATGTTCAGCGCCGAAACGAAGCCGCTCGGATCGCCTTCATTGGTGACGTACAGCGTCTTTCCGTCGGCGCTGTGGTCGAACCACGACGTGTCGGTGATGCGGGGCACCGTGCGGACGGGGTTCAGGGTCGCGCCGGTCCGGCTCGAGACGTCGAGGCCGTGCCCGTCCGCACCGCTGGTGTAACTGCCGATGTACACGGTGGCTCCGGCGATGCAGCCCTTGGCCGTGGTCGCCGCCGAAGCGAACTGCGCGCCGAGAACGGTGGCAGCACTCGCACCGGCAGCGGCGCCGAGGAACGTGCGACGGGAAAGTCCGGTCATCGTCTTTGTCTCCCAACGGTTCGGGCGGCGGCTTCCCTCCAGTATGGTCTAGACCACGGCCATGAGCAATGCCGAAACCGCGAATCCGGAAACGGAAAGCACGGTTTCCAGCGCGGTCCAGGACTTGATCGTCTGCGTCACCGAAAGGTTGAAGTAGCGCGAGACGATCCAGAACCCGCCGTCGTTGACGTGCGAAGCGATGATCGAGCCGGCCGAGATCGCCATCACCAGCAGGGCCAGCTGGATCTGCGAATACCCGAGCTGGGCGACGGCCGGGCCGAGGATGGTCGACGTGGTCACGATCGCGACGGTCGCCGAGCCCTGCGCGATGCGCATGCCGCAGCTGATCACGTACGCCGCGATGATCACCGGCAGCCCGGCGTCGTGCAGCGAGTCGGCCACGGCCTTGCCGATCCCGGTCGCCGAAAGCACCCCGCCGAAGAACGCGCCCGCGCCGACCACCAGCAGGATCATCGCGACCGGCCGCAGCGACTTGGCCGCGAGCTCGTTGAGGTCCTTGCCGGTGAGCCCGCGGCGCAGGCCCAGCAGCCAGGACGCGAGCAGGACGGCGACGGTCAGGGCCACGGCCGGGGTGCCGATGAACGCGGCGACGCCGGCGAGCGCGGAGCCCTTCGGCAGCCAGATGCTGCCGAACGTGCCGGCCAGGATGAGCACCAGCGGCACCGCGATGATCCCGGCGACCAGGCCCAGCGACGGCGGGTTCTCGTCGTGCTCACCCTCGTCCTCGGCGATGACCATTTCCTCGGGCACCCCGACGTTGATGCGCTTGCCGATCCAGGTCGCGTACAGCACACCGCCGATGAGGAACGCCGGGATGCCGCAGGCCAGGCCCATCAGGATGATCCAGCCGAGCTCGACGTGCAGCAGGCCCGCCGCGGCCACCGGACCGGGGTGCGGCGGCAGGAACGCGTGCGTGATCGACAGGCCCGCGATGAGCGGCATCGCGTAGAGCACCAGCGAGCGGCCGCCCTGCTTAGCCGCGACGTAGACGAGCGGGGCCAGCACGAAGATGCCGATGTCGAAGAACACCGGGATGCCGAAGATGAACCCGGCGAGGCCCATCGCCAGCGGCGCGCGCTTTTCACCGAACGAGCGCAGCAGCGCGCCGGTGAGCACCCTGGCGCCACCGGAGCGTTCCAGGATCGAGCCGAGGATCGTGCCCAGCCCGATGATCGCCGTGATGTGGCCGAGGATGCTGCCGAACCCCTTCTCCAGCAAGGAGTCCGCCGACTTCTGGGCCGAGCCGACGATCGTGCCGACCGGCAGGCCCGCGGCCAGCGCGGTGAGCAGGCCGACGACGATCAGCGCGATGAACGGCTCCAGCTTGAGCTTGATGATCAGCACCAGCAGGACGGCGATCGAGACGGCGGCGAGCGTGAGCAGGCCACCCGTGGTGTGTTGCAGCCAGTGGATCATCGGGTTCTCCCGGGATTGCGCAGGGACGCACCGGCAAGGGCGCCGGTGGGACGGCCGTCGTCGAGGGCGGCGACGCCGTTGACGAACACGTGGGTGATCCCCGCGGCGGCCTGCCGCGGGTGGTCGAAGGTGGCGGTGTCGGCGACCGCCTCGGGGTCGAACAGCACCAGGTCCGCGGCGTACCCGGCGCGGACGAGCCCGCGGTCGGTCAGCCGCAGCCGCCGGGCGGCCCGCCCGGTGAGGTGGGCGACGCACTCGGCGAGGTCCAGCACGCCCAGTTCGCGGACGTACCGGGCCAGGTAGCGGGGGAACGTGCCCCAGGCGCGCGGGTGCGGCCGCGCGCCGACGAGCAGGCCGTCGCTGCCGCCGGTGTGGGTGCGGTGCCGCATGATCGCCTGGACGTTCTCCTCGTGCCCGACGTGCATGAGGCACGACGTGCCGAGCCGTTCGTCCAGGAGCGTGTCGAAGTACAGTGCCGCCGGTTCGACGCCGGCGGCGCGCGCCGAACCGGCGACACTGTGGCCCACCAGGTGGTTGTTGCGATCGTTGCGGACGCCGTTGATCTCGATGGCGTCCCAGTCGATCGGGACGCCGTGCGCACCGTCCGAACCGGACTCTTCGATCTCGGCCCGGATCCGCTCGCGCGTGTCCACATCGGACAGCCGGGCCAGGGTGGCGTCGAGCCCGCCTTCGGTGGCCCAGCTGGGCAGCAGCGCGGAGAGGTAGGTCGCGCCCGGCAGGTACGGGTAGGTGTCGAGGCTGATGTCGCAGCCGTCGTCGAGCGCGTCGTCCAGGAGCTTCAGCAGGTCGGGCGCTTTGCCTTTGTTGACCGAGAAGTTCATCGTCGCGTGCGCCAGGTGCAGCGGGCAGCCCGAGCGGCGGGAGACGTCGATCATCTCGGCGAACGCTTCGAGCGCACCCTTGCCGTAGCTGCGGTGGTGCGGGCTGTAGAACCCGCCGCCCTCGCCGACGACCTTGCACAGCTCGACCAGCTCACCGGTGCCGGCGTACATCCCGGGGGTGTAGGTGAGCCCGGACGACATGCCCATCGCGCCCTCGGCCAGGCCGGTCGCGACGAGGTCCTTCATCCGGGCCAGCTCGGCGTCCGTGGCCGGGCGGTCGTCGAAGCCGACGGCGAGCATCCGGACGGTGCCCTGCGGCACGAGGTAGGCCGCGTTGACGGCGATGCCCTGGTCGAGGCGGTCGAGGTACTCGCCGACCGAGCGCCAGTTCCAGTCGAAGCCCGCCGGGTCGTCGTTCCAGCCCGCGAGCTGCTGCCGCAGCGCTTCGAGGACGGCGTCGTCGACCGGCGCGTACGACAGCCCGTCCTGGCCGAGGACCTCGGTCGTGACGCCCTGGGTGATCTTCGCCGGGTGGTCCGGGTTGGCCAGCAGCTGCAGGTCGGAGTGCGAATGCATGTCGATGAACCCGGGCGCGAGCACCAGGCCGTCGGCGTCGATGTTCCGCCGCCCGGCCAGCGAGCCCGCCTCGGCGACGCTGGCGATCCGCCCGCCGGTGATGCCGACGTCGTGGCGGGTGAGCGCGTCACCGGTGCCGTCGGCGACCAGGGCGCCGCGGAAGACGACGTCCATCAGAACCACGTCCGGACGAGGTCGACGACGGTTTCGCCGTCGGCCGCGGTCACCGGCAGCAGCGGCCACTTGTCGAACACCGTGCACGGGTGCGAGAGGCCGAGCCCGATCCAGTCGCCGACCTCGACCGGCGACCCCGGGGGCAGGGTCAGGAACGCGTGCTGGTCGTTCATCTTCGCGACGACGTGGCCTTCGAGGGCCTCGGCGGGGCCGTTCGGCGTGCGGCGCAGCTGCGGCTCGGGCATGCCTTCGTCGAACGACGCGTCACGTTTGCCGATGGTCAGCAGCGCGAGTTCGTCCGACGGCTTCGACGTCACCTGCGCCCACGCCCGGAGCGCAGGCCGGAACGAGTCGACGCCGGTGATGCGCGGGTGGTCGCCGAGTGGGGAGATCTCGCGGTAGAAGCCGTCGTCGTGGGTGACGTACGCGCCGCTGCGCAGCACCGGCAGCACGTCGAGGCCGTCCGGCCACGGCTTCGTGAGTTCGTTGGCGACCTGGTCGAAGTACGCGCTGCCGCCGGCGGTGACGATGATCTGCCCGTCGAGCATGCCCTTGTCGGCGAACGTGATCGCGAGGTTTCGCAGACCGTCCACATAGGAGCTGATCTTGGCGAGCGCGGCTTCGTCGGTGTCGTGCGAGAGCGCGCCCTCGTAGCCGCCGGTGCCACGCAGCCGCAACACCGGGCTCGCGTGCACCGCCTCGGCGACGGCCAGCGCGGTCGCGGTGTCGCGGACTCCGGTGCGGCCGCCGTCGGCACCCAGTTCGAGGAGGACGTCGACCGGCCGCTCGCTGCCTTCGAGGGCCTCGGTCATCAGCTCGACGCCGCGGACCGAGTCCACCCAGCAGACGAACTCGAACGCGGGGTCCGCGGCCAGCTCGGCCGCCAGCCAGCGCAGGCCGCTCGGGTCGAGAAGCTGGTTGGCCAGCAGGATCCGGGACACCCCGAACGCGCGGTAGATCCGGAGGTGACCGGCGTTCGCGCAGGTGACGCCCCAGGCGCCGTGCTCGATCTGGCGGGCGAACAGCTGCGGCGCCATGGTCGTCTTGCCGTGCGGGGCGAGCACCACGCCGCGGGCGGCGCACCACGCGGCCATCGTGCGCAGGTTGTGTTCGAGCGCTTCTTCGTCGAGGACGACGAAGGGGGCGAAGAAACCGTCGGTGAACAGGTTGAGCCGGCGGCCCGCGGCTTCGGCGAGGGTGAGCCCGGTCAGGGCGGGGGCAGCCGAGCGGAACCGCCAGTCGATCCGCTCCTGGCGGAGGGCGTCGAGCGCGGTGGCATCCATCTGGCAAACATTCATCGGCGGCGACCTCGGTTGCGTATGTTGCAACGACTGTTGCGCATTTTGAGTGCCATAGGTGTAGCATCCGGGTCGGCACAGGTCAACGGGAAGATGGACAGGGGAGACGGAAAGTGACGAGCGGGCCCGAGGTGCTCTGTGTCGGCGAGACGATGGCGCTGTTCGTGCCCGCCGAACCCGGCCCGCCGGACCAGGTCAAGCAGTGGCTGCGCACGATCGGCGGCGCCGAGTCGAACGTGGCCTGCCACCTGCCGGCGCTGGGGGTGCCGAGCGGCTGGGTGAGCGCGGTCGGCGACGATCCGTTCGGCCGCGCGATGCTGCGGGAGATCAGCGCCGCGGGCGTCGACGTCGGCGCGTGTTACGTCGATCCGGCGCGCCCGACCGGGCTCTACATCAAGGAAAGCGGCGCGGGCGGCAGCCCGGTCCGCTACTACCGGGCCGGCTCCGCGGCGTCCGGGATGGGTCCTTCGCTGCTGGACCGGCTCGACCTCGACGGTGTCCGCGTGCTGCACCTGTCCGGCATCACGCCCGCGCTGTCCGAAAGCTGCCTCGCGCTGGTCCGGGCGCTCCTGGACCTGCCCCGCGGCGACCGCTTGATCTCCTTCGACGTCAACCTGCGGCCCGCGCTCTGGACCGGCCGGGACCCCCGCCTGCTCGCGGACCTGGCCGGGCAGGCGGACATCGTGCTGACCGGCGACGACGAGGCGCAGCGGGTGTGGGGGACCGGCGACCCGGCCGAACTGCGCGCGCTGCTGCCCGGCCCGCGCACGCTCGTCGTCAAGCACGGGGAACGCGGGGCGACCCTGGTCGAAGGGGAACCGCTGTTCGCCCCGGCGCTGCAGGTCGACGTCGTCGAACCGGTCGGCGCCGGCGACGCGTTCGCCGCCGGTTTCCTGGCCGCGACGTTGCGCGGCGCCGAGCCCCTGGCCCGGCTGCGGCAGGGGCACCTGCAGGCCGCCGCCACCCTGCTCACCCACGACGACGTCGGTGTGCCGCTGCCGCGCACGGTCGTCGATAGCCTGCTGCACGCGGACCCGGACGAGTGGCGTTCGGCGCGGCTGACCGGAGAGGGTGTGCTCGCTTGAGTCAAAGTCTGGACCGCGCGCTGACGTTGCTGAATTCGATCGCGAAGGACGCGCGCACCCTCGACGACCTCGCCGAAGAGATCGGCGTGCACAAGTCGACGGTGCTGCGGCTGCTGCGCACCCTCGAACAGCACCACTTCGTCCGCCGCGAAGGCACCCGCTACTACCGGCTGGGCAGCGCGATGTTCGACCTCGCCAACCAGGCCCTCGATTCGATCGACGTCCGCCGCAGCGCCCAGCCGGCGCTGGCCGCGCTCAACGCCCGCACCGGGCACACCGTGCACCTCGCGAGCTACGACGACGGCGAAGTCGTCTACATCGACAAGTACGAAGGCCGCCACTCGGTGCGGATGTACTCCCGCGTCGGCAAGCGCGCGCCGCTGCACTGCACTGCGGTGGGGAAGGTGCTGGTCGCCGCGATGCCCGCGGCGAAGCGTGCGGAGATCGCGCGGTCCATCGAATACCCGGTGCTGACCCCGAACACGATCACCTCGGCCGAGGCCTACCTCGCCGAGCTGGACCGCGTCGACCGGCTCGGGTACGCCGTCGACAACGCCGAGCACGAGGACTTCATCCACTGCATCGCGGCGCCGGTGCGCGGCGCGGACGGCGAGGTGCTGGCCGCCGCGTCGATGTCGGTGCCGAAGGTGCTGCTCGACCACGAAGGCCTGCTCGCGCTGGTGCCCGAGCTGCGGGCCGCCACCACGGAAGCTTCCGTCCACAGTGGATGGACGGAGAACGGAAAGGGGCACTGATGAGCAAGACGGCAGTTTCCACCGAGAACGCGCCGAAGCCGCCGGCGAAGTTCTCGCAGGCCGTCCGCAAGGGGAACCTGCTGCAGGTCGCCGGCCAGGTCGCCTTCGACCCGGCCACCAACCAGATCGTCGGCGACGACGTCGCGGGCCAGACGCGGCAGACGTTCAAGAACATCGAAGCCGTGCTCGCGGAAGCGGGTTCGAGCCTGGCCGACGCGATCATGGTGCGCGTCTACCTCACCGACACCGCGCACTTCGCGCCGTTCAACGAGGTCTACAACGAGCTGATCGGCGACGCGCCGCACGCCGCCCGCACGACGGTGTACGTCGGCCTCCCGGGCGAGCTGCTCGTCGAGATCGACGTGCTCTGCGTGCTGGACTGAGCCCTCGGGTGGGCCGGGCCGGGCCCGGCCCACCCGCTCAGCCGAGAACGCTCGTGTACCCGTTGAGCGCGGGCTGCCCGCCGAGGTGGGCGTAGAGCACGTTCGAGTCGCGGGGGATCTCTCCGGTGCCGACCAGGTCGATGAGCGCGGCCATCGACTTCCCCTCGTAGATCGGGTCGGTGATCATCGCCTCCAGCCGCGCGCAGGTCTCGATGGCTTCGATGGTGTGCTTGTCGGGGATGCCGTAGATCCCGGCGTGGTAGCGGTCGTCGAGTTCCACCTCCGGAATGTCGCTCGCGCCGATCAGCTTCGCGGTGTTCTGCGCGATCCGCGTCACCTGCGCGCGGGTGGCCTCCGGCTTGGCCGAGGCGTCGATGCCGAGGATGCGCCGCGGGCGGCCGAGCGCCGAGCCGGCCACCATGCCGGCCTGCGTGCTGCCGGTGACCGAGCAGACGACGACGGTGTCGAAGAAGACGCCGAGCTCCTTCTCCTGCGCTTCGAGCTCGAGGATCCAGTTCGCGAAGCCGAGCCCGCCGAGCGGGTGGTCGGAGGCGCCGGCCGGGATGGCGTACGGCTTTCCCTCACCCGCTTCGAGCTCGGCGACGGTCTCTTCCCAGGCCTTCTTGAAGCCGATGCTGAACCCCGCGTTGACCAGCCGGACCTCCGCGCCCAGTATCCGCGACAGCTGGATGTTGCCCGCCTTCAGGTAGAGCGGGTCGTGCCAGTCCACCCAGCTTTCCTGCACCAGCACCGCCTTCAGCCCGGCGCGCGCCGCGGCCGCCGCGACCTGCCGGGTGTGGTTGGACTGCACCCCGCCGACCGAGACGAGCGTGTCCGCGCCGCTCGCCAGCGCGTCGGCCACCAGGTACTCGAGCTTGCGGGTCTTGTTGCCCCCGAACGCGAGCCCGGAGTTCATGTCCTCGCGCTTGGCCCAGATCTTGGCGCCCCCGAGGTGTTCGGTGAGCCGTTCCAGCGGGTGCACCGGCGACGGGCCGATCAGCAGCGGGTAGCGCGGGAAATCGGCGATGGTCATCGGTCCTCCAGGAGGTCGGTCCAGATGGTCGAGATCACGGAGACCGCCGTGTCGGGGTCGTGCGCTTCCAGTGCGTCGATGAGCTTCGTGTGGCGGTCGACCGAGTTCCGGCCGAGTGCCGAGCCGAAGCGGACGTGCTCCAGCCGGCGCAGGAGGGGTGTGTAGCGGTCGAGGGTCGCGGCGATCGCGGCGTTGCCGGCCAGCCGGACGGGGATGGCGTGCAGCTCGTCGTCCGCTTCCACCGCACCCGGGATGTCGCCGGCTTCGATCGCTTCGGAGAACCGGCCGTTCGCCGCCCGCATCGCGGCGACGTCGGCCGGGCCGCAGCGCAGCGCCGCCTGGCGGGCGGTGAACTCGTGCAGCACCCGGACGATCTCCCGGGCGTCGGCGACGTCGGCGGTCAGCACCTCGGAGACCCGGGTGTAGCTCTGCGGCTTCGAGTCGACGAGGCCGTCCTCGGCCAGCCGCAGCAGGGCCTGGCGGACGGGGGCCTTCGACAGGCCGAGCTGGTCGGCGAGGTCGGCGTCGCGCAGGGGAGCGCCGGGCGGCAGCGTGCCGTCGACGATCGCGTGCCGGATGCGGTCGTACGCCTCGTCGCGCAGCAGAGGGCGGGTGACCTTCGAGAGACTCACATCTAACATGTTAGATGTGGGACGAATCGCCCGGCAAGGAGCCGGGCGAGTGAACCATCAGTAGACGGGACCGGTGTACTTTTCCCCGGGGCCCTGACCGGGCGCGTCGGGCACGGCCGACGCCTCGCGGAAAGCCTTCTGGAGCGACTGCAGGCCGTCGCGCAACGGGCCGGCGTGCAGGCCGAGGTATTCGGCGGACGCGGTGACGAGCCCGGCCAGCGCGGTGATCAGACGGCGCGCTTCGTCGAGGTCGCGGTGCGGCGAGGTCTCCGGGTCCGCGTCGGCGAGGCCGAGCCGTTCGGCGCCGGCCGACAGCAGCATGACGGCCGCGCGGCTGATCACCTCCACGCTGGGGATGTCCTCCACGTGGCGGGCGTCGGGGGAATACGGGGGCTGTTCGGAGGGTTGATCTGACACGTCTGGTACCCTTCCACGTGCGACCAGCTCCCGAGCGATCGGGGGCGGCAAGTGGAGCCCCGCTCCCACCCGCGTCACCGCTCAGGTGTCCGGGTCCGGTCTCGCCCGGACGGCAAGTCCAGGGTGAAGTGCCCGGCCTCGCAGCCGGGTGCGATCGGAAACAGAGTGGGCCCCGCGCACCTCACGGTGTCGGGGCCTTCGCTATGTGGGCACGCAGGTCGAAACGAGAACAGGAAACATTCCTCGGACCAAGGAGGCCCCATCAGCTCCGAGACACGCATCAACGACCGCATCCGGGTGCCGGAGGTCCGACTCGTCGGGCCCGCCGGTGAACAGGTCGGCATCGTCCGGATCGAGGATGCGCTGCGCCTGGCGCAGGAGAACGACCTCGACCTCGTCGAGGTCGCGCCGCAGGCCCGCCCGCCGGTGTGCAAGCTCATGGACTTCGGCAAGTTCAAGTACGAGAGCGCGCAGAAGGCCCGCGAGTCGCGTCGCAACCAGCAGCTGACCGTCATCAAGGAACAGAAGCTGCGCCCCAAGATCGACCAGCACGACTACGAGACCAAGAAGGGTCACGTGTCGCGCTTCCTGGCGGCGGGCAACAAGGTCAAGGTCACGATCATGTTCCGCGGTCGCGAGCAGTCCCGGCCGGAGCTCGGCTACCGGCTGCTGCAGAAGCTCGCCGAGGACGTCACCGAACTGGGCTTCGTCGAGTCTTCGGCGAAACAGGACGGTCGCAACATGATCATGGTGCTGGCCCCGCACAAGAACGTGAAGCCGAAGGCCAAGGCAGAGACGGCTCCCGAGCCGGTCCCCGAGGCGTAGGCGCCGACCAGCACATGTCAGCGGCTCACCGGAGTTTCCGGTGAGCCGCCGCACGAAAGAGGACTGAAATGCCGAAGATGAAGACCCACAGCGGGACCTCCAAGCGGATCCGCGTCACGGGCACGGGCAAGCTGCGCCGTCAGAAGGCCGGTCGCCGGCACCTGATGGAGAAGAAGTCCAACCGCCTCACCCGCCGGCTCGAGGGCACCACCGAGCTGTCGAAGACCGAGGCCGGCCGGGTCAAGCGCCTTCTCGGCATCTGATCCCGCAGAACTTGCTGTAACCACCCGGGGCGTCCCCCTTCGCCCCCTGAGATCGACAGGATGGACCCGTGGCACGCGTCAAGCGGGCGGTCAACGCCCAGAAGAAGCGTCGCGCAACTCTCGAACTGGCCAGCGGCTACCGCGGCCAGCGTTCGCGGCTGTACCGCAAGGCCAAGGAGCAGACGCTTCACTCGCTCAACTACGCCTACCGGGACCGTCGTGCCCGCAAGGGTGACTTCCGTCGCCTGTGGGTCACCCGCATCAACGCGGCCGCCCGTGCGAACGGCGTGACCTACAACCGGTTCATCCAGGGCATCAAGGCCGCGGGTGTCGAGGTCGACCGCAAGATCCTCGCGGACCTCGCCGTCAACGACGCCGTCGCCTTCACCGCGCTGGCCGAGCTCGCCAAGGCCAACGTGAACACCGAAGCGAAGTCGGCCTGACCGGCAGCTTTCCCCGGCCCGGGGCGGATCCGTTCACCGAACGGACCCCCCGGGTCGTTGCTGCGCGCAAGCTGACGCGGCGCGCGGAACGCGACAAGACCGGCCGGTTCCTGGCCGAAGGCGCCAACGCCGTCGAGGCCGCGCTGGCCGGCGGCTCGGTGTCCGAGCTGTTCGTCACCGAGCGCGCGGCGGCGTTGCACGCGGACCTGGTGGACGCGGCCCGCGCGGCTCGCGTCGCGGTCTCGCCGATCACCGACCGCGCCGCGGACGGGCTGTCCGAAACCGTGACGCCCCAAGGCATCGTGGCCGTCTGCGCGCTGCTGGACCGCCCCCTCGACGAAGCCGTCACCCCGGGCTCCCGGCTCGTGGTGGTGCTCGTCGACGTCGCCGACCCCGGCAACGCGGGCACCGTGATCCGGGTCGCCGACGCGGCGGGCGCCGACGCGGTGGTCCTGGCGGGTGACACCGTCGACCCGCACAACGGCAAGTGCGTCCGCGCCGCCGCCGGCAGCCTGTTCCACCTCCCGATCACGCGGGTCCGCGACGTCCCGGCCGCGCTGGCCGCGTGCTCGGCCGCGGGGCTGCGCACCTTCGCCGCGCACGGCTACGCCGAAGCCGAACTCGATCGGGTGGATCTCACCGCGCCGACCGCCTGGGTGTTCGGCAACGAGGCCCACGGCCTGCCGGCCGACGTCCTCGACCGCGCCGACCTCGCGGTCCGGATCCCCTTGTACGGCAAGGCCGAGAGCCTGAACCTCGCCACCGCGGCGGCGGTCTGCGTCTACACGAGCGCGATGGCCGCCCGCCGCTGACCGGCCGCTAGGCTGCCCGGGTATCCACTGTGGTCACCTTGGGGGGAATCATGGGCAGGCTCGCCCGTTCGTACGCGTTGTTCACCGCTTCGCTCCGGGTGCTGCGCGCCCACAAGGGCCTGGCGTGGTTCCCGGTGCTCGCCGGGATCGCCGGGCTGCTGGTCGCCGGGGCGTTCCTGACGCCGGCGTTCTTCACCGCGCACGTCCAGACCGGCGACGTCCAGCCCACTCCCGGCACCTGGGTGCTGCTCGCGGCGTTCTACCTCGTCTCGGCGTTCGTCACGATCTTCTTCAACGCCGCCCTGATCTCGCAGGCCGACGTCGCGCTGCGCGGTGACGGCGGCGTGCCGGGCGTCGGCGCGGGCCTCGCCGCGGCGGGCCGCCGGTGGCCGGCGCTGCTCGGCTGGGCCGGCGTCACCGCGACGGTCAGCCTCGTGCTGCGCACGCTCGAGGAGCGCCTCGGCTTCCTCGGGAGCATCGTCAGCGCCCTGGTGGGCATGGCCTGGCGCGTCACGACGTTCCTGGTGCTGCCGGTCGTGCTCCTCGAAGGCACCGGTGTCCGGGACGGCGTCAAGCGCTCGGTCGAGCTGTTCCGCCGCGCGTGGGGCGAGAACGTCGCGGGCACCGCGGGCATCGGCCTGGTCGGCTTCCTGCTCACCCTCGCCGGCTACGCGGTGTTCCTGGGCGCGGGCTTCCTGCTGGGCGGCACGGCCACCGTGTTCGTCTGCGTCGGGCTGGCGATCGTCTGGACGCTGCTGGTGGCCGTCTTCGTCACCACTTTGTCCGGCATCTACCAGACCGCGCTGTACCGCTACGCCGCCGACGGCGTGGTCCCGGGCGAGTTCGCGGCCGTCGACTTCGCGGGGGCGTTCCACGCCCGGTGAGCGGGCATCCGCACGGCGCGAGGGCGACCACCGGCGCGCCGACCCGATCCCATAGACTTTTCCTGCCTTTGACCTCTCGTGCGCCGCGTGTCCGGCGGGGCACGAACGACCAGTCCCAGCGGATGCCGAGGAGTTATGTCCGGAGCCAAGGAGAAGCAAGCCCAGGGCGGCGCGGTTCTCGCCCCCGAGACGCTGCAGGAGGCGGTCAAGGCCGCCGAAGCGGCGTTCGCCGCCGCGACCGGGCTCGAGGCGCTGGCCGAGGTCAAGCCGGCGCATCTCGGTGACCACTCGCCGCTGCTGCTGGCCCGCCGCGAGATCGGCGCGCTGCCCAAGCAGGAGAAGGCCGAAGCGGGCAAGCGGGTCAACGAGGCCCGCCAGGCCATCCAGGCGGCCTTCGACACCCGCCGCGCCGAGCTCCAGGCGGAGCGCGACGAGCACGTGCTGCGCGAAGAGGCCGTCGACGTCACGCTGCCGTGGGACCGCGTCCCGCGCGGCGCCCGGCACCCGATCAGCACCATCTCCGAGCGGGTCGCGGACGCCTTCGTCGCGATGGGCTACGAGGTCGCCGAAGGCCCGGAGCTCGAAGCCGAGTGGTTCAACTTCGACGCGCTGAACTTCGGCAAGGACCACCCGGCCCGCCAGCTGCAGGACACCTTCTACGTCGGCGAAGAGGACTCCGGCCTGGTGCTGCGCACGCACACCTCGCCGGTCCAGGCCCGCACGCTGCTGCACCGCGACCTGCCGGTGTACGTCGTGTGCCCGGGCCGGACGTACCGCACCGACGAGCTCGACTCGACGCACACCCCGGTGTTCACCCAGGTCGAGGGCCTGGCGGTGGACAAGGGCATCACGATGGCGCACCTCAAGGGCACGCTCGACGCCTTCGCCCGCGCGATGTTCGGCGAGAACTCCAAGACCCGGCTGCGCCCGCACTTCTTCCCGTTCACCGAGCCGTCGGCCGAGGTGGACGTCTGGTTCGAGGAGAAGAAGGGCGGCCCCGGCTGGGTCGAGTGGGGTGGCTGCGGCATGGTCAACCCGAACGTGCTGCGTGCCTGCGGCGTCGACCCCGAGGTGTACTCGGGCTTCGCCTTCGGCATGGGCATCGAGCGCACCCTGCAGTTCCGCAACGGGATCCCGGACATGCGCGACATGGTGGAAGGCGACGTCCGCTTCACCCTTCCCTTCGGAACGGAGGCGTAGTGCGAGTCCCAGTCAGCTGGCTGACCGAACACCTCGACATCGGCGACGAGGTCACGCCGCAGGACCTGGCCGACGCCTTCGTGCGGATCGGGATCGAGGTCGACGACCTCAAGGAGCTCGGGCCGGTGACCGGCCCGCTGGTCGTCGGTCGGGTGGCCGAGATCGAGGAGCTGACCGAGTTCAAGAAGCCGGTCCGGTTCTGCCGCGTCGACGTCGGCGAGACCGCCGATGAGGATGACGTCGACGAGCAGGACGACGAGGACGAGGACGACGACGAGTCGGGCGAGTTCGACGAGGGCCCGCACGGCATCAAGACCCGCGGCATCATCTGCGGCGCGCGCAACTTCACCGAGGGTGACCTGGTCGTCGTCGCGCTGCCCGGGGCAGTGCTGCCCGGTGACTTCGCCATCGCCTCCCGCAAGACCTACGGCCGGATCAGCGACGGCATGATCTGCTCGGCGCGCGAGCTCGGCCTCGGCGACGACCACGCCGGCATCCTGGTGCTGCCGCCGGGCGCGGCGAGCCCGGGTGACGACGGCCAGGCGTTGCTCGGCCTCGGCGACACGGTGCTCGAGCTCGCCCCGACCCCGGACCGCGGGTACGCGCTGTCCGTCCGCGGCCTCGCGCGCGAGCTGTCGAACGCGCTGGACGTGGCCTTCGGCGACCCGGCGCTGCTGGAGGTCCCGGCAGCCGAGGGTGACGCCTGGCCGGTCCACGTCGAAGACCCGGAAGGCTGCCCGCGGTTCGTGCTGCGCCGGGTCACCGGCCTGGACGCGACGGCGCCGACCCCGTGGTGGATGCGGCGGCGGCTGATGCTGGCCGGCATCCGTTCGATCTCCCTGGCTGTCGACGTCACGAACTACGTGATGCTCGAGCTCGGGCACCCGCTGCACGCGTTCGCCACCAAGGCCATCCAGGGCGACCTGGTGGTGCGCCGGGCGAAGCCGGGCGAGAAGCTGACCACGCTGGATGACGTCGAGCGCACGCTCGACCCGGACGACGTGATCATCGCCGACGACAGCGGCGTCATCTCGCTCGCCGGCACGATGGGCGGCGCGAGCACCGAGATCACGCCGGAGAGCACCGACGTGCTGCTCGAGGCGGCGCACTGGAACCCGGCCGCGATCAGCCGCACCGCGCGCCGGCACAAGCTGTTCTCCGAGGCCGCCAAGCGGTTCGAGCGGTTCACCGACCCGCAGCTGTGCGCGGCCGCCGTCGAGCTGGCCGCGCGCCTGCTGCGCCAGTACGGCGACGCCGCGATCCGCCCCGGCCGCACCGACGAGGGCACGGTCGAGCCGAACCCGGCGGTCCTGATGCCGATCAACCTGCCGGACAAGGTCGCCGGTGTGAGTTACCAGCGCGGCGTGACCGTCCGGCGGCTCAGCCAGATCGGCTGCAAGGTCTCGGTCAGCACGGGTGACGACGGCACCGGCCTGGTCACCGCGATCCCGCCGAGCTGGCGCGGCGACCTGCGCCAGCCTGCGGACCTCGTCGAAGAGGTCCTGCGGCTGGAGGGTTACGACAGCATCCCGTCGACGCTGCCGGCCGCCCCGGCCGGCCGCGGCCTGACCGACGGCCAGCGGCGCGTCCGCAGTGTGTCGCGGGCTCTCGCCGAGGCGGGGTACGTCGAGGTGCGGCCGTTCCCGTTCATCGGCGACGCGGTGTGGGACGCCTTCGGCCTGCCGGAGGACGACGTCCGCCGCAACACGGTCGTGGTCCGCAACCCGCTGGAGGCCGACCGCAACCGGCTGGCCACCACGCTGCTGCCGGGCCTGCTGGACACGCTGCAGCGCAACGTGTCGCGCGGCATGAAGGACGTCTCGCTCTACCACATCGGCCAGGTGGTGCTGCCCGCACCGAACCCGCTGAAGGTCCCCGACCTCGGCGTCGACCGGCGGCCTTCGGACGAGGAGCTGGCGCTGCTCGAAGCGGCGGTGCCGCAGCAGCCGCTGCACGTCGCCGTGGTGCTCGCCGGCCATCGCCACCGCGCCGGCTGGTGGGGCAAGGGCGAGCCGGCGAACTGGGCCGACGCGGTCCAGGCCGCCCGCACGGTCGCCCAGGCCGCCGGGGTCGAGCTGACCACGCAGGCCACCGATCTGCTGCCGTGGCACCCGGGCCGCTGCGCCCAGCTGCGCGTCGGCGACTGGCCGGTCGGCCACGCGGGCGAGCTGCACCCCAAGGTGGTCGAGGCCCTCGGCCTGCCGCCGCGGACGGTCGCGATGGAGCTGGACCTGGACGCGATCCCGCTCCCGGACTCCCGCCCGGCGCCGAGTGTGTCCGGCTACCCACCGGTGCTCCTGGACGTCGCCCTGGTGGCAGCCGCGGACGTGCCCTCGGCGGACCTCGCCGCAGTGCTGCGCACCGGCGCCGGCGAGCTGCTGGAGGACATCACGCTGTTCGACGTCTACGCAGGCGAGCAGGTCGGCGAAGGCAAGCGATCGCTGGCGTACAAGCTCCGGTTCCGGGCCGCGGACCGGACCTTGACGGTGGACGAGGCCACAAAGGCCCGCGACGCCGCAATCGCCGCGGCGGGCGAGCGCTTCGACGCAACCCTGCGCGCCTGACCGGCGGGTAGTTCCAGTGCGGGAGGGGCCGGAAACCGGCCCCTCCCGCCATTTCCGCCCAAGCCACCCGCCACCCCGACCCAGCGCCTCCCAAACCCTCACCCCACTCACGCCCCAACCGCCCAAGCCCGCGCCCCACGCGACCCGACCCTCCAGGTACGCGAGTCGACCGTCCGGGCATGTGAGCCGACCCTCGCGGTACGCGACCCGACCCTCCAGGTACGTGAGCCGACCCTCCGGGTACGCGAGTCGACCGTCTGGGTACGTGAGCCGACCCTCCAGGGGCGCGTGTCGTCCGTCCGTGTACCCGTGTCGTCCGTCGGCGTACGAATGTCGTCCATTCAGGTACACCTGTCGTCCGCCCAGGTACGCGAGTCGTCCGTCCGCGTTCACCCAGCACAACCCGATCGTCAGCCGATGTGCTTGAGCGCCTCCCGCCGCGACAACCCCGACAGCCCGGGGTGATCGTCCACGAAGGACCGCACCCAGTCCGGCGCCGTCCTCGCGTAGTCCCGTAGCGCCCAGCCGATTCCCTTGCGCAGGAAGAACTCCGGCTCCGCGATCGCCGGCTCGATCGCCCGGGTGAGCAGGTCGGTGTCGGTCTCCTCCTTGGCGCCGACCTGGCAGATGATCGCCGTGCGGCGGCGCCAGCGGTCGGGGTCGGCCGCCCAGCCCAGCATGATCGGTGTGACCCGGGTGCGGTCGGCCCGCAGGATCGGCCCGATCCGGCGGATCGCGAGTTCGTCCACGTAGTCCCACCACGCGCCGCCGACGATCATTTCCTCGTACATCGGGACCAGCTCCCGGTCCTGCCACTGACGGTAGGCCCGGTGCCCGGAAAGATCGATCGCCGCGTAGCGCTCTTCGCGGAATTCGGCGGTCCGCCACAACTCCAGGACGGTCGCCGAAAATGTCACACGATCGGGCAGTATCCGGTCGGCCAGCACCCGCTTCAGGAGCACGCTCCGCTCGGGTTTCGCCACCCCGCGGAAGGGCATCGCCGACTTCATGTACGCCTGCATCGCGGGCGCCTTCACCGGATCGGCGAGCTCGGCCAGCCCGGTGCGGATCACTTTGACCAGCTGATCGTCGGTGCTCATCGATCCTCCCGTCGCGCTCCGGCGACTCGCAGCGTACTGCCGGCCACCGACAGTTCCGGTGCTTCGCCGATGCCACAGGTACCGACGAAAGGCGGATGGCGAAACTCGCGGCGGTCGACGAGATTGTCCAGGGTTGCCGGTAGTTTCGTCGAAATACGGCGAACTCTGTCGAATGCGGACGAAAAGGACGACTGTGAAACGAATTGTTGCCGCCGTCGCCGCGGTGGGGCTCGCGGCCGGGCTGATGGCCGCCGCACCCGCCGCCTCGGCGGACCCCGGGGTGCAGTTCAACCCCGCGCCGATCGCCTGGGGGCCCTGTGCGTCGGCGAGCCTGAAGGCCGCGGGCGCCGAGTGCGGCTTCCTCGAGGTGCCGATGGACTACGCGAAGCCGGGCGGGGCGAAGGTCTCCGTCGCGGTGTCGCGGATCAAGCACAAGACCGCGCAGTCCCAGGGGATCATGCTCGTGAACCCGGGTGGTCCCGGCGGCTCCGGCCTCGGGCTCTCGGTGCTCGGCAAGTACGTGCCGAACCACGCGGGTGACAACTACGACTGGATCGGCTTCGACCCGCGGGGTGTCGGCTCCAGCAAGCCCGCGATCAGCTGCGACGGGAACTACTTCAGCTACAACCGGCCGGCGTACGTGCCGACCACGCCGAAGCTGGAGAAGACCTGGCTCGACCGTTCGAAGGGCTACGCCGAGGCGTGCAAGAAGAACGGCCCGATCCTCGACCACCTCAAGACGACCGACGTCGCGCAGGACATGGACAGCCTGCGCAAGGCGCTGGGTGAGAAGCAGATCAACTACTACGGCTTCTCGTACGGCACCTACCTCGGCCAGGTGTACAGCACGATGTACCCGAAGAACGTCCGCCGGATGGTGCTGGACGGCAACGTCGACCCGCGGAAGGTCTGGTACCAGGCCAACCTCGACCAGGACGTCGCGTTCGACAAGAACATCAAGATCTACTTCGACTGGCTCGCGACCTACGACAACGTCTACCACCTCGGCAAGACCGGTTCCGCCGTCGAGAAGCTCTGGTACGACACGCAGCGCAAGCTCGCCAAGAACCCGGCGGGCGGGGTCATCGGCGGTGACGAGTGGACCGACGTCTTCCTCCAGGCCGGTTACTACGTCTTCGGCTGGGTCGACATGGCCAAGGCCTTCGACGGTTACGTGCACAAGGGCGACTGGCAGACGCTGAAGGCGCTCTACGACGACTCGAACCCGCCCGGCGACGACAACGGGTTCGCCGTCTACCTGGGTGTGCAGTGCACCGACGTGCAGTGGCCGACGAACTGGAACAAGTGGCGGATCGACAACTGGATCACCCACTTCAAGGCCCCGTTCGAGACCTGGGGCAACGCCTGGTTCAACGCGCCTTGCGTGTTCTGGCCGGCGAAGGCCGGCAAGCCCGTCGACATCAACGGCAGCAAGGTCGCCGGCGCCCTGCTCATCAGTGAAGAGCTCGACGCCGCGACGCCGTACGCCGGCAGCCTCGAGGTCCGGAAGCGGTTCCCGAACTCGAGCCTGATCAGCGCGCCGGGCGGCACGACGCACGCCGGTTCGCTGTCCGGGGTGTCCTGTGTGGACGACAAGATCGCCGACTACCTGGCCACCGGCAAGCTGCCGAAGCGCCAGCCCGGCAACCACTCGGACGTCCAGTGCGACCCGGTGCCGGCGCCGGTGCCCGACGAAGCCGCGGCGCAGAAGTCGGACAGCTCCGCGAAGGCCGCCCAGGAGAAGCAGAGCACGCTGGCCCAGCTGCTGCACTTCTGAGCGAAAACGGCACAGCCCGCTGCCCCGGTCCGGTTCGCCCGGACCGGGGCAGCGTCTTGTCCGCCGGTGTCTCATCGTCGCCTCCCCGTCACGTGGTGTGGTCGAGGGGGACGTTAGGCGAGGGGTCCGACAATTTCGGAGCGAAGTCGGCTGTGAGCAGCGCGTGGCCGAAAATTGTCGGGGGTGCGCGCTAGCTTCGTGGCATGTCGATCATCGAAGAGCGCCGGACCGAGATCCGGGCACAGGAAATCACCTACCAGATCGCGGTCGCCACCAGGACGGACGACGACCGCGCCGAACCGACCCCGCGAGTGATGATCACTCTGGAAGCCGGCGGTCCCGGCGGCGAACCGGTCGCCGAGGGCAGCCTCGACCTGGACGTCGCGGTCGCGGGCACGGTCGCCGACCTCGTCGCGGACGGGCTGCTGTCCGTGACCGGCGGAGGCCGGCCGCCGCGGCGAAGATCCGCGGGCCGTCCCGCGCAGCAGGGCCGCCCGTGGAACGAGGAGATGGACGCCGAGCTGGAGACCCGGTGGATCGCGGGCGAGAGCGTCGCGGAGATCGCGGCGTACTTCGAGCGCACCCCCGGCGGCATCCGCGCCCGGCTGCCCCGCGTGGGCTGCGACCCGGAGAACCCGGGCTGCTACCTCCCGGTGCCGCCGAGCAGGCGCACGGACCTGGACGGCGGCGAGCCCACCTGAGCGACGGCGGGCCGGTCCACAGTGGACCGGCCCGCTGCCGGCCGTCCCTCTTCCCGAGAACGGAGTTGCCCGATGAGTCTCGATCTCGCCGTGTGGCCCGAACCCGCGGTCGTCACCGCGGAAGAAGCGGCACGTAAGTACGAGAGGTTCGCCGAGCGCGAACCAGGTGTGGTCCCGGCGGACTCGAGGACCCTCGCGTTCCACCGCGAGCTGACCGCGCGTTACCCGAACCTGACCGATCTGCCTGCGGCAGAGGTCGAAACCAGCCCGTGGTCGGCGAACCCGAGCCTCCTCGGTGAGGCGTCGATAAGCGTCCGAGTGGCACTGGACGGAGTTCTGACCGTGCCGCGACACCGATCAACCTCGCGCGCCGGACGCCGCGGCGGCACGGTCCGCGAGCACCTTCAACCGCTCCACCAGCTCCGGCGGTTCCTCGACGCGGAAAGCACAACCCAACCCCAGCAACCGGAACGCGAGCCAGTCCAAAGTGTCCGCGTGACTCCGCCACCGGCACCGCCCGTCGTCCAGCTCGGTCAGTTCGCCGGCCGCGACGCCGAGGCGGGGTGCGATCTGCGCCGCCGGTTCCGCCAGCACGGCCACCGCCCGATACGTCGGCGCGAGGTCGTACAGCCGGTCGAGGACGTAGGCCGCCAGGTCCGTCGCGGGCGGCGGCCGCGGTGTGCTCCGGCCGCCGGTCGCCTGGGCGTCGCGGACGCGGTCGGCGCGGAAGATGCGCCAGTCCGCGCGGTCGAGGTCGTAGGCGACCAGGTACCAGCGGCGGCCGGCGGCGACCAGCCGCAGCGGCTCGGCCCGGCGCCGCGTCTCGGTCCCGTCGTTCGCGCGGTAGCGGAACCGGACCGTCTCGTGGTTGGTGATCGCACCGGCGAACGTCGTCAGCTGGGCCGGGTCGACGACCGGCCCGGCGGCCGGCACGGCGACCGTCGCCGCGCCGATCGTGCCCACCCGGCGCCGCAGCCGCGCCGGCAGCACCTGCTCCAGCTTGGCCAGCGCCCGCACCGACGCCTCCTCGAGGCCGGAAACGGGCTGGCCCGCGGCGGTCCGCAGGCCCACCGCGATCGCGACGGCTTCGTCGTCGTCGAGCACGAGCGGCGGCATCGCGGTGCCCGCGACCAGCCGGTACCCGCCCGCGACACCGCGGGTGGCCTCCACCGGATAGCCCAGCTCGCGCAGCCGTTCGACGTCCCGGCGGATCGTGCGCGGGCTGACGCCGAGCCGGTCGGCCAGTTCGCTGCCCGGCCATTCCCGCGGCGTCTGGAGCAGCGAAAGCAGGCCGAGCAGCCGCGCCGGGGTGTCCGTCATGGGCCCAGCATCCCAAGGTGGCGGGTACCACTTCCCGGGAATCCTGTTTGTTTAGCCTTGCAAGGGCGTGCATAATCATGCGTATGACGGTGAACATCGCGGTGGCCGGAGCCAGCGGGTACGCGGGCGGCGAACTGCTGCGCCTGCTCCTGACGCATCCCGACGTCGAGATCGGCACACTCACGGCCGCCAGCAGCGCAGGCACCAAACTGGGCGTCCACCAGCCACACCTCGTCCCGCTCGCCGACCGCGTCCTCGCCGAGACGACGCCCGAAACCCTCGCCGGCCACGACGTCGTGTTCCTGGCGCTGCCCCACGGGCACTCCGCCGAGATCGCGGCGCAGCTCGGCCCGGACGTCCTGGTCGTCGACCTCGGCGCCGACCACCGCCTCGCCGACGCGGGCGACTGGCAGCGCTGGTACGGCGGCGACCACGCCGGACAGTGGCCGTACGGCCTGCCCGAGCTGCCCGGCGCCCGCGAGAAGCTCGCCGGCGCCAAGCGCGTCGCCGTGCCCGGCTGCTTCCCGACCGGCGGCTCGCTGGCCCTCGCGCCCGCGTTCGCCGCCGGGCTGATCGAGCCGGACGTCACCGTCGTCGCGGTCACCGGCACCTCCGGCGCCGGCAAGAGCCTCAAGCCGAACCTGCTCGGCTCCGAGGTGATGGGCTCCGCGAGCGCGTACGGCGTCGGCGGCGCCCACCGCCACACCCCGGAGTTCGCGCAGAACCTTTCGGCCGTCGCGGGGGAGAAGGTCACCGTGTCCTTCACCCCGGTGCTCGCGCCGATGCCCCGCGGCATCCTCACCACGGCGAGCGCCCCGCTGAAGGACGACGTCGACGAGGCCGCCGCGCGCGCCGCCTACGAAAAGGCCTACGACGCCGAGCCGTTCGTCCAGCTGCTGCCCGCGGGCGCCTGGCCGACAACGTCGGCGACACTCGGCTCGAACAACGTCCAGCTGCAGGTCACGGTCGACACCGACGCGCGCCGCCTGGTCGTCGTCGCCGCGATCGACAACCTCACCAAGGGCACCGCCGGCGGTGCCGTCCAGTCGATGAACCTGGCCCTCGGCCTCCCCGAGACCACCGGCCTTTCCACCGTAGGAGTGGCACCGTGACCGTCACCGGCCCCCAGGGCTTCCGCGCCGCCGGCGTCGCCGCCGGGATCAAGGCCTCCGGCGCGCTCGACCTCACGCTGGTCGTCAACGACGGCCCGCTGGACGTCGCGGCGGGCGTGTTCACCCGCAACGTGATCAAGGCCGCGCCCGTCCTGTGGTCGCAGGAGGTGCTCAAGCAGCAGCGGCTCAAGGCCGTCGTCCTCAACTCGGGCGGCGCCAACGCGGCCACCGGCCCCGGCGGCTTCCAGGACACCCACGCGACGGCCGAGAAGGTCGCCGAAGTCCTGCAGGCGGGCGCGATCGAGGTTGCCGTCTGCTCCACCGGCCTGATCGGCGAGCGGCTGCCGATGGCCGCGCTCCTGTCCGGAGTGGACACTGCGTTCAAGGCCCTCGACACCGGCGCCGAGGCGAGCCTGAACGCCGCCACCGGCGTGATGACCACCGACAGCAAGCCGAAGCAGGCCTTCGCGAAGCACACCAGCGGCTGGAGCGTCGGCGGCTTCGCCAAGGGCGCGGGCATGCTCGCGCCGAACCTCGCCACCATGCTGTCGGTCCTGACCACCGACGCCGTGGTGGACAAGGAAACCCTCGACCGGGCGCTGCGCGCGGCCACCCACGTCACCTTCGATCGGCTCGACGTCGACGGCGGCACGTCCACCAACGACACCGTCCTGGTCCTGGCCTCCGGCGCGAGCGAGGTCGAGCCCAGCGAGGCGGAGCTCACCGAACTCCTCACCGCGGTGAGCCACGACCTGGTGCTGCAGCTGCGTGCGGACTCCGAGGGCGCGACGAAGGACGTCGACGTCACCGTGCAGGGCGCGGCGTCCGAGGGCGACGCGATCGCGGTCGCCCGCACCATCGCCGAGGACAACCTGGTCAAGACGGCGCTGTTCGGCTCCGACCCGAACTGGGGCCGGATCGCCATGGCACTGGGCCGGGTCCCGGCCCGCATCGACCCGGAGACGGTGTCGATCGTGATCAACGGCGTCACCCTGTTCGCGCAGGGCATGCCCGCTTCCGACCGGTCGGAAGCCGACCTCACCGGCCGGGCCATCACCATCGTCGTCGACCTCGGTGTCGGCGCGAGCGCGGCGACCATCTACACCACGGATCTTTCGCACGGTTACGTCGAAGAGAACAGCGCGTACTCCTCATGAACCAGGAGGCTCTGATTTCCGCGGACGAACGACTCGCGACGGCGGCCGAAAAGGCCGGGGTGCTCATCGAGGCGCTGCCGTGGCTGCAGCGGTTCCACGGCGCCACCGTGGTGGTGAAGTACGGCGGCAACGCGATGATCGACGACGCGCTGAAGGCGGCCTTTGCCGAGGACATGGTGTTCCTCCGGCTGGCCGGCCTGCGCCCGGTCGTCGTGCACGGCGGCGGTCCGCAGATCACCGCCATGCTCACCCGGCTCGGCGTCGAAGGCGAGTTCAAGGGCGGCCTGCGGGTCACCACGCCGGAGACGATGGACATCGTCCGGATGGTGCTCACCGGGCAGGTCAGCCGCGAGCTGGTCGGGCTGATCAACGCGCACGGGCCGTACGCGGTCGGCATCTCCGGCGAGGACGCCCGGCTGTTCACCGCCGAGCGCAAGCAGGCCACTGTGGACGGTCGACAGGTCGACATCGGCCTGGTCGGCGAGGTCGCCGAGGTCAACCCGGACGCGGTGCTCGACATCGTCAACGCCGGGCGCATCCCGGTCGTCTCCACGGTCGCCCCGGACGTCGACGGCGTGGTCCACAACGTCAACGCCGACACCGCAGCGGGCGCGCTCGCGGCCGCGCTGGGCGCGGAAAAGCTCGTGGTGCTCACCGACGTCGAGGGCCTGTACGCGAACTGGCCGGACCGGTCGTCGCTGATCGACCGCATCCGCGTCGACCACCTCGAGCCGATGCTGCCCGCCCTGGCCAGCGGCATGATCCCGAAGATGGAGGCGTGTGTGCGCGCCATCCGCGGCGGTGTGCGCCGGGCGCACGTGATCGACGGCCGCCTCGCCCACTCGGTGCTGCTGGAGGTCTTCACCTCCCGCGGTGTCGGAACCATGGTCTTCCCCGAAACGGAGCTCCCGTGACCGACCTCAAGTCCAATGTGGACGGCCAGCAGCACTGGCAGTCCGCCCTGATGGACAACTACGGCACCCCGGCGCTGACGCTCGTGCGCGGCAAAGGCGCGAAGGTGTGGGACGCCGACGGCAAGGCGTACGTCGACCTGGTCGGCGGCATCGCCGTCAACGCGCTGGGCCACGCGCACCCGGCGATCGTCGAAGCGGTCACCGAGCAGATCAAGCAGCTGGGCCACACCTCGAACCTGTACGTCAACCCGGTCGCCGTGGAGCTCGCCGAGGCGCTGCTCGACGTCGCCGGCGTCACCGGCAACGGCAAGGTGCTGTTCGTCAACTCCGGCGCCGAGGCCAACGAAGCCGCGCTGAAGATCACCCGGTTGACCGGGCGCACCAAGGTGGTCGCCGCCGAAGGCGCGTTCCACGGCCGGACGATGGGCGCGCTGACGCTCACCGGCCAGCCCGGCAAGCGCGACCCGTTCAAGCCGCTGGTGCCCGGGGTGGAGCACGTGCCGTTCGGGGACGTCGGGGCGCTCAAGGCCGCCGTCGACACCGACACCGCAGCCGTCTTCCTGGAGCCGGTGCTCGGTGAGGCCGGCGTGATCCCGGCGCCGGACGGCTACCTGCAGGCCGCGCGCGAGATCACCAAGGCCACCGGCACGCTGCTGGTGCTCGACGAGGTGCAGACCGGTCTCGGCCGGCTCGGCACCTGGTTCGGCTACCAGCAGGCCGGCATCGTGCCGGACGTCATCACGCTGGCCAAGGGCCTCGGCGGCGGGCTGCCGCTGGGCGCGGTGATCGGCGTCGGCGCGGCGGGCGAGCTGCTCAAGCCCGGCCAGCACGGCACCACCTTCGGCGGCAACCCGGTCTGCTGCGCAGCCGGCCTGGCCGTGCTGAAGACCATCGCCGCGAACAACCTCCTCGACCACGTTTCCGCGCTGGGCAAGGACATCGCGGCGGGCGTGGAGGCGCTGGGCCACCCGCTCGTCGCCGGGGTCCGCGGGGCCGGGCTGCTGCTCGGCATCGCGTTGCGCGAGCCCGTCTCGGCCGCGGTCGCCAAGGCCGCCCAGGACGCCGGCTACCTCGTCAACCCGGTCGCGGCGGACACCATCCGGCTCGCGCCCCCGCTCGTGCTCGACGGCGAGCAGGCCGAAGGCTTCCTCGCGGCACTTCCGAACGCGCTCGACTCCACCACGAAGGACTCCGACTGATGCTCCGCCACTTCCTCCGCGACGACGACGTCAGTCCCGCCGAGCAGAAGGCCATCCTCGACCTCGCGGACACGCTCAAGGCCGACCCGCTCGGCAACAAGGCGCTGGCCGGCCGGTCCATCACGGCGATCTTCGAGAAGAACTCGACCCGCACCCGGTTCTCGTTCGAGGTCGGCATCAGCCAGCTGGGCGGGCACCCGGTGATCGTCGACGGCCGGTCGATGCAGCTCGGCCGTGAAGAGACCATCGAGGACACCTCGCGGGTGCTTTCGCGCTACGTCGACGGAATCGTGTGGCGGACCTTCGCGCAGCGGCGCATCGAGGCGATGGCCTCGGCCGCGTCGATCCCCGTGGTCAACGCGCTCACCGACGAGTTCCACCCGTGCCAGGTGCTCACCGACCTGATGACGATCCGCGAGCGCAAGGGCAAGCTCGAGGGGCTCACCCTCGTCTACCTCGGCGACGGCGCCAACAACATGGCGCACTCGCTGCTGCTCGGCGGCACCACGGCCGGGATGCACGTGCGGGTCGTCTCGCCGGTCGGCTTCCAGCCCGACCAGGGCGTGATGCTGGACGCGAAGAAGCGGGGAACCGAGACGGGCGGCAGTGCCACCGTGTTCACCGACCCGTACGCGGCCGTCGACGGCGCGGACGTGCTCGTCACCGACACGTGGACGTCGATGGGGCAGGAGAACGACGGCCTCGACCGGGTGGGCCCGTTCCGCGCCCTGCAGGTCAACACGGAGCTGCTGAAGAAGGCCGCGGACGACGCGATCGTCCTGCACTGCCTGCCGGCGCACCGCGGCTGGGAGATCACCGACGAGGTGCTCGACGGCCCGGCCAGCGCGGTGTGGGACGAGGCCGAGAACCGCCTGCACGCCCAGAAGGCGCTGCTCGTCTGGTTGTTCGAAGAGAGCCGACGATGACCAGCAGCCGGGTGGGCCGCCAGGCGAGGATCACCGAGCTGGTGGCCACCATGACCATCCGCAGCCAGACCGAGCTGGCGAAGCTGCTGGCCGCCGAAGGCATCGACGTCACGCAGGCGACGCTGTCGCGCGACCTCGACGAGCTCGGCGCGGTCAAGCTGCGCGGCCCGGACTCGGGGGCGCCGGTCTACGTCATCCCCGAGGACGGCAGCCCGGTCCGCGGGGTGCAGGGCGGCACCTCGCGGCTCTCGCGGCTGCTGGCGGAGCTGATGGTCTCGGCCGACTCGTCGGGCAACCTCATGGTGCTGCGGACCCCGCCCGGCGCGGCGCAGTTCCTGGCCAGCGCCATCGACCGGGCGGCGCTGGAGGAGGTCGTCGGCTCGATCGCGGGTGACGACACGGTCGCCGTGATCGCCCGGGAACCGTTGTCGGGCAAGGAGCTCGCCGAACGCTTCGCGGCACTCGCGCACCGTTCGGCGCAGGATCAAGGAGACGAAGGAGCGACATGATCGTGCTCGCCGGCACCGGTGCGGAGCTCGCCGAGGGGGCCGCCGACAGCGTGGCGCGCCCCCGCGGCGGCCACCCGGTGCGCGGCGGCGCGGTCCTCGACGCGGTGACCGAGTTCGCCGAGACCTGCTGCCTGCCGGCGATCCAGGCGAACGCCCTGGTCGCCGTGCCCGGGGTGGCCGGCGCCGGACGGACCGTCTGGGGACACGTGGCCGAACCCGCCGACAACTCGCGGTTTCCGGCCGAGGGGGAGTTCCTCGCCCCGGAAGAGGTCGTCATCACCTTCGACCACGGCGTCCCGGTGGCGATCGACGGCGAGACCGTCTCGGTCGTCGAAGCGCTCCAGAGACTGAACGCACGCGGCGAGGGCCAGGGCATCGGGCGAGGCGAAATGTTCGTGGCGCCGGGCGCGCTCGTCCTGATCACGGCCCACCGCGCGCTCGAGAACACGACGCACGAGCCCGAGCTGGCGCGCTTCAAGCGGCAGGTCGACCGCGAATGGGCCACCCTGGTCCGCGACGGCGGGTGGTTCTCGCCACTGAAGCACGCACTGGACAGCTTCGTCGCCGAAGCGCAGGAAACCGTTTCGGGCGAAGTCCGGCTGGTGCTGCACAAAGGCCGGGTCACGGCCGTACCGAACACATCGAAGAACACCGAGGAGAAGCGAGAACAGTGAGCGGGAACGAGCAGCCGGTGCAACTGTGGGGCGGCCGGTTCGCCAGCGGTCCGGCGGAGGCCATGGCCGCGCTGAGCGCGTCGACGCACTTCGACTGGCGCCTGGCGCCCTACGACATCGCCGGGTCCCGCGCGCACGCCCGCGTGCTGAGCAAGGCGGGCCTGCTCACCGAAGACGAGCTGACCGGCATGCTGGCCGCGCTGGACACGCTCGCCCAGGACGTCGCGTCGGGCCGGTTCACCCCGACGATCGCCGACGAGGACGTGCACACGGCCCTCGAACGCGGCCTGCTCGAGCGGGCGGGCACCGAGCTCGGTGGCAAGCTGCGTGCCGGCCGGTCGCGCAACGACCAGGTGGCCACGCTGTTCCGGATGTGGCTGCGCGACGCGGCCCGCCGGGTCGTCGCCGGCACGCTCGACATCGTCGACGCGCTGGTGTCGCAGGCGAAGCGCCATCCGGACGCGATCCTGCCCGGCCGCACCCACCTGCAGCACGCCCAGCCGGTGCTGCTCGCGCACCACCTGATGGCTCACGGCCAGGCGCTGCTTCGCGACGTCTCGCGGCTGCAGGACTGGGACGCGCGCACGGCCGAGTCGCCGTACGGGTCGGGCGCGCTCGCCGGCTCGTCGCTGGGGCTCGACCCCGAAGCGGTCGCCGAGGAGCTGGGCTTCGCGACCAGCGTCGAGAACTCCATCGACGGCACCGCTTCGCGTGACTTCGTCGCCGAGTTCGCCTTCGCCGTCTCGATGCTGGCGATCAACCTGTCCCGGATCGCCGAAGAGGTGATCATCTGGAACACCGCCGAGTTCGGTTACGTGACCCTGGACGACGCCTGGGCCACCGGCAGCTCGATCATGCCGCAGAAGAAGAACCCGGACGTCGCGGAGCTGACCCGGGGCAAGGCGGGCCGGCTGATCGGCAACCTCACCGGCCTGCTGGCCACCCTCAAGGCGCAGCCGCTGGCCTACAACCGCGACCTGCAGGAGGACAAGGAGCCGGTGTTCGACTCGGTCGAGCAGCTCGAGCTCTTGTTCCCGGCGATCGCCGGCATGCTCGCCACGCTGACCTTCCACACCGACCGGCTCGCCGAGCTGGCCCCGGCGGGGTTCACGCTGGCCACCGACATCGCGGAGTGGCTGGTGCGCCAGGGCGTCCCGTTCCGCGTCGCGCACGAAGCGGCGGGCGAGAGCGTCCGCGTCGCCGAGTCCCGCGGCGTCGGCCTTGACGAGCTGACCGACGAGGAGTTCGAGAAGATCAACCCGGCGCTGACGGCCGCGGTGCGGGAGGTCCTCACCGTCGAAGGCTCGGTGAAGTCTCGCGACGCGCGGGGCGGCACGGCGCCGGTCCGGGTGGCCGAGCAGCGCACGCGGCTCGAGGAACGGGTCACCGCGGCCCGCCACTGGCTGAACTGAGCCGACGCCGGGCCGGGCCCCGCGGCCCGGCTCGTTAGGCTGGTCACCGCAGGACGCCCGAAGGAGGAGCCCGCTTGAGCGGCGACGCAGGCCGGTTGTTCACCCGCGACGAGCTGGCGCTGGACCCGGTCGACCTGGCCCAGCTGCTGCTCGGCTCGGTCCTGGAGGCCACCGGCCCCGACGGCACCGTCGGCGTGCGGCTGGTCGAGGTCGAGGCCTACCGCGGCGAAGACGACCCGGCGTCGCACTGCTACCGCGGCCGGACCCCGCGCAACGCCGTCATGTGGGGCCCGGCGGGCCACCTCTACGTGTACTTCGTCTACGGGATGCACTTCTGCGCGAACGTCGTCGGCACGCACGAGGACATGCCGGGCGCGGTGCTGCTGCGGGCCGGCGAGGTGGTCACGGGCCTCGACGTCGTCCGGCGGCGGCGACCGAACGGGCGGGGGACCGGCGAGCTGGCGAAAGGCCCGGCCATTCTCACGTCGGTGCTGCGCATCGACCGCGCGCAGAACGGCGTCGACCTGACCGATCCGGCGTCCCCGGTCCGGCTGCACGTCGGCGAGCGGGTGCCGGCCGAGCGGATCCGGGTCGGCCCCCGGGTCGGCGTCGCGACGGCGATCGACACACCGTGGCGGTTCTGGGACGGCGCCTCGCCGGCCGTGTCCACCTACCGCCGCGGCGGGAAGCGCCGGGTCCGACCCGCCAGTTAGTCGGTTGACCAGGTGCGGGAGGATCTACAGGCGTGAGCGAACACATCCTCGACGAGCTGTCCTGGCGCGGCCTCATCGCGCAGTCCACCGACATCGACGCTCTCCGGCGCGAGCTCGACCAGGGTCCCGTCACGCTCTATTGCGGGTTCGACCCGACCGCACCCAGCCTGCACGCCGGCAACCTCGTCCCGCTGCTCATGCTCAAGCGCTTCCAGCGTGCCGGGCACCGGCCGATCGTGCTGGCCGGCGGCGCGACCGGGATGATCGGCGACCCGCGGGACACCGGTGAGCGGTCGCTGAACACCCTCGACGTCGTCGCCGAGTGGGCCGGGCGCATCCGCGGCCAGCTCGAGCGGTTCGTCGACTTCGACGAGTCGCCGACCGGCGCGGTCGTGGAGAACAACCTCAACTGGACCGGCGAGCAGAACGTCCTGGAGTTCCTGCGTGACGTCGGGAAGCACTTCTCGGTCAACGTCATGCTCAACCGGGAGACGGTGAAGCGCCGGCTCGAGAGCGACGGCATGTCGTACACCGAGTTCAGCTACCTGCTCCTGCAGTCGCAGGACTACCAGCAGCTCCACCGCAAGTACGGCTGCAAGCTGCAGGTGGGCGGCTCGGACCAGTGGGGCAACCTCGTCGGCGGCGTCGACCTGATCCGCCGGACCGAGGGGGCGAGCGTGCACGCGCTGACCGCGCCGCTGGTCACCGACGCCGAGGGCCGCAAGTTCGGCAAGTCCACCGGCGGCGGCAACCTGTGGCTCGACCCGGAGATGACCTCGCCGTACGCCTGGTACCAGTACTTCGTCAACGTGGGCGACGCCGACGTGATCCGCTACCTGCGGATGTTCACCTTCCTCGGCCAGGAGGAGATCGCGGCCCTGGCCGAGGACACCGAACAGCGCCCCCACCTGCGTGCCGCGCAGAAGCGGCTGGCCGAGGAGTTCACCACTCTCGTGCACGGTGAGGACCAGACCCGCCAGGTGATCAACGCCAGCCAGGCGCTGTTCGGCCGCGGCGAGCTGGCCGACCTCGACGGGCGCACGCTCGACGCGGCGATGGCCGAGGTCCCGAACGGCAAGGTCGACCCGTCGGGCGAGCCGACGATCGTCGACCTGCTGCTCGCCGGGGGACTGGTGGACAGCAAGGGCGCCGCGCGCCGCACGGTCAAGGAGGGCGGCGCGTACGTCAACAACGTGAAGATCGCCGACGAGGAGTGGAAGCCGGTCGCCGGCGACGCGCTCCACGGCAAGTGGCTGGTGGTCCGCCGGGGCCGGCGCAACGTCGCCGGTGTCGCGCTCGGCGGCTAGACCGGTTCAGCGGCCCGAAACAGGGGCTTGACCTGCGGAAACGTGGTTAAGGTACCCCCCTGTTTCGGGCCCTCTTGCGGGGTGTAAAGTTCTCCAAGTCGCCAGGGAAACCGGGTGGCCGCCGGGACACGAACCAAGCTCTCGCAGAAGCGATTGAGTGGGTGTCCCACCAAAAAC
>NZ_JBITCJ010000019.1:0-111824 GCF_044453095.1 Amycolatopsis sp. NPDC051758 | reverse complement strand
TCATCTCGCAGGCCAAGGCCGCCGGCATCGAGGTCAAGGACGAGACCGACGCCAACTTCCTCAAGGGTGGCCGCGTTTCGACCGGTGACTACGACGCGGCGCTGTTCGGTACCTCGCTGCGGTTCAAGGGACCGCTGAGCAGCAGCTACAGCTGCCCCGCCCATGGAGGACAGCGGAACCGCCAGGGGTTATGTGCACCGGTGATCGACAACGCCTTCGACCGGGCCGTGCGGGCGACGGACGAGAGCACGATGGTCAAGGCCTACCAGGACGCGGACAAGGCGATCGCGGACGAGTACGCGACCTTGCCGCTGTTCCAGCCGCCGAGCATGTGGGCGTTCAAGGGCATCGACCGTGTGTACATGCAGTCGTACGACGGTGTCCTGTGGACTGCGGGGGAATGGTCGCGCACCGGGTGACGGCGGCCGGTGGTTCACACCCGGAGCGAAACGGTGTCGCAGCGGAAGCACCGGACTGCATCCGCCCCTCCGGAAACGAGGTGACTGCGAGCGAACCCGGCGTCGTGCATACCGTCGGGGTACAGCCGGATCGCTTGCTCCCAGTGGCGTTCTGCGGAAGCCCGTTCGCCTCGGCCGAGGGCCACGTGCGCGAGCCCTTCCAGGGCCCGAGCCTCGTATCTGCTCGACGCCAGCCGGACCGCCTGCTCCCGCGCGTGGTCGAACACCTGCTGCGCCTGATCCAGCTTGTTCAGCGCGAAGTTGGCTTCGCCGAGCACATTCAGCGCTTCGCACTCGACTTTCCAGAAGTCGAACTGCCGCGCCAGTGAGAGCGCCGCTCGCCCGAGCTCGATGGCTTCACCCAACGAGCCGAGGGTCCGCTGGACGCCGGCCAGCCCGGTCATCGCGGCTGCCCGGCCGTGGTCGAACTTCACCGCGGTGCTCGTGCGCAGCACCTGCGTGAACTCACTGATCGCCTGCTCGTGCCGGCCTTGGTAGTAGAAGACGGCCGCAACGGACCACGACGTCAGGACCCGGCGGCGGGGATGGTTGTCGTCCGCCACGATGGCGAGGGCCCGGTTCAGGTGCTGCAGCGCGAGGTCGAACTGGCCGAGGTCGCGGTAGATGACGCCGAGGTTGTTCGCCACGGAGGCGTGGATGAAGCTCGTGGGAACGCTCGTCAGCAGCTGGTCTGCCGCGACGAAGGCGTCACGGCTTTCTTTCAGGAGGTCGTCGTCGAGGCAGAGTCTGCCGAGCTCGACCAGCAGTGCCGCCTCGCCGCTGTGGTCGCCCAGCGAGCGGAACACCTTGAGCCCTTGTTCAACGTAGTCCCTCGCCTCGGCAACCGACTTGCGCTCCCGGCAAATCGTCGCGAGCCCGACGAGGCAGGCGGCTTCGGCGCGACCGTCTCTCAGGAGCCGGGCCGCCCGCAACCCCTCCCTGAACAGGGAAAGGGAAGCGCCGCCGTAGTTGTTGCGCAGCCGGAGCAGCGGCTGCAGTACGCACGGGAACTGCCAGGCGTGCTCGTGGAAGCCCTGCTCCGCAGCGATCTTCGCAACCGCGAGGATGTTGCTGTACTCGGTGTTGAGCGCGCCGACGGCTTGCTCGGCGGAGCCGACCGCTCTCTCGCTTTCCGGCGGGTGCTGGATCTGCGGCGTGACGTGGGCAGTGTCGTTGTCGAGTAATTCGCACCACTTCGCCGCGCAATGGAGGTAGTAGTCGAGCAGGCTTCCCCAGAAGATCCGCTGCTCCCGGGGGTCTTCGGACTCCCTGAACAACTGCCTGGCGCAGTCCCTGACGAGATCGTGGAAGTAGAAGCGGTCGCCGGTGCGCTGCTTGACAAGGTTGTCGTCGAACAACGACTCCAGGATGTCTTCGGCCCGGTCGGTTGAAAAGCCGGTCACCGCAGCCAGCAGGTACGCGTCGAAGTCGGTTCCCGGGTGAGCACCCAGTAGCCGGAAGGCCCGCTGCTGATCCGGCTGCAGGTAGCGGTAGGACACCCGGAGGACGGCCAGCACGCCACGGTCGTCGGTCTCGAGAAGCCGGGCACGCTGGCGCTGGTTCTGGAGCCGCCGGACCAGGTCGGCGACTTGCCACATCGGCCTGCTGCGCAGGCGCGCACCCGCGATGCGGATCGCCAGCGGCAGCCGGCCGCACAGTTCGACCACCGCGCCCACAGCCTCCAGGTCGTCGCCCGCGCTCCGGCCGGCGACCTGGGTGAACAGCGCGACGGCTTCAGCCTGGGTGAGGACGTCGAGCGACATCGGTACGGCGCCGTCGAGCGTCGTGAGCTTGCGCCTGCTCGTCACGAGCACCAGGACACCCGCGGCACCCGGCAGCAGGGCGCGCACATGTTCCCCGTCGATCGCGTTGTCGAGCACCAGCAGGGCCCGCTGACCCGCCAGGTGCGAGCGCCACAGGGCCCGGCGCCCGTCGAGGCCGGGTGGAACCAGTTCCGGGGGCACGCCGCTGTCCCGGAGCAGGGTGTCGAGCGCCTGCTCGGCCGGCATCGGATCCATTCCCGGGCTGTACCCGCGGAGGTCCACGAAGTACTGCCCGTCCGGGTAGTCGCCTGCGACGCGGTGCGCGAGGTGGACCGCCAGGGTCGTCTTTCCGATCCCGCCCATCCCGTCGATCGCGGAGATCACCAGGGCGGTGGGCACGGTGTCCTTTGCTGCGGAGAGCAGCCGGTTCAGCTCGGCCGCCCGACCGGAAAAGTCACTGATGTCGTGTGGGAGGAAGAACCGGCGCGCCGGCGCGCCGGCCGGCGGCCGCGCGGTGGAGGCCGGGACCGCGACGGGACCGGCGTCCGCCGGCGGGGCGATTTCGCCGGTGGGTTCGCCGCTCAAGATCGCCGCGTGCAGCCGCCGAAGCCGGGGACTCGGGTCCACCCCCAGCTCTTCGGCCAGGATCCGCCGCCCTTCCTCGTAGACGGCGAGAGCGTCCGCCTGGCGGGAAACGAGGTGGAGGACGTGCATGAGCCGTCCGCGAAGCGATTCCCGGAGAGGGTTCGCGCTGACCAGTTCGTACAGCTCGCCCACCACGGAGGCGGGCTCGCCCGCTCGGATGCGCGTCTCGATCAGCTCCTCGACCGCGGTCAGCCGCTGCTCGTCGAGGCTCGCCGCGACACTGGTGATCGTGGTCCCGTGCAGACCGGCCAGCGCGGCGCCCCGCCAGAGCCCGAGAGCGGTGCGGTAGCGGTCGGCGGCCTGGTGGAGATCACCGTTCGCGGCGGCGGCCCGGGCTTCCTCCGTGGTCTGGGAAAACCGGTACGAATCGACCGAATCGGGCGAGACTTTCATGCGATAGCCGACGTCGGTCCGGACGATCCCCGCCCCGGTTGCAGTTCCTGCCGCGGTGAGCTTCCGGCGGAGACTGCTGACGGCGTTGTGAATCTGCTGCCGCGCCGATTGTGGCGGGGTCTCCCACAGCTCGCTCATTACCCGTTCGTCCGAAATGACCTGGTTGGCGCTGAGTACGAGTAAGGCGAGCAGTTTCTGCTGGCGGATGCCCGGAATTTCGATCGTCCGATCGGACGATCGAATCTCCAACGGGCCCAAGATCCGGAACTCCACGGCTGCCTCCCTGAGCCGGCGGTCGCCGCGACGTCGTCGAGCGGTGTTCTCGCTGTCCGCCGTCGAGGCACTTCAAGATCTTCGCCCAGGGTAGCCTACAAGTAGCTCAGGGGTAGTCCGCGGTGTTACGCTCCCGGGCGCTCTGCTGGCACAGCAGGGTTTTGTGGCTGTATCGGAGGGGGAAAGATGATCAGGACTTTCATGATCGGAACTGCGTGCGCGGTTGCGGTACTCGTCGCCGTGGCCGTCACCGGAACGCCGGCCGGGGAAGCACCGCAGCAGAAGCAGGTTTCGCAGAACGACGTGGTCGGGGCCGGGCCGCAGGGCGGGGTCGACTGGAGCTAGGTCGTCCGGTGTGGCTGTCACGGCGCCGTTGCTCCAGTACCGCCGAAGACGAGGAAAGCGACCGCGGCTTTCGCGGATTCCTGCTCACTGCGATCGTCCTGGCCTTGAGTTTCGCCGTGTCCTGCTTCGTCCAGTTCGGCGGTGATTCCGTCTTCGGCGGTGTGCGCGCGCGACTCGGCGCTTACCAGGTGGTGTGGCCGCAGGAGTGGGTCTTCTTCACCGGGACCAAGGACACGGTCGTCGCTTACCAGGCCGGAGCGGACCGCCACTTGGGCCGCCGGTTCGAGCGACAGGTGTGGGACGGCCAACGCGGCGGTCTCGACCGCGGTCTCGACGTCGCTTCGAGCCAGGCGTGGGACATCGCCCGCCGGATACCGGACCGCTACTGGCAATCGTGCGGGAGCACCGTCGAAGCGCTGTGTGAGCAACTGCCGGATCCGACTCTGGTCTTCCGGCTGAACGCGCTTTCCCGGGAGCCGCGGCTCTGCGGACCGCTGGTGCTCGCGCTGGAGCACGTCACCCAGTCCGGATCCGGCCGGCTCCCGGACGGACCGTGGTTGCCGTACCGGGCAGCGGCCGTGAACGTGCGGTGCGGGGACCGGTGAGCGTGCGGAGCCGCTTGGGCTCGGCAATTGACCGTCACGAACCGCGAAGTGTGCTGTTCGCGGTGGGCCGCAGCGTGCTGGCCGGCGCTCAGCTCAGCGTTCTCCTGTTCAACTCGGACACAACACTGTTCGCCGATTCACCGGCGGTCCCGGGAGGAGTGCGATGTGGTGGCCTGCGGTCGGTCTCGTTGTGGTGCCTGCTGGGGGATCAGGGCGTCGGCCCGATGCTCGCCCGAGCCGTGGCCATCGCAACCCTCGTGGTGGTCCTGATCGGTGCTGTCCCGCGGTGGACGTGCATTCCGCACTGGTACGTCAACTTCAGTCTCGCGGCGGCCATGCCACTGTCCAACGGTGGCGACCGCGCCGCCGAAATCGCCGCGCTCCTGCTGATCCCGATTTGCCTCGGCGACGATCGCAAATGGCAGTGGAACGCAGTACGGGAGCCGCTACCTGCTTGGTTCCGCGGCAGTTCCCAGGCGGGGGCGCTGATGCTGCGAGTCCAGGTCGCGGTGATCTACCTGGTCGCGGCGACGGCCAAGCTGAGCGATCCGGCCTGGGTGCACGGCCGCGCGCTCGGGATCGTGGCGTCCGATCCCGAATTCGGCTTCCCGATGCCGGTTCGTGCGGCGCTCGAACCGCTGCTGGCGTCGGATGCGATCGTCGCGCCGGCGACGTGGACCGTGATCGCGGTCCAATACATGATCGTGGTCGCGATCATGGGCGGGCGAAGGTGGCGGGCGCTGGCCCTGGTCCTCGGTTCCGGTTTGCACCTGGCGATCGCGGTGCTGCTCGGCTTGCCCAGTTTCGGGCTGACCATGATCGCGCTCCTTTTGTGCGCCGCGAACCCGGCTGGGCCGGCGGGTGCGCGACGGCAGCGGTGGAGTCCGTGGTCACAACGGAAGGAGGAGGCACGTGCGCACTGACCTGGTGATCGAGCGGTTCGAGCCGAATCGGGCCACTCAAGCCGGCTTCGCCGCCTACCACGACGTGGTGACGGCCAGCCAAGCTGCGGACCGGCCCGGGGAACCCGCCCTCCCGCTGGAGGAACTGATCGGCCGCATGAAGAAACCCATGCCGGGCATGGGCCGCGCGGCGCACTGGGTGGGCTTGCGGGACCGCGATGTCGTCGCGGTCGCGGAAGTGTTGTTCCTCGACGAGGAAAACAGTGACATCGCGCTGGTCAACGTCAAGCTTCTTCCGAAGCACCGCCGCGCCGGGATCGGCTCCGCGCTGCTGCGCGCGATCCTGCCCGAGCTGAAGGCGCAGGAGCGCCGCGCGATCGAGAGCTGGGACGTGGTGGCGGGCACCGCCGGGCAGTGGTGGGCCGAAACCGTCGGCCTCCGGCAGGTCCGCCGGGTCGTCAGGCAGGCGCTGATCACGGCGACGGCCGACCGGACGCGATGGGACGTGCCGGTCCCGGCCGGGTATCGGCTGGAGTACTGGGAGGGAACCGCTCCCGAAAGCCTCGTCGCTTCTTACGCGCTCGCCCGGGGCGCGATACACGACGCCCCGCTGGGGGATTCGGACTACCGCTGGCCGGAATACACGGTGGAGCGGGTGCGTGCCGCCGAGGCGGAACTGCGGTCGCAGGGCATCCTCCAGCGTCTGGTGGTCGCCGTGCACGAAGCCACAGGTGCTGTCTCCGCGCTCACCGAACTCTGCGTGCACCCACGCAGACCGGACTGGGGTTATCAGCGCGACACCGCGGTCGTGGCCGAACATCGGGGGAGCGGTCTGGGGCGGTGCGTGAAGGCGCACATGCTCTGCCGGCTGGTGGTCGACGCACCGGAGGTCCGATGGATCAGCACGACGACCGGTGCCGAGAACACGCACATGATCCGGGTCAACGACGAAGTCGGATACACGACACTGCCCGCCTTGATCGCCGTGCAAGGCGAGGTCGCCGCCGTGGAAGCGCGGCTGGCAGCTGTCCGGTAGGTCGTTGGAGCAGCGCGGGGGTCGATCGCGGCGAGGACCTTCGTGCGTGACGCCGGTGCGTTACGCCTTCACCGCTCACAATCGAGATCTTCGAGTCACGGTTGACGTCCGGTCGCCGCTCGACCACGCCGCGCCACCGCTCACCTCAGCCCCGCCACCTTGCCCGATTGCAATGCTGATCTTCACCGGGCCGGAACATCAAGCTGCTTCGGTCTCGCGCGAGTAGCCGACGAGTCCCGCACGAGTAGCGAGGCGTGGCACTGTCCTCCCAGCCGGCCGGAGCGGCCTTTCCTGCGTGCGGAATCCGGCTCCCGGCCGGTCCGGATGATCGTCACGTACGGGGAGGTGATCGAACTTTGTCCGGCAGGCCTGTGGCGGTGTTCGACCGAAGCTGGGGGCCCGGGTTCCGCGTGGTGGCGTGCTTGCCCATGTCGGCCGCCGGGATCCGTTCTGTCGAGCGACATCGTCGAGTCGTGAGCGGATGATCGGAGCGCGGGGCGTGTGTGGCTTGCGATCTGCGCTTTCCTGTGCCGATGGCACCATTGAGTGAACGGGACCGAATGCGTCAACCTGTGTTGAAGTCGATCAACTCGTGCTCGCTGTCGAGTGACCGTGCCGTTTGCCTGGGTGTCAATGCCGACGCAGTCGACGCGGCCTTGCGGCGGGCACAACGTCGCCGGGGCCACTGTCGCCGACGCTGTCGTCATGGTCGATCTCACGCTCATGAACTCCGTCGACATCGGTCCCTTCGTAATGTCTGCGGTGGCCGGGGCGACGCCTTGCTCCGTTCCGCGCCTCAGGTCATCGTCGCTGACGGCGCGGTGAAGACCGCTGGTAACCACGATCGGATCACGGAACGAATGCGCGACACGCCGACTGTCTTCCTCATCGCCGGCCGTTGCCGAGCATCGATTTCGAGCTCCTGCGCGGAGCAATCGCGGACGTCCCCGGTGCCGAAACGGCGTTCCCCGACCGGGACGCGCCTTACGTTGTCACGGCGTCGGCGCGGTGGACGGATCTTGGAGAGGGCAAGGCACACGCACTGTGGGCACAGAGAGGGGGCGTAGTGGCGGACCTGCGTGCTGAACGAATCATGTTGTCCGCGGTACCGGAGAGGGTGTCGATCGTCCGGCTGGTGATCGTTGATTCCCCGCGCGTCCACGGCGAGCAGGTCGAACACACCAAGTTGCTCGCCGCGATAGAGACTCCGCTGCCGCCGGTTGTCGTCCACCGGCCGACCATGAAGGTCATCGACGGGGTGCACCGCGTGCGCGCGGCGGTGTTGCGGGGCGACGAAGCCATCGACGTGCTGTTCTTCACCGGCGACGACACGGATGCCTTCGTTCTCTCCGTGGAGCTCAACCACGCGCACGGGCTGCCGCTGTCGACTGCCGACCGCAAGATCGCGGCAGCTCGCATCGTCGATTCCCACCCGATGTGGTCGGACCGGCGAATTTCGGAGGTCACCGGCCTGGCTGCCGGCACCATCGGGACGATCCGGGCGCGTTCGACCGACCGGATCGAACAGTCGAACGTCCGGGTGGGCCGGGACGGCCGGATCAGGCCGGTGGACGGCAGTGAGGCGCGCCGGCGGGCCGCCGAGGTGATCACGGCCAATCCGAAGGCGTCGCTGCGCGAGATCGCGAAGGTGGCGCGCATCTCGCCGTCGACCGCGAAGGATGTGCGGGCCAGGCTCGCCCGGGGCGAGTCGCCCTTGCCGCCGCAGCAGCGGAGAAGGGACGCCGCGCAGGAGCCGGCGCCGGGCCCGGCGCCGGCCCCGGGAAACGCGCCCCGGTTCGCCGGACCGCGCCCTCAGGACGCCGAGCCCGGCCGGGAGCGCCCGCGCGACGCTTCGGCCGCCACATTCGTCGCGCTTCTCACCAGCGATCCTTCGCTGCGGTTCAGCGAGTCCGGGCGGTTGCTGCTCCGGCTGATCGGGTGCGCTTCGATCGACGACGGGCAATGGGCAGAAATGGTGCTCCGGGTCCCTGTTCACCAGCGGGAAAAGGTCATCCTGCTGGCGAATCAATGCGCGCTGGCGTGGCAGGATTTCGCGGAGAACCTCGAATGCAGGGACGACCGGAGTACCGAATCGGGCTGAATGGCGGTCGCGGTGTGTCGATTTCCCGGCGCCGCCGTGCGCACGTTGACACTCCCGGATCGGCATCACTACGGTGAGGAAACACGGCGGTCAGGGGAGCCCGCCGAGGTTCGCAAAATTCGGTGATCTCCCGGTGCTTCGCTGCCGAGGCGCAACGCCTGGGTTGCGGCCTTTGCAGCTGCAGCGACGCCAATTCGTGAATCTGGGTGCCACGCTCGAAAGAGCGAGGCCGGATTCTGTCATGCCACCGCCGTCCGGCGGTTGATTTCGCTTCTCGAGGAAAGGGGGTGTGCTGTGGAAAAGGTTCTGGAGATCAGCGAGCAGGAGCTCATGGAGAAGCTGAACGTGACCATCGTGGCCGAGTACGACACCAACTCGGACCCGGCGTGACCCGGGTGGGCTGACTGATCGCCGGGGAAGGGAGGCGCGCCTCCCTTCCCCGGCGCGACCGCCGACGGTTCACAGCAAGTGCTGTGGCGAGAAGAGCTTGAGCAGATGAGGATCCGATGAGTGATTCCGGTGGAAGTGTCGACGTGCTGGTGGTCGGCGGCGGGCCGGCGGGGAGTTGTGCCGCAGGTCTGCTTGCCCGGTCGGGAGTCTCGGTCGCCCTGGTGGAAGGCAAGAAGTTCCCCCGTGAGCACATCGGGGAATCGCTGCTCGCCATGTCGATGCCGTACCTGCGGGACTTGGGCGTGGCAGAAATCATCGAAGCAGGTGATTTCGTGCGGAAGCCGGGTGCGGTTTTCCGCTGGGGTGGGCGGAAAGAGGAGATGCGCCTCGGCATGCCGCGCCCGGGGTACGCCTTCCAGGTCTCCCGGGACAAGTTCGACGAACTGTTGCTGAACCAGGCGGAAAAGGCCGGCGTCCGCGTTCTGAGGGAAACCTGGGCGAAGCGGCTGCACTTCGACGCGGGCGGCCGGGTGGACGGCGTGGTCGTCCAGGAGGGCACGTCGGTCCGGCACCTCGCCGCGAGCTACGTCGTCGACGCCAGCGGGCTGTTCCAGTTCGTCCCCAAGGCACTCGGTCTCCCGGTTGCCGACGACGGCCACACGCGTGCTGCGGTCTGCGCGTACTTTTCGGGCGCGGACCGGGCGGGCGGCCCGAGCCGAGACGACATCATCACCGAGGCCGCCGAGAACAGCTGGCTCTGGTTCATTCCGTTGAGCGACGACCTGACCAGCGTCGGCATGGTGACCGACGCGGACTTGGTCGAGCACCGGAACCCCCAGGCGTCCCTCGACGCGGCCATCGGCGAGACCGAGCTGGTCCGGCGGTTGCTTTCGGACGCGGCGGTCGCCCGGCGTGGCCGGTTGCTGCGCTACACCAACCACGTCGTCGACGCCCCCCTGTGGGACCGGGGTTACGTGCTCGTCGGCGACAGCGCGATGTTCGTGGATCCCTTGTTCTCCACCGGTGTGCACGGAGCGCTGATGTCGGCCAGTCACGCGGCCGGCGCCCTCGTGGCCGTGCTGGCGGGCGAAATCGCGGACGACGTGGCCGCTCGGTGGTACGACGACGAAATGCGGCGGCACTACCACCGGGTGGACGAAACCGTGCAGGTGCTGTACGGCGTCCACCCCGGCCGGGGTGAATTCTGGCGGCGCCGCGACCTCTCCGCGGTGGATCGTGACGACGCGGCTGCGATCTGCCGGCACCTCGGCGCGGTGGGGGCCAAGTTCTTCCTCAAAGCTCAAGACAACGAAGAGCTGTGGCTACCGGAGGCCCTCGCGGACCAGATGACCGACTTCCGGGTCGACATCTCCGTGGCACAGACGCCGGATTCGGCGGTCCCGCGCCTGGCCGACGAGGTGACCCGGCGCGACAGCCTGGTGTTCCGGAAGGGGCTCGTGTCGCCCGGCCTGGTCCTGGAACATCAGCGCAACCGCACGGTGCGGCCGGCTTACGAGCACGGCAGCTTCATGGCGGAGCTGATCGGCGCCGTCGACGGGCGGGCGACGGTGGGTGAGATCGTCGAAAAGCTGGGCGCCGGTTCGTCGGAGCGCGCGCTCTGCGTCTCCGCGATCGGCACCTTGCACACCGCCGGTCTCTTGACGGTCGGATAGGAGCAACCCGCTCCGAAAACCCCGGTCCCGCCGGGCGACCGGAAGCATCCCAGGGGAATCTCATGGACTTCGTTTCGGATCTGCTGTTCGGCGTGGGTCACGTCGCAGCCGTGCTCGTGGTGATCGTGGTGATCATCGGGCTCGGGCGGTTCACGGCGGACCGGCTCGGTCAGCCCAAGGTCGTCGGCGAGATCACCGTGGGGCTGCTCGCCGGGCCGATCGCGCTCTGGCTGCTCGGCCCCCGCCGCTTCGCCGCGGTGCTGCCGGGCGAGTTGTTCGCCGGCCTCCAGTTCCTCACCCACGCCGCGCTCGCGTTGTTCCTCGTGGGGACGATCCACAAGCTCCGGCTTCACCCAGCCCGTGGCTCGGCGAGGGCGATCGGCTGGACCGTCGCAGGTTCGCTGGTACCCGCCGCGACCGGTGTTCTGCTGGCCGGCTACGTGTTGTTCGCCGGCACGCCGTCGGTGCGAGGTCCGGCGTCCGCCGCGTCGCTGATGGTGATGCTGGCGTTGTCCTTGTCCGTGACCGCGGTGCCCGTGCTGGCCCGGATCCTCGCCGACCGCCGGATGACGGAGACGCAGTCGGGCCGGGTGGCCTTCGGCGCGGCGGTCGTGATCGATTCGGCCTGCTGGCTGCTCCTTCCCGTCGCGGCGGGACTGGCCGGCGGTCAACTGGCGGAGTTCGTCCGCTCACTGGTGGTCTTGGCCGGCTCGGCGTTGACGGCGCTGGCGGTCCGGGGCCTCCTGCGGAGGCGGGTGGTCGACCGGTGGTGCGCCGGCCGGCCGGGCTGGACGCGTGCCCTGATCGGTGCGCTGGCCGTCGGCATGGCACTCGCGGTCGAAGAGCTCGGCCTCACCGTGATCTTCGGCGCGGTGCTCGCCGGAATGGCCGTTCCCGCCGGGGAGGGGGAGCATTGGAAGAACGCCGTCGAGAAGGTCAGCACGCTGGGCCGGGCGCTGGTGCCGATCTTCTTCGTGGTCACCGGAATCACCGTGTTCACCAAGGACTTCGGCGCCGTGCCCGTGCTGCTGATCGTCCTCGCCGTGGTGCTCGGCGCCGGCGGCAAGCTGGTCGGCAGCTACCTCGGTGCGCGGCTGGGCGGACAGACCAGGTGGGACAGCATGCGCATCGGTGCGATGCTGAACACCCGGGGCCTGACCGAGCTGATCGTGCTCCAGTTCGGTTACAGCACGGGAATTCTGACCGCCTCGGTGTTCCTGGCCTTGGTGGTGATGGCGTTGGTCACGACTGCGCTCACCGGGCCGTTGCTGGGCTTGATCGACCGGGCGGAGCTGCGCCGCCGGTCGAGAGTGGAAGTGGTGGACGGTGGCTACCGGCGCGTGAATTGACGTGGTGATCAGCTGTGTCGCCGGTCGCCGCCGGGCGAGTCCTGAGTCAGGTAGGAGAAGAATGTGATGGCAGAACAACAGCCGGGTTTCTCGTTGACCCCGGAGCAGGTGGAGCAGTTCCACCGGGATGGCTTCATCGGCCCGTTCGACCTCTACGAACCCGAGGAAATGGAGCAGAACCTCCGGGCCCTGCGGCCGAAGCTGCTCAACACCAAGCGGGCGGTCTACGGTCAGGGGAAGGGGATTTCCGGCGTCACCAACCTCGCCAACTATGACCGGCACCTCGACGTCGAGTTCCTGGCCCGGCACATCGCCCGGCCGGAGATCGTCGATCGGGTCGCTTCGATCCTCGGGCCGGACGTGCTGTGCTGGCGAAGCGAGTTCTTCCCCAAGTACCCCGGTGACGAGGGGACCGACTGGCACCAGGCGGACAACTTCGCCAATGTGGCGGGGTCGAAGCAGCCGCAGATCGAGTGGCCCAACGACGCCGAGTTCGGGGGGACGATCACGGTGTGGACGGCGTTCACGCCGGCACCGGTCGAAATGGGCTGCCTGCAGTTCATCCCGGGCACGCACGACGTGATGAACTACGACGAGTCCAAGACCATGGTCTACGACCAGTCGTCGATCAACGCCACGGAGAAGGCCGGCGTGCGTCGAGGCTTCTTCGGGTACGACTACCGGGCGCTCCAGAAGGACCCCGGCTGGGCGCCGGACGAGTCCGCGGCGGTCTCGCAGGTCATGCGGCAAGGGCAGTTCATCATCTTCTGGTCGACCCTCATGCACGCCTCGCACCCTCACAGCGGGCTGACGGACCAGATGCGGCTGGGCTACGCGGCGCGCTATCTGCCGACATCCGTCCGGGTCTACCCGTATTCGGACGAGCTGGAAGAGTTCGGTGGCAGCGCGAGCCTCGAGCAGTTCGGCAACGTCCTCGTGTCCGGCACCGACACCTTCGGCCACAACCGCTACACGGCGGAGACAGTGGACGGGTTCCGCTTCCCCGTCCCGGCGCCGGGGGGAGTTTCGTGACCGGCGCCGACGGAAATCCGTCCACAATGGAGCGGTGGGTCATCGACGCATGCGTCGCCCTGGGGCTGTCCGCGCAGAGCCCGTCGGACGACTTCTTCGCCCTCGGCGGTACCTCGTTGAGCGTGATCCGCCTCGTCGCGCGCGCGGAGGAGAAGTTCGGCGAGAGTTGTCTCCCGCCCGACGAACTGTACGAAGAAAGCACGGTCCGGGGCATCGCGGGCCTGATCACGCGCAACGCCGAGTCGACCGCGGAGAGCGCGGGCGGGCAAGCATCGCGGCGCGCCGAGGTGCGGTGAGTTCGTGCCCGACAACGACAAGTGGATCGTACGAGTGCGCGCGGCACCGGACTCTCCCCGGCTGACCCTGATCTGCTTCGCCTACGCCGGCGGGAGCCCGCACCTGTTCCGCTCCTGGGCGGGTGGGTTGCCGGCCGACGTGGACGTGCTCGCGCTTCGCCTGCCCGGGCACGACATCCGGCTCAGGGAGCAGCCGTACACCGAGTGGAAGGCGCTCGTCGACGACGTGTCCGTGATCCTGGCGCCCCACTTGTCGATGCCGCACGCGTTCTACGGGCACAGCTTCGGCGCGAGAGTGGCCTACGAACTGGCCCACCGGGCCGAGCCGGCCCGGGTCTTCGTCTCCGGATGCCGGAGTCCCGACTGGCCTCAAGCCCGGCCGTTTCTGCACGACCTGACCGACGCGCAGCTCCTCGGTGCGCTGAAGGCCATGGGCGGCACCGCCCCGGAGGTGCTCGGCAACGCGCCGGTGATGGACGTGGTGCTCCCGGTCGTTCGCGCGGAGATCCGCCTGGCCGAACTGTGGGGCGACGCACACGAGCGCGTCCTGTCCGCGCCGATCACGGCGATCTACGGACGAGACGACACGGAGGACACCCACGATGCGATGCGCGGCTGGACCTCGTTCGGTGGTGCGGGGACGGAAGTGGTCGAGGCACCCGGTGGCCACTTCTTCCCCGACACCCACCGCGCGGACCTGCTGACCATCATCGACGCCCGGATCGGGAGGGACCATGGACACGATTGACGTCAGTGCGAGCGCGGTGAGGGCGCACCAGGCGTTCAATTCGACCGATGTCCGCTACCCGGCCGGGGACAGCATCCCGGCCGTCTTCCGGCGTCGCGTAGCCGAACGGGCGGACGCGATCGCGGTCGTCTGCGGGACGCGGCGGCTGAGCTACCGGTCCCTGGACCACCTTTCCGACGTCTTCGCGGCCCGGCTCGCCGGCGCCGGGGTGCGATCAGGGGACGTCGTCGCGGTGTCCGTCCGGCGCAGCCCCGAGCTGATCGCGGCTCTGCTGGCCGTGCAGAAGTGCGGTGCGGCCTACCTGCCGTTCGACGAGTCCTGGCCCGGGGAGCGGGTGCGCGACCTGGCCGGGCAGACCGGCTGCACGGTCGTCCTGTCGGATCGTGCCGAGCACCTGGCCCGCCGGTTTCCCGCCCTGCGGGCGGTGCCGGTCGAGGCGGGGACGACCGAGCCGGTCGATCCCCGCCTGGCCGGCCCGAGCCGGATCCCGGCGGACGCGGTGGCCTACGTCAACTTCACCTCCGGCTCCCACGGCCGGCCCAAGGGCGTGCTTGTCCAGCACCGCGCCGTGCTCCGGCTGGTGTGCGGCTCCGTCTACACCGAACTGGACGCGACCACCCGCGTGCTGCACCTCGCGCCCGTCGCGTTCGACGCGGCGACGTTCGAGATCTGGGGTGCCCTGCTCAACGGCGGTACGTGCGTCCTCTACCCGCCGGAATTCCTGCGGCTGTCGGAACTCGCACGCATCCTCGCCGACGAAGCGGTCACCACCGTCTTCCTCACCACGGCTTTGTTCAATTCGATCATGGACGAGGCACCGGCCGTCCTCGACTCGGTGCGGTCGATCCTCACGGGCGGGGAGGACTGCTCCCCGAAGCACCTCGGCCACGCCGTGGCGCGCTACGGGCCCGGACGGATCGTCCACGTGTACGGGCCGACCGAGAGCACGACCTACGCCACTTACCACACGCTCCGTGCCCTGCCGTCCGACGGCCCGGTCCCGATCGGCGTACCGATCCAGAACACGCGGGTCTACGTGGTGGCGGGGAACCGGTTGTGCGCGACCGGCGAGATCGGTGAGCTCTTGATCGCCGGTCCCGGCTTGTCCCTCGGTTACGTCGGCATGCCGGAGGCAACGGCGGAGCGCTTCGCCGAGTACGACATCGGTGGACGGCGTGAGCGCCTCTACCGGACCGGCGACCTGGCCTATATCGATGTTCGCGGGAACCTGGTCTTCGCGGGCCGCCTCGACGACCAGGTCAAGATCAACGGCTTCCGGGTCGAGCCGGGAGAAGTGGCCCATCACCTCGATCGGCATCCGGACATCCGGCAGAACGTCGTCTGCGTGCACGAGGGGCCGCCGGGCCGGCGGATGCTGGTCGCGTTCGTGGTCCCGGCCGGCGCGCACTGCACCGCCGCGTCAGTGCACGACTACCTGGCCGCACGCCTGCCCGCATACCTGGTGCCGGCGGAGATCCACCTGTGTCCTGCGCTCCCGTTGTCCGCGACGGGCAAGGTGGACCGCCGCGCCCTGATCTCCGGGCGAACGGCCACCGGCGCGCCGGGCGAGCACGAGGTGCTGGAAGCCACATGAAGAACGACAGCCTGCCGGCGTTGCTGGCCGCCTCCCACCCGGTCCGGAGCTGGGTGCGCGCGGCACTCGAGCAGACCGTGCTGCCGCACGCGGACGAGTGGGAGCGTGCGCGCGGCATTCCGCCAGGGGGATGGCGGGAACTGGCCGCGGCTGGCCTGTTCGGCTTGCCTTCGGCCGGCGCGGGCTTCATGGAGAGCGCGATCCTCCTCGAGGAGCTGGGGCGCACCGGGTATGCGGGTGTCCGGGCCGCCGTCGCCGTGCACACGTACATGACCGCGTTCTACCTCGACCGGTTCGGTTCACCGCACCAGCAGGCGGCTTATCTGCCGGACGTCCGCGAGGGAAGGCGCGTCGCTGCCCTCGCGCTCAGCGAACCCGAGGCGGGCACCGATTTGAACGGGATCACCACCCGTGCCGAGCCCGACGGAGCGGGCGGGTATCGGGTGTCGGGCCGGAAGGCGCACGTCACCAACGGTTCACGAGCGGGCTTTTTCCTCTGCCTGGCCAGGGTCCGCACCGCCGGGTCCCGGCCGAGGTCGCTCGCCGGGTGCGGCCTGCTCCTCGTCGACGCCGATGCGCCCGGGGTGACCACCACCGCGGAGCCGATGGTGGGGTGGCGCGCCGCCGACGTCTGCGAGGTCACACTGGACAGCGTGCCCGTCCCGGCCGGGCGCTTGCTCGGCAAAGCCGGCCACACGTTGTCGTACCTGATGACGGCGCTGGACTTCGAGCGCCTCGTCGCGGGCCTGCTGGCGATCGGCGGCGCGTCGCGCAGCCTCGCGCTGACCGGCTCGTTCGCCCGCGGTCACCACGTCAACGGCGCGCCGCTGGCGGCGAACCAGGCGGTCCGGCACACCCTGGCGGACCTCGCCGCCGAGCTGGACCTGGTCCGTACCTACGGTTACTCCGCGGCGATGCGGCACGCCGAGGGTCGGTTGGACACCGGCACCGCGTCGACGCTCAAGCTCCGCGCCACCGAACTCGCCGTGTCGGCGGCCCGCGCGTGCACGCAGTACCACGGTGCCCGTGGCTACCGGGAAGATTCCGAGATTGCGCGGGTACACCGCGACGCGGCAGCCGGGACGATCACGGCCGGGGCGAGCGAACTCATGCGGGACCTCATCTTCGAGACGACGGAATTCACCTGAACACAGCGGCGTGCCGCCGGAGTTCCCACACCACACGAGAAAACCGAAAGGGACAAGCCAGTGCACATCGTCCTGCTGGGGGCGCGAGCCGAAGTCCTGGCCGAGCTGCTCGACCTCGGTCACACCCTGACTGTGCTCCACTCGAAGGGGGACCGCCGGACCGCCGAGAAGTACGCGAACCGCCTGGCGAACATCGGGTACGTACCCGACTTCGACATTCCCGAACTGGCCTGGTCGGTGCTGCTGCACCTCGGCGAGACCGGCAAGGTCGACCTCGTGCTCCCGTGCCACGAGCTCGCCGTGGTCACGGCGGGCTTCCTCAACAACCTGCTCGGGTGCACGGCCACGGCACGGATCGACCTGCCGACCGCGATGGCGGGCCGGGACAAGGCCCACCAGAAGTCCTTGTGGGTGAAGCACGGCGTGCCCACGGCTCGGTACGCGACGGTGACCAGCGCCCCTCGCTCGCCGGCTGAGCTGCACGAGGTCGTGGCGGGCCTGTCGGCCCCGTTCGTGGTGAAGCCCCCTTCACGGGGAGGCAGCCGGGACGTGCACGTCTGCCGGCACGTCGAAGAGCTGCACGAGGTGCTCACCAGCACTCCCGCGCTGCGCCACGCGGTGATCGAGGAGATGCAGGACGGTCGCGAGTGGCACTTGGACGGCGCCGTGGTCGACGGGCAGGTCACGCACCTCATGGTGTCCCGATATCTGGCGCCGCTTCGTGAGACCAAGAACGGATCACCGCTGCGGTCGGTCGCCTACCCCGTTGCCGCGCACCCCCTGCTCTACACCACAGCAACGGCGTTCGCCCAGCGCGCCGTGTCCGCTCTCGGCGGCCGCTGGGGCGTCTTCCACCTGGAAGTGTTCGGCGAGCCGGATGAGTTCGTCGCGGGTGAGCTGGCCTGGCGGCCGGCCGGCGTCTTCGCGCCGCAGACCGCCGAGCGGACCATCGGCATCAATCCCTGGACCGCGCACGCCCGGCTCCTCGCCGGCGAAGAGCCACCGAAGCCGGCCGCGGCCGGAGAGTCCGTCTACGGCTTCGTGTGCCTCCCCGTCAAGCCCGGCGCCGTGAACGGCGTGACGCGTGCGGACATCGAGGCCCTGCCCGGAGTCTGCGACGTCCAGATGACGGTCCAGGTCGGCCAGATGATGGGCGAGATGCTCTTCAGCACCTACTGCGTGGCGTTGGCGCTCATCGAAGCCGGCGACATCGCGAGCTGCGAGCGGCGCATCGACGAGGCCGTCCGGCTCACCCACGAGTTGCACGACCGGAAGAGCGCCTGACCGGAAGCTGTTTCACAAGAACGAAAGGGGGCGGTGGTGACACGCAGTGCGGCGCCCGAGACCGGGCTGGACCTCGACTACTGGACCGCCGTGATGGAGGGTGCCGACTCCCGGCCCCTCCCACCGCCGGCCGGCGCGGGCCGTGACGTCGACGCCGTACCGGATACCCGGGTCCCCGGCATCGAGTCGATCGGGCCGGCTATTTCCCTCCTCGCACAGGAGTGTGGGCTGCCGGTGCGGGCGTTCCTGGTGGCGGCGCACCTGCGGGTGCTGGGGTCGGTCACGTCGGCCGCAGAGGTGGTGACCGCCGTCGTCGGCTCCGGCGCACCCGGGCACCTGGTGCCGGTGCGGGTCGACCTCCGTGGCCGCACATGGTGCGACGTGGCCGGGGAGGTGGTCCGGCTGGAACGGTGGGCCGCCGCGCAGTCCGTCGGCTACCCGCGCCTCGCGGGCCGGGCACCGCAGTCGGTGATCGACAGCCGAGTGGACGTCGCGGAGCACCCGGTCCGGCAGGACAGTGCGGCCGGGCGCGATCTCACCGAGTTCCCGCTGGCCGTGCGGTTCACCGTCGGCGCCCGCGGGGAAGACATCGCACTGGACGTTCGGTGTGATTCGGCCCGGGTGCACGCCGGGATCGCCCGCCGCCTGCCGGGCTACTACCGGACCACGCTGGCTGCGATCGTGGCCGAGCCGCACGCGGTCGCCACCGCTCCTGACATCCGGGCCCCGGACGAACGCGAAGCGGTGCGGGGATGGGGGACCGGTCCGGCTGTCGAGGTGACCGGACCGGAACCGGTTCACGCCCAGGTCCGCCGTCAGGTCAGGCAGCGGCCGCACAGTGTCGCGGTGCTCGACGTCCGCGGCAGCCTGACCTACGCGGAGCTCGGCCGCCGGGTCGACGACCTGGTCCTCCGGCTCCGCGCGCACGGCGTGCTTCCGGGGCACCGCGTCGGGGTGTACGTCGACCGGAGTGCCGATCTCGTCGTCGGGTTGCTGGCCGTGCTGGCGGCGGGCGCGGCGTACGTGCCGTTGGATCCCGGATTCCCGTTGGCGCGGTTGAGGTTCATCGCCTCGGACGCCGAGGTCGCCTGCCTCGTCACCGGGCCGGACGCCGGTCCGCCGCCCATCGACGTTCCGCTCGTGCCCGTCGAGGATCGGGGAGCCGGGGGTGGCGCGCCACCGGACGCGGTGACCGGCACGGACACCGCGTACGTGATGTACACCTCCGGGTCGACCGGACGGCCCAAGGGCACGGTTCTCGAGCACCGGAACCTGGCCAACTTCTTCCTGGGCATGGACCACGCGATCGGCCTGTCCGAGGCCGACCGCGTACTGGCCCAGACCAGCGTCGCCTTTGACATCTCGGTCCTCGAGCTCCTGTGGCCCCTGACGCGCGGGGCGTCCACGGTGGTCTGCCCGGCACGCGTGGTGGAGCGGCTCGCGCGCGGCGAGGACTCCCTGCTGAGTCTCGTCCGCCGCTTTCGGCCCACGCTGGTCCAGGCCACCCCCTCGTTCTTCACGGCGGTGGTGTCCGAGCCGGACCTGCTGGCGGCGCTGGGCGGAGTGCGGGCCCTGCTGGTCGGCGGCGAACTCCTGCCGCGAGGACTCGCGCACGAGCTGGTCACTGCAGTGCCGGGAGCGCGCGTGGTCAACATGTACGGCCCGACCGAGACGACCGTCTGGTCGATGACCCACGACCTGCGGCCCGGCGACACCCGGGGGCAGTCCATCCCGGTCGGCCGTCCGATCAGCCGCACGACGACGAGGGTGGTCGACGGCTTGGGCAACGAAGCTTGCCTCGGCGTTCCCGGCGAGCTGTGGATCGGCGGCGCCGGTGTGGCGCGGGGCTACTTCCGGCGACCCGAACTGGATCGGGAACGATTCGTGCCGGGCGCGGGTGGCCCGGAGGACCGCTGCTACCGGACCGGCGACCACGTCCGGTGGCGTGAGGACGGCGTGCTCGAGTTCCTCGGGCGAACCGACCGGCAGGTGAAACTGCGCGGACACCGGGTGGAACTGGACGAGGTCGAAAACGTCCTGTCCGAGCACCCGCGGGTCGAGGCGGCTGCGGTGGTCGTCGCGAACCACGCCACCCGCGGGGACGAACTCGTGGCCTTCGTACGCTTCCGTCCGGAAAATGTCGAAGAACGGTTCGGCTCCGGCTGGCGCGACGTGTGGAACGCGAGGTATCGGACGGAACGCGAAGGAGCGTTCGCGGGCTGGACCGACAGCTACGCGCGTGCGCGCATCCCGGACGGCGAGATGCGCGATTGGCTCGGTTCCACCGTCGAGCGGATCCGGCGGCTGGCGCCCCGCCGCATCGTCGACGTCGGTGCGGGCAGCGGGCTGCTGCTGCGGGGGCTCGATCGCGGCTGGGAACACTACGTCGCGATCGACATCGCGAGCGAGGCGCTCGCGATGGCCGAAGCGGCCCTCGGCACGTCGACCGCCGGGCCGGGCGAAGTCGTCTTCCGCGAGGGGGACGCCCGCATGCTCGCGGAGCTGCCCGATGCATCGGCGGACCTCGTCGTGCTCAACTCGGTCATCCAGTACTTCCCCGGTCGCGACTACCTGGCGCGAGTCATCGCCGAGGCCGTCCGCGTGGCCGGACCCTCGGGCGCCGTGTTCGTCGGAGATGTGCGGGACGTACGCCTTCTCCGGCACTTCCACGCCGACGTCCAGGTGCGGCGGAGCCCCCGCCTCATGCCCGCGGCCGAACTCAGGACCCTCGTCGACCACCACGTGCGCGCCGAGGATGAACTGTGCGTGGCGCCCGGGTTCTTCCACGAGCTCCCGGCACACCAGGACGGCTTCGCCGCCCGGATCGAGTGCCGCGCCGACCGGGCCTGGACCGAGATGTCCCGGTTCCGCTGGGATGTGACGCTGTTCGGGCCCCGCCACCCGGCCTTCCCGGCGGCCGAGGCCGGCTTGCCGGTCGTCCAGTGGCCGCAACCGGACGAACCGGCCCTCGACGCTCTCGTGAGCGTTGCGGATCGAGCTCGGGACGGGGGCGGCCGCAAGGTGACCGGCGTGCCCAATGCGCGGCTGGTCCGGCCCCGGGCCGCGCTGCGGGCGCTCGACGACGCGGACCCGGCGGCCACGGCCTGGGAGGTCGCCCGGTCGGTGTGGATGGTGCCCACGGGGCACGCCGTCGACCCCGCGGACGTCCACCGCGTCGCCCGGGAACGGGACCTCGACGTTCACGTCCGGCCGGCCGCGTCCGGGGACCCCACCGAGCTGGACATCACCTTCCGATGACCGCCGGAGACAGGAACGACATGGACGAACCGGAGAGTGTCGCCAACGACCCGGGGCGGACGAGGCGGACGGCAGCACTGCGCGAGGACGTCCACCGGCACGCCCGGGAGCGGCTCGCGCCCGCCATGGTCCCCGCGCGCATCGTGGTGGTCGACGAACTGCCCGAACTCCCGAACGGAAAGGTCGACCGCGCGAAGCTGAGCGCGGTCGGCACCGAGGGAACGACGCCCGGAGCGCAGCCCGGGAAAACCGCCGCCACGCCCGCCGAGGCCGCGGGCTGTGCCTTGTGGGCCGATGTCCTGGGACTGGAGCACATCGACGTCGAGGCCGATTTTTTCCAGCTCGGGGGCACGTCGCTCACCGCGGTCCGGATGGCGGCCCGCTGGACCGCGGCCGGTGGGGCCCCGTTCGACATGGCGCGGTTCCTGGCCGAGCCGACTGTCAGGCAGCTGGTGCGGCTCGCCGGCCGGCGCCCCTGGCCCGCGGAACCTGGCGGCGCCCGGCCGGTCCGGGTGGAGGGGGAAGAGCTGGCCCGGCTTGCCGTGCTTCCCGCCGATGTCCGCCCGGCCGTCGACGTCCGCCCGGCCGGTCCGTCGCCCACCAGGGTGCTGGTCACGGGAATGTCGTCGTGCGTCGAACCCTTCGTCATCCGGAAGGTCCTGGATCGGCCCGGCACGACCGTGCACGTGGTCGTCCCGGCACCGGACGCCGAGAGCGCTTTCGAACTCCTCCAGGCTCGCCTGGCAGCACACGGGCTGTGGCGCGATGAGGACGCGGAGAGGCTGATCGCCGTCCTCGGCGACCTGACGCAGCCCTACTTGGGGATGCAGCCGGAAACGTACCGCCGGCTCGAGTGCGGGATCGACCAGGTCGTGCACGCGGGTGACTGCTTCGACCACCGGTCGTCATTGGAGCAGCTGACACCGGGCAACGTCCTCGGGACCCAGGAAGTGCTCCGGTTCGCTGCATCGGAGGTCGTCAAGGCCGTCCACTTCGTCTCGGTCCTCGGCGCCGACCGGCCGGACGCCACCGCGGGCGGGCTCAGGCAGAGCAAGTGGGTGGGCGAGCAGTTCATGCGTCAAGCCACCGCCCGCGGCATCCCGGCGTGCACGTACCGGCTCGGTCAGGTGGCGGCGGTCCGGAACGGCACGGTCGACCTCTGCGACGAATTCCTGGCGGCGATGGTGCGCACCTGCGTTTCCCTGCGCTCGGCCCCGGACCTGGACCTGGCGTTCCCGGTGGCCTCGGCGGAACACGTGGCGGACACCTTGGTGGCCGGTGCACTGGACGGATGCGGGCAGGGTTTTGCCGAACGCGTCGTCGCCGACCAAGCCGTGTCCTGGCGGGAGATCGTGTCCGGCATCCGGTCCATCGGCCGCGCCGTGCAAATCGTCGGGTACGAGCAATGGCGGCGAACGCTGCTGGCGTCGGTCGAAAGGTCGGAGATCCACGCGCTGACTCCGTTCTTGTCCCTCGTTCGCCCAGACGGGTTGTGTCCTTCGCTCGGTTATGCGGCCGGGGCGGACTACGTCGTCTCGGCGTCGGCCGGGCGCGCCTCGGATGTCGATGCCGCGGGCCGCGAGCTGCTACGCACGTATCCCGCGGGATTCGACCACCTCCGGACCGCCGGTTCGGCCCTCGTCGTGCGCGAACACCGGACGCGGGTTCCCCTTGACCACGCCGCGCCGGACGGTCCCACGATCGAGATCTACGCCCAAGAGGTCGTCGACGCCGAGCGTGAACACGATGATCTGCCGTGGTTGCTGTTCCTCCAGGGCGGTCCCGGCGCACCGTGCCCGGCGCCGGAGGCCGCGGGTGGCTGGCTGACCACCGCGCTCGAGGGCCACCGCGTCCTGCTGCTCGACCAACGCGGAGGTGGGCGCAGCTCGCCCGTCACGGCGCGGACCGCGGCGGCCCGCAGTCCCGCGGAGCTCGTCGCTTACCTGCGTCACTTCCGCGCGGACAGCATCGTCGCGGACGCGGAGGTCCTGCGTGGAAAGCTCGCCGGCGGCCGCCCGTGGTCGATCCTGGGGCAGAGCTACGGCGGCTTCATCGCACTGACGTACTTGTCGCTGGCTCCCGGGGGACTGAGCGCCGCGTTCGTTTCGGGAGGTGTTCCCGGCATCGAGGCGTCCGTCGACGAGGTGTACGACCACACCTACGCCGAGCTGGTGCGGAAGAACGCCGCGTACTACGCGGAATACCCCGAGGACGTCGGCGAAATCCGGCGCCTGGCCACCCATCTCGAAGAGAACGATGTCCGGCTGCCCGGTGGCGACCGGCTGACCAGCCGCCGGTTGCGCCTGCTGGGACGCAACCTCGGGATGAGCCACGGGTTCGAGCGCGTCCACAACATCGTCCGTCAGGCGTGGGACGGGGACGAGATCTCCGACTCCTTCCGCCGAGCTGTCGTGGCCGAAACCGGCTTCGTCGACATGCAGCTGTACGCCCTCCAGGAGTTCATCTACGCGGGTCCGGGTCGGCCCACGGACTGGGCCGCGCACCGCGCGCTCGCGAGGTTCCCGGAATTCGAGGCCGGCGCAGTCCCGTTGCTCCTGATCGGTGAGATGATCTACCCGTGGATGTTCGAGGAGTTCGGCGAACTCGTCCCCTTCGCGGAGGCAGCCGGCCTGCTGGCCGGAGCGGCGGATTTTCGCGCCCTCTACGACCTCGACCGGTTGACCGCCAACGAGGTGCCGCTGGTCGCGCTGGTGTACGACGGTGACCTCTACAGCCCGGTGGAATTGCAGTTGCGCTCGACGGAAAAGGTGGGGAACACGCAGGTGCTGGCAACTGACGAATTCCACCACAACGGTCTCATGAGAAACGCCACCCTGCTGGAGCGCTTGCTGGCGATGGTGAAAGACGGTGACCACGTCCGGCCGAAAGAGATCCCAGAGGCTTGAATGTCGAGCGACAGCCTCAGCGGTACGGTGAGACCACGTTTCCGGACGCCCGATGACCTGAATTCCGTGCCGGCCCCCGACATCGAACCGATCGAGGTGCTGACCATGCCGACGAAAGCGCGAGGCAAGTGACCGACGACGAGCCGAAGCGTTCGACGACACCCGGCCCCCTGCACAACACCGGATTCCGGTGGTTCTTCCTGGGGCGCGTCGTCTCGCTCGCGGGCAGTTCCATGGCGCCGGTGGCGCTCGCCTTCGCCGTGCTGGACGCGACGCACAGCGCGGGCGCGCTGGGCCTGATCCTGGCAGCGCGCAGCGTGCCGATGCTGCTGTTCCTGCTCGTCGGCGGCGTCGTCGCGGACCGTTTCTCCCGCAGAACGGTCTTGCTGGTGTCCAACTCCGGTGCGGCGTTGTCGCAGGGCCTCGCCGCCACCCTTTTCATCTCCGGGAACTTCCACCTCGGCGCGATCGTCGCCTTGGAGTTCGTGAACGGCACGCTGACGGCGTTCACCTCGCCCGCATTGCGGGGAATCGTCCCTCAGCTGGTCGACGCCGACCAGCGGCAGCGGGCCAATTCGCTGCTGGGATCGTCGAAGAACCTGGTTTCGATAGTCGGGCCGTCAGTGGCGGGCGGGGTCGTGGTCGCCTTCGGCGGGGGCTGGGCGATGGGCATCGACGCCGTCAGCTACCTGATCGCGGCGTTCTGCCTGGCCAAGGTGCGCATGCCGGAGCAGGTCACGAAGAGTTCGCAGGCGTTTTTCCGTGAACTGCGCGACGGCTGGACCGCATTCCGTTCGATGACGTGGGTTTGCGTGGTCGTGCTGGCCTTCGCGGCCACCAACTGCATTTACGTCGGTGTCTGGAGCGTGCTCGGACCGACGATAGCCAGTACGTCCGTCGGCGCAGTGTTCTGGGGAGTCGTGCTCAGCGCGCGAGCCGCGGGCATGCTGGTGGCGACTGCGGCGATGTACCGGGTCAAACGAGCGCGGTCCCTCTCTGCGGGCCTGCTGTGCTACGCCACGGGCGCGCTCCCCATGATCGTCCTCGGCCTGCACGGCAATGCGGCGTTGCTGACAGGTGTCGCGTTTGTCGCAGGCGTCGGCCTCGGCATCATGGCGATCACGTGGGAAACGTCGTTGCAGGATCACGTGCCGAACAAGATGCTTTCGAGAATCGCCGCGTACGACGACCTCGTCTCGTACGCCGCGATCCCCATCGGCCAGCTCAGTGTCGCCCCCCTCGCCGGCGCGTTCGGCGAAACTCAAGCCATGGTGGTGGGCGGCATGATGTTCGCCCTCATTGCCACAGTGCCGATCTTTTCCCGAGCGGTCCGGCACCCGCAGGGGCCGGTATCGACATCCGTGGAACTCCGCTGACACCGGACCGATTGCGGACGCCGCGACCCGGCCGGCCGACAGGGCGACAGAATCGAGGAGGTGGCCACAGCCGCAGCGGACGCGGAAGTCGTTCGGACGGCCAGGCCGCAGGTCGAGGCTGGTGTGGTTGCTGCGAGTGCCCCCGGTGAGATTCGAACTCACACTGGACGGGTTCTGAACGGATTCGCGCAGTTGCCTCTGGCCTGCGTCGATCATCGAACTGGGCGCAAGCGGGGCCAGTGGGGGGCGAACCTTGCGGTCGTGGAGGTGACGATGCTGTGGCTTCGGCCGGCACGTCGGCCGGGTATGGGACAGGGCACGGAAAGGGGCGCTTTCAGAGGACGAGTACGCCTCGCCGTTGGCGAAGCGGCCGTACGACCTCCGGCACGCCTGTGTGTCGACCTGGCTGGCCGCTGGGGTGCCGTCCACGCAGTGCGCGGAGTGGGCCGGCCATTCGGTCGCGGTGCTGCACCAGATCTACGCCAAGGTCATCGCCGGCCTGGAGTCGGCCGCTCACGACCGCAACGAGAAGGCGCTCGGCTGGGAGGGCTGAGGAACTGGGATGATCGGCGGACGCAGACATGACAGCATTCCCACCATGTCTCTGGTGACTTGGGAATTCGATGGCTGCTTGTACTGCACTTCAACCATCGAGACCGGCCAAGGCGAGGACCGGACCACCTATTTCGAGCTCAGTGAGGCGCGTACGGTTCCGGGCTCAGCTTCTATGCCTGCTTCGCCGGCTCCAGGGCCGACCGCCGCGACGGTGATTGTCTACGCGCCCGAAGAAGAGAAGTCGGCGGACGTCTTCTTCGACGGGGCGGAGACGCTGCCGTTCGTCGTCTTGCAGCACTTCGTTGAGATCGTGGCTTCACGAGTGGGCCGGCACGGGATCTTAGGCCTGCCGTCTTGACCGCATAGCGAGATCGCAGCCGCCCACGACCGCATCGAGAAGGGCCCTCGGCTCGGAGAGCTGACGGCCGCAAGCTGGGGGCGCATGGGGGTGGAGGGCCGTAGACGGCCGGACAGTCCCGGACACCGCCGGACCAGACAAGTGCGGCCCCTGTCCAGGGGCCGTTTTCTGCAGGTAGTCACAAGTGCCCCCGGTGAGATTCCGGCGGCAATCACACCAATCGTCCTGCCCGAAGGGCTGCTGATCCGGGTCGATGTGCGGTTGGTGATGGAGCGCCGGACGCGGGGGAGCGTGCGGTGAACGCGATGCGCAGGTTCGAGCCTTCGGCAGGATTGCCGAAGGATGGGAACGGGCCTGACCAGGGTCTTTACGTCGGCCGGTTGGTCATTGAGGCATGTTTCGAGCTTTCGGACCTCAGCGGACGCTCGTCGTGAGCGCCAACTCGCACGCAGCGGCTCGGTTTGTCACGATCACGATGGGCTTGGTCATCGGGCTGACCTTCCTGTTCGGGTTCGGGAACGTGCTGAACCTGGCTTTGAAGCTGCAGGTGCCGGTGTTCGTGGCGCCGCTGGTGGCGCCTGCTGTTGACCTGACTGTGCTGGGCCTGCTCGTCGGGACGCGGCACCTGGCTCTCTCCGGTGCACCTGATGAGGTCTTACGGTCGGCTCGCCGGCTGCTGATGGCGGCGAGCTCGGCGACGCTTTTACTGAACGTCGCAGACCCAGTTTGTGCAGGTCAGTGGGGTAAAGCTGGGTTCGATGCGGTCGGGCCGCTGCTGCTCATCGGCTGGGCTGAAGTCGGGCCCGCATTGCTTCGTACTTTGCAGACCGCCGAGAGCCCGGGGGAACGGCGCGCAGATCGCGGTAGCCCGGCGCTTGAATTTTCCGCGGAGCCGAACCGCCTGGCCATGGTTGACCAGGAGAGGTGGGTCGACAAGTTACCTGCAGTCGCCGACGCGAAGCTCGAACGAGCTAGGACTCTCAACCGCGAGCATTGGAATCTTTATCGGCGTCCGATCTCGGCGGAGACTCTCCGACGTGAGCTCGGTGTCGGCTCAGCGGCTTCGAGGAAGCTGTGTGCGACTGTGCGATCCGAGATGAAGGCGGCAATGGCCGGTGGTCATGCAGGCTGAGTCGACAAGTCGTGCTCAACCGAGTTCGAGGCCGTGGCCAGCGCGGAGACGCCGTCGGTGACCTCGGTGACGTGGTAGCCCTCGAGATCGAGGGCCCGCGCGAGCGATTCCCGGATGGCGCGGTCGTCGTCGGCGAGCAGGACACGGTGCGGCATGGCGCCATCATGCCTGCGCGCGGATCTCGCGGCCTGCCGGGTTTCCGGCTGGTGGGTGACGGGTTAGCGGAGGGCAACCGACCGGCACGCCGCCCCGCCGTACCCGGTCACTTCGGTGCGGCCGCACGCAGGGAATGACGAACCGCCTGCCGAGGAGCCGCTCTTTCTCGGCGCTCGACGAGACGTCGTGGACGGGCGCCCGGCTGAGGGCGATCCACCGCCGATCCCGACGAGTACCACGGCCGGTCCATGAAGGACGTCCACCGCAGCCGCGGCATCCTCCAGTACCACTTCGACCTCGTGGCGAAGTACTTCACGGACTCGCTGCTCGTCGCCGGCGTGCCCGAGGAGACAGCGGAGACGGTCATCGGCGCCATGGCGCCCTTGTCCGCGGACATCATTTCGCCCGCGTGAGGAACGGGTGTCGCCGGGCTGCACGACCGGCGGGCACCGGCGGCCGGCCGGCACCTGCTCCTCGGCGCACGTCCTCAACGGGATCTGGCTGCTCCAGAACGGGGAGAAACGGCGGCGCTGTTCTGCTGGGGGTTCCTGCTGGCCCTTGAGTCGTGTTCGGCTTCGGCTGCGTTGTGTGCACGCTCGCCCCGGCGCGGCGTGGATGTCAGGAACCTCGTCCGGGATGCTCAACGTGAAGGTAGCGCCGGCCCCCGGGAGAGCTGATAACGGACACATTCCGCAGCGGGCTTCGACAGCGGCACGGATGATCGCCAGCCCCGAGTCCTGTGCCGCCGCCGTCATCTCCGTGCCGGGATGACCACGATCGTTCTAAGATGTGCGTCAGGACTACCTGAAGAACCACCCGGTCCACTACGCCGGCCCGGCGAAGACGCCGGAGGGCTACGCGTGAGGCTCGTCCGGCCCGATCACTGCCGGGCGGATGGACTCCTCATGTCTGGCCTGCTTTTTCTCAATCCCGAGTCGTCAGCTGACGGAGCTTCCGGCGGATGCGACGCGGCCACGGGAGCTCCCGGGAACTTTTTCCCTCGCCCGAACGACCAATCGTGTGCCTCCGGGCTCTTTCCGGCTACCGGGATCGAGGAACCGCATGAAGATCGCACGGCTCTTGACCGCTTCAGTGCTCGCCTTGGCCGGCGTGCTGGCCTTCGCCGGTCCGGCGTCCGCCCACGCCGAGCTGACGTCGAGCTCGCCCGCGGAAGGCGCCAGCCTGGCCGCCGCGCCTAGCAAGGTGGAGCTCACCTTCGAAGAACCCGTCACCTTGCAGCCGGACCCGATTTCGGTGACCGGGCCCGACGGCGCCAAGTGGACCGTCGCCGCACCGACGGTCGTCGACGCGACGATCAGCGCCGCGGTGACTCCGTCAGGATCGGCGGGTGCCTACACCCTCACCTACAAGGTCGTTTCCGATGACGGCGACAAGGTGACCGCCGCCGTGCACTTCACGCTGACCGCTCCCGCGTCGCCGCCGACCACGTCCAGCGCCGCCGCGAACACGTCGTCGGCAGCCGTGCCGACCCCGGCGACGTCGGCCACGCCGAGCGCGGCCGCCTCGAGCGACAGTAGCGGTGGCGTTCCCGCGTGGGTGTGGATCCTGATCGCCGTGGTCGTGGTGGCCGCCGCGGTGGTCGTGGCGCTGCGGATGCGGCGGACCCGGCAGTAGACCAGTACGTCGGATTCGCGAGATTCGCCAGGAACTGAATCGGGTTCGCGTCCGACTACTCCTCCGTGAGCCGTCGCCGGAGCGGCCGAGGCACAGAGGAGTTCCCTGGTGAAGAGGCGGTTCGCGGCGGTCGCCGCAGCAGTCGTCGTGCTGGCCGGCTGCGGCGGGCCGAGTGGCACGAGCAGCTCGAACGCGGGCGCGGACACCGGCTACGGCACCCGCACGGTGACCGACTGCACCGGCACGAAGTCGACGTTCACCGCCGCGCCCACCCGCGTCGCGGCCGTGACGACCAGCGTCCTGGAGTTCCTGCTGCGGCTGGGCCTGAAGGACAAGATCGTGAGGAGCGCGGGCCGCAGCCCGACCCGGTCGAGCCACCGCCCGGCCGGCAGCAGCAGCGCGACCACCGGCAGCTGGTAGCCCCAGCGCGGTCCACTGCGCGGCACCCGGGAAATCCCGAAGGCACGGGCGATGTCGGCCAGGCCGACGTTGACGATGTTCATGTCGAGCATGGCGACGAACGACACAAGCCCGGCGGCCGCGACCAGCAGTCCTCGTCGGGCGGGCGAGAGTGTGACGACATGACGGAAGTCCTCCCAGAGCGGCCTGGAACAGCGGCTCGGAAGCAGAAGTCGGCCACTGCATCGAGTGAGTTCCGTTGCCCCTGCTGTGAAGTGACTCACCGAGCACTTTCGAAGACGCGCGGGAACTGAGTCACCCTTTCGTGCGACCACTGCTCTTGAACACGTCGATGACGCCGAGGGAGACACGGTGAGAGCACTGCGCTGGACGGCCGCAACGGTGACCGTCCTTTTCGGACTGACGGCCTGCGGCAGCGCCGACCCGACCACGCCCGCCGCGGCACCCTCGTCGGCGCCACCCAGCTCGATGTCGATGGGCGGGCACCCGCAGGCACCCGGTTGTCCCGAACCTCCGCAGTTGTCCGCGCCGCCGCAGCGGGTGGTCACGATGGACGGTGGTGCCGCCGCGATCCTCGAGCGCCTCGGCGTCGACGACAAGATCGTCGGCACGGCCGCGCCGGACTTCTTCAAGGCTTTCACCGGCGACGAAGCGGCGAAACTCGCCAAGATCAAGGTGATCGACCCCGGCCAGGGCAACGCCGAAGCCGTGATCGCGGCCAAGCCGGACCTCGTGGTCGGCATTTCCAGCTACAGCTTCGGCGGGTTCGACGGCACCCCCAGCGTCGATCAGCTCGCCAAGGCCGGCGCGAAGTCCCTGGTCGCGTGCGACACCGCGAAGGGCGCCGCGGTCAAGGACCTGGCCGCGACGACGACGTTCATCACGCAGGTGGCCAAGGTGTTCGGCGTCGAGCAGCGTGGCGCCGAAATGGTTTCGCAGCTCACGGCTTCGATCGACAAGGCCAAGAGCAGCTCGGGCAAGAGGGTCCTCGCACTGTCGACCCCGCCCGCGGCCGGGCAGCCGGTGATGGCCCAGGGCGGCACCGGGCTCGCCAACGGCGTCATCACCGTCGCGGGCGGCAAGAACATCGCCGAGGACGCGATGCAGGACTTCGCGAGCCTCAGTGCCGAGGAGGTCGTCAAACGCGACCCGCAGGCGATCGTCGTGATCTCCGGATTCGCCCCGGGCAGCGACGAGGACCTGTTGAACTCCATTCGCCGCAGCCCGGTGCTCGCCGGGACGACGGCGGTGAAGGAGAACCGCTTCGCCGTGGTGCCGCAGAGCATCCTGCTCTCACCGAGCGTGCTCAACGGCGACGCGGTCGCGAAGATCGCCGAGGCGCTGAACAAGTGACCGAACGCCGCGGGAGCGGCGTGCTCGGCGGGGTCCCGATCGCGGTGGTCCTGGTCGTGCTCGCCGCCGCGCTGGTGGTCTCGGCGCTGGTCGCCGTCGGCCTCGGGCCGGTGGCCATCTCGCCCGGTGAGGTGACGTCCGTCGTGGGCGCGCACCTCGCCGGGCGCGGGACACCCGGGCCGTTCGACTTCATCGTGTGGGACTTGCGCGTGCCGCGCGTCCTGCAGGGGGTGTTCGTCGGCGCGGGACTGGCCGTCGCCGGGCTCCTGACCCAGGCGATGGTCCGCAATCCCCTCGGTGAACCCTTCATCCTCGGGCTCACGTCGGGGGCGGGCGTCGGCGCCGTGCTCGTCTTGACGACGCTCGGCGCCGGCGTCGCCGGCCTGCTCACCCTGCCGCTGGCCGCGTTCGGCGGCGCGATCGTCACGGCGCTGGTGGTGTTCGGGTTTTCCCGTACCGCCGGGCGGATCCAGGCCGGGCGGATGGTGATGACCGGGATCGCGGTCGGGCAGCTGCTGGCCGGGGTGATCTCGTTCCTGCTGCTGCGTACGCACGACGTCGGTGCGCAGCAGCAGATCTTGTTCTGGATCCTCGGCAGCCTCGCCGGCGCGCAGTGGCCGCTCGCGCTGACCTGCTCGGGGGTCGTCCTGGTGCTGGTCGTGGTGTCGGCGTCGGGGGCGGGCCGGCTGAACCTGCTGGTGCTCGGCGACGACGGCGCCGCGTCGCTCGGCCTCGACGCGGCCCGCGCCCGGGCGGTGCTGCTGGTGATCGTCGCGTTGCTGACCGGGACCGTCGTGGCGGTGTCGGGCAGCATCGGGTTCATCGGGCTGATCGTGCCGAACCTGACCCGGTTGCTCGTCGGGGCCGATCACCGCCGCGCGCTGCCGGTCACGGCGTTGCTCGGCGCGCTGGTGATCGTCTGGGCCGATACCGCCGCCCGGCTGGTGCTGGCGCCGACCGAGCTGCCGATCGGCATCCTCACCGCGGCGATCGGCGTGCCGTTGTTCCTGGTGGTGCTGCGTCGCAGCGCGGCGGGAACGGTGGGCCTGTCGTGAAACTCGTCTTCGACGGTGTCACCGCCGGTTACACCGAGGTCCCGGCGGTCCGCGACGTGACGCTGACGATCGCGCCGGGTGAGTTCGTCGCGGTGGTCGGGCCGAACGGCAGCGGGAAGTCCACCTTGCTCAAGACTGTTTACCGCGCGTTGCGGCCACGTGCGGGTGTGGTGCGGCTCGGCGACGAGGACGTCTGGGCAGGCCGGCACCGCGAGGTGGCCCGGCGGGTCGGGGTGCTGGGCCAGGACCAGGCGGGCGGCTACGACTTCACGGCACGTGAGGCGGTCCGGCTGGGCCGGTACCCGCACCTCGGCGCGTTCGACCGGCTCAGCGCGTCCGATGAGGAGGTCGTGGCGGAAGCACTTGCGCGGACCGGTGCGCACGAGCTCGCCGATCGCCCACTGTCCACATTGTCCGGTGGGGAACGTCAGCGAGTGCTGCTGGCCCGGGCGCTCGCGCAGCAGCCGGCGGTGCTGGTGCTGGACGAGCCGACCAACCACCTCGACCCGGCGCACCAGATCTCCGCGCTGAACCTGGTCGCGTCGCTCGGGATCACGGTGGTCGCCGCGCTGCACACGCTCGATCTTGCGGCCCGCCACGCCACGACGATCGTGGCTCTCAAGGCGGGCACGATCGCCGCGGCCGGACCGCCCGCCGAAGTGCTCACCCCGGCCGTCTTCCGCGAGGTTTTCGAAGTGGACGGCAGTGTCGTGCCCGATCCGGTGGACGGGCGGCCTCGCGTGCTGCTGCGGGAGCTTCGCGGCTGACCTACCGCGCGAAGGGATCCCACGCCGGATCAGGGTGCACCTCGAGCTCGAGGAAGTCGCTGGCCTTCTTCGCGACCTCGGCGCCGTGGAGGTGCCGGATGAGCGCCGCGGTCATGTCGATGCCCGCGGCCACGCCGGAGGAGGTCCAGCGGTTGCGGTCCTCGACCCATCGGGCCTGCCGGATCCAGTCGACGCTTTTCCCGTGGGTGGTGACCCAGTCGAACGCGCGCTTGTTGGAGGTTGCGCGGTAGCCATCGAGCAGGCCCGCGGCCGCGAGCACCGCCGAGCCCGTGCACACGGAGGTGATGAGCGACGCCCGGCTCGCGTAGTCGGCCAGCCAGGCGAGAAACGGCTCGTCCTGCACCAGCGTCCGGGTACCGAGGCCACCGGGGACCAGGACGATGTCGGGATCCGGGGGTGCGTCGCGGCGGTCGGTCACCGAGACCGCGAACCCGGGTGAGCTGGCCACCGGAGCGTTCTCCGGTCCGAGGAACCGGATCTCGAACAGGTCCGGCAGGCAGCTCAGCAGGTCGACCGGGCCGAACACGTCCAGCAGCTGGAAACCGTCGAAGAGGATGACGCTGACGCGCTGTTTTCCCATGATCGGAGCCTATCCTCGTGAGCGCCCGAGGAGGTCAGTGTTGCGGGAGCGCCTCCCGGGCCGTGGTGCCGCGGAAGCGGGTCAACCGCAAGCTGTTGGACACGACCAGGCAGCTCGACAACGCCATCGCCGCGCCGGCGATCATCGGGTTCAGCAGGCCGGCGGCCGCGAGCGGCAGCGCGGCGACGTTGTAGGCCAGTGCCCAGAACAGGTTGGCCTTGATCGTGCCGAGAGTCCGGCGCGAGAGCCGGATCGCGTCGACGGCGGCCAGGAGGTCCCCGCGCACCAGGGTGAGGTCGGCGGCTTCGATGGCGGCGTCGGTGCCGGTGCCGATGGCCAGCCCGAGGTCGGCAGCGGCGAGTGCGGCGGCGTCGTTGACGCCGTCGCCGATCATCGCCACCACCCGGCCTTGGGCCTGGAGATCTTCGATCACCGCGACCTTTTCCTCGGGAGAGACCTCGGCGACCACGTCGGTGATGCCCGCCTCCTGGGCGATGGCCCGGGCCACGGCCTGGTTGTCACCGGTGAGCAGCACCGGGTTCAGGCCGAGGCGGCGCAGCTGGAACACCGCGGGCGCGGACGTCGGCTTGACGGTGTCGGCGACGACGAGCACGGCGCGGGCGAAGCCGTCCCACGCCAGCACGACCGCGGTGTTGCCGGCTAGCTCGGCCTTCTCCTTCGCCCGAGCCAACACACTGGGCACCCCGATCGAGAACCGTTGCAGCAGCTCCGGGCGGCCGACGACGACGCGGTGCTGACCGACCCGGCCGAGGACACCGAACCCGGCGATGGTCCGGAACTCGTGCACCTGCCCGATCCGGCCGAAGCGGCGGCGCGCGGCGTCGGTGACGGCGGCCGCGATCGGGTGTTCGGACGCGCTTTCCAGCGCGGCGGCCAGCTGCAAGGCGGCGTCGGCCGGAACGTCGTCCACGGTCCGGACGGCGGTGAGGGTCATCTTGCCGGTGGTGATGGTGCCGGTCTTGTCGAGCACGACGGTGTCGACGCGGCGGGTGGATTCCAGCATTTCCGGGCCCTTGACCAGGACGCCGAGCTGCGCACCGCGGCCGGTGCCGACGAGCAACGCGGTGGGCGTGGCGAGGCCGAGCGCGCACGGGCAGGCGATGATCAGGACCGCGACGGCGGCAGTGAACGCTTCGTCGGTGCCGGAACCGGTGACGAGCCAGCACCCGAGGGTGGCCAGGGAGAGCCCGATGACGATCGGCACGAACACCGCGGACACCCGGTCGGCGAGCCGCTGGACCTGGGCTTTGCCGTTCTGGGCGCGTTCGACCATCGCGGCGATGCGCGCGAGCCGGGTTTCCGGACCCACCCGGGTGGCGCGGACCAGCAGACGCCCGCTGAGGTTCACGGTCGCGCCGACGACCTCGGCGCCGGCGGCGACCTCGACCGGCACGGCCTCGCCGGTGACCAGGCTCAGGTCCACCGCGGACGCGCCGTCGACGACGATGCCGTCGGTCGCGACCTTCTCGCCGGGGCGGACGACGAACAGGTCCCCGGCCCGCAGCTGCTCGATCGGCACCCGCTCTTCGCGGCCGTCGCGCAGGACCGCGACGTCCTTGGCACCCAGGTCGAGCAACGCGCGCAAGGCGGCTCCGGCCCGGCGGCGTGACCGGGCCTCGAAGAACCGGCCGGCGAGGATGAACAGCGTCACGCCGGTGGCGACCTCGAGGTAGATGCCGTCGCCCTGGCCGGCCGAGAGCGTGAACTCGAACTCGTGGCGCATGCCGATCGCCCCGGCGCCGCCGAGCACCAGCGCGTAGAGCGACCACAAGTAGGCGGCCGTGACGCCGATCGACACGAGGGTGTCCATGGTCGCGGTGCGGTGCCGGAGGTTGGCCAGTGCCGCCCGGTGCAGCGGCCAGGCGCCCCAGGTGACCACCGGGGTGGCCAGGGCGAGGGAGAGCCACTGCCAGCCTGGCACCTGCAGCGGCGGCACCATCGCGAACAGGATGACCGGAACCGCGAGCACGGCGGAGATCCGCAGGCGCCGGCGCAGCGCGTCCGGTCCTTCCTCGACCGGCCGGTCTTCCGGGCGGGTGGCCGTGTAGCCGGCCGCCTGGACGGCCCGTACGACGTCGTCGACGGTCAGCGTGGGCGGCACGTGGACGAGGGCTTTGGTGGTCGCGTAGTTGACCCCGGCTCGGACGCCGTCGAGGCGGTTGAGCTTGCGTTCGATCCGCGCGGCGCACGATCCGCAGGTCATGCCGCCGATGAGCAGCTCGACCTCCCGGCCCGGGGCTCGGGTCGCGCGGTGGCTCGTGGTGGTCATCGGACGAGCTGGTAACCGGCGGTGCGGATCGCCTCGGCGACCTGCGCCGGGTCGAGCGCGGTGTCGCTGCCCACCTGGACGGCACCGGTCGGGACGTCGACGTCGATCTGCCGCACCCCGGGGAGTTCGCCGAGTTCTTCGCGGACCGAGCTGGCGCAGTGTCCGCAGGTCATGCCGGTGACCTGGTACTGGGTCTGGATCATCGCACGCCGCCTTTCGTGGCTTGTTCGTGACGAGGCAGTGCCCTCGCTGTGACAAGGTCGACGGTCGCGTGCGTTTGGTTCCCGCGACTTTTCCAAGATCGTTTTCAACCGGTCGTGCCCGGGATGCGTAGTACGGGGTGTGACCGCACAACGCGCGGAAGACCCCGAAGTGACCTGCTGGGCACTGCTCGCCGGGCGCGGCGACCGAGCCGCCCTGGACCGGTTCCTGCTCGCCACCCAGCCCCATGTCTGGCGTTTCGTCGCGGCTCTGGACAGCCCGCGGACGGCAGACGATCTGACCCAGGAGACCTTTCTGCGCGTGCTGGGGGCGCTTCCGGGGTTCAAGGGCGAATCGTCGGCCCGTACCTGGGTGCTGGCCATCGCCCGCCGGGTCGTCGCCGATCACATCCGCGCGGCGCAGACCCGGCCCCGCACGACGGGAGCCGACTGGCAGGCGGCCGCCGAGCACGTGGCCGGCCCGGAACGCCTGGACGAGCAGGTGGTGCTCGACGAGCTGGTCGCCGCGCTCGACGACGACCGGCGGTCGGCGTTCGTGCTCACCCAGACCCTCGGACTGTCCTATGCAGACGCCGCCGCCGTGTGCGACTGCCCGGTCGGCACGATCCGGTCTCGGGTCGCCCGGGCACGCGAGGACCTGCTCACCGCGTGGGCCGGACGCTCGGCGCGCTACCGGCTCGTGGTGTGACGCAGCGGTGCGTAGCGCCGCACGCTCGTCAAGAGACAGCAGCCGATCGTGACGAGCACCAGGACCGCGGCCGCGGTGAGCCGGGTCGTGGTGCTCATCGGGACCAGCACGAGCGTGCTGAGGAACTCCACGGCGATCAGCGCGAGCAGGATGCGGCGGATCGCCGTGCGGGTGAGCCGGGCGCAGATCACCGCCCCCACCGGAGCGCCGACGACCACGATCGGCGCGGCGGCCAGCCAGTAGTCCACGACCGGGCCGGTGAAGTCGCGGACCAGGAACACGTGCGAGGCGAACGCGGCCAGCGAGACGGCCGTCATCAGGATCACCGTGGTCGGGGTGGCGACCTTCTCCGACACGCGGAACAGCAGGACGAGCACGATGAACATCACGGTGTTCTCGCCGACCCCGACCAGCCCGCTCACGACTCCGCCGGCGAACCCGGCCGCGACGACAACACCCGACTCGAGCTTGCCGGCCACCGGGATGAACGCGTTGCGGGCGTGGCCGCCGCGGCGCTGCATCACCAGCAGCGCGAGCGCGAGACTGGTGAGCAGGACGGTGAAGTAGGTGCGGATCTGGGGCAGGGACAGCAGCGGCGCGAGCACCGTGGTCGCGAGGAGCGCCCCGGCGACGCCGGCCGGGATGCCCAGGCGCAGCACGCGGCGCTCGACGGGGACGCGCATCCAGAGGATCACCAGACTGGCCGCGGTCATCCCGACGCTCTGGATGGCGTAGGTGAAGATCCGCGCGTCGGTGGCGGGGACGTGCAGGATCTTCGTGAAGACCGGGAACGCGACCGCGCCGCCGCCTTCGCTCGTGCCGCCGCCGACCAGGGAACCGAAGACCATCGTCACCCCGATGGCCCACTGGCGGCGCAGCGCGTCGAAGGCTTGCGCGCCGCCGAGCAGGAGCCAGCCGGCCCAGACCGTCGCAGCCAGGGTGAGCTGGACCCGCACCACGGAGCGCGTCGACCGGAGCGGGGCGGTGGGCTCGTCGAGTTCGAGGAGCGTCATGTGCTCACCATCCCGGTGCGCCGTCAAGAAAATCAATCGCTTCCCCGGAAGAGCGCAGCGCGCGAGAAGGTGATCAGCCGGCGGTACCCTGCTCGTCCCGTGCGGAGAGCAGGTCTTCCCGGGCGCGGGCGACCCGGGACCGGACCGTCCCGATCGGACAGTCACAGATTTCGGCGGCCTCGGCGTAGGAGTAGCCGAGGATCTGAGTGAGGACGACAGCCTCGCGGCGGCGCGGATCGAGATCGTCGAGCAGCAGTCCGGCTTCGACGAGGTCTTCGAACCCGGACACGCCGCGGCGGGCGGACTTCGCTTCGGCGGCGGTTTCCCAGTCCTGGCCGGAGGTTCGGGGCCGGACCGAGCTCGCACGGAAGTGGTCGACGACGGTGTTGCGGGCGATGGCCAGCAACCAGGTGCGGGCCGACGAGCGGCCGGCGAAGCGGGGGAGCGCGGTGACCGCGCGGACGTAGGTTTCTTGGGTGAGGTCGTCGGCGGCCGTGGTGTCGGTGAGGTGCGCGACGAACCGCCAGACGTCGGCTTGGGTTTCGCAGACCCACGCTTCGAAGGCGCCTTGGTCGCCGTGGGCGGCATCGAGCGCGAGCGCGGTGAGGCGCTGGTCGTCGCGGTCGCGGCCGGTGGTCACGAACCGAACCGTAGCCGACACTCCGTGAGTGCGGGACCGCCTGCCGGGTGGCGGATCTCAGCTCTGGACGCGAGTTCCTGGAACCGGAGCACATTCGTGTCCGTTCCCGGGAACTGGGTGACCGTGCCGACCGACTACCTATGGGGCCTTGATTCAGGAATGGCGCGTGGTTTGCCAGGGAGCCGGGAACTTGCTCGCCGTCCCAGCCGACTCATCCGGTATGGACTGTCCGCGTTGCCGCGAGGCGCTTTCGGCCATGGCCGACGGGCAGGCCGTGCCCGCCGAGGAGGCCGCCGCCGCGCGGCACCTGGCGCGCTGCCCGGCCTGCCGGGCCGCGGCCGAGCGGATCACCGTGCTCACCCGGCTGCTGCGCGTGCGCCCCGCCTTGTCCTGCCCCGACTTCGTTCCGGACCTCATGGCCGTCTTCGACGCGCAGGTTTCCGCCCGGCCGGCGGTCGCTTCGAGCGCGGTCGTGCCGCCGGAACGGGACCACGAGTGCGGTCGGCGGCGGCCGTGTTGCGTGCCGGTGCACGCCATCGTCTGGAGCGTCGGCGCCGCCCGGTGCGGATGCGTCCCGGGGTGCGGGTGCGGCTGTCAGAGCGGCGCACCGTGCGAATGCCACGCTTCGGTGGCGTGAGAACGGGCACTGTGGATCCGGGAAAGCCGGTGCTACGCTCTCGCCGCCAAGCTACCGACGAGGAACCCGGTGTGATTCCGGGACAGTGAAGGCTGACCGACGCGGTCAGCCGATGGCGTCGCGGTGGTCGCGCGCGGCGAGGAGGTCCTCGCGGGCGCGGGCGACCCGGGACCGGACCGTCCCGAGGGGACAGTCGCAGATCTCGGCGGCCTCGGTGTAGGAATAGCCGAGGATCTGGGTGAGGGTGATGGCTTCGCGGCGCTCGGGATCGAGCTGATCGAGGAGCAGGCCGAGCTCGACGACGTCTTCGAACCCGGCCCCGGTGCGGCGAGGGGATTCGCTCTCGACGGCCGTTTCCCAGTCCTGTCCGGAGACCTGGGGGCGGGCGGCCCGGGCGCGGAAGTGGTCGACGACCACCCGGCGGGCGATGGACAGCAGCCAGGTCCGGGCCGAGGAGCGGCCCGCGAACCGCGCCAGTGCGGTCACCGCCCGGGCGTAGGTTTCCTGGGTGAGGTCGTCGGCCACCGCGGAGCCGGCCAGGTGGGCGGTGAAGCGCCAGACGTCGGCCTGGGTGTCGCGGACCCACACCTCGAAAGCGCGCTGGTCGCCGCGGGCGGCGTCGAACGCGAGCGTGGTGAGCCGCTGGTCGTCGCGGTCCCTGCCGGTGGTCACGATCCGACACGGTAGCCGACACCGGCGGGAACTCCGGCGGCCCCATGGCCGACCATTGGGGTGTGAACTGCTCTGACTTGCGCGAATCCCTGTCGGCCCGCGTCGACGGGGAGCAGCCGGAAGTGGCCGACGACGTGCTCGACCGGCACCTGGCCGGCTGCCCTGACTGCCGGGCCTGGCAGGAGCGGGCGACAGCCCTGCGCAGGCTGACCCTGGTCCGGGAAGCGCCCCGGGTGCCGGACCTCACCGCGCGGATCCTGGCCGAGGTGCCCGCCCCGCGCCCCCAGCAGTGGCGGCTGCGCGTGGCGCTCGGCCTGGTGGCGCTCGTGCAGAGCGGCCTCGGGCTGGCCGAGCTGCTGGGCGCCGACGTCGGCCACGCCGCACACGGGAGCCTGGCCGCCGCGGTGCACCTCGGCAACGAGAGCGCGGCGTGGAACGTCGCGGTCGGCATCGGACTGCTCTGGGCCGCGCTGCGCCCGGCCGCGGCGGCCGGACTGCTGCCCGCCCTCGGCGGGTTCGTTCTCGTGCTCGGCCTCGTTTCCGGGATCGACCTGTCCACCGGGCAGGTGGCGGTCGACCGGGTGGCCTCGCACGGCTTGGTCGTCGCCGGGGTGGCGTTGCTGTTCGCGGTCCGCCGGCAGCACGCGCGGCACCCTGCGCCGCCGTTGGCCGATCGGGTGCCCGCCGGGGACGAGACTGGCCTGGGAGCCGCGCCGTCCGACGCCGGGACGCCTTCGCCGGGACGTCCGCAGCGCCGTGGGTTCCCCCAGCGGCCCACCGGCCGCCGGGCGGCCTGAACCCGCGGGAACCGAACCACGCCGGCAGCCGACTACCGGAGGAGAGCAACGAGCGAGAAGGAGCTGGTGACCATGTCCGAACGTGATTCCGAGCTGCGGCACGTCGCGACGTTCTGCGGCCAGTGCAACTGCGGGTGCCCCGAGCTGTTCCTGGCCGACGGCGCCCCGGCCGAACGCGAAGTGGTGATCACCGACGACTTCGGGCAGCGGATCGAGATGAGCCGTGACCAGCTGGCGGTGCTCGTCGCCGACGTGAAGTCCGGCGTCCTCGACAAGGTGCTGGCCCCGGCGGGCTGAGTGGGCCGGCGGCGCCCGGGAGCCTCAGGAGTGAACAACCCCCAGCGGTGCCGCCGGCCCTGGTGCGGGCCCGGACACGGCCCCGGCCCCGCCCGGGTCGACCCCGCGTTCCAGTGGTCGGCTGCCCGCCGGGGAAAGTTCCCGGGAACCTTCCCGTCTGTCCTCAGTGGACGCAGTGAGCCGGGTCACCGCATTGCCGGGAACCAGAACCCGCGGCGGCCCGACTCCTGCAGAGGAGGGCGGACGAAGGGAGCCCGATGTCCATCGACCAGACCGAAGAGCCGGCGGCGGAGCGCGTCGCCGAGCCGGTCACCGAGCCCCGCCCCGGGTGGGCCGCGATCCGCCCGCTGCTGCTGCGCCTGCACTTCTACGCCGGTGTCTTCATCGGCCCGTTCCTGCTGGTGGCCGCGGTCACCGGGCTCGCCTACGTCTGGGCGCCGCAGGTCGAGCAATCCGTCTACGACCACGAACTGCACGTCCCGGCGGCGGCCGGGACCATCCCGCTGGACCAGCAGGCCGCCGCGGCGAAGGCGCTCGTACCGGACGGCACGCTGACCGGCGTGCGCCCCGGGCCGACGCCCACCGACAGCACGCAGGTGATCTTCAACCGGCCCGGCCTGGAACCCAGCTTCCACTGGACGGTGTTCGTCGACCCGCACACCGGCGGTGTCCTGGGTCAGCTGGAGACCTACGGCTCGGGCCAGGCGATGCCGCTGCGGGGCTGGATCGACGTCCTGCACCGCAGCCTGCACCTCGGCGACTTCGGCCGGTTGTACAGCGAGCTGGCGGCCAGCTGGCTGTGGGTCGTCGTGCTGGCCGGTCTCGCGCTGTGGTTCGGCCGTCACCGCCGCAAGCGCACCTCGGCAGCGAGCCCGCGTGCCAAGGTGCTGAGCTGGCACGGCCGCACCGGCCTGGTCCTCGCGATCGGGCTGCTTTTCCTGTCGGCCACCGGTCTGACGTGGTCGCAGTACGCCGGGAACAGCATCACCGAACTGCGCACGCAGCTGGACTGGACCACGCCCTCGGTGACGTCCACAGTGCCCGCGTCGACTGGGCCGGACATCGGTTTCGACGGCGCCCGCGAAGCGACGTTGGCAGCCGGACTGACCGGCCCGGTCGAGGTCCGGCCGCCGGCCGCGCCCGGCAAGGCCTACGTCGTGGCGCAGATGGGGCGCAGCTGGCCCGTGCAAGCCGATTCGATGGCGGTCGACCCCGCGACCGGGAAGATCACCGACACACTGCGATTCGCCGACTACAACCTCGCGGCCAAGCTGAGCACCTGGGGAATCGACGCCCACATGGGTTTCCTGTTCGGGATCTGGAACCAGATCGTGCTGACCCTGCTGGCGGTCGCGTTGATCGCGGTGATCGGCTGGGGCTACCGGATGTGGTGGCTGCGACGGCCTACCCGGGGCGAGGCCAGACTGGGCCGCCCGCCGCTGCGGGGCACCTGGCGGAAGATCCCGGGCCGGGTGCTGGCCCCAGTGCTGGTCGTGGTCGCCGTCGTCGGCTACTACCTGCCGCTGTTCGGGTTGTCCCTGCTGGGCTTCTTGATCGTGGACGGCCTGCTCGAGGCGCGGCGGCGGAAGGTGGCCGCATGATCACGGCCGACGGGCTGCGGTGGATCGTGACCGCGGTGTTCGTGCTGACCGGCGCGTTCTGCGCCTACCGCTGCCTGCGCCAGGGGACCGCCGCGGAGCGGACCGGCGATGTGCTGCACGTGGTGATGTGCGGGGCGATGGTGGCGATGGCCTGGCCGGCGACGATGAGCGTCGCGCGCTGGCCGCAGACGGTGTTCTTCGCCGTGGCCGCCGTCTGGTTCGTCGGTGTCGCGGTCACCGGCGCCTCCCACGCCGACCACGGCGGGCGCCGGGTGGCGGTCTACCACGTGGTGATGATGGCCGCGATGGCGTGGATGGTGTTCGTGATGCCGCGCGCCATGGGCGGCATGACCGGACCGGGCGCCACGATGGACATGCCGGGACACCCCGGGATGGCGATGCCGATGTCCGGCGCCGCCGGGAGCACACCCGCGGACGTCACGACGGTCGCACTGGTCCTCGTGGTCGTTTTCGTCGTGGCCGGACTGGTGTTCCTGGCCCGGGCGATCGACGAGGCCAGGGCATCCCGGCCGCCGTTGCGCAGCCTCGGCAGCGGCACGGACGGGGTGATGGCGCTGGGGATGGGCCTGATGCTGCTGACCATGGCCTGATACAACGGTCCTCAATGGACGTGTGGGCTGGCTCACTCCCGGGAACTCGGGCGGCCTCCGGTCCGACGGCTGGGGGGTGAAGACGTCCCGATTACGCCTCCTGGTCGTGACGGCGGTGGTGGCCGGGCTCGCGCTCATGCTGCTCGTCGTCGCGACCGCGGGCGACGTGTACGCACCCTTGGGCAACGCCGATCCGGGGCCGTGGACGACCTACGGGTTCGCGGTCGTCCGGTTCGTGGCGGACGCGGCGGCCGCCGGGTGCTTCGGCGGCCTGGTGTTCGCCGCGTTCGTCGCCCCCGGCAAGCGGGACGGCGCCCTCTCGGCCGACGCGTTCGCGGCGAGCCGGTTCGCCGCCGGCTGCGCGGCGTGCTGGCTGGCCACCGCGGTCGTGGCGGTGCCGTTTTCGGCGGCGGTCGCGTCGGGCCTGCCGGTCGCGCGCGTGCTGCGGCCCGAGGTGTTCCTGCCGACCCTGAGCGCGACCGAGGAACCCAAGGCCTGGCTGTGCGTCGCGGTCGCGGCGGGGGTGGCGACGGCGTTCGCGTGGCCCGCGATGGCGTGGCGCACGGTCGTCGCGGCGGCGGCCGCCGCGGGAGTCGGGCTGCTGCCCCTGGTGTCGGTCGGGCACGTCTCGGTCGGTGCCGGGCACGACCTGGCGACCAACGCGATGTTCTGGCACGTCCCGGCGGCGAGCGCGTGGCTGGGTGCGCTGGTGGCGTTGCTCGCCCGCCTGCGGCGCGGGGCCGACGCGCTGGTCTTGCGCCGTTACCACCGGCTCTCGCTGACGTGCTTCGTGGTGACGGCGCTGTCGGGCGCCGTGGCGGGGTTCGTGCTCGCCCGGCCGGACGGCCTGCTCAGCCGCTACGGGCTCGTGCTCGGGATCGAGACCGCGGTGCTGCTGCTCACCGGGCTCGGGATCGCCGCGTGGCGCCGGCGGCAGTCCGGCGTGCGGTTCGCCGTGGCGGAACTGGTGCTGCTCGCGCTGGGCACCGGCGGGTCGGCAGCGCTGACCTTCCTGGTCCCGCCGTCCTTCGTCCACCACCCGGCTACCGTGCAGGAGACCGTGCTCGGGTACGGCCTGGACGCGCCGCAAACGATTGCCCGGCTGGTCGGGGACTGGCGGCCGGACCTGCTGTTCGCCCCGATCGCGCTCCTCGCCGTGACGGCCTACCTGCTCGGGGTCCGCCGGCTTCGGCGTCGCGGCGATCATTGGCCGCCCGGCCGGACGGTGGCCTGGCTGGCGGGCTGGGCGATCGTCCTGGTCGTCACCTCATCCGGGCTCGGGGTGTATTCGCCGGGGACGTTCAGCCTGCACATGGTCACGCACATGGCGTTGAACATGTTCGCGCCGGTCCTGCTGGTGCTCGGCGGCCCGGTCACCCTCGCCCTGCGTGCGCTGCCCGCTCGCGGCGACGTTCCCGGGGCCCGCGAATGGGTCGCGTCCCTGCTGCACGCGCCTGTGACGCGGTTCTTCGCCCACCCCGCGACGGCGGCGATCCTGTTCGCCGGATCGTTCTACGCGCTGTACTTCTCGGACCTGTTCGGCCAGGCGATGCTCTACCACTGGGCGCACCAGCTGATGAAGGTGCACTTCCTGGTGACGGGCTACCTGTTCGCCTGGGTTCTCGTCGGCGCGGACCGGACACCGCGGCAGCTCCCGCACCTGGCGCGGCTGGGGATGTTGTTCGCGGTGATGCCGTTCCACGCGTTCTTCGGCGTGATCCTGATGAGCAAGCAGACCGTGATCGCCTACACCTACTACCACTACCTCGCCCTGCCGTGGGCCGGTGACCTGCTGGCCGACCAGCGGCTCGGCGGCGGCATCGCCTGGGCCAGCGGGGAAATCCCGATGGTGGTCCTGGTCGTGGCGCTGCTGGTGCAGTGGGCGCGCGACGACGAACGCCGCGCCAAGCGAGCCGACCGCAGCGGGGACGCCGACCTCGACGCCTACAACGCCATGCTCGCCGAACTCGCGGCACGACGGGGCTGACTGGCTTGCGAACTCCCTTCTCCGGTGCTTTCCGGTCCATCACCAGTCCAGTAGTCGGCCCGACTGCGGGCGAAGTTCCCGGACGTCGTAACCTCGTGATCGCGACTCCGGTGGCCGCCCGGCCCATCACCAGCCCAGGCACCAGGCCCACCCACGGAGAACTCGCATGACAACCGCAGCCCCGGTCACCGGGGACGTCCGCACGGTCGACCTGGCCGTGACCGGAATGACCTGCGCCGCCTGCTCGGCGCGGGTCGAACGCACGCTCAACAAGCTCGACGGCGTCCGCGCGTCGGTCAACTACGCCACCGAGCGCGCGACCGTCCAGGTTCCCGCCGACCTCGGCGACGAGGTCCTCCTCGGGCGCATCCGCAAGGCCGGGTACGGCGCTCACGTCCGTGGTGAGGACGACGAAGACCTGACGGAGAAGCGGGTGCGCGACCTGCGCCGTCGGCTGATCGTCGCCGCCGTGCTGGCCGTGCCGCTGTGCGACCTGTCGATCACCCTCGCCCTGGTGCCGTCGCTGCGGTTCCCCGGCTGGCAGTGGCTCTGTCTCGCGCTGGCCGTGCCGGTCGTGTTCTGGGCTGCTCTGCCGTTCCACCGGGCCACGCTGCGCAACCTGCGGCACCGATCGTCCAGTATGGACACCCTGGTGTCGCTCGGGGTACTGGCGTCGTTCGCGTGGTCGGCCTGGGCGACGCTCTTCGGCGGCCACGAGCCGGGCTACTGGGTCGGGTTCGGGCCGACCGCGGCCGGCGCGGACGCGATCTACCTGGACGTCGCCGCCGGGGTGACCACGTTCCTGCTGGCCGGGCGTTACTTCGAGAGCCGGTCCCGGCGCAACGCCGCCGGGCTGCTGGCGGCACTCGACGCGCTCGCCGTCAAAGACGTGCGCGTCCTGCGCGGCGGCGTCGAGTCGATGGTGCCAGTGGGGGAGCTGCGGGTCGGAGATCTCTTCGTCGTCAAGCCTGGCGAAGCGTTCGCCGCCGACGGCACCGTCGATAATGGACGGTCTACTGTGGATGTCAGCGCGGTCACCGGCGAGCCGGTACCCGCCGAGGTCACCGCGGGCGACCGGGTGATCGGCGCCTCGGTCAACCGCGAAGGACGCCTGGTTGTCCGGGCCACCGCGGTCGGCACGCACACCCAGCTCGCTCAGATGACCGCACTCGCCGAGCAGGCGCAGGCCCGCAAGGCGTCGGTGCAGCGGCTGGTCGACCGGATCTGCGCGGTGTTTGTCCCGGTCGTGCTGGTACTGGCGTTGCTCACCCTTGGCGGCTGGCTGCTCACCGGCAACCCGGTCCGGGACGCTTTCACCGCCGCGGTGTCGGTGCTGATCATCGCCTGCCCGTGCGCTCTGGGCCTGGCCACGCCGACCGCGCTGATGGCAGGCGTCGGCCGGGGCGCCCAGCTGGGCATCCTCATCAAAGGGCCGGACGCGTTGGAAGCCAGCCGGAAGGTCGACACCGTCGTGCTGGACAAGACCGGCACCGTGACCACCGGCCGGATGACCGTCACCGCCTGCCACCCGGCCCCCGGCCGCACCCGGGGCGACCTGCTCTGGTTCGCCGGAGCCGTCGAATCGGGTTCCGAGCACTCGATCGCCGCCGCCGTCGTGACCGCCGCGCGCGCGGAACTGCCCGAGCTGCCCGCGATCGACGCGTTCACCGCGTTGCCCGGCCTGGGTGCCGAAGCCACTGTGGACGGTCATTCGGTTCTCGTCGGGAGCCCCCGGTTGTTCTCCGAACGGGGCATCACCCCGGCGTTCGACGTTCCCGTCGGCGTGGCCGTGCCGGTCCTCGTCGCCGTCGACGGCGAACCCATCGGACTGATCGAGGTCAGTGACGTCGTCAAACCCTCCGCCACGGCCGCGGTCGCCGCGTTGCGTGCTCAAGGGCTGCGAACCGTCCTGCTCACCGGGGACCACGAGGTCGCGGCGAACGCGGTCGCCGCCGAGATCGGCGTCGACGAGGTGCGGGCCGGGGTGCTGCCCGCGGACAAGGCCCGCGCGATCGAAGAGCTGCGCGCGACCGGCTCCCGGGTGGCGATGGTGGGGGACGGGATCAACGACGGCCCGGCGCTGGCCACCGCCGACCTCGGGATGGCGATGGCGCACGGCAGCGACATCGCGCTGCGCTCGGCGGACGTCGTGCTGGTGCGCGAGGACCTGCGGGTGGTGCCGGACGCGATCCGGCTCGCCGACCGGACGCTGCGGATCATCCGCGGCAACCTCGCATGGGCGTTCGGGTACAACGTGGCCGCCCTGCCGCTCGCGGCGCTCGGGCTGCTCAATCCCCTCATCGCGGGGGCGGCGATGTCGCTGTCCTCGGTGCTGGTGGTGTCCAACAGCCTGCGGCTGCGGTCGTTCGACGGTTCCGGAGACAAGGAGAGGCACGACTGATGGCGAAGAAGAAGTCCAACGTGGTCACCGCGAAGAAGGGACTGTCGGCCAACGCCTGGACGACGATCGCTGTCCTCGCCCTCGCGGTGGTCGTGATCGGCGGTGTGCTGGTGTTCAACCGCAGCGACTCTTCGGCGCCGCAAGGCGCGATTGCCGCGGACGTGCTGCGCCACCCGGACAGCAACACACTGACGACGTCGTCGTCCACCGCCGTGACGGTGGTCGAGTTCCTGGACTACCAGTGCCCGGTCTGTGAGGCGTACTACCAGAACGTGACCCACACCCTGGAAAAGGACTACGCGGGCAAGATCACCTTCGTCACCCGCAACTTCCCGCTCCCGATGCACCCGCTGGCGGTCCCGGCGGCGAAGGCCGCCGAGGCGGCGTCGCTGCAGGGCAAGTACCAGCCGATGTTCGACAAGCTCTACGGCGACTACCCGGCCTGGGCGCTGGCGGCCGATGGCCAGAACGTCAGCGACGACACCGCCCGCGCCCAGGCGAAGTTCGAGAGCTACGCGACCGAAATCGGGCTCGACCTGGCGAAGTTCCGCGCCGACCTTGCGTCGCCGGCCGTGCAGCAGCGGATCGACCAGGGCAAGGCCGACGGGGAGAAGGCCGGTGTCTCGGGTACCCCGACGATCTTCGTCAACGGTAATCAGTTCAAGCCGACCGGCCAGACCTACCCGGACATCGCCCAGCAGTTGCGGGGCGAGATCGACAAGGCGCTGAAGGCGTGAACCGGGCCCTGGGGTGGCTCTACACCGTCGGCGGTGCGCTCGGCCTGATCGCTGCCGTGACGTTGACGTTGGAGAAGATCGAGCGGCTGAAGGACCCGTCCTACGTCCCGAGTTGTTCGATCAACCCGGTCCTGTCGTGCGGGTCGGTGATGGACAGCCCGCAGGCAGCGGCTTTCGGGTTCCCCAATCCGATCATCGGGGTGGCGGCGTTCGCGGTCGTGGTCACCTTCGGCGTGGTGCTGCTGACCGGGTACGAGCCGCCGCGCTGGATCTGGTTCGGCATGCAGCTGGGGGCGACGTTCGGGATCGTGTTCGTGCACTGGCTGATCTTCGCCAGCTTGTACCGGATCCACGCGCTGTGCCCGTACTGCATGGTCGTGTGGGTCGTCACGATCGCGATCTTCTGGTACACCACGCTGCACAACCTCCGGACCTCCCGGATCGGTGTCGCGCTCCGGAGGTTCCACAGTGGAATCCTGGCACTCTGGTACGTCGTGATCGTGGCGCTGATCCTGCAGCAGTTCTGGAGCTACTGGCGCACGCTGGTCTGAACGCCGCAGGCGAGCGCGGTGGCCAGGTCGGTCTGCTTGGACGGCCACCTCGTGCCGTTCGGCTTCGCGGCGCAGCATGAAGGTTGAGGGGTCGGGAGACCCGGCATCAGATCCGGCTGGTCCCTCCAGCCACCAGGGGATAGCGCAGTAGTGGCCGCGTCCAGATGAGATGACTGACGCCTGCGCGCAACTACGTTCGGAGTGAATACACGAACGCATCATGTGGGTGGCGCCTGCCGATCGGTCAGTTCACCGTATCTCCGGTCACGTTGACGCTGTTCTCGTCGGTCACGGCGACGATTGGATCGGCGAGAAGGTCGTGATGAGGCGAGCGACGGTGTACAAGCCGTGTGGTCGTAAGGCGCGGGGAGTCGGCGGCGAGCCAGATTCCCGGTGTCCCCGGTTGGTGGAGCGGGGGCATTGGCGTGGTATTTCTCGCTGGAGCTGCCGTGTGGCCGGGATGGCCGGCGGCGTCGGGTGCGTCGTGGCGGATTCCGACCTCGTGCGGCTGCGGAGCAGGCGCGGGCTTATCTGTTCAGGGCTGTTGTGCTCCCCGGGCGGAGCGCGGTGACCGTGGGGTGGTGGTTGGACATCTGGCTGGAAATGCGCCAGACCGTCGCCGGTGGCCGTGGATGGCCCGGCAGACGGCCGAGTTCCTCGAGCATGCGCGCGGCCACCCGATGTGTGCGGTATCCGGCGGTCGCGTTGCTCGGCTTGCGGCGCGGAGAGGCGGCCGGGCTTCGCTGGTGCGATCTCGACCTCGATGCCGGGGTCGTGCAGCTGTTGCACCATTGCCGGACCGAGGCGGCCGCACTGTTGTGTGCCCGCCGAAGACCGAGACGAGCGCCCGCGCGTTTACGCTGGATCAGGCCCTGGTGACGGGGTGGGGTCGACCCGGGAACCGGCTTCGGTGAAGGCGTCAAGGACAACTTGCGGCTGCTGCGTGCCTTGCCGGAGCTGTGTGCCCTGGGCGTGCGGGTTCTGCTCTGGGCGGCCGCAAAGCGTTCTTTGGCGCGGTCACCGGCCGCGCCGTCGAGTTGCGCTGGCCGTGTCACTGGCCACGGTCGGCTGGCGTCGACATCACGCGGGTGCACGACGTCCCGCAGACGCGCGACGCGATCGCGATGCTGGAGGCCGTCCGGCGCGGCGACTGACCACACCCGGACGCCACCCCTTGGTACCGACGGTTGGCGCGCCCTGGGGCGCCCTGACGTGAGCAGCCTCGGTGGGTGTCCGGGCGGAAATCTCCGTTGCGCACCGTGACCGCGTTACGCGTCGGACCTTGCGTGCGACCTCCCTTTCGAGCACTATCCTGTGACGTTCTGCACGTGCAGCCGCACGGGCGAGGAGGTGTGGTGACCGAATTGGCGCCGGTAGTGGTCGGCATGACGGACGTCGCGAGCGACGCCGCTTTGATCGCGGCGGATCGGGCGGAGCGGGAGGATCTGATCGCGGAGGGGTTCACCCGCGTGTTGCGGATTCTGCGTTCCGGTGCGGGGCCGGACGGGGATTTCCGGCCGTATCTGCTGACGACGATCCGGAACACGATGATCAGCCGGCGTCGGCGTGATTCGGCGGTGTCGGTGGTGGCCGAGGCGCCGGGTGCGGGGAGCGACGAGCCGGTCGGCGATCGGATGCTTGCCAACGTCGCGGCGGAGGCGTTCGCGAGCCTGCCCGAGCGGTGGCGGTCGGTGCTGTGGCGGACCGAGATCGTCGGACAGTCGCCCGCGAAGATCGCGGAGGATCTCGGGATGACGCCGAACGCAGTGGCGGCGCTGGCCTGCCGTGCCCGGGAGGGCTTGCGCCAGGCCTATCTTGACCAGCACGTTCCCGAGGCGCGGCGGCGCGGCTGCAAGAACATCTCCGGTCAGCTGGCGCGCTGGGTGCGTGACGACATCTCCGACCTCAAAGCGCATCGGATCGCCGGCCACCTCGATCGCTGCGCGCGGTGCCGCAAGCTGGCTGCCGGCCTGCGGGAGCTCAACGAGGAACTGTCCGGCTCGGTGGCCCCGCTCATCCTGGGCGTCCCGGTCGTCACGCACTGGCTGACCACGACGGGGTCTTTCGCCTCCTCTGGTGCGGGCACGGGTGCGTCCGTCCTGTCCTGGGCGACCGCCGCGAAGGTGGCCGCCGCGGGGGCGGCGCTGGTCACGACGGTGACGATCGGCGCGAGCACGTCCGGGGAAGCTCCGTCGCCGCTGTCCGGCGGCGGGGGCACGATGACCCGCCCTGTGCAGACCGGCCCCGCCGAGCCGGGCACGGGGGCACAGGCAGCGCCGGCCGGTACGGCCGAGGTCACGCCGGGCCCACCGGACCCGCAGCTCATGTCGGTGCCGGGCGTCCCGGCCGGTGAGCCGGCTGCGGAAGGGGCGTCCGGAGCCGCACCGGACACCGGGACGCCCCCGGAAGACAAGCAAGCGGCGAAGGAGTCCAAGCAGGCCGCGAAAGAGTCGAGGCAGGCGGCCAAGGAGTCGAAGCAAGCGGCCAAGGAGTCGAAGAAGGCGGACAAGGCCTCGGGGACCAAGGACCCCACGGGGTGATCTTGGCCCTCGGCGTGAGCCGCTGTGAAAGCCGGCAGTCACGGCCCGCGGCGCAGTCGAAGTCCGAACCCGCCCCGGTCACGCCATGATCAGCGGGGCGCTGGTTCGTTTGTCGTCTGTGACCTCGGCACGCTGTTTCGAGACCTACGGAGGGCAAAGGCTGGAAACGAAGAGGTCACGGCGTTGCTACCTCAAGCATGCTTCCACGCCTCCGGTTGCGCTCTGTGGTGACGGTTGTCACACCACAGTGTTGATCTTCGGTGTGGAAGGTAACTCAATTGGCCGAAATCTCGACCTGATCGGATAGTGCGTGACGACAGTTGGTCATGCCTGGTCGGCTACCCAACGGGTGGCCGGTGTGTCGCTTGCGTAGGCAGGAGGACTGTCGGGATGAACGCACACCACCCGTTGCTCGGGGCGCTGACGTACCGAGGTCGGCACGCTCGCAGGTGGCCGCGTTGGCGGCTGATGTCGGGTCTGCTGCTGGCGGTGGCTGTCCTCGCGATGGCAGGCGGCTCGGGTGTGCTTGTCGGGGTCAGCGTGGCAGCCGCCGCCGCGGTCGAAGTGTTCGGCGGGCTTTGGCGGCGATGTTCTCGCGCTGCTGCTCAGGTCGAGGAAATACTGTTCACCGAGCTGGCCGCTGGTGAGGATTCGCCGGGGGATAAGTCCTCGGAATGGTGCGCCGACTCTGATCAGTGACCGCCGCTGTCGCAAGAGTCCTCGACGTGGCGGCAGTCAGCGGAGGGGCTTGCTGTAAGACGTGTGTCTATTTGCTTGGCCATGGGAATGACGTCGCCGACGCAAAATCGATCGCCAGGTCTGCCGGTCTTCTGCGACAAATAGTTTGTAACGGAACAATAACGGACCGGTTCGTGATTTGCTCTGGTGCACTACGCGTGGGTCGAGACCGTCCGGCAGATCCACGCGGCAAGCCGACTGGACTTCGGCGGCCGAGCCGGTTCAGGTTTCCACGCTGATGACGAAACCAGCCGAAGGCAGCTCGACCGCGCTGTCCTGGCCAGGTTGGACGCTCAGGTGTTCACCTTCAGCCAGTCGGTGACTCGAGAAGGTGATGGATATGCCGTCGATCAGCCAGCCTTGCGCCGCTGCTTGGCAGGTGCGTGCGCAGATCAGGTGTGCTTCGAGGTGCGCCCTTGACTGCGACGGCGGGGTTGCGGGCGGCGGGTTGTGGGCCATGGCGTGTCATACCTGTTTCGTGGTCACGGTCTTCGCTGATGCACGACGTGTCACGAGATCGTGCAGGAACGCCGCGGCCAGGCCACCCACGAGGGGTGCGACGAGGTATGCGGCCAGTTGGGACCAGGGCACGTTCCGGCCGGCCAGGGACAGCACGACGTCTGGGCCGAGGGTGCGGGCCAGATTGACTGATGCGCCGGTGAGCGGTCCGAACACCATGATCTGGGTCGCCAACGCCAAGCCGATGCCGAACCCGTGCACGCCTCGTGGTGCGTCCGGCGAGACGGCCAGCGCGAACACGGCGATGACGAGGATGAAGGCACCTACGGCTTCGGCGAGCATGGCCTGTGCAAAGGAAACGCTCGGCCCGAAGGACGTCGCGCCGAGGCCGGCGTCGAGCGCGGTGCTCGTGTACGCCGCGTAGACCAGTACCGCGGCGAGGAATCCGCCAAGAAGCTGAGCCACCAGGTAACCAGGAACCTCGCGCCAGGCGAACTTGCCGCGCGCGGCCAGGGCGAGGGTGACCGTGGGATTGAAATGGCCGCCGGATGTCGCGCCGAAGGCGTAGATGGCCACGGCGAGCGCGAGACCGTGCGCCAGCGCGACGATCAGCAACCCTCCGCCGCCGGCCGAGGCGGCAGTGACCGCCACGGCTGCGCCGATACCGAATGTGCACAAGATTGCGGTGCCGGCCAGCTCCGCGAACAGACGGCGAACCAGTGCGACGTGCACAGTGAGGAGTCCTCCCTTGCCGGGGCCGCAACGTGGCCCGATGACGTGCTTGTGTCTCCAACCTGCCGCGGGCCGATATCGCGGCATACCGCCGAACCTCGTGAAAAGCCTTACGGATCCCTTACACGGCAACGCTGCTCGCTGGCCGGGAACCGTCCGCAAGCTGCGTCGACAGTCGGTAGTGACGACGCGGACTCGTTCGGTCCGGTCCGTCACAACTCCGTAATGTGCCGGGCGGCCCTTCGACGCGGCCGGTGCGCAAGGATCGACGCCCACAGCCCAAGGAGGTCGCCGATGTTCCGCCGTCGAACCGCACGAGCTCTGCTGGCCGTGGTTCTCACAATCCCGCTCGCCGCGTGCGGCGCGCCCACGAGCTCGACCGCACCCGGGACGACGACCAGCGCGCCGAGGGCCACATCCACGAGCGCGTCCGTGCCGGTGTCCGACCGTTTGAAGTTCACTGCGCAGACCGTGGACGGGCAGAGCTTCTCGGGCGAGAGCCTGGCCGGGAAGAAGGTCGTGCTGTGGTTCTGGGCTCCGTGGTGCCCGAAGTGCCGTGCGGAGGCACCGAGGGTGGCGGCTGCGGCGCGGGCGGCCACCGGCAAGGTCACCTTTGTCGGGGTCGCTGCCCAGGACGCGCTGCCCGCGATGCAGAAGTTCATCACCGACTACAAGGTCAGTGGCTTCACCCATCTGGCCGATCTGGATGCAGCGATCTGGACCCGGTTCGGGGTTACCCAACAGCCCGCGTACGCGTTCATCAGCCCGGATGGAAAGGTCGACGTGGTCAAGCAGCAACTGTCCGAATCCGCGCTGACCGACCGGGTCACCGCGCTGACCGCCGCCTGAGATGAACCTCGACATCTTTGGTTTCGCGCTGGCAGCGGGCATGGTCGCTGCGGTCAATCCGTGCGGATTCGCGATGCTGCCCGCCTATTTGACGCTGGCAGTCGCGGGGGAGTCGCGTGCCACGATGGCCGCGGTGTGGCGGGCGCTGGCCGTTACCGGCCTGATGGCACTGGGTTTCCTGACCGTGTTCGGCGCGTTCGGCCTGGTCGTGGCGCCACTGGGCACCTCGGTGCAGGAATACCTGCCGGCGGTGACCGTAGTGGTCGGTGTCGTCATGGTGGGGCTCGGCGTGTGGATGCTGGCGGGTAAACAGATCACACTGCTCGTCCCGAAACCTCGCAAGGGCGCGCCGACCGCCGGGCTGAAGTCGATGTTCGGCTACGGTCTTGCCTATGCTGTGGTGTCGCTGTCCTGCACGATCGGGCCGTTCCTGGCTGTGACCAGTCAGACGTTCCGCAGTGGTTCGGTGGTCGCCGGTATTGCGGCGTATCTGGTGTACGGGCTGGGGATGGCTCTTGTGGTCGGTGTTCTGGCGGTGTCGGTCGCCCTGGCAAGCACCGCGGTCACCACGTGGGTGCGGCGCGTTCTGCCGCATGTCAACCGCATCGGCGGCGCGATCCTGGTACTGGCCGGCCTCTACATCGGCTACTACGGGGTGTATGAACTGCGTCTGTTCCACGCTGATAGCTCGGCGGAGGACCCGATCGTGGATGGCGCCGGAAAGGCGCAGGCAGTGCTCGCGGAGTGGGTGGAGCAAGCCGGGCCGGTGCCGTTGGTGATGGGTCTCGTGGTACTTGTGGGCGTCGGTGTTCTGCTTGCCCGCCTGCGTATTCGCCGACGTTCGCGAGTGTCCTCGGACGACATATCGGCGTAGGCCCACCGCAATTGCCTTGCCACGTCGTTGACAACCACGTCGGCGCCCACGATTTCGTGGACCGGCCCGGCTTACCACGGATCCACCCCGGCACCATCTCCGCGCAAAGGTGCCTCCAGCCACAGGACTGACGTCGTGGTCGGTCATGTCGGGTGGAACGGCGCGTTGACCAGCCGGTCGTATGCGGGACCAGCGGCCGAAGGCTGGCTGGCCGTGGTTGAGCGGGCAGGCACGGCTGCCCGACGACCGGCAGTCGAGGACGTAGGCGCCGCCGAGATGCTCGTGGGTCTCGAGGAACTGGCGGTCGGTGATCAGCGTCTTGCCCTCGCGGACGGCGACCGTGGTCGTGGTGTGCTTGCCCTGCAGGGGATACGCGGCGACGACGGCATTGCGCCGACGGCACTCGTCGGAGAGAGCGTTCACCCTGGCCGGCGCCTCAGAAAGCGGGACTTCTGCGGTGTCCGATGAGGAGCCTTGCGCACCGTCAGGTCCTTCCGGTTGGCCCGGCGCATCGATCATCAGAGGTGCGCTGACAGCTGAGAAGCCGGAGTGGCGGGCGTCATGCAGGGCCGAGGGCCACGGCGAGCAGGGCTACGACGGGATACGAGCCGGTTGACCACCGAGCTGCGCGATTCGGCCTTCTGCGAGTGCCCAGTCGCTCTTGCGGGTCTACTTCGCGGGACGGGGTGCAACGGCTGCGCCGACTTCGTCGAGGGTCTGCTGCGTGACCAGGCCGGTGTCTTCGAGGACTTCCATGTGGTCCATGACGGTCAGGCTGGCCTGGCGGGCCAGGCGCCGGACGAGGTCGTTCTGGGTACTCGCGCGCACTTCGGCGATGGTGGCGAAGATCTTGCCGTGGGATGACCGGAGCAGGCTGACGAAGAGCTGGTCGAACTGCAACCCCTGCGCCTCCGTCAGCTGGCGGTCCCAGCCTTGCTGCTCGGGGGTGGCCTGGTCGGGGAGCTGCACGCCGGTGATGGCCGCGTCTTCGCGGACGAGCTGGTCCAGGAGCGAGTGACCGTCGAGCAGGTGCATGCCCGCCCGCTTGACAGCCTCGCTGCTGGCGTGGGTCTGCGCGAGCCGGCCGGCGGGGATCTCCCACAGCCCGGCTTGCCGGACCTTCACCAGGAAAGTCTTGTCCACGTCCGTGAGCGGTCCGCTGTTCCCACTGGGCGGCGCTGCTTCCGGGGCGGCGCCGGCGTGCGCTCCGGACGGAGCCTGGCTCGCCTGGTCGGTACCGCTGGTCGCGATCGCCACGGAGCCCACGCCGAGTGCGGTGGCGGCGACCACACCGGCGATGATCGCGCGGGCCTTCGTGCTGCTTTTCATGCCACGGTGACTCGACATGATTCCCTTTCGGACGGTCGTTCGGGGAGGGCGCCCGCCGTGGGGACGGGAGTGACGGCGGGCGCCCGGTCCGGCGTGCGGGTCAGGCGGTGCAGGTCTTGTTGCGGTTGATGCAGTTGACGACCTGGTTCATGAGGCGTTGGGACATGACGTTGGCGAAGTCGTCGTGGTCGGACAGCGGGTTGTGGTTCTCGTCGGGGAAGGAGTCCACTTTGTACTGCTTCTTGACCTGGATGTCGTGCGGGATGTCGTAGACGAGGGTGATCCGCAGCTGCGGCACCGCCGTGAAGCCCGGCGCGCACCGGCCGGCCTTGTCCGGGAAGACGATGTGCGTGCGGTGGTTGGCGCTGTCGGTGTTCTTGCCGTCCCAGCAGCTGGGGAAGGTGTGGATCCGTTCGACCTTGCTGCCGTCGGGGCAGATCGGGTACTTGTCGGTCAGCCGGTTCTCGAAGCCGGTGCAGGTCCACGCCGCCCGGGTGTTCTTCGTGCCGTTGATGGACGGCTTGGCGTCGCCGGTCAGGGCGCGCAGGAACTTCGGCATCGCGACGACCTGGCCGGCCGGGTTGCCGCGGAAGGTGATGCCGGCCTTCGCCGGGCGCTGGATCGCACCGTCGTTGTCGGGCAGCTCGTTGTTGGCGTCCGCGCCGGGCAGCGGCTGGGCGGCCCCGCCGTTGTCCTGCCCGGTCCCGCCATTTCCGGCCTGGGCGCCGAGCGTGCAAGGGGCGAGTGCGTCGAGGCCCTGGGGTTTGGTGGCCGTGCGGCCGATGGCGATGGCCATGCGGTCGATGGTGGCGACGCGTTTGTCCTTGAGCGGGCCGAGGATGGCGTTCTGGACGAAGTTGGGACCGCCTTGGCCCCGGGTGCTGACGAGCCGCTGGTTCGCCTCCTGGAGCTGCGTGTTCAGTAGCTGCAGGTTCCGGTCCACTTCGGCCTTGGCCGAGGCCGGGACGGCGGGCAGTTTGCTCGCGACGTCCGGGCAAGTGATGTTCTGCTGGGCCGCGCCGGCGGGAGCGCCGCCGCCGTTGCTCACCCCGCTGCCGCCACTGCCGGCCTGCTCACGCAGCTTGCAGCCCGCCAGGGCGTCGAGGCCTTGGGGCTTGGCGGCGGTGCGGCCGATGGCGATGGCCATGCGGTCGATGGTGGCGACGCGTTTGTCCTTGAGCGGGCCGAGGATGGCGTTCTGGACGAAGTTCGGGCCGCCCTGGCCCTGGGTGCTGACCAGCCGTTTGTTGGCTTCGTCGATCTGGGTGTCGAGCAGGTCGAGGTTGCGGTTGACCTCGGCCATCGCCGAGTCGGGGACGTCGGGCAGCTTGCTGGCCACGTCCGGGCAGGTGATCACCGGGGTACCGGCGGCCTGGGCCGCCTGGTTGCGGTCGCCGTCGGGGGACTTCGCCGGCGGGTTCTTCTCCTTGTCGCCGGTGTCGATGCGGACCACCGGCCAGAAGTAGGCGGACTTGTCCCCGTTCTTGCAGGTAGTCCCGGCGGCTTCGAGGCTCTTGTTGTTCGAGTCCGCGTTGGAGGAGAGGTTGCCGACGTAGTCGTGCAGGTGCTGGGCGCCGTTGCGGATGCCGGGCTGGGCGACGAAGTTGTCGGGGTTGAAGTGCCCGTTCTCGTTGCGGCCGCAGTCGACGGTGAAGGTGCCGGTGGACGCGCCGCGGGAGTTCGCGGGCTCGGCGTTGTTCGTGGCGACCTTGAGAATGTCGATGTAGAGGGCGGGGTCGGCTTCGTCGGCGCTGGCCTTGCCCGGTTCGCCGAACGTGGTCGCCACCACGATGCCACCGGCTGCCATGGCGAGCGCGAGGGCGCCGGTCGCGATCTTGGTTCGTCGGGAGATGCGGTGCTTTCCCGTGTTTCCGGGCATGAGTGACTCCGTTGTTCGGGGCAACGGCAAAAGGGCAGGGAGGTATCGCCGCAGATGTGCCGTACTGCCTGGGGAATTGAAGGGGCGGGGCGCCCACTGACCCGACATCGGTGGGAGCAGCGCAATACTTGTTAGCGCTAACCACGACGGAGAGTTTTGTTTCTCGGGGAATGGATCTCCGTGGTGGTTGTGGCGGCAATCGTCGCTTGTCCGCTTCGAGTTGTCCAGGGCTCGGAAGGTGTGCGAAATACTTCGGAAATGTGGTGAACCTTGGTGAACCGGCGTCCGTGTATCCCGGTGGAGCGTGAAGTCTGAGCTCGGCTGCCACCCGGATCGCAAGGTGATCGTCAGGTGCGCCGCCTGCCGGATGCGGAAAGCTGGCCTCGACCAGCGTGGATATGTGCGGACCGGGAGGGAGCCAGGCGGACTATGGGTGCACGGAGCCCTGGAACGGGCCAGCGCGGTGTGCCGCGCGAAGCCGGTGACGGTGGGGTGACGGCGCGGCACAGCGTGGTGTTCGCCGCCACCCACGCCACGGCGTTCCTGGCCGGGGTTTGGCTCGTGCTGTCGCCGTATGTGTTCGACCAGCGAGTCGCGGGCCTGTGGAGTGACCTTTGTGCCGGTGCCGTCCTCGCCATCAGTGGTGCCGCTCCGCTCGTCGAGCCGGCGTCGGTGAAGGTGTGGCGCCCGGTGCAGCTTGTCGCGGGAGCGTGGCTGCTCGCGGCCCCGTTCGCGCTCGGGCGCGACGCCGTCGCCTCCGCGACCCGGGCGGGCGACGTACTGGTGGGAACCGTCGTGCTGGTCGCGTGGGCGGTCGGCGCTGCGGCGGTGTTCCGAGCCCGCCGGCACAGGGAGCACGACCAGTGACCCGGCAGGTGGGCCGCGTGCCGTCGGGCGTGATCGTCGCCGGTGGATCATCCGTCGCGACCGTCGAGTGCCGACTTCGGGCAATGGGGTTGCGCTTCAGTGGAGGCGATCTTGCTGTCGGCCGGGCGCGCCGTTGAGCCGGTGCCGTTCGCGCAGGTACAGCGCCTGGCCGATGGCGCCGAGCAGCATGCCGAAAGACCCGGCGATGAACAGCCAGATCGCGAGCAGTTCCGTGGCCTGCCAGATGAACAGGACGCTGCCGACGAAGAAGACGAGGTTGCCGATCACTCCGATGACCAGGTGCACGGTGGGGAACTCGCGGACGAACGCCTTGATCATGATTACTCCGAGAACTCCTTCGAAGGTTGTCCGGGTCAGGCCGGGTGGACAGTCTTGACGGCGAGCTGGTTGCCGGGAAGGTCGCGGTTCGCACAGCCGGTTCCCGGCATGGGCACGAAGTTCGAATCGGTCTCCTGCGGCAGGTAGATGCGCAGGCCGCGCACGGGAGTCGGCCGGCAGATGTCGTCGGGGTAGTTGTGCACGTTGACGAACTGGATGACAGCCGCCGCGGTCTGCCCCGGGTGCAGCTGGACCGGGTCGCCCTTCGTGCCGCTGCGGTAGGCCGCCGCGCCCACCTGGTGACCGTCATCACCAGCCACATAGGACACTCCGGGAAAACCTTGCACGGTGCACGGATCCGCCTTCGTGTTCGTGATCAGCAGGGGACGATAGGCCGATCCCGCGGCTGCGTCTCCTTCTCCGAGCGTCAACTTGACGTCGCCTGCGCCGCACAGCTCGTCGCTGTTCGGCGCGGCGGAGGTCGATGGTGGCGGCGAGGTGGATTCGGCTGTGGTTGCGGTCACGGTGTAAGTCGGTGAGGCCGTCGTCGGTGGTGGCGACGACGCGCTCGGAGCAGCAGCGGCCGGTTCGCTGCTACCGCACCCGGCCAACCCCAGAGCGCCGACAGATGCGGCGAGGAAGGGGAACAGTCGTGAAGTTTTGTGCTCGAACACCAGTTTTCCTCCTTGTGACGCTCGCGTCCGTGCTGCTGGTGGGCCGCGTTCTCGTTCGCTGGCCACGAAGAAGGAGTACCCGGGCCGCGACGCGAGATGCGTCGCGCGACCTGACAGCTCTCTTACAATTCGGGGCGCAGATCGTAAGGTGATCGTCAGGTGGGCTAGTTCGGATCTCTTTGATACTGAGGGGTTACCTCGCGGTCAGTCGTCACGTTCGAGTAACAGCATCCGCCGTTTTCTTTGTGGCGGCGGAAATTCGCGCCTAGGTTCGTGGCCACTCGGATCGTGAAGGGGTGCGAATGACGCACGAGGGATGGACTCGCCGTGACATGCTGCGGCGGACGGCGCTCACCACGGCGGTCGTGCTCGGTGGGGCCGCGGCGTTATCGGCTTGCGAGAGCACCGGTGGTGCCGGCGATGGCAAGGATGCGTTGCAAGCGGCCAAGGACGCCAAGACGATCAGGATCGGCATCGCGAACGAAGCGCCATACGGATTCGCCGACAGCTCGGGGAAGACGACCGGCGAAGCGCCGGAAGTCGCTCGCGCCGCGTTCAAGGCGCTGGGCATCGACGGCGTCCAGGCCAGCGTGGTCCCGTTCGATCAGCTCATCCCCGCGCTCACTGCGAAGCAGTTCGACGTCGTCGCCGCGGGCATGAACATCACCGGAAAGCGCTGCCAAGCAGCGGACTTCTCGGCGCCCGACTACTCGGCGCTCACGGCGTTGCTCGTGCCCAAGGGAAATCCGCAGGGCGTGCTGAGGCTCGAGGACGTGGCTGCGAAGAAGGTCAAGGTGGCGGTGCTCTCCGCCGCGGTCGAAAAGGGTTACCTCACCGGGGCCGGGGTGGCCGAGGACCAGATCCAGACGCTCGACACGCAGGACAACATGCTGCGCGCGGTCGCCGACGGCCGGGTCTACGCCGCCGCGCTCACCGACATCTCGCTGAAGTGGCTGGTCAAGCAGAATCCCGCCGCCGCGGTCGAGGTCACGCCGGGGTTCGTGCCGTCGGACGGCGGGAAGCCGGTGGTGTCGGCCGGTGGTTTCGTCTTCCGCAAGGAGGACGACACGCTGCGCGTCGCGTTCGACGCCGAGCTGAAGAAGCTCCACGACAGCGGCGAGTGGGTGAAGATCGCGTCGCCGTTCGGGTTCGACGAGAGCAACCTGCCGAAGCCGGACGTCACGACCGAGAAGCTGTGCACCGCGTGATGCGAGATCGCCTTGCCTGACTCCTTCGGCACGATCCTGCCGTCGATCCTGCAGGGCCTGACGACGACGGTGTCCGCCGCGGCCGGCGGGATCGCCCTGACGATCGTGCTGGCGTTCGCCGCGGGGCTGGCGTTGATCTCGCGTTCGCGGGTGGTCCGGGCGATCAGCCGGGTCTACGTCGAAGTCTTCCGCGGCACGTCCGAAGTGGTCCAGCTGTTCTGGCTCTACTTCGTGCTGCCGGCGCTGGTGGGCTTCAAGCTCGTCCCGCTGTTCGCCGGCATCCTCGTGCTGGGCCTGAACCACGGCGCCTACGGCGCGGAGATCGTCCGTGGCGCCGTGAACTCCATCCCCCGGGCCCAGTACGAGGGGGCGATCGCGCTGAACCTGTCCCCGGTCCAGCGGATGTGGCGGGTTCTGCTGCCCCAGGCCGTCGTGGAGATGCTGCCGCCGTTCACGAACCTGTTCATCCAGCTGCTGAAGAGCACCGCACTGCTGTCGTTCATCTCGGCGGGCGACATCGCCGAGCACGGTGAGCTGCTCCGGCCGGTCTTCGGGCAGGACATCGTCTGGATCTACGGGACCGAACTCGTGTTGTACCTGCTGCTGGCGTTGCTGATCAAGTACGGCATGCGAGTGCTCGAACGCGCCGGAGCGCGACGGCTCGGCCGCCGGACCGCGGGGGTGTGACGTGGACTGGGACTGGGACAGCGCGGCCGCGTCGGTGCCGCTGCTGCTGGACGGGCTGCTCACCACGGTCGAGCTGACCTTGCTGGGTTCGGTGCTCGCCTACACGCTGGGCATCGTGTTCGCCTTGCTGCGCCGCGCTCGCGTCCCGGTGCTGAGCCCGGTCGTGGGCGGCGCGGTCGAGTTCATCCGGAGCACACCACTGCTCATCCAGGTCTTCGCCCTCTACTACCTGATCGAGCCGGCCATCGGGCTGAAGCTTTCCGGGTTCGTGACCGGCGTGATCGCCCTCGGCGTGCACTACGCGTGCTACACCGCTGACGTCTACCGCGCGGGGATCGAAGCGGTCCCGGCCGGCCAGTGGGAGGCGGCGGTGGCGCTGAACCTGCCCCGGCGGCGGGTGTGGACCGGTGTCGTGCTGCCACAGGCGATCCCACGGGTGCTGCCCGCGCTGGGGAACTACACGATCTCGATGTTCAAGGAGGTTCCGCTGTTGCTCGCGATCGGCGTGCTCGACGTGCTCAACCGGGCCAAGGAAGTCGGCGCCGAGACCTTCCGCGTCATCGAGCCCTACACGCTCGCCGGGTTGTTGTTCCTTCTGGTGAGCTTGCCCGCGTCGATCCTCGTGCGGAAGGTGGAGCGCCGTGTCGGACAGCTCTGAGATGATCCGGTTCGACCACGTGGTCAAGCGGTTCGGCGACCACGTCGTGCTGGACGAGCTGAGCTTCCGCGTCGGCCGCGGCGAGTTCGTGTCGCTGATCGGGCCGAGTGGCTCGGGCAAGACCACGATCCTGCGGCTGCTGATGACACTGGAGCGGGTGGACGGCGGCGCCATCCACGTCGGCGGGCAGTGCCTGAGCCACCGGCTGAAGGACGGCAGCCTCGTTCCGGCCGACGAGCGCCACTTCCGGGCGGCGCGCAAGCGCATCGGCATGGTCTTCCAGCACTTCAACCTGTTTCCGAACATGAACGTCCGGCAGAACATCGTCGAGGCGCCGCTGCGGGTCCTCGGTCTGTCCAAAGAGGAGGCTGACGCGCGGGCGGCGCAGCTGCTGCAGCTGGTCGGGCTGGCCGACAAGATGGACGCCCACCCGGCGCGGTTGTCGGGCGGGCAGCAGCAGCGGGTGGCGATTGCCCGAGCGCTCGCGATGCGGCCGCAGGTGCTGCTGCTCGACGAGGTCACCTCGGCGCTGGACCCCGAGCTGGTCGCCGAAGTGCTGGCCGTGCTCAAGGAGATCGCCGCGAGCACCGACATCACGATCCTCTGCGTGACGCACGAGATGGAGTTCGCCCGGCACGTCTCCGATCGGGTTCTGATGTTCGACCACGGCCGGATCCTCGAGGACGCCCCGCCGGAAGAGCTGTTCACCGCACCCACTCAGGAGCGCACGAGGACGTTCCTGAAGGCGGTGCTCGAACGCGGCTGAGGCGGATCGCAAGCTATTCGTCAGGTGCAGTGGCGCTCGTCCGCGAGAGGCTGGGGGCATGCGGACGGGAACTGTGGTTCGGACGAGCGGTGGTGCGGGCGTCGGCAACCTCCCACTGGCCGTGGTGCACGCACTGACCTTCCTGGCAGGCTTGTGGCTGGCGCTTTCCCCCTCCCAGCTGGACCAGGAGTTCAGCGGCGGTGGCTTCAACGGCTACTGGAACGACGTGCTCGTCGGCACGATCGTGCTGCTGTGCGGCGCCGCGCAGCTCGTGGCGCCGGCGGCCGCGCACGTATGGCGGCCGGTACTGCCGCTCGCCGGGGCCTGGCTGATCGTGGCACCGATCGCCCTCGGCTACAACGCCGGAACTCCGGCCCCGGCCACGACCACGAGCGACATCGCGGCCGGAGCCGTGATCCTCACGCTCTGGGCGATCGGCGTGGCCGTGCTGGGCCGGTCGCTGCGCGATCGGAGCGAGCGGTGACGACTACGAAGCCGGCGGTCATCGTCGCGGGGTACGACGGCACCCAGGAGTCCCTTCGAGCCGTGTTCTGGGCCGCGGCGGAGGCCGACCGCCGGCAGAACGCCCTTCTCGTCGCACGTGCCCTGGACTGGAACTGGCCCAGCGCGGGCTACCCGGACGTGGCGCTCGCGCCGCTGTGCGGCGGAACCGAACGGCTCCGCCGGGAGGCGGAGATCGAGATCGGGGAACTCGCGCACGAGATCGGTCATTCGCACCCGGACCTCGATGTTCGGACGGTTCTGCTCGAAGACCTGCCCGGCCACGCGCTGCAGCGGATCTCGACCCGGTCCGAAGCCGCGATGCTGGTGATCGGCCCGCCCGGCACCGGCCCGTTCGCCCGTGTGGTGTTCGGCTCGACGACCGCGGATCTCGCGCAAGCTCCAGGCCGGCCGCTCGTCGTTGTCCGGGGTGATGAACCCGGCGCAGGGGCCGTCGGACGCCCCGTGGTCGTCGGCCTGGATCCGGTGGCCGACAACTCCGCCGCGCTGGCCTTCGCCATGGACTTCGCTCGGAAGCACGAGGTCCGGGTACACCTCGTCCACGCGACGACGAACCGGATTCGCGGCGGTGGCCCGTCCGAGGCCATGGTGGCCGAGCTGGCGGACTGGCTCTCCGCCTATCCGGATGTTCCCTTCGAGCACGAAATCGTCCGGGACTTGCCCGAGCGGGCGTTGCTGGACCGCGCGAGGCACGCAGCTTTGCTCGTCGTCGGCTACCGGCGCCGGAATCGCTTCGTGCGTTTGTTGTGCGGCTCGGTGAGCCGGACCGTCCTGCACTACGCGCCGTGCCCGGTGAGCGTCGTCGGAGCCGGGACGTAGCCGTGTTCGACTACGTGGAAGCCATTGTCATCGCGGCTCCGGTGCCGGCGGTTCGCGAGACGCTACGCACCATCGAAGGAGAGTGGCTCGGCAGGCCACCGCTGTCCGATGAGCGGGCCGAGTCCTCCTGCTCGCGGCCGGCTCCGGTCCTGAACCGCAGTTCGTTCGCCCGCTACCGCTGGCTGGGGCTGCCGGTGGACGTCGCCGAGAGCGTCACGTGGAGCGTCGAGCGCTACGGGTACGACAGCACGGTGGTCCGCGCCCACGTCTGGGCGGAATTCCGAGCGGGGCTGCGCGCGCGGCTCATGGAGCTGGTCTTCGCCCGCCTGCTCGGCGGCGTCGCCCGGGACCGCGAGCACACCCGTTCGCAGCTGCGCTACCTGAAACGGATGAGCGAGGGACTGAAACGTGGAACACGCTGAAGAGGAGGCGGAGGTGTCGCGGCTGCAGGGTGTCGTCGAGCTGATGTGGCGCACCGCATCCGTGCACCGGGCCCGGGCGGCGAGGCTGGTGATGGCCGCCGAGCCGGGTGGCGAATTCCAGGCCCGCGTCGAACGCGGACTGGCGAAGGTCGCCGCCGAGCACGCGATGGCTTTTCAGGAGCTGGCGGACGCGGCCGAAGCGCGGCATTCGGCGGCAGGCAGGCCGGCTACGTCGCCGGAGTGGAACGCGGCGATGACGCGGTCGATCGCGGCGCTTCGCCGGGCCGAGGCCCACCACCATCGGGCCGCCGCCGTTCCCGCGCACGATGAGCCGCCTCGGTGACCATCGTGCTCGCCGCGGTGCTGGCGATGGTCGCGCTCGTCCTCGTCCCGGCACGCCACCGCTACTGGCGCTTGGCCGCGGTCCTCGGCTGGACTGCTGTCTGGCTCGATGGGCACGCCGGGCTGAACCCCGTCGATCTGACGGGTCTGGGCATCGCCGTGGGGAGCCTGGTCGTCGTGCTGGTGCGGCAGCAGCGGATGCGGTCCGGCGAGGGCGGCTGACCAGAACTGCGCGCCTGAGGAGGTCTTGCCCTCGGCGAAGGACTTTGGACGCTGTGGCCCCCCTGCGTGGCCGGTCACCCTGGTCCGGATGACCCGACCGGACGGGAGGTGCCGCGACCATGACCACATCGGTGCCCCCGGTGGGGGAGCTGACCTCGGAGCAGGTCGAGTCGGTCAGGCCGGCGGCCGGGGCCGGCGCGTCGTGGCACGACAGCCGGCCGTGGTGGTTGCGCTGCACGCCGGTGGCGATCGAACTGCATGCCGAGACGACACGGGCCGTTTCCGAGACCGGCCTCGAGCAGCGGAAACTCCTGCTGGCCTGCGGCGGCGCGTTGTTCAACCTGCGCGCGGCCGTCCGTTTCCTGGGGTTCGAGCCGGCGGTGCGATACCTGCCCGATCGCCGGATCCCCAACCTGCTCGCCGCGGTCCGCCCCACCACGCCCCGGGCCCCCGGCCCCGCCGATCGGCCGCTCGGCGCGGCGATCGCGCACCTGGGCGACGGCGTCTACCCGGCTGTGCCGGCGCCGGTGCCGGCGACCCTGCCCGCACGGTTGCGTCAGGCGGCCGAAGCTGAGCAGGCCTGGCTGGCCACCTTGGCCCACCTGGAGCAACCGGCCGCGACCGCTGATCCCGGTGCCGAGGTGTTCGCGGGGCCGTCGGCACCTTGACCGACGGTGCCCTCATGCGATTGCAGGCCGGTCAGGCGCTGCAGCGGATCGTGCTCACCGCGGCTCCGGTCCCGCAGGCGCTCGGCACGCCCGAACGTCGTCAGAACCTTCGCGGGTTGCTCGGCGGCGCGTTGTGGCCGCAGGTGGTGTTCCGGACCGGGCACGCGACCGCCACGGCATCGGCCTGGGATCACGGTGACCTCAGCGGCTTGCTCACACCGCCGCAAACAGACGGGCCCACGGTGGCCGCGCTCGGTCGGGCTACGACCCGGGCTCTGGGGAACGCGTGAAATCGCAAGGTAGTCGTCAGGTGCAACCACTCTCGGATGCGGAACGCTGGCGGTGGCACCGGCGACCGCCGGACCGTGGTGGAGGACGGCCGGTGGCGCACGAAGAGCTGATCGACCTGGAGCAGCAGGGTTGGCAGGCGCTCCGGGCAACTCCGGCAGCGGCGAGGAAGTACTACGACGGCGTCTTCGACGAGCGGATCGTTGTGCTGTTGTCCGACTTGCCGCCGATCCGGACCCGCGTTGAGGCGCTCGACGCGTTGTGCGGTCCGGTCTGGGAGGATTTCCGGCTGCACGGCCTGCGCTGCGTCCAGCTCAGCGAGGGCACGGGCGTGGTCCGCTACAGCATCGCGGCGACGCGCTCGGCGCTGCCGTACTCGGCGCAGGTGAGCAGCGTCTACGCGCGCCGGCCGGGCGGTTGGAAGCTGACCTTCCACCAGCGGACCCGACGGTGAGCCGTGCGGCCGCCGCCGGCGCGTGGCGGCGGCCGCACGAGTATCAGAGGCCGGTGAAGGCCTGGTCGACGAACGCCTTGTTCTGGTCGATCCACTTCTGCGCGGCGGCCTTCTCCTGGCCCTTGGGTGCCTGCTGGATCAGGTCTTCGAGGGAGCCGAGCTGCTCGTCGGTGAGCTTGAGGTTCTTGGCGACCTCGGCCAGCGTGGGGAAGTCGGTGCCGAAGCTCTTGCGGCCGATGGCGTGCAGCTGCTCGCCCTTGCCCATCGCGCCCTGCGGGTCCTTCAGGTCCTTGAGCTGGTAGCGCGAGTACGCCCAGTGCGGGTGCCACAGCGTCACCACGATCGGCTTCTTGTCCTTGATGGACGAGTCGAGCGCAGCGAGCATCGCCGTCGTCGAGGAGTTCTGCAAGGTGATCGTGCCGTCGAGGCCGTACTTCGGGATCGCGGTCTTCTCGACGATCCCGGTCTCGCCCGCGCTGGCCTCGATGCCGGTGATCTTGCCGCCGAAGTCCGCGGCGTGGGCCTTGAGGTCGGCGATGCTGTCGACGCCCTGGACGTAGTCGGGCACGGCGAGGTTCAGGGTCGCGTTGTCGTACCAGGTGCCGAGGTCTTCGAGCTGGCTGGAGTACTGCTTCCAGTACTGCTCGTGCGTCGCCGGGAGCCAGGCGTCGAGGAACAGGTCGACGTCACCCTTGGCCAGGCCCGCGTAGATCGGGCCGACGTCCAGCAGCTGCGTCTTGACCTGGTAGCCCTTGCTTTCCAGCACGGCCCGGTAGAGGTTCGTCAGCGCGACGTCCTCGTCCCAGTTGATGTAGCCGATGGTGACCGACTTCGAGCCCTGGTCGTTGCCCGACTGCGCTTCGCGGCCACCGCACGCCGTGAGCGCCAGCGCCGACAGCACCGCGGTCCCGAGGGCGGCGATCCGGCGGATCTTCGGAGTGTTCCGCACGTTTCTTCCTTTCTCTAGCGGTCTTTTCGTTCCGGCGGTGCGCTGCTGAGCCGGTCGAGGTAGATCGCCAGGACGACCACGCCGAGCCCGGCCTCGAAGCCGGAGCCGAGTTTCAGGCTGGTGACCGCGGCGTAGACCTCGGCGCCGAGGCCGGGCGCGCCGACCATGCCGGAGATCACGACCATCGACAGCGACAGCATGATGATCTGGTTGACCCCGGCCAGGATCGTCGGCATCGCCAAGGGGAGCTGGATCTCGGTCAGGATCTTCCGGGGTGGCGAGCCGAACGCCTCGCCGGCTTCGACCATCTCCGGGTCCACCTGGCGGATGCCCAGCTCGGTCAGCCGCACCCCCGGTGGCAGCGCGAACACCACCGTGGCGACGACGCCGGGCACCGGGCCGATCGAAAAGAAGAAGATCACCGGGATCAGGTAGACGAACGCCGGGAGCGTCTGCATGAAGTCCAGCACCGGCCGAACGATCCTGCTCACGGCAGCGTTGCGAGCGGCCAGGATCCCGATCGGCACGGCGATCGCCACGGCCACGACGCCCGCGACGAGCACCTGGGCGAGCGTCTGCATGGCGGACGGGAAGCGGTCCAGGCTGTCGATGAGGGCGAAGCCGACCGCGGAGCCGACGCCGAAGCGCCAGCCGCGCTGCCACCACCCGAGCGCGGCGAACAGGATGATCAGCACCGGTGCCGGTGGCGCTTGCAGGGCATCGGAAAGCCCTTCGACGACGCCCTTGATGATGGTGTCGACCGCGTCGAAGAACGGGCCGATGTTGTTCTGGAGCCAGTCGACCACGGCTTGGAACCAGTCGCCCACGGGGATCCGCGGAACCTGCCAGGCGGTCTCACGCATCGGTGCTCACCTCCTGAGCGGGGGTCAGGGCACCGAGGATCGCGGCCGGGGTCACCACGCCCAGCAGCCGGCGCCGGTCGTCGACGACGGCGATCGGGTGCTGCTCGGCCGCGGCGGCGAGCAGATCGGAAACCGGGGTGTCCGGACCGGCTTCGGTGAAGCCGTTGCTCACTGCGCTCGTGACGGTGTTCGCGCCGCGGGCCGCGGCGGCGACGGCATCGGCCGCGGTGACGATGCCGACGAGCCCGCCGTCGGGGTCGACGGCGAACATTTCGGTGACCTCGAGCGTCCGCATCGTGTGGATCGAGGCACGCGGGCCCGACGAGGTCGCCAGTGTCCGCCCGGGCGGACGCATGACCGAGCTCGCGGTGAGCACGCGGGTGCGGTCGACGTCCCGCACGAACCGGGCGATGTGCTCGTCGGCGGGCGTGGTGAGGATCTCGTCGGCGGTGCCGATCTGGACGATCCGGCCGTCGCGCATCATCGCGACCCGGTCGCCGAGGCGCATGGCTTCGTTGAGGTCGTGGGTGATGAACACGATCGTCTTGCCGAGCTCGGCCTGCAGCTGCAGCAGCTGGTCCTGCATTTCCTTGCGGATCAAGGGGTCCAGGGCGCTGAACGCCTCGTCCATCAGTAAGATGTCGGTGTCGGCTGCCAGCGCTCGGGCGAGGCCGACGCGCTGGCGCATACCGCCCGAAAGCTGCTTCGGCAGGCGGTCACCCCAGCCGTCCAAACCGACCAGCCGCAAGGCCTCTTCCGCACGCCGGACGCGTTCGTCACGGGGGACACCCTGGACGCGCAATCCGTAGGCGGTGTTGTCGAGCACGGTGCGGTGCGGGAAGAGGGCGAAGTGCTGGAACACCATGCTCATCCGCCGGCTGCGCAGCTGCCGGACCTCGCCCTTGGACAGCCCGGTGAGGTCCTGATCGTCCACGAAGACGCGTCCCGCGGTGGCCGGCAGCAGGCCGTTGAGCATCCGCAGCAGCGTCGACTTCCCCGAACCCGAGAGGCCCATCACGACGAAGATCTCACCGTCGCGGACCTCGAACGAGGCGTCGACGACCGCCGCGGTGGCACCGTCCAGCTCATCGCGTGGCGTGCCGCTCTCCAGGCGGCGGACAGCTTCCTGGGAACGCCTGCCGAACACCTTGTACAGCTTCTCGGCTCTGACTGTCGGCAATGGACTCCCGACTTTCCTTGGGGGACCGGAACACGGGCAACGTTGACCAGCGGCATCATTGCATACGGCAATAGTTACTCGATCTCAGGTTGAAGCGATTACGGTCCGATAAAGTCCGTTGTGTCCGGCTCGTCGATGTGTTCGGCTGGCGGGATTCACGACTGCCTCGGCGAAAGGGATGCATGACGTTCTTCCTGTCGCGGCTGCTCGCGCGCTGGCTATTGACGTGGGGCTGGCTGCTGCCGGTGGCGGTCGTCGTGTTCGTGTTCGCGACGAGCTGGCCGCTGATGGCGCTCGCCGAGCCGGCGGGCAGCGACCTGGTGCGTCCGGGCAACTACTGGTGGTACTTCGTCGTGACGGCCGCCACCGTCGGCTACGGCGACTACTCGCCTGTGACAACCGCGGGGCACTTCGTCGGCGGCTACGTCATCATCGGCGGGATCGCGACCCTCACGACAGTGTTCACCCGGCTCGCCACGGCGCTCGAACAAGCGAAAGGACGGCGGATGCAGGGAACGGAACCGGTGCGCGCGACCGGGCACACGGTGCTGATCGGCTACACGGCGGGCCGGACCGAGCGGATCGTGGCCCAGCTGCTGGCCGACGACGCGACCGGGCTCGTCCTCTGCACGGGCGAGGAGGTCCCGGTGCACCCGATGCCCGGGGAACCGGTGGACTTCGTGCGGGGCGACCCGACCGCGGCCGACGTGCTGGCGCGGGCGGCCGTGCACCGCGCGTCGACCGTTCTGGTGGACATGGCCGACGACAACGAAGCACTGGCCGTCGCGGTCACCGTCGACCACGCGAACCCGTCGGCACACGTCGTGGTGGCGTTGCGGGACATGGAACGCGCCGAGCTGGTCCGGTACGTCGACCCGAAGATCAAGTGCGTGCAGTGGCACACCCCTCGGATGGTCACCGAGGAGCTGACCTCCCCCGGGATCGCGGACGTTTACGCCGAGCTGATGACCGCGGGTGGTGCGAGCACTTACTCCGTGGCGTTGCCGGAGTCGCTCGGGACGCTGCGGACCGAGCGGTGCCGGGTCGCGCTCGGCCGGTCGTTCGGGGCCACGATCCTGGCCGCCCGCACCGCCGATGGTCTCGTGGTCAACCCCGGCTGGGACGGCGAGCTGCCGGTCGGAGCGACGCTGTACTACGTGGGGCCGCGACGGCTCACCAACGCGGAGGTCGATACCGCGTTGCGCGAGTGAAGCTCAGTTGTTTTCCTCGGCTTCGGCGGCGACGTTGCGGATGCCGCGCGGCCGCCCGGACCGCACCCACAGCCAGTACAGGGCGGCGGCGATGAGCAAGGCGGCGGCGATCGACACGACCGGGTCGCCGCGGGTGAGGTTGACCGCCAGGGTGAACGCCACCGCCACGGCTCCGGCGAAGTTGATCGCCAGGAACCCGAACCGGCGGTCCCGCCAGGAGAACCGGGCCATCGCGACCAGGCCTGCGAAGAAGCTGACGAACACCGAGGCGGCGTAGAAGAGCACCAGCTCCTGGTCTCGGCCGCCCGCGGCCGCGGTGACCAGCGCGGCCGCGGCCATGAAGACCACGACACCCCAGTACGGCGTGTGGTGGCTGTTCGTCCGGCCCAGCCAGGCCGGCAGGATGCCCGTGCTCGTGCCGTCGGCGTGCTGGTGGCGGGCGAGTGCCTTGAACAGCCCGGGGCCGGCCTGGAACGACGAACTCGCCGCCGAGAGCAGCAGCAGCGCGGTGGTCAGCTGGAACGCCGCGAAGACCGGCGTCGACGTCGCGGCCCGCGCGAGCTCGGCGATCTGCGTCGTGTCCTCGTGCGGGACCCCGACGCCGAGGCGCACGGCCTGTGCGGTGAGCCCCAGGGTGCTCGTGCCGACCACGCCGAGGGTCAGCCAGAGGGTCACCCGGCCGAAGCGGCGGCGGCCCGGGTCGTCGAGCTGCCCGAGCTGGGCGATCGCCGACGACGGCGCCTCGATCCCGGTGGCCAGCGCCATCGCGACGGGGAAGGCGAGCGCGACCGCGATGAGCGGGGAGTGGCCGGGATCGGGCGAGGGGGTCGCGGCCGCCCGGGCGGGTACGAAGAACGCCGACACCAGGACGATGACGGTGAGCGCGATGAAGGCGACCGTCATCAGGGCGAACACCGTGCGCCCCAGGTGGCCGAACCAGGTGCCGCCCGCGACCCCGGCGACCAGCAGCACCGCGATCAGGACCCGCCACGGCGCGAGCGCCGGGAAGAACGCGATCACCGCGGAGGCGCCCGCCGCGGAGCTGATCGCGATCGTCAGCACGAAATCGACGATCAGTGCCCCGATCGGGACGAAGGCGGTTCCTTCGCCGAATGCCTCGCCGGTCGCGGCCGCGGCGCCGCCGCCCTGGGGGTACCGGGCGACGAGTTGGTGGTAGTTGACGATGACCAGCACGACGATGCCGACGACGAGGGCCATCGTCGGAAGCAGGAGGGCGAGGTCGCCGCGCAGCGCCCGCAGCGCGGCTTCGATGGCGTAGGCGACCGAAGACACCGGGTCGGCCATCACGGCGAAGGCGAAGGCGAAAAGCAGCACCGCGCGGCTGGGCGTCACCGCACCGCGCCGGCTCTTCAGCTGGGTCAAGCGAGGTTCCTCCGTGTCAAGCCGGGTCGCCGGATCTTTGCGAAATCCTGCGGTGCGATCATGCCCACCTTGACGGCCGGGTATGCGCTTCCGGTTTGCCCCGGGCCGTTCTTTGCGGCATCTTTACGCGAGGAGTGCCGGGAAGTCTGGTCGGCCCTTCGCCCGCAGCGGGCGGAGGACTCGACTCGAGGACGGAATTTCCATGGCGCTCGTACTGGCGTTCGGTGTCGTCCTGCTCATCAGCGTGTCCCTCTCCGGTGTCGCGGCGCGGACGGTGCTGTCGACGGCGTTGCTGTTCCTGCTCGCCGGCGCGTTGATCGGTCAGGGTGGCTTCGGCCTGGTGCAGATCGCCCCGCATGATCCGCTGGTCACCGCGCTCGCCGACATCGCGCTGTTCACCGTGCTGTTCACCGACGGCCAGCGTGCCAACGTGCGTGCTCTGCGAGAGGGCTGGCGGCTGTCGGGCCGGGCCCTCGGGCTGGGGATGCCGCTGACGATGGTCGGGATCGCGGTCCCGGCGCACTTCCTGGTCGGCCTGGACTGGCCGACCGCCCTGCTGCTGGGGGCGATCCTCTCGCCGACCGATCCGGTGTTCGCGGCCGCGATCGTCGGCCGCGACGACGTCCCGCTGCGGCTGCGGCGGCTGCTCAACGTCGAGTCCGGCCTCAACGACGGGCTCGCGCTGCCGTTCGTGCTGATCTTCCTGGCCACCGCCGCGCACGCCGACTCCGACCTGGGCACGGTCGGGATCGAGCTGCTGCTGGGCCTGGTGCTGGGCGTCGCAATCCCGGCCCTGGTCACGCTGGCGTGGCGGTTGAAGGTCCTCACCGCCGAGCCCCGGTTGCAGGCGCTGGGCCCGCTCGCGATCGCCGTGATGCTGTACGCCGCCTGCCACCTGACCCACGCCAACCCGTACCTGGCCGCGTTCGCCGCCGGCTCGACGCTCGCCACGATGGACAAGATGGCCGCCGAGCACTTCGAACCGCTCGGCGACCTGCTGTCGGAGATCACCAAGTTCGCGGCGTTGCTGGTGTTCGGTGCGCTGGTCACGCCGGAGCGGCTCGGGCACCTGAGCGTGGGCGGCTGGGTGCTGGCCGTGCTCGCGATCGTGCTGGTCCGGCCGGCTGCGATGGCGTTGTCGCTGTTGCGGACGAAGATGTCCGGCCGGGAGCGGGCGGCGGCCGCCTGGTTCGGGCCCAAGGGGTTCGCCTCGGTGGTCTACGGGCTGCTGGCCCTGCAGTCCGGCATCCCGGACGCGGAGCTGGTGTTCGACCTGGTCACCGTCACGATCGCGCTGTCGATCGTCCTGCACTCCTCCACCGACGTCCCGGTGGCGAAGGCCCTGAGCTTCGAGCCGCCGGACAACTTGCCCACCGGCCGTCAAGAACCCGAAAGGAGCGCCGGATAGTGCCGCACGAAACCGGCCGGCCCGCCGTACTCTGGACAGATGCACGCTGTGGAGATGGCCGAGGACTACCCGGTCGTGGACCTGGACTCCGATGCGCTCGCCGCGACGAAGCTGCTGGCCGAGCGGCGGCTGCCGGGCATCGTGGTCACCGACGCGTCCGGGTGCCCGTGTTCGATCCTGCCGGCGTCGCAGGTCGTGCAGTTCCTGGTGCCGCGGTACGTGCAGGACGACCCGTCGCTGGCCGGGGTGCTGGACGAGTCGATGGCCGACCGGGTCGCGGACAAGCTGGGCGGCAAGACGGTGCGGTCGCTGCTGCCGGAGAAGCCGTCGGAGCTGCCGCGCGTGCAGGGCGACGACACGATCGTGGAGGTCGCGGCGATCATGGCCCGCCTGCGCTGCCCGCTGGTCGCGGTCATGGAGGGGAAGAAGCTGCTCGGAGTGATTTCCGCGTCCCGGCTGCTGGAGCTGGCCCTCACGCCCCACTGAGCCCGGGGGCGGTGCGATGAGCACCGTCATCGCCGTCGCGGTCTTCGTCGTCGCCTACGTCTTCATCGCCACCGAGAAGATCCCGAAGATGGTGGCGGCCCTGGCCGGGGCCGGGGTGGTGCTGGCGTTCGGGGTGACCGGCGCCGAGGACGCGTTTTACTCCCACGACACCGGGATCGACTGGGACGTCGTCTTCCTGCTGCTCGGGATGATGATCATCGTCGGGGTGCTGCGCCGGACCGGCGTGTTCGAGTACATCGCGATCTGGGCGGCCAAACGGGCCAAGGGCTCGCCGCTGCGCGTGATGCTCCTGTTGTCACTGATCACGGCGGTCGCGTCGGCGTTCCTGGACAACGTCACCACCGTGCTGCTGATCGCGCCGGTCACGCTGCTCGTCTGCGATCGCCTGGACATCAAGCCCACGCCGTTCCTGATCGCGGAGGTGCTCGCGTCGAACATCGGCGGCGCGGCGACCCTGATCGGCGACCCGCCCAACATCATCATCGGCAGCCGCGCCGGGCTGTCGTTCAACGACTTCCTGGTCAACATGGCTCCGATCGTCGTGATCGAGCTGGTTGCGTTCACGCTCGCGTTGCGGTGGGTGTTCCGCGGGTCGTTCGCGGTCGACCCGGCGCGGGTCGCCGACGTGATGCGGCTGAACGAGCGCGAGGCGATCCGCGACCGAGGACTGCTGATCAAGTGTGGTCTCGTGCTGCTCGCGGTGTTCATCGGGTTCATCGGGCACTCGGTGTTCCACATCGAGCCGTCGGTGGTGGCCCTGCTCGGTGCCGGGGTGCTGGTCCTGATTTCCCGGGCCGAGCCGAAGGACTTCCTGGCCGGTGTCGAGTGGGAGACGCTGTTGTTCTTCGCCGGGCTGTTCATCATGATCGGTGCACTGGTGAAGACCGGGGTGATCGGCAACCTGGCGAAGCTGGCGGCCGAGGCCACCGGTGGCAACGCGCTGTTCGCGGTGATGCTGATCCTGGTGGTGTCCGCGGTGCTGTCAGGGGTGATCGACAATATCCCGTACGTGGCCACGATGAGCCCGCTCGTGCTGGCCCTCACGCAGGACATCCCGGATCCGGCGCACTCGGAGGCGCTCTGGTGGTCGCTGGCGCTGGGTGCCGACTTCGGCGGCAACATGACGGCCATCGGCGCGAGTGCCAACGTGGTGATGCTGGGGATCGCGGCGCGGTCGGGGAGCCCGATCTCGTTCTGGGAGTTCACCCGCAAGGGTGCCCAGGTCACACTGCTGACGGTGCTGATCGCCGCGCCCTATCTCTGGCTGCGCTATTTCGTGCTCGGCTGACGATCGCAAGGCAATCGTCAGGTCGGCCGCCGGCCGCGTGCGGGACAGTGGAGTCCGGCGCCGGCAGGCTGGAGCGGCTGTCGTGAGCGAGGAACGCGTCATGGTTTCAGGGGCGCGGACTTCAGGGTGCTGGACTGGTTCGGCTCGGGCGGAAGCGGCGCCGTGACGCGGCGGTGGGACACAGCGTTGTGTCCCACCGCCGCGCGTCTCTTCGTCGGAAGAGTAAACTGTTGTCGTATGCAACAGTAGTCGACGAGGAACGCCGGAGGGATCATGGTCACTCGTGGTGCCGAACAGCACTTCTGGATCGGTCCGGGCACCGAAGGTGCGCTGACGCCCAGCCTGCCCAGCTCGCTGGCCTTCGTGGCGGCTCTATGGCTCGGCTTCGCGCCCTACGTGCTGCACTTCAGTCAGGTGCGGGGCGGACTCGCCGACGGCATCGACGTGTTCGTGGCCCTGGTGGCCGCCGTCCTGGCGCTGGTCTGGACGGTCGTTCCCCGGGACTACCCGGCGTTCAGCGTCGTCAACGCCGTGCTCGGTCTCTGGCTGATCGTCGCGCCCTTCGTTCTCGGGTACGACCTCGCCCGTGTCATCGTCACCGACCTCGTCGTGGGCGTCCTCCTTCTGGGGCTGAGTGGGCTCAGTGCCCTCCTGACCTATCGGCAGCGCGCGAAAGCGCAGGTCGAGGGTCTCGGCGGGTGATCGAACCAAGTATTGCATAATGCAATAGTGTCTACAGGTAACAGCATGTCGGACAGGCGCGTCCCGGTCCCGGTCCGGCAGCCGCTCGGAAGGTGGCTGCGGGAAAGCCGGAGCGGCATGGTCGGGCTGGCCGTGCTCATCGGGGCGGGAGCCGGGCTCGGCGCCATCGTGTTCCGCTGGCTGATCACGACGTTCACCCATCTGTTCTCCGGCCAAGCGGACTATTCCGACGCGGGACGGGCCGCCCATCCGTGGCTCCCGGAGCTGGGGCCGTGGTTCCTGCTGCTCGCACCGGTGGTGGCGGGGCTGATCTACGGGCCACTGGTGTACAAGTTCGCGCCGGAAGCCCGCGGTCACGGCGTTCCCGAGGTGATGTACGCGGTCGCCGAGCGCGGCGGCCGGATCCCGGCCCAGGTCAGCGCGGTGAAAGCCCTGGCTTCGGCGCTGACCATCGGCTCCGGCGGGTCGGTCGGGCGGGAAGGCCCGATCGTCCAGATCGGCTCGGCGCTGGGCTCCACCCTGGGCCGTCTCACCCGGCTGCCCGAGTCCCGGCTGCGGGTGCTGGTGGCGTGCGGTGCGGCAGGCGGGATCGCGGCGACGTTCAACGCGCCACTGGCCGGGCCGTTCTTCGCGATGGAGCTGATCCTGCGCGATTTCGCCGCCGAGTCGTTCGGCGCGGTGGTGCTGGCCAGTGTGACCGCGAGCGTGGTCGGGCGGGCGGCGTTCGGGAACACCGCGTTCCTCGACCTACCGCCCTTCACCCTGCGCAACCCGGTGGAGTACCTGCTCTTCGTCGTTCTCGGTGTTGTCGTGGGTGCGTGCGGGGTGCTCTTCACCCGGGTCCTGTACTGGATCGAGGACTTCTGCGACTGGGTCTGGCGCGGTCCCGAGTGGCTGCGTCCGGCCGTCGGCGGCGTGTTCCTCGGCGGGCTGCTGTTGGCGCTGCCGCAGATGTACGGCGTGGGTTACCCGGTGTTGCAGAACGCGGTCGAAGGCAAGTACGTGCTCGGGTTCCTGCTGCTGTTGCTGGTGGGCAAGATCGTCGCGACGAGCCTGACGATCGGCATCGGCGGCTCGGGTGGCGTGTTCGCGCCATCGCTGTTCATCGGCGCGATGGGCGGGACCGCGTTCGGGATCGTGGTGCACGCGTGGCTACCGTCGCTGACCGCGTCGCCAGGCGTCTACGGGCTGATCGGGATGGGTGCGGCGTTCGCCGGGGCGGCGCGGGCGCCGATCACCGCGGTGATCGTGCTGTTCGAGCTGACCGGCCAGTACACGATCATCTTGCCGATGCTCACCGCGATCGTCATCGCGACCGCGACGAGCCGCGCGTTGTCCCGGGACACGATCTACACGCTCAAGCTGCGCCGTCGCGGCGTCGACCTCGACCGGCACCCCCAGGAACGCCGCCTGGCCGCGACGACGGTCGAAGCTGTCGCCGAGCCCCTGCCCGAACCTCTTTCCGGGGGAATGCCGTTGGAGCGGGCCGCGCATGCCCTGGCCGTGTCCGGGCACGGCATCCTGCCCGTGGTCGACGACGGTGGGCGGTACCAGGGCTGCGTCACGGCGCAGGCCGTGGCCGAGGCCCTGGGCAACGACCACGACGGCACCGTGGGGGACCTGGCCGAGCTGCCGCCCCTGGTCACTTGCGAGACCTCGCTCGCCGACGCGCTGACCGCACTGACGAACGCATCCGGCACCGGTCTGCCCGTGCTCGACGGCGAACGCCAGCTGACCGGCTGGCTCACCCATCAAGCTGTGCTGTCCGCAATCACCCCGGCGGAGATCCGCAGGTAGGCAGCGACGACCTGGGCGCCTGGCTCGAAGTCGGCCCGCCGGTCAGCGCTGGACCTCGGCGAAGGCGCCGCGGTCGACGATGACGAGGAGGCGCTGCGCTCCTCCAACGGCCATGCTGGCCAGGCTCGCCGGCCGAGGTCAGGTCCACACGGCTTCGGGAGCGACGGCCGACGCGGGCGGCTCGCCACCGGCCTCGGCGAAGGCGGTGAGGCTGTCGACCAGGCCGTGCCGGGCCTCGTCCGGCATCCGGGCGACGATCTTCGCGATCTCCTTACGCCGCCGCGCGGTCACCTGGCGAACAACCTTCGTGCCCTCGCGGGTCAACGCCAGCACGATCTCCCGGCGTGAGACGGTGCTGTGCTGGCGATCAACCATGCCGACGGTGACGAGCCGGTCGACCATCCGGCTCGCGGTCGACGGGGTGACCTGCAAGTACTCGGCGAGGTCGGCGTGTTTCAGCGGCCCCCGCGTCTGCAGGACCACCAGAAGCCGGAACTGCGGCAGGGTGATCGCGTCGCCGGCGGCCGCGATCGACCGGGCCGACACGGCCACCAGCAGGCGGGACGCGGTCAGCACGGCGTCGGTGACAGCGTCGACGTCCGTGGCGTCGAGGGCAGGGGAGCTGCGAGGCATACCCACCAGTGTGCCCGATGGGCGGCTGGGTGCGCCGATCAACCAGGCGAGTCTCCCGGCGAGCCGCCCGATTCATCCGGAACGTCCGGGTGATCGACCTCACTGGTGCAGGATGGCGAAGTATTGCATACTGCAACAATGAGTGGAGGAAACATATCGCGGCGGAACGCGCATGAGCCGGCGTGAGGGCCCGTCCCGGCCCGTGTTCGGGCCGATCGACCCGTACTGCCTGCTCGCGGTGCTGCCGATGCTGCTCGTCGCCGGGATGGTGGCCGCGTTGGTCAGTGTCCCGGTGGGACTCATCGTCGCGGTGTTCGCCGGGCTGATCGTCGTGTTCGACTCGTGGGTCAACCGGCCGGGCCCGGTGCCGCCGGTCCGGCATCCGCGACCGCAGGCGAGGCCCGTGGCGGCACGCCGGCCGCGACCGACTGTGGCGAGGCCGATCCCGTACCGGCCGCGGCCGGGGGTGGGGCAGCCGGCACCCGAGGCGCCATACCGCCGCTGACCCCGCAGCCTCACAGGCTCGGCACCGGCAGCTGTGCGTAGTCGACGTCGCCGGTCTTCTCCAGCAGGTTGATGTGGGTCTTGATGTAGTCGCCCGCGAGGTCCGCGAACGGCCGGACCAGGGTGTTGCGGGTATCCGCGCGCACTGTCGAGACCAGGATCAACGCCTCGGCGTGCGCCTTGCGCAAGGTGTTGACGTAGTCCCGGTCGAACTCCTCCCCGAACTCGCCGCGCATACGCTCGATACCGACCTGCATGTCCGGCGCAGGCTGGGTGGGGACGGCCAAGCCCATCTGGGAGCTGATGTCGGTGTCCCGGCTCTCGAGGTCTTTGTGTTGGGTGATGATCGTCCGGGCGGCTTCCTGGACCGCAGGGTTGGCCGAGCGCTGGATCGCCCACGTCGAGGTGGTGATTTCGCGGAGGCTGGTCTGCTGCACGATGGTCAGCAGCTTCCGCCCGGTGGGGCTGATCGGCCCGAACGGCGTCTGGGTGAGGTTGGCCTCCGTCAGGGTCGCCGGTGGTGCGGCCGTCTGGCCGGTCAAGGCCGGGGCTTGGGGAGCGGTCACGACCTGGGCGTTCGGCGGGGCGCACGCCGCGACGGCGAGGGCGAGCGCGCCACTCAGCGCGATCCACGGCTTCCGGGACTTCATCGTGGGCCTCCAGGGGAGTTCGGTGCTTTCCCCGGAGGACACGGATCCCGGAAGCAGTTGGTTCAGTCAAACTGTTGTCTCGTCGTTCTGTTCGTCACGGAAACGGTCATCGCGGGATCGGTGAAGCGGTTGCGGCCGAGCCAGCTGATCGCGTTCCGGACCGCTTCGCGGGTGCCGTCGAACCGGATCGCGTGGTCGGCCAGCGCCTCCCGCCAGCTCCGATGGCCGAGCCAGACCCCGGCGAGCGCGGACACCGTGCAGTCGATCCTGGCCACGGTCGGCAACCGCGGATCACTGTCGGTGGACGCAGCACCTTCGGGGGAGAGAACCAGCCACCACCAGCGCGGCGGCGGGGTCTCGGCGAACCTCAGGTGCAGGGAGACTTTTTCCCGGGGGAGCCGGGCCGGATCGATGCTCCGGCAGATGTCCAGCAGCAGCAGGTTCGGCTTCAGGTCACCGCTGCGTGGTGGCGGCATCCAGCGGCGGCCCCAGCGGCCCAGCTGCTCGATCACCGGCGCGAGGTCGCGTCCGGCCGGGGTGAGCGCGAACCGTCCTTCGCCGGTTGACGCCAGTCGCGTGATCACGCCGGCTTCGGCGAGCTGCTTGAGTCGCCGGGCCAGCAGCGCGGACGACATCCCGGGCACGCCACGGGCGATCTCGCTGGTCCGGCTGTTGCCGTGCAGCAGTTCCCGGACGACGAGCAGGGTCCACGACTGTCCGAAAACTTCGGCCGCGGACGACACCGGGCAGTGCTGGCGATACGCAGTCATGCGTGTTCGAGCGTGCGCAAGACGCGGAACCGGGCCAGCCGGTGCAGCATCTCGCCCATGGCCTCGGGCACGATCTGGCCTTCGAGGTCGGTGCGGGCCGAGTGGACGATCTCGGTGATGTCGGCCGCGGGCAGCCGCGAGGCGAACTCGCCGGTCAGCCAGGTGCTGACCTCGTCGGTGATGTCGTCGGCTTGGTGGGTTTCGACGGTCATGCCCTCATTGTGTGGGCGAGGTCGCGGGCTGCACCTGACGACTGGCTGACGATTCGGGCGGGCAGGGCGTCGGCGCAGCGGGCCTGCTGGTGACCGTCGGGGTCGCGGTCGGGACGGGCGTGGTGATCGGTTCGGGTTCGTCCTCGGTCGTCACGCCGCAGCCGGTCAGGCACAACGCCGCCAGCAGCGCGAGGGCGATCTTCATGTCATGGCCTCCGGGAGTTCGACGACGAAGCGGGCGCCGCCGCCGGGGCGATCTTCGACCCAGACCCGGCCTTCGTGGCGGTGGACGTGGTCGGCGACGATGGCCAGGCCGAGGCCGCTGCCGGTGTCCTGGTCGCGGCGGGCGGCGTGCAGGCCGCGGGCGAACCGTTCGAAGATGCGTTCGCGCAGCGCGGGCGGGACGCCGCTGCCGGCGTCGTCGACCTCGATGCGGGCGTGGTCGTCGTCGCGGCGGACAGTGATCGCGACGGCGCCACCGCCGTAGTGGTCGGCGTTGTCGAGCAGGTTGGCGACCACGCGATCGATGCGTCGGCGATCGGCGGAGACCAGCGGAGTGTCGGGTTCGGTCTCGATGCGTACTTCGCAACCCGGTCGGCTGTCGACGATGTTGCGGACGAGTTCGCCGAGGTCGACCAGTTCGACGGTGCTGTCGGCCTCGTCCTGGTCGGCTCGGGAGATCTCCAAGAGGTCGATCACCATCCGCTGGAACCGTCGCAGCTCCGCTCTCAGCAACCGCAGTGCGCGTTGCGCCGTCGGCGGCATCGCTTCCTGCCGGCGTTCGAGTACCTCGGTGACGTTGACCATGGTGGTCAGGGGCGAGCGCAGTTCGTGGCTGACGTCGGAGGCGAACCGGGCGTCCCGGCGCACGCGTTGTTCCAGATTGCCGGCGGTGGTGTTGAAGCTGGTGGCCAGTGGGGCGAGATCGGGGTCGGACTGGTCGGGGAGCCGGGCCGTCAGGTCTCCGCGCGCGACGCGGGACGCGGCTGCGGTCAAGGCGGTCAACGGGCGCAACGCCCGGCGGGCGGACCAGGCGCCGAGGCCCACCCCGAACAGCGCGGCGACGACGGTGCCGGCGATGAGCAGGGTGCTCAGGTAGCGGAAAGTGCGGTCCAGCTCCAGCAGTGGGTACAGCTCGACGTACACGCTGTCCGGGCCGACCGGTGTCGCCACACCGAGCACGGGAATGCTGTCGGCGGTGAACCGCTGCCGGGCGGATATGCCGTTGTGGGCCTGATCCAGCAGGGCAACGGGCACGGCAGCGGGGTCGACCTGCCGGCCACTGGTGAGCCAGCCGGCCGGGCGGGACAGCAGGATCGACGAATCGGGGCCGGTGGCCAGTCCGGTGAGGAGTTCGTCGAGGTCGTCGGCGTGTTCGGCCAGCGCGGTGGTGACGAGGCGGACGTTGACCTCGGACTGGCGGGTGACGCTCTGCTCGCGCTGGTCGAGCATGTAGCCGGTGGTCAGGTTCCAGGTCGCCACCGCGAGGATGGTCATCACCAGCGCCAGCCCGAGCCCGAAGGCCGCCGCGACCCGCCAGCGCAGCGAAAGCCGGCGGATCACGGTTCGGGGGCGATGCGGTAGCCACTGCCGCGGACGGTCAGCACCAGGCTGGGGGTGTCGGGGTCGGGTTCGACCTTGCGCCGCAGCCGTCTGATGTGGACGTCGAGCAGCCGGGTGTCGCCGAAGTAGTCGTGGCCCCAGACGCGCTGCAGGAGCTGTTCGCGGGTGACGACCTTGCCCTCGGCCGCGACGAGCTCGGCCAACAGCCGGAACTCGGTGCGAGTCAGGTGCACCGGAACGCCGTCGCGGTGGACGGCTTCCTCGTCCGGCCGGATCTCGAGCCCGCCGAGGGTGAGGTGGGCCGGCCGGTCCGGGGCCGCCCGGCGGAGCAGTGCGCGGATGCGGGCGGCGAGCTCGCCCGCGACCAGTGGTTTGGTGACGTAGTCGTCGGCGCCGGCTTCGAGGCCGGCGATGACGTCCTGGGTGTCGGTGCGCGCGGTGATCACGATGATCGGCAGGTCACCTCCCTCGCGGACGGCGCGGCAGACGGTGAGCCCGTCGATGCCCGGCAGCATCAGGTCGAGCAGCACGACGTCGACGGTGGTGGACTCCAGCAGTTCCAGGCCGTCTTCGCCGGTGGCCGCGGTGGTCACGGCGAAGTCTTCGTCTTCCAGGGCGAGGCTCAACGCTTCGCTGATCATGGCGTCGTCTTCGACGAGCAGTACTCGCGTCGGCATCTTCCGGATCCTATCAGCAAGCAAATTGTTGCATAGACGAATAGTTGTGCTAGCCTGTACTCTCAAGTGTAGGACGACTGTTCAGGGCGATCGCCCTGATGGAGGTTGCGATGCGGTCTCCGTCCGCTGCTCGGGGTGAAGCCGTCCGGCAGCGGCTGCTCGTCGCCGCGGTCGAGCTGATCCCGGAACGCGGGTGGACGGCGGTGAGCACTCGTGTGCTGGCCGAGCGGGCCGGTGTCACCCCGAGCGTGGTGCACTACCACTTCTCGTCCGTGCAAGCCGTGCTGGTGGAAGCGGTGCTGGGAACGATGCGCGCGGTGGCGGGTGAACTGGGTCCCGCGCTCGACGCGGCGGGCACGGCGGACGAGGTGGTCGACGCCATGGTGACGGCGGTCGAGCAGTACACCGGTACCGATCCGATGTCGCTGCTGTTCGTCGAGGGCTATCTGGCCGCGACCCGGGACGACACGCTGCGCGCGGGAATCGCGGCGGTCCTGGCCGACCTCAAGAGCGTGATCGGCACTCGTTTCCGGCAGTTCGGAGTCGCTGATCCCGATGGAACGGCCGCGGTGCTCGGCGCCGCGATCGACGGGTTGCTCATGCATCGCGCGGTGGCGCCGGACGACGTCCCGGCCGGGGCGGCCGCCGTCCTGCGACGGCTGGTCTGAAGCGAAGGAGCAAAGCGGTGAAAGTCGCAGTGTGCGGGGCCGGGATCACCGGCCTGGCGGTGGCGAACAAGTTCGCGCGAGACGGCGCCGAGGTGGTGGTGCTGGAGCGGGCACCGGCGCCGCGTGAACAGGGATACATGATCGACTTCTTCGGTGCCGGGTTCGACGCCGCCGAGGACATGGGGGTGCTGCCGCGGATCCGCGAGCTGGCCTACCGGGTGGACGAGGCGAGCCTGCTCGACGAGCGTGGTCGCCGCCGCGCAGCGGCGCGGTACACGACCTTCGCCCGCGCCATGCGAGACCGTCTGTGCGGCATCATGCGCCCCGACCTCGAACAGGCGCTGCGGGAGCAGCTGCCGTCCACGGTGGACCTGCGATTCGGCGCGGGTGTGACGGTGGTCGAAGACCTGGGCGACCGGGTGCGGGTGACCGCCGGTGACCAGGTGGTCGAGGCGGACGTGCTCGTGGGCGCCGACGGGATCCATTCCGCCGTGCGACGGCTGGTGTTCGGCGAGGACGGCGAGTTCCTGCGGTACCTCGGGTTCCACACCGCGGCGTTCGTGTTCAGCGACCCCGAGATCCACCACGCGGTGGGCGACCGGTTCTGCCTCACCGACACCATCGGCCGTCAGATGGGTTTCTACGGCCTGCGCGACGGCCGGGTCGCCGCTTTCGCCGTCCACCGGACCGATGATCCCCGGCTGCCCGAGGACACCAGGGCGGCGCTGCGGCAGGAGTACGGTTCGCTGGGTTGGCTCGTTCCTCGCGCGCTGCGGCGGTGTCCGCCGAGCGAGGCCGTGTACTACGACCAGGTCGCTCAGATCGTCATGCCGCGCTGGAGCCGCGGGCGCGTGGTCCTCGCGGGGGACGCGTGCTCGGCTGTCTCGTTGATCGCCGGGCAAGGCGCGTCCCTCGGCGTCGCCGGCGCTTTTGTCCTCGGCGAACAACTGCAGAACCGTTCGCTCACCGAGGCGTTCACCGAATACGAGCGGCTGATGCGGCCGGTGGTCGAGGAGAAGCAGGGAGTGGCGCGGCGGAGTGCCCGCTGGTTCCTGCCGGAAAGCCCGCTCCAGCTCGGAATCCGGCGCGCGGCCCTGCGGTTGGCCCGGTTGCCGGTGCTCGACCGCTACATCGCCGCGGTGCTCGCGGGTAAATCCACCGCGGTGGTCACGAACCTCCGCCGTTCCGCCGCCGAGGCGGCGCGGTGAACCGGGTTGCCCGGTTCGTCTTCCGCGCGCCGGTCCGGTTGTACGACAACGGTCTCGGGTGGCTGCTCGGCCGTCGTTTCCTGTGCCTGACCCACCTCGGGCGGAAGTCCGGGCGCAGGTACCGGACGGTGCTCGAAGTCGTCGGGCGGGACGGTGAGGAATACATCGTGGTCGCGGGCCTGGGCGCCGGTGCGGACTGGTTCCGCAACATCCGGGCCCGGCCGCCGGTCGAGGTGATCGTCGGACGGCACCGCTTCCCGGCCGTCCACCGCGTGCTCGATGAAGACGAGGCCGTCGCGGTCATCGCCGGCTACGAGCACCGCAACCGGTTCGCCGGGCCGGTCGTGCGATTCGCGCTGGGGAAGCTGCTGAAGTGGCGCTACGACGGCAGCGACCTCGCCCGCCGCCGGATGGCGCGGCAACTACCCCTGGTCGGGCTGCGGCCGCGATCGTAAGGCAGTCGTCAGTTGCAACCCCTTCTTCCCGTGTCAGGGTGGAACCCGAGCGAGGAAGAAGGAAGGTGACCACGACATGACGACCGACGTAGCGGTGAAGGAGACCACCGGAACCTGGGAACTCCCGGAGGTCCGCCGGCTGCGCCTGGACGCCGAACGCGTCTGGGAAGCCGCGGGGGCACACCGCAGCCTGGCGGTCGAGCTGGAAACCGGGACCGACCCCGACGGTCTCTACCGGGGCAAGCTGCAACGCTTTCTCGCGGACGTCGCCGACTGCCACGCGATGGCGTATCAGGAACTTGCCGCTGCTGCCGAAGCACGCGCCGAGGCGCGGCGGTACCCGCGGCACACTCAACAGTGGGGACGGTTGGTGGAGGAGTCCTTCGCGGCGATCCGCCGCGCGGAAGCCCACCACGAACGAGCCGCCGCCCAGTCCGCCCGGGCAGCCGGAGACGAAGCCGCGGCCCGCAGGCACGAAACCGCCGCGGAAGAGGCGGACCGGCGTGCTTTGGCGCCGATGAAGCGCAGCGCCTGACTCGGGGATGCGCCGATTCCGACCCGCACGGCTGGCCGGGTTGTACGCGGTGGCTGGAATTCTGCTGGCCGGCGTGCTGGCGCCGCCGGCCCTCGGCGCCGGGCTGCTGTCCAATGAGGTCGGTGACTCGGTCGCGGCGATCGAAGCGGATCTCGCGGCCGGGAAACCGCCGTTGACGACCACCGTGACCGATCGCGACGGCCACCCGATCGCCGTGCTGTACGACCAGTACCGGCTCCCGGTCACCGCCGACGGGATTTCACCCGCGATGAAGGCGGCCATCATCGCCATCGAGGACCGGCGGTTCTACGACGAAGGAGCGGTCGACCCGCGGGGCGTGCTCCGGGCTTTGGTCAACAACGCCGCCGGCGGTGACACCCAAGGTGCCTCGACGATCACACAGCAGTACGTGAAGAACTTCCTGATCAACGTCGTGCACCGCGGCGACCCCGCGGCGCAGCAGCGGGATCGGGAAAACTCGGTGGCCCGGAAGCTTCGGGAGGCCAAGCTGGCCGTCCGGGTCGATCGCGTGATGACCAAGGACCAGATCCTCGCCGCGTACCTGAACGTCGTCCAGTTCAGCCGGGCGGTCTGCGGGGTTGCCGCCGCGGCCGAGGCCTACTTCGGGACGAGCGCCGCGAAGCTCACCGTCCCGCAGGCGGCCTTGCTCGCCGGAATGGTGAACAGCCCGTCCCGCTTCGACCCTTATGCCCATCCGGACGCGGCCAAGTCCCGGCGAGACGTTGTGCTGGACGCGATGGCCGATGCGGGCTCGCTCCCTGTTCCCGCCGCGCGCGAGGCGAAGGCCGCCGCACTGGGTGTACTCCCCGGCGGCCCCCGGACGCCGGCCCCGAACTGCCTGAGTGCAGAACGCGAGGCCGGATTTTTCTGCGCGTATGCGGTGGACCACCTCGAACGGCACGGCTTCACGCCGGACCGGCTCGCCACCGCGGGGCTGACCATCCGCACCACCATGGACCCGAAGGTCGCCGAGGTGACCAAACAGGCGGTGACGGCGAACGTGCGCACCCGCGAACCGGGTGTCGCCGGCACCATGGCGGTCATCCGGCCTGGGGAACAGCGGCACGAGGTCCTGGCGATGGTCGCGAACCGCGACTACGGCGTCGACGCCGACGAAGGCGAGCGATCCACGGACGTCGTCGGTGGGGTCAGCGATCCCTTCGGCGCCGGCTCGGTCTTCAAGATCTTCACCGCCGCCGCGGCCCTCGAAGCCGGCGAGGCGGGACTCCGCACACCGTTGCCCAATCCGCGCAGCGACTGCTTCACCCCACCCGGGGCCGACCGGCACACGAGCTGCTATCCGGTCACGAACCTCGGCACCTACCCCGATCCGATCACGCTCGCCGACGCGCTGGCGACGTCGCCGAACGTGGCGTTCGTCGGCCTCGAGCAGCGCGTCGGCGTCCCGGCGGTGCTCGACATGGCTCACCGGCTCGGTCTCCGCCGCACCCTCACGACCAACGCCGCGGGCGGCGCGCCGATCACCGATCCCGGAGACGTGCGCTCGAAGGATCCCCGTTACCACCAGCCGCAAGCGGAGTACTTCCGCGGGCTGCTGTCGTTCACCCTCGGCACCAGCCCGGTGAGCCCGCTCGAGCTGGCGAACGTCTCGGCGACCCTGATGAGCGGAGGCATCTGGTGCCCGCCGGACCCGATCCTGTCGGTGACCGGACGCGACGGCGCCCCGATCCCGGTCGGGCAGGAACCGTGCGAACGCGTCGTCCCGAAGGACCTCGCCGACACGCTGCGGGCGGGCCTGAGCGAGGACACCGTGTCCGGCACGTCGGCGCGCGCGGCCCGGGCCGCCGGGTGGGACCGACCGGACTTCGGCAAGACCGGTACGACGCAGGACAGCAGGTCGGTCGCCTTTGTCGGCGGAGTGAACGACTTCGCCGTCTCGTCGCTGGTGTTCGCCGACGGCCCGGCTCCGCGAACGGTGTGCCCGGGGCCGCCGGTGCACCTCGGCCGGTGTGGGCACGGGGCCTTCGGCGGGACGGTCGCCGCGCCGCCGTACTTCCACGCGATGGAGCGGCTGCTGACGGGCGAGCCGGACGAGCCCGTTCCTGCGGCCGATCCCCGATACCTGCGTGCGCGATGACGGGTGACGGCATGGGCCCGCCACGCGGGCCCGCACGGGAGCAGCTGCTGACCGTGGCGGTCGACGAGTGCGACGAAGCCGTCGTGCTCACCCTTGCCGGAGAGGTCGACGGCCTGACCGTGGGCCGGCTGCGCGGCACCGTCACCTGGGCGCTCGGCGAGCTGGGCGGCCGCGTGCTGATCGTCGACCTGACCGCGGTCGGCTTCCTGGGCTCACCCGGCCTGCGGCTGCTGTTCGACACCGCGGCGCTGGCCGCGATGGTGCCCGGGTACCGGACCCTGCGCGTCGTGGTCGACCGGAACCGGCCGGTGCCGGGCCCGCTCGAGATCACCGGGCTGGACAAGGTACTCGCGCTGTACCACGAGGTGAGCGATGCGCTCGCCGGGTGACACGTGCTGGTCGAAGGAAAGGTGACGAACCCGTGCCATCAACACTCCGCCTCGTGCTCGCCGCCGACTGGATTTCCCCCTCCGTCGCCCGGAGCCGGCTCCGGGACTGGCTCGAGGCGCACCGCTGGCCGGAGGACGAGGTTGACGACCTCGTGCTCGCGGTCAGTGAAGCGGTGAGCAACAGCATCGAACACGGCTACGGCGTCCCCGTTGACTCCGCGCTGCTGCCCCACCCCGGACAGATCGAAGTCACCGCCTCGGTGAAGCAATCAGCCGTCGGTGCCCGCCACATCGAGCTGACGATCCGGGACGCGGGAACCTGGCGGGAACCGGGGCAGGGGCCACGCGGGTACGGGCTGGACCTGATGCGCGCGGCCGGGCTCTACTTCGTGGTCGAACGCTCCGCGGAAGGGACGCGGATCCGGTTCACCAGCAGACCGGTGGCCGACATCGTCGCCTCGCCGCCGGAGGCGCCGTAGCCCGGCCGTTCATCGCTAAGTGGCGCGGGGTGTCTCCGCCTCGCCAGCACGCCAGCGATCGATCACGGCGGGCAGTTCGCGCATGATGTAGGCGTAGAAGTCGCGCATGTTGGCCAGCCGCTGCGCCGCCCGGCTGTTGTCGCCCGCCGCCTCGATCCCGCGCTCGGCGGCCCTCTGCATCTTCCCGACGACGGCGTTCTGGGTGGACATCAGCCGCGCCCAGCCGTCGGCGGGGAAGCGGTAGTGCTCACGGCGGCTGCCGGGGGCGGGTACGCGTTCGATCAGCCCCACCGGTTCCAGCGCCTTGATCGCGGTGGACACGGAGCCGCGGCTGGCGCCCAGCTGATCGGCGATGTCTCCCGCAGTCGTCGTCTCCTGCTCGCTGAACAGCAGAGCCGCCAGCACTCGCGCGGTCATGCGCTGCAGGCCGTGCTGGGTGAGGGTGAGTGCGAACTCTTCCGCCGCGGTCATGCTGCTCCGTTCGTCGCGTTGATGAAATCCTAATCCTTCCAAGTGTTCGCAAATGTCAGAACATCGAGTACGTTTCGGTTCATGGAAGCCGCCATCGAGCTCGACCACCTCAGCAAGAGCTACGGCCGCCGTCGCGGCCTTGTCGACCTATCCCTGCAGGTCAGAAGAGGTGAGGTGTTCGGATACCTGGGCCCCAACGGAGCGGGGAAGTCGACCACCATCCGGCTGCTGCTCGACCTGATCCGTCCGGACGGTGGGCGGGCGCGGGTGCTCGGCCTCGACCCGCGACGCGACGCCGTGGCGGTGCACCGGCGGGTCGGCTACCTGGCCGGTGACTTCGTCGTCGACCCTCGCCAGTGCGTCGACGAGTGCTTGACGTTCCTGGCGAACCTGCGCGGCGGCGTCCCGCGGGACCGGATCAGCGACCTCGCCGAGCAACTCGACCTCGAGCTGCCGGCCCGGATCAAGACCTTGTCCAAGGGCAACCGGCAGAAAGTCGGCCTGGTCCAGGCGTTCATGCACCGACCGGAGCTGCTGATCCTCGACGAGCCCACCTCCGGGCTCGACCCGCTCGTGCAGCAGACCTTCCTGCGGCTGGTCACCGAGGCACGCGCCGCAGGGCAGACGGTGCTGATGTCGAGCCACGTCATGAGCGAGGTCGAGCGGGTCGCCGACCGCGTCGGCATCATCCGCGAAGGTCGTCTGATCGCCCTCGACACGGTCGCGGGACTGCGGGACCGGGCCGTCCGAACCATGCGGATCACCTTCGCCGAGCCACCGCCGGTCGACGAGTTCGCCGGCCTGCCCGGCGTCGGCGACCTCCGGCTGGACGGCGCGGTGCTGCACTGCCGCGTCGCGGGCAGCCCCGACGCCCTGCTCAAAGCCGTCGCGCAGCACACCGTCATCGACCTGCTCAGCGAGGAACCCGACCTCGAGGACCTCTTCCTCACCTTCTACGAAGGACGTGACCGCGTTGCTGCGTAGCGTTTTCACCAAGACTCTTCGGGACCACCGCCGGACGTTGCCGGTCTGGGCGGTCGCCACCGCGGCCGTCGCGGCGATGTACGCGAGCTTCTACCCCCAGGTCTCCGGCGGTGCGATGCGGGACATGGTCGCGAACTTCCCGCAGGCTCTGCGCGACGCCTTCCACCTCGACGACCTGTCCTCGGCCGCCGGCTACCTGCAGTCCACCACGTTCGGGCTGCTCGTCCCGCTGCTCATCGTCGGTTACGGCATCACCACGGGAACCCGGGCGATCGCCGGCGACGAGGAAGCCGGCCACCTCGACGTGCTGCTCACCCACCCGGTCAGCCGTACACGGCTTCTCCTGCACCGCTTCGCTGCCTTGGCTGTCGGATGCGCGGGCATCGGCGCTGTCGTGTTCCTGGCCATGCTGGTGATCCGCGGCAGCGCCCAGCTGGACACCATCGCGATCGGCGGGTTCGCCGCGCAAAGCGTCAACGCAGCACTTCTCGGGATCGTTTTCGGGGCTCTGGCTATGATGCTCGGCGCCCTCACCGGGCGGCGTGGCCGGGTGCTCGGCGTCTCTGCTGCCTTGGCCATCCTGGCGTACGCGGCCAATACGTTCGCCGTTCAGCTCGGGGCCGACTGGACGCGCGCATTGTCCCCGTTCCGCTACTACATCGGCGGGGAACCGCTGAAGAACGGTATCCAGTGGGCCGACGCCGGGGTGCTCGCCGGTGCGACGGGGATCTTGATCGCCGTCGCCGCGGCGAGCTTCACCCGGCGCGATCTCACCACCTGAACCGGGTCAGCGACGCTCCGCGTAGACGGATCGTTCGACCTCCGACACGGGCAGCTCGCGCCCGCTCGGGCGGACGTAGCGGTCGGTGAACTCGGCCGGGCCGCACTGTTCGACCGCGTGCCAGCCGTATTCGGCCAGGAACGCGCCGACCTCGTCCGGGTTCAGCCCGAAATGCCACAACCGGCGCTTCACCACGAACTCGTCGAAGGCGGCCTGGGCGCCGAAAGTCTCCGTGCCGTCGAGAAAATCCCGGCGGATGTAGGTGAACGCCAGCTTGCTACCGGCAGGGGCGGCGGACAGGGTGCCCAGGGTGCGGCGCACGGCGGCCTCGGTCAGGTACTGGGTGACGGCCTCCCAGACGAAGAACGTCCGCTGATCAGTTCGATAGCCGTGCTTGCCGAGCTCTGCGGCCAGATCCTGGGTCTCGAAGTCGACGGGAACGAGCGTGACGGTCTCGGGTGCCCGCCCGAACGCCTTGCGCAGCGCCGTGTTCTTGCGGGCGATGTTCTCGGGCAGGTCCACCTCGTAGACCGGAATGCCCTGGAGCGCGGGAAGCCGGTACGCGCGGGTGTCGAAACCGGCGCCCAGGATGACCACGGCATCGATTCCCGTTTCGGTGGCGGCCAGCAGCTTGTCGTCGATGAACCTCTTGCGGCACAACATGCTCGCCCACAAGCCGGGCATCTTCGTTTCCGTCGCCGAGACGAGCGACTTCCGCAGCGGTCGCCAGGCAGCCAACGCGACGGTGATCCGGCCGGCGGCGGGAAGCATCCTGCGAGCGAGACTGTCCGCCACCAGCGGCGAGGCTTCGTACTGGTCGGTGGCGACGATGACCATCGGTCCGAGCGCGGTTCCGTCGGGGCCCTGCGGCATGGCGTGCTCCTCGTGTCGACGACTGAACGACGCCGACCAGGCTTCCCGGCACACCGCTGCTCAGGCTATCCATCTTCGCCTTGAAGGTGAAGGGCCGAACCGGCGGTGTTCCGTCGGGCCGCCATCCACTCCGCGAGGTGGACGAGGAAGACCCGGGAGGACAGCATTCCGGTTCCGCCGACGAAGCTCGAGCGCCGGTGCTCGTCGGCCGTCCGCGTCAGGAGAAGGCTGCGATGTGTTCGGCGATGAAGGTGTGCAGGCTGCGCGGTGTTTCGCCGGTGAGTGCCTTCGCATCGTCCGACAGCCATGCTGCGTCGCCTTCGGCTATCAAGCCGAACGCCTGGGCGTTGGAGTCCGCGACGGTCCCGGGGATACCTGCGCCGATCATCGCCGCGTGGTGTTCGGCCGGGGTGATCCGGCGGTGTTCGACCGGATGTCCCAGCGCGGCGGCGAGTTCCTTCGCGACGTCGGTGTAGGTGATCAATTCCGGCCCGGTCAACCAGTAGGTCCGGCCGGCGTGCTCACCCGGCGCGGTCACGACCGCTGTCGCGGCGGCGGCGACGTCCCGCGCGTCGACCATCCCCACCCGGCCGTCGCCGGCCGACATCGGGAAGCTCCGCGTCCGGGCGACCACCGGCGCCAGTGCGAGCAGGTTCTGCAGGTAGGCGTTCGGCCGCAGCAGCGTATGCGCCAGGCCGCTGGTTTCCAGATGGGCCTCGATCCGTGCCTGCCCCCGGCGCCGGGCGACCGGGGAGTCGGCCGACGCTTTGCTGCTGACCTTGACGACGTGCGTCACTTCGTGGCGGACTGCGGCGTCGATGACCGCCATCTCCTGGGCCGGCACCGCGGGGCTGACGAGCAGCACGGTGTCGACGCCGCGCACTGCGGCATCGAGCGTGTCCGGGCGATCGAAATCGCCGATGGCGACTTCGACATCGCCGCGGGGTGCGCGGGACGGGTCACGGACCAGCGCCCGCACGGGATGGTGCTGCGCCGCGAGCAGCCGGACCGCTTCCGAGCCGACCTTGCCGGTCGCGCCGGTGACCAGGATCAACGTGGTCTCCTTCAAGGGGTTCCAGGAATGGATTGATCTATCCAAACTATCGCCGGTAAGATTGGATCGTCAAGTCCAATCCGAGGTGGGAGAGCAGATGACGTCGCAGGTCGCGCCGAGCACACAGAAGGGGCGCGCGACCCGGGACCGGATCGTCGCTGCGGCGGCCGAGCTCATGTACCGGCACGGCGTGGCCGGCACCAGCACGCCCGCGGTCCGTGACGCCGCCGGCGTCAGCTCGTCGCAGATCTACCACTACTTCGCCGACAAGGACGACCTCACCAAGGCGGTCATCGCCCACCAGTCCCGGGCGATCCTGTCGCACCAGACGCCGCTGCTCGCCACCCTCGACAGCCTGGCTGCCCTCGACTCGTGGCGAGACGTCGTGGTGGAGGCGGCACGTCGGCAGAACGGGGCGGGCGGGTGCCCGCTGGGCAGCCTGTCCAGCGAGCTGTCCGACGAGCATTCCTGGGCCCGCGAAGCCCTCGCGGCCGGCTTCGGCGCATGGTCCGGCGCGATCCGTGACGGCTTGGCCGCGATGATCGGCAACGGCACCCTCCGGCCCGGAACGGATGCCGACGAGCTCGCTCTCGCCCTGCTGGCGGCCGTCCAGGGCGGCCTCTTGCTCGCCCAGGCCCACCGCAGCACCGGTGCTCTCGAAGCCGCCTTGAACGCCGTGATCGCGCACATCCGCGGCCATGCGGCCGGTCGAGCCTGACCTGACGGCGGAGATCCTTCGTCTTGTCGTGACCGGGCGGGCCGACCACCAGCCGGCCCTTCATCGGGGTACCCGTTCATGTCGAGCGGTCGCGTGCCCAGATTCTTGGTCCAAGCAACACTTGACCACCACAAACGTGTCACTGGAGGTTGCCGAGCCCTCGGTGATTCACCCTGCAACGTAACCACTTTCAAAAGTTGTCCCCAAGAAATGTGAACGTTCGCGCTCAGTGGTCCGTACTACAAGGTGCAGGGAGGTTCTCGTCGTGGACGGCTCGATGCCGTCGCCAGAAGGAGAAATGCAATGCCTCGTCGCCGTGGAACGCCGTTCACCGTCCGAGCTCGGAAGACCTTGATCGGGGCAGCTTTTCTCGCCGTCCTCGGCGCAGGATCAGTAGCCGTATTGCACACGGAGACGGGACAGGCGAGCCAAGCCGCCGATCAGGGCGCTGCCGCGGGGTCGCCGGTGGGGCCGGTCGCGGAAGCCGCGCTGGGCGCGAACCAGACCACGCCGGGCGCGGGGGCACTGACCGAAATCGACAAGACCTTCCTGGTCAAGGTCCGCCAAGCCGGGCTCTGGGAAATTCCGGCGGGCAAGCTGGCCCAGACCCACGCCAGCAGCGAAGCTGTCAAACGCGCCGGGCTGCACGTGATCGACGGCCACTCCAAGCTCGACCAGCTGGTGCGGGAAGATGCGAACATCCTCGGCGTCCCGTTGCCGGAGCAGGCCACACCGGAGCAGCAGGGCTGGGTCCGGCAGCTGACCGCCGCCCAAGGGCTCGCCTTCGACAAACTCTTCGCCAACCTCCTGCGGTCCTCGCACGGCAAGATCTTCGCGACTATCGGGGAAGTACGCGCCAGCACCCAGAACGACCTCATCCGGCGACACGCCCGGCAGGCCAACCAAACCGTGCTCGACCACATGGAGGTTCTCGAGGACACCGGGCTGGTGGCCCCGGAGACCTTTGCGGATGTCGCGGCCGCGGTGGCGCCGGCGAAGTGACCGGCGAGCGGTTGTCACGCTGAACGCGCCGGTTTCACCCCACGCGAGCCGAAGCCACGGGCTCCACCGCCTCCGCGGACGGTGACGCCGCCGCCGGCCCGGACCGGCGTGACCGGGAGAGAAACCCATACCCTGCACCGACGAGCACGCCGCCGCCGACCAGGTTGCCGAGTCCGACCAGCACCAGGTTGACCGCGAACGCGCCGAGGGTGGCACCGGGCACGTCCTCGAACATCCCCAGTGAGAACACGGTCATGTTGGCGACCACGTGTTCGAAGCCGGAGCCGATGAACGCCAGCAGGCACCAGAAGATCAAGGTGAGTTTCGCGCCGTCGGACTTCGTCCGCGCCGCCATCCACACGGCGAGGCACACCAGGAAGTTGCACAGCACACCACGGAAGAACAGCATCACGCCCGACTCGGCAGCCTTCGCCTTGATCGTCGCGGCCAGCAGCGCGGCCGCCGGCGCGGCGTGCCCGGCCGTGGCACCGGTCTGCAGGATCCCGCTCTCGTGCACCAGCCACGCGAACGCCACCGACCCCACCAGGTTGCCGACGAACGAACCGCCGATCACCGCGAACCCCGAGCCCACGCCGCCGCGACGCGCGAACATCCCTTGCACCATCGTCATCATGTTGCCGGTGGACAGCTCGGCACCGGCGAACACCACAGCTGTCAAGGCGATCCCGAACACCAGCCCCTGGACCAGCTTGGTCCACGGCGACTGTGCGGCGGTCAACGGGCCGGTGACGGCCAGCAGCAGGGCTACCGCCACGCCGATGTAAGCACCGGCCAACGCCGAGCTGACGAGGTAGCGACCCGGCCGGCGCAACTCGCCGATCTTCTCCCGTGCGGCGGTCGCCTGGAGGTCGAGGGCTTCAGGAAGCGGGATGGGCACGGTCACTCCTGCGGGAGGTCGGTTCCTGCGATCGGCTGATCACTTGCCCAGTCGAACTGTTGTCGGCGATATCGGAGTGACCTCGGTGTCACGGTCCGGTGTCCACGGCCGCACGCCATCGAGACGGTGTGGTGAGTCCACGCAAGACAGCAGTTGCCCGACAAATCGGACCCGGCAGCACTGCTCCGGAGCTGGTGCGCAGGACGCACCGGCCCACCGTGGCCTCGCACGGCGTTTCCGGAGCCGATCGCGTCGTCATGCAGTTGCCGGTGGGCCGTTCCGTGGGCGCCCTCGAATCGTCCGTAAGGGATCGGTAACAGCAGCGCGGGCACAGCTGGGCGATTCGTCCGGTTGAATAGGGCATCGCGGATGACGGAGGAGAACGAGATGAACGCCACCACCCGCCTGCTCACCCGGCCCTGGCTGATCGGCGTCCTGGTAGCGGGCATGGTCGTGGCCGCGGCGGGCCTCTACTGGTTCCAGCCGTGGCAGCTGTGGGTGGACGAGACCGTGCAGGAGACCCTTCCGTCCACCGCGCCGGTGTCGCAGGCTCCTGGGCCGGTGCCGAAATCGTCGGCGACGGCCGCCCGACCGGCTGCGCCGGTCGAAGTCGCGACCGGCACACTGATCAGCCACGAGCACCAGACCACCGGGACTGTCCGGGTCCTGCGCGCAGCCGACGGATCGCTCCTGCTGCGCCTGGAAGACCTCGCCACCAGCAGTGGACCCGACGTGCACGTCTGGCTCACCGACGCGCCCGTGAGACCGGGCAAGGACGGCTGGGACGTCTTCGACGACGGCAAGTACCTCGACGCCGGCAAGCTCAAGGGCAACAAGGGGAACCAAAACTACACCCTGCCGGCCGGCACTGACCTGGTCGGCTACACCAGTGTCAGCATCTGGTGTGACCGCTTCGACGTGTCGTTCGGAGCCGCCGAGCTGACCAGCCGGCCCGCCTGACGGCCGGTGCGGGGTCGCCGCGCCGGCCGCCTCGCGCTACGGCGAGGTCGCCGTGGGCCGACGGCTGAGCACCATTGCCTGGTCCCGCTTGAGGAGTGGGCGCAGCCGGTAGGTGTAGCTGTAGTCGCGGTCGGCGAACAGCTTGTATTCGTCGTGCGTGTGCGCGCCCCAGCTGTTGTCGCCGCCGACGCCCATCTGCTTGTGGTTCAAGCGCAGCACCACGTCTGGGCGGGGAGTGAGCTGGTAGTCGTGCCGAGCACCGACCGACAGGTCCTCCGGTGTGAAGTGTGAGGCGTTGACCTCCAGTAGCGGCTCGCCGCTGGCGAGGAGGCCGACGCCGCGCCGGTTGGTCAGCGCGACCCACCGCACGTCGGTCTTGTTGCCGTTTTCCTGAGGACGGATGTAGTCCGTCCACTGCCCGGCGACCGTCGAGGAGTACCGGCCCACGTCGGATCCGGTGTTGCGGTCCCAGTGGTTCTCCTCGGGTCCTCGGCCGTAGTAGTCGAGGGTGTCGAACTCGCTGGGCAGCAGCAGGATCGTTCCGATTTCGGGAATGTAGGGCAAGGCCGGCGATCCGGGGTGCAGCGTGTTGTCCACTTTGATCTCGGCGTTGCCGAAGATCGTGTAGGTGGTGGTGTACGCCGAGGCGACTGATGTCGGCAAGGTGCCGCTGACGGTAACCACGGCGGCCTTGCCGGCGAGGGTTCGCACGGTGACGCCGGTGACTCGGCGGTTGGTGCCCGCGCGCCGCCAGGTCGCGTTGCGGCTCGGCTGTCCGTTGCCGATGTCGTTGTCGGTGGGGGCACGCCAGAAGTTCGGGGCCGGCCCCGCCGTCACGAGCCGCACCCCGTGAGCCTCGTAGGCGGTGATGAGACCGGTGTCCCTGGCGATGGTCACGGTGAACCCGTCGCCGGTGACCGTGACGGTCTTGTCGGTGTCCTCGACGACGACAGCCGGCACCTGCGCGAGCGGCACCGGCAGCACCGCGGGGCTGCCGAAGTCGACCGGCACCTGCTGTTCGGCCACCTCGTAGCCGCGGTCGGCCCAGGCCGTGCGCGTCCGGGTGGTGAAGGACAGACGGAGGAAGTACTCGGCTCCCGGCTCGAGGCGGGCCGGCCGGCGGAACGGCACGGTGATCGCCCGGCTCGACCGGGGTGGCACGTCGAGCTGCGCGCGGGTGAGCTGCCCGCGCTGCACGACCGTGCCGTCGGCCATGAGCTCCCAGCTGCCGTCGTAGGCGTTGACGTTGGTGAAGAGGTTCTCGTTCGTGATCGTCACCCGGCCCGAGGCGACGTCGGGGCCCGCGGAGACGTTGATCGGCTGGTAAACGTGCTTGACCTCGGTGGCCTTCCCGCCCGGCCGGCGTTCGGCGGTGACGATGCCGTTGGCGCAGAAGTTCCCGTCGTTGGGGTTGTCGCCCCAGTCGCCGCCGTAGGCGAGGAAGGTCCGCTCGGCGGGTTGCTGCTCGGTGTAGGTTGCGCTGGCCGCGTCGAACCAGAACCGGACGGCGGGGTCACGCGGGTCGCGGGCAGCGGACGCGAGTTCCGCGGCGCTGAACCCTCGCGCGTACACGTGGGCGGCGCGGATGAACCCGCCGAACACGCGCCCGGGATTCTCGGCATCCGTGCCGAGCGCGAGCTGGACCGCGGTGCTTTCCGGCGCGAGGTCGGTGCCGGTGGTGGCCACGGCTTTGCCGTCGAGGTAGAGCGTGAGCGTGTTCGCCGCGTCGTCGAAGACGCCGGCCACGTGGTGTTCCCTCCCCGTCCAGTCCGCGGGCAGAGGAGCGGTGGCCGCGATCCATCCTCCCGAGTAGATGAAGAACTCGAGGCTGTTCTCGGAGAGTTTGAGCGAGTATTGGTGGTCGCCCTTGGCGACGATCGGCTGGTGCCCGCCGACCGCGGCCGGCGTGACCCAGGCTTCCAGCGTCAGCGAACCGGTCAGCTCGAGGCTTTCCGCGGAGGCGAACACCGCGCCACCCGAGACGCCTTGCGCGCGGTCGAACTTCGCGGCGGGCGCGAGCTCGGCGGACAGGGCTTCGGGCCCGGTCTCGGCGAGCAGCTTGCGCGGCGGGGTGGGCCAGTGCAGCCCCTGGTCCACGAAGTCCCAGATGAACCCGCCCTGCAGGATCGGGTACGTGCGGATGATGTCCCAGTACTCCTTGAGGTTCCCGTTCGAGTTCCCCATCGCGTGGGCGTACTCGATCATGATGTACGGCCGGGTGTCGGACGTGTCGAGGGCGCGTTCCTTGATCCGGGCGGGGGTTTCGTACATCTGGGAGCGGATGTCGCTGACTTCGGGCCGGTTGTCGCCCTCGTACTGGACCACGCGGGTCGTGTCGTAGGAGCGGATCCAGTCGCGCATGGCGACGAAGTTGCTGCCCGCGCCGGCTTCGTTGCCGAGCGACCAGATGACGACCGACGGGTGGTTCTTGTCGCGGTGCACCATCCGCTGGGCGCGGGCGACGACCGCGGTGGTCCAGTCCGGGTTCGAGGCCGGGCAGCTGTCCCGGACGCCGTGGGTCTCCAGGTTGGTTTCGTCCAGGACGTACAGGCCGTACTCGTCGGCCAGTTCGTACCAGGTGGGGTTGTTGGGGTAGTGGGACGTGCGGGTGGCGTTGATGTTGAGGCGCTTCATCAGGCCGATGTCCTCGACGAGGTCGGCGCGGGTGAGCGCGGCGCCGTGGGCGGGGTGCATCTCGTGGCGGTTGGTGCCGCGCAGCGAAACAGGCTGCCCGTTGATCCGCATCAGCCCGTCGGCGAGCTTGAATTCGCGGAAGCCGACGCGTGCCGAGAGTGTCTCGACGACCTTCCCGGCCGGGTCTCGCAGCATGAGCACGGCCGTGTAGAGGTCGGGTCGCTCCGCCGACCAGAGTTTCGGCGCGCGCACGCCTTGGGCCGCGCTGACGGTGACGTCCTGCCCGGCGGCCGCCGAGCCGAGGTTCACCCGCTGACTCAACGGACGCGGCCAGACCGCCCGCCGGTCCGCGTCGTAGAGCTGCGTCTCGACGGTGTAGGTGCGCTTGTCCGTCCCGCCGTAGTCGCGGACGTGGGCGGTGACGGCGAGGTCGGCGTTGGTGTAGCCGTCGCGCAGCCGCGTGTCGAGGCGGAAGTCGCGCAGGTGCACCGCCGGTGTCGAGAACAGGTAGACGGACCGGAAGATGCCGGCGAGGCGGATCATGTCCTGGTCTTCCATCCAGTCGCCGTCGGAGAAGCGGTAGACCTCGACGGCGATCCGGTTGGTGCCCGGCCGGAGATGTTCGGTGATGTCGAACTCGCTGGGGGTGTACGAGTCTTCGCGGTAGCCGATCAGCGTGCCGTTGATCCACACGTAGAACGCCGACTTGACGCCCTCGAAGTGCAGGAACGTGCGCCTGCCCCGCCAACCGCCCGGGACACGAAAGGTCCGCCGGTACTGGCCGACCGGGTTGAACCGCGTCGGCGCGAAGGGCGGCTGGGCGTTCTCGTTCTGCCCGTTGGCGCCCCACCAGGGGTAGGTGATGTTGACGTAGATCGGGAAGTCGTAGCCGCGCAGCTGCCAGTTCGACGGCACGGGCATCTTCGCCCAGGAGCTGTCGTCGACGTCTTCGCGGTGGAAGTCGGGATCGCGCGCGTCAGGGCGGTCGGCGTGCTGGAACTTCCACTCGCCGTCGAGGTCGAACCGGTAGGGCGAACGAGTGCGGTCGCCGGCCAGCGCCTGGCCCAGGTCGGCGTAGGGCATGAGCGTGGCGTGCGGTGGCTCGGTGCCGATTTCGAAGATCCCGATGTTGTTGTTCCACTCGGGGAAGCCGTTCAGCGGAGCGGCCAGGCCGTCGAGCGTGGTCGCCGCCGCGGCCGGGCACGGCATCGTGGCGGGCAGGGCGAGCGTCCCCAGGAGTGCGGCGCTTCCCTGCAGGAACCTGCGACGGCTGACCCCTGCGCGGCGTGCGGCCGGGTCTGGCGAGACCTGAGACATCGTGAACCACCCCGTTCCTCGACGACCTACAGCGTTGCGTTTTCCCCCCTGCGGAGTCAACAGTGTTGATCAGAAACCAACGGAAGTATGTTGATTCCTGTTCGAAGCTTGACGAGAAACCTCGTGGGCCGGATCGGTGACCTGCGGTGATGACGAGCCGGGCCGGCCGAGAAGAGAGATGTTCGGCGGGGAACCTGGCCGTCGGGGTGTCCGGTGACGCGCTGAGGGTCCGTTACCCGCAGACGAAGGCGAAGGATCTGCGCTGCCGGCTCGGCCGGGGCGCCGCGTTCGCCCGCACCTTCCCGCCAAGGTAACCGGTCAGCCTTTCGGTCGGACCGGGGATCGCCGCCTGTCCTGATGGTGGTCGGGATCTGTCGATTCGGGCAACACTCGTTCGTATGAGGGTGAGCGGTGGCATTCGTCCGCCGGGAGGAGCGGAGTCATGGCCCAGTTCTTGTTGTCCGTGCACAGCGTCGAAGGTGAAGTCCGTGAAGAGCTCACGGAGGAGCAGATGCGTCGATCGCATCACCTGCTCGGCGAGGTGGAGAAGGATCTGAAAGCAACCGGGGCGTGGCTCTTCAGTGCCCGGCTGAGTGAACCGGGTGCCGCGCGAGTGGTGCGGAAATCCGGCGACGAGCTGCTGAGCACCGACGGGCCGTTCGCGGAAGGCCGGGAACACCTCGGCGGCTTCTACCTGATCGAGGTCGAGGACCTCGATGCCGCGGTGGCTTGGGCCGCCCGGGTTACTGCTGCGATCACGGTGCCGATCGAGGTTCGCCCGCTTGCCGGGTTCGAGGCGTAGCGGGACCTCACCCAAGATCGGCGCGAGGTGAGGGGGGAACGGCCGAAACGAAGGTGCGTTCCGGCCGGCGTGTGCCGTGGCGGACGAGAAGCGGGCTCATTGCCCGGCACGGACACGGGGACCGGACGGCGGTGCCCAGTGCCGTGCGCGCCGTCGTCCGTTCCGCCATGACGAACGGGAGAGTGACCAGGTGCCACAGGCGGACCTCGGTCCTGTGCGGTCTGCCCGGCCTTCCGAGGCGAGGACAGTCAACACCGTTGGCCGGGCCCCGCCGCGCGGACCGCAGGGCCCGAGGCTCGGCCACAGCGCCGAGGGTCGGACGGCGACTCCCACCGCACCCGCCGGTGCGGCGGCCTGCCACGCGAACAGCAGTAGAACCCGGCCAGAACCAGACCGAACACCGCGGAGGGATCGTTTCCGGTGACACCGCGGGTCGCTTCACCTGGCGTGGCTGATCCTGAGCCGGCGATCGCGTTGCGTCCGCGGCGGTCGTGTCCGGGATGTCCGAGACGTACGATGGTGGTCGGGTATGCCCGTCGGGGCGTCCGGTGGGCACCCGCAACCCGGGACACAGCGCTGTTCCCGGAAGGAGACCGCGATGTCGCGTTCGTCTCACGATCCCCCACCCACCGCACCCTCCGGCTCGTCCGGGCCGCCGGCGCAGGACTTGTCGCCGTTGGTGCGGACTGTTCTCTCGGCCAGCCCGACCCGGTCGTATCGTCTCGGCGTCGCGGTCGGTGCGCTGCTGGCGGTGTCGGTGGCGCTGCTGATCGTCCAGAACGGCCAGTCCGCGGGCCTGTCCTGGCTGGGCTGGCAGTTCCAGGTGCCGTTGTGGCTGATCCTGCTGCTGGCGGTCGCGGCCGGGGCGGTCCTGATGGCGGCGGGGGTGCTGTTGGGGATGCGTGCTCGCAGCCGCCGCGACCGGCGTAGTGCCGCGGCTCAGCGGCTGCGGGAGCTCGCCGATCCCGCGCACCCCGCGAGTCCGGTGACGCCCGCCCCGTCTGAAGGCGTGCCCAGCCCCCGCGTCGGCACCGTCGGCGCGAAGCCGGCCACGCCACACCCGGCCGAGCGAGTCAAGCCGGCGGGTGCCACGTCCGCCGGTGCCGGCCGGGATCACGCCGGGCAGAACAAGGGCACCCGCACGGACCACGAGGTCGCGAAGCCCGGGGACAGACCGTGACCGGCGCTGGGCCGTGGTGACACCGATTCACCGGCGTCCCGGCCGGTACCCCCGGCTATTGCCGCTGGAGTGCACGGTGCGGAGGGTCGGCGCGGCCGAATTCGGGGCGGCGGTGACCGCGTGCCTGACCCGTGACGGGGACATCGAAGCCGCGGCCGACGGTTGGGCCCTGCTGCGCCAGGACGGGCACCGGTTGCTGCTGCAGCTCGGCTGACAGCCGGGGACAGCGGCAGCCCTGGCGACCGTCTGGAGTCGTCGTGGACTCGATGGAGTAACGACGGCAACCCGGACGAAGTTGTCCGGGACAGCCTTTGCTCGCGACCTGGACCCTGTCGTGAGGAGGCCGGCCAATGCCGGCACCCTGGTCGCTTCCGGTGCTTGGCTGGGTCGTGGAGACTTTACGAGCGAGCCCGCCTGCCGCAGGCTTTCGTCCGCCCCTGTCCGAACCGGCAAAGCCGTCACGACGAGATCCACCGGCCGCTGAGGGCGTGGCGCACCCCGTCCGCGAGGTGCGCCAGCTGCTCGAGTTCCGTGGCGTCGAAGTCCTGGGCTTCGATCGTGGCACGCAGCCGGTTCAGCTGCCGGGTGACGGCGCGCCGGTGATCAGGCCGGTGCACGGTCCAAGCGATCTCGCGCAGCAACGTCATGAGCCTGGCCAGGACGGCCGGGTCCGCGGCGCCGTAGCGGCGGGGCTGTGACACCGCCAAGTCCAGAAGAGCGTCCAGATCCGGGCGGCGCAGTACGACCCGGATCCGGTCCTGCCGGTCGAGCAGGACCCGATCCTCGAGAGCGCGCCCGGCGAGCGAGCACAACAGGGCCGCGGAATGGCCCAGAGCATGGATGGCGGTCGTCGGGTCGTTGATCCCGGGCGAGAGCGCCTTGACGGCGACGTCGGTGAGCTGCCGCAGCCCGAATTCCGCGTCCTGGGCGGAGGTGCGCTCGAACTGGGTGGACACCGCCGACGTCACCCGAGCGACGAGACGCGTCCGCACCTTCGGGAGGAACGACTCCGCGATCCGTGGCCAGGTCAGGCCGATCGGTGTCCCGGCGACCAGCGAACCGCCGGGCCGCCGGTCGATCAGGACAACTGCGTCGGCGTCGACGGCCGCCGTGAGCAGCGCGTCCTCATCGATTCTGCTGAGGAAGCCCGAGTTCGCGGCGCACACCGCAACCGCCGTCGACGGCGGGGCCGGAAGTTCCGGCGCCGGTGCTTGGTCGTTTGCGGGGTCGGTCAGGACCCGCTGAGCTGTGGCTGTGGCGTCGGTGTGGACGTCGCGCAGCATCGTCTCGACCCGGATCTTGCGCGCCAGATGCGCGAGGAACAACACCAGGAAGAGGACGCTGGTGAGCGTGAGCAGGAACGCGACGGTCACCGATGCCTGGGGAACGAACGCCTGCTGCCCGGCATCCGCGGTGCGCACCGTCCGCAGGACGGTGAGGGCGTAGGCGAAGGTCGCGAGGAACAGGGCAAGGGTCACGTGCACGAACCGGTCACGGGTGAAGGTGCGCAAGAGCCGCGGCGAGAACTGGCTACTGGCCAGCTGCAATGTCACCACCGTCAACGAGAACGTCAACGAGGTGACGGTGATCAACGAGCCGGCGATCGCGACCAGCACGGCCCGCGCGGCGTCCGCGCCGCCGCCGAACAGGATGATCACCAGCGAAGCCGGTAACTCCCGATCGACGTGGCCGTCCACGCGTGGCAACGTCACCCCCAGTGCCACAGCGAGGAAAATGCCGATCGTCGGCAGTGGCCAGAGCTGGGTCCGTAGTGCGTCGCGCATCACCGCTGTTGCGCTGCGGATGCTGGGCTTCGTCATACCTGCTCCGTTGTTCGTCGATGACGAAAGAGCAGGAGTACCGGGTGTCACCGGCTCCTTATCGATCGGCATGCCGGGACTAGACGGGATAGACGGCGCGCACCGAGAGCTGGTTGCCCGGGATGTCCGTGCTCGCGCAACCGGTGCCGTCCATGGGCACGAAGTTCGACGCTGTTTCCTGCGGCAGGTAGATCCGCAGGCCTCGCACCGGAGTCGGTAGGCAAGCCGCCGCGTCGTAGTTGTGGACGTTCACGAACTGGATGTCGGCGGCCGCGGTCTGGCCCGTGTTCAGCCTGACCACGTCTCCTTTGGTTCCTTGGCGGTAGGCGGCTCCGCCGACCTGGTGCCCGTCGTCACCGGCGACGTAGGACACTCCGGGGAAACCTTGGATGGTGCAGGGTTCGGCGCGGATGTTCGTGATCATCAGCATCCGGTAGACGGAACCCGCCGCCGCGCCGCCTGTGCTCAGCGCGAGCTTGACGTCGCCGGACGTGCAGAGCCCGGTGGGGGCGGGCGCAGTGGGTGTCGCACCAGCTGGGGCGGGTGCACTGGTGGCAGGCGTGTTCGAGGCGACGGTGACCGTCGAGGAGCGGGCCGTCGACGAAGGTGTCGGCGTCGCCCCGTCCGCTGCGGGCAGGGTGTCGCCTCCGCAGGCGGCCACCAGGAGCGTCCCCGCCGAGGCTGCGACGAATGCGAAGGAGCAGGAAATCGGGCTGCGGTTCATGGCACTCACTTCCTTGGTGGGTGGTGGTTTCCGAGTGGCTTCCGAACCCGGACTGCTTGCGCGAGGCCCGGGATCCGTTGCACTGCCGCGGCGCCGGGTACTCGTGTGCCGGCGGGATCGCCGGGCGGCTGGACCTCAGCTGCCGGTGCGGGCAACGCGCCACTCGAGGTTGTCGACGGTCGAACCGGCGTCGGGACGACGGTGCTCGGGCCGTGGTCGCTGCCCGGCCGGAATCAGTCGGAACCGGTTGCCCGGCCGCGCTGTTCAGCGCCCGTTCTCCGGAGCCGCACAGAGAGGGGGATGTCAGGGAGCACGGTCACCGCGGCGGGACCACGGTCGCCGGTGGCGTGGGCACACACGGTTGATCCCGCCGACGCCAGGAGTGTTGCCGTGGCCGGAACATCCTCCGGACGATTCGCGCTCGTGCTGCCGCCATGGGATTCCTTCCGTGCGGGCGAACATGAGCTGCGTCGACGCAGCATCACGGGTCGACAGTCACTCGGGTGCGCGCCACTCCGTGGGAAGGTGGCTCACGTCCGCCGTTGCGGGGTCCAGGCTCGGCATCGGGCGGCTGCTTCTGTTTCCGGATACCCACCCCGCCGGGTGGCAACCCGGCCGTGACCGAACAGCCACGCGAAGCCGGTCACGATCGGGTGTCGGCCGGTGTGACTGGTGTGGGCCACCGCTACGGGGGCACTCCTCGAACAAGTCCGAACGCCGGACGGAACATGGTGACCGCCGCGGAAAAAAATCGTATGCCGGATTACGGCTCGCGGTGGAATTCTGTGGTTTCGCCCGCCAGCCGACGCGGCCCTCCGCGGCTACCGGATCTGCTCGACCGCGGCACCGACATCACCGGAGAAAAGGGGACACGAATGCAGGTTCAGATCAACACCGACAACAACGTCGACGGCAGCGATCGGCTGACCCAGTGGGTCGAAGGTGAACTCGGCGCCGCCTTGACGCGCTTCAGCGACCGGATCACCCGCCTCGAGGTCCACCTCAGCGACGACACCGCCGGCCGGTCCACCGAGGCCGACAAACGGTGCGTGATCGAGGCCCGGTCCGCCGGGCAGCAGCCGGTCGCCGTCACCCACCACGCGGCTTCGGTGGACGAAGCCTGCAGCGGCGCCGCCCGGAAGCTTGCGCACCTGCTCGACAGCAAGTATGCCCGCTCCGACCACCACAAGGGTGGCCAGACGATCCGCACCATCCCGGTCGACGAGGAGGAGCCGGCCTGAACCGGCAGCCCGGTGCGCAGCACGCAGTTGCGCATGGCGAACCGCTGCCGCCCGGGTCCGCTACCAGTTGAGTGCGGCGGTCATCGCCTTGTCCACGATCGGCGCCAGGGTTGTCATGAAGCTCGCGGTGACGTGGTTGCCGTCCAGGTACACCAGGACGTTCCCGACCACCGGCCGGCAGACGGTGCGGCCGCAGAAGTAGTCGCTGAAGTCGAGGAACGACACGTTCGACGGGACGTCGGCGGCCTTTTCGTACGGCGGCGCCGGTGCGAGCAGCTGTGCCCGGGGCAGGCTGCAGTCCGGGGACTTGATCCCCTTGGCTTCGACGCACGCCGACGGGGAGAAGCCGAACCGGGGGTTGTCCCGCACCGCCACCACGGGGATGCCGGCCTGGCCGAGGTTCTTCCACTGGTCGATGAAGCCCTGCGGGGTCTGCTCGGTCAGGCCGGGGCGGACGTCGCGGGTCGACAGGGTGAAGACGGCGTCGGGGTGCATGGCGACGATCTCCTGCTCGGCGGCGGCGTTCCAGGCGAGGCAGCCGGGGTCGCCGGGCATCGCGTCGGCCGTCGTGGAGAACGGGCAGGCGCCCTTGAGCATGAACGTGATCTGGTAGTTGTGCTGCTGCGCCAGGGGTTTCAGCGCGGCGAGGTACTGCTGGATGTGCGAGTCGCCGACCGCGACGATCCGTTTCGCGGGGGTGCCGGTCGTTTTGCTCGTGCACATTTCGAGTTCGGCGTTGCGGCGGGATTTCACGCAGTCGGCATCCGCGATGCCGCCCCAGTCGTTCGGGACGGCGATCATCGGGGGCACTAGGTTGCCGCTGGGTGCGGCCCGCTTCGGCTCCGGCGCGCGGGCGAGAGCGCCCGGGTGCTGGTCGTCGTCCAGCGCGATGGTGAAGTCGGCCTTCTTCGTGCTGACGACCTGCCAGGTGCCGGCGATCAGCAGCACCGGCAGCAGCGCGGCGACGCCGAACCCGTAAGCGCCCCAGCGGCTCCGAGTGCCGACAGCCGAAGCGCGGACCGGATTTTCGACGAGGTGGTACGTCAGCGCGGCGAGGCCGACGGAGACGGCGATGACGAACGCGCCGCCGGGCAGCCCGACCTCCTCGCGGTGGCGGGCGACCAGGTAGAACAGCAGCACCGGCCAGTGCCACAAGTACAGCGAGTAGCTCAGGTTGCCCAGGTATTCGAACGGCCGTGACGCCAGGATCCGGTCGGCGCCGGCGCGGCTGCCGGTCGCCCCGGCCAGGATGACCAGCGCGGCGGCCACGGTCGGCCAGAGCGCGGCGTAGCCCGGGAAGACGCTGCCCACGTCGAGCACGATTCCGCAGACGACCAGCCCGGCCACGCCGAGCCAGCCCGCCAGGACCCGCGACCACCGCGGCAGGACGATCGCGTCGATCCCGAGGGCGAGGAGGCCGCCCAGGGCGAACTCCCACACCCGGGTCAGCGAGTGGAAGTACGCCAGCGGCTGGTTCACGGCCGTCAGGTGAATCGAGTACGCCAAGGACACGGCGAACAGCGCGGCCAGCGTCCCGGCCAACGTCGCGCGCAGGGACCGCCGGAGCCGGACGGCGGCGAAGGCCACGACGGCGACCAGCAGTGGCCAGACGACGTAGAACTGCCCCTGGATCGACAGGGACCAGTAGTGCTGGACGACGCTCGCGGTGTTGTGCTGCGCGAAGTAGTCGACCGAGTCGGCGGCCAGCCGCCAGTTCTCGACGTAGAGCGCGGAAGCGAACACTTCTTTGATCGTCTGGAACCACCGGTCCTGCGGCAGCAGCAGGATGCTCAGACCGACGACGGCGAGCAGCACGGTCAGCGCCGCGGGGAACAGCCGTTTGATCATCCGGCCCCACATCGGCCGGAACCCGATCCGGCCCCGGCCCGCCGCGCGGAACAGCTGCCCGGTGATGAGGAACCCGGAGACGAGGAAGAAGACGTCGACGCCGCCGGAGATCCGGCCCAGCCAAACGTGGTAGACGACGACCAGCGCGGCCGCCAGAGCCCGCAGCCCCTGCAGTTCGGGCCGGTACTTGCGGACCTGCGCCGATGCGGCGGCCGAGCCGGCTTCGGCGTCGGTGGTGGTGTCGGCGGCGGGCCGTGGTGGCATGGTCGTCCTCGAGTCGTGCTGGGGTGTGCGGGGGATCCGATCACACGTTCCTGTGAGAAAAGACAGCTTGCTGTGGATAAGCTGTGAATCGCTCTCCGGAGTTCGGCCGGGCAGGCGGCCGGAACGGCGGGGCGTCAGCCGGAGTCCACGGGTTCCCCTGTCCATGTCGACGCGGCCCGTGCCGTGCGGCGACGGGCGTGCCGACCAGACTTCCCGGCGCTCCGCGCGTAAAGATGCCTGATCAATCCACCGAACGCAACGGGCCGGCTCGCCATGAGAGTTCGATCGCGACGAAGAGACCGAGGGCACGGCCGGTGGTGTGCGCGGCACACTACGGTGGATCGAACTCGGCGGAAGGGCACCGGAGTGGACGGGCAGATGCAGATCGGCGAGGTCGCCGAGCGCACCGGGCTGTCGTTGCGCACGATCCGGTACTACGAGGAAGTCGGCCTGGTCGTGCCCAGTGCGCGGAGCCAGGGCGGTTTCCGGCTCTACCGGCAGCGGGAGATCGACCGCCTGCGGCTGATCATGCGGATGAAACCGCTCGGGTTCCAGCTGGAGGAGATGCGCGACCTGCTGGCCATCGTCGATCCGGGACCCGGCGATCCGGAGGTCGCGGACCCGCGGGCCCGGTTGGCGGGGTTCGTCGAGGCGGCCGAGCGCAGCCGCGACGAACTGCGGGCGAAACTGCACACCGCCGACGAGTTCGCGGCCGTGTTGCGGGCCCGGCTCGCCGACTTCTCCGGCGAGTCGGCGGGTACGGCGTCCTGACCTCCGGTTCGAGCCCGTACCGGCGCCCGGACGACGTCCGCTGCGGATGTGATTCCGCCCTCACCTCGCCGCGCCCGGGGCGGGGAAGCCGCAACTCTCACCTAACGTAAGGTGAGAGTTGAGAACGGCGTGAGTTCCGTACGGTCGTTCACCGGGGTCGCCGCCGCTCCCGGTCCGGCCCGGCGTTCGCGCGTCCGGTGCGTCCATCGTCCCTGTGCGCCGCGGCTCCGGCAGCCGGGCAAGTGATCCGTGCGCGCGAGGCGCGTCCCCGAGCAGTTTGGTTGATCGTGTCGAATTCCCTTTCCCGGGCTCGCCTGAGCGGGACCCGTCCGGTGTGGCTGTCGCCCAAGGTGGCCCGGACCGAAGTGCTCGCCGGCCTGGTGGTGGCGCTGGCGCTGATCCCGGAGGCCATCTCGTTCTCGATCATCGCCGGGGTGAGTCCCAGCGTCGGTTTGTTCGCCTCGTTCACGATGGCGGTCGTCATCTCGATCGTGGGAGGCCGGCCCGCGATGATCTCCGCGGCCACCGGCGCCATCGCTCTCGTCGTCGCTCCGTTGGCCAGGGAGTACGGGCTGGGACACCTGGTCGCGACCGTCATCCTGGGTGGGCTGATCCAGGTCGCCCTCGGTGCCGTCGGCGTGGCCAAGCTGATGCGGTTCGTCCCGCGCAGCGTCATGGTCGGATTCGTCAACGCGCTGGCGATCATGATCTTCCTCGCGCAGGTGCCCAACCTCATCGACGTGCCCTGGCCGGTCTACCCGCTCTTCGCCGGCGCGCTCGTGCTGATGCTGGTGTTCCCCAAGCTCACGAAGGCGATCCCGGCTCCGCTGGTGTCGATCGTCGCGCTGACCGCGCTGACCGTGGCCGCGGGCATCACGGTGCCGACGGTCGGCGACAAGGGCGCGTTGCCGTCGTCGCTGCCGATCCCCGGCCTGCCCGACGTGCCGTTCACGATGGCGACGTTGACCACGATCGCGCCCTACGCGTTGGCGTTCGCCCTGGTCGGGTTGATGGAGTCACTGATGACGGCGAAGCTGGTCGACGACATCACCGACACCCACTCGAACAAGACCCGCGAATCGATCGGCCAGGGGATCGCCAACGTCGTGACCGGCTTCTTCGGCGGCATGGGCGGCTGCGCGATGATCGGCCAGACGATGATCAACGTCAAGACCGCCGGCGCCCGCACCCGCCTGTCCACGTTCCTCGCCGGCGTCTTCCTGATGATCCTGTGCCTGGTGTTCGGGCCGGTCGTGTCGAAGATCCCGATGGCGGCGCTGGTCGCCGTGATGGTCCTGGTCGCGTTCGGCACCTTCGACTGGCACTCGGTCGCTCCGGCCACGCTCAAGCGGATGCCCGCCGGTGAGATCACGGTCATGGTCGTCACGGTCGCGGTCGTCGTCGCCACCGACAACCTCGCCATCGGCGTCGTCGTCGGGACGATCACCGCGATGGTGATCTTCGCCCGCCGGGTCGCGCACCTGGCCGAGGTGACCGCGGTGACCGATCCCGAGGGCGGCCAGGTCGTCTACGCCGTCACCGGGCAGTTGTTCTTCGCCTCCAGCAACGACCTGGTCACGCAGTTCGACTACGCAAGCGACCCGGGCAAGGTCGTGATCGACCTGACCGCCGCGCACATCTGGGACGCTTCCACGGTCGCGGCCCTCGACGCGATCACCACCAAGTACGCCGCCCGTGGCAAGACCGTGGAGATCGTCGGCCTGAACGAGCCCAGCGCGACCATGCACGGCAAGCTCAGCGGCGAACTTTCCGGCAGCCACTGACTCGCTGTTTCGCGGCGGGCCACGTTCCGCTCAGGCGAAGACGAAGTAGCGCAGCCACAGGTACGGTGCCGCGACGATGATGGTGATGACGGTGATGACGGCGCCTTTCTTGGTGAATTCCCAGAAGGAGATCGGGAATCCGGAGCGTGCGGCGATGCCGAGCATGACGACGTTGGCGCTGGCGCCGACGGCGGTCATGTTCCCGCCGAAGTCCGCGCCGAGGGCCAGTGACCACCACAGTGCTTCGGAGTGTGTGGGGTCGGCGATGTCGTTGGTCAGGGCGAGTACCAGCGGGCTCATCGTCGCGACGTAGGGGATGTTGTCGATCAGGCCCGACAGCAGCGCCGAGACGCCGAGGATGAGCAGGACGGCGAACAGGGTGTTGCCGCCGGTGGCGTCGGCGGCGAGTTTCGCGAGGTTGCCGACGACGCCGGTTTTGACCAGGGCGCCGATCATGATGAA
>NZ_JBITCJ010000018.1:0-132297 GCF_044453095.1 Amycolatopsis sp. NPDC051758 | reverse complement strand
TCGTGTGGACTAGAACCGCCGACGAAATCCTGGACAGCCTCGCCGGCTACTGCACCCAGATACTTACGACGCGAACCTCTAACTCGGATCACTAGTCCACCGAAAGCCCGACCAGAACATGCCAGGCGAGGCCATTCGGGCCGAGGACCAGGCTGGTCACTGCGGGAAAGATCGGACAGACAGTACATATCTCCCCTCAGGCTGCGATTTGAGTGCACGGCTGTACACTCAACTGGCATGGTGACCATCATCTGGTCCAGCGAGGTCATGACCGCCGGCCGGGCGCGGGGTGATGACTGATGGCCGAAGTGGGAATGCGTCCGCCGGCGTCGCCGCTGCGGCGCCGGGCGTTGCGCGCGGTGCGGTGGCTGTTCACCCCCTTGCGGCCGGACGACTACCTCGAGCTGATCAATCCCCTGTGGTCGACCCGGGAGCTGCGTGGCCGGGTCGAGCGGGTCGAGCCCGAACGCGGCGGCGCGGCCACCGTGCTGATCCGGCCGGGCTTCGACTGGGTCGGGCACCGGCCCGGCCAGTACGTGCGGCTGGGGGTGGTCATCAACGGCGTCCACCACTGGCGGGCGTACTCGCTGACGTCGAGCCCGGACCGCCCGGACGGGCTCATCTCCGTCACACCCAAGAAGGTCGACGGCGGTGTCGTCTCGCCGTACCTGGTCGAGCGGGCCCGGCCCGGCGAGGTTGTGCGGCTCGGCGAGGTCGAAGGGGCATTCACCCTGCCGGACCGGCTCGACCGGGGGTTGCTGTTCGTCACCGCGGGCAGCGGCATCACGCCGGTGATGAGCATGCTGCGGCACCTGGATCCGGGCCCTGGCCTGCGTGACGTCGTCCACGTGCATTCGGCGCGGGAGGCGGACGGAGTCACCTTCGGCGAAGAGCTCGACGAGCTCGAGAAGCGGCACGACGGCTTCCGCCTCGAACTGCGCATCACCAGCCGGGACGGCCGGTTCACCCCGGCCGACCTGGACACGCTGTGCCCGGACTGGCGCGAGCGGGAGACCTACGGGTGCGGTCCCGGCGAGCTCCTCGACGCGCTGCAGGCGCACTGGAAACGCCACGGCGACGTCGATCTGCTGCACCACGAACGGTTCCAGCCGATCGTCGGGGGCGACGCCGCCGACGGTTCGGGGGGCACGGTGCGGTTCGCGCACCGCAACGTCGACGCGGACTGCCCACCCGGCACGCCGATCCTCGTCGCGGGTGAGAACGCGGGGGTCGACATGCCCTTCGGGTGCCGGGTCGGGGTCTGCCACACGTGCGTGCTGCCGATCCGGGACGGCCGGATCCGCGACCTGCGGACGAACGTCGTCAGCCAACTGAACAACGAGATCGTGCGTACCTGCGTGCACGGCGCCGAAGGCCCGGTCACAGTCGAACTTTGAGCGGAGAAAGGAACTCATGCCCACACCGACCTCTTCCCCGGAAGTACACCCGTTCGCCCACCTGAGCGCGGAGGAACTCGCCGAACTCGCCCGCGAGTTCGACGCCATCCACGACCGGGTGCGCGCCGATCTGGGCGACCGCGACCGCCGTTACATCAAGGGCGTCATCCGCCTGCACCGCCAGATCGCGGTGGCGGGCCGGGTGCTGCTGCTCGGCTCACGGTCCAAACTGGCCTGGACGGCGGGCACCGGCTGCCTGGCGCTGGCGAAGATCCTCGAGAACATGGAGATCGGGCACAACGTGCTCCACGGCCAGTGGGACTGGATGAACGACCCCTCCATCCATTCGTCCACTTGGGACTGGGACACCGCCTCGACGGCAGCGGCGTGGAAGCACTCCCACAACTTCATCCACCACACGTACACGAACATCCGCGGCAAGGACAAGGATCTCGGGTACGAGATCATGCGCATCGACCCGCACCAGCGGTGGCACCCGGCGTACCTGGCGCAGCCGTTGTACAACGTGCTGCTGATGGCCTTCTTCGAATGGGGCGTCGCGGTCCACGACCTGGACGTCGAAGCCATCCGCGCCGGCGAGAAGCCGATGAAGGACGTCTGGCACGACCTCAAGGGCATCTCGGGCAAGGCCCGCGACCAGATCCTGAAGGACTACCTCGGCTGGCCGCTCGTGAGCGCCCTCGCCGCGACGGCCGTGGGGCGGCTCGTGAAGCCCGAACCCCGTTCCCGGCTGCGGGTCCTGGCGGACCGGGCCGCCGGCCGACGCCGGAAGGGCGCGGTGCGAGCCCAGCTCGAGGCGGTCCGCGCGGAAGGTGGCGGCGCGTTCGCCGCGACGTTCTGGGCGAACTTCACCGCCAACATCATCCGCAACGTGTGGGCCCACTCGATCATCTTCTGCGGCCACTTCCCCGACCAGACCTACACGTTCAGCGAAGACGAGGTCCGCGACGAAACCCGCGGCGGCTGGTACGTCCGCCAGCTCGTCGGCGCGGCGAACATCACCGGCTCCCCGTTCTTCCACCTGCTGAGCGGAAACCTCGGGTACCAGGTCGAGCACCACCTGTTCCCGGACATGCCCAGCAGCCGCTACGCCGAGATCGCCCCCCAGGTCCGCGACATCTGCCGCCGCTACGGCCTGCCGTACAACACGGGCCCGCTGTCCAAGCAGCTCGGCACGGTCCACCGCACGATCCTGCGGCTCGCGTTCCCGGGCGGGAAACCCCGTCCGAAGCCGGGCCCGTACCAGGGTGACGAGGTGGCACGCGCCGCCTGAGCGCCGGTCACCCGCTCGTCGCACCGATGACGCGGGACGCTTCGGCGGTGAGGTCGTCGAGCTGACCGACGGCCTCCGCGAGTTCGTACCCGATTTCGAGCTGCGTCCACAGGTCCCGGAGAACGGGGGCCGGGTCCGCCTGAAACCTCCTGAGCGCCATGTCGAGGTCGCGCAGCCAGCCGTCGAGGTACGGATCCGCCGTCAGGAGCTGCACGATCCCGTTGATCCGGGCGGCGAGCGGGGCGGCCGGCCACGTCCCGCCGGTCTCCAGCAGCCGGCTGCGGACGGTTGCGCCGAGGAAGGACCAGTGAGCCGAAACCTCCGCGACGGCGGGGACGATCTGCCGGGCCTGCCTGATGGCTTCTTGCGCCGCTCTCTCCACCTTCAGCAAGCCGGCTTCGGCGGCAAGCAAATCGCTCGACGGGCCGGGGTGCAGGGCCGGGGCCAGGTCTCGGACGACCTTGGCCGCCAGACGGCGGGCCGCTCGTGCCTCGACCGCTTCCGCCTGCGTCACCCCGAGCCGCTGCAGGACGATCAGCGCGAGCGGCACGCCGAACAACGCCGCCGTCAACGACGAGAACACGTTGGTGACGAACGGCTTGCTCGACCAGAACCTGGCCTGGTCCCCCCACCACTCCAGCCCGAGCAGCACGGCGCCCGCGCTCCACAGCACCAGCCACCCGCAACCCGGCCGGGGTCTCCCGCCACATCCCGCGCAGCCACCGCACCGTCGCACCAGCTCTCCCGCACCACCGGAAGAAAAGACGCTACCGCCGGCGCTTCAGGTGCAGCACCGCAGGTCCGGTGATCGCAGCCGTGACCGGCTCCTCGTCAGGCACCGTCACGTCGTCACTGCCACTCGCGGACCGCGACGTGATGTCGTGCCAACCCGCGTGAAGGGATCTCCGTGGGGTTGCCGGACGAGGTACTCCGCGCCGGGTGCGGCCAGCGCGTAACCGGTGGAGCTGAGGTCGCCGCCAGGTTGTTCGGCGGCGACCCGGCGGGCACCTTGCCGTCGTGGAAGTTGAGCAGGTCCACCAGCCCTGCGGCCAGGAACGCGTGGCAGGTCTCGCCGCCGCCCACGACCACGACGTCCTTCTCCCCCCGCCGCGGCGCGAGCCCGCCGCGGTCACGTATCCGTCGAGGGACACAAGAAGAGGCTCGCCGGCCTGTCAAGCAGGCGGCCCGCAACGGCTGTCGACGGGTTGTCGACGAGGTCGGCCAGAGTGAGGCCGTCCGCGGGCCACGCGGAATCCATGGGGAGGACGCATGAAGAAGCGAAGCATCATCACCGTTGCCGTCGCGGTCGCCGGGTTGTTCACCAGCGGCGTCACCGCGGCCGACGCCGCCCAGCTCGAAGAGGTGATCGGCTCGGCCCACGGCACGGTGTTCCGGGGCGTCGGCGTGTTCGGCGCCCCGCTGCTCGGCCGCTTCCAGTACCAGTTCACCAACGGGGACCACCACATCCGCCAGGTCGCGGCGATGCCGCTGCCGCAGCAGTCCGCGGTCGAGGTCACCTTCGCCGACGAGAACGGCGACGACAACTACGGCTACCGCGTCTCCCACGAGCGCGTCGACCCGACCGGGATCGTGCCGGCGTCGTTCCACGGGATCTGTGCCGGCGCGTGCACGGTGCCCCTGTTCACCCGCCCGGCCGGGGACTTCGTCTTCGTGCTCAGCGGCTTCCGGTTCGGGTTCGACAACGGCGACCACCACCTCGACATGATCGGCGTGGCGGAAAGCGGCAGCCTGCTGACGGTGCAGTACAAGGACACCAACGGCGACGACCCGTTCACCTACGACGTCAGCTACGCCTGGGTGCCCCGGTCCCGGCTCGGCTCACTCGGGGAGAACGTCAACACGGTGCACGCCGCCGGCCGCACCACCAGCCCCGCCTTCGCCGGCGAGAAGGTCATCCGCGGGTTCTTCCTGGACAACACGGCCGGCGGTGACGCCGGGGACAACCACATCCGTGATCTGGGGATCGTGGCCAACGCGAACAGCTTCGACGTCCAGTACAGCGACAGCAACGCGGCGGACTCGGCCGACTGGCGCTACCTGATCCGGTACGCGACCTTGGTCTGATCCGGCAGCCGACCTGGGGTGGCGCGGCTTCCGCGCCACCCTCCGTACCGCCGCGCGGACCAACCCGGACGCCACCGTCCGGCCCAGCCCGTTGCGGCATCCCCCGGTATCTCCGCACGATTCCGCGTTTGCTCGTCTCGAACCACGAGAACTCCTACTCTCACTGGTGTGGACGGCATCGACAGTCTCCGACACGCGATCGAAACGATCCCCATCCCCGGCGCCCCGCCCCGGCTGTCCCGTGAGGGCGCGGCCGTCGGCCTGGCGCTCCTGGACACCTCGTTGCGGCTCAACCACGTGCGCCGGCTGACCGAACGGCTCACCGTCGTCGAGCACGGGACCGCGCGGCGGAGCACCGAGGTCGACGTCAGCCTCAAGCTCCTCGACGAGGGGCAGCGCCAGGCCACCGCGCAGCTGCAGGACCTCATCGGCCAGGAGCACGGCGAGCGGGCCGCGTCGAGACCCGCTCGGCAGCGTTCCCTGTGGGTGCCGCTGGCCCGCCTGCCGCGCCGCGACGTCTCCCCCATCGACGTGTTCGACAGCGCGGGCCAGAAACTGCCGCGGCTCACCCAGCACGAGGCGTCGCGGCTGGTCGCCGCCGGGCTCTACCGGTTGCTGCGCGGGATCCTCGCCAGCGACGAGAACGCGCAGACCGCCAAGCACGAGCTGAACACCTTCCTGTTCCAGGTGCACGAACCGCGCTGGCTCATCCAGCAGGCGCTGCTCACGCTGCTCACCGAGCGGAACCACCCGGAGGAGGAGTTCACGCTGGCGCCGGCCCCCGGCACGGTTTCCGGGTACGGCAGGCAGTGCCGCGAACTGGCGCTCGACATCCTCGCCGGCTGCTCCGAGCTGCTGGTCGAATACGCGTACCTGCTGAACGTCGCGGTCCGCGACTACATGCTGGTGGTGGCGCTGGACGACTCGGTCGAGGAACACCGGCTCAGCTACGAAACCCCGCTGCACGTCGACGCGCGGCAACCCGTCGCGAAGGAGCAGTGGCGACGGCTGGCGTCCAGCCGCCGCGGGTACGTGGTGAGCTACGAGACCATGATCCCGGCCACGCTGAAGTCCTACCACCTGGTGGCCGGCACCGCGCCGCAAGCCGAGATCTCCCGGATGTACCTGTCCACGGACGCCGACCAGCACCAGGTGGACGGCCTGGCCGAGGACCTGGCCTCACTGGCCGAACGGCAGGACGCCGCGCCGCTGCAGGAAGCCGACGGCGCCCGGCACAAGATCCTGGAACTGCAGGCGCAGACCGTGCTGCGCCGGCTGGCGGACCTGGTGCGCCGCCGCAAGTGGGAGGCCGGCCAGTCCGGCGTGGAGCTGTCCCCGCGCAGCCTGCCGGCTTGCCACCGGCTCGCCGCCGCGGCCACCACGGGCGAGGCGGTGCGGACGGACTCGGGCGAGCTGGACAACTCGCTGCGGCGGCACCCGGAGTTCACGGCCGCGAACCTCCGCGAGGCCGCGCGCGAGCTGACCGAGCGGGAGTTCGGCCAGGACCTCGTCCTCGTCAACGGCATCGCCGACAACGAGGCACGCGCGTACTGGCGCCGCTCCGGCGGCCGCGACCCGCGTGGTGACCACGTCCGGATCCGCGCCACGCTCGTGCTCAAGGACTCCACGAAGTCCGGCCCGCTCAACGTGACGTTCTACGCGCTGGCCGTCGCGACGGTCTCGTTCGTGCTCGGCTGGATGCTGGTCGGCAGCCCGTGGCCGTACGGCCGGGCCGCCACCGAGGCACTCGGCCACATCGGTGACGGCCAGTCCGTGATCACCATGCTGCTGCTGTTGCCCGGCTTCCTCTACAGCCGCCTGTCACTGCCGCCACGCCGGACCGTGCTGGGTTACCTGGGCACCCTGCCGCAGGCGCTCGTCCAGCTGAGCATCGCCGCCATCGCCGGGTTCGCCGCGGCCGTCGCGACGCAGAGCCGGGGCGAGGTCGTGCAGGTCACGCTCACGATCGCGGTCGGGCTGCCGGTGCTCGCCGCGCTCGTGTTGTTCAGCCAGGCGTCGTGGCGCGAATCGGCGATCCCGCTGTCCCGCATCGGGGCCCCGCGGTGGGCGGGCGCCGGCGCCTGGGACCGCCGCAAGCCGCTCGACGCCGACGTGCGGTTCGACTCGTCCGGGGGATGGTGAGGATGCGCAACCAGCGGATCTCCGTGCGGAACGTGGCCGACCTGGCCCGGGCCGGCTTCGAGATAGCGCGGCAGCCGGTGACCAAAGTGGACTTCGAGGTGCACCACGCGATGGCCCGCCACGGCTACCTGCGCGAGCTCGTGTCCGCGAACGCCGACAGCGCGGTCTTCCTGGAGACGCTGTGCTCGGCCACGAACGGCGCCGGCGTGGTGATCGGCACCCGCACCCGCAAGCCCTTGGACGGCACCGAAGTCGTCGAGCGGGTCGACGGCCAGCAGCCGGCGGAACGCCCGCAGCAGAACGCGGGCGGCTGGGTCTTCCACCAGACGACCTCGCCCAACCCGACGTTCATCTACGAGTCCGCCCAGCGGTTCGAGGGCCTGATCGCGATCGACCCGGCGGCCCGCGAGGTGTGCGAGTGGCACGGCCTCGCCATCCGCGACCTGGTCAAGGAGATCTCCGACGCCGCGTCCTCGCTCATCGACGCGCCGCTGTTGTCGCTGCAGTGCCCGGCGCAGCTGCCGACGATCGTGAAGACCCGCAACCACGACCTCCGCACCCGCAAGGAGGTCGCGCCGCCGTGCGCGTCACTGGCGGTCCGGTTCTCGATCGCGCTGCGGGACGTGTCCGTCGCCGCGCGGTTCGAACTGGCCGACCGGTTCCGGGAGCTGTGCGAGAAGCACCGGTACAGCTTTTGGCTCGCCGACACGCGCCCGGGCCACCGGCAAGGGAACTGGTTCGAGGTCTACCACGCGGATGGCGAGTTCTCCCCGCTGTACAAGGGAGATCTCCGCTCCCGCCAGCGGATCGGCACGTGCCTGCCGCTGACCTTCGTCGGGCCGGCGCGGATCGGCTCCACCCACGCGATCGTCTCCTTCCTGCAGCGCTACCCCCAGGTCGGGGTGGTCGGCTGCGCGGGCACGACGTTGTCGGACGTCGCGTTCGTCCACCTGCAGCTGTCGATCCACGGTGTGGCCGCCGACCGGCTCAACCGCATCCTGGCCAAGCTGCTCGGCGAGTCCTCGACCCCGGCGCGGCCGTACAAGCTGCTGCGCGAGCTGTTCAAGCGGCTCGGCCTGCCACCCGACCCCGACGGGCCGGGCTCGGCGGCGCCGGACCCGACCAGCGACTACCAGACCTTCGCCGGCCCCGCGTTCGCCTACCGCCCGTACCAGATGCCCGACTGCATGGCGGTGTGGGTGTCGTGGGAGATCGCCCGCCAGCACAAGGGCCTCGCCGCCCCGCTGGACTGCCTGTACCGGGCGCTGGCCCAGGTCGCACCCCAGGCGGACGGCACATCCTCGGCGGCCGACCTGAGCACCGTCGAGTACCTCATCTGCCGCGCCACCGAGCAGTCGGTGGTCCGGGGCAAGGCGAAGCTCGCCGTGCCCAAGTCGGTCCTGCGCCAGTTCTCCTCGGGCGGCGTCGAGCTGCCCGCGTCCAAGCTGTGCGCGTCGCTGGAAGAGGCGTGGAAGGCGCACGTCGACCAGTCCGGTGTGGACGGCGTGAGCGAGCTGACGGTGGCGTGGCGCGAGTCCTGGCTCGGCCACTGGACCTACTCGTGACCCCGTCGAGCCGGGCCGGTCAGAGGGTGCGCTGGTGCTCCTCGCCGGTGTCGAAGTGGCGATCCAGGTACTCGTCCGGCGTCAGTGAGCTGTCTCGCAATAGCGAGAACGCTTCGCTGCCGGGCCGGAGGTCCTCCTCCCCCGTCGCGTAGCCCTGAGCGAACCCGAGGTAGGTCACCCCGGTGTTCTCCGCGTACTCCCGGGCCTCCGCCTCGGCTCGGGCAGCGCACCGCGTACCACTCACCCGCATCGCCGGTCATGACCTGAGCGTAGAACCAGGGTGCCCACTCTGACCAGGCAAAACCCCAGGTCCCACCGGACTGTCGACGGTTTGTCGACGGCTCGTGCGAACGTCTGTCAAACGCCGAGCGGTTGGAGAACCGATGCTTGATGTGTCGACGGCATCGCGGTACATCGCGGTGGCCGCCCCCGGCCCGATCACGGACCGGGAGTGGAAGGACAAGATTCCCGACGACCCGGTCTCCCCGCCCGTGCACAAGGACTACGCCCTGATGAAGGTCCTGCACACGCTGCGCCGGAGCGACCGGGCGTTCGGCATCCGCGTCCACCCCTTCCAGCACACGAATCCGGTGACCCCGCTGGACTTCTCCGGCCTCCGGGACTCCGACGTCATCTTCGTCGTGGGCCACGGCAGCGACGAGGGGCTCTACGACATGGGCCCCGACGCGGAAATCGGGACACGGCGGTTCGTCGACATCCTGACCGGGGACGGCAACCTCAAGCGGCTCCGGCAGGGCAAGGGCGTCACCATCCTCCTGCTGTCCTGCCGCGCCGGCTTCGGATTCCACAAGGCCGTGGCGTTCGAGCTCTCGCAGCGGATCGGGATCGACGTCACCGTGGGCGGCTCGCTGGGCTTCACCTTCGGCTCCGTCCGGACTTCGAAGACGGCACGCAACGAGGTCCTCATCCGCGGCATTCCCTGGGACATGGAATATCCCAACACCATCACGCGGCGAGAAGCCGAGGAAGCGACTTCGGCACTGGAGGGGAAGACCATCACCGTCGCCGGCAAACAGGCCGAAATCACGCGGTTCCTGGACAAGAAGACGGCGCTGGAGCTGAGGATGAACGATTTCATCCAGCGGCTCCAGAGCACCGAGGTCAACGCAGCGCTGATCGAGCTGGACCTCCGGTTCGGCCGGCGGGGCTGGGAGGCGCTGCTGCGGGCGCAGTTCGAGCTGTACTTCCCGGCCAGGACGAAGAGCAACCTGGAATTCGACATGTGGTTCGGCAACCCGCCGGACGGATACGTGTGGACCGATGGCCGGAAGGTCACCGCAGCCGAAGTGAAAGCCATTCTCGTCGGCGACCTGACCCCGGTCACCCCCGCAAAAACCTCGACCAGGTGACGCCATGACCACACCAGAAAACGACACCTTCCAGCAATTCCTGCTGCGAGAAATCCGGTTGTTGCTCGTGCCGTTCGCGGGCACCCTCGACGGCGGGGAGACCGCGCAGCTGCTGGCCGACACCACCGGCTGGAGCCTGCAGAGCGGCACCGACCCGGCGAACGACGTCCGGGTCCTCCAGCTCTCGAACGCCTACCAGGCGCTCGACGCCCTCGCCGAAGATTCGCCCCGCACGCTCGCGGACGTCCTCGAGGCGCTGAACCGCCTCGACGGACTGTGGACGACCGCCCGCCAGGTGCCGGTGCAGGCGCTGCCCGGCGGCGAGAACGCCGGTGTCCTCGGGCGGGACCTGGTCGAGGGTCTGGTGCTCGACGACCTGCGAACCTGGCATCCCGTGGTGCACGACGTCCTGACCCTGCTGACGATCATCCGGTCACCGAGCCGGATTTCGCTCGACCGCGTGGTCGACCTCTTCACCCACCCGCTGACGCTGCTCCGCGACGAGTACTTCGGGCCGGGCGGGCTCACCACGGCCGACAACGCACGCGCGGCGGCGGACCGGCTCTTCCCCCGGCTCGTCACCCTGCTCCGGCACCTCGGGCTGCACGCCGAATACGGCGCCGCGTCCCTGGGCGGGCCGCTTCCGGCCGAGGCCGCCGCCCGGGTCGCCGGGGGCCTGCTCTCGGTGTACCTCCAGCCCGACTTCGAGGACCCGGACCGGTACGGCGTCACGCTCGCCCTGTCCCCGCGGGACCTCGGCGGGCCGCAGCTGGTCGTGGTGCCCTTCGGCCAGGTGTCGCCGTTCTGGGACACCGACGTCGACCTCAGGGCCGCGGCCGACGGTTTCGCCATCGGGCCGTCCGGTGTCACGTTCTTCGGCGCGTCCGGCGCGGTGCACAACGCCCTCACCATCGCCGAGCTGCCCGGGCAGGTGGTCGGCGCCCTCGACGCGACGCGCATCGAGCTCGGCACCATCACGGTCTCGGCCACGCTCGCCCTCGACGCCCGGGACCCCGAAGCCGGGCTGGCGGTGGACCTGGGCACGTCGTCCCTGGTGATCGCGCCGGGTGACGCCGACGGCTTCCTCGCCTCGATCCTGCCCGCCGAGGGCCTGCGGACCAGCTTCGAGCTCGGTGTCAGCTGGTCCAGCACGAAGGGCCTGCACTTCACCGGCAGCGCCGGGCTCGAGGTGTCGCTGCCGGGGTTCTCCGTCGGTGGTGTGCTCAACGTCCCGTCCGTGGACGTCGTCCTGCGCGCCGTCGCGGACCGGCTGATCGCGCGGGCGTCGGCGGCCTTGTCCGTCCACCTCGGTCCGGTGCACGCGACGGTCGCCGGGGTCGGCTTCGGCGCCGAGCTCACCTTCCCGGGCCAGGGCGGCAATCTCGGCGTCGCCGACCTCCAGCTCGCCGTGCTCCCGCCGACCGGGGTCGGCCTGACCATCGGCGCGAGCGGGGTGTCCGGCGGCGGGTTCCTCGCCTTCGACGCCGAACGCGGCGAGTACTCGGGCGCGGTGGAGCTGGAGCTCGCGGACTTCCTCGCGGTCAAGGGCATCGGGCTCATCACCACGCGTCAGCCCGACGGCTCCCCCGGTTTCTCGCTGCTCGTGGTGCTCACCGCGGAGTTCCCCGGCGGCATCCAGCTCGGCGCCGGGTTCACGCTGCTCGCCGTCGGCGGCCTGATCGGGCTGAACCGCGGCATGAACCTGCAGGCCCTCGTCGAAGGCGTGCGGAGCGGGGCCATCGAATCGGTGGCGTTCCCGAAGGACGTCGTCGCGAACGCGCCGCGGATCCTGTCCGACCTCGGCCGGTTCTTCCCGGTGGAGCAGGGCACGTTCCTGGTCGGGCCGATGGTGAAGATCGGCTGGGGCACCCCGACGCTGATCAGCGTCTCGCTCGGGGTGATCGTCGAGATCCCCGGCGACATCGCGGTGCTCGGTGTGGTCCGGGCCGCGCTGCCGACCGTCGACAAACCGCTTTTGCTGCTGCAGGCCCAGTTCATCGGCGCGCTGGAGCTGTCCAAGTCGCGGGCGTGGTTCTTCGCCAAGCTCTTCCAGTCGCGGATCATGGGGATGACCGTCGAGGGCGGCATGGGAGTGCTGGCCGCCTGGGGCGGCGCCCGCGACCTGATCATCACCGTCGGCGGGTTCCACCCGTCGTTCCGGCCGCCGCCGCTGCCCTTCCCGGTGCCCGACCGGCTCGCCGTGCCGCTGCTGAACCGCAGCGGCCAGCTGGTCCGGCTGACCGGCTACTTCGCGATCACCCCCAACACCGTCCAGTTCGGCGGGGACGTCGAGGTGCGGCTCGGGTTCAGCGCGTTCCGCGTCGAAGGGCACCTCGGGGTCGACGGCCTGATCCAGCGTTCGCCGTTCCGGTTCACCGCGCACACCGGCGGTGACGTCTCGCTGAAGGTGTTCGGCATCGGCGTGTTCAGCCTCGGCCTCGACTTCACCATCGAAGGGCCGGCGCCGTGGCGGGCGCACGGGCGGGGCTCGATCGGGTTCCTGTTCTTCTCCGTCTCCGCCGACTTCGACATCACGTGGGGCGAGGTCCTGGACTTCTTCCTCCCGCCGATCGCGGTCCTGGACCTGCTGGCCGGCGAGCTGAACAAGCTCGAAGGATGGGAGACCCGGCTGCCTTCGGGCGGGCGGCAGGCCCTCGTCAGCCTCCGTGCGCTGCCCGGCACGGACGACCTGGTCCTGCACCCGCTCGGCTCGCTGGTGATCACTCAGCGGGCGCTGCCGCTGAACGTCCGGGTGGACCGGGTCGGCGGGCAGCAGGCCGGTGACGGCAAGCGGTTCAGCGTCGAGCCGGTGGCCGGCAGCGGCCTGCGGCGCGTCGCGATCACCGGTGATCGGTTCGCGATGGCGCAGTACCAGAACATGTCCGACGCCGCGAAGCTGTCCCGGCCCTCCTACGAGACCCAGGACGCCGGCCTCGAGCTCACCGCCGCGGACGGCGCGCTGGCCACCGCCCGCGTGGTGCGCCGCGCGGCCCGCTACGAGCTGCACGTCATCGGCGACGACGCTCCCGTGGCGGCGTCCGCGCTCGCGGCCGGGACACCGGTGAAGCGGTTCCACAGCGTCACCGCGCCGGTGTTCGAGGAACTGCGCAAGGGCGCCAGCACGAGCCGGTCGCCGCTGTCCGCGCGGCAGGCCCGGCAGAAGCAGCCGTTCGCGGCGCAGGACACCGTCCGGATCGACGACGAGCGGTTCGTCGTGGCGTACGTCAAGAGCAACCGCCAGGCGTTCCCGCGGAGCAAGCCGGGCCGGCCCCGGGTGGCGGCGACCTTCCGCAGCCGCGCGACGGCGGCGGACGCGCTGGCCGGCTTCGTCACCGACGACCCGGCCCTGGCCGGCCGGCTGCACGTGATCCCGGCGGCCGAAGCGGCCGTCACGCCGGGTGTGCCCGGCACCTGGTCACCCGCCGGCACGCTGCCGGCCACGGTGTCCACTGTGGACGCGGTGCCGCTGCCGAGCGGCGCGGTGCTGATCGCCGGTGGCACCGATGAAACGGGCGCGCCGACCGCCGCGACCGCGTTGTTCGACCCGACCGGCGACTCGTGGACGGCCGGGCCGTCCCTGGGAACCGCCCGGCAGCACCACACGACCACGGCCCTGCCCGACGGCCGGGTGCTGGTCGCGGGCGGCGCGGCAACGGCGACCGCGGAGCTGTTCGACCCGGCGGGCCGCCGCTGGACGCCGGCACCGACGATGGGCGCCGCGCGCGACGGCCACTCGGCGACCCGGTTGCCGGACGGCCGGGTGCTGGTGGCCGGTGGCCGCGGCGCGCTCACGTCCGCCGAGCTGTACGACCCGAAAACCGGGACCTGGACCACGACCGGGTCGATGACCGACGCCCGTGCGGACCACCGGGCCGTGCTGCTGGCCGACGGCCGGGTCCTGGTCGTCGGCGGCGCGCTCCCCACCGGCGACGGCGGGGCGGCCCCGATGGCGTACTGCGAGGTGTACAACCCGGAAACGCGGGAGTGGACCCCGACCGGCACGCTCCACCAGCCCCGGGCCGGCCACCAGGCCGTGCTGCTCCCGGACCACCGCGTGCTGGTCACCGGCGGGGACCCGGTCCTCGCGCCCGACCGCACGCTGGACCCGCACAGCCTCGCGACGGCCGAGCTGTACGACCCGAAGACCGGGGCGTGGCAGACCGCGGCACCCATGCCGGGCGGTGGGCGCAGCGGGCACCGCGCGCTCGCCCTGCGGTCGGGCGTCGTGGTGGTGACCGGCGGCACCGGCGCGCCGGAACGCACCGCCGGCTACCGGTCGGTGCTCACCTTCGACCCCGTCGCGGGCACGTGGTCCACGCTCGGCGGCCTGCTCACCGGCCGCAGCGCGCACACGATGACCGAACTCCCCGACGACCGCGTGCTCGTCGCCGCGGGCGCCGGCACCGGCGAGGTGCTCATCCCTTGACCAGAAAAGGAAACCCAGCCATGGCCGCGCCAACCGTGACACCCACCGGGACGTGGACGCCCGCCGGCGTCCTGCCCACCCCGGCCGCCTGGTCCGGTCAGCACGACGGGCCCGTCCTGCTCGAAGACGGCGACGTCGTGGTGGCCGGCGGCGCGGACGCCGAGGGCGCTTCGCTGCCCGACACCGCCGTCTTCGACACCGAGCACGGCCAATGGCACCCGGCGGCCGGCACCCTCCGGACACCACGGCGGCTGCACACGCTCACCCGCCTGGCGAACGGCAAGGTCCTCGCCGTCGGCGGGCTGAACGGCTCGACCGGCCTCGCTTCGGCCGAGCTGTTCGACCCCGAGACGGGCCTGTGGACCCTCACCGCGTCACTCGAAGCGGCACGCTGGGGGCACAGCGCGACGCTGCTGGACGACGGGTCGGTCCTGGTGACCGGCGGCAGCACCGGCCGCCCCGGAGGCGGCACCACGGCGTTGCGGTCCGCGGAGCGGTTCGACCCGGACCCCGGCCACCCCGCGTGGCAGCCCGCCCGGGCCATGACGGACGCGCGGACCGCTCACACGGCGATCCGGCTCGAGAACGGGTTCGTCCTGGTTGCCGGCGGGGTCGCCCCGGTCGGCGCGGCCGACGACCCGGCGCTCGCCTTCTGCGAGCTGTACGACCCCGACCACGACCGGTGGGCGGCGACCGGCAGCCTCCTGCGGGGCCGGCGGCACCACCGGGCGACACTGCTGACCGGCGGCGCGGTCCTGGTCACCGGCGGCACCGCGCCGGGCTCACCGGGCACCACGCCGTTCGACCCGTTCAGCCAGCGGACGGTCGAGCGGTTCGACCCGGCCGCCGGCACCTGGGCGGACCGGTCGCCGATGCCGTCCGGGCGGGCGTTCCACCGGGCCGTGGCCTTGCCGGACAACCAGCTCCTGGTGCTCGGCGGCGCGCCGGGCGACCGCGACGAGTCCGGCTTCCGCAGCGCGCTCGTCTACGACGCGGGCCTGGACAAGTGGGCGCCGTTCGCCGGGCTCGGGGACGGGCGCTGGTCGTTCGCCGCGCTGGCCCTCGGCGACGGCCGGGTCCTGGTCACCGGCGGTGTGGCCCGGTCCGGGCTGGCCGCGGCCGATCCGGAGAGCACGGAGCTGGTCGCCACCACCGAGGTGTTCGAGGAAACCCCATGACGGCCAACGCCTACACCTTCCTGCCGTGGCTGCGGGCCGGCATCAGCGCCCGCGTCGACACCGACCCGGGCACCGCCGAGCGGGCCAGTGTCGACGTCGAGCTGATCGTGTCCGGCGACCCGATCAGCGGCGACGAAACGATCTCCGCCCCCGTCACGCGGGCCGTCCAGCTGTACGGGCCGGGAGACGTGGTCGGGGTGGACCCGAGGGCGATCTCGCGGGTGGAGCCGCGGCCGGGCGTGGCGAGCGTCGAGCCGAACTTCCTGGCCCACATCGAGTTCGTCGAGGAAGACTTCCCGTGGCGCTACAGCCCCGCGCCGTCCGGCCCGTCGACCCGGCGGCTCGCGCCGTGGCTCGCGCTGGTGGTCCTGGCGACCGGCACCGAGTTCACCGACGCGCCGGGCGCCGACCCGCTCCCCGCCGTCGACGTCACCGATCCGGCCGGCACCCTGCCGCCGCCCGACCAGCTCGGCGCGTGGGCCCACGTCCACGTGGACGGCTCGCTCACCGGCCCGGTCGCCACCGACAGCACCGGTGACGCCCTCGCGAACCTGCAGGAAGTGTTGCGCGCCAACCCGGACAGCGCCTGCTCGCGACTGGTCTGCCCGCGCCACCTCGAGCCGGACACCGCGTACCAGGCGTTCCTGGTGCCGGCGTTCGAGACCGGCCGGCTCGCGGGGCTCGGCCTCGATCCGGCGGTGTCCCCCGGCGCGCTGCACGCCGCGTGGGGCCCGTCCTACCCGGGCCGCCCGGCCGGGAACCGGTTGCCGTACTACCACCGCTGGGGGTTCCGCACCGGCACCGCGGGTGACTTCGAGTTCCTCGTCCGCCTGCTCACCCCGGGACGAGCCGATGCCACGGTCGGCAGGCGGCCGATGGACGTGCACCGCTCCCCCGGCTTCGACATCGACGGCATCGAAGAGCACGGCGGGGTGCTGCCGCTGGGTGGTGCACTGCGCGTGCCGAACGTCGACGACCCGGCCGAGAACTGGGACAACTTCGCCGGTGCGGCGGATCAGCCGCCCTACCCGCACCCGTTCCAGCGGGCGCTCGCCGGCCTGGTCGACCTGGCCGACGACTACCAGCGGCGGCCCCCGGCCCCCACGCCGTCCGATCCCGACCCCGACCCGATCATCACCCCGCCGCTCTACGGGCGCTGGCACGCGCTGACCTCCCGCCTGCTGAACGACAAGGACGGCACCCCGGTTTCCGCGGAGCAGAGTCACAACTGGGTGCACCGGCTGAACCTCGACCCGCGGTTCCGGGCCGCCGCGAACCTCGGCGCGCAGGTCGTGCGGACCCGCGAGGAGGAGCTGATGGCGGCCGCGTGGGCCCAGGTCGGTGACGTGCTGGTGGCCAACGGCCGGATCCGCGCCGCCCAGCTGGCCCGCGAGGTCGGCCACGTGCTGCAGGTCAAGCACGTCGACCCGCCGGCCGGGGCGAGCCTGACCGCGCTGGCCGGGGCGCCGGCGCGGTCCGGCCGGGCGCTCACCCTGACCGCGCCGGCCCACCCGCGCGTGACGACGACGTCGTCCGGCGGTGCGCCCGGCCTCGTCGCGAGCGCCGCCGACACGGTCGCCGTCGGCTTCCGGGTCGCGTCGAGCCGGGTGGCCGCGGCGCCGGTGTCCCCGGAGATGCGCCGGATCGTCCGGCCCGGGGCCCGGCTCGTCAAGACGCTGGACTTCCCGGAGGGCCGCCGGCCGGACGGCCTGCTGTCCAGAATGGACGACCCGGTCGCCCCGGTGGTCGCGGCGCCGGTCAAGGTCACGCCGGGCGCGCTCGTCACGCCGCGGGACGTCACCACCGCCCTGCACCCCGAGCGGCCAGCGGACGCCGACCCGGTCGACGTCCTGCCGCACAGCCCGGACTTCGTGCTGCGGTCCCCCGGCGACCCCGCCGTCCCGCGGCCCGGCGCCACCGACAGCGACGAGGCCAAACGGTTCAAAGCCGCGCTTCGCGAGCTGCACCAGGGGTTCGACGCCGGTCAGGCCGTCGGCCGGACCCCCGAGCCGCCCGCACTCGACCTCGCCGTCACGACCACCGACACCCTCGCCGGGCTGCGCGCGGACGACACCGTGCCGAGGGCGCTGCTCGACGGCTCGGTGCGGCTGCCGGAGCGGCTGCGGCCGTTCGCCGAGCAGTTCACCGAAGCCATGGCCTACCCGGTGTTCGACGTGCCGATGTTCCGGTCGCTGCTGGACGTCTCGGTCGACACGTTCGTGCCGAACCTGGCGCTGCTGCCCTCGAACTCGCTGACGTTGCTGGAGAACAACTACGAGTTCATCGAGGCCTTCCTCGCCGGGCTCAACCACGAGATGGCCCGCGAGCTGCTCTGGCGGGAGTTCCCGACCGACCAGCGCGGCACGCCGTTCCGCCAGTTCTGGGACGCGCTCTCGCCGGCCGGCGACATCCCGCCCCTCCACCAGTGGTCACCGGCCACCCGGCTGGGGGACAACGCCCACCGCCGCGGCGACCTCGTCCTCGTCGTGCGCGGCGAGCTGCTGCGGAAGTACCCGACCACGGCCGTCTACGCGCACCGGGCGGAGTGGCCGCCCGGTCCCGATGGCCTGCCCGACCCCAGCAAGCCGCGCCGGCTGGTCGAACCGCCGTCGGCGGAGCACATCAAGCTGCCGCGCTACGAGGCCACCGTCGACCCGGACATCTACCTGCTCGGCTTCGACCTGACGGCGGAGCAGGCGGTCGGCGGGCCGGCCGACCCCGGCTGGTTCTTCGTGCTGAAGGAGCGGCCCGGCGACCCGAGGTTCGGCGTCGACGACGGGCCGCCGGTGCCCGTCGAGGTGTGGAACGACCTCACCTGGTCCGATGTGGACCCGACCGGCCGGGGCTTCCTGGTGCTCGACCCGGCCGTCACGGTGGCGCTCGCCGGCTTCGACGGGTCCGACGACGACGCCGAGAAGGCCGACCAGCGCGCCGAGGACGAGAACCTTCCCCAGTGGTCGGCGGGGCTGTCCTCCGCCGACCTCGCCTACCTGCTCTTCCAGGTGCCGGTCATGGTCGCCGTGCACGCCAAGGAGATGGTGCCCCGATGACCGCGCTCAGCGACGACTTCCCGGTGCTGCTCGCGCCGGTCCGGCTCGAGACCCGGTTCACCGCGACCGAGCTGCTCGTCCGGGTGTTCCCCGACGAGTGGGCGATCGACAAGTTCGAACCGAAGCCGGCCGACGCCGAGATCGCCGCGCTCGACGCCTACTGGACCGCCCGCTGGGCCGCCGGCGGCCGCGCGGCGCCGCTGCGGGCCGCGTGGCAGGAGCTGGCGGCCCGGGTGCCCGCCGGCCGGGCGGACTGGCTGCTGCGCACCCGGGTCCCGGCCAACCCGGCCGACGAGCCGGCCGGGGTCGCGGCCGGCGCCGTGGTGCTCGTCATCCGCAGCACCACGCCGATCACCGCCGGCGATCGCACGCTTTCGGTCGGGTACTGGACTTCGGTGTGGCGGGCGCACGGCGACCGGGCGCTGCTGCGGCAGGCCGACGCCGCGCTCGACACCGCGGTGGGCACCAACACCGGCCGGGCCGACGGGATCCGCGCCCGCCGTCCGTCCGGAGTGGACGCCTCGGTGACCACGGCGACCGACGCGGTGGTGGTCGCGTTCCTCGTGCTGCCGGCGCCCGCGACGGGCACCGTCGCGGCGACCGCGTGGACGCAGGGCGCACGGGCCCGGCTGCTGCCGGACAAGTTCCAGGTGCTCGGGTTCACCGGCGGCCGGCAGGTGGTGTCGGTGACCGGCGCGACCGTGCCGGCGGCCCTCGTGGTGAGCCCGGACCCGGCCGCGGCCGACGCCGACCAGATCGGCGTGGACGAGCAGACCGGTGTGCTGCGCGTGCCGGACGACCTGCGCTGGCTCGTCGACTTCGACCGGGCGGTGCAGGTCGGCATGGGCGTGCGGATCCCGCTGACCGACCAGATCCGCGGCGGCCTCGACCGGCTCGTGGTGCTCGGGGTGCGGGAGGCGGCCACGCCGGCCCAGTCCGCCGCCGCGCTCACCGAGCTGATCACCCGCCAGCTGCGCAGTCCGGACGGGTTCTCCCTGCTGCCGCAAGGGACTCCGACGAACAACTCGGAGGCGGCCGACGCCGGCCAGGACACCGAAGCCGAGGCCGACACCGTGCGAGCGAGCGGCCCGGTCGCCGCCGCCGCGGCGGACTGGACGACCCGGACCGACGGGCAGCAGTTCGCCGACCTGCTCGGCCTCAACTCGGCGGTGCTGGCCGGGATGCCGAACGCGGACGGCACCGACGTCCGCGACGCGCGCGCGGCGAACACCGCGCTGTGGCCGGCGACCTGGGGTTACTTCCTGCAGACGGCGTTGAACCCGTTGCTCGGCCCGGCCGCCGTCGCCGCGACGCGGGACTTCTTCCTCAAGCACGTGTCCGGCCGTGGCCCGCTCCCGGCGGTGAAGATCGGGCGGCAGCCGTACGGGATCCTGCCGACCACCGCGTTCTCCCGGCTCGCCTTCCCCGCCGCCGCGACCCATCGCCGCGCGCTCAACCGGGTGCTGACCGAGGCGGGCCTCGACTGGGCGACGGCCGCCGAGCACGTGCCGCACCTCGGCGGCGAGGCCGACGACGCGCACCAGCACCTGCTCGACCTCTTGGCCCTGCACCCGACGTCGGCCGAGCACCACCAGCGGTACGCGCAGAGTGTCGAGGACCTGTTCAACCGCGAGAACCTCGGCGGGCTCGGCGCCACCGTCCCGACCACAGTGGACGCGCTGGGCCTGCCCGGCCCGGTGCGGGAGCTGCTCGACCGGTTCGGCGCGAGCCAGGATCCGGACCTGCTGAGCCGGCTGTTCACCGACTTCCAGCAGCCGCTGCTGGCGCCGCTGGTCGACGACCGCCCGCTGTCCGAGACCAGCCGCATCCGGCCGTACACCACCGACGGGCGCGACTACCTGAGCCGGCTGGCCGAGCTCGCCCGCACCGACCTCCACCGCATCCGGCTGGAATCGGACTTCACCGAGGCAACGCGCCCGGCGGCACTGCTGTACTTGTTGCTGCGCCACGCGTTGCTGCTCGGCTGGGACGACGCGGCCCGCGCGCTCGCGGCCGCGGCCGGCGTGCCCGCCGGGCCGCCCGTCGACCCCGCGTTCATCCACATCCACCTTCCCGCCCCGGGCGAAGACCCGGCGAGCGAGAGCCGCTTCCGGCTGCTGTACTCGCCGAACCCGCCCGTCACCGGCCACGCCGACCAGCTGCTGGTGGACTTCATCCCGACGGTGCTGTCCTCGTCGGGACCGACCGCCGCGCTCGACGAGCAGGCACGCTCGCTCGGTGTGCTCTCGACGCTGCCGACCGCGAAGCTGGAACGGGTCCTCACCGAGCACCTCGACCTGGCCACCTACCGGCTCGACGCGTGGCGGCTCGGCCTCGCGAACGAACGGCTCACCGAGCTGCGGTTCGCGCCGGACGGCACCGCCCGGCCGGGCCTGCACCTCGGCGCGTACGGCTTCCTCGAAGACGTCCACCCGCACGCGGCGAACCTGGAGCCGGTCACCCTGACCGGTCCGCTGGCGAAGGTCTTCGCCGGCGCCAAGCCGCTGCTGCACGACCCGGGCAACAAGGGCTTCGTGCACGCGCCGTCCCTCGGCCACGCCCGCACGGCCGCGGTGCTGCGCGCCGGTCACGTCGCCAACGAAACACCCGAAAGCGCCGACCCGTTCGCGGTGAACCTCAGCTCCGCCCGGGTGCGGGTCGCACTGTCCATCTTGGACGGCATGCGGCAGGGCCAGTCGCTCGGCGCGTTGCTGGGCTACCGGTTCGAGCGCGGCCTGCACGACCGTGACGCCGAGGCCGAGGTCGACGAGGTCATCGCGGGTCTGCGCCTGAAGTTCCCGTTGCGGGCGGCCAAGATCCCGCAGACCGCGGACGCGGAGCCGGCCGAGATCGGCCAGGTGGAGGCCCGCAACGTCGTCGACGGCCTCGCGCTGGCCCGGCACCTGAGCCGCGGCGACGTGTCACGGAGCTACCCCTTCGACCTCGACGGGCTCCCCGAGGCCTCCCCGGACCAGGCCGAAGCGATCGGCAAGGAGGCGGAACGGCTGCTCGACGCGAACGACGCCGTCGCCGATCTTGCCGTCGCCGAGGCGACCCACCAGGCACTCGGCGGCAACCCGGAACGCGCGTCGGCGACCCTCGACGCGTACGCCAAGGACGGCCTGCCGCCCGAGCCCGCCGTCATCCGGACCCCGCGCGGCGGCACCACGCTGACCCACCGGTTCGGCCTGCGCCTGCGGACCGGCCTGCGCCCGGGTGGCGGGGCGTCCCCGCGCGCGAAGGCCGAGCCGGCCGTCGACAACTGGCTGTCTTCGCTGTTCCCGCCGGCGCGGTCGGTCGCCGCGGTGGTCACCTGGACCGACCCCGGCGACGGGCACGCCCACCGCGAGGAGATCACCCAGGACGACCTGGACCTGTCGCCGATCGACCTGCTGTGGCTGGTGCGGCCGGTCGGCGACGCGGCGATGACCGACCTCGACGACCGGATCATCGGCGCCGTCGTGGACCGCCACCACCCGCGGCCGGACGCCGTGCCGACGATCCGCTACACCGAGCGTTCCGAGGAAGACGACACGATCACGTTCTTCGAGCTGTCTTCCCTGATCACCGCCCTGCGCACACTGCTGACCACCGGCCGGGCGCTGACGCCGACGGACCTGGTGCCACCGGCCGGGCCGGCCACCGTGGACCGTTCGCTCGACGACGCCATCTCGGTGCCCCGGCAACGTCCGGAGGCGGTCCGCGACGCACTCGACGACCTCGCCGACGACGTGGCCGACCACATCCGCGACCTGGACCGGCTGTACCCGCCCGCGCCCGCCCCGCCCCGGCGCCGGGACATCGTCGAAGACATCGACTCGCTCCTCACCCGCCACGCCGAGCTGGTGACCAGGGCGGGCGGCTTCGGCATGGTCCGCAGCAGCTGGGGCGAGCTGACCGCGTGGCGGCGCGGGGTGTTCACCGGGGTGCTGGCCGACGTCGCGGCGACCGCCGACCGGATGGCGGGCACGCTCGCCGAGGCCCGTGCCCTGCTGACCGCGTACGACGCGCTGCCGAACACCACGCCGAACGCCGACCGCTTCCGCCTGCTGCGGGGCATCGAACGGCTGCTCACGACCTCCCCGGATCCCGACCCGCCGGACCGGCCGCGCGACTTCCGCGACGACATCGTCGACCACCGTGACGACTTCGCCGACCGGCTCGAGGACCTGCGGAACATCGCCACCACCGACACGAACACGCTCAGCGGCCTGCTGGACGAGGTCGCCGACCAGCTCCCGTTGTCCGATGTGGACCCGACCGGCCTCGACCTGAACCCGGTGCTGGACAAGGTGGTCGCGTTCGGCGCCGAGCTGCGGGCCCGGGCCCGGGCGCTCGCGGCGGAGATCACCGGCCGGATGACCGCGTCGGCCGCGGCGCTCGCGGACGCGGCGGCGGCACGCACCGATCCCGACCGGGCACGGGCGACGATCGACGCGCTCAAGGTGTTGCTCGGCGAGGACGTGCTCGTGGTGCCCGAGTACACCCTGCCGGAAACCCTCGGTGACGACCTGCACAACGCGTTCGACCGCCGCGACGACCTGGTGCGGCACCTGACCCAGGTGCCGGTGTCCCGGGACTTCCCGGTGGACGACTGGCTGCACGGGGTCGCCCGGGTGCGGGAGATGCCGCGGCTGTGGGAGCGGGTCGTGCTGCTGAGCGACGCGTTGCGCGATCGCGAGGGGTTGCTGAGCGACGACTCCGACACCGACGAACCGCTGCTGCACCCCGTCCAGCTGCCGTTCCGGGCGAACGACCACTGGCTGGGCATGGAGCTGGCTACCGGCGCCACGATCGACGAGGACCGGCTCCTGTTCACCGCGCACTACGCCGAGGAACCGGAGCGGGGCGACGGGCCGTCGTGCGGCCTGCTGTTCGACGAGTGGACCGAGGTCCTGCCCGCCGAGCGGGAGACCACCGGGATCGCGGTGCACGCCGACAGCCCGGACTCGGAGCCCCCGCAGAGCATGCTGCTGGTCGTGCCGCCGGTCCGCACCGGGACGTGGCAGGTCACCGACCTCGTCGCCGCGGTGACCGAGACCTTCGACCTGGCCCGCACCCGGCTGGTCGAGCCGGCCCAGCTCGACAACACCGGGTACGCGCAGCTGCTGCCGGCGACCGTGCTGTCGGCGACGCGGCGGCCCATCACGATCAGCACCGACCTGGCGACCGCCAACACGCGCTGGAAGGCAGACCATGACTGAGCCCATCACCGACCTCGCCGGGGCGCTGTCCCGCCGCGAGTTCCCCACCGTCGGGGTGTGGAACCGCCTCGAAGGCCGGCCCCGCACCACCGACTTCGCGCGGGCGCTGCGGGCCGAGGTGCGGGACCCGCTGTGGCTCCTGGCGCGGCAGTGGCAGCTCGGCGAGTTCCGCGCCACCGACGGCGGCTCACCGGTGACCGCGACCTACTCGGTGGTGGCGAGCCCGTTGACGCGGTTCCGGCCGGATCCCGGCGGCCCGGCGGGATCCCTGTCGGCCGATCGTCCACTGGAGACGGTCGTGGAACGCCGGCCGCTGCCGTTCACCTTCGGCGCCGACCGGATCTCGTTCGACCTGCGGCTCTCGCTCGGCCGCCGCTGGCTGAAGCTGGCCGGCCGGGCGCCGGTCCAGCACCGCCGGGACGTCCTCGCGCACTACGTCGACCGGTACCCGATCGCCGTGCCCGATCCGTCGGACGCGCGGCAGGTGGCGCACCCCGAGGTGTGGGCCGGCCTGCAGGCGGTCGCCGGCCGGCGGATGGACGGTTACCTGCTCTACCAGCACGTGAAGGGCGGCGGGCACGCCTCCGACGGGATCGCCGGCCTGTCCAAAAAGGACCGTGACACGCTCGACGCGCTCGGCCCCCGGCTCACCGGCTGGTTCGACCAGCTCATCGACCAGCCGGACGGCGCGGGCGCGTGGGACCCGCGCCGCCTCGAGCACCGGTTCTCGGTGGCGGCGCCGACCCCGGCCGGCGAGCGGGTGCTGACCGCGCCGGAGTACCCGGGCGGCGACCTCGACTGGCACGCGTTCTCCACCGGCGACGGCTCGCTGGGGGGCGCCGGCGCCACCCCGGCGGCGCTCAACCGCACGGTGTTCCCCGCCCCGGTCCGGTTCTCCGGCATGCCGCTGCCCCGCTGGTGGGCGGTGGAGGACGGCAAGACCAACTTCGCCGCGGTGACGCCGGACAGCACGGACCTGGCCCGGCTGATCTTCCTCGAGTTCGCGCTGGTGTACAGCAACGACTGGTACCTGCTGCCGTGCGACGTGCCCGCGGGCACCTTCGCGTCGGTCCAGGGCCTGGCCGTCACCGACGTGTTCGGCGAGCGCCGCTGGATCACCCCGACCGGCACGCCGCAGTGGCAGATGTACACCCTGGGCGAGAACCCCGGCCTGCTCCTGCCTCCCGGGACCCCGAAGGTGGCCACCGGCCCGGCGCTGGAGGAGGTCAGCCTCGTCCGCGACGAGAGCGCCAACATGGTCTGGGGCGTCGAGCAGACCGTCCGCCTGGCCACCGGCGACCCCCGGCCCGGCCCGGAGGCGGCGGCCGAGACCCTGGCGTTCCGCCGCCGCCGGCACACCCCGCCTTCGCCGGACGAGCCCCGGGCCCCCATCGGGTACGAGCTGATGACGTCGGTCCCGGAGAACTGGATCCCGTTCATCCCGGTCCACGTCCCGGACGACAACCGCAGTGTGCAGCTCCGCCGCGCCGCCATGCCGAGCGAGGTCGACGCGACCCCGGTCCGCCCCGGAACCGCCCTGCTGCGCGAAGGCTTCGACGACGACCAGGCGTACTACATCAACGAGGAGGAGGTTCCCCGCACCGGCACCCGCCTGACCGCGGCGTACAACCGGACGAGAACCCGCTCGGGCCGCGTGACGGTGTGGCTCACCACCCGCCGCGACACCGGCCGCGGCGAACGCACCAGCGGCCTGGCCTTCGACACGCTGACCGACAACACGTGACCGGCGCGCGGCCGCCGGGGCAATGCGGGTGCACGAGAGGCCCTGATATACGTCTAGACCATTGACCCGGTGAGTGGCACCGGCTTACCGTCGGCTCCTGCTCCCCCGACGATCTTCGGCCCGTGAAACCGGTCCGGCCCGCTCCTGTGTTCCGAGGTGTCCGCGCCCCTCGTGACGGTCGCGCGCCGGCGACGTTGTCGCGCGCCGGCCTCTTCGATCCCGGAGCAGCCACCCCGGACAAAGGAGTCGCCGGTGCGAACTCGAAGAAAGCTGACCGCGATCGTCGCCGCCCTCGCGGCGGTCGCGTCCACGGCCGTGTGGGGTGGCGCCACGCCCGCCGCCGCCTCGGGCCCCGCCCTCCTCCCCCTCTCGATCACCAACAACTCCGGCCGCGCCGACGCCGTCTACCTGTACGTCCTCGGGGTCAACCTGAACACCGGCCGGCTCGGCTACGTCAACGCCGGCGGCACCTTCACCCCGTGGAGCGGCGGCGGCAATCCCCCGACCCCGGCGCCCGACGTCTCCATCGCCGGCCCCGGCAACGGCGGCACCACGACGATCCAGGTGCCCCGCTTCATCTCCGGGCGGGTCTACTTCTCCCTCGGCCGGCGCCTGAACTTCTTCCTGACGCCGGACGGCTTGGTCCAGCCGGCGCCGTGGGCCGGCGGTGACTCGAACCGCGACATCCTCTTCGACTGGAGCGAGTTCACCTACAACGACGCCGGCCTCTGGCTGAACAGCTCCCAGGTGGACATGTTCGCCGTCCCGCACACCGTGAGCGTCACGACCGGGTCCGGCGCGGTGAACTCGACCGGCACCCTGGTGGCGAACGGGCGTGACAACGTCATCAACGGCATCAAGGCCCAGTCCGGCTGGGGCGGGTCCGTCTACACCCGCTCGGACGGCACGGTCCTGCGCGTGCTGGCGCCGGGCAAGGCGGCCGACGCGGGTCAGCTCAGCACCACCGACCTCGACCCGTACATCACCTCCGCGTGGAACGCCTACACCGGCAAGACGCTGACCGTCGTGCCGTTCGGGGACCAGCCGAACACCAAGTACTTCGGCCGGACGTCGGGCAACGTCATGAACTTCACCAACACCGCCGGTCAGCAGGTGGCCTCGTTCACCAAACCGTCTTCGGCCAACGTCTGGGGCTGTGACGGCGCGCTGGCCGCCCCGAACGACCAGGTGGTCGGGCCGATCTCCCGCACGCTGTGCGCCGCGCTCAACCGCGGCACCCTGGGCACGATCGACACCCAGCCGAGCACCAACGCCGGCGACTTCTACAAGAACAGCCCGACCAACCAGTACGCGAAGCTGATCCACGCGAACATGGCCGACGGCAAGGCCTACGCGTTCGCCTTCGACGACGTCGGCAACTTCGAGTCCCTGGTCAACGACGGCAGCCCCCGGTCCGCGGGCATCACGCTGAACAGCTTCACCGGCGGTGGCGGCACCACCCCGCCGCCGACGTCGGGGAACCGGGTCATCAGCAACTGGAACGGCAAGTGCATCGACGTGCCGAACCAGAACTTCGCCGACGGCGTGCCCCTGCAGACCTACGGCTGCAACAACACCATCGCCCAGGACTGGACGTTCACCGGCGGCACGCTGCGCACGCAGAACAACAAGTGCATGGACGTCGCCTGGGGCTCCACGGCGAACGGGGCGGTCATCCAGATCGCCAACTGCAGCGGCAACGCCGCCCAGCAGTTCGTCCTCAGCGCGGCGGGTGACCTCGTCAACCCGCAGGCGAACAAGTGCGTCGACATCCAGGGCTGGAACGGCAACGACGGAGCACCGCTGGTCCTGTGGGACTGCGTCGGCGGCGCGAACCAGAAGTGGCACCGGGGCTGATCCCGGAGGCCGGCCGGAGTGGGGCCCGCACCTCGGGTCCCGCTCCGGCCGAGCCGGTGCTTCGGCGTAGGCTGACCTCCGGAGTGCCGGGAAGCCTGGTCGGCGTCACTGCAGGTGCGCGCGAAACGAGGCTTCCCATGGTCATCAGTGCCGTCGGACCGACCGAGAACCACCGCGACGTCGTCGCGGTCGACAACCTGACGCTGCACGAGCTCGCGCACCCCCACGGAGTCACGGTGCCGCTCTCCAGCCACATCTTCCCGCGCCTGGTCCGGCGATGAGCGCCGCCGGCTGGGCGGAAGTGCTGAAGGCACGCCGATCCCGGCTGCCGTGGGTGACCGTCCTGGCGTTCACGATCGCCGCCGCGTTCGGCGGGCTCGTCATGTTCATCCTGCAGGACCTGAGCCGCGCCCGGTCCCTCGGTCTGCTCGGCGCCAAAGCCGCCCTCGCGGGCGGCACCGCGGACTGGCCCGCCTACTTCACCCTGCTCGCCCAGACCGTCGCCGTGGGCGGCGCCCTGATCTTCGGCCTGGTCGTGGTGTGGACGTTCGGCCGCGAGTTCAGCCAGGACACCGTCAAGGACCTGCTGGCGCTGCCCACCTCCCGCCCCACGATCGTCGCGGCCAAGTTCGCCGTCACCGCGGGCTGGTGCCTGCTGCTGGTCCTCTACACGTACCTGCTCGGCCTGCTGGCCGGCACGGCCATCCACCTGGACCGCTGGTCGGTCGCGACCGCCGTCGACGGCCTGGTGAACCTCCTGCTGACCGCCGCCATGACGTTCGCGCTCGTGACCCCGTTCGCGCTCGCGGCGAGCGCGGGCCGCGGTTACCTCGCCGGCGTCGGCGTCATGTTCCTGGTCTTCTTCCTGGCCCAGGTCGTCGCCCTGCTCGGCTACGGCCGGTACTTCCCGTGGTCGGTGCCCGCCCTGTTCGCCGAAAGCACCGGCGCCGACCGGCCCGGCGTCCTGGGTTACGTGCTGGTGGCCACGGCCGGGCTCGCCGGCGCTCTGGGCACGGCCGCGTGGTGGACGTACGCGGACCAGGACCGGTGAATCCGGGCGGTCAGGTGATCGTGAGGTGCTGGGCCGTCGTGTTCCCGGCGTAGGCGTTGAGCCCGAACCTCCCGGCTGCGTAAGCGGTATCGGCCGCGTCGATGACCAAGGTGGGGCCGAGCCACACCCGGATCCGGGAACCGGCCGTCTGCACCTTCAGGTGGTAGGTGCGGCCTTCGACGATCGGCGTGGCGTGCGTCGCGATGTCGAGGCCGGGCCGCCAGAGCTTGACCACGCCGCTCGTGTCGATGTTCGCCGTGTAGCCGGTGCCGTCGGCGGTCGCGCGGAACGTCAGGCCGGCCGCCTTGCCGTTGGTGACGGACACGTCGCCTTCGTAGGTGAAGTCGGTTCCGGTGCGGTCGCTGAGGTAGAAGCCGTCGCCGGCCGAACTGGCGTGCAGGCCGTCCGGCGTGGTGGTCCAGGTGCCGCCCGCCGCCGTCCACGGGCCGGACGGGAACGACGTGAACCCGGCGGGTCCGGTGTTCAGGTTCTGCACGGTCGCCGAACCCTGGTACACGTTCGCCCCGAACCGGCCCGCCGGGTAGACGTCGTCGGTCGCGTCGATGACCGGGGCCGCGCCGTGGTTCAGCCAGACCTGGATGCGGGATCCGGCCGTCCGGACACGAAGGTGATAGGTGCCGTCCGCGGCGATGGACGTCGGGTAGGTCGCGATGTCCCGCCCGGGCCGCCAGAGCTTGACCACACCACTCGTGTCGACGTTCACCGTGTAGCCCGCGCCCTCCGCGGTCGCCCGGAACGTCAGCCCGGCCGCTCGCGCGGTGCCCAGCCGGACGTCACCCTGGTACTCGGCGTCCCCCGCGGTGCTCGCGCTCAGATAAAACCCGTCGCCGGTGACCTGCGCCTGCTTGCCCGCGGCGACGTCGGTCCACGAGCCGCCCGCCGCGTGCCACGGGCCGGCAAGATTGCTCTCCAAGGTCGACTGTGCGGTGCCCCAGCTGGTGCTGAGCCGGGTGAACGTCGCGTTCTTCAGCCGCACCTGCCCGCCGGTCGCGAAGAGCCGGATGCCCTGGCTGACCGCGGCGGAGTCGAAGTTCACGTTGTCGGCGACGGAGAACAGCCCGCTGCCGTCGAAGACCTCGAGCTGACCGCGGTCCACCAGCAGGCGCATGGTGACTTCGCCGTCGGCCGGCGGCAACGGCTTGCCGTACAGCGTTCCCGCCGTCCGGTCGTACAAGACGGTCCGGTCGGCGCTGCCGTCGGACCGGCTGTGCAGCGCAAAACCGAACTGATCGGCGGTCGCACTCGCGACGTCGAAGGTCGCGGTGATTTCGTAGGTGTCGGCGAGGATCCCGGCGAACGGGTTGCGCCCCTCGCGCACCGTCTCGTTCCGCCAGGTCCGGCTGTCGGCTCGCAGCGAGCTCAGCTCGGCGACCGGGGTCCGGGTGATCCGGGGGCCGTCGGGGGAATCGACGAGGCCGAGCGCGACGGGGAACGTCGCGTTGCCGGTCCAGGAGTTGCCCCGATTGCCGCCCTGCCAGGCCATCTGCACCACGCGGCCGTCCGGCGAGTTGGTGAACGTCTCGGCGGCGTAGAAGGTGCCGCCGGCGTAGGTGGTGCCGAGGTTCATCTTCTTCGGCTGTGGCCGGTCGGTGCGGAAGGTCTTGCCGTCGAAGGTGCCGACGACGTACTCACCGGTTGCCGACGTGAGTACCCACGGGCCACCGTCCAGCGGGAACAGGTCCGGGCATTCGAACAGCCAGTCCGCCGCGTACCGGCTGCCGAACGTCCAGTGCAGCAGGTCCGGCGACGTGTGGACGTCAACGCCGTTGCCACCCCGGTTCGACCAGACGACCATCACCCACTGCCGCCGCGCGGCATCCCAGACCACCTTCGGGTCCCGGCTCTCCGCCGGGATCTCGATCTGCTTGCGGCCGCCGTCGTAGGCCTGGAAGCTGCGGCCGTTGTCGTTGCTGACGAAGATGCTGACGCCGTCGGTGTTGCTGAACACCACGATCGGGTCGAGCGGGCCGGTCTTCAGCCCCGAAGTGTTGTCGCGGTCGACCACACCGCCACCGGAGAACAGCGTGCCGGGGTGCACCTCCGGCTCCAGCGCGATCGGCTTCTGCGTCCAGTGCACCAGGTCCGGGCTGGTGGCGTGGCCCCAGTGCATGGTGTCCCACTCCAGCCCGTGCGGGTTGTGCTGGTAGAAGAAGTGGTAGAGACCATTGGCGTAGACCAGCCCGTTGGGGTCGTTCATCCAGCCGGACTGCGAGCTGAAGTGGAACTGTCCGCGGAACGGCTCCTGGTAGGTCGTCGCCGGGTACGGGAACTCCGGGTAGTCCCAGGCGGTTCCCGCCGACGCGGGGACGGCCGGCCCGAGCAGGGCCGATGCGGTCAGGAGAACAACGAGCAAAGCGCGGGCGCTGCGAACCACCTGGCCCCATCCCTTCCCCGGCGGCGTTGCCTTGCTTCGACGGTCGCACAGCACGAAGGCGGCCACAACGCCTGACCGGACAAGCAGCGGGACAGGATCCCCGGCGCCGCTACGCGGTCGGGTCGGGGCCGAGCGCCGCGTCCAGCAACTCCCCCAGCCGGTCGAGCTGCGCCGCCGACAGGTCGTGAAAAGAAGTCTCGAAGACGGCGTCCACGGCGTCCTGGCCCTCGGCCCGCAACCGGCTCCCCTCCTCGGTGAGCCGGTGCCGCACGGCCCGGCCCGGCCCCGGGACCCGCTCGATCAGCCCGCGGTCGGCCATCCGCGTCGCCAGCGAGCCGAAGGACTGGTCGGTCTGGAAGGTCAGCACCGCGAGGTCGTGCAGCGAGGCGTCCGGCTTGCGGTCGAGGTGGCGCAGGGTGTCCCACTGCACCAGGGAAAGCCCCAGCGGCGCCAGCGCCCGGCTCAGCGCGCGGTGGTGGCGGTACTGCAGGCGCTTGACCGCCAAGGCGACTTCGGCCGGTCGGTACGTCATGCCGGACAGCCTAGCCCATCGAGGGCAGGTTGCTTACCTAAGGAACCTGATATAAGGTTCCTTAGGTAGTCCCCGCCGACCTCCGAGAAGGAACCATGACGACGCTCCCCACCGCCGGCTCGCTCCGGCCCACCCGCACCGAAACCCACACCGTCGGACCGGTCGAAGTGACCGTCCAGGACCGCGACCGCACCCGCCCGTTCCTGCTCCTGCACGGCGGGGGCGGCGTCGCGACGATGGCAGGCTTCGCCGATCTGCTCGCCGAACGCACCCACTCCCGGGTCCTGCTGCCCACCCACCCCGGCTTCGGCGGCACGCCGAAAGCCGAGCACCTCACCGACGTCAAGGCGCTGGCACGGACGTACGTCGCACTCCTGGACCAGCTCGACCTCACGGACGTGACGGTTGTCGGCAACTCCTTCGGCGGCTGGCTGGCCGCCGAAATCGCGCTGCTGGCGAGCCCACGGGTCAGCGGCGCGGTGATCGTCGACGGGATCGGCATCGAGGTCGCCGGGCACCCGCTGACCGACGTCAGCGGCCTCTCCCCCGCCGAGCTCCGGTCGTTCTCCTTCCACGATCCGAGCAAGGCGCCCGTGCCGCCCGGCGGTGGCACCGGGCCGAGCCCGGACGTGCGCGCGCTGATCGGCTACACCGGCCCGGCCATGGCCGACCCGACGCTCGCCGCGCGGCTCGGTGACCTCGACCTCCCGGTCCACGTGGTGTGGGGCGAAAGCGACCGCATCGCCGACGCCGGGTACGGCAAGGCCTTTGCCGCCGCCATCCCGCTTTCGACGTTCACCCTGCTCCCCCGCACCGGCCACCTGCCGCAGGTCGAGACCCCCGAAGAGCTGCTGGGCGCGCTGCTCGACCTCGGGGAAACCGCATGAGCACCTCGTTGACCGTGACCCGGATCGGGCACGCCTGCCAGCTGATCGACCTCGGCGGCATCCGCGTCCTGACCGATCCGTGGTTCACCCAGACCGCGACCTACTACCAGGGCGAACCGGTGGTCGCGACGGTCGGATCCCTCGGCCGCGTCGACGCGGTCGTCGTCAGCCACGAGCACTACGACCACTGCGACCTCGACGCGCTCGTCGCCGGCGGCTTCGATCTCGGCACGCCGCTGATCGGGCCCGGCACCGTCGCGACCATCGCACGGGACAAGGGATTCCGCGACGTTCGCGCGATCGAAGCGTGGGAGGCCACCACTGTCGCCGGCCTCACCGTGACCGCGACGCCGGGCAAGCACGGCGTCCACGAGGTCACGTTCGTCATCCAGGCCGGCGGCCGCACGGTCTTCTTCGGTGGCGACTCGCTGCGCGTGCCGGAGCTGGACACCATTCCGGACCGGTTCGGGCCCGTCGACCTGGCCATCCTCCCGACGAACGGCCTCTGCATCCGGCCGATGAACCTCCAGCAGGTGGTCATGGACGCCGAAGAGGCCGCGGGATTGACGGCTGCGCTCCGGCCGGCCGTCGCCGTGCCGCATCACTACGCGTTCCACAGCGGCCGGCTCGGCGACCGGATGATCACCAAGGGCGACCAGGACCCCCGCCACTACGCCGACGCGGTCGCCCGGCTCGCCCCCGGCGTCGAGGTCCGGCTGGTCCTGCCCGGCACCCCGGTGACGGTGCCGTGACCGCCCGCGGGTTCGTGCCCGAGGTCGCCGCCGACCTGCCACCCGGCGAGCGGCCGATGGTGGCCGTCGTCCGGGCGGTCCCCGGCCACGAGGAGCAGCTCGCCGCCGCCATCACCACCCTCACCGGCTCGGTGCGGCGCGAGCCGGGCTGCCTCGAGTTCCGCTCGTTCCGGGACTTCGCGAACCCCGGCGTCTTCCACCTCTACGAGATCTACGCCGACCCGGATGCCTTCCGGGCCCACCTGGCCACCGGCCACGTGGCGGACTTCTTCACCGAGCTGGCCCGGCACAGCACGAGTGATGCCGGGGCGCTGGTCCAGCTGGTCGAGCTACCCGGGTCCGTCACGTCATCCGCTGAAGCCCGATGACCGAAAGCAGCCGAAGCGCCTCGTGGGCCGGTGTCCCGGGCGGCGCGGTGAACAGCACGACGTGCTGGTCGCGCTCGGGCACCACGAGGATGTCGCACGTCAGGGCGATCGGCCCGACCTGCGGGTGATCGACCGTCTTGTGCAGGTGGCGCTCGTCGGAGACCTCGGGGCTGGGCCACAGCGCGGCGAACTCGGGGCTCTCGCGCAGCAGTTCCCGGACCAGCCCCTGGGTGGCGGGGTCGTCCGGGTACCGCGCGGCGGCCGCGCGCAGGTGCCCGGCGGCGAACGTCCCGAAGTCACCACCGCCGCTGATGCCGTAGTGGCGGCGGGTCGCGTCCGGGTGCAGGAAGTACCGGCGGATCATGTTGCGCTCCCGGCGCGGCCGGGCCGAGAAGTCCTCCAGGAGCGCCGCCGCGAGCGGGTTCCAGGCCAGGACGTCGTACTTCGCGTCGAGCACGATCGCCGCGGTGTCCGGCAGGCGCTCGATCAGGTCCATGATCCGGTCCGGGACGTCGGCAGCCGGGCCCGGCGGCTCGGCCTGCTGCCCGGAAAGCGTGTAGAGGTGGGCGCGCTCGGAGTCGTTGAGCCGCAACGCCCGGCCGAGCGCCGCCAGGACGTGCCGCGACGGGTGCGGACCCCGGGCCTGCTCCAGCCGCGTGTAGTACTGCGTCGAGATGTGCGCCAGCTGGGCCACCTCCTCGCGGCGCAGGCCCGGGGTGCGCCGCGGGCCGTCGGCGGGTAGCCCGACGGTGTCCGGGGCCAGCCGCTCGCGGTGCAGCCGCAGGAACCGGCCGAGCGCGTGTTTGTCCATGCCCCGAGGATCCTCCCGGTGGGCCGGCGCTGCCAGGTATCAGCAAGGCCTGCCACGGCCCGCGGCGGCGGCACACGCTGGAGTCATGACCCAGAACGGAATGTTGTCCGGAAAGATCGCGCTGGTCACCGGTGCCAGCAGGGGCATCGGCGCCGCCGCAGCACGGCTGTTCGCCGCCGAGGGCGCGACCGTCGTTCTCGCCGCCCGCACCGAAAGCGCGCTGAAGACCGTCGCCGCGGACCTCCCCGGCGCTTCCTACGTGGTCGCCGACCTCGGTGACGTCACGAGCATCGAACGAGCGGTGGCCACCGTCCTCGAGCGGCACGGACGCCTCGACGTCGCGTTCAACAACGCCGCCGTCGGCGTGCCGCCGCACCCGGTCGCCGGCTTCCCCGAGGACGACTTCGACCTCGTCGTGCGGGTGAACCTCAAGGGTGTCTTCTACGCCGTGTCGGCCGAGGTGCAGGCCATGCTGCCGAACGGCGGCGGGGCGATCGTCAACACCAGCAGCGTGGGCAGTCTGCGGGGCAACCCGGCCCTTCCCGCCTACGGGGCGGCGAAACGGGCCGTCAACAGCATCACCGAGTCCGCCGCCGTGACCTACGCGCCGGCCGGGATCCGCGTCAACGCGATCGCCCCCGGCCTGACGATCACCGAGATGGTCGAGGACTGGAACCGGCACGACCCCGGGATCGTCGACCGCATCGTCGCGGACAACCCGCTCGGCCGGGCCGCGCAACCGGCGGAGATCGCCGAAGCGGCCGCGTGGCTGCTCAGCGACCGCGCGTCGTACGTCACCGGTGTGGTGCTGCCGGTCACCGGCGGCACGGCCGTCTGACCGGATGTCCACTTAGGACGATTTGTGGCGCATTCCTCGCTTCTCGACACAAAACGGATGGTGCGGTAGGCCGTCCGGGTGCGGTCCCGCAGTGGACTGGACCACCGGCATTGACACGGCCGAGAACCCGGCCATACCCTTCCCCGCATCCCCATCGCACTCCGAAGTCCCCCTTCTCTCTCGGAAATACAACGTTGTAAAAATCCGCCCGGGTCGCTGACCTGCGGCTTGAGAGTGAGGTCCCCGTGCCCCGCGGTCGAAGTCTCCTCGCCACCCTCACCACGGCCCTGCTCGTCCTCGGGACGATGCTCGGCCTGAGCACCGTCTCGCAGGCCGCCGGCTCCCTGCCGTGCGACATCTACGGCTCCGCCGGCACCCAGTGCGTTGCCGCGCACAGCACCACACGTGCCCTCTATTCGGCCTACGCCGGCAATCTCGACCGCGTGCAGCGCGCGTCCGACCACGCCGAAACGAACATCGGCCTGCTCGCCGTCGGCGGCTACGCCAACGCCGCCGCGCAGGACTCCTTCTGCGCCGGCACGACGTGCACCATCACGGTGATCTACGACCAGTCCCCGCGCCACAACGACCTCACCGTCGAAGGGCCGGGCACCGCGGGCGGGCAGGACGTCGCCGCGATCGCGTCCGCGCTGCCGGTCACCGCGGGCGGGCACAAGGTCTACGGCGTCTACGTCTCCCCCGGCACCGGGTACCGGCACTACGTCGGCGCCGGCGTCGCGGTCAACGGCCAGCCCGAAGGCATGTACATGGTCGCCAGCGGCACCCACGTCAACGGCGGCTGCTGCTTCGACTACGGCAACGTCGAGGCGCAGATCGCCGACACCGGCAACGGCCACATGGACGCGGTGAACCTCGGCACCACCTGCTACTTCCCGCCCTGCAGCGGCATCGGCCCGTGGGTGGCGGGCGACCTCGAAAACGGGCTGTTCCAAGGGAACCGCTCCAACACGGCCAACCGCGGCAACGCCACTCCGTTCGTCACGGCGCTGCTGAAGAACAACGGCCAGACCACTTTTGCACTCAAGGGCGGCAACTCGCAGAGCGGCGGCCTCACCACCTGGTACAACGGCACGCTGCCCTCGGGCGGGTACACGCCGATGCACCAGGAGGGCTCGATCGTGCTCGGCACCGGCGGTGACAACAGCAACGCGTCCATCGGCTCGTTCTTCGAAGGCGTGATGACCGCGGGTTACCCGACCGACGCCGCGGACGACGCCGTCCAGGCCAATGTGGTCTCCGTCGGTTATGCCGGCAGCACCGGCACACCGCCTTACGCGGCCACGGTTTCCGGCCCCGGCGGCAAGTGCCTCGACGTCGCCGGCGACGACACCGGGAGCAACGGCACCGCCGTGCAGCTGTGGGACTGCCAGGCCAACGCCTCCGACCAGCACTGGGCGCACAACGCGGACTCTTCACTGTCCACTTTGGGCCGCTGCTTGGACGTCGTCGGCAACGGGACGGCGGGCGGCGCACTGCTGGAACTGTGGGACTGCAACGGGGTCGGCGGCCAGAAGTGGGTGCAGCAGGCCGACGGCTCGCTGCGCAACCCGCAGTCCGGCCGCTGCGTCGACTCCCCGAACGGGGCCACCGCCAACGGCACCCGCATGCAGCTGTGGGACTGCAACGGCGCGGCGGCGCAGAAATTCTCCGTCACCGGTGGCGGCCCGATCACCGGCCCCGGCGGCAAGTGCGTGGACGTGGCCGGTGACGACCACGGCGTGAACGGGACAGCCGTGCAGCTGTGGGACTGCCAGTCGTTCGCGGTGGACCAGCACTGGTTCCACCTGTCCGGCGGCGCGTTGCGCACCTTGGGCCGGTGCCTCGACATCGTCGGCAACGGCACGGCCAACGGCGCCCAGGTCGAACTGTGGGACTGCAACGGGGTCGGCGGCCAGGCGTGGACGCAGCAGGCCGACGGGTCGCTGCGCAACCCGCAGTCCGGCCGCTGCCTCGACTCGCCGAACGGCGCGACGGGCAACGGGACGCGGCTGCAGATCTGGGACTGCAACGGGTCGGCGGCACAACGGTTCCCGCTGATCTGAGCCGGGCGGGGGACCACGGGAGCACTCCGTGGTCCCCCGCCGCGGCTACGGTGCCAGCCGTTCGACGAGGGCGTCGACGAGCTCGCGGCGCTCCGCCGGGCCGAGCAGGTCGGGCAGGGTCAGCCGTTCGACGATCAGCCAGTTCAGGGCCAGCCACAACAGCTTGACCGTCATCGTGTCGCCGGGCAGGTCCGTCTTCAGGTGGTTCTCCACGTTGAAGTCGAGGTCCGCGCGGATCCGCTTCGTCAGCACCTCCCGCAGTTCCGGCCGGCGGGCCGCCTCCAGACGCAGCTCCAGCAGGGCCAGGAACCCCGTCGGGAACGCCGCGACTCGCTCGACCACGTCGTGCATCAGCTCGGTGAGGCGGGCGCGGTCCCGCGGGCCGTCGAACGGGGCGGCCAGCGTCGCCTCGTCCGGCACCAGCCGCTCGTAGACGCGTTCCCCCGCGCCGGTGAGGATTTCCTCGCGGCCGGCGAAGTAGTTGGACGCGGTCCCGGTGGGCACCGCGGCCCGCTGGTCCACCGCGCGGAACGTCAGCCCGCGCGCACCTTCCGCCGCCAGGACCTCGATCGCCGCGTCGAGCAGGGCCGCCCGTCGTTCCGGATTGCGTCGTGCCATCACTTGTAACCACTCCGCTTGTAGTGCTACCTTACGACCACTACAGGCAAAGTACTACAGTTCAAGTTGTTCTGGGGGTCACATGCGCAAGCTCGTTTACTACGTCGCCGTCTCGATCGACGGGTTCATCACCGGGCCGGGCGGGGAGTTCGACTTCTACCCGGAGGCGCCGGACATGGTCGAGTACCTCCGGGCGGAGTTCCCGGAGACGATGCCGAGTCACATCCGGCCGCACATCGGGCTCGACGGTGTGCCGAACAAGCGGTTCGACACGGTCGTCATGGGCCGCGGCACCTACCAGCCGGCGCTCGAGGCCGGTGTCGCCAGCCCCTACGCCCACCTGCGGCAGTACGTGGTGTCGACCACGCTCGCCGAGATCGCCGACCCCACGATCGAGCTGATCACCGACCCGGTGGCCACCGTCCGCCGGCTCAAGGAAGAACCCGGCGCCGACATCTGGCTCTGCGGTGGCGCCCGGCTCGCCGGCGAACTGCTGCCGGAGATCGACGAGCTGGTGTTCAAGCGCTACCCGGTCGTCGCGGGTGACGGTCTCCCGGCGTTCACGGGCCGGTTCCGGCCGCGGCCGTTCGCCCCGGTGGACACCAGGACGTTCAGCCACGGCGGCACCGTCACCACCTACCGCCCGGCGCCGGCTTAGGCGCAGGTCGCGGGATCGGCGGCGAGCACCGGGTCCGTCAGCGGACGCCCGCTGAACGGGACGGTCTCAGAGACGCTCAAAGCACCGTCGCGCAGCGTGTAGACGGTGCGCGTGCCCGAGTAGGTGAGCTGGTCGACCGGCCGGCCGATGTCGTCCGTCTCGGCGGCGACCGTCGAGAAGGCGCGGCCGCCCTCCAGCGGCGTGCACTGGTAACCCAGGTGCGCGGCGACGCCCCCGCCTTCGGCGACCGAGAACGGCTTGTCGTCGGCCCCGACCACCTCGCCCAGATTGCGGCCGTCGTAGTGCAGCACCGAGAAGAAGGTGGTGTTGGCGCCGACGGACCGCGTGACGACCAGCTCGGCCCGGCCGTCCCCGTTGAGGTCGGTCACCCGCGGTGCCTCGATGCCGAACTGGCTGTCGGCGGGCAGGTGGATCGAGGTGTACACCCCGTTCACCGTGGCCGAGATCAGCTGGTCGCCGTCACCGGTCAGCTGCGCGGTCACGGTCTCGATCTCCCCGTCGCCGTTCAGGTCGGCGACGGTGGTGACCGGGTCCGTGACCGGCGCGGCGAGTGCCGGTACGGCGGCGGCCAGGCCCAGCGCCGCGGCCAGGCCGGCAAGGGTGGCAGTGCGGACGAGTCCGATGCGGTTCATGAGATCTCCCTCCGTGGTTCGGTGATCTTTTCACCGAAATCCCTCTCATGAAGAAAGACGGCCACGGGTGGACCGGGTGCGCCGGGGGTGCGATGTGCCACTGGAACGCAACCTCGGCGGTTTCCGGCGGCGAGCGGCCATGGCGTTCGGCGAGCCCTCGTCGCATCGTCCTCTGTGGACGCGGCCGAGTGAGTTTCACCCCCTTCGCCCCCTCCGCAGCCTGGCCGACACTAGGCTCGCCGCCGTGAACGGCCCCGAGCCCTGGCACCTCCGCACGCGGCGGTTCCTCCGCGCGACCGACCAGCGTGCGCAGCTGGTGCGCGCGGCCCGGCTGGTGCGCCGGCTCGTGCCCGGCGACGAGCTGCCCGACGATCCGCTGACACCGTCGAGCAGCCGGTCGTCCGACCGGATCGCGCGACTGCTCAGCGACGCGGGCGCGGATCGGCCGAGCGCCACGCGCGAGCTCGGGCTGGCCGCGGTCCAGGCCTGGCAGGCGGCTTCCCGCCGCACCACCCACCCCGATCCCTCGGCCGGCGTCACCATCCTGTTCACCGACCTGGTCGGCTTCTCCTCGTGGGCGCTGCACGCCGGCGACGACCGGGTGCTGGCGCTGCTGCGGGCGGTCGCCGACGTCAGCAAGTCGGTGATCACCGGGCACGGCGGCTCGGTGGTGAAGGGCCTGGGCGACGGCGTCATGGCGGTCTTCGGCGACACCGGCCGGTCCGTGCTCGCCGCCCACGAGACCTGCTCGGCGGTCGCCGCGGTGCAGGCCGAGGGGTACCACCCCCGGCTGCGGGCCGGGCTGCACCGCGGCCACCCCCACCGGGTCGGCGCGGACTACTTCGGCGTGGACGTGAACATCGCCGCCCGCGTGATGGCCGCGGCCAACGGCGACGAGGTCCTCGCCAGCGCGGCGGTGATCAACGCGCTCGACCCGGAGACAGTGCTCACCCGCCGGCGCCGCGGGTTCCGCGCCAAGGGTGTCCCGCCGGACCTGCAGGTCTATTCGGTGCACCCCACCTACGACTCCTAGGCGCCGCGGTCGGCGAACCTCCGGGACCACTCGCCGGCAAACACGGCCGACGACTGAGCGTCCGGTGCTACCGGGTCCCTTCACCGGCCACCCGGCGGCGTGACCACGCGCCGGCGTCGGTGGTGTAACGGACGAGCAGCCGCGCGAACTGGGTGCGTTCCTCCGGTGACCAGCCGGCCGTGATGTCTTCGAACGCCTCGCGCTGCTCGGCCGCGAACCGGACTCGCTCGGCCTCGCCGCGGTCGGTGAGCTCGAGCACGGTCCGGCGGCCGTCGGCCTGGGACGCCGCCCGCCGCAGCAGGCCGTCGGCGATGCAGGCCGCGACCGTCCGGCTGGCCACCGGCTGCGCAACACCCATCTCGGTGGCGAGCCCGCCGACGGTCAGCTCGCCCGGGGCGTCGGCGACCACGTTCAGCACCAGGTTGCGGGACAGGTCACGGCCCGCGGCCGGGGTGCGCCGGCGCAGCCGGGACAGCGCCGGGCCGATCTGGTCCAGCAGGCGGTCTTCGGCGGAACTGCTCACCTCAGGGATCGTAGTACCCGGCGCATTTGCATACCAGTCATTATTTCCATAGCATTGGGTATGTAACTGCGAGCGAGAGAGCGAGGCCACCATGGCCACCACCGCCATCACCGGCGCCCGGGTGTTCGACGGGGAGAAGACACTGGGAGTGCAGACCGTCGTCCTCGACGGCCGCAAGATCCGCCGGATCGGCGGCGAAGTGCCCGACGGCGCCGAGGTCGTCGACGGCCGGGGCGCGACCCTGCTGCCCGGGCTGATCGACGCGCACGTCCACTCCAGCCCCGGTTCCCTGGCGCTGGCCCTGCGGTTCGGCGTCACCACCGAACTGGAGATGCAGGGCCTGAACACCCGCGAGAACCGCGCGCACATCACCGAGGACGACACGGTCGCCGACATCCGGTCATCCGGCTTCGCCATCACCCCGCCCGGCGGCCATCCCAGCGAACTGATGCCCGAAGGGTTCCGGCCCGCCGGGGACCTGCCGCCGGTGATGCCGCTGATGCCGTTTTCCACCACCCCGGCCGAGGCCGCCGCGTTTGTCCCGCAGCTCCTGGCGCGGGGCTCGGACTACATCAAGTTCATGGTCGACGACGGCAGCGTCGAAGGTCACCCCGGGCTGCCGATGCTCGACCAGGCCACGCTGAACGCGGGTGTCGCCGAGGCCAAGAAGTACGGCGCCCTCACGGTGGCGCACACGCTGACCCTGGACGCCACCCGGATGGCCGCCGAGGCCGGGGTTGACGGCCTTGTCCACGTCTTCATGGACCAGCCGCACACCACGGAGATCGTCGACCTCGTCGCCGGGGCGGGGATGTTCGTCGTGCCGTGCGTCTGCCTCGACGCGTCGATGATGGGCATCACCGGCAGCAACCTCGCCGACGACCCCCGCGTCGCCCGCCGTCTCGACGGGAAGTGGGAGGAAACCCTGCGATCCAGCTACAACCGGTACCCGCAGGGAAAACTGGAAGACGTCCTGGAGACCGTGCGGGCGCTGGCCGCCGCGGGCGTGGACGTGCTGGCCGGCACCGACGCTTCCATGGCGGAGACTTTCTTCGGCGGCCTGGCGCACGGAGCCAGCCTCCACCACGAACTGCAGTACCTCGTGGCAGCCGGCTTGACGCCCGCCCAGGCGTTGCGCGCGGCGACGGCAACCACGGCCCGCCGCTTCGGCCTCGGCGACCGGGGCCGCATCGCCGAAGGGCTCCGCGCCGACCTCCTGCTCGTCGACGGCGACCCCACGGTGACCATCGGCGACACGCTCAACACGCGGGCGATCTGGCGGCGCGGCAGCCGGCTCAAGGAGTCGTAGTCAGGCGCTCGCCGCCGTGGCGAGCCGGCGGGCCGCGACGTCCTTCGCCGTGCGCTCGAACGCTTTCACGTCGGTGCTCGCGTTCTCGGCCGGGCGGGCCAGGACCAGGCGCGCCGGCAGGCCGTCCACCACGGGCACACCCGCGACGGCGGCACCGGCCCGGCTCGCCGCGCCGTGCCCGACGACCACGACGAGCTGGCCGACCGAAACCCGGTCCACGATCTCGTCCAGCGGCAGCGGCGGGCAGTCCGGCCGGAAAGCGTCTTCGCGGCGGAGGTCGTCGATCGAGACGGCGGCGCGGGAGGCGAGCGGGTGCGTGACGGCCACCAGCGCCACGGACAGCTCTTCGGCGACGTCGGTCGTCGTGAGCCCGTGGAGGTCGTTGCTCGCGCAGAGCAGGGCGACGTCGGCGGCTCCCCCGCGGACCGCGCCGGCCTGGTCGGTGGTGAACAGCAGCTCCACCGCCACCGCGGGGTGCTCGCGCGCAAACGCGTCGACCAGGTCGGCCAGCACGCCGGCGCCGGTGCCGGAGCGCACCGCGACCGTCAGCGGCACCGAACGTCCCGTCCGCCGGACCCGCCGGGCCGCCCGCTCGACTGCCGCCAGCGCCGACCGGCTGTCGGCCAGGAAGACCCGCCCGGCGTCGGTGAGCGACACCCGGCGGCTCGTCCGGTCGAACAACCGCACCCCCAGCCGCCGCTCGAGCCGCGAGATCGCCCTCGACAGCGGCGGGGCCGCGATCCCGAGCCGCTCGGCCGCGCGGCCGAAGTGCAGTTCCTCGGCGACCGCCACGAAGTAGGCGAGCTCCCGCGTCTCCAGTCGATCCATACCGCCAGGGTAATGATCAGCGGCCGGAAGTGCATCGTTCCGCCGGTCGCGGCGCGGTTGGCTGGAAGCACCGGAACCGTTGACCGAAAGGCATCCCATGCACGACGAACGCGCGGTCCAGGAAGTACTGGCCCGCTACGTCCGCGCCACCGACCGGCGCGACGGCGCCGCACAGGGCGCGCTGTTCACCGACGACGCCGACGTCCGGATCTTCGAGAAGACCGGCCCCGACCGGTACGAGCCTGTCGGCGAACCGCTGATCGGCGGCGCCGGTGTCCGGTACGCCGTCGAGAACTTCATGGCGCCGCACCCCGAAGGCGGGTCGAGCCACCACGTCACCGCCGACCACCTGATCACCGTCGACGGCGACACCGCCCACCTGAACGCCCAGTTCGTCGTGTTCGAGGTCCGGACCACGCCGGAGCGCTCGATCGAGGCGGTCGAGTCCGGGTACTACGACACCGGGCTGCGGCGGGTCGGCGGCGAGTGGAAGATCGTCCGGCACCACGTGCTCGGCGACCTGCCGATGCGGGTGACGCAGTCGTGAAAGCCGTGGTGTACCACCGCTTCGGCGGTCCCGAGGTGCTGGCGATCGCCGAGCTGCCCGAGCCCAAGGTGAACCTCGACGGTGTGCTCGTGCGGGTGCGCGCCGCCGCGCTCAACCCGGCCGACCTCGGTGTGCAGGCCGGCGCGCTGGCCGGGTCCCGCGAGTCGTACTTCCCCGTCGTGCCCGGCTGGGACGTCGCCGGGGTGGTCGAGCGCGCCGGCCCCGCGGCATCCGAGTTCGCGCCCGGCGACGAGGTGATCGGCTACGTGCGCGGCGAGGTCGAACACCACAACGGCGCTTACGCGGAACTGGTCGCCGCCGACGTCCGGACGGTGGTCCACAAGCCGCGTTCGCTCCCGTGGGACCAAGCGGCCGGTCTGCCGCTGGCCGGGCTCACCGCGGTGCAGGCGATCGACGCCCTCGCACCGAAACCCGGTGAGACGCTGCTGGTGCACGCCGCCGCGGGCGGTGTCGGCTCACTCGCCGCGCAGATCGCCCTCGGCCGCGGAGCCCGCGTGCTCGGCACGGCGTCCGAGCCGAACCACGGCTATCTGCGTTCCCTCGGCGTGGAGCCGGTCCGGTACGGCGACGGTCTCGCCGGCCGCGTCCGCGAACTCGCGCCGGATGGCGTCGACGCCGTGCTGGACACCGCCGGCCGGGGCACCCTGGCGGCGACACCGGACATCGGCGCCCGGGTCGTCTCGATCGCGGAGTTCGACCACCCCGGCGCGACGGCGGTGTTCGCCCGGCTCGTCCCCGAGGACCTCCGCACCGTCGCCGAGCTGGCGGAAGCGGGACGGCTCAAGGTGCGCGTCGCGCGGACGTTCCCGCTCGGGCAAGCCGCGGACGCGCAACGCCTGCTGGCCGAAGGGCATGCTCCGGGGCGGATCGTGCTGGTGCCCTGAGGGGTCCTTGACACCGGGCCGGCGGCGGGTGACCATGGAAACTATGGAAACCGAAAAAGTTTCCCCAGTTTCCGACCAGGCTCGGGCCGAGCTGATCGTCGACGCGGCGAGCAGGCTGTTCCTCGCGCCCGGCCCCGGCCGGGTGAACATGGACGACCTCGCCCGGGAACTCGGGATGAGCAAGAAGACGATCTACCGCCACTTCCCCGACAAGCACGGCCTGATGACCGCAGTGCTGGACCGGCAGTTCGGCGCTATCGAACGCAAGCTCGTCGCGGCAGCCGAAGCTTCGGCGGGCCAGTCGTTCGGCGCCCGGGTGGAGCGTCTCCTGATCGCCGCGGGCGGGGAGCTCGAACGGATCGGCGCGGCCCAGCTCGCGACCGGGCGCGGTGACGCCGTCCTGCGCCGGCACGTGGACGAGCGGATCGACGCGGTGGTCTACCGGCGGCTCGACGAGCTGTTCCGGGAAGGCCACCGGCGTGGGCTGCTGGCGGCGCCGCCGGAACTGCTGGGCGAGATCACCCGCGGTGCGGTCGAACGGCTGCTGGTCTCCGGCCTGCCACGCGATCTCGGCTGCACCGCGGCCGATCTGCTGCGGACGACCGTCCACACGGTACTCCACGGGGCGATCCGCCCCGGTGGTGCAAACGAACAGGAGGCAGGCTCGTGAGCAGGGTGGCACTGGTGACCGGGGCGAGCAGCGGGATCGGCGCGGCCACCGCGCGACTGCTGGCCGCACGCGGGATGCGCGTCGGGGTCAACTACCTCACCAGCGCCGAGGCGGCCGAGGACGTCGTCGCCGGCATCAAGGCCGCCGGTGGTGAGGCCATGGCAGTGCGGGCCGACGTGCGCGAGACCGCCGCGGTCGAGAGCATGGTGGAGCGTGTCGGGTCGGTGTGGGGCGGTGTCGACGTGCTGGTGCACAACGCGCTCACCCCATACACGATCAAACCGTTCCAGGACATGACGTGGGACGAGCTGGGCGGCAAGCTCGACGACGAGCTGCGCGCCGCGTTCGTCGTCACGAAGGCCGTGCTGCCCGCCATGACCGAGCAGCGCTGGGGACGGCTCGTCTACCTCGGCACCGGCCTGAGCCGCCGGCCACGGGCGGGCATGATCGCGCTGGGCACGGCGAAGGCCGCGCTGACGCAGTTCGCCCGCTACCTCGCCCAGGAGCTGGGCCCGCAGGGCATCACGGTGAACGTCGTCGAACCCGGCCCGGTGACCGACACCAAGATCTCGCAGGTCCTCGACGACGAGCAGAAGCGGCGGCAGGTGGCCGCCACCCCGATCGGCCGCCTGGCCCGACCGGACGACGTGGCCCGGGCGGTCGCCTTCTTCGCCGCCGAGGACAACACCTTCATGACCGGCACGACGGCCGCGGTCAACGGCGGAATGGCGATGGACTGAGATGCACACCATCGATCTCGCTTACGTCGGCCGCGGGCTGCACGAGGAACTCGCCGCCTACATCGCCGACCAGGAAGACTTCTACGCCGCCGAAGGTGTCCACGTCGCCCTGCGCGACGGTTGTGCCTGGGACGAGGAGCGGCTGCGCCGCGGCGCGACGATCGGCCTCGGCCGGGCACTGCTGTCCCGGCTGACCGGCGGCGCGCCCTGGGTCGCGCTCACCGTCAACACCCACCGCCCGCTCTTCTGGTTCCTCGCCCGGACCGGCACCTCCTTGACCGACCTGGCCGGCAAGCGGCTGGCGGTGCACGCCCCGCACACCGCGCCCGGCTGCTTCGCCCGCATCGTGCTGCGCCGCGCCGGCCTCGACCCCGACCGCGACGTCGAGTGCGTCGTCCGGTCGCCCGGCGACTACGGCATGGACCTGCGCCGCCTCGGCAACCGCACGATCGACGCCGCGTTCGTCGGCAGCACCCTGGCGCCGGAGGCGATCGCCGCCGAGCACGGCTGGCAAGTGCTCGCCTGGGTCGGCGACCACTTCCGGATCCCGACGGTCGGCGTGGCGGTCGACCCGACCCACATCCGGCCGGACGACCCCGCGGTCCAGGCCGTCGTCCGGGCGCATCGGCGCGCGCTGCGGGTGATCCACGAGGATCCCGGCACCACGGTGCGCCACATCCGGGCGTTCCTGGGGCAGCACACCGAGGCCGAGGCCGAGGCGCACTACCAGACGTTCATCGCGCCGCACTTCACCACCGGCGGTGGAGCCGACCTCGCTGTCGGCACCGCGGCGATCACGGCGGTCGCGGCCGAGCTCGGCGTGACCGCGGGTGTCACCGCGGCGGAGTTCCACCGGACGGAGCCGTAGCCGCCCGCCGGGCCTTCAGCTGTACGGCGGCCGCGGATGCCACGAGCGTCATCGGCCAGCGGACATCTTCGGTCTCGTCCCGGGCCCGGCGGCGCAGCACGGTGTCCAGCTGCTCACCGGTGAGGCGGCCACCGGTGGCGACGCAGCACCGCACCAGCGCCCGCACCTCGTCGTCCGCCGATGTCCGTTCGAGGTCTTGCTCCCACAGCTTCAGGGCGTGCACGGCCGCACGACGCGACAGGTCCGGGGCTGCCGCGTACCAGTGGCCGGTCGGGCTCGGCGGCGGATCCTCGGGGGACGGCACCCGGCGGCCGAACCGCTTGTCCTTCACCCGGGTGTCCGCGTAGGCGGCACTCTCGACCCGCCACGCCGCTCGGCTGGCCTCCAGCGCCGCCAAGGCGTCCAGCAGGGCCCGCTCGTGCCGCTGGTAGGGCCCGGCCAGTTCGGCGAGGAAGCTCAACGTCGCCCGGTGACCGATCGGGTGGTACCGGCGCACGCACGAACACAGCGCCGCGACCCGCTGCCCGTGGGCCAGCCGTCCGTCCCGGACTCTGCGTGCGCGCTCACCGAACCCCATCCGCCCAGCCTACTGATCTACACCAGGCAACAGCTGCTCCGCGCCGCACCACCAGCTGGTCCGCCCACCGGCTCGCCCCCGGACCATCGGCGCCTGGTCACGCGGGCACCGCGCACCCGGCTTCCGGAACGGGATGACCTCGAGCGTGTGCACTCCCCCGTGCTTCAGCGCGGCCGACACCGCGGCCCGGGTCGCACGCAGGAGCCGCTCGACCGCCGCACGGTCGAGCTCGTCGACCGGATGTGCGGGGTGGATACGGGCCCGCCACAGGATTTCGTCCGCGAGCAGGTTGCCGATCCCGGCGATCGCGCTCTGGTCCAGCAGCCGGGCCTTGACCGTCGTGGCTCCCTTGGTGACGGCGGCGCGGAACTCACCGGCGCTGATGGTCGCGGCGTCCGGGCCGAGCACGTCCAGCGCGGGATCGAGCACCACGCGGCCCAGCCGGCGGGGGTCGACCAGCATCAGCCGGCCGCCGTCTTCGAACGTCATCGAAAAGCGTGACCAGCGGTAGTCCCCCGGCGCTCGGCGGCCCTCCCAGTAGTCGCCGCCGTCGACTTCCGTTCCGTCCGGATCCGCCACCACGATCTTGCCGGACATCCCGAGGTGCAGTCCGAGCACGGGCCCGCCGCCGGTGTCGCACCACATCGACTTGCCCCGCCGGTGCGCGGCCACCAGCCGTCGCCCGACGAGCGCGTCGCGGAGCTGGCCGGGCCGATGCGGCCGGCACACGTAGGAGTCGGAGTCGTCGACGTCGGTGATCAACCGGCCCAGCGCCGCGCGCTCGATCACCGAGCGGGCGAACTCCACCTCGGGCAGCTCAGGCATCCGGCACCCTCCGTTCGGTTTCCCCGCAACACATTCCGCGAAGACGAGCCGATGCTAGCCGGTCCCGGCCGGGCCAAGATCACCCGCTCGGCGAACAACCGCACCGGCAACCGGGCGTCCACCGGATATGACCATGAACTCGACGAAGCCGCGCCGTGCGTTTTCCCGGATCGTGGCCCTGCTGGCGGTGGCCGGCACCGCCGTGGTGGTGGGCGCGGCCCCGGCGACCGCGGCCGACGGCGACCAGGTGGTGACCCGGGTGAGCGCGGCCGAGAGGGCCGCCGCGCTGGCCCATTGGACGCCGGAGCGGATGCGGCAGTGGGTGGGCGACGATTCCCTCCCGCCGGCCGAAAAGATCGGGCAGGTCTGGGCGGGCCCGGTTCCGGCGGGGGTCGGGCGGTTGTTCTTCACCGCCGAACCCGGGGTCGACGAGTCCTGCACCGCGACCGTGGTTCCCAGCGCCAGCAAGGACGTCGCGCTCACCGCCGGGCACTGCGTCAACGGCGGCCTGGACCGCTTCGACAACCCGATCAGGATCGTCAACGTCGTGTTCGTCCCCGGTTACGACCACGGGAAGGCGCCGCACGGCGTGTTCCCGGTCCGGGCGTTCGCCTGGTCCGCCACCTATTCGGGCCCCACCAGCGGCACGGACGACGACGCGGTGCTCGCCCTGGATCCCGTCGGAGGCCGGCACGTCGCCGACGTCGCGGGGACCCAGGACGTCTCGTTCGACCGGCCACCGTCCCCTGTGGACACCACGATCCTCGGTTACCCGGTGTCGCAGCTCGCGGGCGGCGAGGCGTTGCTTTCCTGCGCCCGGCCCGCCACCCTCGAGGTCAACTCGGTCACCTCGGCCTGGCGGACGGACTGCGACCTGGCCGGCGGCTCCAGCGGCGGCCCGTGGTTGCGCGGCTTCGACGCCGCCTCCGGCCGGGGCGAGATCTTCGGCGTCACGAGCCGGGGAACGATGACCGAAGACGGCGTCACCCAGGACCTCACCAGCGCCGCGTTCACCGACGCCGTGAAGAATCTCTACGAGCAAGCCGGAAAACTCTGACGCCGCGACGAGCACACCTCGACCGCCGTGCCGGTCACCGGACGGCGGTCGAGGTGCGCGGGCCTCAGCCGCAGTGCTCGCTGCGCTCCTGGTCGGTCATCGCCGCGGTGTGCTGCGTGATGTCCCCGGTGGAGCCGGGCACCGGGCCGTCCGCGTCGAAGTCCTGGTACCAGATGTAGTGGTCGTAGAACCGGTCACCGAAGTGCATTTCGTAGGTGCCGTGCACCTTCTGCATCTTCGGCGCACGCTCCACCCAGCCCTTCTCCCCCGGCCGGACGTCGACGTTGGTCGCCTGCCCTTCCGTGTGCGAGGACTCCCAGGTGTGCTGGTACGACGTCTCGATGGACACCTTGAACACTTCCGAAAAGCCGTACTCGGCGGAGAGCGAAACACCGAAGCTGTTCGACTCGCCGGTCGTGTCCGACCAGTTCACCGTGCTGCGCTGGAGATCCTGCGTGCAGTTGTAGGCGGCCTCGCCGACCTGGTGGCCGGCGCCGGTGTGCTCCTCCGGCGGCCCGGCCGGGTGGAACACGCAGGAATCCGTGCCGTTGTTGCACTTGTCGAGCAGTTCCCGTGCGGTGGGCTGGCCGTCGGCCAGCGCCCCCGGGGCGGTGATGACGAGTCCGGCGGCCGTCAGCAGGCCGATCCCCGCCGCCGTCCACGCCGTGCGCTTGCTGGTCATGGTCGTGCTCCTTCGGGTCGGTGGATCAGCTGAAGCCGATGGACTGGGTGCGGTTGTCCATGTAGGAACCGATGTTGCCGTTGTTCTCCTTGAAGGGGCCGTCCCGGTCACCGCTGAGGTTCGGTTCCGGGTAGAGCCAGATCCAGCAGTTCCCCCACGGCTGCACGGAGGTGATCTTGTTCTTCCAGTCGTCACCCAGGTCGAACTGCCAATTGACCCAGCCGTCCTTCTTGCACAGCTCCGGTCCGGTGATCGTCAATGAGCTGCCGGTGTAGTCCGGGCCGTCGAAGAACGTTCCCTGCACGACGTCCCCATCGGGTTGCGCGGCGGCTTCGGCGCGCAGAGTGCGGTCGCTCGCCGCGCTGAGCGTGCCGTGCGAGGCGTAGGAGATCACCTGCTGGTAGTCCGCGAAGCAGGACTGCGAACCGGTTTCCGAGTCGAGCACGCAGTGCCGCTCGGCCGGCGCCGCACCTGCCGGCGCCGCACCGACCAGTGCCGCCGTCGTCACGGCCGCGGTCGTCGCACCGATTCTCGCCCATTTGTTCGTCATGACGATTCCTCTCGTCGAATTCCGGACCGTGATATGCCCGGAAAGTTCCGGATATCCTCGGAATTCGACGGTACGTCAGGCCGATCGGGACCGCCGACGCGCTGCCCCTCGTTACCGTCCTCTTTGCCTCTTCGTCTCCAAGCGCACTGTCCGGGTTGGACGTCGTGATCACCGGTGCCAGAATGACCGCGACGATCACCGGCCGTCGATCAGCTCCGCGAACCGCTCCGGGCTGACGTTGCCACCGCTGATGATCACGCCGACCTTGCCCGGGCCGGGCACCTGTCCGCTGAGCAGCGCAGCAATGCCGGTCGCACCACTGGGCTCGACGACAAGCTTCAGGCGCTCGAACACGAACCGCATCGCTTCCCGGATGGCGTCGTCGGTGACCACCGCGATCTCGTCGACGAGGTGCCGGTTGATGGAAAACGTGAGTTCGCCGGGGATTTCCGCGGCCTGGCCGTCGGCGATGGTGCGGGGCACCGGAATCGCGACCCGTTCACCGGCCGCCAGCGAACGCTTCGTGTCGTCACCGGCAACAGGTTCGACACCGACCACCCGGATACCGGGCTGCAACGCCTTCGCGGCAGTGGAGCTGCCCGCGATGAGGCCACCACCACCGACTGGCACGACCAGCGTGTCCAGCGAACCCGCTTCCGCCAGCAGTTCCAGCGCCGCGGTGCCCTGCCCGGCGATGACGTGGGGGTGCTCGTACGGCGGGATGAGCGCCAGCCCGCGCTCGGCGGCCAGCGCCTGGCCGATCGCGACGCGGTCGCCGGTGTACCGGTCGTAGGTGACGATCTCGGCGCCGTAGCCCCGCGTCGCGTCCACTTTGGACTTCGGGGTGTCCTCGGGCACCAGGATCACCGCACTGCTCCCGAGTTCCCGCGCGGCGAGCGCGACGGCCTGGGCGTGGTTGCCCGAGGAATACGCGGCGACACCCTTGGCCAGCTGCTCCGGCGAGAGGCGGGAGACGGCGTTGTACGCGCCGCGGAACTTGAAGGCGCCGATGCGCTGCAGGTTCTCGCACTTGATCAGGACTTCGGCGCCGACGAGGTCGTCGAGGGTGCGGGAGCGCACCACCGGGGTCCGGTGGGCGACGCCGGCCAGGCGGGTGGCGGCGTCGCGGATGTCGTCGAGGGTCACGGGGGCGGTCATGGTGCTCCTTGGGCGCGGACGTCGGCGAGGTAGTTGTAGGCGGAGGCGCGGGAGATGCCGATGCGGGCGGCGACCTGCGGCACCGCGCGCCGGACGGCGAAAACACCGCGGGCGTGCAGGCTGCGGAACAGCTCGAGGCGTTCCTCGCGGCTGAGCGCGGCCCACGGTTTGTTCAGGCGCAGCTGGTGTTCGTCGACGATCGCGTCGACCACGGCGTCGACGTCGTCGCCGAACGTGGTCGTCGGCGCCTCGGCGGCCGTGCCGACGTCGGCGAGCTCACCGACCAGGGTCCGCAGTTGCCCCAGCGCGGTGACGTCGAGGTTCACGCAGAGCGCGCCGAACACCGAGCCGCCGCTGTCGCGCACCAGCATCGTCGAGGACTTCACCAGCTTGCCGGAGGCGGTGCGGGTGACGTAATTCAGCTGATCCTCGGCCTCGTCGCCCCGGGCGAGCAGGCCCATGCCGATCTCGCTCATCGACCCGCCCACGGTGCGCTCGGTGACCGAGCCGGCGATCGCGACCACCGAGGCGTCCGGCTGCCGGAAGTCGTGCACGACGACCTCGCAGAACGAGCCGAGGGTCGCGGCGATGCCGTCGGCGACCGGGGCGAGCGCCGCGAGGATCGCGTCCCGCTCAGACATCGCGCGCCAGCGCTTCGACCTCGACGACGGCGCCGTAAGGCAGCGATGCCACCCCGACGCAGGTACGCGCAGGCCGGGGTTCGGCGAAGAACCGCTCGTAGACGGCGTTGAGGCCGGGACGATCGGCGATGTCGGTCAGGTAGACCACGACTTTCACCACGTCGGCCCGGCTCGCGCCCACCGACTTCAGCGCGGTTTCGAGATTGGTGAAGGCCCGCGTGCATTCGGCGTCAAAACCGCCTGGCACCAGTTCGCCGGTCCCGGTCACACCGAGCCGTCCGGACACGGCGACCAGATCACCACTGCGGAACGCGGCGGGGTAAGGGTGCTCGCTCGTCATGGACTTACTGTATAGCGCTTGGACGAACAGTCCAGATGATGCCCGTCACGCGTCTTGATCACGGGGGCACGATCGGCTGGCCGAAGAGGCATTACCCGGGGTTCACCTGGTTCACCCGGATGCATCTTGTTAACTTCATCTGTTGCTGCTTGCCGGTGGAGGGAAAGGTCGCACGTGAGCAATCCGCTGATCGCGCCGACGCAGGATTCGACCAAGGCGTACTCCGGCGTCTCGCTGCTGGAGTCGGCGGCGGATCTGAAGTCCGCGATCGAGAGCGGTGACTGGGCGTCGGTGGCGATGGGTGCCGTGGGCACCGCGCTGGACGCGTTGTCGATGGCCATGGACCCCTTCGGGGCGGTTTTGGCGGCTGGGGTCGGGTGGCTGATGGAGCACGTCGGGCCGTTGAAGGAGGCGTTGAACGGGCTGACCGGTAACGCCGACGAGATCGCGGCGCAGTCGGAGACGTGGAAGAACATCGCCACGGAGCTGGGCAGCATCGGTGAGGACCTGACCGGGATGGTCAAGGCCGACACCGTGTCGTGGACGGGGAACGCCGCCGACACCTACCGGCAGCGGGCGGATGACACCGTGACGTTGCTGAACACGGCGCAGAAGGGCTGTGAAGGTGCTTCCAGTGGTGTGAAGACGGCTGGTGAGGTTGTCGCGGCGGTGCGGGCGCTGGTCCGCGACATCATCGCGGAGCTGATCGGGCATCTGATCAGTTGGGCGTTGCAGGTGGTGTTCACCCTGGGTATCGGTTTGACGTGGGTGGTGCCGCAGGTGATCAATGCGGTGGCGAAGACGGCGTCGAAGATCGCGGATTTGGTGAAGCGGCTGGTGACGGCGTTGAAGGCGCTGGTGCCGCTGTTGAAGCGTGCGGGTGATTTGTTTTCGGATGCGGCGAAGGCGTTGCGGAACATCAAGCCGGGTAAGGCTGCGCCGCCGCCGAAGAGCATCGACATCAAGGGCAATCCGAAGGACATCGGCGGGCCGAAGGGTGACGGCACCTCCCCTTCGGGTGCGAAGGGGGATGGCGACGGTACCCACTCGTCGGGTGCGGACGCGCCGCCGCCGAAGAACGACCCGCCACCCGCGTCGAAGGGCCCGGACGACACGCCGAAGAGCCCGGACCCGACACCGCCGCCGGCCTCGAAGGGCCCGGACACCACACCGTCGAGCACGCCGAAGGGCGACCCCAAGGGTGACGGCTCGCGGATCAAGGACAACAACCCCAAGCCGGACGAACACACCACGCAGACGAAGGACAAAACCGACTGCGGTGACCCGATCGACGTCGCGACCGGCGCCGTGATGCTGGTGCAGGAGGACGTCTCGCTGCCCGGCGCGCTGCCCCTCGTCGTCGAGCGCACACACCTGTCGACCTACCGGGCCGGCCGGCTGTTCGGCCCGACCTGGGCTTCGACCCTGGACGAGCGCCTGGAGGTCGAGCCGGACGGGCTGCACCTGGCCCTGGCCGACGGCACGCTGCTGCGCTACCCGGTGCCGCGCGGGGTCGAGGCGGTCGTCCCGGAGAGCGGCCCGTACCTGGCGCTGCGCCGGGTCCGGCACGGTTTCATCGTCGGCGACCCGCAGTCCGACCGCATGCGCTACTTCGCCGGCCGCCGCGGTGACACCACCCTGCCGCTGCGCGCCCTGGTCGACGGCGCCGGGAACCGGATCGTGCTGCGGCACCGCGACGGCGTGCCGGTCGCGATCGAGCACTCCGGCGGCTACCGCGTCGAGGTCGACACCGCCGACGGCCTGGTCACGGCGTTGCGCGCCGCCGGTTCGCCGCTTCCGCTGGCGGAGTACCGCTACGACGCCGCGCGCCGGCTGGTCGAGGTCGTCGACGCGGTCGGCACCCCGCAGAAGTTCACCTACGACGCCGACGGCCGGCTGGTGCGCTGGGACGACGTCAACGGCCGCTGGTACGGCTACGGCTACGACGCCCAGGGGCGCTGCGTACGCGCCCAGGGCACCGGCGGTTACCTCGACACCACGCTGGCCTACGAGCCCGGCCTCACCACGGTCACCGACTCGCTCGGCGCCGTCACCCGCTACCGGCTCGACGAGCGGCTGCGCGTGATCGGGCAGACCGACCCGCTCGGCCACACCACCAGCGCCGAACGAGACCGCTTCGGGCGCGTGGTCGCCGAGACCGACGAACTCGGCCACGTCACCCGCTGGGACCACGACGAGATCGGCAACCTCACCGCGGTCACCCGTCCGGACGGCAGCCGCCTGGTCATCACCTACGACGAGCGGCGCCGGCCCGCCGCGGTCACCGGGCCGGACGGCGCCGTGTGGCGCTACGAATACAACCCGCGTGGCAGCCTCGCCCGCGTGGTCGACCCGACCGGCGCCGCGACCGCGTACACCTACGACCCCTACACCGGCACCGTCGAATCGGTGACCGACGCCCTCGGCGGTGTCACCCGGATCCAGGCCAACGCCGCCGGGCTCCCCCTGCTCGTCGCGGAACCGGACGGCGCCGTCTGGCGCTACGGCTACGACGCGCTCGGCAACACCACCAGCGAGACCGACCCGCTGGGCAACACCACCACCATGGTCAGCGATGCCGCCGGCCACCTCGTGCAGACACGCGACGCCGACGGCGCCGTCGAGAAGTTCACTTCGACCGCGCGCGGCAGCTTCGAGGAACGAACGGACCCGCGCGGCGGTGTCAGCCGCATCGAGTACGCCCAGTTCGACCTGCCGGTCAGCGAGCGCAGCCCCGACGGCGGCACGCTGACCTACGGCTACAACACCGAACTGCGGCTCACTTCGATCACCAACGAACGCGGCCTGACGTGGCACTACGAGTACGACGCCGCCGGCCGCAAGGTCGGCGAGACCGACTACAACGGCCGTGTCCTGCGCTACGGCTACGACCCCGCCGGGCGGCTCGTGCTCCGCACCAACGGCGCCGGGCAGACCATCACCCTCGAACGCGACAGCGTCGGCCGGGTCGTGCGGCGCAGCAGCGCCGACGAGGTCGCCGTGTTCACCTACGACGCGGCCGACCGGATGATCTCGGCCGCCAACGCCCACAGCGAAGTCCGGTTCACCTACGACGCGCTCGGCCGGGTGCTGTCCGAGTCGATCAACGGCCGGGTGGTGCACTTCCGCTACGACGCCCTCGGCCGCCGCGTCGCCCGCCGGACACCCTCCGGCGCGGAGTCGGTCGTCGGCTACCGCACCGCCGCCCGCCCGGCCACGATGGTCACCGCCGGGCGCACCCTGCGGTTCGGCTACGACGCCGCCGGCCGGGAAACCGTGCGCACGCTGGTCAACGGCGCCGGGCCGGTGGCGGAACTGCGCCAGGACTGGACACCCGCCGGGCAGCTGGCGGCGCAGACGGTGCTCCGCGGCCCGGAAACGGTGCAGCGGCGCGAATACGGCTACCTGCCCGACGGTTACCTCGCCGGGGTCAACGACCTGATCTCCGGCCCGCGCACCCTCGACGTCGACCCGGCCGGGCGGGTGCGCGCGGTGCGCGGTCCGCGTTGGCAGGAGAACTACGACTACGACGTGACCGGCGCGGTCACCGGGGCCGGCTGGTCCGGCGCCCCCGAGGCCAGTGGTCCGCGCGCGTACGCCGGCACCCTGCTCACCGCCGCCGGTCCCACCGGCTACACCCACGACGGGGAAGGCCGCGTCGTCACCCGCGAGCGCGGCGGGCAGCGCTGGACGTACGAGTGGAGCGTGGAGAACCGGCTGCTCGGCGTCCGCACGCCGGACGGCACGGTGTGGCGCTACCGCTACGACCCGTTCGGCCGCCGGATCGCCAAGCAGCGCCTGGACGCCACCGGCGCCGTCGCCGAGCAGGTCGAGTTCGCCTGGGACGGGCAGCTTCCCGCCGAACAGGTCCACAGTGGACCGGGCCGGCCGCCGGTCGCCACCGTGTGGGAATACGCGCCCGGCGCGCGGCTTCCGCTCACCCAGACCGAACGCGTCCTCGGCGCGGGCGGCGGGGACCGGTTCCACGCGATCGTCTCCGACCTGGTCGGGGCGCCCGCGGAGCTGGTCGACGACACCGGCGCGCTGGCCGGGCACCTGCACACCGCGTTGTGGGGCCCGGTCGTCTCGGCCGGCGGAGCGGCGGGCACCCCGCTGCGGTTCCCGGGCCAGTACCACGACCCCGAGACCGGGCTGCACTACAACCGGTACCGCTACTACGACCCCGAGACCGGCCGCTACCTCTCCCACGACCCGCTGGGCCTGACCCCCGCGCCGGACTCCCTGGCCTACGTCGGCAACCCGACCGCCATGGTCGACCCGCTCGGCCTGGCCCCGCAGCGGACCACGCCGTGCCAGAAGGCGGCCAACCGCCACAACCCCTACGCCCGGGGGAACGACGGGCCGTCGACGAGCAACCGCACGTACCCGGAAAGCACCTACGGCGACAAGGACGTCGAGCGCAAGCGCCTCGACGACAAGTACGACTTCAAGATCGACGGCAAGAAGACGCACCAGTCGGAGCACGCCGGCGGTTACGACATCCTGAGTGACAACGGCGGCGCGAAGGGCGCCCGCAAGGACAACGGGCCGCTGGAGAAGAACGCCTACGCCTACTACGAGGACTTCGCCAACCACCGGTACCACCCGGGCACGGGCAAGGGCGGCGACAACCACGAGTCCGGGTTCACCAAGGGTGACGTCCGGGACTCGCCCAACACGACGAAGGACGACAAGCTCGGGTACGACGACCGCCTCGGGTCGTACCGGAACGCGCAGCGCAACGCCATCGAGGCCAACGACCCGAGCACCGCGGTCCAGCTCAACCAGCTCGGGTACGGCCACCAGCAGGGCTTCCAGAACTCGCAGACCGTCAAGGCGGGTTACGACCAGCCGCACAGCTTCTCCGACCAGGTCTACCACGGGGACGACAAGAACCACGTCCACAACAAGGACCACCCGCTCTACGACAAGGACACCGCGGACGCGGCGAAGACCGAGCAGGACCGGCGGGACGCCATCAAGAACGACCCGGACCACCCGGACCGGGCGGCCTACGACGCCGAGCAGAAGCGGATGGCCATCGCCGACGACTCGTACCACAAGATGGTCGACGACATGAAGCAGAGCGGCGAGGGCATGCGGTACAACCCGCAGGCCGGCGCCGCCACCCCGGCCGGCGGCCACACGGTGGACGGCACCGGGCACGTGACCACCAAGCCCATCGACAAGTGGGACGCGGCCGAGATGCACGGCGCCCGCGACGCGGCGCGCACCGGCGAATGGCCGGGCTACGGCGGCTTCTACAAGAACCCGACGGCCGCCGACTGGGCCGCTCTCGAGCGCGGCGACCTCGACCCGCCGGAGCTCAAGTCGATCAAGGACCCCGACCTGATGGACGTCGATCCCTGATGGCTGTCCGCCGGTCCGGGCCGCAGTGGCCCGGACCGGCGACGCCCCGGGTGGGCGCCGACGGAGTCACGCGGCCCGCGTCGACCACGGCGCCATCACGGTTGCGACTCGATTCGTCTCCGGAGCGCCCGCCGGGCGATCTGCAAGCGCTGACGAGAGTGCCGTCCGGCCGTGCCGATGCACGCCCGTCCGCAGGGCTTTCGGCACGCTACATCCGTTGCAGGGCAGCGAAACTTCGTACATACGTCAGCTGACGGATGTCTGCCGCGCCCGTCTCGCGGAGCATTGTTCCACGGGGCCCCACGCTCCGAACCTCGATGCCGAGGAGGAGCGATGTCGCGTGCCACCACCACCGTCTCCACCTTTCTGATCTTCGTCCTTGCCATCAACCTGCGGCCCGCCGTCACGAGCCTGGGCGCCGCCCTGCCGGACATCTCGATCGCCGGTGACCTGGTCGGCGCGGTGCTCGTCGCGCTGCCGCTCTGGGCGATCGGCCTCGGCGGCTGGGGAACACTGTGGCTGTGCGGCCGGGTGGGGACCCACCGGATCGTCACCGTGGCCCTCGTCGGACTCGTGCTGTCACTGGCCGGACGGGTTCTCGGCGGCTCGGTGCAGCTCCTGGTCGGGACGGCGCTGGCGTGCCTGTCCATCGCCGTGCTCGGCACCGTGCTGCCGCTGCTGGCCAAGGGGTCCGCCGCCTTCACCCTCGGGCTCGGGCTCGGCAGCACGGTCGGGGCGCTGGTCACCCCGACCGCGGTGATGTCGATGTCGTGGCGGTGGGGCCTCGGCCTGTGGGCGGTCGTGGCACTGCTGGCCCAGCAGGTGTGGCAGCGCAACCCCGGCGAGTTCGAGTCGCCGCGGCCGGTCACCGGGGCGGTGCCGGCCTCCGCTCTGACCATCCACTTCGGACTCATTTCGACGGTGACGTTCCTGGTCATGGGCTGGCTCCCCGGCATCCTGCGTGACGCGGGGGTCTCGCCGACCACCGCGGGCGCGTGCCTCGCGGTGTCGATGGCCATGGGGCTGCCGATGATGTGGCTGGTCCCGGGCTGGACCCGCCGGTGGCGCAACCAGACCCTGCTCGTCGTCGTCCTGGCCACGCCCAACGTCATCGGGGTCGGCGGCCTGCTCCTCGCCCCGGCGGCCGCGCCGTGGGTGTGGGCCGGGGCCACCGGCCTGGGCATGGGCTCACTCGCCTTTGTCCTGACGACGATTTCGCTGCGCAGCAACGGCAACTCGGTCGCGCTGTCCGCGGTGGTCCAGGGCGTCGGCTACGTCATCGCCGGCTTCGGCGTGCTGGCCTGCGGCTGGCTGCACACGCAGACCGGCACCTGGCGCACCCCGCTGCTGCTGGTCCTGGCGATCCTGATCGGCCAGGTCTACAGCGGGCACGCCGCGGTGACCCGCCGGACCGCGACGGCGTCGCTTCCGCTCGTCGTGCGCCGCCCGAAGAACGTTCCGGAGGTCGGGGTCTGATCACCACCACCTCGGCTGCCGCTCGGGCCACGGCTCGGGCGGCAGCCGGTTTCGGCGTCCGGGAGCCCCTCCGGAGCTCAGCCCGAGGCGGACTGGTGGCGGGCGGCTTCCCGGGCGATGTCGATGCGCGAGCGCACGCCGAGCTTGGTCAGGATGTGCGAGACGTGCGTGCTGACCGTGCGCGGGGACAGGTACAGGCGGGCGGCGATCTGCGGGTTCGACAGGCCTTCGACCACGAGCGCGGCGATCTTGCCTTCGGTCGGGGTGAGGCTGTCCCAGCCGAGCGTGGTCTGGCGGTGCTTCACCGTCGGGCCACGCCGGATGCCCAGCGCCCGGAACAGCGCGCGCAGCCTCGCCACGTCCCAGTGCGCGCCCAGCTCCGTGTAGACGTCGAGGGCGTGGGTGAAGGCGGCCCGCGCCGAACCGCGGTCTTCGGCCCGGGTTTCGGCAAAAGCGATCGCGGCGGCTTCCAGCGCTCTGGCCCGGGAGAGCGGCCGGCCCGCGTCGCGGTAGCCGTCGGCGGCCCGCAGCAACGTCGTCGCGTCCCGCTCGAGCAGGCCGCGGCAGTACAGGGCCAGCGCACAGCGGTGCGGAACGGTGGACCCGGCGGCGATGACGCGCACCCGGGCCTCGATCTCCGCCAGGGTCCGCAGGTCGCCGATCGTCGCGGCCAGCCGGGCGGCGTCCGCCAGCAGGTCCTCTCCCCCGTCCTCGCCGGCCAGCACGTCGGTCAGCACGCCGAGCGCCTGCTCCGGGGCGCCGGCGTGCTCGAAGGCGAGGCTGCGGGCCCGCACCAGGGATTCCACCACCCACTTGCCCATGCGTTGCGAGTACGGCGCCGCGCTGTCGAGGTGCCAGCGCGCCGCCGCCGCTTCACCGCGGTGGAAGTGGATGATCGCGGCGACCCCGTGGTCGCAGCACACCACACCCGGGTCCTTGCGGTCGTCCGGGAGGACGTCCACCTCGGCCAGCGCGTCGTCCCACCGGCCGCCGCCCAGCAGCAGCTGCCCGAGCGCGCTCTGGGCCTGGCTCAGGCGCACGACGCTGCCGGTGCGGTCGGCCAGTTCGCGCGCCCGCTCGGCGGCGGCGAGCGCGTCGGTGTAGCGGTCGAGCGCGCCGAAGGCGACCGACTGGTTGATGCGCAGCAGCAGGGTGAGGTCGGTCAGCGCCGGATCTCCCCGCGCGTTCGCCATCGCGCGCTCGAACAGCGGCAGCGCTTCGGTCCACTCGCCCCGCATCATCGCCACCAGGCTCAGCACGTGCAGCGCCCACCCGGTCGCCCAGCGGTCTTCGACCGGGCCCAGCTCCGCCAGCGCCTCTGCGGCGACCCGGCCCGCGGTGTCGACCTCGTTCAGGTCGCGGTGCGTGCGCGCGACGAGCACCAGCAACCGGGCCCGGTGCCGGACCTGGAGACCGGGCCGGGCCAGGGCGTCCTTCAGCGCGGCGAGGGACTCGGCGGACCGGCCGGTCGTCCCGCGGCACTGCACGATCGTCGTGTGCAGGTCGACGAGCACGTCGGGATCGCCGAACTGGTCCAGGGCGCGGCAGGCGATCCGCTCGGCCTGGGCGACGTTGCCCACCCGGTAGTGCGCGTTGGCCAGCCGGCAGGTCAGCACACCGGTCGCGGCGTCCCCGGGCGGCGCGTCCCGCACCGCCCGGCGCAGGAGCGCGACGGCGACCGCCGGCGCCTGGCCGATCAACGGCGCGGCCACGTCCAGCAACCACCGCACGGCCCAGGCCGGCACCGGCTCCCGGCTGTCCGTTGTGGACACCATCGGCAGCAGCTGCCGCGCGACCCGCTCGACCGGCGCGCTCGCCTCGGCCAGCGCCCACGCGGCGTCCTGGTGCCAGGCGATCCGGACCGACGTCGGCATCTCGTCGTACAACGCCTTCTGGATCAACGGATGCCGGAACGCCAGGTCGTCCCCGGAAGCCACCAGCACCCCGGCGGCACGGGCCTCGTCGAGGGCCGGCAGCAGATCGGCGAGCGAGGACTTCTTGACGGTCACGAGGTCTGCGACCGAGAAGCCGACTCCGAGCAGCGCCGCCGCCCGCAGCACACCTCGTGCCGGCTCCGGGAGGAAGCCCAGCCGGTCCGCGATCGCCTCCGGCAGGGAGTCCGGCGTGGCCGCGCCGGTCAGCTCCACCACCCCCGCGGGGTCGACCTCCAGGCACGAGCTCCTGGTCAGCGCGTCGAGCAGTTCGGTCAGGTACAACGGGTTCCCGGCGGCGCCGTCGGCCAGCCGCTCCAGCTCGGCACCCGGTGTGCCGCCGGCCAGCGCGGCCACCAGCTCGAGCACCGCCGGCTCCGCGAGCCGGCCCACCCGCAGCCGCTCGCCCGGCCCGACGGTCCGGAAGAGCGACCGCAAGTCGTCGCGGCGGGGCACCGGGCGCAGCACTCCGATCAGCAGCAGCGGAAGCTGCCGGACCGAACGGGCGAGCCGGCTCCACACCGCCACCGTCGTGTGGTCGGCCCACTGGAGCTCGTCGACGACCAGCACGACCGGCCCGTCCTGGCAGAGCTCGTCCACCAGCGCGAGCAGCTGCTCGGCGGCCGCGGCGGCGAGGTCGGCGCCCTTGCCCGCGACGGCGCCGCCCCGCAGGAGCTCGGAGATGGCGCCACGACGGGGATCCCGCGCGGCCGGCGTGATCTCCAGGGCATCCAGCAGCGGCAGCAGCGGCAACGCCTGCCCGAGTTCGTCGCCGGCTCCCCAGTACACCTGGCAGCCCGCGCGTTCGGCGGCGGCGCAGCCGGCCCGGACCAGCGCGGACTTGCCGATACCCGGCTCGCCGTCCACCAGCACGGCGCTCCCGCGACCTTCGGCAACATCACGAATCCAGGCGACCAGCCGGGACAGTTCACCATCCCGACCGACCAGGAGCTCGATACCGTCCGTGAGCGGCCGCACACGGCGATAATAGAAGGAAATTCCTTCCCCAACAAGAGCCGCACCGGCGCACCGCGGAACACCGGAACCCCGCCGTTAAACATCTATTTCGACAATTGTTGCTGATTGTGACCCCAGCGTGATTCGGAGCCTTGCGGCGGTGGAACATCAACTGTCCGCCGCCCCGACAGCCGGTGACGTCCGGATGGCCACCGAAGGAATTGTGCGAGTTCACCGCAGAGCCGCCGGCGGCACTGCAGTCTCGCTGACCAGGTTCACAGCCGAGATCCCAGGCACTTCCGGGGTCCGCGAGCACGCCGAGCCGGACGAAAGGGGGCACGGCGGGGTTTCCTCCGAAGAAATCGGTCCACCGCCCAGGGCGTCGGTCTCGGGGTGCGATCAAGACAATTTCCCGTCCGTGACCATTCCGTGTCCGCCAGGCGCTCGTTCGAAGATTTCGACAAGATGTGGTCACCGTTTTGTAACCTCGCCGTGGACGACCTGGCAAATACGATCGAGAACGGAACTCTCCGGGCCTCTCATCATGCGGAAATCACCATCGGCCCGTGGTATTCCGTCTTGCCCGGCGCCCGCGGGCCACGTTTTCCGCACTCCCCCGGCAGACCGCCGAGCGGGGCGCCGGCCGGCTCGGCGCACGGCGGCGGGTTCGCGCTCCGGGTGAACCCGGCGACCACTGCCCGGCCGCGTGACCCCGGAGCGGGCGGCCCGGCGGACCGGCAGTGCGCCGGTCGGGGGTGAACACCTGGGCGAGCCGGCGCCGGCCGCGCGTAGCCGGTGACCGAAACCGGCCCCGCTCGAATCCGCGATCCGATCAGCGGTCCTTCCGGAAATCGGTGGTGTGTCCTCTTTCGGCCGCAGCAATTCGTAGATCATGCGATAGCCGGCACCCAATACAAGATCATTGATCAAGCATTCGCACCGCCATTGTGGTGAAATCCCGGGTTCCGGCACAGCACGCATTGTCAAGCCATGTCGAGATGCCTACAGTGGCCTGCCTGACACCGGGGAATGATTCACACATCTTCCCCGGATTCGGTACCTCAACCGACACCTCCTTCGAGGAGCAGGCCTTGTTTGGAATCGCCAGGCGGAGTGGCCGGGTTCGCGCTCGTCACACCGCGCTCGCCCTCGCGACCGCCACGGTCGTCACGGTCGTCACCGGCTGCGGCGCACTCGGGATGGACAGCTCGAACGCCGCGTCGAGCGGCAGCGGCCTGGAAAAGCCGACACTGAAGGTCTCGATCCTGCCCACCACGGACCTCGCGCCGTTCTGGCTGGCCCAGGACAACGGCTATTTCAAGGCCGAGGGCCTGAGCGTCGACTCCATCGTCGCCGCCAGCGGCCAAGCTTCGCTGACGAAGTCGATCTCGGGCGAGGCCGACATCGCGTTCTCGACCTACCCCCCGTTCTTCACCGCGAAGAGCACCGGCGCCGCCGACATGCAGCTGGTCGCCGACGCGACGTCGGTCAACGCGAAGTCCAACGCGATCGTCACGGTTCCGAATTCGCCGGTGAAAACAATCTTCGACCTGGCCGGCCGGAAGATCGCCATCACGGCCAAGAACACCGCTTCGGATCTGCTCACCCGCTCGGTGATGCAGGACCACGGCGTGAGTTTCGACAAAGTGAAATGGGTGCTGATCCCGCTGCCGAACATCGCGGCGGCGCTGCAGCAGGGCGAGGCCGACGCCGCGTACCTGCCGGAACCGTACATCACGCAGGCCGCCAAGACGGCCGGCGCGATTCCGGTGATCGACATCAACACCGGCGCGACCCAGGACTTCCCGCTGACGGGCTACGGCGCGACGAGGAAGTGGGTGCGGGACAACCCGAAGACCCTCGCCGCGTTCCAGCGTGCGATGCAGAAGGCCACCCACGACGCCACGAACGACCGCGCCAAGGTCGAGCCGCTGCTGGTGCGGTTCGCCAAGATCGACGAGGACACCGCCAAGCTGCTCACCCTGCCCGGCTACGGCTCGGTCCTGGACTCGCGGCGCCTGCAACGGGTGCCGGACCTGCTGCTGCAGCTGGGCGCCATCAAGGATTCGATCGACGTGAACTCGATGATCGGGCCCCAGGCCGGAAGATGACCCGGGTGGCCGCGGCCGGGGCGGGCAGCACCGTCCCGGTCACGGCACGCAGTCCGGTGCGGCCGATCGTGTGAACCACCCGGCCCAACGGCCGAACGCCGTGGTCACACCGAGTTCGAGCCGGCGGCCGGCGCCTGCCGGAGGTCGGCGGGATGGCGGATCCAGATGTCGATCGCCGTTCCGCCGGGATGGGTGAGCGTCAGGCAGCCCTGGTGCACCGGCCCCGCACAGCGGCACCACCTCCGCGGCCCAGGACCGGTCGAACACCCCCGGGCCGACCCCACGTTCGCGGTCGCCTTCCCGCGGGTCCCACCGTATTCCCGCACCCGACAACGACAACCGGCCGAGGAGTTCGCCGACCTCGTCGGAGCGCCGTGCGTGCCGCCCGGGTGCCTTGGCTCCCAGCAGCCGGGCCGCCGGCACCGGCAGCTGGGCCGGTCACGACGGCTCGGCCCCCGCCGCGCGCCGCCGTCGCTCCTTCCGCCGATCCCGCCGGACGACGGCCGTCAGCACGAGCAACCCGAGCAGCACGCTCATCGCGGCACCCAGCCCACCTCGAGCCCGAGCAGCGCCGACAACCCGGCCAGGCACCCGATGCCGAGCAACGTGCGGGTGCGGCGCGGGTGTTGGAGCCGCAGCCGCACCGGGGACCTCGTGGTCCTGTCGCTTAGCCGGGCGGCGGCGTGGGTAATCCTCCCGGTATGCGTACTTGGGGCAAGCGGCTCGTCGTGCTGGCTGTGGCAGTGGTCGTCCTGGCGGCAGCGGCGCTCGTCGCATCGGCGGTGCACCTGTTACCCCAACTGCGCAACCCGTTCGCCGAACAGACCGAGGAGCACTCCGGTCCGGTGCTGCTGCAGTCGATCGTCGAGCTCTCGCGGTACGAGGCCGCCAGCGGCTCGTTCCAGGTGGTCGTCGACATCACGACCAGTTCGATCCTGCCCAGTTTCCTCGCCGGCAGCCAGACCCTGTTCATCGGCGTCGGCACGGACAACGCCTTCGTCGACTTCTCGCGCCTGAAGGGTGACGCGGTCAAGGTCTCCGACGACCGCCTGACCGCGACGATCACCCTGGGGCACGCGCAGCTGGAGCCGGCGACGCTGGACGTGCACGAGTCTCACGTGTACGCGCAGCAGCAGGGCCTGTTCACCCGGGTCAACGAGTTCCTCGGCGGCAACCCCAATTCGCAGCAGGCGCTGTACGAGCTCGCCCAGAAGCAGATCCAGGCCGCGGCCGCGAAGAGCACCCTGGTGGCCGATGCGGAGAGGAACACCAAGACCATGCTCGTCGGCTTGTTGCAATCCCTCGGCTTCAAGAACATCACCGTGAACTACGCCGACAACGCCACCGGCTGACCGGCGGCGGGGCCCCGCGCGTCAGCCGTTGATCCCCCGCGCCACCGCGAGCTGGCGCTCCTTGTGCTGCCGCTCGCGGGCGACGTCGTCGCCGTGCTGCCCGATGAGCACGTCCTGCACGGCGCGTTCGACCCCGACCCACGTCCGGACCCACTCGGCCCGTTCCTTGCACCGCACGTCCTGGGAGGCGACGGCGATCTCGTGGGCGGACGCCCGGCCCGCGCTGAAGGCGGGGTCGTTCATGGCGGCATCCGGGCTGTCGTAGCGGAAACCCGCCTCTGCCATGCAGTGCGACCACTTCGTCGCGGCCGCGCTCACCGGCGGGGTGGTCCGGGTGATCTCGTAGCCGCGGCCGCTCAGCCCGAAGCTCACCGGCTCCTGACCGGGCTTCGCGTCGGGCGCGATCGCCCGGTCCGCCTCGCCCGCGCAGCCGCCGGACGGCACGTCGCGGCCACCGACCCGGCCGGTGCGCGCGCCCGTGATCACCGAGACGACGTCCGACGGTGGCTGCTGCGCGGGCGCCGCCGAGCGGGGGGCGAACACCGACGGGTCGCGGTAGCCGTAGGTCGCGGCCTCACCCGGATCGACCAGACCGTGCCGGCGCGGTTTGGTGGCGTCCCGCACGGGATCGACCGCTTCGAGGGCGAACGTGATCCCGTGGGCCGCGAGGCACCGCGCGATCAGTGTGGTGCGCGCCTTGATGACCTCCAGCTCCTCGACCGGCGTCAGCAGCGACCGGTCGAGGGGGAGGTCGAGGCCGTGCACCGTCGAGACGTCGGCAGGCACCTTCCCGAGCGCCGCGTCGAGATCGAAGCCGGGGGTGGCAGCGGGCGTCGTCGAGCAACCGGCGAGCGTGACCATCACGACGGCTGCGGCGAAGGCGCCCGCGCGGCGCCACCGACCGGACGTGACCACTAGTCCTGGTCGCGCTTGGCGCAGTCGCTGAAGACCACCGGCCCGGACGGCCATTTGAAGCTCGCGTTGTTGTTCTTCATGGTCGGGGTGAAGTTGGCTCCGCCGTACATGCCGAACGACTGCGACGCGACACTGCCGTTGCAGCCGCTGTTGTAGTAGACCGTCGCGGTCCAGCCCGCGTTGTTGATGACCGAAGCGGCGTTGTTCTTCACCTGGACGCCGCGGCCGTTGGTGCCGCCCCACCGGAACACCTCGTTGTCGAGGTTTCCGTCCGAATAGGCGTAGTTGGCGAGAGCGCCTTCGAAGTTGCTGTTGAAGTAGAAGCACAGATAGAAATCAGGGCAACCGTGGAGGTCCGCCGCGGAGGCGGCCGGTGCTGCGACGGTGGTTCCGGTGATCACCGCGGCCGAGGCCGCAAGCCCGGTCAGTACCCGTTTCACGCGCATGAATCTCCCAATCGTCGAGGGCGGCCGAGCTCGGGGACCACTCCGGCGGGCAACGGCCGGTTGAGCCGCCGGCCGGAACGTCACCCGGATGGACCAGCGCACGACCGGTGCCCACAATGGACTGCGTGAGGACGGTGAACATCACGAGCAGCCCGAGCGCGGCCTGCTCCCGGAACCCGCCCGGCGTGGGGCGCGGCCCGATCCCGTATGGGTGATCAATCGCGCCACGACGCCGACACGCGGGCCGTGCGGACGCGGGCCTGGTTAGGTCTGCCCCCGGGCGGCCCGCGGTGGGCCGCCCTTCTTCGGGAAGGGAACGGGCCCGGAACTCATGGCCGATCGACCATCGGTGCTCATCGTCGGCGCGGGACCGGCCGGGCTGGTGCTGGGCAACCTGCTGCGCGCCGCCGGGATCACCACGCTCGTCCTCGAACGCGGCGGCCGGGACCAGGTGCAGGCCCGGGCGCGCGCGGGGTTCCTCGGCGCGAACAGCGCGCGGGTGCTGACCGAGCACGGCCTCGGCGCCGGGATGCTGCGCGACGGCAGCACCCACGGCACGTGCGCCTTCCGCGACGACGGCGGCGAGTTCGAGCTGCGGTACGACCGGCTCGGCCGCGGTGAGCAGCACACCGTCTACCCGCAGCACCGGCTCGTCACCGACCTCATCGACGAATACCTCGAACGCGGCGGAGAACTGCGCTTCGGCGTGACCGTGACGGACGTCGACACCAAGACCGCGACCGTCCGCTTCCGCGACGACCAGGGGCACGCCGGCGAGGTGAGCGCCCGGTTCCTCGCGGGCTGCGACGGCAGCAACGGCGTCACCCGCCAGGCCGTCCCGGCGCCCGCCCGCTGCGCCCGTGACCACGGCATCTCCTGGCTGGCCGTGCTGGCCGAGGCGCCCCAGAGCATGCCGGCGGTCACCTACGCCCTGCACGAGCGCGGGTTCGCCGGGCACATGGCGCGCAGCCCTTCGGTGACGCGCTACTACCTCCAGGTCCCGCCCGGCGACAACGCCGCGGCCTGGACCGACGAGCGGATCTGGGCCGAACTGGCCGTCCGGATGCGCACCGGGCAGTTCGGCGAGCTGCGTCCGGGGCCGGTCACCGAGCGCCGGATCGTGCGCCTGCGGTCCGACGTCGTCGATCCGTTGCGGCACGGCAGGTTGTTCCTCGTCGGGGACGCCGCCAGCCTGATCAGCCCGTCCGCCGCCAAGGGCGCCAACCTGGCGATCATGGCGGCCGAGGTGCTGGCCGCCGCGCTCACCGACGCGCTCCTGCGGGACGACGAGCACGCCCTCGCCGCGTACTCCCGCACCTGCCTGCCGCGCATCTGGCGGGCGCAGGAGTTCTCCCATTGGATGATCGGCCTCCTCCACGACCCGGCCGGCGCCGGGCCCTTCGGGTCCGCCCTGCGCCGCGCCCGGCTCGACAACCTGCGTGAATCCCGCGCGCACCAAGACTTCTTCGCCGAAAACTACGTCGGCATCTGAGCAACAGGAGTGCCCATGACCGCGACGCTCGCCCCCGCGCTCGCACCCGAAGACCTCGACCGCCTCATCACGGCGAGGGATCTCGTCCGCACCAGCGACACCACCTCGGTGCTCGCGGCGGCCCTGCCGGCGCTGCCTGCCGCCGATCGCGCGGCGCTGGCCGCGCACGCGCCGTTCTCGCACGTCGGCTTGCTCGTCTTCCCCGGCACGCTGGACGGCCTCGGCGAAGAACTGGCCCGCCACGGACTCGAAACCGGGCTGATGAGCCACAGTGTCGTCGTCCGGGAGCGGATCGCCCGCCGCCACGGCGTGCCCGCCGAGGACCTCACCGTCGGCATCCTGCGCGCCCCGGTGACCGACCGCGCCGGCCGGCCGTGCGCGCTGGAGATCTTCGTCCTGGTCACCCCGCCGGAGCTGGCGCACATCGCCGCCGGCGAACGCCGCCACGGCCACGAAGACCACTTCGCGCTCGCGGTGCCCCGGGCCGACCCGATCGTCCTCAGTGGACTGCGCGCGGCGATCGCCGGGCAGCTGCGCCCGGACGGCGGCGGATACAACGGCCACGAAGACGCCACCGTGCTCTACTTCCGCGACGCGCACCACCCCGCGCCGGCCTACCGGCGGCTGGAACTCCTTCACGCCGGTGAGTTCCCCCGCATTCTCGCCACGCACCAGCGCGAATCCGAACCGGGCACGGAACTGCTCGGCCTGCTCACCGGCGCCTGGGCCACCCAGGCCGTCTCGACGGCCGTCGAGCTGCGCCTGCCGGACCACCTGGCCACCACCGCCGACCTCGGTGCGCTGGCCGCGGCGACCGGCACCGACCGCGAGAGCCTGGGCCGGCTCCTGCGGTACCTGGCCACCCTCGGCGTGGTCCGCGCGACGGCCACCGGACACGTGCTCACCGAAGTCGGCGCCCTGCTGCGCTCGGACGTCGAGGACACGATGGCGGCACTCGCCCTGATGTACGGCGGCCCGTTCTACCAGTCCTTCGCCGGCCTCACCGAGGCCGTCCGCACCGGCGAGGAGTCGTTCGCCAAGGTCTTCGGCGCGCACCACTTCGCCCACCTGGCCGCGCATCCCGAGCTGGCGGACCTGTTCCACCGGTCGATGGCGGCGAGCAACACGATGTTCACCGAGCTCACCCGCGTCGCCGACTTCTCGGCCGCCCGGGTCGTCGTCGACGTGGCCGGCGGAAACGGCGCGCTGCTGTCCCGTGTCCTCGACGCCCACCCGGCGATCACGGGTGTGCTCATGGACCGCCCGGAAGCCCTGGCCGTCGCCGGGCCGTCGCTGGCGAAGCACGCGGCGCGCTGCACGCTCGTGGCCGGCGACTTCACCGAGGCCGTCCCCGGCCACGGTGACGTCTACCTGCTGTCCCGTGTCCTGCACGACTGGGACGACGAGCGGTGCCACACCATCCTCACCACCTGCGCGTCGGGGATGCCCGACACCGCCGAGCTCCTGATCGTCGAGCGCCTGCTCCCCGAGGAGAGCGGGAGCGCGTCGCTGGCCGTGCCGTGGGACATCCACATGCTGTGCAACGTCGGTGGCCGCGAACGCACCGAGTCCCATTACCGCGAGTTGCTGGCCGGCGCGGGCTTCGAGCTGTCCGACGTCCGCCCGCTGGCGTTGGACGCGTACGTCCTTCGGGCGGTGCGGAAGCCCCGGTGAGCACCCGCCCGGGTCAGCCGGGGAGCCGCCGGTTGGAGAAGTACGGCTGGTGGAACGGGAAGTCGTCCGCCAGCCAATGCTTCAGCGCCGCGTAGGCCTTCGCGTAGTACCCCCGGTCGTACGCGCCCGGGGTGACCCACCAGCTGACGTCCACGTCGTGGTCCAGCAGCTCCTCCGTGAGCTTCGTGCGGCTGCCCATCGGGTACAGGTAGGCGCATCCCAGGTAACCGCCCGCCGGGTCGCGCAGGACGTAGGTGTACGAGCCGCCGTCGCGGAACTCGCACTCGTGCCACACCAGGTCGACGTAGTTGTGGTCCTCGGTGACCGCCTCGGCGGGCCAGCTGCCGCCCCGGGTCTGCCGGATGAGGGCGAGGCTCGCGTTGATGCCCGCGACGTCGTCGGCCAGGTCGGCGCGGGTGATCGCGCGGGCGGTCACGTCGCCGTGGGTCAGCTCCGCCGGGGCCGTGAAGCCCTCGGGCGGGGTCAGTCTCCTGACGAACTTGCGGTACTCCATCAGCGGACCCGGTAGCCCAGGATCACGATGCCCGAGTCGAGCTTCGTCACCGTGTCCAGGTCGAGCCGGGTCAGGGCGCCTTCGCGGAACAGCAGGTCCTGCGGGCCGCCCTGGCGGACGAGCAGCGGGTGGAACCACAGGCGGATCTCGTCGACCAGGCCGTGCTCCAGCAGGGCGTGCGTGAGCTGCCCGAAGCCGTACTGGACGATGTCCTCCCCCGGCTCGCTCTTCAGCTTCTCGATCGCGGCCACCGGGTCGCCGTTGACGACCGTCGTGTTGGTCCACTCGGGATCGGTGAGGGTCGAGGAGACCACGTACTTGGCCATGGCGTTGATGTGGTCGCTCGCCGGGTCGCCCGACCGGGTCGGCCACACCGGCGCGAAGCCGTCGTAGGTTCGCCGGCCCATGATGAGCGCATCGCACGAGAGCAGCAGTTCGGTCTGCACGGCCTCACCCTGGCCGCCGTCGGGGCCGCTCGAGGGCCAGTGGTGCGGGGTCTCGATCACGCCGTCGAGCGAGATGTACGTCGAGTTGATGATGCGTCGCATGGGGTATCTCCTGGTGGTCCGCTTGTCGATGGGAAGAGCCTGCGCCAGGCGACACGTGCGGTCATCCGTGGTCAGCACGGATCGGGTACGGAATCATGGGCGGGATGAGCACGCTGCCGTGGGAGGACGTCTCGGCCCGGGAGGCCGAGGTGCTCGCGGCGGTCGGCGAGCACCTGACGAACGCGCAGATCGCCGCCCGGCTGCACATCTCGGCCCGCACGGTGGAGAGCCACGTGTCGGCGCTGCTGCGCAAGTGCGGCGCGAGCGACCGTCGTGAGCTGGCCGCGCTCGCCGCCGAGGTGGCCGAGCTGGGAGCGCGGGCCGGCGAGGCGGTGCTGCCGGAAGCCCGGACCAGTTTTGTCGGCCGCGACGAGGAGCTCGAAGCCGTGCGGACGGCGTTGGACGCGAGCCGGCTCGTCACCCTCACCGGGCCGGGCGGGGTGGGCAAGACCCGGCTCGCCGTCACCGCGGCCGCCGCGGTGGCCCCGCGGTTCCCGGCCGGCGTGGTGTACGTCGACCTCGTGCCGGTGCCGCCCGGGCAGGTGGTGGCCGCCGCGGCCCACGCGCTCGGCGTCACCGAACGCCCGCCGCGGCCGCTGCTCGACAGCGTCGCCGACCGGGTGCGCGGCCGGGCGGTGTTGCTGGTGCTGGACAACTGCGAACACGTGCTCGACGACGTCGGCGAGCTCGCCGAGGCCCTGTTGCGAGCCGGCGGCCGGGTGCGGATCCTCACGACCAGCCGGGAGCGGCTCGGCATCATGGGCGAAGCAGCACACGCCGTGCCGCCGTTGCCGCTCGGCTCGGCCGCCGAGGCCCTGTTCCTCGACCGCGCCCGCGCGGTCGACCGCACGTTCGCCGCCGCTCCCGCGCAGGTCACCGAGGCGTGCGCCCGGCTCGACGGACTGCCGCTGGCCATCGAGCTGGCCGCGGCACGAGCCGCCGCCATCGGCGTCGACGGGCTGCTCACCGCCCTCGACGACCGGCTGCGCGCGGTGGCCGGTGGCCGCGGCGGTGCGGCCCGGCACCACTCGCTGAGCGACGTGCTCGGCTGGAGCTACGACCTGCTCGAGCCCGCGGAACGCGCGTTGTTCCGGCGGCTCGCGGTGTTCGCCGCGGGCTTCGACCTCGACGCCGCGGCAGCCGTCTCGCCCGGCGAGCGGCCGAGCACGGTCGCGCACCTGCTCGGCCGGCTGGTGGAGAAGAGCCTGGTGGTGCGGCGCGGCACCGACAGCTCGCAGTACCGGCTGCTGGAGACGGTCCGGGCGTTCGCGCTCGAGCACCTCGCCGGCGACGGCGACCACGACGAGGTGCTGCGCGCGCACCTGGAGTGGGCGAGCCGGGTCGCCGTCGAGCTGGAAGCCGGGCTCGACGAGGACGACCACGCGGCACGCTACGACGAGGTGGTCGACGACCTGCGGGCCGCGTTCGCCCGGACCGGCCAGGAGCCCGAACCGGTGGCGCACCGGCTGGGCCGGGCGCTGGCCCACCTCACGTTCGCCCGGGGTTCGTTCGTCGAGTCACGCGCGCACTACCGCGCCGCGGCCGAGCGGGCCACCGCCCCCGCCGACGCCGTCCGGGACCTGCGCAGCGCCTCGGAAGCCGCACAGTCGCTGGCCGACGGCGACGACGCGTTCGACCTGCTGCTCACCGGCGCCGACCGGGCGGGTGACGAGCGGGACCGCGCCGTGATGCTGGCGCTGGCCGTGACCCTCGCGACCCGCTTCGTCGGGGACTTCCGCCACCCGGTGCCGACCGCCCGCCGCGCGGACCTGCTGGCACGGGCCGAAGAAGCGCCGGTCGAGGACCATGAGCACGCGGCGGTGCTCGCCACCGCCCGGGCCTGGCAGGCCGGCGCGGCCCCGGCCGCCGCCCTCGAGGCGGCGCACGACGCGGGTGATCCGACGCTGCTGCAGGGTGCCCTGGACAGCGCCAACTCGGCCGCCGCACGCCAGGGCCGGCTGCGCGAGGCCTACCGCATCGCCCGCGAACGGCTGGACCTGCTGCCCACGCTCTCCCGGCACCGGCCGGCCGACGGCATCGAGATGTTCGACCTGTTCCACTCGGTGTCGGTGTGCGCGCTGGCGGTGGGTGACCTGCCGGGGGCGCTGGCCATCGCCGACCGCGCGTCCGAACAGGACCCGGTCAACCGCGACTACCCGTTCGTGTCGCTCCTCAAGTTCCTGGCGCCGCTCACGCTGTCCGGCCGGTTCGACGAGGCCGTCGAACTCGGCGAGCGGGCGTTCGCCGAGTGGCGCGCCGCGGGGGCCCCGCTCCTGGCGTGGCTCGCGCCGTCGGTGCAGGTGCTGGAGCTGGCGACCGGCCTGCGCGGCGACCACGGGCTCTGGCGGGCCCGCACGCTGGAGTTCGCCGGCCACCCCGAGCCGCGCTCCGGGCGTCTCGCGGCCACCACGGCCTTCGTGGAGGCCCGGCTGGCCGTCCACAACGGACATCTGACCGACGCGGACCGCTTGGTGCGCAACGCGTTCCAAGAGTTCCCGCAACCGTGGTACCGGGCGTACGCGAACGCGGCGGGCGCGGAACTGGCGGTGCTCGCCGACCTGCCGGACGCGGAGAAACGGCTGGAGCAGGCCGGCCGCACCGCCGAGGAGAACGACTGGGCGGCCGCTTGTGTCGCCCGGGCGCGAGGCCGGTTCACCGGCGACGGCGCCGCTTTCCGCCGGTCTTCGGAGATCTGGGACCGCATCGGCGCACGGTTCGAACGGGAGTGCACGGCGGAGGCGGCAGGCTGAGCCGCGCGTTCGACGGTCGCGGGCCCGGGTTGGTGTTCCCGGGCCCGCCGATTCCCGTCAGAAGCCGGGGAACACCCGGCGCAGGTCGTCGAGCGTGATGGCGCCCTCGACGGTGACGCCCTTGTCGTACGGTGCCTTGAGCCGGCCGTTGATCAGCCGGACGAACGCTTCCGCCGGCCCGTTGAACGTCGCGGACGGCGATTCGAGGCCCTCCACCAGGGTGACGGCGTCGTCGATCACCAGGCCGCCGCCCGGGACCGCGACCGACACCGGGTTCGCGAGCTCCGCCGGCTTCGCGAGGAAGCCCAGCATGAAGCCCACCGGCCCGCCCATGAGGTCGACCAGCACCTCGGCCGAGCCGGCGGCCACCCCGGCGGCCGGGTCGAAGGCCACCCGCACGTCCCACGAGTGGTTGGCCACCTCGTTGAGCCGCATGCCCAGCGCGGTCAGCAGCGGGACCGGCTCCGGCAGGAAGCCCAGGTCGACGGTCGACGAGAGCTGCTCGGGGGTGAGCGCCTCGATCTTTTCGAGCCAGCGGCCGTTGTGCTCCAGGAAGCCCTCGGCCTGCGCGCGCGGCGCGGACGCGTCCCAGCGGGCCCAGATCGTCTGGTTGTCTTCGGCCGCCACGGTCTCGCCGGCGGCCCGGGCGATCGGCGCGAGGCCGATCTCCGCACCGCTGCCGAGGTGGGAAAGGGCCTGGGCGACGGTCCATTCCGCGGCGCCACTGGTGGTGGCCAGCTGGTCGTCGGTGAGGGTGCGGACGAGGCCGGAAAGCGTGTCGTGCTCCGCGCGGAGAGCGGTGATCGTGCGGTCCAGGAGTGAGCTCATGCCACGCTCAACTCCGGAGTGGACGTGTGTGTTCCGTGCTCGCCCGGGTGCGCTGCGCAGGACCGCGGCCGGGCAGGCTAGTTTGCTCGGATGAGTCTCCTCGACGACGTGGCCGAACGCGACGGCTGGCGGTGCTGGGTGTGCGACGAACCCGTCGACCCGGACATGTCGGTGAACGACTCGCGCGGGCCCAGCGTCGACAGCCGGACCGCCGACCGGAAGGCCAAGGTCGCCGAGCGGCTCGCGCACCGCGGGTGCAACACCCGCAAGGGCGCGGTCAAGGTGGTCATCGCCTGGCCGGACCACCTGCACGTGGCCGAACCCGCGCCGCTGATCACCGTGGCCGGCCGGCTGGAGCGCAAGGGCGGCCGCGAGATGGTGGCCCGCAGCCCGACCGAGCAGGACGCCCAAGAGGCGGCGGACTGGCTGGTGGACCGGTTTTCCCGGCTGGTGCCGGGGTTGCCGGTGACGGCCACCGTCGAAGCGGGCGGCGGCCAGTTCCTCGTCATCCTGGCCACCGGCCGCCGCTGACCGGGAGCAGCACCCGCGGTCGCCGCCGGGATCACGGCGAGCGACGAGAACCGTTGGGGTGACGGCGGGTTGCCGCCAGCCGGCCCGGCGGTGAGCCGCCGTGTGGCCCAATCCGTGAGTTTCCGCCCGGTACCCGGCGAGACGGTGTTAGCTTCCGTCGGTTCATTCGCTGCCCGAGCGAGGTGTAACAGTGAGCGTGACAGTGCACGCGGACAAGTTCGCCGCCTACCTGCGCATGTTGAAGGACCGCAGCGGACAGGGCTACGAACGGCTCGGCCGGCAGGCCGGGGCCAGCGGTTCCAGCCTGCACCGGTACTGCTCGGGCAAGAGCGTGCCCGCCGACTACCGCGTGGTCCACTCGTTCGCCAAGGTCTGCGGCGCGTCCGCGGACGAACTGCGCGAGCTGCACCAGCTGTGGGCCCTGGCCGACGCCGGCCGGGTCGACGAGGCGCCGCCGGAGCACACCGAGAGCTCGCCGGAGCCGGCCGGTGAGGACACCTCGCGGTCACCGCGCAAGCGCTGGTACGCGGCGGCGGCCATCGCGATCGTGGTCGTGCTGGCGGGTGGCCTGGTCTGGGTCACCGCCGACGGGTCCGGGCCGGCCGCCGGCCGGTACGCCGACCGGATGCTGTTCTCCCCGGCCTGCCGGCCGCCGGTGAGCATGGGCCAGCACGACGAGTGCGTCACCGAAGTGCAGAACCTGCTGGTCTCGGCCCAGGGGCGGCTCTCGGTCGACGGCTCGTTCGGCCCGGAGACACTGCGCCGGGTCACCGCGTTCCAGGTGCTGGCGGGCCTGCCCGCCCGGGGTGTGGTCGACGAGGCGACCAAGACCGCGCTGTACGACCACCGGACCAGTCTGGCGGGCTGGTCGGGGGCCATGGTGGAGCAGCGGATCCGGGCCGTGTTCACCGAAGCGCCGGACACCGCGGTCGCGATCGCCCGGTGCGCCTCGTTCCTCGATCCGCTGTGGGTGCTGCCGAACACGAACGGCAGCCGCAACTGGGGGATCTTCCAGATCTCCGACGCGCGCCTGCTGGACCTGGGCGGCACGCCGCGGCAGGCGTTCGACCCGGTGTGGAACATCGACGCGGCGCACCGCCTGTGGAGCGCGCACCACGACTTCCACGACTGGCCGTCCTGCTCGGCGGCCCTGCAGAACCCGCTGTCGCACTGAGCGCGGACAGCGCGAAGCCCGCGCCCTCGGCGAGGGGCCCCGCGAGAGGGCCGAGGGTGCGGGCTTCGCCGGCACGGTCCCGGGGTCCGGCGCCGGAAACCCCCAGGTTTTCCGGCGCCGGGCTCCCGGCCGAGGGTCAGACGGTCCCGTTCTCCCACCACCACGCGCGGCCGAGGTCGGCCCGGCTGTCCACGTGCTGGTGGTCGGTGTTGTAGGTCTCCAGGCCGGAGAACCCGCTGGTCTCGGCCTTCTGGTAGACGGTCTTGTTGGCCACGCCCGGCACGTCCAGGTCGGCCGCGGTGCCGTACATGTGCATGCTGTCGCTCGCGCCGCCGATCTCCGAGTTGTGCGCGATGCTGCGGAACCCGGAGTTCACCGTGATCGGCTTGTTCCCGAGCTTCTTGCGCACCGCCTCCAGCTTGTACATGCAGCGGCGGGCGTTCTCCTTGGCGGTGGCCGCGCTGACCTTGCCGCCGTTGAAGGTGCCGCTCACCCGGTCGGTGAACTCGCTGAAGTTGAAGTGCGCGGTCGACCCGTCGCTCTGCTCCAGCGCGTTGAGCGCGGCCTGGGTGGCCGACCCGACCTGGCCGTCCGCGCCCAGGCCGTAGGCCGCCTGGAACCGGCGGACCGCGGCCGCCGTGCCGGGGCCGAACTCGCCGTCGATCGAGACCCGGCTGTGGCTGGGCGAGTCGGCCGCCCAGCCCGCGACCCGGATCTGGAGCTCGGTGACGTCGGCGCCCGTGTTGCCCTGGACCAGGATGCGGGACCACGGGTACGCCTGGGCGGTGCCCGGCAGCAGCAGCGGGCTGACCACCGCCGCCGTGCCGATCACCGCCGCGCCGCGGAGCACAGTGCGCCGACTCATGGGGTGTCTCATTCTCGTCCTTTCCTAGCGGGGATTCAGCGGTTGGCGAGCTGGTCGAGGTCGGCCTGGGTGCCGTTGAAGACGTCCCCGGTCGCCGGCGCGGGGATGCCGTCGGGGATGGCCGCGTCGGTGTACTGCCACATCAGCCAGGTCTTCGACCCGGTGGGCAGCGCCGGCTGCGTGACGGACTGGCGGTAGTCGGCGAGCTGCATCGGATAGGCGGACAGCGCCGTGGTGCCGCCCAGGCACGCGTCCAGGAAGGACTTCTGGGTGTAGATGATCGGGGTCCGGCCGAACGCCGCGGCCACCTTGTCCAGCCAGGCCTTGGCGTCGGCGACGGTGACGTACGGCGGGCAGCCGCCGGAGCCGTCGTCCTTCCACTCCAGGTCGAACACGGGCGGCAGGTCACCGGCGCGCTTGCCGGTGTACCCGGTGGCCCGCACCGCGGTGATGAACCGGTCCGCCTGCGCGCCGCCGGTGCCGGCCGTCGTGCCCGTGTAGAAGTGGTACGGCCCGACGGCCAGGCCGGCGTTGCGGGCCGCCGGCAGGTCCGTGGCCAGGTATTCGTCGGTGGTGTTCAGGCCGCGGGTCGCCTTGACCGTCGCGAACTCGACCCCGGACGCCTTGACCGCGCCCCAGTTGATCGGCGCGCCGCCGGGGTGCTGGTACTTCGCCGTGTCGACGCCGTCGATCGGGCGCCCGGCGGGCTTCGGCGGTGTGCAGTAGGTGTTGCGGCTGGACCAGTCGGCGACCTTGGCCCAGGTGGTGGGCCCGGCAACGCCGTCGGCACTGGCGTTGACGCAGTGCTGGAACTGGATCACCCGGTTGCGGGTGCCGTCCCCGAAGTTGCCGTCGATGGTCAGCGGCGGGTAGTGCCCCGGCTCCATGGCGAGGTTCAGCCGGCACTGGAGCTCCTTGACCTCCGTGCCGGTGGACCCGCTCTGCAGGGTCGGGCGGGCCGTAGAATGGCCGCACATCACGCTCTGCGCGGTGTCGGACGTGCCCTGGGTGGCGCACTTCTTCGGCCGCGCGGCCCACGAGTTCAGCGCGGCCCAGGTGTTCGGCCCGATCTGGCCGTCCACGCTCAGCGCGGCGCACCGCTGGAACACGCGCACCCGGGCGTCGGTCGCCGGGCCGAAGGAGCCGTCCGCGCCGATGGGCGTGTACCGGCTCGCCTTGGTCGCCAGGTTCAGTTCACACTGGGCCTCGGCGACCTCGGTGCCGGTCGCCCCTTGTTTCAGGGTGGGCTGGGCACTGGTGTGCCCGCAGACCGCGACGGCGTCCGCCGCGGCGGTGGCGGTGGCGGCGGTCGCGGCGGGGAACACCAGCAGCACCGCGACGGCCAGAGCGAGTCTTTGCATGGCGAGGAGGCTGGCAGGGGTCGGCCCCGCCGGTCGCCGGTCACCGCCCGACTCGGGACGGCGGGACAGTCCCACCCGGCCGGACCAGCGGGAACATCACCGCCGTGGGACACCGCTGGGACGCCGGGCCGCCGTCCCAGGCCCGGCGGCTCGGCGGTTTTCCCCCGAATGTCCGGTCTTGCGGAGAGGGCATCCACCGCTCCCCGGTGGCCTCAGTGACTCGCCTTGGCGACCGCGGCGACCTCACGGACAGCCCCGGCCACCGCGCCGAAGTCCTTGCGCAAGATCGCGCCGTGGTTGCTCGAAACCTTCGCGCTCACCTCGATGTGCGGGTTGCGGCCGACCGCGGCGTCCAGGCCGGCGCGGATCCGCTCCTGCTCATCACCGCGGCTGCCCAACGAAGTCCCCGAAGCCACCACGAACCGGGTCGGGACGGTGATGCCGTCCAGCACCGGCCCCAGCTCGCGCTCACGGGACAGCACGCCGACCTCGATGTTGCTCTCCGCCTGCTGCTCGGCCGTCATCCGCGGGGCCAGGCCGGTGGGGCGCAGCAGCGGGAGGAACCAGCTCATCCGCTTGAACAGCTTCCGGATCCGCTGCTCCATGGCCTCGTCCAGCCAGTCGTACGGGAACGCGCCGTCGACCAGGACCGCACCGATCGTGCGCTCCGGGTTCCGGGCGGCCCAGTGCGCGCCGACCAGCGCGCCGTAGGACCAGCCGACCAGCAGCGCCCGGTCCACACCCCGCGCCGCGAGCACCGCGTCGACGTCGCGGACGGCGACCTCGAAGGAATAGTCCGCCGACCGCTTCGACCGGCCGCGGGCCCGCTCGTCGTAGGTGATGTGCCGGAAGCCGTCGCCGAGCTCGGCGACCACCCGCCGCCAGTAACCCTGGGTGGCGAACTGGCCGTTGAGGTAGACCACCGGGACACCGGCACCGCCGGTGTCGGTGACCGCGAGGGCCGTGTCGTCGATCTCCACCATGCCGGTCCAGGTTGTGCTGTTCTTCGTCATGGCAGCCACTGTCGGGGGCCGGCCTGACACGCCCCTGACGTCGCGCTGACACGCGGTGGACCCGCGGCGGGCACCGTGCTAGAAATAGAACCTGTTCCACTTTTGCCCACCGGTGCCGGGAGGTGCGGATGAGCGTCCCGACGGTGACCGAGCTGCTGCTGGCCCGCGCCGGGGACGAGCGTCCCGGCCTTCTCTTCGAGGACGAGACGTGCTCGTGGGCCGAGCACGTCCGGGCTTCGGCACACCGCGCGGCCGACCTCCGCGAGACATTGCAGTGGGACAGACCGCCGCACGTCGGCATCCTGGCCGACAACGTGCCGGCGTTCTCCGTCCTCCTGGGCGCCTGCGCGTTCGCCGGCGCGGTGCTGGTCGGGCTCAACCCCACCCGGCGCGGCGAAGCCCTCGCGCGGGACATCCGGCTCGCCGACTGCCAGTTCGTGCTCTCCGAGCGGAAGTACCAGCCTCTCCTGAAGGGACTGGACCTCGGCGATATCGGCGTGCGGGAGCTGGAATCGTGGCCGTCGGCGAACACGCCGCTCGATCCCGTCCCCGCGGCGGCGGACGACCTGCTCATGCTGATCTTCACCTCCGGCACCAGCGGCGACCCGAAGGCGGTGCGCTGCACGCACGGCAAGATCGCGTTTCCCGGCGCGATGCTCGCCGAGCGCTTCCGGCTGTCCTCGTCGGACACGGTCTACGTCACGATGCCGATGTTCCACTCCAACGCGATCATGGCCGGCTGGGCGGTCGGGCTCGCGGCGGGCGCGGGCATCGCCCTGCGCCGCCGGTTCTCCGCCTCCGGCTTCCTGCCCGACGTGCGGAAGTTCGGCGCGACCTACGCCAACTACGTCGGCAAGCCACTGTCCTACGTGGTCGCCACTCCCCCACGCCCGGACGACGCGGACAACCCCCTGCGCCTCGTCTACGGGAACGAAGGCGCGAGCGCCGACCTGACCGCGTTCGAGAAACGCTTCGGCTGCAAGGTCATCGACGCGTTCGGCTCCACCGAAGGTGGCGTCGGGTTCGCCCGCACCGACGGCACCCCGCCCGGCTCACTCGGCCGGCCGGCCGGCGACGTCGCCATCCTGCACCCGCACACCGGCCGGCCGTGCCCACCGGCCGAGTTCGATCGCGACGGCCACCTGGTCAACGCCGAAGAAGCGGTCGGCGAACTGGTCAACACCACCGGCGCCGGCTGGTTCGCCGGGTACTACCGCGACCCCGGGGCCGACGCAGAACGGCTACGTGACGGCAAGTTCCACACCGGAGACCTCGCCTACGCCGACGCCGACGGGTTCTGCTACTTCGCCGGGCGGCTCGGCGACTGGCTCCGCGTCGACGGGGAAAACCTCGGCACGGCACCGATCGAGCGCATCCTGTTACGGCACCCCGTGATCACCGACACCGCTGTCTACGCCGTCCCCGACCCGGTGACCGGTGACCAGGTGATGGCCGCCGTCGTCACCGACGGCACCGCCCTGGATCCCGCCGATTTCGGCCGTTTCCTCGCCGCCCAGCCCGATCTCGGGCCCAAGCAGGTGCCCAAGTACGTGCGCACGGTCCGGGAGCTGCCGCGGACCTCGACGTTCAAGGTGGTCAAGCGGCGGCTTTCCGCCGAGGGCCTGAACGTCCCCGACGTGCTCTGGGAGCGCGCCGGGCCGGGCATCGTCTACACCGCCCTGGACGGATGAGCGTGCCCAGGATCGCCGACGCCGACGATCCTGGGCTTTCCCGTCTCAGGTCAGGGCTTCTCGAAGTGCTGGTAGTCGATCGGGGTGTCCCACGAGCCGCCCCAGGTCCAGCCGCGGGTGGTGAACGCCTGCTCGGTGCGGTCGCCCGCGTGGATCATGCCGGGCGCGGTCTGCGTGCGGTCGACGTACGGCGCTCCGTTGGGCGGGTAAACCGTGCCACTGCCGGAGATGTAGGGGTTCTGCACGGTGTTGATGTCGATGGCGCGCCCGTAGGAGTGGTTGGACCACGCGGTGCCGCCGGTGATCGCCCGGCAGTTGAACGCCGAGGTGTTGTTCGCCGCCATGGACGCGTCGTCGTCGGAGTTGTACTTCTCCACGGTCTCCATCCGCTCGATGGGGAACCGGGCGGTGTACAGGTCGGCGAAGGCGTAGGCGATCTCGACGGCGCGATCGGCGTTGACGACCAGTTCGCCCCGGTGCGCCGCACCGTCGAAGCCGACGAAGGTCAGGCTCATCAGCCGCAGCTGGTCAACACCGATGGGGCAGCCTTCGTGCCAGCTCGACGCGAGCCGCTCCGCGGTGACCGGCCTGATGAAGGCGACGTAGGGCGGGAGGCGGCTGCCGGCCGGCGCGGCGACCTCCACGGTCTGGGTGCTGGTGCTGGTGGCGGCCGGCGCCGGCGTGGCACCGACCAGGGCCACGGACGCCAGGCACGTGATGATCGTCAGAACTCTCGTTTTCAGATTCACGCCGACGACACGCGCCGCCCGGCCGCCCGGCTGAGCCGGAGTCGGATTCGCCACAGCGGGGCAACCTCGGGCGCGCCGGCGAGTCCGCGTCCGCAGTGAACAGAGCACGCGGTGCCCTGGACCGCGACCCCGCGTCACTGCGCCGGTTCAGAGAGTTGCCATTGGGCAATGCCCACCGAAGGTGTCCGGTCAAGGAGCCACGGTCATCGATTCGGCCACGCTCATCACGTATTCGCCGTAGCTCGACTTGGCGAGCTTCTCCCCCAGCGCGTAGCAGTGGGCGGCGTCGATGTAGCCCATGCGCAGGGCGATCTCCTCGAGACAGGCGATGCGGACCCCCGTGCGGTTCTCGAGCATGCGCACGAACTGGCTGGCCTCCAGCAGCGAGTCGTGGGTACCCGTGTCCAGCCAGGCGAATCCGCGGCCGAGATCGACCATCCGCGCACGCTTCTGCCGCAGGTACCGGCGGTTGACGTCGGTGATCTCCAGCTCGCCACGGGCGGACGGCTTCAGGGCGGCGGCGATGTCGAGCACGTCGTTGTCGTAGAAGTACAGGCCGGTGACCGCCTTGTCCGAGCGGGGCCGGGCCGGCTTCTCCTCCAGCGAAAGCAGGTTTCCCGTCGCGTCGACCTCGGCCACGCCGTAGCGGTGCGCGTCCTTGACCCGGTAGCCGAACACGACGCATCCGTCCAAATCGGACTTCGCCTGCTTGAGCACGTCGGAGAAGCCCGGCCCGTAGAACAGGTTGTCCCCCAGGACCAGCGCGACCCGGGAGTCGCCGACGAACCGGCGGCCGATGACGAACGCCTCGGCGAGGCCGTTCGGCTGGTACTGGAGCGCGTATTCGATGCTCAGCCCGAACTGCTCCCCGGCGCCGAGCAGCCGCCGGAAGCTGGGGAGGTCCTCGGGCGTCGAAATCAGCAGGATTTCGGTGATGCCCGCGAGCATCAGCACCGAAAGCGGGTAGTAGATCATCGGCTTGTCGTACACGGGAAGCAGTTGTTTCGACGTCGCCTGGGTGATCGGGTGCAGTCTCGAGCCGGTCCCGCCGGCGAGGATGATGCCTTTCACGCTCTCTCCAACCTGGTGCGAGGATCCACGGCGCGCACACTGTCGCAGCGGCTCGTGGAAGATGACTCAAACCCCGTCCGAGCGGAGTCGACGCATTCTTGAGCGGGGGGTGGTCCACTCGCTGGCATGGTTACGAGCTACGAGCCGTCCCCCGCCGGGCTCCGGCAGGACCTGCGGCAACGGGTCGCGGAGCTGACGGCGGCGCGGAACGACCTGCTCGCGGGCCCTTCGCCGGGCGCCACCGAACAGCAGCACGCGAAGGGAAAACTGACCGTCCGCGAACGGCTCGAGCTGCTGTTCGACGCCGGTTCCTTTCGGGAGGTCGAAGGTTTCCGGCGCCACCGTGCCACCGGGTTCGGGCTCGAGGACCGCAAGCCGCCCTCCGATGGGGTCGTGACGGGCTGGGGAACGGTCCACGGGCGCACGGTTTTCGCCTACGCCCACGACTTCCGCATCTTCGGCGGCTCGCTCGGCGAGGCGCACGCCGAGAAGATCCACAAGGTGATGGACCTGGCCGAATCCGCGGGCGCGCCGCTCGTTTCGCTTTCGGACGGCGCGGGCGCGCGGATCCAGGAGGGCACGACCGCGCTGGCCGGGTACGGCGGGATCTTCCGCCGCAACGTCCGGGCGTCCGGCGTCATCCCGCAGATCAGCGTCATGCTAGGGCCGTGCGCGGGCGGGGCGACCTACTCCCCCGCGCTGACCGATTTTGTCTTCATGGTGCGGGGCATCGCGCAGATGTACGTCACCGGCCCGGACGTGGTCCGCTCGGTGACCGGCGAAGAGGTCTCGCACGAACAGCTGGGCGGGGCCGACGCGCACGCGGGCGTTTCCGGCGTTGCCGGCTTCGTCTACGACACCGAAGAAGACTGCCTCGCCGAGGTCCGCCACCTGCTGTCGATGCTGCCGGCCAACAACCGCGAGCTGCCCCCGGCCGTGACTCCGGCCGACCACCGGGACCGGGACTGTCCGGCGTTGCTGGACCTCGTGCCCGGCGACCCGAACCGGGCCTACGACATGCGCGCGGTGCTCGAGGAGATCGTCGACGACGGCGACCTGTTCGAAACGCACGCGTCCTGGGCCCCCAACATCCTCTGCGGCCTCGCGCGGCTCGACGGGCACGTGGTCGGGATCGTGGCGAACCAGCCCGCGGCGTTCGCCGGCGCACTGGACATCCACGCCTCGGAAAAGGCCGCCCGCTTCGTGCAGACCTGTGACGCGTTCAGCATCCCGCTCGTCACCCTCGTCGACGTGCCGGGCTTCCTGCCGGGCCGGGAGCAGGAGCACGGCGGGATCATCCGGCACGGCGCGAAGCTGCTCTACGCCTACTGCAACGCGACCGTGCCGCGAATCCAGCTCATCCTGCGCAAGGCCTACGGCGGCGCCTACATCGTGATGGACTCGCGCTCGATCGGCGCGGACCTGTCCTTCGCCTGGCCGTCCAACGAGATCGCGGTGATGGGCGCCGAGGGCGCCGCCAACGTCGTATTCCGCCGCGAAATCGCCGAAGCGCCCGACCCCGAGGTCGCCCGCGAGCAGCGGATCAAGGAGTACGTGCAGGAGCTGATGCACCCGTACCACGCGGCGGAACGAGGCCTGGTGGACGACGTCGTCGACCCGGCCGCAACCCGGCGGATCCTCATCGACGCACTGGAAATGCTGCGGGCCAAGCAGGCGCACCTGCCCTCCCGCAAGCACGGGAACCCGCCGTCGTGACCGCGCGGGAGGTGGTCGTCGTGCGCGGCGCCCCGGACGACGACGAGGTGGCCGCGCTTGTCGCCGCGCTCATGGTCGTGGCTTCGCGTCCACAGGGGACGCCGACGGTCAAGGGCGCGCCGTCCTGGGTTCGGGACAGCTTCACCGCGCCGGGATCGTGGTCCCAGCCGCGCTGATCAACCCCTCGCAGTACGCCGTCAGCGCGCCGAGGGTCTGCTGCCGGATCACCGCGGTGGGTGTGAGCGGAATCCCCGTCTCGGCCGCCAGTTCCGCGACCCGGACCGCAAGCAAGGACGTGCCGCCGAGGTCGAAGAAGTTGTCCTCCTCGGTGACTTCGTCCAGCTCCAGCAGGAATCGCCAGATCCCGGCGAGCCGCTCGCCGTGCGTCCCCTCGAACGCGGGCGCGGCGAGTGCCCGGCGGTCGAGCTTGCCGTTGCGGCCGGCGGGCAGCGCGGTGGCCGTGCGGATCACGGCGGGCACGAAGTACGAGGGCAGCGTGCGGGAGAGGTGTTCGCGGAGCTCGGCCACTGAAGGCGGCGGTCCGGCCGGGACGACGGTCGCCACGAGGCGGAGGTCGCCGGCCGGGTCGGGCTCGGCCGTAACGACGGCTTGTGCCACCGCGGGGTGCCCGGCCAGGGCGATCTCGATCTCGGCGGGCTCGACCCGGTACCCGCGGATCTTGACCTGGTCGTCGAGCCGGCCGGCGAACACGAGATCACCCGAAGGCAGCAGGCGTCCGGCGTCACCAGTACGGTATCCCCCGCCGGTGAACCGCTCGGCGGTCAGGTCGGGCCGGCCCAGGTAACCGCGGGCGATTCCGGTGCCGCCGAGCCAGATCTCGCCGGTGGCGCCGTCCGCGACCGGAGCCCCGGCCTCGTCGAGCAGCCGGATCTCGGTCCCGTCGATCGGCCTGCCGATCGGCACCGGCGTGTCCGGCCAGCGCCGCGCCCGGGCGGCGGTGATCGCGAACACGCAGCGGCCGACCACGCCCTCGGTCGGCCCGTAGTGGTTGTACAGCAGAGAGTCCGGCGCAACCTCGGCCCAGGACCGCAGGAGATCGGGCGGGAGGGCTTCACCACCGATGACGTAGGCGGCACTGCGCAACCGCCGCCCTTTCGCGGCGGGCAGCAGCAGGCGGAGGTGCGTCGGGGTGAGCCGGACGAAGCCGTGCGGACGCTCCATCGCGGACAACAGCTCGTCGAACCCGGCGCCTTCGGGCAGCAGGGTGATCGATTCCCCGCGAACGAGCGGGACGAACAGGCTGGTGAAGGAGAAGTCGAACGACAGCGGCGAATGCAGGATGCTCCCGGCGCCCGCGCGGGGAAGCGTGCGCGCGGCCCAGCCGACGTAGTTGGTGAGCCCGGTGTGCTCGACCTCGACACCCTTGGGCTTCCCGGTCGAGCCCGAGGTGTACATGACGTACGCCAGATCGCGTGGCTCCGGGAAGGAACACACCGGTCCGGAACCCGCGGCGTCGAGGGGCAGCACCGGAACCCCGGTCGCCGGCGCGTGGCCGGGCGTCGCCAGCACGGCGACCGCGCCGGAGTCTTCGAGCTGGTGCGCGATCCGGGCCTCGGGCAGGGTGACGTCGATCGGGACGAAGGCGCCGCGCGCCCGCAGCACGGCCAGGATCCCGGTCAGTGCTTCGATGCCGCGGGGCGCGCAGACCGCAACGCGCTGACCCGGGCACACCGCGAGCGTCGCGGCGAGAGCGTCGACCCGGGCCATGAGCTCGCCGTAGCTCACCCGGGTGCCCCGGCAGTCCAGCGCGAGCGCTTCCGGGGCCGCATCGGCGCGGTCCGCGATCTGTTCGATCACCGTTGCGGGCACGGCAGCTCCTCGGACACCAGGCGCGCCAGCTCGGACCAGGCGCCGTTCGGGAAGAGCTGCCGCGCGCGGACGCCGGCCAGCCTGAGCGGCCGGGTCGTCTCGCGCTGCCAGTCCGTCCACCACGAAGGCGTGGCCGCCAGGTCCTGCTCGGTGGCCACGACGGTGATCGGCACGGGCAGCGGCGGCTCGGTCCCGTACACGTAGGACCGGCTGAGCCCGAGGTCGGCGAGCACCGGCGGGGCGAGCAGCGCGAGCAGGTCCGGGTCACCCAGGATCAGCGGATCGGTGACGCCGTTGCCGGCCAGCTCGGTGCGCGGGTCGCCGATCGGCCGGGGTTCGGTCAGCCGTCCCGGGGCCTCGCAGGACGCGACCACCAGCCGTCCGGGCAGCTCGACGCCGCGGCGCCGCAGCTCCCGGACCAGCTCGAAGGCGAGCAGGCCGCCCGAGCAGTGTCCGAACAGGACGGTCGGCAGGCTCGGCAGCGCCTGCAGGTCGTCCGCGAGACCGGAGACCGCGGCGGCCAGGTCGGCGGGCGGCGGATCGTCGAGCCGGCTTTCGCGGCCGGGCAGGCGCACGGCCAGCAGCTCGGTTTCCGGCGGCACCAGGTTCCGCCACTCGCGGAACGGCCCGGCCCCGCCGCCCGCCCACGGCAGGCAGACCAGGCGGGCCCGCGCCTGGGCCGGCCGCGTCCAGCAAGCGATGCTCGCACCGGGCATGAAGAGTCTCCTGTCGCGGTCGGTTCCGGAACGGGACGGGAACGGCGGCTCAGTGCGCGGCCGCGACGCCGAGGTCGCGCAGCTGCAGCCGACTTTCCCACGCCTTGGCGAGCCGCCGCGCTTCGCCCGCGCTCAGCACGTCGGTGCGGTACCGCAGCTGGGCGTGGGCCTCGGGCTCCGGCCAGATCTCCAGCGCGACGTCGTGCCACGTCTCCGCCGTGCTCAGCCGTTCCCGGCCCGTGCACCGCACGCCGGGGAGGCCGAGGGTCGCCACCGCATAAACGTGGAACTCGAACGTGGCCTGCAGCAACGGAGAACGCGGTGCGCAGGCCGGCGGCCGGTAGAAGGCGCTGATCGGCATCGGCGGGGACGCGAGGGCGGCCCGCAGCCGCTCCGCCGCGGTCTCGACCAGTTCGCCGGCCGGCGCGGCGGCGTCCGGGAACCGCACCGCCGCCGCCCACGGGAAACAGCCGATGACGTTCTCGACCTCGGGCACCGAGCGCCCGGCCACCGGCACGTTGACCAGGACGTCACGAGCGCCGGTGACGTCGTGCAGGGCGCCGGCGTACGCGGCCAGCAGTTCCGCGGCGGTGGCGCTTCGCCGGCCGGGCAGGGGCGCCGAGACGGTCGCCACCGGACCGACGTCGTCCCGGGGACCGCCGAACGGCAACGCCGTGGCGCCGGCCAGCTGCTCCCGCCAATAGTGCCGAGCCTGGCGAAGCTCGCCGGCCTGACGGTGTTCCTGGACGGCGATGGCGCGGTAATACGAGGTCGGCGGTCGCCCGGCGGGCTGCTCACCGGCGGCCAGCGCGGTGTAGGCGGTGGCGAGGTCCCGCAGCAGGATCTGCTCCGACCAGCCGTCGTAGGCGATGTGGTGCACCGAGATCGCGAGCAGGAAGCGGCGGTCGCCGAGGCCGGTGAGCCAGGCCCGGATCGGGATCTCGGTCGCCAGGTCGAAATCGCGGCGCAGGAACCGGCGGGCGTCCGCGGCCGTGCCGGTCCCGACGGTGCACACCGGGCCCACCGAGCCGGGCGGATCCACCACCGGCCGCGGGCCGGGCAGGATGCGCGTGCGCAGCGCGTCGTGCCAGGACGTGACGACGTCGAGGGCGCCGGCCAGCGCACCGGTGTCGAGCTCGCCCTCCAGCCAGTACAGCCGGCGCAGCAGGTGGGCGTCGTCGCGCGGGTCGTCCGACGCGACCCGGTAGGCCATGAGCTGGCTCAGGGGCAGCCCGTAGTCCCACCGGCCTTCGGCGGTCCCGGCGGGCTCCCGCGCGGGCAGGGCGTCGACGACCGCCGCGATCGCCACCGGCGTCTGCGCGCGCAGCACCTGGCCCGGCGGGACGTCGGCGTCGTGGCGCACCGACAGCTGGTTGGCCAGCTTGATCGCGATGAGCGAGGTCGCGCCGAGATCGAACAGGTTGTCCCCGGGGGCGACCGGCTCGCCGAGCAACACCGACGCCACTTCGAGCACGGACGCGAGTGTGGACCGCTTCGTGTTGTCCTTCCCCACGGATCTCCCCTGTCAACCAGTGGCGGTGTACGTCGCGAGCACGTTAAGCGGGAACGTTCGAGTCCTGGTCGACCGCGGGTGGGTCGACCGGTGTCGTCCGGTCGAAGGACGCGGGAAGTCGATCGTTAGCACCTCGCCGGATCCGCGCCGGTCCGGACAGAATCACCCTTGTCCGAATCGCCGAGACGCCCGGAGGAGATCACCTCATGTTCGCCCGCCCTTTCACGATCGGCACCCGAGCGGTGGTGGCCACCGGCTTCGGCCTGGCCCTCGCCTGCTCGGGAGCCGCCGCGGCGTCGGCCGCGCCCGCCGCGCCGGCCCTGACCGCGAACCCGAGCAGCGGCCTGTCCGACGGGCAGACCGTGGACGTGTCCGGCACCGGCTACGCCGCCGGCTCGACGATCGTCGTGCTGGAGTGTGACGCCGCCCAGCCGGCGGGCCAGGCCTGTGACAAGGCATCGCTGGCCGGGACGGTCGCCGCGGCCGACGGCACGCTCGCCGTGCAGCTGACCGTGCACAAGACGTTCCAGGCGGTCGACCTCAGCACCGGCCAGGCCGGCGCGACGGTGGACTGCGCGACCGCGCACTGCGTGCTCGCGTCCGCCGACACCACCAACACCGGCAGCGAAGGCGCCGGCGTCTCGATCACGTTCGGCTGACCCTCCCGTGAACCCGGTGCCGGTCATGGTGCTTCCTCCCCCAGCAGGCCCTGACCGGCACCATCCCGGGGACGGATCAAGCCGCGAAGGAGGTCAAGTGCTCGGCCATCTCGTTGGGCGTCGGCAGCAGCCGCATCGCGTCACGCACGCTCGCGGTGGCGGCCGTGAACGCCGGGTCGTCGAGCAGCCGGGCGGCCTTCTCGAGCAGGATCTCGTCGGTCAGGTCCGACGGCAGCAAGAAATCACCGCAGCCGTTTTCGGCCAGGATCTCGGCGTTCAGCGCGGTGTCGGTCATCTGGGGCACCAGCAGCTGCGGGGTCCCGGACGCCATCGCGGTCATCACCGTGCCGAGCCCGGCGTGCGAGATCACCAGGTCGCACCGCGGCAGCAGGGCGTTGAACGGGATCCCGGACACCACCCGGACGTTGGCGGGCAGCTCGCCGATCAGGTCGGCGTCCGCCGCGGTCACCGCGGCGACCACCTCGACGTCGAGGCCGGCCACCGCGCGGACCACCTGGCCCGTCACCACCATCTTGCGGTCGAAGCGGCCCGACGACGTCCCCCACGAAACGCAGACCCGCTTGCGGGGACACGGTTCGTTCAGCCAGTCCGGCAGCACGCCGGGACCGTTGTACGGCACGTACTGCATCAGGAGGCGGGAGTCCGGCAACTCGATCTGCAGCTGCGGCGGGCAGGGGTCGACGCTCACGGCGCCGAGCGACGGCACCTCGTCGAGCCCCCAGTGCGCGCGCACCTCGGCGAGCGCTTCGGCTTCGAACTCGCGGAACAGCCCGGCGTAGTCGATGCCCCAGGTGTGCCGGATCGCGGGCACGCCGAGCAGGTCGGCCACCATCGGCCCCGCGTAGGTCCAGGCTTCGTACAGCACGACGTCCGGCCGCCAGCTCCGGGCGAAGTCCAGCAGTCCGTCCATCATGGTCCAGCAGGCGGCCACGCCCAGCCGGCAGTTCAGGGTGCCGTAGCGGTGCATGTCCCGCCAGTGGGGCGGGTTCACCCCTTCCTGGTCGGTCAGCCGGCGCAGGAAACCGCCCATCATCTTGCCGGCGTCGACGCTGTCCCCCACCGCGGCGGCGGGCAGGCCCGAGCGCTGCACGGTGCCGACGAGCCCCGGCTGGGTGGCGACGACGACCTCGTGGCCCTGCGCCCGCAGGGACCAGGCCAGTGGCACCAGCGGAAAGTAGAGGGTGTTCCAGTTCCACGTCGTGATCAGCACGCGCACGCGACGTTCATCCTCCGATCCCGGCCGGCCCGGCCGGCGACAGTTCTGCCGAGCGTCGGGGTGCGCGCTCGAACCGGCGTCCAGAACGGGTGGCGCGCGGTTGCCCTCCCGTTCGGGGCCGGTGCAGGATGACCCCACCCGGACGGCCGGCAGATCCAGCTGATTCGACGACAAAGGAGTGCACCATGACGAATCCCCGGCGCGACGGCACCAAACCCGCCAAGCGCTTCCCCGCGGCCGCCGTCCTCGGCTCCGCGATGCCCCTCGCCCTGGTCTGGGTGGTCCTCTACCTGACCGGCGCGGTCGACTCGGGCGCGCTGATCGGCATCGCGATCGCGATCGTCGTGCTGGTGCTGTTCATCTGGGTGACCGCGAGCATCCGGCTGCGCCGAGGGCGCTGACCAGCAGACAAGGAATCCGCCGGTCGGACGTGGCCGCACGGCGGATTTTCTTCATACGTGAAGCCGGAAAACGGTCACAGGCAAGCAAATGCGACAAGGTCGACTTCCGGCAGCGGCGGCGGGTTCTTGGTGACGAACCGTTTCAGGTACGCCCAGCCGTCCGTGCCGCCCGAGCCCTTGCTGTCCGGCAGGTACTTGCGCGCGAAGCCGTAGTGCCGGCCGCGCCAGACGAGGAGAGCTCGCTCGGCCACCGCGCACAGCTCGTCCAGCTCGGGGCGGCCCAGCCCGGCCACGACCCGGCGCAGTGGCTGCACCTCGACGTGCGGTTCGCCGCGCAGGCCCGACAAGTGCGGGAAGCGCGCGAAGATCTCTTCACGGCGGGGATCGTGGCCGTGCACCACCAGTTCCATCAGGTGGTAGTTCATCGACTGCACGGCACTGGCGTCGCCGGTCTCGGCGCGGAACGACAGGAACCGCTCCGGTGTGAGTGTCGTCAGCACCTCGAAGATGCCGTTGAGCAGGTCGGCGAACAGGCCGAGCTGACGCAGCCGGAACGCCGACCCGGCCGGCAAAGCGAGCCGCCGGACCAGGAAGAACACCAGCTCGCAGGCCTGCACGGACCGCAGGAACACGTGTTCCTCGTGTTTGTCGGACTGCGGGAAGCCCGAGCAGCCGAGCAGCAGGAACGCCCGCGTCTCGTCCACCAGCAGCTCGCACACCCGGCTGCGCGGGGTGGCGGGCAGGTCGCCGACCCGCGCGGTCAGCCCGGTCAGCAGCTCGACCCGCTCGGCCAGGTACGGCAGCCGCGGCAGCGCCCGGCGCTCGAGGTCGAGCAGGTCGGTCAGCGTGAGGTGCAGCGCGACGGCCGCGGCCGCCACCGGGTCGGGTGTGTTCGCCAGGAACCACTCGTGCACGTGGAGGCTGGTGTAGCGGTAGTACTCCGGGATCACCCGCGGGCTGAACGGCCGCGTCAGCAACCGCAGCGGCAGGTTCTCCTCGGTGGGCTCGGCCACGGCTTCCTCGTGCAGCCGCCCGAAAGTCTCCCGTTCGGTAACGGTGAGCGCGAACCGCCCGGCCTGGCGCTGGGCCGCGACGATGTCCGCGCAGATCCCGGTGAAGGCGGCCATCACACTCGGCCCAGCACGAGGTGTTTGTCGCGGGTGCCGCGCCGGACCTCGCAGTCGCGGAAGCCGGCCGCGGTCAGCAGCTCGACGTACTCCGCGGCGGTGCGGTGCCGGCCTTCGGTTTCGACGTGCATGGAGAGGTTCATCGCCGCGGTGGCGAGCGGGCCGACACCGTCGTCGTCGAACAGCCGCTCCATGATCAGCACCAGCCCGCCGGGCCGGCACGCGCGACGGGCGCCGGCCAGCAGCTCGGCGCACGTCTCGTCGGCCCAGTCGGACAGGATGTAGCCGAACGCGATCCGGTCCCCCTCGGGCAGGCGGTCGCGGAAGAAGTCACCGGGCGCAAAAGCGAGCCGCTCGGCGAGGTCGAAGCGCTCGCGCGTGCGGGCCACGGCCGGGCCGACCGCCGGCAGGTCGAACACCGTCGCTGTCAGGGAAGGCGCAGCACGCAGCGCGGCCACCGCGAACGGGCCGCTCGCCCCGCCGACGTCGACCAGGTGCGTCGCGGTGTCCAGTTCGGACAGTGCGGCCAGCTCCGCCGAGACACCGTGGCTGAGGTCCCACATGGCCTGCAGGAACCGCTCGGTCGCCGCCTCGTCGTGGTAGAGCACGTCGAACGGCCGGGTGCCGGCCGGCTTGCCCCGCTCGAGGAAGCCGGCCACCTCGGACATCCGCCCGGCCGTGCTCTCGGTCAGGTGGGTGACGAACCCGCCCAGGTATTCCTCGGCGCCGGAGTCGACGTACGGCCGGAGGTCGGCGGGCACCGCCCAGCCGTCCGCTCCAGCCTCGAGCAGGCCCGCTCCGCCGAGCACAACGAGGATCCGGTGGAGGGTCTCCCGGTCGAGACCCAGCTTTTCGGCGACCACAGTGGACGGTGCGGGCGCGGGCAGCAGCGCGTCGAACACACCGTGGGCGCAGGCCAGCTGCACCGCGTGCGTGACGTACAGCCCGTAGACAGCACGTTCGAGCCGTTCGGGGAACACGGGTTCGACCTCCTGGTCGGCGGAGCTGCGGGTCGGCGGGGCGGCGGCGGATCGTGCGGGTCAGCAGAGCGCACGCATGCAGGCCAGCAGGCTGCGTGCTTCGACGTTCAGGTAACCGCTGTGCGGGATGAGCGCCGACAGCTGCGCGAGGCTGGCCCAGCGGAAGCCCGGCGGCGTCGCGGCGAACCGGACGTCGTCGGCGACCTCCACGATCCGGTACCGGTTTTCGGCCTGGTAGAACCGGCCACCTTCCTCCGAGAGGACGACGTCGTACTTGACGTCCTTCCCCTGCGCCGTCCGCGCGTGGTCCAGGAACGCGGGACGCCGTTCCGGTTCCAGGTGGAGGTAGTTGTCCGGCATGCACTGCACGGTCGGGCCCAGCTCGACGACGTCGGGCGTGCCCGCCTCGACCCTGGCCTGCAGCAGCACTTCCAGGTAGCCGCGCGCGCGGCTGGCGAGGAAGGCGACCAGGCCGGTGCCGCACGGCGCGATGAGGGGCTGGGTCCAGCTGCGGACCTCGCGGCCGGTCGCCGTCACCGACATCGCGACGACCTCGAAGTAGCGGCCCTCCTCGTGGGCGATCACCCGCTCGCCGCGGCTCCAGCGGCCGACGTCCCGCAGGGGCGAGAGCTTCGCGGTGAGCTCGCAGGCGCCTTTGGCCTGGTTGAGCCAGTTCTGGATGCCGGCCGGTTCGGGATCCTGCCGGAAGGACGCGACGACCGCCGGGCCCAGCTCGTTTTCACGCCGCTCGGGCGGCCGGGCGGTGGCGTTCATCGGGAGGCAGGCCAGCACGGTGCGGCTGTCCATGTTGACCATGTTGTCCTGCCGCAGCAGTTCGTGGACCTGGCCGAGGGTGAACCACCGAAAACCTTCGTGCAGCGGCACGTCCTCGGTGATCTCGACGATGATGTTGCGGTTGCGCTTGCGGAAGAACCGGCCACCCTGCTCCGAGTGCAGCACGTCGACGAGCACGGTGCCGCGGCCGGGCTCGGTGAAGTGCTCGAGGTACTTGGTCGCCGCACCACCGTGCAGGCGCAGGAAGTTGCTGCGGGTCGCCTGGACGGTCGGGGAAAGCTGGATCACGTTGACGTTGCCCGGCTCCATCTTCGCCTGCATCAGCAGGCAGAGCACGCCGTCGATCTCCTTGACCAGGATGCCCAGCACGCCGACCTCGGGCTGGTGGATGATCGGCTGCGTCCACGACGGCACCACCCCGGCCGGGTCGTGCACGTCGAGGCCGCGGATCGTGAAGAACCCGCCGGACCGGTGACCGAGGTCGCCGGTTTCCGGGTCGAACGACCAGCCGTCCAGCTCGGCGAACGGAATGGCCTCGGTCGTGTAGCTGCCGCGCGCGGCCCGCTCGGCGAACCAGGCGGTGACTTCACCCTGCCCGCCGAGGGTCGGCGTGCTGAGCGTGGCCGCCGATTCCAGGAACCGGTCCAGCATGTCCCGCGGAACGAGAGTGGAGGGAGAAGTCACCACCGGTGCACCTTCCTTCGAAAAGAAGTTCAGGTGCCCACACTCGCCGGGGATACTCGAATCACCCTCGAATACAGGGCGTGGCAAGCGTCCGGAATGGACTAGGCGGGGAAGAAACCCCGCTCCATCGCGACGGTGACCGCCGCCGTGCGGTCGCCGACCTCGAGCTTGGCGAACATCCGCACCAGGTGCGTCTTCACCGTCGTCTCGCTGATGTGCAGCTCGCGGCCGATGTCCGCGTTCGTCAGCCCCCGGGCCACCAGCCGCAGCACCTGGGTTTCGCGCGGGGTCAGCAGTTCCGGTTCGGCCGGCGCCGGCGCCGGGCTGCGCAGGTGGTTCACCAGTTTTGCGACGATCGCCGGCGACAGCACGGTCTCCCCGCCCGCCGCGGCGCGGATCGCCGCCGCCAGCTCTTCGGGGGTCGCGTCCTTGAGGAGGTACCCCGAAGCGCCCGCCTCGACGGCGTGCACGATGTTCTGGTCCGTGTCGTACGTCGTGAGGATCAGCACGCGGCAGCCCGGCACCTCGGCCACGATCCGCGCGGTCGCCGCGACCCCGTCCAGCTCCGGCATCCGCAGGTCCATCAGCACGACGTCCGGCCGGAGCTCGGCGGCCACGGCGACGGCCTCGGCTCCGTCGGCCGCCTCACCGACGACGTCGAAGTCCGCCTCCAGCGCGAGCAGCCCGACCAGGCCCGCGCGCACCACCGGATGGTCGTCGGCGAGCATGATCCGGATGCTCAACAGGTCACCTCGATCGTGATCGTCGTCCCGGAGCCGGGCGTGCTGGACACCGTCATCATGCCGGACACCTGCTCGACCCGCGCGCGCATCCCGGCCAGGCCGAAGCCCGCGGCGCCGCCGGTCACGAAGCCGCGGCCGTTGTCGGAGACCTCCAGCTGCACCGACTTGGCGTGGTAACGCACCCGCACGCGCACCCGTGAGGCCTGGGCGTGCTTGCGCACGTTGGCCAGCGCCTCCTGCACCGCGCGCAGCAGCACCACCTGGACGTCCGTCGACGGCGCCCGCGGCTCGCCGATCACCTCGGCGGTCGCTTCGATGTCCAGCTCCTGCGCCAGCCGGGCGACCACCTTGCCGATGGCCACGTCGAGCGGTGACGCGCTCAGCCCGGCGGGCCCGGACGCGCTGATCACGGCGCGCACTTCGGCCAGGTTGTCCGTTGCCGTCTTCTGCGCCAGCGCGAGCCGCTCGTGCGCCCGCTCCGGGTCGGCCGGGATGGCCGCGTCGGCCGCGCGGATCAGCATCAGCAGGCTGGTCAGGCCCTGCCCGACGGTGTCGTGGATCTCCTGCGCGAGCCGGTAGCGTTCGGACTGGACACCCGCCTCGTGGTAGGACTCGGTCAGTTCACTTCGGACGTTCTCCAGCTCGGCGATCAGCTCACCGCGCCGCCGGTTCTCGGTGAGCAGCTGGGTCACGAAGAACCCCACGAGCAGCGCGAAGAGCCACACCGTCGCGGTCTGCACCGCGACGTCGGAAACCGCGCCCGGCGTCCAGCCGCGCTGGGCGAGGATCAGCGAATCACTCGCCAGGGTGACGGCGAGGCAGGCCCACACCGCGATCCGGATGGGCTGCAGCAGGGCGAACGCCGCGGGCAGGAGCACGTACAACGCGATCGACATCAACCCGTCGACCGCCACCATCCCCAGCGTCCCGGCGAAGGCCAGCGCGAGGAAGAGCCAGCCGTACCCGGCCGGCGCCGTGCCGCCCAGCGCGGGCGCGCCCACGACGACGTAGGCGAGCGCGATGAGCGCGACCACCAGGTAGATGATCCAGGGGTCGCGCTCGTACGCGGCGAGCACGACGAGCACGACCCCCATCAGCGCGAAGGACGCGTGCCACCCCAGCAGGATGCGCAGCAGCCAGCCCTGGCCGCTGGCGTCCTTCTCCGCGGAGGTCACCGGAGCTTTCACCCGTCGTCGCGGCCCTTCCAGCGGAACGTCGTCAGGCACAGCACCAACCCAAGCACGCCGTACCCGGCGAGCACCAGCGCGACCCGCCCGTGCGCCCAGGACAGCCCCGGTTCGTACTGCTGGAAGACGTCCGGCAGGAACACCGACCGCATGCCCTGGCAGAGCCACTTGAGCGGGAACACCGCGGCGATCTTCTGCAGCACGTCGGGCAGCTGGTTGAACGGGATGAACACGCCGGAGATGAACTGCAGGGTGATCACCGGCAGGAACACCATCGCGCCCGCGCTCGCGGCCGGCACCACGCTCGAGTAGGCGAGGCCGAGCAGCGTGCACGCGATGATCCCGAGCACGTAGACCCACACGAACGTCAGCCAGTGTCCTACGTCGGACGGCAGGTGCAGACCGAAGAAGAGGGTGCCGACCCCGAGCAGCACGACCACCTGGCCGAGGCTGGACACCAGCACGACCGCGATCTTGCCCACGAAGTAGGCGCTGCGCGGCATCGGCGTGCCGCGCAGCCGCTTGAGCGTGCCGTTCGCGCGCTCCCCCGCCACCTGCAGCACCATGCTCTGGAACGAGGTCGACAGGATGCCGACCCCGAGCATGCCGGTGACGTAGATCTGCTGGGCGTCGACACCGGTGTCGCCGATCCGGCCCCGGAAGATGCTCGCCAGCAGCACCAGCATGATCACCGGCAGGGCGAAGGTGAAGATCACCTGGCCCTTCTCGCGGAAGAACTGCTTGATCTCCAGCGATCCGCGCGCCAGCCCGATCCGCCACGCGGGCACCGGGAGCCGGATCGTCCGGTCCGCGGCCTTGGTCATCTCACTCACCGGTCGCTCCGATCATGGTCAGGTAGACGTCTTCGAGGGTCGGCCGCCGGACGGCGAGGCCGGGGATGTCGTCGCCGAACCGCGCGGCCAGTTCCAGCACCGTCCGCGTCGGGTTCGGGCTCTCCACCTCGTGCGGGCCTTCGTCGTCGGTCCAGGACACGATCGCCTTGAGCAGGTGCCGCCCGCCCAGCCGCGCCGGCGTGTCGACGTCCACGAGCCCGCCCTTGCTCAGCACGCCGACCCGGTCGGCCAGGTGCTCCGCCTCGTCGAGGTAGTGGGTGGTCAGCAGGATCGTGGTGCCCTCTTCGCGCAGGCTCGCCACCAGGTCCCAGAACTGCCGCCGCACCTCGGGGTCGAAGCCGGTGGTCGGCTCGTCGAGGAAGAGCAGCTCCGGCCGGCCGACCAGGCCGAGCGCCACGTCGAGGCGGCGCCGCTGGCCACCGGACAGCTGCGCGGCCCGCTTCGTCTCGTGGCCGCTCAGCCCGACCGCGTCGATCAGCTCCGCCGGCCGCCGCGCGTCCGGGTAGAACGAGGCGAAGTGCGTGAGCACCTCGAGCACCGTCAGCTGCGCGTAGTCCTGCGAGTCCTGCAGGACGACGCCGACCCGCGTGCGCCAGGCGAGGCTCGCCTTGCCGGGATCCTCGCCGAGCACGTCGATCTCCCCGGCGTCCCGGGTGCGGAAGCCCTCGAGGATTTCGGTCAGCGTCGTCTTGCCGGCGCCGTTCGGCCCGAGCAACGCGAAGATCTCGCCCTGTTCGACATCGAGGTCCACGACGTCGAGCGCCACGGTGTCCCGGTACTTCTTCCGCAGGCCGCGCGCCCTGATCACGGTGTCCTTCAGCATGGCCGCCAGGCTAGCCAGCCCGGGGGCCGCCCGGCGAGGTGCGAACGATCGATCCGCCGTGTCGTCCGTTCGATGGACAAGGCCCCCGCGTGAGCCGCATTGGACGCGCTTTCGAGTTGGCCACCCGACGATCCGGGCTGGGCCGACCCGGACCGAGAGGAGCACCGGTGGAGATCATCGGACGCGGTTTCATGGCCAAGAACCTGCGGGAACACGGCATCGACCATCCGCGCACGGTCATCCTCGCCACCGGCGTCGCGACCACGACAGTGACCTCGCAGGACGACTACGGCAAGGACGCGGTGGGGCTGTACGACACCCTCCGCCGCTGCCGCCGCACCGGCGAGCGGCTGGTGTACCTGTCGACGGCGTCGGGCGCGATGTACGGCGCGGCGGACTGCCCGACCCGTGAGGACGACGTGGTCTTCCCGCCGCTCGCCTACGGCCGGCACAAACTGGCGATGGAGGCCGTGGTCGCCCGGTCCGGTGTGGAGCACCTGATCCTGCGGATGACCAACCTGGTCGGCCACAACCAGCGCGCCCACCAGCTGCTGCCGGCGCTGGTCGCCCAGGTGCGGTCGGGCCGGGTGCGCGTCTACGAGCGCGCGCACCGGGACCTGCTCGACGTCGAGCACGCGATCTCCATGATCGACATCCTGCTGGCGCGCGGGGTGAGCGGACAGGTCGTCAACCTCGGCTCCGGGGTGGCGGTGCCGATCGACGACATCATCCGGCACATCGAAAGCCGGCTCGGCCGGGAGGTCGAACGCGAGTACTGCCCGCAGCCGCCGCGCACGACCTCGGCGGCGCCGGTCTCGCTCGCGAAGCTGACCCGGCTGATCCCCGACGTGGTGACCCGGTTCGGCCTCGGCCCGACGTACTACCAGCGGGTCCTCGACCGCTACCTGACGGCGCCGGTCCTGACCTGACGGGACGGCGGTCCCGGCTGACACCGAAGGGGACTTTCCTCGCATGTGGCGAGAAAAGTCCCCTTCAGCGCATCCAGGTCACCAGTGCGGCGCGCGCGGCATCCACCGCGGGATGCCGCCTTCGGCGTTCCGGCCCTTCTCGAGGAACGCGATGTTGTGGTAGACGTGCATGCCGACCAGCCCGGCCTCGGTCGCCGACGGCTCGCCGGCCCCGTCGCGCTCCTGGTGGTGCAGGTCGTCCAGCAACGTCTTCAGCAGCCCGAGCATCGTCGTGGGCACCCCGAAGTCGCGGTCGTCACCGCCGTAACCGGGCAGGTACGAGGTCCACAGGTCCTCGATCACGTAGAAACCCCCGGTGCGCACGTACGGGAACAACGCCCGGAACGACGTAAGGACGTGTTCGTTGATGTGGCTGCCGTCGTCGATCACGATGTCGAACGGGCCGTGTTCCTTGGCCAGCGCGTCGAGCTGGGCCGGGTCGTTCTGGTCCCCGCGCACCACGGTCAGCCGTGGTCCGGAGAACCGGGACTTGTCGAAGTAGTCGAGCCCGAACACCGACGCCCGCGGGAAGTAGCGTCGCCACATCTTCAGCGAACCGCCCCCGGACTCCTCGTCGTCGTACCCGCCGACGCCGATTTCCAGCAACCGCAGCGGTTCCTCGCGCAGCGGCGCGAAGTGGCGCTCGTAGTGCTGGGTGAACCAGTGGGTCTGGCCCCACTTGTCCGAGCCGTACCGGACGGCCAGCGCGCCCAGGTCCGGCGCCCGCGCCGACAGCGCCGCGGCCAGGGTGGCCGACGCCGCGGCGATGGAGGGCTGTCGCTCGCGGGGCGGGAAGTGCGTGTCCAGCGCGGTCGCCAGCTCGTAGGCCCGGGCGGCCGAAGAGCGCCCGCGCGAGGGACCCCACAGTTCGCCGACCAGGTCCGCGGCGTCGTACCGCAGCCGGACGTCGCAGTCGGGGTGCGCGCCCGGCAGCACGCGCACCGGCTCGCCGGCGCGCAGCACCCACGTGTGGTCCACCGCCTCCCGGCCGTCCGAAACGGACAGTCCGATGTGGATCTCCAGTGGGTTGGCGGGCGGGTCGAGCCGCAGTGTCCACTCGGCCACCGCGAGCTCGGCGACGCGGGCGAGGCCGAGCCGGTCCAGTTCGGCCCGGACCTCGTCCGGACGGCCACCCGCGGCGCGGATCAGGGATTCGATGTCGGGAGTCACAGTTGTCCCTCCAGGGCACGGACGACCTGCGTCACGTGGTCGATGAGGCGGTGGGCGAGAGTGCGGGCCTGCGCGGCGCCGATCGCATCGGTCCGGTACCGCAGCACCCCGCCGACGGCCGGGTGCGGCCACAGCTCCAAGGTGATCTCCGGCAGGGCGTTGCGCGGCGGCACGCGGACCAGCTCGGCCCGCGCGGCACCGAACCGCACCGCCCCCGGGGGCATCTCCTCCTGCAGCAGGTAGGCCTGCAGCAGCGGATGCCGCTGGTGGCCCTCGGGGATCACCGGCATCACCGCGGTGAGCGGCACCAGCGGGGGCCGCATCACCTCCTGCAGCTGCCGCGCGGCCGCCGCGGCGAGCTCGGCCGGGTCGTCGATCCCGGCCGGCGGGCGCATCGGGACCATGCTCGCGAGGCACCCGATGACGTCGCCGGCTTCTTCGGTGAACCGCCCGGTGGTCGGCAGCGCGACCGCCGGTGACGGCTCGCCGGTCAGTTCCCGCAGGAGCAGCACGTAAGCCGCGTAGAAGATGGCCATCACGGTGCCGCCGACCGCGGCGGCGGCCCGGCCGACCGCCGGCAGCAGCACCTCGTCGATGTCGAGGCCGACCTCGGCCGCCGGCCCGCCCCACGGCCGGGGGCCGGGCAGCGGGAAGCGCAGCTCCGGCGCGTCGGCCATGGTCGTCTGCTTGGTGTAGACCGCGAGCGGGTACCGGTCGCGGTACTGCTCCCACTGCTCCGCCGAAACGCGGTAGTAGCTGGCCGGCCACTCGGCCAGGCCGGGCCGCCCGGCGAGGAAGGCGTCGTAGGCGCGGACCAGGTCCGCGGCGAAGACCTGACCGGACCACCCGTCGAACGAGATGTGGTGGATCCCCACGGCGAGCACCGATTCGGTGGCGGACACCGGGTAGTACGCGGCCCGGATGGGGAAGTCGGCGCCCAGGTCGAACGGGCGCATCACCCAGGCGCACGCGTCCCGGACCGCGTCCGCCGTCGTGGCCGCCGGGCGGTCGGTCAGCAACCCGGCCAGTTCGGCGGCCGGGTGGATCCGCACCTTCGGCGTCCGGCCGCCCTCAGCGAAGCGGGCCCGCAGCACCTCGTGCCGGGCGACGACGTGGTCGAGCGCCCGGCCGAGCGCGGCCCGGTCGACGGCGCCGCGTATCCGGTAGATCACCGGCACGACGGCTTCCTCGAGGTGACCGGCCTGCTTCTGGGCGTGCCAGAACTCGGCGACGGTGAACGGGACGTGGTCCGGCTCGTACGCGGTCTCCGGTCCGGGGTCGGTGTGGCCGGCAACGCCGGGCCCGAGGGGCGGCGCCGCGGCCACGGCCGCCGCGATGGCCCGCGGGGTGCGCGCGGCGAGGATGTCGGGCACCACGACCAGCCGGTCGAACAACGCGCCGATCCGCGTGGAGATGCGGATCGCGGTGAGCGAAGTGGCGCCCCGGTCGAAGATGTCGTCGTCGACGCCCACCCGGTAACCGAGCACCTCGGAGGCGACCTCCCGCAGGACGCCCTCGAGCCCCGCGCCGTCGTCGGCGGACGGCACGGACACCGCGCCCGCCGCCGTTTCGGCGAGGGTCCGCTGGTCGAGCTTTCCGTTGGGCAGCACCGGGAACTCCGGTACGGCGAGCACCACGTCCGGGACGAAGCCGGCGGGCAGGACCGCGGCGACGGCCTTGCGCACCAGTTCGGGCGGCACGCCCTCGCCGACGTAGAAGGCGGCCAGGCTGGTCTTCACGGCGCCGTCGAACGGCAGCGGCACCACCACCCCCGCGCCGACCCCCGGCACCGCCTCGACGATCCGCTCGACCTCTTCGGCCTCGATCCGGACCCCGCGGATCTTGAGCTGCCGGTCGCGGCGGCCGACGAACACCAGCTGTCCCGCCTCGTCGAGCCGCGCCAGGTCGCCGGTGAAGTACGCGCGGCGGGGCTTGCCGTCCAGGCTCAGCGTGGCGAACCGCCTCGCCGTCTCGGCTTCGTCGCCGACGTACCCGAAGCACACCCCGTCGCCGACCGTCACGATCTCGCCGGTCCGTCCGGCCGGGACGATCCGGCGGTCCTCGTCGAGCAGGTACACCGAGGTGTTCACCGACGGCGTGCCGATCGGCACCTCGTCGCCGAAGTCCGGGTCCGTGGTCGACCACGCCGTGGTGCTCACCGTGTTCTCCACGGGTCCGTAGGCGTTGACCACCCGCAGGCCGGGATGCGCGCGCAGGCACCGCTTCACGTGGTCGGCCGAGGCCCGCTCACCGCCGACGAACAGGACCCGCGCGCCGGCGAAGCAGTCGACGTCGTCGTCCACCAGCGCGTTGAACAACGTCGCCGCCATCGCGATCAGCGTCACGCCTTCGCCGATCCGCGCCCGGACCTGCGGGCCGCTCAGGTGCCCGCTGTCCTGGAGCACGACGGTGCCGCCCTTGATCAGCGGCACCCACAGCTCGAACGCGAAGACGTCCCACGCCGGGTTCGCCTGCTGGAGCGAGACGATCCGGCCGTCGTGGACGTGGCGCCGGTCCAGTGCGGTGCGGGCGACACCGCTGTGCGGCGCGAGCGCGGCCTTGGGCACCCCGGTGCTGCCGGAGGTGAGGAACACGCAGAACGGTGCCGTGCCGTCCTGTCCGTGGCCGGGGACCGGACCGGCGCCGGCCAGCGCGTCGATGTCCAGAGTGGACACCTCCGCGAACGGTTCCCGGCTCAGCAGCAGCTTCGCGCCGGTTCGCTCGATCAGCTGTCGCACGCGGTCCAGCGGCCAGTCCTCCGGCGCGCACGCGTAGGCGGCGCCGGTCCGCAGCACGCCCAGCAGCACCGCGACCAGCTGTGGGGTGCGCGGCGCCCGCACCGCGACGATGTCACCCGGCCCGATCCCGGCCGCGGCCAGCGCCGAGGCCGCGGAAGCGGCACTCGCCATCAGCTCCGCGTAGGTGACTTCGGTTTCGCGCCACCGCAGCGCCACGGCGTCACCACACCGCTCGGCGGTGCGCGCCACCAGTTCTTCGATGCGCGCGCCGCCGGGATAGGGCTCCCGGGGGCCGTGGAGCACGGACAGCGTCTCTGTGGTCATCTGTTCCTCCTTGACGGCCATCGTCTGCGCCCGGGCTCAAGCGGCGGTCGACGCCGCCTCGCGCAGCGGCAACCCGGCGATGGTGTTCGGCGTCGGCAGTTCGTTCAGCTCGGCGGACAGCTTCCGGGCCCCTTCGTCCAGTGAGCCGGCCAGGACGGCGGCCACCTTTTCGGTCAGGAGATCCGCAAAACCCGCACCGGGGAACACGAAGTCGGCCGCGCCGGCCGCGGCGAGCTGACGGGCGTTGAGGATCAGGTCCGCGCGCTGCGGCACGACGACCTGGGGCACCCCGGCGGCGACCGCCGTCAAGAGGGTGCCGAGCCCGCCCTGGGAGACCACCGCGTCGCAGGTCGGCAGCAAGGCGTGGAACGGCAGTCCCCGCACGACCCGCACGTTCGGCGCGACCGCCTCGACCAGGTCCCCCTCGGCCGCCGGGACGGCGGCCAGCACCTCGACGCCGAGCCCGGCGAGGGCTTCGACGACCCGGCCGGTGACGACCAGCTCCTTGTCGAACCGGCCGTTCGACATGCCCCAGGTGACGCAGACCCGCTTGCCGCGCCGCGGTTCGGTCAGCCAGCGGGGAAGCACGCCGGGGCCGTTGTAGGGCACGTACCGCATGGGCAGCCGGGTCACCTCCGGCACGCCCGGCACCGCCCCGCCCGGCACCACCTGCACGCTCGGCGGGCACGGGTCGATCGTGACCTCTCCCAGTGTTTCCACTCCCGGCAGGCCCCACCGGGCACACAGGTCCGCGAGCGCTTCGTCCTCGAACTCCCGGGTGAGGCACGCGTAGTCGATCCCCCAGGTGTGCCGCACCGCGGGCACGCCGAGCAGGTTCGCCACGATGGGCCCGGCGTACGTCGTCGCCTCGAACACCACCAGGTCCGGCTGCCAGGCGCGGGCGAAGTCGTGGAGCCCGCCGGTCATCGCCTCGGCCGCCGCGACCCCGAGCCAGCAGTTGCGCGGCCCGAACCGGCGCATCTCGGCCCATTCGACGAGTTGCGCGTCGTGCCGCCGCGCACGCTGGACGTACCCGCCCATCATCGCGGCCACGTCGACGTCCGCGCCGACCGCCACCGCGGGCAGGCCGGTCGCCCGCACCGCCGGCACCAGTCCAGGCTGGGTCGCGACGACCACCTCGTGCCCGGCCGCGCGCAACGACCACGCCAGCGGCACCATCGGATAGAGGTGGGTCGTCCAGTTCCACAAGGTGAACATCACCCGCACGTGCCGCTCCCTTTCACCCCGGCCAGTTCCGGCAACCTGGTGACCACTTCGGACAGTCCCGGCTGCGCGGCCGCCTCTTCGGCCAGGCCCGCCGCGGCCTTCTCGTGCGACGCCGAACCGAGCACCCGCGCGACAGCGTCCTCGACGGACTCCGCGGTCGCGGCGTCGAGCGGGACCAGCTCACCCGCGCCGGCGTCCGCGATCGAGCGGGCGTTGAGCACGTGCTCACCGAAGTGCGGCACGCAGACCTGCGGCACACCCGCCGTGACCGCCGACGCGACCGCGCCGGCGCCACCCTGGGAGACGATCAGGTCGCAGCTCGGCAGCAGCAGGTGCAGCGGCAGGTTCTCGGCCACCCCGACGTTCGCCGGGAGCACGCCGAGCCGCTCGCGGTCCCGGGGTGACACCGCGCAGACGACCTCGGCGTCGACTCCGGCGAAGGCGCCCAGCACCTTGTCCACACCGAACGCGCGCTCGCCGAGCACGTGCGCGATCGTGCCCCAGGTGACGCAGATCCGCTTGCGGCGCTTCGGTTCGAGCAGCCAGCGCGGCGCGACGCCGGAGCCGTTGTACGGCAGGTGTCGGGCGAAGACCCGGTGCACGTCGTCGCGGCGCTGCACACTCGGCGGGCACGGGTCCAGCGTCGCCACCCCGAGGACGTCGACGTCCTCGAGGCCGAGCGCGGCCCGGTGTTCGGCCAGCGCCCGCGGCGCGAACCCGGTGAGGTACGAGCTGTAGTCCGCCCCCCAGATCTGGCGCACCGCGGGCACTCCGCACGCGGCCGCGGCGAGCGGCCCGGCGTAGGTGACCGCGTCGAACACCAGGAGGTCGGGGTTCCACCGGCGGACGAGCGCGACCAGGTCGTCCTGCATGACCTTCGCGATGAGCGCGTAGACGGACAGGGGCTGTTCACCGGCGGCGCGCGCGGCATCCCAGTCGGTCAGCTCACCCGCCGCGGCCTCGTCGGCCAGCGGCGAGGCCCAGTAGTACTTCTCGATGATCGGCAGCACGTCGAAGTCGGCGCCGACCGCCACGGCGGGCAGGCCACCGCGTGTCACCCCGGGCACCGCGCCGGGCGGCACCGCCACGAGCACCTCGTGCCCGGCGGCCCGCAGCGACCAGGCGATCGGTGTGAGCCAGAAGTAGTGCGTGGGCCAGGCCCACGACGTCAGCAGCACGCGCACGTCAGCCTCCCACCGCGGCGAGCAGGCCGGCGCCCGCCTCGGCCGGGTCCGGCAACGCACGGGACTGCTCGCGCAGCGAGGCCGCGGCCTCGGTGAACGACGGGTCGTCCAGGAGTTCGGTGAGGACGTCCCGGATCTGCTCGGCGGTCGCGTCGGCCGCGCCGACCCGGGCGCCGGCGCCGGCGCCGACCAGCTGGGCCGCGTTCGTCTCCTGGTCCGGGATGAGCGGCAGGCACACCTGCGGCAGGCCGGCGAGCACGGTGGTGAGGGCGCTGCCCGAACCCCCGGGGTGGACCACCAGGTCGCAGCCCGGCAGCACCAGGTTGAGCGGTTGCATCACGACGGTCTGCCAGGTCTCCGGGTACTCCGGACCGAACGCCTCGGCGCCCGAGGTCGCGAACACGACGTCGAGACCGAGGTCCGCGGCGGCGGCGAAGACGAGTGCGGGCAGCGAGCCGGCCGCGCCGAACTTGCCGCTGGTCGTCCCCCAGGTGACGCACAGCCGGGGGACGTCGCCGCGGCCGCGGAGCCGGCGTTCGTAGACCGCGGTGCCGTTGTAGGGCCGGTAAGCCATCCGCACCGGGGTGTACTCCACTGGGAGCTGCAGGCCCGGCGGGCACGGGTCGAGCGTCGGAGTGTCGCCGCTCACCACACACGCGCCGGCGTCGAGGCGTTCGTACAGCTCGGCGAAGGCGAGTTCCTCGAACATCCGAAGCGGGTAGGTGAAGTCGATTCCCCACAGGTGCCGCACCGAAGGCACGCCGAGGGCGGCGGCGACGGCGGGCGCGGCGTAGGTCGTCGGGTCGTGCACGATGACGTCCGGGCGCCAGCCGCGGGCGAACTCGAGCAGGTCGCCGGCCATGGCGTCGGCGACCGGGACGAACATGTCGAGCGGGGTCCGCCGCTCACGACGGGGTTTTGCGCCATCCATGAAGGACTTCATCCGCGGCGCGAGGTCGACGTCGGCGCCGATCCGGGCCACCGGCAGCCCGGTGCGGGTGGCCACCGGCACCAGCGACGGCGGGCAGGCGAGCACCACCTCGTGCCCGGCGAGCCGGAGCCCCCACGCCGTCGGGACCATCGGGAACAGGTGCGAGGGCCAGGCCCACGACACGAACAGCAAGCGCATGCGGTCTCCTCGGCCGGCGACGGCCGTCGGGTGGGTCACGGGGTGCCGGCCAGCGTGAGCAGCTCGCCGACCGTTTTGTCGAGCGGGGCCTGCGCGGCCACCTCGGACCGCAGCCGGCGGGCGGCGCCGGCGGCCGCCTCGTCGGCGAGGAGCGATTCCAGGGCGGCGCGCACCGGCTCCGGGCCGTCGTCCTCGACCAGGACACCCGCGCCGGTGGCGGCGAGCCGCTCGGCCGGCACGAGATCCGTGAAGTACTCGGGCACCACGACCTGCCGGACGCCGGAGACCACACCGGTCATCATGGATCCGGCGCCCCCGCGGGAGATCAGCACCGCGCTGCCCGGCAGCACCAAGTGCAACGGCAGGTTCTCGACCAGGCGGACGCCGTCGGGCAGGTCCGTGCCGAGCAGGTCCGTGCTCGGCACCGCGACCACGAGGTCGAGGCCCGGCCGCGCGACGGCCGCGACGAGCGCACGCATCCGCCGCGCCGCGGCCGCCCATTCGTCCGGCCCCTTGAACTGCGGGGAGACGCCCCACGTGAGCACCACCCGGGGGTGCCGCGGCTCGGTCCACAGCCAGTCCGGCACGGCGCCGGTCCCGTTGTAGGGCACGTACCTCGTGCGCAGGACCCGGCCGGGCACCTCGACCTGCAGCGACGGCGGGCACGGGTCCACGGTCAGGGTGCCGGCCGAGTCGAAGCCGTCGATCCCCAGTTTCTCGCACAGCTCCGCGAAGGCCAGGCCTTCGAAGGCCCGGGCCGGTGAATGGAAGTCGATGCCCCACAGCACACGCACGTGCGGCAGGCCGAGCTTCGCGGCCACCAGCGGTGCGGCGTAGGTCGTCGGTTCGTAGAGCACCAGATCCGGTTCCCAGCCGCGGCAGAACGCCTCGAGGTCGCCGGCCATGTCCTCGGCGAGCGCGACCGACAGGCCGAGCCGCTTGCCGTTGCCCCGGTTCGGGGCCGGCTCGGGACCCGGCCGGATCGGGCGCATGGCCCGCGCCAGCAACGCCGTGTGGTCACCGCCGCCGCCCACGGACACCGCGGGCAGCCCCGCGCCGGTCACCGCGCCGGTCAGCCGGGGCTGCGTCGCGAACCGGACGTCGTGGCCCGCCGCGCGGAACGCCCACCCGATCGGGACCAGCGGCCGCACGTGAGACGGCCAGGCCCACGAGACCAGCAGCACCCGCACGCCGGTTCACCTCCGCCCAGTAGTGGGGGTCACCGTCGCGAGAGCGGTTGGAGTCCGGGTCAAGGATCGGTGGGCCGGAAGCGGCGGTGAAGCAGGTTCGAGCCGTTCCCGAGGCGGGGACGAGACCGTGCGGGCATGCGAATTCTGTTCTGCACGTGGGCGTGGCCGACGCACTACCAGCCGATGGTGACACTGGGCTGGGCCTTCCGCGCCGCCGGCCACGACGTCCGGGTCGCGAGCCAGCCGTCGCTCGTCCCGGTCATCCAGGCGTCCGGGCTGCCCGCGGTGGCCGTCGGGCGGGACGAGGAGATCGAGCCGGTGGTGGCGAACCTGCTGGCGGCGGACCCCCGGGTGCGGGGCTCGGGCAAGGAGTCCCGCACGGTGTCCGCCTACGCCGGGATCGCGGACAAGATGGCCGGCCCGCTGCTGGCGCTGATGCGGTCCTGGCGCCCGGACCTGGTGGTGTTCGAAGAGAGCACCTACGCCGCGGCACTGGTCGCGAACGCGCTGGGCATTCCCGCCGTACGTCACCTCTGGGGCGTCGACATCCTCTCCTACGTCCGCTCCTTCGAGCCCGCGGCGCTCTCGGCGACCGCGTCCGCACTCGGACTGTCCACAGTGGACGTCTCGGGCGCGGTGACCGTGGACCACTGCCCGCCCGCCCTGCAGGTGCCCGGCGACTTCACCCGGCGGCACATGCGGTACGTCCCGTTCAACGGCGCGACCGTGCTGCCCGCGTGGGCGGCCGAGCCGCGGACCCGGCCGCGGATCTGCGTCACCTACGGCACGACCAGCTCCCAGCTGGCGTTCTACGAATGTGTCATCGACCGGCTCGTGCACGCGGCGGCGGCCCTGCCGGTCGAGGTGGTGGCCACGGTGGCGGGTGACGACCTGGCCGCTCTCGGCCGGGTGCCGGACAACGTGCGGATCGTCGAACGGATCCCGCTGCACACCCTGCTGCCCAGCTGTGATCTGCTGATCTCGCAGGCGGGCCCGAGCACCGCGCTGACCGCGGTGTCCTGCGGAACACCGCAGCTGATGATCCCCCAGCTGCCGGACCAGCGCCTCATCGCGACCCTGGTGTCGGCGGCGGGCGCGGGGATCAAGCTGGAGCTCGGCGAGGCGGACACCGAGGCGGTCCGGACCGCGGCGGCCACGATCCTCGGCGACGCGGCGTACCGCGAAGCCGCGGCCGGGCTGGCGCGGGAGAGCCGCGCCCAGCCCAGCCCGGCTGAGATCGTCGACGGGCTTGTCGCCTTGGCGGGCTGAGCGCGGGCGTTTCAGGTTGTCTGCCGCGTCGTTTTGCTGCGGCCGTTCTCTGCCGCGGCCGTTCTCTGCCGCGGCCGTTCTCTGCCGCGGCCGGGCGGGTCCGACCTCCCCCGCCCCTCCGGTTGGAGTTTCAGCCAGCGGCCAGGTTTGTCAAGGCGGGAAAGCGTGCCTTGACAAACCCGACCGCCGGCTGAAGGGACGGCTGGGATGAGGGGCGGGGGAGGCCTGGTGACGTCGTGGTCTGCTTGCGTCGCCGGCCATCGGTTCACCTCGCCATGGATGTCGATTCGAGCCCTGCGGCGAGGATCCTGGCCCGAGCCCGGACCAGGATCCTTGCGGCGGTGGCAACCAACGGCGCAGAGGGCACTCAGCCCAGCACGGCCCGCTGGAACGCCCGCAGCCCGAACCAGCCCACGCCGGCCGTGCCGCCCAGGAGCACCACCAGCACGACCCAGGCCGACAGGTGCGGCACGTCCGGCGTCAACGCCGCGCGCAGCGCCTCGCTCAGGTACACCACCGGGTTCGCGAGGACCACGATCTGCAGCCAGCGCACCGAGCCCAGCGCCGCCCACGGGTAGTACACGCACCCGAGCATCATCAAGGGGATCATGATGATGCTGAACAGCACGTTCACCTGCGCGGGCTCCACCACCGAGCCGAGCAGCAGCCCGAGGGCGGCCGAGAACACCGAGCCGAGCAGCAGCATCAGCACCAGCAGCGGCCAGTCCGAATAGGACAGATCCGGGGCCTGGCCCGGCGCGTGCAGGAAGGTCACGATCGGCAGCACCAGCACCGCCGCGAACAACGACTGCACCGCACCGCTGACGATCCGCTCCACCCCCACCGCCCACACCGGGACCGGCGTGAGCAGCCGGTCCTGGATGGACTTCGGGTAGGACAGCTCGGTGATCAGCGGCACGGTCACGCCGAGCAGCCCGGCGAACAGCATCGAATTGGCGAGGATGCCCGGGGCCAGCACGGTGCCCGAGGTCCCGCCGATCCCCCCGGAGATCGAGGGCAGCACGTAGGAGAACACGAACACCGTCAGCAGCGGCTGGACCAGCACCCGCCCGAGCAGCCCGCCGAGCTGCTTGCGGAACACGACGTAGACGTCCCGCGCGAGGAAGGCGAGGAACACCCGGGCCGGGGACACCGCCGGTGTCCTGATCGTGGTCATGCCCGGTACGCCCTTCCGGTCAAGGTGAGAAACGCGCTTTCCAGGCTGGGCCGGGTCGTGCTCACGTCGAGCAGCCGCCGGCCCGCCGTGGCGCCCAGGGAGACCAGCTCCGCGATCAAGCCGTCGGTCTCCGCCGCGGACACCCGCACCGAATCGCCGTCCCGCACCACCGGCAGCGAGCCGAAGTCCATTCCGGACACCGGCCCGTCGTAGGTCGCGGTCACCACCGAAACCCCGCCCGCGGAGGCGATCAGCGCCGACACCTCGTCGCACACGAGCACCCGCCCGCCGTCGATGATCGCCGCCCGGCGGCAGAACCGCTCGGCCTCTTCGATGTTGTGCGTGGTGAGCACGATCGTCTGGCCCGACCCGTGCAGCTCGCCGAGCACGTCCCAGACGTTGACCCGGCTGTGCGGGTCGATCCCGGAGGTGGGCTCGTCGAGGAAGAGGATCTCCGGGCGCTGCACCAGCGCCCGCGCGATCATCATCCGGCGCAGCTGCCCGCCGGAGAGCTGGTAGAACATCGCGTCCCGGCGGTCACCGAGGCCGAACTGCTCCAGCAGCTCGCCCGCGCGCACCCGCGCCGCCGCGCGGGTGCAGCCCCAGTACCGGGCCCGGTAGCGCAGGTTCTCCTCGACGGTCAGCTCCCGGTCGACCGAGTTGGTCTGGCTGACCAGGCTGATCCGCCGGCGCACCTGCACCGGCTCGCGCACCGTGTCGAAGCCGGCGATGCGCACGCTGCCGGAAGTGGGTTGCACCAGCGTGGTCAGCATGCCGATCGTGGTCGACTTCCCGGCGCCGTTCGGGCCGAGCAGGCCGAAGAACTCCCCCGCGCGCACGTCGAGGTCGATCCCGGCGACCGCCTCGACCGGGCCGCGCTTGGCCGGGTAGACCTTCCGCAGCCCCGTCGCCGTCACGACGGAAGCCGTCCGCCCGGCCACGACGGGCCGGGCGGGCGTTCGCAGTCCCGCCATCACACGGGCTTGCGCAGCACGAGCGACTGGCTCATCACCGGGTACATCCCGGAGATCAGCACCTCCGGCAGCGACTTCACCACGTGCTCGAAGTCGAACTCCGGCGTGCCGAGCAGCTCCCGCGGGTCACCGATCACCAGCTCCAGCCCGCTCGCCTCGATCAGCGCGCCGACGTCCTGGTTGATGCCCCACATGTTCTGCTCCAGCACCCCGAACGGCTTGAGGTCGAGGAACGCGTCCACCGTCAGGACCAGCTTGCCGCCCGGCTTCAGCAGCCGCGCGCTCGCCCGCACGATGTCGGCGCCCTCAGCCAGGTCCACGTGCTCCAGCACGGACAGGCACAGCACCCGGTCGAACGACTCCGGCTCGAGGTCCGCGTCCTGCAGGCGGGCCGCGACCAGCCGGACGTCGGTCCCGAAGGTGGTGTTGAGCAGCCCGTGCTCACGCGGCGACAGCGGCAGGTAACCCGGGTCGGTCCAGACGTTGTAGTCCTCACGCGCCGACGGGTCGACGTTGACCACCGAGCAGCCTTCGAGCGCGGCGACGAACTGCAGGCCGCTCAGCCCGCTGCCGACGTCGAGCACCTGCATGCCCGGGGTGAACTCGGCGACGGCGAACGCCCACGGGTACTCGTGCACCCGCGTGCCGCTCGCGTACTGGAAGGCGAACGGGCCGTACTCCGGGTTCGCCGGCTCGGCCAGCGCCTCCAGGGGCCGCTGCTGCGGCCGCTTGCCCTCGGCGAGCAGCCGTGCGGACCGGTGTCCGTAGGGCGCACCCCACTTCTCGTTCCAGGCTGCGAACTCGGCGGGAAGATCCTTGCGTGCCAGCATGGTTCACCTCTCAGACGGCGGCGTGCTCGCGTGCGGCCAGACGTTCCAGCACCGGCACGATCTCGGTGGGCGCGGGCTGGGCGTTGGCCTCGTCGGCCAGCCGCCGGGCGTCGTCGCGCCACTTGGGGTTCTCGAGCAGGTCGGTGACCAGCCCGCGGACGGTGTCGGGCCCGGCGTCCTCGGGCAGCAGCACCGCGGCCGCCCCGGTCGGCGCCAGCTGGTTCGCCACGAACGCCTGGTCGGGGAACTGCGGCACGATGAGCTGCGGGACACCGTTGACGACCCCGGTCATCGTGGTCCCGTTGCCACCCTGGTGGATCATCAGGTCGCAGCTGGGCAGCAGCAGGTGCAGCGGCAGCGCGTCGACCACCCGGATGCCGTCGGGGATCGGGCCGAGGTGTTCGCGGTGCGAAGGCGCGACTGTGACGACGACCTCGGCGTCGATCCCGGCGACCGCCTCCAGCATCTGCCCGGCCAGCACCAGGTTCGGGTTCACCTTCGCCAGGGTGGTGCCCCAGGTGATGCAGACCCGGCGCCGGGACGGCGGCTCCAGCAGCCACTGCGGCACCTCGGCCGGCCCGTTGTAGGCGATGTAGCGCATGAGCTGCTTGGGGTAGTCCGTCGGGAGCTGGATGCTCGGCGGGCACGGGTCGACCGTGAGCGTCCCCTGTGGACTGAACTCGGTGACGCCGAAGCGTTCGGCGAGCGGGCGCAGGACCACCGGCTCGATGTCCCGGCCGCGGTAGGCGATGTCCGGCGCCATCAGCACCCGCACGTTCGGCACCCCGACCGCGGCGGCGGCGATCGGCCCGGCGTAGGTGGTCGGGCCGTGCACGACCAGGTCCGGCTCCCAGGCGCGGGCGAACTCGACCAGCCCGTCGACCATGGTCTCGGCGATGTCGACGAACATCTGCAGCGCGCGTTCGCCCTTGGGTTTGCGCAGCTGCTTCCACAGCTCGACGGTCGCCGGCGCGTCCCGGTCGATGTGCATGGTGTCGCGGGTCAGCTGGCTGAAGTCGCAGTCCTCGCCGACTTCGACGGCGGGCTGGCCGGACATGGTGATCGCCTCGGCGAGCGCGGGCGGACCGGCGACCCGGATCTCGTGCCCCGCGTTGCGCAGCGCCCAGGCCAGCGGAACCATCGGATAGTAGTGCGGGGGCCACGCCCACGCGGAGAACAGCACGCGCATTCGCGTACTTCCTTTCTGAGACACCGGATGATGCTGAACCTGGCAGCCGGGCTTGGGGCACTGCTGGAGGATCGGTCACCTCCCGGCGAGGGACCGCAGCTCCCCGACGAGGTCGGCGGGGGCCGGCCGGTCCTCGTTCTCCAGCCGTGCCCGGCGCGCCACCGCCGCGAAGCCGTCCCGCTGCAGCACGTCGAACACCGCGCCGGCGACCGCCGCCGGGCTGAACTCCGCGGCGGCCAGCGCGCGGCCCGCCCCCGCGGCCTCGAGCCGCCGCGCGATCGCCAGGTGGTCCGGCAGCTGCCCGACGGCGACCTGGGGCAGCCCGGCGGCGAGCCCGGTGAGGACACTGCCCGCCCCGCCCTGGGACACCAGCACGTCGCAGTGCGCGAGGACCTGGTCGAGCGGCGGGTCGACGAACACCGACACGTTGGGCGGCAGCTCGCCGAGCAGCGCGCGCTGCCGCGCCGAGATCGCCAGCACGACGTTGACGTCCAGTTCGGCCACCGCGCGGGCGGTCTCCCCCGCGAGGAAGTACTGCGGGCCGAGCAGTTCCATCGTGTGGCCCCAGGTGACGCAGACCCGGGGCCGCGACACCGGGCCGAGGATCACCTCGGCCCGTTCCGGGCCTGAACACGGCAGGTAACGCACCAGCCGCCGGGGCAGGTTGCCCGGTGCGTGCAGGCACGACGGGGTCGGGTCGATCGTGGTGCCGCCGAGCGGGTCGACCGGCCCGACCCCGAGCCGTCCCCCGATCGGCTCCAGGAGGCCGGGCAGGAACCGGGCGGCGCCCGCCACCAGGTCGGGCCCGTAGAGGTGGCGGACCGACGGGATCCCGAGCGCGGCCGCCACCAGCGGCCCGGCGAACGCCGTCGGTTCGGCGATCACCAGGTCGGGCCGCCAGGCCTGGGCGAACCGCACGGCGTCGGCGGCCATCTCGCCGGCCAGCCGGGCGAACAGCTTCAGCGCCCGCGGCACCCCGTCGGCCGGCGGTCTCGGCGCGTCCTGCCCTTCGGTGGGCAGGACGAACTTCCGGAACTCCGGCAGGACGTCGAGGTCGGGACCCGCCGCGACCGCGGTCAGCCCGAGCTCGGTGATCGCCGGTCCGAGCGCGGGCTGCCCGAGCACTCTGACCTCGTGCCCGGCTCCGCGCAATGCCCACGCGAGCGGGGCGACCGGATGCAGGTGGGAGCGCCAGCCCCACATGACGAACAGCACGCGCAGCGCCCTCGGCCGCCGGCCGCCAGTGCTCACACTTCCTCCCGCACGTCACGTCCGCGGCATCCTTGCCCGCGGGAGCGATCGATCATGACGCCACCGGACCAAGCCGCCGTCGGGCCGCACTGGATTCGCCGTCCAGCCGCCCGCTCGCGAGCCGGGGTCGAGCGGGTCTATAGCCGCCATCGCGACACTTCGGCAGCTTTTCGACAACCCGCTCTCGAGCGCAGGGGATACGACATGGTCGACTCAGCGAGATCGCTCCTGCTGGAGCAGGTCCGCGGCTACCACGACGCACAGCTCCCCGGGCCGGCGAAGTTCGTCCCCGGCGAGACGCCGATCCTGTCCTCGGGCGCGGTGCTGGACGCCGACGACCGGGTGGCGCTGGTCGGAGCCGCGCTGGACCTCCGGATCGCCTCCGGGGGGCTCGCGGCGAAGTTCGAGTCGTCGTTCGCCCGGACCCTCAAGCGACGCAAGGCGTTGCTGACCAACTCGGGCTCGTCGGCGAACCTGCTGGCGATCAGCGCGCTGTGCGCGCCCCAGCTCGGCGACGACCGGCTCAAACCCGGCGACGAGGTGATCACCGTCGCGGCCGGGTTCCCGACCACGGTGAACCCGATCCTGCAGCACGGCCTCGTCCCGGTGTTCGTCGACATCGAGCTCGGCACCTACAACACGACGGCCGAACGGGTCGAGGCCGCGTTCTCACCGCGCACCCGCGCGATCATGATCGCGCACACCCTCGGCAACCCCTTCCCGGTCGCCGAGATCGCCGAGCTCGCCGAGCAGCACGGGTGCTACCTGATCGAGGACAACTGCGACGCCGTCGGCTCGACCTACGGCGGCCGGCCGACCGGGACGTTCGGCCAGTTCGCCACCGTGTCCTTCTACCCGGCGCACCACCTGACCATGGGCGAGGGCGGCTGCCTGCTGACGTCGGACCTGAAACTGGCCCGGCTGGCGAGGTCCCTGCGCGACTGGGGCCGCGACTGCTGGTGCGAGCCCGGCGAAGACGACCGCTGCCTGCGGCGGTTCGACTTCTCCCTGGGGACGCTGCCACCGGGCTACGACCACAAGTACGTGTTCTCCCAGCTCGGGTACAACCTCAAGAGCACGGACCTGCAGGCCGCGCTGGGGCTGAGCCAGCTGGCGAAGCTGCCCGCCTTCGTCGAGGCGAGGAAGCAGAACTGGCAGCAGTTGCGCGAAGGCCTCGACGGCTTGCCCGGCCTGCAGCTGCCCGAGCCGACCCCGGGCAGCGACCCGAGCTGGTTCGGGTTCGTGATCACGGTGCGCCCGGATGCGGGCTTCACCGCCGGCGAGGTGATCGCCCATTTGGAGGCCAACGCGATCCGGACCCGGCGGCTGTTCGCCGGCAACCTCACCCGGCACCCGGCCTACCTCGACCGGCCCCACCGCATCTCCGGCTCGCTGGTCAACAGCGACATCGTCGCCGAGCGGACGTTCTGGATCGGCGTCTACCCCGGCATCACCCCGGAAATGATCGAGTTCGTCATCGGCACGCTCAAGGAGTTCGTCGCCACCCACTGAACGGGCCCCCACCCGGCGCCTCTCGGACACCTCGGTGTTCCGAGAGGCGCTTTTCATTTTTCACCACGGACGGGGAACTTAAGATAGAATTGATATTCGCGGTAATCTTCCCCCACGGCAGACACCCCGAGTGCATTCCTATTCACCACTCGTCAAGCACGTGTAAATCCGGATGAATCGGATCTACCGGTAATCCCGGTCGAATACGTGCGAACCCGCCAGACTCCCCGTCTCCGCTGCTCACCGGACCGCCCCGGACCCGCCGCAGGTCGTTGGACCTCCCCCAACCAACGTTCGGCCGTCCTCGGGAAATCTTGACACCGACACATGTGCGGAATACTGTCAGCCGCAGGTGCAAGAGCACGATATCTGGGGTGGGTGCCGCCTTTTGCGCCAACTGGGGATGTAGATCGGCTATTTCGCCGTTGTGCGCGATAGTCCATTCACCATCCGCGGTTCGCCCGTTCTTATGCCTACCGCTGGGGGAAGTCATGAGATTCAATACCCTGGGCACCTTCGAGGTGACCCATGAAGACCGCGTGCTCACACCTACCGCGCCGAAGCAGCGCAGCGTCCTGGCGCTGCTCGTCCTCTGCCACGGCGGTTTGGTGCCGGTGACCTCGCTGATCGAGGAGATCTGGCCGGAGAACCCGCCGGCGAGCGCGCTGACCACGTTGCAGACCTACATCTACCAGCTGCGCAAGCTGTTCTGCGCCGCGGGCAACAGCCACGACGGTGTGCTCGTCACCAAGCCGCTCGGCTACCTGGCCCGGATCGCCCCGGGCAGCGTCGACTCCGACGAGTTCGACCAGCTGGCCGGCGACGCCAAGCACGCGCTGGAGGCGGCGGACCCGCTGCGCGCTTCGCAGCTGCTCCACCGGGCGACCGCGCTGTGGCGGGGTGACGCCTTGTGCGACGTCCAGCGTGGACCGCTGCTCGACGCACACGCCGCGAAGCTCAACGAGGCCTGGCTGCAGGCGCTGGCCATGCGGGTCGAGGCCGACCTGCAGATCGGCCGGCACCACGAGCTGGTCGGCGAGCTGCGCGGGCTGATCGCGAAGTACCCGCTGCACGAGGACCTGTACGCGAAGCTGATGCTCGCGCTCTACCGCTGCGACCGGCGGTCGCAGGCCCTGCAGGTCTACCACGAGGTCCGGCGCTGCCTCGACGACGAACTGGGCATCGACCCTTCGCCGACGCTGCAGCAGCTGCACCAGAACGTCCTCTCGGACTCTCCTTCGCTGCGCCGGGTGGCGCCGGCGGTGCGCGCGGGGACCGTGGCGGCGCCGGCGCCGAACATCGTCCAGGCGCAGCTGCCCGCGGACCTGTCGGACTTCACCGGCCGGGCCGCCGAGCTGGCCGAGCTGGACCGGCTCCTCACCCCCGAGGGTGCGGCCGGCCGGACGTTCGCGGTGACCGGGATGACCGGGGTGGGCAAGACGGTGCTGGCGGTGCGGGCCGCACACGCGGCGCGGTCGCGGTTCCCGGACGGCCAGCTGTTCGCCGAGTTCGACCGGTTCACCGAGCCGGTGGACGTGCTCGGCGGGTTCCTCACCGATCTGGGCGTCCGCGCGGCGGACCTGCCCGAAGGCGAGGCCGAGCGGGCCAAGCTCTTCCGCACCAGGACCGCCGGCGGCTGCGGGCTGATCCTGCTCGACGGCGTCTCGTCGGCCGCGCAGATCCGGCCGCTGCTGCCCGGTGGCCGCTGGGTGGTGCTGGCCACCGGACGGCGGCTCACCGGCTCGCTGCCGGGCGTGGTGCCGATGCTGCTGGAGCCGATGTCCACCGACGACGGTGTCGCGCTCATGTCCAAAGTGGTCACTTCGCGGAACATCCTCCACGAGCGCGGGACGGTGGCCGCCGTGGTCCACCGCTGCGGCGGTCTCCCGGTGGCGCTGCGCGCGCTGGGCGAGCGCCTGTCGGTCAACCGGCACTGGCCGGTGACCAAGCTGGCGGCCCGCGTCACCGACCACGACGGCCTGCGCCCGGAGCTGCAGGCCGCGGGGGTCGACCTGGACGGGCCGTTCCGCGAGGACCTCGCCGACCTCGAGCCCCGGGATCGGCAGGTGCTGACCCGCCTGTGCGAGTCCGGACTGGACTGCTTCACGGCGAAGAACGCGGTCGCGGTCGTCGAGGTGAGCGAGCGCGAGGCCGAGGACGCCCTCGACCGGCTCGTGGCGGCGAACATGCTGCGGGTCCGGGTGCAGGCCGACGGCCCGGAGTTCCACTACTCCCTGCCGCCGCTGTTCCTGGACTTCTTCGACCGGGCGGACCGGCCGTCGAGCCTGCTCCAGGTGGTCACCGCCATCCCGCGCGAAGCGGAGGCCGGGATCGCTGTTCCCGGCTGAACCGGTCACTCGAGCCCGGTGGGGTGGTCCTCGTCGAGGACCACCCCACCGGGCTCAGCGGGTCAGGAACTCCAGCTGCCGCACCAAAGCCGCCGGCGCCGGACGTGAGCGGTTCTCCGCAGCGACATCGGCCGCCCGCCGCGCGTACCCCGCATCACCAAGCACCTCGAGGGCGGCCGAAGCGACCGCCTCCGGCGTGAGCTCCGCCGCCGGGAGCAGGACACCCGCACCCGCGGCCGCCACCCGGCCCGCGTGGGTCAGCTGGTCACCCTTGAACGGGACCACCACCTGCGGCACCCCGCACGCCGCCGCGGTGAGTGCCGTGCCCGCGCCGCCCTGGTGCACGACCAGCGCGCAGCTGGGCAGGATCGTGTGCAGCGGGACCGATTCCAGCACCCGGACGCCGGCGGGCAGCTCGCCCAGCAGGGCCCGCTGGCCGCGCGCGACCGCGACGATCACCTCGACGTCGCAGCGCAGGAGCCCCGTCAGCGCCACCCGGACCGGGTCCAGGTTGCCCGTGGTGCCCCCGAACGAGGCGCCCCAGGTGAGGCAGACGCGGGGCCGGCCGGCCGGGCCGGCGAGTCCGGGGATCAGCGCCGAGCCGTTGTAGGGGATGGTTTGCACCGGCCACGCCGCCGGCGGGGTCTCGAGCTGCAGGGCCGCCGGGCAGGGATCGATCGTCACCGTGCCCGCCGGATCCGGCTCGCCGAGACCCCAGTCGTCCCACAGCGGGGCCAGCAACGGCCACTCCACCGTGCGCTCGGCGTAGGTGTGGTCCACCCCGTAGAGCACCCGCGCCGACGGGATGCCCGCCACCGCGGCCGCGACCGGGCCCGCGTACTCGCGCGGGTCGAACAGCACGACGTCCGCCCAGTCACGGGCGGCCGCCACGAGCGCGGCGGCCCAGCCCTGCGCGGTCAGCCGGAACATCCGCATCGTCCGCGCGGTGCGGTCGCCCGCTCGCGGGTCGAACCCTTCCCACGCCACCGTTCCGTCGACGTCCTCGCCGAGCGGCAGGACCGGGAGCCCGGTGCGGCGCGCGGCGGCCGCGAACGACGGCGCCGCCGCCACCCGTACCTCGTGCCCGGCGGTCCGCAGCGCCCAGGCGAGCGGCACCATCGGGTAGAGGTGGGAGACGGCGGGATAACTGGTCACCAGTATTCGCATGTGTACTCCGGATCAGAAGGGGCCGGTCACGACGCGTCGAGGACCTCCACCGCGCCGGTCGTCCCGTCCACGGTGACCAGCTGGCCGTCGTGCAGGACCTCGGTCGCGTTGCCGGTCGCGACCACCGCCGGGATGCCGTGCTCGCGCGCGAGGATCGACGGGTGCGAGAGCAGCCCGCCGGTGTCGGTGATCAGCGCGCCGATGCCGCCGAACAGCACCGACCACTGGGGTGTGGTTTCCGGGCACACCAGCACGTCCCCCGGCCGCAGCTTCGCGAACTCGCGTTCGCTGATCACCACGCGGACAACGCCGGTGTAGCGGCCCGCCGACGCCGCCGTCCCGCGCAGCAGCCGGTCCCCCGCCGCCGCCCGGTGCCCGGCGCCCAGCTCGGACACCGAGTCGATCCACAGCATCGGCTCCAGCACCGCACGATCGGCCGGGGCCAGCTCGGCCAGTACCGGCTCGCGGTCGGGGCCACCTTGGTATTCGCCGTAGGTCTGCGGGCCGAGGTGGGCCTGCGACCACGCCTGCTGTCCCGCGCGCAGCCGCACCAGGTCCTGCTGCGCCGCGCCGGCCGTGAAGGCGGCGCGCACTTCGTCCAAGGTGAGCAGGAAGACGTCGTCGACGTCGGCGAGCCACCCGCTCGAAACCATGCGGGCAGCCAGTTCCCGGAGCGCGTACCGGACCTGCGCCCAGGCGACGTGCGCCTCGAAACCGGTGTCGTCACGCAGCGGGAACGCACGCTGCGCGCGGACCAGCGCGCGGTCGAACCGGGTGAGATCCACTCCGGACAACCGCGCGCGAGCCGCCGCGACGGTCTCCTCGCGCTCGGCGATCGCCGCCGCCGACGCGGCCGCCGGGTCGGAGCCCACGTCGAGCTGGTCCGCGATCAGGCTCAGCACCAGCCGCGGCTGCTCCGCCAGCGAGGGCTCGGCGAGGTCCGCGCCGAGACAGCGCTGGCCGTACTCGACGAGGTAGGTCTGGAACGCTTCGGCGAATTCACCGGCCGGCTCCTGGAGCACGCCGGGGTCGCGCGCGGCGAGGCGGGCCAGGCGGGCCAGCTCGCGCGCGGGCTCGGCCGCTTTGCCCGGGAGCCCGGTCAGCATCGGGAGGATCCCCGTGGCGTCCCAGCCGAGCAGGTCCCGGCAGACGACGCCCAGCTCGCCCCAGACCATGCTGGACACCCCGCCGACGAGGAAGTGCAGCCGCTGCGCCTCGTACGCCAGCTCGACCCGCCGGTCCAGCTCCGCGACCAGCCCGGGCCCGGACAGCTCACCGAGGACCACCGACCGGACTTCGGCCACGGCGGCGCGCAGGCCCGGGAGCCACTCGGCGTACCACCGGTCGACGATCTCGCCGTGCTTGTCGGCGCGCCCGGCCTCGACCACCTTCCGGGCTCGCGCGCGCACGGCGTCCACCGAGGCCAGCGGCACGATCCGCACGTAGGACCAGCCGCCGAGGTTCAGCACCTCGACCCGCTCGCCGAACGCGTAGGTGAACAGGTTCGCGCTGGTCCGGTTGACCGCGCGGATCAGGGTCGAGGTGTTCATCGGCGACAGCGGTTTGAGCGTGTAGCCGCCGCGGAGCCAGAACCCCGGCGGCACCTCGAACTCCACCGGGACCGGCACCGGGCCCGCCGCGGGCAGCGCCGTGATCGGGCGCGCCTGCAGCAGGACCACGTCGTCGGTCCACGCCCATTCGATGTCCTGGGGCGAGCCGGCTTCCGCCTCGACCCGCCGCGTCAAGCCGGCGACGTGGGCGACCTGCTCCGCGCTCAGCACGTGGTGCGGGCCGCGGACCAGGACGGGCGCGTCCGTGACCGCCCATTCGTCCGGCGCGACGCGGCCGGAGACCAGCTGGTCGCCGAGCCCCGGCACGGCGTCGACGCGGACCGTGTCGCGGGCGCCGGTGACCGGATCGGCGCTGAACGCCACCCCGGCGGCGACGGCCGGGACCAGGGGCTGGACCAGCACGGCCAGCCCCGGCCGGTCGGCGCGGCCCCGGTACTCGCGCAGCCGGGCCCCGTCGGCCGAGTCCCAGCAGGTGCGCACGGCCGCGACGAGGTCGTCGAACCCCGTCACTCCGAGCACGGTCTCGTACTGCCCGGCGTGGGACCGATCGTCCCCGTCCTCGGCGACGCCCGAGGACCGCACCGCCAGCGGAACGTCACCGAAGTGGTCGGCCATGGACCGCAGCGCGGCCAGCACCCCGGCCGAGAACTCACCCGCCTCGAACGCGGCGACGGTGAGCACCAGCCCCGGCGGCACCGGGAAACCGGCCTGCCGCAGCTCGGCCAGCCGGGCGGCCTTCCGCCCGGCCTCGGCCACCTCGAGGCCCGGCTCGTCCAGCGACCGGACGAGCGCGGGCTGGGTGAGCGTCACGCGGAGCCTCCCGGAGTGTCGATGAGAACCGCCGCGTCGGCATCACCCGAACCAGCCGCAACCACGGCCTCGTACGCCTGCGCCGCCGCGGTCAGCACCGGCGTGCCAACACCCGCTTCGGCCGCCGCCCCGGTGCCCAGCCTCAAATCCTTGGCCATCAGCGCGGACCGGAACGCCGCCGGCTCGTACTGACGCGACCGCATCAGGTCCGCCCGGAACGACAGCACCTTCGAGCTGAAGCCGCTGGCGCCGATCGCCGTCAGCAGCCGGTCGCGGTCGAGCCCGGCCGCCACGCCGTAGTTCACGGCCTCGGCCAGCGCCGCGACCTGGCCGCCCAGCAGGAGGTTGAACACCAGCTTCGTGGTGGCGGCGTTGCCGACCGGGCCGAGGTACGAAACCTCCCGGCCGATCGCCTCCAGCACGTCGCCGGCCGACTCGACCGCCGGCCGGGCTCCGGCGGCGAGCACCCGCAGCTGCCCGGCCGCGGCCTGCGCCGGGTTGCCCAGCACACACGCCTCGATCCGGGTGACGCCCGCTTCCGCGAGCCGGGCGGTCAACGACCGGGAGTACTCCGCCGAAACCGTCGACGTGTCGACGACGACCAGTCCGGCCCGGAGCGCGGGCCCGGCGGCGGCCAGCACCGCGTCCACCGCCGGCTCGTCGGCGAGGCTCAGCAGCACGCGGTCGGCGCCGGCCACCGCGCCCTCGGCCGAATCGGCGAGCTCGGCGCCGCGGTCGAGCAGCGGCGCCGCCTTGGCGGCCGTGCGGTTGTGCACCAGCACCCGGTACCCGTGGTCGAGCAGGCTCGTCGCCATGCCCGAGCCCATCACGCCGAGGCCGACCACGGCGATCGTCTTGGTGTCCATGCCTCAGCTCACGGCGAACGCGGCGGGCGGCACGGAGATCTGCGAGATGCACCGCATCAAGCTCTTGGCGAAGTGCTGCCGGAAGCCTTCGGGGGTCTCGGTGTTGCGCTCCGAAGCGAGGTACGGCTTCAGCTGCTCCTCGACCAGGTGCACGCCCTCCTGGCGGGCCATGTGCTTGCCGATCTGGGCGAAGTCGCCTTCGTAGTGGATGAAGCGGACCAGCTGCGCGTCGCGGATGAACACGGCGGTGCCGAGGAGCCGGCCGACCTCGGCGCCGCTCTCGTCGCGCATGATCGGCGAGTCCGCCCGCTTGAAGTTCGCGAAGATCCCGGCGATCTCGTCTTCGAAGCCGGGTTTGATGTCGTAGGTGATGGCCGCGTAGGGCATGGCAAAGCCTTCCTGGGTTACATTCCGCCGTCGACGGCGAGCAGCGCGCCGGTGACGTAGGTCGACAGGTCACTCGCGAGGAACAGCACCGCGCCGGCGACCTCTTCCGGGGTGCCCAGCCGGCCGAGCGCGGTCATCCGCTTGACCCGCTGGGCGACCGGCGGCGGGAGCTCGTCGCCGGTGTTGATCACGCCCGGCGCGATCGTGTTGACCCTGATCCCGCCGAACTCCTTGCACAGCGACCGGGTCAGGCCGACCACGCCCGCCTTCGCCGCGGTGTAGTGCGCCGTGCCCGCCATCCCGCGGAAGGCTGCCGAGGCACCCACGTTGATGACGCTCGCACCCTCGGCCAGCAGCGGCACACACGCCTGCGTGACCAGGAACATCGACGTCAGGTCGGTGTCGATCAGCCGGGTCCACTCGGCCAGGTCCAGCTCGGCCAGCGGGGTGTGCCCGTGCACCCCCGCGTTGTTCACCAGCACGTCCAGCCCGCCCAGCTCGGTCCGGCAGGTCTCCGCGAGGCGCGCCACTTCGGCCGCGTCGGTCACGTCCGCGTGCACGACGCTGCCGCCGAGCTCGGCCAGCTCCTTCCGCAGCGACTCCGAAGCTTCGTTCTCCTCCCGGTTCACCGCGACGACGGTCGCGCCGGCCGTGGCCAGCGCGAGCGAGACCGCCCGGCCGATCCCGCGGGTCCCGCCCGTGACGAGCGCCCGCTTGCCCTTGAATCCCAGCTCCACGAATTGCCTCCTATCCGGTCGCGACCACGGCGATCGCGTTGACCAGCAGTGCGGCGATCGCGAGACCGGTCCGCAGCAGGTTCCAGTTGCGCCACCGCGGGCGCGGGTCGTCCCAAGTGGACGGAACGGTGTCGAGTGACTTGACCAGCCGGTTGATCGGCACGTTCGCCAGGTGGGAAACCGCGGACACCCCCAGCAGCAGCACCGCCGCCAGTCCGAAGGGGACGGACGACCGGACGACCGCCAGCACGGCGTCGGCCACCACGGTCCCCAGCACGGTCAGCGGCATCACCGGGTCGTAGTTCTTCCCGATCAGCCGGTGTGCCGCCACGTACTGCGCGGGCTCCATCCCGAGGAACGCGGGCACCACGCTGAGCGCCACGCAGAACAGCACACCGGCCGCGATCCCGCTGCCCGCCAGCACGAGCACGTCGAGTACGGCGACCACAATGGACTCCTAGTAGTTGGCCACGACCTGGTAGAGACCGAACGGGCTGCCCCGCGAGGCGTCCTGGTAGGGCCGCAGCGGCGACGTCGTTCCGCGGTGGTCCGGCCCGGTCTCCCACTTCCGGAAGGCGTCCAGGTCGGCCCACTCGCTCATCACGACGAACGAGCGGGCCTCGCCCAGCGACTGCATCAGCTCGTTGCCGAGCAGTCCCGGCGTGCCGGACAGCTCCGCGCTGATGCGGTGGTACGCCTCGGTGACGCCGTCGGTGTCGCTCTCCGGCGCCGCCGCGTAGATCAGCACACGGACCCGGCTCACGCGGGGGCCCCGGCGCCGACCAGGTTGTGCACCACCCGCATCGTCTGCATGGAGCCCTTGCTGCGGTACGGGTGCAGCTTGCCGCGGTGCACCAGGTGCTCCTCGCTGCGCTCGTACTCGCGGAACAGCTCCTCGTTGACCCAGTCGCTGACGATGTAGTAGACGCCCTCCTCGTCGTCGCCGCGGGAGAGCCACTGGCCGAGGTTGGCGCGCTGACCGGTGATCGTGCCGGCGCTCTCGTACCAGACCTTCTCGAACTCCTCACCCTTGCCGGGCAGGACCTCCATCCGCAGCATGACGCGGAAGACTTCGGTGCCGGACATCGTGTTCTCCTTCAGATTCCGCCGTCGACGTGGACGGTTTCGCCGGTGATGTAGGACGACAGGTCGCTGGCCAGGAACAGCACCGCGTTGGCGATCTCCTCGGGGCTGCCGAGCCGGCCGATCGCGGTGAGCTGGTGGTAGCGCTGCCGGATCTCGTCGGGCAGCGGGCGTTCCGGCGTCTCGATCACGCCGGGCGCCACCACGTTGACCCGGATCCGGCGCCCGCCCAGCTCCTTGGCCAGCGAGCGCGCGAGCCCGATCAGCGCCGACTTCGACGCCGTGTAGTGCGCCCGCAGCGGGATCCCGACGGTCGCCACCCGGGAGCCGATCAGCACGATGGACGCGCCGTCGGACAGCATCGGCAGCGCCTTCGAGATCAGCAGGTAGGCCGCGGTCAGGTTGGTGTCGAGGACGCGCTTCCACTCCTCGAGCGGCAGCTCGCCGAACGGGATGTGGCTGATCGCCCCGGCGTTGCTGACCAGCACGTCGAGCCCGCCCAGCCGCGTCCGGCACTCCTCCAGGAGCGTTTCGACCTGGTCGGGCCGGGTGACGTCGGCGAGCACGACGTGGTGTTCCCCGCCGATTTCCTTGAGTTCGCGGGCCATCCGGTCGGCGGCCTCCTCGTCCGACCGGCCGCAGGTGACGAGGCTGGCGCCGGCGCCGGCGAACGCGTGGGAGAGGCCGCGGCCGATCCCCCCGGTTCCGCCGGTGACCAGCACCCGCTTGCCGTCGAGCTTGATGCTCATGTCTCTCCTTCGAAGTTCAGTACAGGACGGCGACACCGTCGACGAGCAGCGCGCCCGCCATCAGCACCGTGCGGGTGGTGTTCCACGCCTTCCAGCGCGCCCGCGGGTCCCGGCTGGGCCAGTCCGCGGGTTCGTCCGCCGGATCGAGCTTCAGCACGAACCGGTTGATCGGCACGGCCTTGGCGACCGACACCCCGATCACCGACGCGACGAGCACCGCGGCGACCACGAACCAGGCGCCCGACGGCGCGGTGACCGCGGCGACCACGTTCGCCAGCAGCGCGACCGCGTTGATGATCGGCATCGCCGGGTCGTACCGCGGCTGCAGGTACTGCACCATCTCGACGTAACGCCGGTAGGACAGCACCTGCATCATCGGCGCGAGCCCGACCGTGGTGCAGAACATGTCGCCCGCGGCGATCCCGCCGCAGACCAGCGCCAGCAGCGCGGCGATCTGGTAGGTCATGAGCTCAGACCGGGACTTCCGCGTCGCGCGCGGCCTGTTCGAGGATCTTCTTGATCCTCGCCTGCTGCCGCACGCTGTTCCCGTTGATCCGGGCGGCCATCGCGGTGTCGTCGACCGGGGCGCCGGGCTTCATCTCGAAGTCCTGCACCCAGCGCAGCCGCACGCCGCCGGCGACCTCGGTGTACTCCCAGAACAGGCTCATGTACTTGAACGGGCCGGTCTCGACGCGGTGCGACAGCGTGGTGCGGGCCGCCTCGTCGAGGCGGCGTTCGGACACCCACGCCCACACCTTGCCGTTCTCGTCCGGGTGCAGGGCGAGCCGGAAGGTGATCCGGTCGTCCCGGCGGTCGAGCACCGTGGCCTCGCCGTACTCGTCGAACAGCTCGGTCCACGACTCGACGTCGTTGGTGCGCTGCCAGACCAGCTCCATCGGCGCCTCGATGAACACGCTGTTGTCCGTGTGCGCGGCCATGTCAGGCGATCCCGACGGGGTTGTTGATGTAGCCCAGCAGCTGCCGCAGCGTCATCGACTCGGCCGTGACGTCCTCCGGGATCTCGCGCCCGGAGCGTTGCTGCAGGCGGGCCGAAATCTCGAGCACCGCCAGCGAGTCGTAGCCGAGGTCGGCCATCTCGACGTCGAGGATGTCGCCGTCCAGGTCGACGGACTCGTCGGTTCCGCAGGTGCGCAGGACCTGTTTGAGATCTTCGAGCGTGAGCACGTTCTCCTCCTTCGGTGGGTCTGGGTCAGCGAGTGAGCACGAGTGCGGAGTTGAAGCCGCCGAAACCGCGTGCCAGCACGAGTGCGGTCCGCACCTCCGCGGGCCGGGGCTCCTGGACCAGGTCGAGGTCGTAGGCGGGTTCGGTGACACCGACGGTCGGCGGCAGCACACCGTCGCGCATGGCCAGCAGCACACACGCGACGTCGAGCGGGGCGCCACCGGCGGCGAGCCGCCCGGTCATCGTCTTCGGCACCGTGACCGGCACCCCGCGGGCGCCGAACACCCCGGCCAGCGCCGCGGCTTCCTCGGCGTCACCCGCCGGTGTGCCCGCGCCGTCGGCGAACACGACGTCCACATCGGACGGCCGCAGGCCCGCGTCCCGCAGTGCGCCGGTGATCGCCCGGAGCAACCCGCCGGGCCGGCCGGAGCCGGGCCGGGGATCGAACGTCGCCGCGTACCCCGCGACCCGTCCGTGCACTTCGGACACTCCGCGCGCCCGGGCGGCGCTCTCGTCCTCCAGCACCAGGATCGCGCCGCCCTCACCCGGCACGTGGCCGGACGCCCGCACGTCGAAGGGCAGGTACGCACCGCGGGTGAACCGCTCGCTGCTGCCCTGGCACACCAGCGCGTACGGCGACAGCGCCGCTTCGGTGCCGCCGGTGACCACGGCCTTGGTGCCGGTGCGCAGCATCCGCCGGCTCTGCGCGAGCGCGTCCAGCCCGCCCGCCTGCTCGGCGACGACGACCCCGCAGGGACCGCGCATCCCGTGCCGGATGGACAGCTGCCCGGTGGTCGCCGCGTAGAACCACGCGATCGACTGGTACACCGACACGTATTCCGGTCCGGCGCTCCACAGCTGCTCGATCTCGCGCTGGCCGAACTCGTTGCCACCGGAGGAGCTGGCGGTGATCACGGCGAAGTCGTAGTCGTCGAAGTCCCGCTCGCCGCCGGGGCCGATGCCCGCGTTCCGCAGCGCCTCCTCGGTCGCGGTCATCGCGAGCCGGGTCCAGCGGTCGGTCTGCACGGTGATCCGGTTCGGCAGGGAATCCGCCTCGTCGGGCACCGCGCCGACGTGCGAGACCGGGTAACCTTCGGCGTCGAACCGGGTCACCGGCGCGAGCCCGCTCTTCCCGGCCAGCACGTTCGACCAGAAGTCCTCAACACCGACGCCGTTGGGTGCGACCACGCCGATCCCGGTGATCACCGGGGCCGCCTCCGCCGTCGTCATACCGGCTCCCGGGTCAGGACCACGGCCGTCTGGAACCCGCCGAAGCCGCTGCCGACGCTGAGCACGGTGTCCAGCCCGGTCTCCCGGGCGACGTTCGGCACGTAGTCGAGGTCGCACTCCGGGTCGCGGTGGTGCAGGTTCGCCGTCGGCGGCACGACCTGGTGCTCCAGCGCCAGCGCGCAGGCCGCGACCTCCAGCGAGCCGATCGCGCCGAGCGAGTGCCCGACCATCGACTTGATGGAGCTGACCGGCACCCGGTAGGCGTGCTCACCCAGGCTGCGCTTGACGGCGGCGGTCTCGTGCCGGTCGTTCTGCTTGGTGCCCGAACCGTGGGCGTTGACGTAGCCGACGCGGTCGCCGGGCAGGCCGGCCCGGCCGAGGGCGACGGTGATGGCCTCGGCCAGCTCGCGGCCGTCCGGCTTCAGCCCCGTCATGTGGTAGGCGTTGGCCCGGGTCGCGAAGCCGGAGACCGCGCAGTAGACGTGCGCGCCGCGCCGCCGGGCGCTCTCGGCTTCTTCGACGACGAAGACCGCGGCGCCCTCGCCGAGCACGAACCCGTTGCGGGTGCGGTCGAACGGCCGGGACGCGTGCGCGGCGTCGTCGTTGTCGGGCGACGTGGCTTTGATCGCGTCGAAGCAGGCGACGGTGATCGGCGAGATCGGCGCGTCCGTGGCGCCCGCGAGCATCACGTCGGCCTCGCCGGACTCGATGAGCCCGGCGGCGTGGCCGATCGCGTCGAGACCGGAGGTGCAGCCGGTGGAGATGGTGGCGACCGGGCCCTGCGCACCGCAGCGCCAGGCGACTTCGGCCGCGAAGCTGCTCGGGACGAGGTACTCGTACAACTGCGGGGCGGCCTTGGCGGGGTCGACGACCCAGTCGCGGGCGCCCGCGGAGACGGTGAGGTACTCGTTCTCCAGCCCGATGGTGGCGCCGACGGCGCTGCCGATCGCGACACCGAGCCGGTACGGGTCGAGCGCGCCGGGGTCCAGGCCGCTGTCGACCACGGCTTCGTCCGTGCAGACGAGCGCGAACTGCGCCGCGCGGTCGAGCCGCACGGACTCCTCGGCGGTCAGGCCGTTGAGCTCACCTTCGAAGTCGCACTCGGCGGCGATGCGCGAGCGGAAGCGGGACGCGTCGAACCTCGAGATCGGCCGGGTCGCGGTGCGGCCTTCGGTGAGCAGCGTCCAGAAGGCCTTGGTGCCGACACCGCCCGGGGCGACCACGCCGATGCCGGTGATGACCGCGGTCCTCGTCACGGTGCCCCCACGGACGGCTGCGCCTCGGCCGGCGCCGGCAGCTCCTCGGTGTCGACGTGGCCGAGGTCCGGGCGCGGCGCCAGCGGGCACAGGTGGAACACCGCCTCGGCGAGCTCCCCGGTGTGGTTCTCCACCCGGTGCCGCGCGTTCTTCGGCACGACAAGGCCTTCACCCTCGTAGAGGACGTAGGGCGCGCCGTCGACGCGGGCGGTCAGCTCGCCGCGCGTGACGTAGAGGAACTCCTCGGAGTACGGGTGGTAGTGCTCCGAGACGAACTCCCCCGGCTGCAGGGTCAGCACGCCGAGGAAGCCGGTCGTGGCGCCGGCGGTCTTGGGTCCGAGGACGACGCGCAGCTCGCCACCGCGGCGGCGGTTGGGCTCGGCGTCGGCGTAGGAGGCGATCTTCAGCTCCCCCATCAGACGGCCCGCCAGCTGTAGAAGCGGTGGGCCATCGCGTCGGCCGGGCCGCGCCAGGTCTGCGGGTCGTACGGGGTGATGAACTCGTCGAGCTTCGTGTTGATGTCGGTCCACAAGGGACTCTTGCGGGCCTCGGCGAGCCCCTCGGCCAGCGGCCGCTCGGCTTCGATGAGGTGGAAGTACAAGCCGTTGTAGGAGAACAGCGACCGCGCCGTCACACCCACGGTCGCCGGGAGCTGCCCGGCGTCGGACTCGCCGAATATCCCGGCCACCGATTCCGCCGAATCCGGATTCATGCGTGCCACGATGAGAGTGCGTTCCACCCGTGCCGCCCTTCCCTGAAGCGAGATCCCGATGTTTTCGCGGGCAGGACGATGTTCGGCGACCGCATTCGAGAACGGTTCGAAAACGGGTCGCACTTTGTCCGGCCGCGCTTTCGCTCCCCGATCGGACCACGCGGAATTCGCGGCGGCGCTCAGCCCGCGCGGGCCGGTTCGCCCCGCATCGTGGCGAGCACGCGGCGCAGCCAGTCCAGCTCGGCGTGCCCGACCGCGCACAGGTAATCCAGCTCCATCACGCGCTTGTACTCCAGGTGCGGGCCGGCGGCGGCCAGCTGGGCGGCGTACTCGGCGAGCCGGCCCTCGAGCCGGATCCGCCGCTCCCGCAGCGCCTCGATCTGCAGGTCGCCGTCCAGGTTCCCGAGCAGCGACAACGCCGCGCCGAAGGCCGGGATCTCCTCCGGCGTGGTGACCAGGCGCGTGAGCTGCGTGACCATCTCCTCACCGCCGTCGGGGGTGATGCGGTACACCGTCCGCTCCGGGCGGCGGCCCTCCCGGGTCGTCTCGACCGGCTCGATCAGCCCGTCGGCCTGGAGCCGCTCGATGGCCCGGTAGATGCTGCGCGGCAACCCGGGGATGATGTTGTCCTTGTGCCGCTGGCGGACCAGCCGCAGCATCTCGTACGGGTGCCGGTCGCCCTCGTTGAGAAAACACAGCACGGTCAATGCGGCGAAATCCCGGGGGCGGCTCATGACACTTCCTTCCGACGTATTTCGTTCCGCACTATTTCTCCGTCCATGTTTTCAGATCACCGGAAGTCGAGCAATGCAAGAAGCGGGGGGTGCCCCGGGGGGTCGGGCGGGGGCGGGTGGGAAAAAAACCGGGCCCCCCCGGCCCCCCCCGCCCCCTTCCGCGTTCGCGACGGGTTCAGCCGCGGATCACCAGGCCGTCGCGCAGCCGCTCCAGTGCGGCGTCGGGCAGGCGCAGCCCGTCGCGCACGTAGCCGTCGAGGCCGCCCCAGCGTTCGTCCATGGCGTCGAGCGCCACGTCTAGGTAGCGGGGGCGGACCTCGATGATCGCCGCGGCGACGGCGGGGTCGCCGCCACCGTCCAGGAACTTCGCCACGTGCGGGGCGAAGGCGGCCCGTACGGAGGGATTGACCGCGAGGAAGTCCGACCGCACCGTCGCCCGGGGCGCTCCCAGGAGCATGAGCAGGACGGCTGCCGCCCAGCCGGTACGGTCCTTGCCCGCCGTGCAGTGGAAGAGCACCGGGCGCGCGCCGGGGTCGGCGGCCGTCTCCAGGAAGGCCCGGTAGGCGGCTGCGGCGCCCGGCGAGAGGACCATCTTCCGGTAGGTCTCGGCGAACAGTTCCTCGGCCCTGCCGCCCCCCAGCGCCCGTTCCGCCTCGACCGGGTCGGCGAGCAGGGACCGCAGCCGGGCGGGCGCCACGCCCGGGTGGCCGCCCAGTACGTCGGCGACGAAGAGCCTGGCCCGGTCCGGCAGCCGGTCCGGGGCCCACTGGCGCTCATCGGCGGTGCGCAGATCCACGACGGTGCGGATGCCGAGCGCGGACACCGCCCGGTCGCTCTCCGGGTCCAGCTCGCTCAGCTGACCCGAGCGGAACAGGACGCCCTGCCGCACCCGGCGGTCACGGCCCAGGGCGATGCCGCCCAGGTCGCGCAGATTGACAACGGTGGCGGCCGGAACGGTCCGGGCGGTCTGCACGATGAACTGCCTCTTTCCCTGATGAATTCCAGGAATTCCACATATCAGGATCAACGTCGCGTGCGGTAAGGAAAACACCACCGG
>NZ_JBITCJ010000017.1:84392-181263 GCF_044453095.1 Amycolatopsis sp. NPDC051758 | reverse complement strand
CGCGCGGCCGGGGGGGGGGGGCGCCCTTACGGGGGGGGGGGGGGGGGGTGGCCGCCGGGGGGGGGCCCCCTCGGGGGGGGGGCGCCCCCGGGGCGCCGCCCCCCCCCCCCCCCCCCCCCCCCCCCGGCCGGGCCGGGTCACCCCGACCCGGCCCGGGCGGTATTCGGTGCGGTGCCAGCCCGTGCCCCGCCGCGACTCCAGGACCGTGCTGCCCTGCGTGACCAGCGTCAGGTGCAGGCTGTCGACGGCGGGCAGGTCGAACCGCTCGGCGACGGCGGTGTGGTCCACGAGCTGGACGAGCGGGGTCGGCCAGCCGTTGTCGCGCCGCGTGCACAGCCGCAGCCGCGCGACGGAGCTCTGCTCGTCGAACACCGCACGCACCCCCTCACCTCGGCGCTGGACACTCACGCTGCCCGGGCCGGCCGGCCGTTATCCAGCACCCGCTTTGCGTACGTCTGTCAGGGACAGTCACGGCGTGGTCCCGAGGATCGCCGTGGCGTGGGCCGCGAGCGTGAGGCCCATGCCGTGCACGAGCGACACCGCCGCGCCGGGTTGCTGGCGCGCCCCCGCTTCCCCGCGAAGCTGGCGGACCGCCTCGGTGATCAGGAACATCCCGAGCATGCCGGGGTGGGTGTAGGAGAGCCCGCCGCCGTTGGTGTTGAGCGCGAGCGAGCCGCCCGGCGCGGTGTTGCCGTCCGCGACGAACGGGCCGCCTTCGCCCTTGGCGCAGAACCCGACGTCCTCCAGCAGGATCAGGAGGCTGATGGTGAACGCGTCATAGACGTGCGCCGTGCTGATGTCGGCGTGGGTGACCCCGGCCATGTGCAGCGCCCGCTCGGCGCTGCGCGCGGCCTCGGTCGCCGTGAGGTCGGGCATCTGCGAGATGTTGCGGTGGTTGGCCGCTTCGCCGGTGCCGAGCAGGTAGACGGGCGGCTTCGCCAGGTCCCGCGCCCGCTCGGCCGAGGTGAGCACGACCGCCGCACCGCCGTCGGTGACCAGGCAGCAGTCCAGTTTGTGCAGCGGGCTCGCGATCGGTGTTGAGGCCAGCACGTCCTCGACCGTCAGCGGTTTCGGGTACGGCGCGTCCGGGTTGAGCAGGGCCCATTCCCGGGCGGCGACGGCGACCTGGGCCAGCTGCTCGCTGGTGGTGCCGTACTGCGCCATGTGTCGCTGAGCGATCAGCCCGAAGCTCCCCACCGGGTGCAGCAACCCGTACGGTTGCTCGTAAGCCAGCCATTCGGCGTTGCTGACCAGCTTGCCGCGGTCGCTGCGCTGGGTGCTGCCGTAGCAGACGAGCGCGACGTCGCAGAGCCCCGCTTCGATGGCTGCGGCGGCGTGCCCGAGGTGGGCGATGAAGGAACAGCCGCCGAGCGCGGTCGAGTCGGTGTACCTCGGGTTGATGCCGAGGTACTCGCTCATGGTGAGCGTCGGCATCGAGTAGTACGACGACGTCGTGAACAGCCCATCCACATCGGACAGTGTGAGGCCGGCTTCCTCGAGCGCGCGTTTCGAGGCGGCCGCCGCGAGGCCGGCGGGGGAGCGCCCGTGCGTCTGGAAGGTGTCGACCTCGGCGATGCCGGCGATGGCGGTCCTGCCGCGGATGCTCATTTCGGTTGCTCCTCACGGGCGCGCGGCCGGAAGTACGGCAGCGTCAGCTCGTCTTGTGGGCGGAACACGGCCTCGACGGGCATTCCCACCGTCACGTCGTCGACGTCGTCGAGCGTGGCCAGCAGCCGGAAGCCTTCGTCGAGATCCACCAGGGCCAGCGTCATCGGGCTCCGGTCGGCGAAGTACGGGTGGCTCGCCCGGTGCTGCACCGTGTAGCTGTAGACCGTCCCGCGGCCCGCCGAGTCGCGCAACCGCAGGCTTTCCCCGCCGCAGTGCGGGCAGACGGCCCGGAGGTAGAACACCGTCGACCCGCACCTGTCGCAGGTCTGGTAGGTCAGGCGGTTCTCCGCCGCGGCGTCGAAGTAGACCCGCTCTTCACCGCGCGGGGCCGGGTTCGGGGGCGTGGTCACTTGATCGCCATCGGGTTGACCGGCGAGCCGACCGCGCGACTGAACGGCAACGGCGGCGCGCAGAAGAAGAACTCGTACTGGCCGTCCTCGGCGCAGTCCTCGGCCAGGCTCTCGAGGTCGAAGATCTCCCCGACGTAGAGGCCCATTCCCACGAGGAAGACGCAGTGCAGTGGCTGGAACACATCGGGCGTCTCGTTCGGCAGCACCTCCATGCCCCAGGTGTCAGTGGCGAGTCCCGCGATCTGCCGGTCGGCGACCCACGGCACGCTGGCGAGCCCCATGCCGGGGGCGTGGCCGCCGGCGTAATCGCCCCAGTTCCCGCGCCGCGCCCCGAGCTGACCGGTGCGGACCAGCACAAAATCTCCTTGGCGCACCTCGACCTTCTGGCTGTCCGCGCAGGCGTCGAGGTCGTCGGCGGTGATCGCGTAGCCGTCTTCGAGCGCGTCGACTCCCTTCGCTCGCGCGATGTCGAGGAGCACGCCGCGGCCGGCGATGCGGTCGGCGGCCTGCGCGATGTCGTTGCGCGTGGCGCCCTTGCTGGTGACGGCGGTGGGGGCATAGCCGTTGTACATGCTGCCGTCGAAGAGGATGTGCGACAGCGCGTCCCACTGGGTGCCGGACTGCAGCGGCATGATGACGAGGTCGTCGGTGCCGCGGCAGTGCCGGTCGTTGCCGCCGTAGAAGTCGTCGACGATCGTGCCGGTCGCGATGTCCCCGCCGTCGCGGAACATCAGGTGGATCGGGTTGAACCGGCCGAACCCGCCGCGCTGCGGGCCGTCGGCGTCGAAGGGCAGCGCGAGCGAGAACCGCTTGCCGGTCCTGATCGCGGACGCGGCCGCGGCGACGGCTTCGGGGGTGACGTGGTTGAGCGTGCCGACCTGGTCGTCGGCGCCCCAGCGCCCCCAGTTGCCGTGCTTGGCGATGAGCGCGCGCACCGTCTCGACGTTCGGGGTGGTGGCGGTGGTCATGCTTCCTCCTGGCTCACGGTCACGGGTGCGGACAGGCGGGTGGCCGCCTCGCCGATGTCGATGCGGTCCCCGCGGGCGTAGTCGCCGTCGCGGAGCCGGTGCTTTTCGATCTTGGCCGTCGGTGTCATCGGGATCTCGGTGACGAACTCGACGTAGCGGGGAACCTTGAAGCGCGCCAGCCGTTCCGTGCACCACGCGACGAGCTCGCCGGCGGTGGGGGTGTGGCCGGGCTGGGGCACGACGATCGCGCAGAGGTCCTCGTCGAGCAGGTCGGACGGCACGCCGATGACGGCCGAGGTTCGGACGCCCGGGTGCGTGTTGAGCGTCTGTTCGACTTCCAGGGACGAGACGTTCTCCCCGCGGCGGCGGACGATGTCCTTGACGCGGTCGACGAAGTAGAACCAGCCATCCTCGTCACGCCAGGCGCTGTCGCCGGTGTGGAGCCAGCCGTCGCGCAGCGCCTCCGCGGTGCGCTCGGGGTCCTTGAAGTAGCCGAGCATCATGGCGGCGTTCTTCAGGACGAGCTCGCCGACTTCGCCCGGGCCGACCTCATCGCCGTTCTTGTCGACGATGCGTGCCTCGGTGCGGGGGACCGACGGGTCGGGGTGGTGCCGGGGCAGGCCCATCGTCCCGGCCCGTCGGGGCTGGTCGCGGGGTTCGAGCAGGCCGTAGGTCGTCTCGCTCATGCCGAACCCCGAGATGGCGCCCAGGCCGAAGCGCTGCTCGACCTGTTCGCGGACGTCGTGCGGCAGCGCGGGCACGCCGTACGCGACGCGCACGTCGTGGTCCTTGTCGAGGGGCGACGGCTCGCTCTTGCTGAGGATGACCGCCATCGCGCCGATGTAGTTGAAGACGGTGACGCGGTGCCGGCGCACCTCGGGCCAGAACCGGCTCGCGCTGAACCGCGGCGCGAGCACGAGCGCGCCCTCCGCGCCGATCGCGCCCATGGTCGAGTACGCCTGCGAGTTGATGTGGAACAGCGGGAGGCACGCGTACACGCGGTCGCCCTTCGCCATGTCCATCCAGTACGGGTACGCCTGGCCGGTCAGCACGTAGTTGCGGTGCGTCTGCATGACGCCCTTGGGCCGCCCGGTGGTGCCCGAGGTGTAGATGAGCGAGATGACGTCGTCGCCTCGCAGGTCGACGACAGGCACCGAGGCCGGATCGGCCTGCGCCATGGCCTGGGGGAAGTCGAGGAACCCGGCGCTGTCGCCGAAGCTGCAGAGGGTCCGCAACGCCGGTGCCGACTGCCGGATCGCCGTGAAGAAATCCGCGTGTTCCGGGTCGACCAGCGCGGCGACCGCTTCGGAGTGCTCGACCAGGTACCGGGCCTCGTCCAGCTTGAACCCGGTGTTGACCGCGACCAGGATCGCGCCGAGCTTCGCCAGGCCGAGCCAGGCGTGCAGGAACCCGGGGGAGTTGCCGGCCATGAAGGCGACCCGGTCGCCCTTGCGCACGCCCAGCCCGTGCCAGACGGCCGCGGCGCGGCCGACCTCGGCGACGAACCGCGCGTAGGTCTGTTCCTCGTCCTGCCAGATCAGGAACGGCTGATCGGGGTTGCGGGCCGCTGCCGCCTCGAGGAAGTCACGGACGTTGAGCTTGTCCAGATCCACCACGTCTCCTATGTCTCGTTCAGCAAGACTGTGTCTCGAAAATTGCACGAAGACCTCGCGCTGTCAAGGCTCTGAGTGAGACACTGTCGCGCAGAGGCTCCTTGAGGAAAGGAAGACTGTGGTGAGTGAAGAGCGGGCGGGCGCCGGGCGGCCCGGGGTCCTGGACCGGGCGGTCGTGCTGGTCGAGCTGGTGGCGGCGCAGGAAACGGGGATCGGTGTCCGGGAAGCGGCGCGGCAGACCGGCATCGACCGCAGCGCGGTCAGCCGGATCCTCACCCAGCTGGAAGAGCTCGGCTGGGTCGAGCAGACCGGCGAGCGGGGGGTGTACACCGCGGGCTCCCGGCTGTTCTCGCTGGTGGCGGTGCTGCGCGACCGGGACAGCCTGTGGAACGCGGCGAAGCCGATCCTGCGGGAGATCGTCGACGTCTACAACGAGACCTGCTACCTGGCCGTGCGGGAGCACCACCGGCTGGTCTTCCGGGACAAGATCGACTGCGACCAGCCCATCCGGTACGTGCTCGAGCTGGGCAAACCGATCCGGCTGACCTCCGGCGCGGCCGGCACGGCGATCCTCTGCGGCATGCCGGCCAGCGAGGTCGAGCTCGTCTTCGGCGAGGGCCTGGAGCGGCATACCCCCAACAGCATCACCGATCTGGCCGAATACCGGGAAACGCTCGAGCGGGACCGGAAGCTGGGTTATTCGGTGAGCCGCGGCCGCTGGGTGCGCAACGGCGCCGGCATCGCCGCGCCGTTCTTCGACGCGAGCGGGTCGTGCGCCGGGGCGGTCACGCTGAGCATGCCGGGAGACCGGCTCGAGCTGCTGCCCGTCGAGAAGGTGGGCGAAGCGGTCCTCGACGGGGCTCGGCGCCTGTCGCGCCGTCTCGGTTATCTGGGCACCTGGGGGAGGTGAAACCAGAAAAAATGAGACAGTGTCTTGACTTGAGGCGGTGGGTTACGCAGACTACGAACACGCTCGGCCGGTAGCCCGCGAGATCGCGAGGCAACTTGCCGTGGAGGCCGCCGGGCGCATCCCTTTCCCTGTTCGCCAGGAGGTGCGCATGACCGCGTCAACGCCGACGCCGTCGCAGCCGGGAGACCAGCGGGCCATGCGGCGCATCGCCGTCGCGGGCGTCGCGGCGACGACGGCCGAGTGGCTGGACTTCTACGTCTACACAACGGCGGCGGCCCTGGTGCTCGGCCCGCTGTTCTTCCCGGCCCAGAGCGCCGCGATGGGCACGATCGCCGCCTTCGGCACCCTGGCGGTCGGGTTCCTGGCCCGCCCGGTCGGCGGGATCATCGCCGGCCACCTGGGCGACCGCTGGGGCCGGCGCCCCACACTGGTGCTCGCCATGGTCGTCATGGGCACCGCGACGACCCTGATCGGGCTGCTGCCCACCCACGCCGTGGTGGGCGCGCTCGCCCCGGTCCTGCTCGTGCTGCTCCGGCTCGTCCAAGGTCTGGGTGTCGGCGCGCAGTGGGCCGGAGGCGCGCTGCTGCTCACCGAACACGCCCCCGTGCGGCTACGCGGCTTCTACGGCAGCCTCGGCCAGCTGGGCGCGTGCCTCGGCGCGGCGCTCGCGAACGGCATCTTCCTGCTGCTGACGCTGCTGCTGTCCGACGCCGACTTCCGCGCCTGGGGCTGGCGGCTGCCGTTCCTCGGCGGGTTCGTCGTCGTCCTCTTCGGAATGTACGTCCAACGGCGCATCGAGGAGACGCCCGTCTTCCTCCACCTGCAGCAGGCGAACGCCGCGAAGGCTTCGCCGGTCAAGAAGCCGCTTGTCGAGGTGTTCCGGACCCACCGCAAGGCGGTCGCCCAGGCCGCCGGGGCCTTCCTCGTGGGCAACGCGGCGTTCTACGTCCTGAGCACGGGGATGGTCGACTACGGCAGCCGCGTGCTCGCGCTGCCCCGCAGCACCGTACTGGCCTTGGTGATGTGCGCCGGGCTGGTGCAGGTCGTCGCGCTGCCGTTCTTCGGCTGGCTCAGCGACCGCGTCGGGCGCAAGAAGCTGTTCCTGGTCGGGACCGCCGCCATGGCGGTCTGGGCGTGGCCGCTGTTCTTGTTCGCCGACACGGGAAACCGGTGGCTGCTCGGCCTCGGCCTGGTGATCGCGTACGTGATCCATTCGTCGATGTACGGGCCGCTCGCCGCGATGTTCGTCGAGATGTTCCCCGCCGAGGTGCGCTTTTCCGGCGCCAGCCTCGGTTACCAGATCGCTTCCGTGGTGGCCGGCGGGTTCGCGCCGACCATCATGGCGACCCTGGTGGCGGTGACCGGCCGCAGTTGGTCCGTGTCGCTCTACCTCAGCGTGCTGGCGGTCATCACGTTCGCCGCCGTCTGCACGATCACCGAAGTCTTCCGGCGTGACCTCTTCGCCACCGGCACCGGTGCCGTCGAGGACGTCCGGTCGCCCAGCGTTCGCACCCAGTAGAAGGAGAGACCCCCATGGGGCAGCAGGAAACCGTCACGACCTCCGCCGACGGCCGGGGCCGGCTGATCGGCCCGTACAGCAAGATCGCCGACAGCGCGGCCGACCTGGTGTTCATCGGCTCCGTCACCCCGCACCTGCCCTCCGGCGAGCTCGTCCGGTCGTTCGAGCAGGTCGACGCGGACGGATCACGCGTCCGGCGCAACCAGATGCTGATCGACGTGCCCGAGGAGCCGGCCGCCGCGCAGGCGTACTTCGCCTTCGACCAGCTCGCCGAGGTGCTCGCCAGCTACGACCTGGACCTCCGCGCGATCGCCCGGCTGCGGGTGTTCGTCACCGACCGCGAAAACCTGGCAGTCGTCAACCGCGTCGTCCGCGACCGCCTCGGCGGCCACCGCCCAGCGATCAGCGTCGTGCTGGTGACGTCGCAGGGGCTGGACGAGCAGGTGGAGGTCTATCTCGACGCCGTCGCTTACACCGGAGAGAGCGGTGTCGAGGTCATCGAGGGCGAAGACGGCAGCACGGTGGCGCGCGCCGGGGACTACGTCTTCGTGCCCAGCACCACGGGCGTGACACCGGCGGCGGCGCCGCCGCGGCTCGGCGACCTGCCCGACGAGCTCGCCGGCCTGGAGTTCAGCACCCCCAAAGGCGCCGAGTCGCTGCGGCAGTCGTGGACGCTGTTCCAGAAGGTGGACGCCGCGCTCGAAACCGCGGGCGGTGGCGTCGAGGACGTGCTGAAGGTCAACGGCTGGCTGCCCGAGTCGATGCGCTACTTCGGCCCGGTCGTGCTGGCGCGCCAAGCCTTGGTCGACCACAACGAAAAGCGGCTGGTGGCGAGCACCGGACTGAGCATCGGCGGCCTGCCCGACCCGGCCGCCCGCATCGCTTTCGAAGCGGTCGCCTACCTGCCGCGCACCGGCGGCGACGCCAAGGAGGTCAAGTTGCCGCAGGCGGACATCGCGCGCTACTACGTCGGCGCCGTCCGGGGTGGCGGGCTGGTGTTCACCTGCGGCGAGGTGCCCATCGACGGTGCCGACCGGCGGCTCGTCGACCGGAACGCCGAGCTGACCGGCGAAGACCGCCGCCTGTCCTTCGGCCACCTCGAAGCGGACACCGGCATCCGGGCCAAGGCCTGGTACGTCTACCAGCTGCACGTCGGCTACCTCGAGGCGTACGGCCTCGACCTCACCGACGTGGTCCACCAGACCGTGTATCTGAAGGACGCGAGCGAACGCGCGGTCGTCGAGCGCGTCGGCACGATGTTCTTCGGGCCGGTGCTCCCGCCGACGACCTTCATCCCGATCGTCGACACTTCGCCGTTCGGCGAGGCGTCGATCGAAATCGAAGTTGTCGCCCGGCAGCGGTGAAGGAGCGACGGATGACCGGGTACGACGTTTCCGCACTGACCCCGCACCAGAACTACAAGCTGCTGTGCGGCGGCGTGGTGCCCCGCCCGATCGCGTGGGTGTCCTGCCGGTCGCTGGACGGGGAGCCCAACATCGCGCCGTTCAGCTTCTTCAACATCGTGTGCTCCGACCCGCCGATGCTCGGGTTTTCGGTGTCGAAGCCGCTGGTCCCCGGCAAGGACGTCAAGGACACTCTGGCGTTCGTCCGGGACAGCCGCGAGTTCGTCGTCAACATCCCCACCGCGGACCTGCTCGACCCGCTCGTCATCACCTCGATCGAGTACCCGCCGGACGTCGACGAGTTCGCGGCCGCCGGGCTGACCCCGGCGGCGTGCGAACGTGTTGCGGCGCCGCGGATCGCGGAAGCGCCGGTGAGCTTCGAGTGCGTCCTGCACTCGGCGATCGACCTCGGCCGCAGCACGTGGGTGATGGGCACGGTCGTCTACGCGCACTTCCGCGAGGGAATCGTGGCCGGCGACTGCAAGCCGGACCCGGCGAAGCTGCGTCCGCTCGGTCGCATGCCGGGGCCGACCTTCAGCACCGAGATGAACGTCGTCCCGCGGTCGGCGAGCCTGGCTGACCCGGCCGCGGGCCTGGCGTCGAGCGTGGTGTGGCAGCGGTGACGGCTCCGCGCGAGGCCGTCGCCGCCGGCACCGCCGTGGTGAAGCAGTCCAGGCGCGCCGCCCTCGGCGGCCTGGTGGGCACCACGATCGAGTGGTATGACTTCTTCATCTACGGCCAAGCCGCGGCGCTGGTGTTCGACAAGCTGTACTTCCCGGGCCTCGCCGCGCCGGCGGCCACGCTGGTGTCGTTCGCGACACTCGGCGTCGGGTTCGTCGCGCGGCCGGTCGGCGGGGTGGTGTTCGGCCACTTCGGCGACCGGCTGGGGCGCAAGCGCGTCCTGATCACCACGCTGCTCCTGATGGGCGGCGCGACCACGCTGGTCGGCCTGCTGCCCAGTGCGGCCGCGATCGGCGTGTGGGCGCCGATCCTGCTCGTGCTGCTTCGCCTGGTGCAAGGCATCGCCGTGGGCGGTGAATGGGGCGGTGCCGTGCTGATGGCCGTCGAGCACGCGCCGGACGGGCGTCGCGGCTTCTACGGGAGCGTCCCGCAGATGGGGGTCCCGCTTGGCTTGATCACCTCGGCGGGCGTCTTCGCGCTGCTTTCCGGTGTCATGTCCGACCAGACGTTCCTTGCGTGGGGCTGGCGCGTGACGTTCCTGTCGAGCATCGTGGTCGTCGCCGTCGGGCTGTTCATCCGGCTCGGCATCGACGAATCCCCGTCGTTCGCCAGGGTGAAGGCTCGGTCGGAACAGGTGCGGGTGCCACTGTTCGAGGTGGTCAAACACGCCAAGCGGGCCACGGTGCTCACCATCGGCAGCCAGGCGCTGCTGAACATCGCGTTCTACGTCACCAGCGTGTACGTGCTGACGTACGCGAGGGACCATGCGGGGTTCTCCCGGACGGAAAGCCTGTTCGCGCTGCTGCTCGCCGCGCTGGCCGACCTGGCCGTGATTCCGGTCTGGGCCGCGGTGTCGGACCGGATCGGGCGGCGCACGGTGTTTCTCATCGGAGCTGCCTTCGCCGCGCTCCTGGCCTATCCGATGTTCTGGCTCGTCGACACCGGCAGCTTCGGGCTGCTCGTGCTCGCCCTCGTGCTGATGCTCATGCTCGGGCAGGCGCCGATGTACTCGACGCTGGCCTCGTTCCTCTCCGAGTCGTTCGACGTCCGGGTGCGCTACAGCGCGATCTCGCTGAGCTACCAGGTGGCCGGCGCGCTGTGGGCCGGGCCGGCACCCCTCGTCGCGGCGGCCTTGGTCGCGGCGACGGGCGGAGTCGGTGTCCTCGTGGGCCTCATCTTCGGCGCCTTCGCGGTGACCGTGGGCTGCGTGCTCGGGCTGCAGGAGACGTACCGCGACCGGCTCGACGCGGTCGGCCGATGAGGTCCGGGGTGGTCACCGAGCTGGAACGAGCCGGAGTGGCGGTGGAGACCGACGGCCACCGCCTCGCCGCGTACGCCTACGACGCGTCCAACTACCGGGTCGTTCCGCTCGGCGTCGTCTTCCCGCGCAGCGTGGCGGAGGTCGCCGCGGCCGTCCGGGTGTGCCAGGCCGCCGGCACACCGCTGATCTGCCGGGGCGGCGGGACTTCGATGGCGGGCAACGCCATCGGCCCCGGGGTCGTGCTGGACTTCTCGCGGCACCTGACCCGGGTGCACTCGATCGACGAGGAGCGCGGCGTGGCCGACGTCGACGCCGGGGTCGTCCTGACCGACCTCGCGCGGGAAGCCGAGCAGGCCACCGCCGGCCGGTTGACCTTCGCTCCGGATCCGTCGTCGAAGACGCGGGCGACCATCGGCGGCGCGGTCGGCAACGACGCGTGCGGCAACCACTCGGTCCGTTATGGACGGACGTCGCACCACGTCGTCGAGCTGGATGTCGTGACCGCGGACGGGGCGCGGCTGACCGCACACCACGGTGGGCTGCGGGCGACCGATCCGGACGACGTCTTCGCCGTTGGCCGCGCCTTCGAAATCGAAGGCCGGCTCAAGTCCCTGGCGCGGGCGAACCTGGCCGCGTTCCGGACGGAGCTCGGCCGCATTCCCCGTCAGGTGTCGGGCTACCACCTTTCGCACCTGCTGCCGGAGAACGGGTTCAACGTGGCCCGGGCGCTGGTCGGTGCGGAGGGCACCTGCGTGGTCGTCGTGCGTGCCCGGATGAGGCTCGTGCCGAAGGCTCCCGCGGCATTGCTGGTCTGCCTCGGATACGTCGACGTCGTCGACGCCGCCCGGGACATCCCCGCGATCCTGGACTTCTCGCCCGCCGCGGTCGAAGGGATCGACCAGTCCATCGTGGACACGATGCGGATGCGCCGTGGGCACGACGCGGTCGGAGGCCTGCCCGAGGGCAACGCGTTCCTTTACGTCGATCTCGACGGTGAGCACGCCGATGACGTCGCCGACGCGGCCGACCGGCTCTTGGACCGGCTGCGCCTCGACGGCCGCGTCCTGGCGGGCCGTGCGGTTCCCGACGCCGGTGAGCGGGCCGCGCTGTGGCGGGTCCGCGAGGACGGTGCGGGGCTCTCGTACCGGCCCGCGAGCGGGGGCGAGTCGTGGCCGGGGTGGGAGGACTCGGCGGTCGCCCCGGAGAACCTGGCCGGCTACCTCGCCGATTTCCGCGCCCTGCTGCGCGAGCACGAGCTGACCGGCGTCATGTACGGCCACTTCGGGGCCGGCTGCATGCACATCCGCGTCACGTACGACCTGCGAACCGGGCAGGGTAGGAATGTCTACCGCGAGTTCACCACCGCCGCCGCCCACCTCGTGGTCCGGCACGGCGGATCCCTGTCCGGCGAGCACGGCGACGGGCGAGCCCGCTCCGAATTGCTCGGCGCGATGTACACGCCGGCGATGCTCGCCGCGTTCGCGGAGTTCCGCCGGATCTGGGACGGCTCCGGCCTGCTCAACCCGGGGTCGATCACCGCGCCGGACCCGATCGACGAGAACCTCGCCCTCGCGGGCGTTCCCGCCCGTGAGTGGCGCACCCACTTCACGCTGACCCCGGCCGGGTCCGGCGTCGACCCCTGGACCCACGCGGTCCAGGGCTGCATCGGCATCGGGAGGTGCCGTGCCGACACCGGCGGCGTCATGTGTCCCAGCTTCCGGGCCACCCGGGACGAGAAGGACTCGACGCGGGGGAGGGCGCGCGTGCTGCAGGAGATGGTCCGCGGCGCCGGTGAGAGCTGGGCTTCGGAAGACGTGCGGGAGGCGCTCGACCTGTGCCTCGGCTGCAAGGCGTGCTCGTCCGACTGCCCGGCGGGCGTCGACATGGCGACGTACAAGTCCGAGTTCTTCGCGCACTACTACGAGGGACGTCGGCGGCCGTTGTCGCACTACTCGCTGGGTTGGCTGCCGGCGTGGCTGAAGGTCACCGGGTACGTGAGCGGTCTGGTCAACGCCGTTCTGGCGAAGCCGGTTCTGGCGCGGCTGGGCGGGGTGACGACCGAGCGGAGGCTGCCCCGGTTCGCTTCCCGGAAAGAGCTGCGACGAGAACTCGCCTCGGTTCCCGACGCACGGGGACAGGCGGACGTCATCCTGTTCGTCGACTCCTTCACCAAGGGCTTCCGACCCCGGGTCGCCGGAGCCGCGGCGCGCGTGGCCGCCGGCACCGGCCGGCAGGTGGCCTGCGAAACCGATGCCTGTTGCGGGCTGACGTGGATCTCCACCGGACAGCTCGAGACGGCTGCGAAAGTCATGGCGCGCACGGTGCGGAAGCTCGACGACGGGGCGAATACGCCCATCGTCGTCGTGGAGCCCAGCTGCGCGGCCGCTCTGAAGAAGGATCTGCCGGAATTACTGGGATCCGCCGCGGCCGAACGGGTCTCGAACCGGGTCCGGAGCTTCGCTGAGGCCGTGGCCGCATGGGTCGCGGAAGGCTGGGAACCGCCTACGGTGCCACCTGGTGTCACCGTGCAGATGCACTGCCACGAGTACTCGACCTTCGGCGCCGGCACCCAGCAGCGGGCGCTGGCCGGCATCGGGGTCACCGAAGTGGTCGAAGCCACCGGATGTTGTGGTGTCGCTGGAAACTTCGGCTTCGAGGCCGAGCACTACGACGTGTCCATGCGCGTCGCCGAACAAGCGTTGGGACCGGCTCTGAGGGAGACGCCAGTAGACACCCCGGTCTTGGCCGACGGATTCAGTTGCGCTGTGCAGATCGGGCACCTCGAACCCGAGCGGCGGAGTCTGCACCTCGCCGAGCTCCTGGACCCGGACAGGCACGGAGCCCGGAGGTGACCGTCACGTCGAGGCGAAAGAGCTCCCGTCTGCCGGTCCACCCAGGGGGTCGGTGGGTCGGTGCTCTCGGTCCAGGGCAATCTGCGTGATCTCCGAAGGCGGACGTCCGTCGAGCGGCTGATCGAGAAGGGCGAAGCGGCCCAGGTGACCGTCAGATGTGATGCCCGCCCATGCTGCGGGTGACTAGGAACACAGTCAGCTCTACTGTGGCTCTGACCTGGTCAGATGTTGCTGCAGAGGGAATTGTAAAAGGGTAGGCATGGGTGAACCACTCGCGAACTTTCGTCGCGTTATATCGGCGATATATCGGATCGTTGATCCGGCTCCTGCTGGGCTTGGCATCTCTCAGCGGTCGGTGACGGTGTCGACGGTCGGTCTGGCGCCGGCGATCCGAAGGCTGGCGGACGAGAAGATGCAGGTGCGGCTGGCGGTGTCGCTGCACACGCCGGACGATGAGCTGCGGGATACGTTGGTGCCGGTGAACAACCGGTGGTCGGTGGACGAGGTGCTTTCCGCCGCCCGGTATTACGCCGACACCTCTGGTCGGCGGGTGTCGATCGAGTACGCGTTGATCCGGGATATCAATGACCAGCCGTGGCGGGCGGAGTTGCTGGCGAAGCGGCTGCGCAAGCACCTGGGCCAGTTGGTGCACGTGAACGTGATTCCGCTGAACCCGACGCCGGGTTCGAAGTGGGACGCGTCGCCGAAGCCGGTGGAGCGGGAGTTCGTGCGGCTGGTGAACGCCGGCGGTGTCGCGTGCACGGTGCGGGACACCCGAGGCCAGGACATCGCCGCGGCGTGTGGTCAGTTGGCCGCTGAGGGTTGAGATTTGTTCGTTTCTACGGTGGAGAGTTTGTCGTGATGTATGCCCCCAGCCTGTTGGATCCGGCTGCGGAGGAGCTTCGGCTCGCGGACGTGGTCGGTCGCGGCGCTACCGAGGTGGCTCGTGAGGCGCGGACCCTGTTGGGTGAGCGGTTCAGCTCGGTGACGTTCATGTACGTGTTGATGCGGGCGTTTGAGGTCGAGTACACCGCGGCGTGTGATGCGGCGCGATGGCACGAGTTCCACGGTGGGCCGCGGGCGCTGTCGGATGCTGATCTTGAGAAGCTGCTCGCTCCGTGGCTTGATCGCTGATTGAGCGTCTGAGGTGGGGCGTCGGCGGCCTCATTGGCTCGAACGTTTCACAGTTGGACAGCGACTGGCAGCTGAGTGTGTTGAGCTGCCACCGTTCGATCCGGCTGCATGCGACGCGGTCGCCCGGACGTCTGCCTCACGACGGACGTGCGCGGATGCTGAGTCGGTGCCTGGTGACTCGAGAGGCCTCAGGCTGGTGGAGGCACTGCATGCGGCTCCGGCGGCAGCGCAGGTCGCGACAGGGGGCAGGGTTCCGATCCGTCCCAATGTCGGGCGTTGAGACGCGAGTTTCAATGCCCGACGTGGGACGGCATGAGCAGCCGGCTGCTGGTCGTTCGCCTAGATGACCGGACATGGTCGAGGTTCCTCCTGCAGGTCACGCCCGCGCTCGATCCGCGGAGGTGACATGGTTACGACCTCTGGTGCGCCGGCTGTGCCGTCAAGTCACGCTGCCGCCACTCTCAGAGAATCCAGAACGCACCACCAACCGGCCCGACAATTCGGTCAATTGCAGCAGCTTGCTTCAACGGGACAAGAGAATTATCGCTGGTCATTATCTGCCTTGGGAGAGATGTACGTCCTCGTCATTCGCGGCCAGCCGCTATTCCGCAGTGTCGGTAGCTATCTGCACGGTGCATATCCGGGCACGGGTGCAGGCGACGTACAGCTTGCGGTCGGTGTCTTCCTTGTGGGTAAGTCCGCCTTGGAGTCGAGTTCGTTCGGACTTCGACAGCACTACGCCTACGGTGTCCCACTCGCCGCCCTTGGCCTGATGGGTGGTCAAGCCGGGAATCAGCCGACCACGTTGTTCTAGGCGAGCCGCGATGAGCTTCAGACGAATAGTGTGCGCAGCGTGTGGCCGTCGCAGTCGGCGTGGCGAGAAGGACTCGGTGATCGCTGTCAACTTGGCGTACGCAGATCTCACGGGGTCCTTTTCCGAGCCCATGAGCGTCTCGACGACTTGGTGGAGTTCGTTGTTCAGCCGTTCGGCGGCGTCCGGCGCGTTGATGGACAGCGTCATCAACGCGTCAGCGAGGTAAGTGGCGTTCTCGCCGAGCGCGGAACGCGTGAGATGGTTGAGCAGGAGAGTTGCGGCTGCTTCCTCAATTCCCCCCTTGAAGGAGTGGAACGCGAGGGGGAGGATGTCTTCGCTGGCTTGCCAGAGCGGTTTCCACTCGGTAGAGAGGGCCACGTTGAGGTTGCCTGCAAGCGCATCCGATGCCGTCGGGTCAAGCGTGACGCCATGACCCTTTCTGAGATTCGCAGCGAGCTTTCGTTGCTTCTGGCCGCGCCAGCGGAACGACTCGGTGAGCGCCAACGTTGTGATGCCGGTCCGGGCCAGTAGTGCGGGAATCGCATCGGGGCGGGCGCCGCGGAACACGTAGAGCGCCTGCCACGGATCGCCAACGAGCGTGACGGACAGTCCGGCTCGAGTGGCTAGCTCGATGATGGCTATGTCAAGGTCATTGGCGTCGAAAACCTCGTCGACGATCAGTGCTTTCGCGCTTACCCTCAGGCGGTCACGGGCGCGCGCTGCCATGGTCTCGTCCTTCAAGGCGTTTTCAAGCGCGTCCCGGACATCCTGATGAGTGCAGACGCCCTCGGCGAGATGCTTGCGGATCTCTGTCAGAGGTACGCGCGCGCCACGTTCGAGACGCACTTTGGCGAACTTCACGTCCGCAGTTTCGACATACACCTTGTAGGCTTCTCTGGTCCACTTCGTCTGCGCAAGCGCGTTCCAGCTGTCGATTACCGTGAGCTCCGTGTGCCTATTAGGCCATCGAAGGAGGCCAGCGCGGAGAAGGTCGTGCAAGAGGTCGCACATGATCGTGTCGAGAGTGACGATGCGGTGCGGCCATGTAAGGGCGGCCGGACCCCAGATACGTCTCACCCGCTGCCTCAGAGTCCAGGTGGCTGCTCTGGTGAAGCTCACGGCGATGATCGCGCGGTGGTCGGTTCTAGATTCTGGAGCGAAACGGAGAGCTCCGAAGCGCTGAGCTGCAACGGTTGTCTTGCCGGTACCGGGACCCGCGTCGATGAACAACCGCCGTTCCAGGCTGCCGCTCGCGGCAGCCTGCTCGCCTGTCAAGTTCTTGGGGCGGGCGTCACTTGGCGACGCGATCGACGTCATGTCGGCTCATTCGGAGGGTTCTCTGCAGGTTCCGCTTGCGCCGTGGGTTGATCTGTTGCGTAGAGGAATTCGAAGATCTCGGTGAAGTGGGTCGGCACCGCCGCGGTCAGAGAACCTGAGTGTCGCTGGTCCGACAGGCGTACAGCCAGAGCGAGTGCGAACTCGCCCTTGCGTGATGCGGCAGGGCCGGCAGACGTTGCGTCCCTTGACTTGGTCTTCTTGCGGGCGCTGCGAAAGAGCAGATGCACGGCGGCGACATCGAGCGGGATTGGGCGGTCGATCTCGAGATCCTCAAGTGCCGCAGCGATCAATGCTTCGTTCCCGGTGGTGATGGACGGCTCCAGCGTGGGATGACTGTGCACGACCTTAACGACGTCTGGGTCGTGAGCATCAGTTGTCAGCCAACTTGGAAGGGTTGGCGACTCTTCGAGCGGCTTGTCGCTATCGCGCAACACCGCTAGCCGACTGCATAGTTCGTGGTCGCGGGTGGCCAAGAGACGTACTGCCCACGAACCGACTTTCGTTCCCATGGGAACGATGCTCAAAGCGTCGATGAACGACTGTTTGTCGACATCCGCACCTGACCACACCCACCCGAATTCGCGGACGAGGGCGGCGTCAGTTACCCCTTCGACGAGCAGCAGTCGTTCGGCGAACAGCGCGGCCGATCGGCTCGCGTCGAGGTGCAGCCTCGTTTTCCTCATGACCTCGGCGCGGTCTGGCATGTTGAGTTCGGCGATGCCTCGGCTCACTCGTCGGCCGTCTTGCAGGCGACGCATTACCACGATGTCCTCAGGAGAACACGAGGTGATGATGTCGGTGGCGTGGCTGGAGAGGATGATCTGCAGCTCAGGACGTTCGCGCGCGATTCGCTGGAGATACCGGGCGAGGGAGTGCTGAAGCTGCGGATGTAGGTGGGCTTCCGGTTCTTCGATCAGAACGGTGACATGCAGCGGACGTGAGGGGAAGAACGAGTCTTCCTCGCTGTCGCGCTCGGCGCGTGCCTGGAGCAGCCTTGCTTCCGCGTCTGCGGGATCGACTGGCTCCTCGTCGGAGGTGTCTCCATCAGCGGGGGGCGCGAACACCAGTTGTTGATCCGGAATAGCCGCCAACGTGACTGCGATGTGCAGCAGGTTGACGTACCCCAGCCCGGAGACTTCGAGTGGTCTTGCGTGCTGACGCCCTTCGAGTACGGCGAGCATCAGCTCCAAGACCCTGGCGAGGTAGGTGTCGTCGATGACCTGGCCGCGGACGTAGGGCCAGTTGCGGGAGACGCCCGCCGACAATGAATGGAGGTGTGCCGCGATCCGCTCCTCCACGGCCCCGATGAGGCTGTCTGCGGCGAGTTGTTCGAGGAGCGCTGAGGCGCGGGCGCGTAGTCCGGCCAAATTACGTCCGTGACCAGCGTTCTGGCGCTGTGCTCGAAGCAGCTCCACCAGGACGCGCGCTTCCCGGCGAGCTAGCTCGTCGACAGGGTTTCGCCATGCCGGGAGGTAGACTAGACGGATAGAGTCCATCGCGTCGTGAGCGATCAGCGTTCTGGTGGCCACTCTCCCGAGGTCGCGGCTCAACTCACGTGTCCAGGCTGCGGCTGTTGTACCAGGTGCTGTGATGCCAGCCTGAGCTTGTAAGACGTGACCCAGCATTCCTTCATCGTGCTCAGTGCGTGAGAAGGAGTACTCGACCTCTACCGAGCGTTCGCCCTCGCCCAGAACGGCCGCGGTTGGTGCGGGCAGCCGAGGAAATACCTTGATGTGTGCAAGCTGCAGTGCCTCGGCGACCGTGGTCTTGCCGGCGCTGTTAGCGCCGATCAGCACTGCGAAACGGCCAGGCAGACGGACTTCGAGATCGTGTTCTGCGCTGGCGCGCAGTCCTCGGATCATGAGCTTGCTCAGGTGCACCTTTGAAGGTCGGGCCGGAACGATCTGTTGTTACATCGCGCCATCGGCTACGGAGTGGTGTCGACGAGGGCTCGATAGCGGCCTGAGCGGTCGCCAGCACCGTCCCTCTTGCTCTGCCGCGTTGATCTTCGAGGTGAGAGCGTCTGACTACGCAATCCGCCTGTCGAAGATAACGATTAGGTCCTGGGCGTCGGCCATGCCGAACCGCGAGGGCGAGGTATGCGCGACGACCGTCGGGGGTCCTGGCCGGACCTCGTGGAGGGCACCATCCTGCGCGGGATCGTTATGTGGAGAGCCGGACCTCGGGCGGGAGTACTAAAGGATGGGAACGTGGCTGACCTGCGGTTTATGCCGGCAGCCTGGTCGTGGAGTCAAGGTTCGGCCTATGCGCGCCAGAGTAGCGACTGGGGACGGGTCGCTCGGACCCGTCCTCACCGCGCTGGCGATCCCTCTCCAGTCGAACGACCGTGGGATGGTCTCGACCAGCCGGGAACGCGGGGAGCGGCGGGAGTGACTCGCTGGAGAGATCTTGCGGGAGCCGCTCGGGCTCTGCGGTGTAGGTAGCCGGTTTTGTCATCTCTTGGTGGCGTTGCGCGGAGATTGATGGGTGCTCATTTGCACTTGTAGTACGTTTCAGCGTTGCCGGTCTTCACGAATTGCCAGTTCTGCCCATCAGGTGACTCCGTCGCGTAGACCGGCGTGTCGCCGGAAGAAGCATTTGATTTGAACGGGCCGAAGGACTGCAGGTGCACGGCTGTGTCACCGGCGATCGAGTAGGAGACGTTGAGATTGAAGGTGTAGTTCGCTTTGCATCCGTGCGCGTCGATGCGGACTAAGGCCTGGTTGTCTTGGCTGACCGAGAAAGTCTGTCCGAGAGGTTCGGTTCGTGCGAGTTTGGCGTCAGGGTTGACGCTCGGGTCGAGGGTTTCGTCTGACTCTGAATCGATGCCTTTGTCGACGATTTTTTTGCTATCAAGGTTGAGGTCGAACACCCGGCTGCCGCGGCCTCCGCAGCCTCCTTGCGGTAGGTAGACCCAGGCGGCCTGGTCGTGGTTCGCTGGTTTCAGGGAGGGTGTGATCTCCAGGATGTCGACAGTTTTGCCTGTCTCGGCGGACATGAACAGGTAGATGAAACCTGACAGCCAGAAGGCGCCGCCGCGCGCGACGACCTGCTCGCGCAGGTCTGCGCCGCCGGCCGGGAAGGTGTTCAGGGCCGGTCCCTTGGCCGGCATTGCGACCGCAGTTCCGCCGTCGCAGCCTCGCATCGTCGGCCAGGTGTTTCGGACCAGAAGTGTGGCGTCGGGCGCTTGCTTGTTCGTCGTCGATGTCGTGGGAGCGCTGGAGGTTATTGTCCCGGAGAGTGACGACGGCGGTGCCGCGGAGACCGGCGACGGGTCGCTGGGGGTTGACGTCGGTGGTGGGGCAGCGTGGGATGGGGTGTCTGATTGCGCGGCGATCGCGTAGGTGAGGCCTGATGCCAGAAGGATGGCGGTCGCTGCCGTCGAGAGCGCGATGGTCGTTCGTCGAGACGGCCTTCTAGATTTCACCGGCACCGTCGGTGGCAGAGGTTCGGTTATGGTGATCTCGGTGTCGGTCAGGTCGCTGGTGGCTGTGTTGTGGAACATCGCCAGGTCGGCCGTGTGCCCGGTTGTTCGTTGCTGTGGCTGGGGAAGGCCTCGCTCGTTGAGTGCGTTCCACAGGTGCCCGTAGAGGTCGCTGAGCGTGAGTTTGGTAGGACCTTGGGGGATTCCGCGGCGAAGCAGTTCGAGAAGCGCGCCGGTGAAGGCGGTGTGTCTCTCGCCGATGGGGGCCAGTGCCATCTCGGTCGGCGGTGTCGCGGCCACGATGTAGGTGCCGGCGATGTTGAGACTGGGCGCGTTGCTCATCCCTTCGGTTGCGTTTCCGCTGAAGCAGCAGTCGAGGATGAGAATTCGGTTGGTGGCGCGGCTGTTGACGAGTATCTCGCGTAGAAGTTGGTACTGGAGTGCGCTGACCTGGAGCTCGTCGGGGTCGGTGCCGCTGAGGCTGAGGTAGAGGTCGTTGTTGTGTGACAGGAGGCCGTGGCCGGCGAAGTAGACGATGAGCGTGTCCTCGGTCGACATCGCGTACTGCCGCAGGGTGCGGAAGACCGAGCGCGCGTCGGGTGCGTTGCGGATCGTGAGGCATTGGCTCGGGGGCAGGCCGAACACGGCGGGGTCGGTCAGTGTCGAGGTGAGGTCGGTGAGGTTGTTGTCCACTGAAGGCAGATTGTGTAAGCCGGTCACGTTTGCGGCGTACACGCTTGTTCCGACGAGTACGGCTGATGATCGCCGGAGATCTGGTTCAGGCACCGCTGTCAAACTCCCGCCCCTGCGCCTTGGTGGCGCGTGTGTGAGGGATGTCGCCGGGTACCTGTGCTGTTGTTACAGCAGAGCTAACGGTCTTGCCAGGGCGTGGGAGGGAGGCGAGGGTGCTGAGCGGTGCGGCCGGGCTCGTCTCATTCGTGCGCACGCTGTTGCTTCGGTATCGGTCTCCTGGGCGCAGCCGCGGTGAGGACGGCAGCGTCGCCTGGCCTATCCTCGTGAGCATGTCCGGCCCGAAGCGCCACCACTTTGTGCCCCGAGCGTTCCTGCAACGCTTCGGGTGTGATGGGAGAGTGTCTGTGCGGCGCCGTGGTCGGGGGCGACTGATCACCGCCAGAGCCCTGAACGTGGCCGTCGAGTCCAGCTTCTACACGACGCAGACGCCTGAGGGTGGCAAATCGACCGAGATCGAAGCGCTTCTGGCGGAGGTGGACGGACCGGCCGATAAGGCGATCGCCGAGGTCATCGAGAAGGACGAGCTGCCCGCTGCGGGCACCGCGGGTCGTGAAGTCCTCGCCACCTACATGGCCGTACAAGTCGGGCGGACGCCCGAGGCGCGAGAGCAAGTCGCCTTCCCCGAGAACTTTCTGAAGTACGCAGACGGGCGTCGCGTCGATGCGAAACTCATGGCCGAGTATCTCCGGGAGGTCCACCTGGGGTTTGAGCCGAGCGACGGCGAGGTTGCCGGCGCCATCAAGATGGTCGAAGCCGCAGAGGTAATGGGCACGCTCTCGCACAATGACACGGTCACTGTGCCGCTGAGCGTGGCCGAGAAGTATGCGGGGGTGCTGATGCGTAAGCACTGGAGCCTGGAGGTCGCCCGAAAGCCACGTTTTCTCACTTCCGACGCGCCGTTGGTTGCGTGGCATAAGCCGACTCCGGCAGACCGCTACCGCGGTCGTGGGTTCGGTAACGCGGCGGAGGTCCGCTTCCCGATCAGTAGCGGGCATCAGCTGGTCCTCACCGATCAGCCTCGGCCGTTGGTGATTCGCGTGGAACCTGCTCGTGTGAGGCAGTGCAATGCCGATGTTGCCGCCGGCTGCCACAACTTCATCGTCGGGCATCCGAACCATCCGCGCCAGCTGCATGAGGTCTCGCTTGCGGAGAAGAGGCCTACGCTGCGCTTCAGCACCTTCCCCGGGTATCGCGTCGACGCTGATGGCACGGAGAAGGACTTAGGTGAGGTCCCGCTTCTGTGGGTCCAGCGAGCCGTATACCCCACGCAGAGCAGGAGTGGGTCGCCGCGGCGTCAGCGCCATGCGGCAGGTGGGCGTCGTGGTCGGCGCTGAGCTGTCGGTGGTGGTCATGGCTGACGCCTTGCCTGGCTCGGGACGATACGGTCGAGTCGTTGCGCGCTCGTCCGGTAACAGTCGTCGGCGTTCGTCGAGGCTTCCGCTTATGTCGGTGACGGGCGGGAGTCTCGGCGAGGGGACGCGCTACCGCGTCGGGAATTCGTCGGAAGCGACGATGGGGCTTGCCTCGTGCGGGGTCGGTGAGACAAGCCCGGAGGCTGGCCAGCTTGTTGCGGACCGCGGGCAGTCAGGCAGCTCCGGGTCGGTGAACGTGCTCGTCACGATCAGGACCACCCGGGGAACGGTCGGGATCCGACAGCGGCACGCTCAGTCCAGCCGTCACGGCTCGATCTTCGCCGCCAATGTGTCCGCGGCCGGTCCTGCTGCGGTGACCTCCTGGGAGCTGCCGTCCTTATGCACGATTTTCACGGTCAACGTCGATCGTCGCTGCCGGAGCCACACCGAGACCGACCCCGCCAGCACGGACAGTGCTCCGCCGCTGGCCAGGCCGATGCTCAACGCGTCGGTGCCCCCGCCCATCTGGCCATCGGTGAGCTGAGCACGGAGCATTCGTACACGGCCGCGGAACTCCGACTCGCCGCCGAGCCATCTCGACAGTGATGCCAGCTCGTCGTGTACGTCGGCTGCGCCGACGATCTCTACCCGGGCTTCTGTGTCCACACACTCTTATCGTGCGTTCCGAGGCCGGTGTTTCGTCATCGCACGTTCGGGGTTCGGTTCGACGCTCGTTGCCAGTGAGCCTGCCGACAGGCCGGACGTCCGGGAAGCCCGTAGAGTGAACCCTGCTGCCAACCCCGACCTTGCCCTCGACCATGACCTCACCGTGATGGGCGTACGAGGTTGCACACGATCGCCAAGCCGAGCCCGCTACCGCCGGTCGCGCGATTACGCGACTTTTCAGGTAGCCAGAAGCGCTCGAATACACGCGGAAGGTTGTCTTCGCTGGTCCCTGCGCCTGTATCGCTCACCGTGATCATAAAGCGACCTTCGTCGTCGCCCTCAATCCGGGCGACCTGGACCCTGGCCAGCACCGCCTCGAACTGCGGCGAGTCACCCCGCTGCCCGGCGGTCACCAGTAACGACAATGGCTTCTGGCCTTGCTCGGTGGCCAGGTGCAGCTTGGTCGTCCAGCCTCCCGCGACCGGCCCAGCGCGTGGTCGGCCGGTTCGGGCTCGCCGAGACCGCCTGGCGGTTCTTTCTGAAGGTCACCGTCGATGCGGGCGCCCGCTGCGTGCTGGTGCGCCCGGTTGATCGTGGAATCCACGCTCACCTCCCAGGTGATCAGCCCGGCGGCGTCGGCCCGGGTCTGCAACGCCGCCAAGCTCAACGCCCACACACCGGCGCGCTGCCAGCGTCGGAACAAGCCATAGACGGTTTGCCAGCAGCCATACACGGGGTGGGACGTCACGCCACGGCGAACCGACACAGACCCGCCAATGCCGTCCAGGAGCTGGCGTTTACTCCACAAGGGTGGGCGGCCGGGCTTCTTGCCGACGGGCAGCAGCGGTTCCAAGATCGCCCACTGCGCGTCGGTCAGGTCGGCTCGCCCCGTCGCCGCTGGGCTGGGCACGAGGTCTCCGGTGTTCTTGATCAGCTTGGTCGTTGATCGGTCTACCGGAGACCTCATCTATCTGATTCAAAGAAACGCCACACCGCTGGCCAGAAGCTCCGCTGGTCAGCACATCAAAACAGGCTCTAGTCGAGAAGGTCGTCGGCCTGACGCCGACCATGGGCTGCACCCAGCGGCTCGCCGCGCGGGCCGGCGTCGGACGCGTGCGACGTGGCCAGGCGTTGGTCTGGCCACGTCGCACCCGTTCGTGTGCGTGGCGCGACGACGTGCTACCAGCCGATGAGGTGAGCGATCACGTCGTAGCCTGTGGCGGCGATTAATCCAACGGTTCCTGATGCCAGCCAACGGAACCGCTCAAGGGAGCGTAGGCGGGTCTCGTGGTCAGCGCGTTCGGCAGCGAGGAAGTCAGCCGTGGCTTCCATCTTGGCGAGGCGACGCAGGTGCTTTCGGTCGAGTGTCACGTGAGTGATGCTTGCGGCGCACGACGGGCACTCTCGTGTGGGCTTAGGCATGAGGAATTCACCCTTTCGGGTCATTCCTGGTACCCATCTCCAGGCGACCGCGTGCGTGGGACGTGCCCAACTCACACCAATGCGGCGCGGGTGCTTGTGTTCGACTTTAGCACTGTGGGCCAGCGCGGGGGATCCATCGGTCACGTGGTGGCAGGTAGATCCTCGTGCGCCACGCGAGGCGGTGCCCGTCTGGGATGGTCTCGCTCTCGGGATCCAAGTTCTCCGTGAGCCTCGTGCGCACCCGTTCTGGCAGCTTGTCGAGAAATTCCGATGACGGCACAGTCGGAGGAACCACAAGCTCTACTAGATCGGCCGAGTCGAGTCGGGCATGGCCGTGTTTGCATCCGACCTGCCACCATCGGGTGAGTCCGTCAAAACTGTCGGCGAACGGCCAGTTGCATACGCCATGTTTAGGTTTGCCGCTCGATGTCCTGCCGACAAAATATATCCGGCTGCCGCCGCCTTGAAGTGCGAAACAGTACACCCGGCCGAGTAGGCAGCCCTTCTCGCGGCAACGCACGGCCACTTGGGGAAGGGACGTGCGTCGTCGTGGGCTCATGGTCTGTAGCTGAGATGCGTACCAGTCGTTCACCTTCTGCCATAGCGCAAGTTCGGCTGGCCATGTCACCGACTTCATCCACTGCTTGAATTCATCGAAGTCTGCTGGGTCTTTCGAGCGATACCAACGTTCGTCGAGCTCGTGGCGTCGTTCGTAGCCAGCCGTTGCTTCCAGCTCGGCCTGCCACGCCTCGCGTGGTTCGCGGATCATCGGTCCAGTTCCCGGGTCATGCGATCGCAGTCGTGCTCAGGGGAGGGTCAGGTTGGACGGTACGCCGGAGGCGTAGCAGCACGGCGACGAGGTGTCTGCGTGTGCGACCGCGGATGCTTGCACATGGTGAGTGCGATCTTCGAGGTCTAGAGCCAAACTGGTCGCTATGTTGAACCTGCCAGAGGATGCCCAGACAAGTCCGGTCCTCGACTCCGCGCAACTGGTGCGCATCGAGGCAACTCACCGTGGGTTTGGCTATCAGCATCTCTACGCGGTGGCGTGTCTGCTCACGATGGACCGGACGGACACCGACGAGGTAGTGATCGAGCACGATGAGGATGTCGAGCTGGTACGTCCTTCAGGCACGGTGTATGTGCAGGTGAAGACTCGTGAACGCCCGCTTCGGTTCAGCGACTTGGACGGAGTGTTGCCGCGGTTCGAGCAGTTGCGCCGGGCGCATGCTGGTGGCGAGCGGGTGGGTGACGCCGGCTTCGCGATCGTGAGCAACGCCGCCCCTGGGCCTGACCTTCGTGCCCGCATAGCGTCGTCGAGTTGGCCGTCTGACGTGGCCCTGGTGTGGCCCGGGGGAACGGCTGGCGGCGTCGATCTGTCGCTGCCGACGCCCTGGCAGGGGCTGCAAGAAGCTATGGAGGCGTGCGTCGAGTTAGCTGGCGGGGTTCCTTTCCCGAGCTTGGCGCCAGAGACGTTGGTGCTCAAGCTTGCCGGACTTGCGCAGTACATGGCGACCGGCCACGCTGGCCACGCGGTGACCAAGGCTCAGCTTCACGAGTTCCTTGAGCAGTTGGTTGTCCAGTTGCACGATTTCCCGCAGCCGCCTGTCGACTACCGTCAGCAGTCATTGGAACCGGATCTGTCAGCGCCAGGCAGGGTACAACTGGTCGTCGGAGTGTCGGGTGCGGGCAAGACCACCTGGGCCTCGATCATGTCGTTGCGCCATCCTTTCCCGACTGCCTACTTCGACGTTGGCGAACTTCCGAGCCAGGCCGTGGCTTCCTCGCTGGCCCGCGAACTGGTTGCGCGGTTCTTGCCAGGGCGAGCTTTGGGCGGAGGCGGCGCAGCACTACCCGCAGCGAGCGGCCTTGAGTTGATGGCCTTCCTGTCGCGGCGGCTTCGAGAGGAAGAACTCGAGGTCACCGTTGTTCTGGACAACGTGCACCGCTTGTCCGCAGAAGCGTTGCGCTCGCTCGTCGATGCGGCGCCTGACGTGCGGTTCGTGTTGCTTGGTCAGCCTTGGCCAGGGCAAGCTCCGGTTGAAGCCCTGTTGGAGATCCAGGCCGAGGAACTCGGTGGTTGGTCGCAGGACGATGTCGCGGCCGTGTTCGCCGCGGAGGGATGTCCAGTTGAGGTAGCGGCCGTGCATCGTCTTCTTCGGCTGACTGCTGGGGTACCGCTCTATGTGAAGGCAGCTGTCCGACTCGCTGTTCGTGCCTACGACCGCGACGTTAGTGAGTTCCTAGACGCAGTGGAAGCAAGGCTCACTCACGTGGAGACTGCGCAGGAAGTCATCCTTGCCGAGACGTTCAAGCAGCTAACGCTGCCCGCTCGCTTCGTTGCTTCGTTGCTCGAGCTCGCAGATGTACCGCTAACCACCGAGGAGGCACTCGACCTCGTCTCGGCGGCAGGGTTGACGCCGGCAGCGGCGGCAGCGGCGGTCCGGGATCTTATGAGGTCAAGCATTCTCCAGGTGACTGGCGACGGAATCAAAATCCATGATGCATTTCGGCTTCTGGCCCGCGATCACCGTGCGACCTTGGATCCAGAGATCCTCAGTGCAGCCCTGGAGAACCTCGTCGTGCTGGTGCAACGATCTCTTCCCGCGCGGTGGACGGTCGGCCGGTTCGGCTTGTGGCTGCGGCTGCTGCCGCAGACCGGCCGGCAGGAAACGTTGATCGACATTGCCACTCAGGAGGAATTCCACCAGGTCGGTGATCCAAGAGAGGTTAGGGCCGCTATTGAGGCGGTCGCGCAGTCCACCGATCTTGGCGACGAAGTACGCTTCTGGGCGCTTGATGCCTTAGCGTTCTGGGACTACAGCGTGGGCAGCTATGGACCTATTCCTAGCATGGTGGACCAGATGACTACCGCTGTGGGCGCAGGCACGGATGCGCGTGCTGGGTCGGCGCTCGCAATGAAGCAGATGATCGCCGCGTCCCTGCGAAAGGACCGAGATGGAGTCGAGGCTGCATTCAGGGTCGGGCTAGAAAGCGCTGAGGGAGATGCGATGGTGCAACTGATCATCCGTTACAACCGCGCACTATCGTTGTTTCACCTCGGGGTTTATGGGGACGCAGCATCTGAGGCGCTGAGCCTCGTCGAGGACTACTACGATCGCCTCGGGCTTGGCCTTGGAGATGTCTTCGGCGCGAACCCTGGTGACTTGCGAGCCGCCGTACCCGACACCGCTACTCGTGACGACGACTTCAGGCACGTCGCCGACAGTCTTTATCTCCTCGCTGCTGCCAACAAGCGTCTAAGCGAGTCTTCGGTCGCGATGGCCTTCCTTCACGCGATGAAATTCTACAGCGCTGCATCGGCTTGGCGATCAGCTGTCCGAGCCGGGCAGGAAGCCATCGATGAAGTGCTTGATCTGGGCGATCTCCAAGGTGCACGTAATATTAGTGAGAATCTCCTCCTGCCCCTGGTTTCGGAGTACCAGTTGGTCGATCTGCTTGTTCCAGTCCGCGCTCAGTATGCTGTCCTTCTCGCTTTGTGCGGCGAGGTCCATGCCGCCCGTGAAGAAATGACAAAATTGGCGGCATATCAACAGAACGACGCTGGAGCGGCAGAGTTGGCCAACCAGCGTCAACTCATTGACCGAATCGCTGAGAGGGGAGACCTGCCAGGGAATCCTGTCGTCGACGGCTAGCTGGCCAGCCGTCTTGCGGGTGAGTTGATTCCTGTTCGCGTCTCGGATGTTCGTTGTCGGGTCGGCCGGTGCACCGTCATTCGCGCTGGTCCAGTGCTGTCCGATAGGTGATCAGCTGTCGGTGCGGGTGGCAAAGAGGATGTCGTGAATTTTCTGGGTCGGGCGTACTCGCCGCTCGCCAGTTGTGGTGTCGACGGTTGTGTACGCGTACAGGCTGGGAGTGACTGTGTCCTCGTCGACGTGGCCGAAGTACACCTGCAGCAGGTGACCGGTGAAGAACAGGTTGCGGTCGGTCGGCTCGAACTGTAATTGGGCCTCGTCGTGTGGGATGGTCGCCAACAGGTGGGCGTCGCCGTGGAGCTCGCCGTTTTGGTCGCGGAACGCGAAGATCACGGGCTGGCGTCTGCCTCGTCCGATGAGCTGCTGGGCACGGGATCGGGTACCGACGGAGAGCAAACCGGCAACGCGTGCAAACGATTCACCCTTGCTGGCGAGGTCAGCTGCACACTGAGCCTTCTCGTCGGCGATCCGGGTCACGACGCGATCGTAGACGGTGAGCTGATGGCCGAGTTTCTCGTAGCGCTTCACGGGGTCGTCCTCCTTCAGGATCGCGCCGATTGCTGCGGAAACAGCAGCCTCTACCTCGGCAGCGAGAGTAGTGTCGGAGTGCATACCTATCACTATGAACTGCGCCCTGTGTCATGTCAACCCATGGCTATGCAGCTTGCGGTGGTCACTGTGGTCGTGGCAATGGACCCTGTGAGGCGGCACCTGTCGAGCCTTTCGGGGCGGGGGGCGCCCTATGGTCAAGGTCACTTTCGACTACTGGCCTGGTGTCAACCTGCGGTTTTGTGGCATAGCACGGTGTTGTAAAACGGTAGGGAGAGGTGAACCTCTCGCGAATTTTCGTCGCGTTATATCGGCGATATATCGGATCGTTGATCCAGCTCCTGCTGGGCTTGGTATTTCTCAGCGGTCGGTGACGGTGTCGACGGTGGGTCTGGCGCCGGCGATCCGGAAGCTGGCCGACGAGAAGTTGCAGGTGCGGCTGGCGGTGTCGCTGCATACGCCGGATGACGAGCTGCGGGACACGCTGGTGCCGGTGAACAACCGCTGGTCGATCGATGAGGTGCTCTCGGCCGCGCGGTACTACGCGGACACCTCCGGACGCCGAGTCTCGATCGAGTACGCGCTCATTCGGGACATCAACGACCAGCCATGGCGAGCTGATCTGCTCGCGAAGCGGCTGCGCAAGCACCTGGGTCAGCTGGTCCACGTCAACGTCATTCCGCTGAACCCGACGCCGGGCAGCAAGTGGGACGCATCGCCGAAGCCGGTCGAGCGGGAGTTCGTGCGCCTGGTGAACGCCGGCGGTGTCGCCTGCACCGTCCGGGACACCCGAGGTCAGGACATCGCCGCGGCCTGTGGTCAGCTAGCCGCCGAAGGCTGATTTGTTCGTTTCGATGATGGAGAGTTTGTCGTGATGTATGCCCCCAGCCTGCTCGATCCGGCTGCGGACGAGCTTCGGCTCACGGACGTGTGCGCTCGCGGTGCGACCGAGGTGGCTCGTGAGGCTCGGACTCTGTTGGGTGAGCGGTTCAGCTCGGTGACGTTCATGTATGTGCTGATGCGGGCGTTCGAGGTGGAGTACACCGACGCGCGGGACGCGGCGCGTTGGCACGAGTTCCGCTGTGGGCCGCGCGCTGTCGGATGCTGACCTGGAGAAGCTGCTTGCTCCCTGGCTCGTCCGCTGACCCGCTCAGCAGGTCAGCGGACAAGCTCCGTCAGCGCGGTCCAGACTAGCGCGTGGTGGTCAAGCGCCCAGCTGGTCAACGCCGGGCGATGCCTGACGAGATTCCGGTGACCAGAGCAAGGACTATCCGCTTACGCCAAGTGGGCGATATGCAGTGCTTCGGCATCCGCTTACTCCAGTGAGGTTCTGAGACGGAGAGGAGTTGGCCGGTCTCCTGGGGACACGCCGAGTGCAGCAGACGGCAGGGATGTCCGGCGACAGCGCCGGACAAGCCCGGCTGGCTTGGCCTGTGGACGGAGCCGCGAAGCGGTGACAATCCGAGTGTGCCGACCGATCCTCTACGGTGGTCCGGCAGGGTCCGGCGGCTGCCGCCGGACGGAGTCGGGAGTGTTGTGATGCACGACCATGCCGGAGAACCCCCGGATCCGGGTGAGATCACCACCTTGAAGCAGCTTGCTGCGGGGCTGAGCAGGCTGCGCGGTGCCACGACCTACGCCGCGCTCGACAAAGCCGCGCGATCCTTGCGGCGCGTTGATGGGCGCGAACAGGTCTTGCCGTCGAGCACGCTATGCGACTTGCTTCAGGGCCGGTCGACTCCGTCGCGGAACACCGTGGACCTATTCCTGACGGTCTGCGGGCTTGCCACCGAGGAGCAGCGGCGGCCATGGCTGGCCGCTTGGGAACGGGTCACGACGACATATCAGCCGCGACCGCCCGGCGCCGTGCGGGTGCGGACTGCGCGAGCCCGACTCCTCGGAGTGCACGCCGCGATCCGGGTCGCCGACGCCGAGGGCGACCTGCCCGCTTACGTGCCACGGGATCTCGACGCGGATCTGCGATCCCAGCTCGCGGTCGCAGCCAGCCGCGGTGGATTCGTCCTGCTGACCGGCCGATCGTCGGTGGGCAAGACTCGAGCTCTCTACGAGGCCGTGACGGCAGTGCTGCCGGAATGGTGGCTGGTTCATCCGTCCGGCCCGGCGGCGATCGAGGGCATGTCGGCGGAGCCGGTCCCGCGAACGGTGCTGTGGCTCGACGAGTTGCAGCGCTACTTCGATCAGAAGGCCGCCAGCGCAGTGCGCGACCTAATCGGGGCTGGCGTGGTCGTCGTGGCGACGCTGTGGCCTGACTACTACGAGCCGCAAATCGCGAAGAAGAAAAGTCGCGAGCCAGATCGCTATGCGAACGACCGTGAACTGCTCCGGCTGGCCCATATCATCGATGTTCCCGCGGATTTCAGTCCTGCTGAACGTCGCCGGACCGCCGCTCTCGCGTCCGTCGACCGGCGGCTGGGGGTGGCGTTAGACAGTTCCGATGCCGGTATCACCCAGGTGCTCGCAGCCGGGCCGGAGCTGGTTCGGTGGTGGGAACAGGCGCCCGCTGCCCAGTGTTACGGCCAGGCCGTCATCACCGCGGCCCTTGATGCGCGCCGGGTGGGAGGGCAAGCTTCGCTGAGCCGCCAGTACCTGGCCGACGCGACTCCGGCGTATCTCACTCCGAGCCAGCAGGCGACGGCGCCTGAGGATTGGCTGGACCAGGCACTGGATTACGCTACGACCCCGTTGCACGGGGCCGCTTCTGCGCTGCTGGCTTCACCCGCTGGCATGGGGAAGATCGCGGGCTACGTTGTCGCGGACTACCTTCATCAGCATGCTCGCCGTGAACGCCGTGGTGTTCACTTGCCCGACCGCGTGTGGAAAGCCCAGATCGACCACCATCATCCGGACGATGTGAAGAGGTTTGCGGACAGCGCTGTCCGGCGCGGTCGTGAAGCAGACGCAGAAGCTTTCTATCAAAAGGGCATTGCGGTCGGTGACAAGCAGGCCTACTACGACTTCGTTCGTTATCTGGTCGATCGTGAAAGATTCGACGAAGCGATGGTGGTGCTCCGCCCGATTACGGAGCAAGGCGACATGCTGGCACTCGTTCAGATGGGCATATTTCTCAGTGTCCGTAATCGGATCGACGAATTCGGCCAACTCGCCGGGGTCGACGATCAGACTGTCCGTAAGACCGCGAGGTCGCTCTACGAACTCTTCATCGAAACCGAGAGCGAGTATGACGTATCGGTACCGCCAAGGGAGATTCCCGTAGCCGAGCTGACGGTCGCCGCCGACCGTGGTGACACGATTGCTGCGTACCAACTGGCCAGTTTTTATGCCTCTCAGGGGCGGCTGCCTGAACTGACCGAGCGTGCTGATCGTGGTGACCGGTTTTCTGCGTATCGCCTGTCTGATCTTCTGAGCAAACAGGGAAAGGCTGACGAGGCGGTGGCCGCATTGCGTCCCTACGCGGACGGCGGTGACGATCAGGCGCTTGACCGGTTAGTGAAGCTGCTGGCCGACCACCATTGCATCGAAGAACTTGAACGATACGCCAGTCTCGGAGACCGCCACGCCTGCGACCGACTCGCCCAACTGCTGGCCGATCGAAATCGTATCGACGACCTCGACCGCCGCGCCCGAAGTGGAGACAAAGCGGCCTTGCTTCGGTCGGCTGAATGGCTGGTTGGTCAGGGGGATATCGACGGCGCTGTGACTCTGTTGCGCCCTTGTGTCACGGAAAGTGGCTGGCTCGGAATCGGGGAACACATCAGGCTATTGTCCCGGCTGCTCGCCGCACGCGGCACGACCGACGAGGTCGTAGCCGAACTGCGCCTGCTGGTGGACGCTGGCCACGCCAGCGCGGCTGGCGCGCTAATCGGGCTACTGGTCGCCCACGGACGGTTCGACGACCTTGACGAGGAGGTGGCCGCCGGGACTCCTGGCGCGGCTGACGCTGTGCGCGCCGGGGAAGAATGAACGCGCCACATGATGGCCGAGTGGAAGTTCGTCCTCTCCACGGCAACGATGCGTCCGTAGTTCTCGTGCAATGGTCAGCATCTGGGCATGCCCTGGACGTGCTCCATCGAGGATGGCGTGCGTGCCGGTCAAAGTCGCGTACGTCGCCGGGAGGGCCGGTGTGGGCCTGCGCGGGGTGGGTAGGCGGCTGGCTCGAGCGGTCATGTGGCGCACGACACATCAATAGCTTCGGTGCGCTTGAACTGCAAAAAATGCGGGCAGACCGGATGTTGTAAAAGGGTGGGGATGGGTGAACCTCTGGCCAACTACAAGCGTGTGGTGGCCGCGGTCCGCCGGATCACCGATCCTTCGCCGGACGGGCTGGGGATCGGGCAGCGGTCGGTCACCGTGTCGACGGTGGGGCTCGCGCCGGCGATCCGGAAGCTCGCCGACGAGAAGATGCAGGTGCGGCTGGCCGTTTCGCTGCACACGCCGGATGACGAGCTGCGGGACACGCTGGTGCCGGTGAACGAGCGCTGGTCGGTGGACGAGGTGCTCTCCGCTGCTCGGTACTACGCCGACACTTCGGGTCGGCGGGTGTCCATCGAGTACGCGTTGATCCGGGACATCAATGACCAGCCGTGGCGGGCGGAGCTGCTGGCGAAGCGGCTGCGGAAGCACTTGGGACAGTTGGTGCACGTCAACGTGATCCCGTTGAACCCGACGCCGGGCAGCAAGTGGGACGCCAGTCCGAAGCCGGTCGAGCGGGAGTTCGTGCGGCTGGTCAACGCGGGTGGGGTGGCCTGTACTGTTCGGGACACCCGGGGCCAGGAGATCGCTGCGGCGTGCGGGCAGCTCGCCGCCGAAGGCTGAGTTTTCGTTTCAGTGATGGAGAAATCGTCGTGATGTATGCCCCCAGCCTGCTGGACCCGGCTGCGGAATCGTTGAAGCTCACGGACTTCGTCGGCGCGACGGACGTCGCCCGTGAAGCGCGGACGTTGCTGGGTGAGCGGTTCAGCTCGGTGACGTTCATGTACGTCCTGATGCGGGCGTTCGAAGTCGAGTACACGGCGGCGTGTGACGCGTCGCGGTGGCACGAGTTCGACAGCGGGCCGCGGGCGTTGTCCGACGCCGATCTCGAGGCGTTGCTGGCTCCTTGGCTCGCCCGCTGACCTCGTCACCTTGAGATGCGGGCCTCGATGCCGTCGAGCAGGCAGTCGAGGCCGATCCGGAACGTCTCGTCGGCGTCCAGGTGGGCGGCGTCGCGCACCACTGTCTCCAGTGCCGGGAAGCGGCCGGTGGCGAAGACCCGGTTCAGGTAGGGCCCGAGCGCGGACTGGTGACGCTTCATGTCCAGCCCGGAGGCGCGTTCGGCCCGGCGCTCGGCGATCTCCCGGCGCACCGCGCCGATCACGTACGCGTTGACCGCGGCGGCCATCGGCATGACGGCGTCCAGCTCGACGCCGGCCAGTGCGGCCACCACCGTCTCCCCGTTGGCCAGCGCGTGCGGCCCGAGCTGTGGCCGGCCGCCCAGGAGATCGGCGAGCCATTCGTGCTCGTGTACGGCGTGCCGGGTGGCTTCGGCGTGGGACCGCAGCACCTCCCGCCAGCCGTCGCCGGCCGGCCGGATCTCGACGTAGACCGCGTCGACCATCAGGTCGAGCAGCTCTTCCTTGCTGTCGATGTAGCCGTACAGCCGCATCGGGCCGACGTCCAGCGCGGCGGCGACCTTGCGCAGCGACACCGCGTCCAGGCCGTCCGCGTCGGCCAGCCGGATCGCCGCCCGCACGATCAGCTCCCGGCTCAGCGGCACCGGCACCGGACGGTTCGGCGGCTCCGGCCTTTCCCACAACAACATGCCGGTGACAATACAACGCATCAGTCGATACACTGTATCGACAAGTACGGTGTATCGAAGGAGTGGCCAGGATGACCATCACGATCGTCGGAGCGGGCCTCGGCGGCCTGGCTCTCGCCCGGGTGCTGCACGTCCAGGGGATCGACGCCGTCGTCTACGAGCGGGAATCGTCCCGCGACGCGCGCGGCCAGGGCGGCATGCTCGACATCCACTCCGGGCAGCGGGCGCTGCGCGAAGCCGGCCTGATCGACGAGTTCCACCGGATCGCCCGGCCCGAAGGCCAGGACCTGCGGCTCCTCGAGCCGGACGGCACCCTGCTCCTCCAGGAGGACACCCCGGACGACGCCCCCTCCCTCCGTCCCGAGGTCGACCGGGTCGACCTGCGCAACCTGCTGCTGGATTCCCTGCCCGAAGGCGCGGTGCGCTGGGGGCACGCGTTCGAATCCGCCGGCAACGGCCTGCTGCGCTTCGCCGACGGCAGCACGGCGACGTATGACCTGCTGGTCGGCGCGGACGGCGCGAACTCCCGGGTCCGCGCGTTGCTCACCGACGCCCGCCCGGCGCACCTCGGCCAGAACGTCGTCGAGCTCGGCATTCCCGACATCGACCGCACCCACCCCGACCTCGCGGCGATGGTCGGGCGCGGCAACTACTGGGTGTTCGGCGACGGGCTGTCCCTGGCGGCGCAGCGCAACGGCGACGGCCGCGTCCGCATCGGCGTCAACTTCTACAACACCGCCGAGGACTGGTTCGCCACCAGCGGGATCCCGTTCGACGACCCGGCGGCCGCCCGGGCGCGGCTGATCGACCTGCTTCCCGGCTGGGACAAGCGGTTCCACGCGCTGATCGAGGCTTGTGACGACACGGTCGAGCCGCGGTCGATCACCACGCTCCCGATCGGCCTGACCTGGCCGTCGACGCCCGGCGTCACGCTGCTCGGCGATGCCGCGCACCTGATGCCCCCGGTGGGGGAGGGCGCCAACATGGCCCTGCTCGACGGCGCGCTGCTCGGCCTCGCGCTGGCCGCGCACCCGGACGACCACCGCGCCGCCGTCGAAGAGTACGAACGCGAGATGTTCGAACGCACCGGCGCCGCCGCCCGGATGTCCGCGGGTATGCAGGAACTGCTGAACTCGCCGGATGCGGCCCAGCGGTTGCTCGCGTTCTTTCAGCCTGGCTGAGGGCAACCGAACTCCGGCTGCCCCACCGCCCCGACGAGGTCGGCGGTCCTGTCCCATAGACGGCCGGCCAATGCCTCGTCGAGACCCGCCTTGCCCTGCCGGCGAATGGCCGGATAGCCCCGCAGACCGCCCGGACCGTCCGGGCCGACGTAGGCATTGCCGGGCACGTCTTCGGTGGCGGCGTAGAGCACCGACAGCGCACCCTGCTCCGGGGCGTTGGTCAGGAACTTGAACCGGTTGACGACGTTCGACCGCGAATGGGCGGCCAGGCCGGTTCGGGCGATCCCCGGACTGGCCAGCACCGAACGGACCCGGCTGCCGCGCGCGGTCAGCCGTCGCTGCAGCTCCAGGGAGAACAGCACCACGGCGAGCTTCGACGCCTGGTAGGCGGCCATCCCGCGGTACCTACGCGTGCGCCAATCGAGGTCGGCCAGGTCGATCTTGCCCTGGGTGTGCAGCTGGCTGGTCACGTGCACCACCCGGTCGGTGACGTGGTCGAGCAGCAGGTTCGTCAGCAGGAACGGACCGGTGTAGTTGGTGGTGGTCTGCCGGTCGAGCCCGTCACCGGTCCGCTCCGCGGGGATGTCCATCACGCCGGCGTTGTTGATCAGGACGTCGAGGTCGCCGGACCAGGAGTCCGCGAACGCCCGCACCGAAGCCAGGTCCGCGACGTCGAGCGGCCGGACCTCGAAGGCGCCGGGCAGCTCGGCGACCGCGGTGCGGGCCTTGCCGACGTCCCGCACCCCCAGCACCACCCGGGCGCCGGCCCGGGCGAGCTCCCGCGCCGTGATCAACCCCAGACCGCGGCCCGCGCCGGTGATCACCACCGTCCGGCCGGCGAGCTCCGGCAGGTTTTCCGTTGTCCACTTGGTCATCGCTGCTCCCTGGCTTGTCGTTCGATCGCTTCCCCAGTAAAGGCAGGCACAGCAAGCGGAAGAAGGACACGCTCAGCCACTGACCGGCAGTCAGTGGCTAAACCCCGCGCGACGGCCAACGATGAGGACCATGAGCGACACTTTCGACCGGGCGTCCTTGGGTGCGTTCCTGAGCACCCGGCGGGCGGCGCTGCAGCCGGAGGACGTCGGGTTGCGGCGGGGGCAACGGCGGCGCGCGCCGGGGCTGCGTCGTGAGGAGGTGGCGGAGCTGTGCACGATGTCCGCCGACTACTTCGCCCGGCTGGAACGCGGCAACGGGCCGCAGCCGTCGGAGTCCATGCTCGCGGCCATCGCCCGCGGCCTGCGGCTGACCCCGGACGAGCGTGATCACCTGTTCCTGCTCGCCGGTTACCGCGCCGCCCGGCGTGATCTGCGGTCGCGGCACGTGAGCCCGGGGCTGATGCGGGTCATGGACGGCTTGACCGGCACCACCGCGCAGGTCATGGGTGCGCTGGGCGAGACGTTGCTGCAGACGCCGTCCGCGGTGGCGCTGCTCGGCGACGAGACCCGGCACACCGGCAACGCCCGCAGCGCGGCGTATCGCTGGTTCACCGATCCCGCGGCCCGTGCGCGGTACGCGCCCGACGAGCACGAGAAGAACAGCCGGACCAACGTCGCGTTGCTGCGCGGGGCGGTCACCCGGGACGGCTCCGGCTCGGAAGCGGCAGCCCTGGTCGACGTCCTGCTGCGCACCAGCGAGGAGTTCGCGGGGCTGTGGGAGCGCCACGAGGTGGGCCTGCGGTTCAGCGAAACCAAAGGGTTCGTCCATCCCCAGGTCGGCCGGCTGGACCTCTACTGCCAGCTGCTGCTCGAGCCGGACCAGGGGCAGTCGCTGCTCGTCTTCACCGCGACCCCGGGCACGGAAAGCCATGAGAAGCTCGCCCTGCTCACGGTGCTGGGCACGGACAGTTTCGCCGTCGACCCCGGGTGATCAGCGCCGGGACACCGGTTCGCCGGGTGCCCACAGACCGTCGGCCTCGCCCGCTTCCAAGCGGCCCCGGTAGACGCCGATCTTGTGGTCGATCAGCTGCAGGTTCTCCTGCAGCTCGGCCAGCCGGGCCAGCACCTCACCCCGGTGCTCCTCCAGCAGCGCCAGCCGTTCGGGCTCGTTGCCGCGGCCGGCGGCGACCAGCTCGGCGTAGCGGCGGATCGTCTTGATCGGCATGCCGGTGGCGCGCAGCTTGGTGCAGACCCGGATCCACTCCAGGTCCAGCTTCCGGTAGCGCCGCCGGCCGCCGCTGGTGCGGTCGACGTGCGTGACCACCAGGCCCGCGCGTTCGTAGTACCGCAGGGTGTGTGCGCTGACCCCGGTGCGCAGGGCCGCGTCCGCGATGGTCAGTCCTTCGGCCGGGATCGGGTTGACTTCGAGCACGCTCTAAATCCTAGCGTCGCCGGTATGAAAGTTCGCCCCTCGCTCGTGCTGGCGACCTGCTGCGCCAGCATCGTCGTGGTGGTGATGGACATTTCCATCGTCACCGTCGCCCTCCCGTCGATCCGCCGTGACCTCGGCGCTTCGGTGTCCGGTCTGCAGTGGACGGTCGACGCCTACACGCTGGTCCTGGCCGCGTTCCTGGTGCTCGCCGGGTCCACCGCCGACCGGTTCGGCCGCAAACGCGTGTTCCAGTGCGGCCTCGCCGTCTTCGGCATCGGATCGCTGCTGTGCAGCCTGGCCCCGGACATCGGCTGGCTGATCGCGGCCCGCGCGGTGCAGGCCGCCGGCGGCACCATGCTCAACCCGGTCGCGATGGCGATCGTCGCCACCACCTTCCCCGCGCCCGCCGAACGCGCCCGCGCCATCGGCGTGTTCGGCTCGATGTCCGGGCTGGCGCTGGCCCTCGGGCCGATCCTCGGCGGCCTGCTCGTCGACGGCTTCGGCTGGCGCGCGGTGTTCTGGGTCAACGTGCCGATCGTCGCCGTCGCGCTGGTCGCGACCGCGCTCTTCGTGCCCGAGTCCCGCGCGGCCCGGGCGCGCCGGTTCGACCCGATCGGGCAGGTGCTCGTGGTCGTCGTCCTCGGCTGTGTGGTGGAAGCGATCATCGAGGCGCGGTGGCTGGGCTGGACGTCGCCGGTGATCCTCGGGCTGCTCGCCGCGGCCGCGCTCGCGCTGCTGGGTCTGCTGTTCCACGAGCCCCGCCGCGCCGACCCGCTGCTCGAACTGCGGCTGTTCCGCAGCCTTTCGTTCAGCGGGGCGATCGTGATGGCGCTGTTCTCGCTCTGCGGATTCGGCGCGTTCCTGTTCGTCACGACGCAGTACCTGCAGGACGTCCGCGGCCTGTCGGCGTGGGCGGCCGGGCTGTGCCTGCTGCCCGTGGGGGTCGCCGTCGTGATGCTGTCCCCGCGGATCGGACGGCTGGTCGGTACGAGCGGTCCGCGGCTGCCGCTGGTGGTCGCCGGGGTGACGCTCGCGCTGGGCGGCGTCGCCTCGGTGGCCCTCGGCCCGGCCACGCCGTTGCCGCTCGTGCTGACGGTCTACCTGCTGTTCGGTGTTTTCCTCGGGACGGTGAACCCGCCGATCACCAACACCGCCGTCGCCGGGATGCCGGGGTCGATGGCCGGGGTGGCGGGCTCGCTGGCCTCGACCGGCCGGCAGACCGGCACCACCCTCGGTGTCGCGATCGCCGGGACGATCACCGGGACGGGCGCCGGTTCGGCCGGCGGGGTCTGGTGGCTCGTCGCCGGGCTCGGCGTGGGTGTCCTCGTCCTGGCGCTGCTGTGCACCGGCCGCCGGGCCGCGGTGACGGCGGAGCGTGCGGCGGCGCTGTTCGCCGAGGTCGAGCGGGTGCCGGCGGTCCGCTGACCCGGCTACGCTGCCCCCGGAAAATCTCCGGAAAAAATCTTCGGGGAGAAATGTCGAACGCCACGAGCGGCCGTTCGACGCGGGGGTGAAGGCCGGTCACCGCGTCCGGAAGACCACCGGACCCCGGCCGAGAACGACCAGGGAGCAAGCCATGCGTTTCCTCATGATGCACCGCCTCGACGAGAGCCGGCCCGAAGCCTGGAACCCGAGCCAGGAGTTCATCGAGAAGATGGGGGCGTTCATCCAGGACTCGGCGGAGAAGGGCATCCTCATCACCGCGGAGGGTGTCCACCCGTCGGAGAAGGGCGCGCTGGTCCGGAAGCCCCGCGGCGCGGCCATCCGTGTCACCGACGGCCCGTTCGCCGAGGCCAAGGAGGTCATCGGCGGGTTCGCGCTGATCAACGCGGCCGACCGCGCCGAAGCCGTCGAGTTCGCGAAGAGCTACGTCGAGCTGTTCGACTCCGAGATCGAGGTCGAGGTGCGCCAGGTCGTCGAGTTCGACGAGATCCCGGGCTAGGCGCCGGCTCCCCGGCGGCGGGCGCTTCCGCCCGCCGCCGGACGGCGCTACCCTCGCCCGGACACCTGGGGAGGGGCCATGTTCCTGGTCACCGGCGCCACCGGAAACGTGGGCGCGGAAGTGGTTTCGGTCCTTGCGGCGTCGGGTGAGCCGGTCCGGGCGCTGGTGCGCCGGCCGGACGCCGTGCTCCCCGACGGGGCCGAAGCCGCCGTGGGAGACCTCAACGATCCCGCCGGTCTCGGCGACGCGCTCAAGGGTGTCGACGGCGTCTTCCTCATGGCCGGCTACAACGACATGCCGGGCATGCTGGCGAAGGCGCGCGACGCGGGGGTGCGCCGGATCGTGCTGCTGTCCGGTGGTTCGGCCGCGCTGGAAGACCTCGGCAACGCGGTTTCGCGGTACATGACCCTGGCCGAACGCGCGGTGCGCGCGTCCGGGCCGGCTTGGACGTTCCTCCGGCCGCGCGCGTTCATGTCCAACGCGCTGCGCTGGCTGCCGCAGCTGCGTGAAGGCGACACCGTGCGCGCGCAGTTCCCGGACGTGGCGGCCGCGAGCGTCGACCCGGCCGACATCGCGGCGGTGGCGGTTCGCGCGCTCGCCGGCGGGCACGAAGGACGCGTGTACGACCTGACCGGGCCGGCGGCGTTGCGGCCCGCGGAGCAGGTCGCCGTGCTGGCCGAGGTGCTCGGCCGGGACCTGGAGTTCGTGGGGCTGACGAACGACGAGACGCGTGCTGAGCTGGAGGCGAGCATGCCGGTCGAGTACGTCGACGCGTTTTGGAACTTCTACGTCGAGGGCACGCTCGACGAAGCGACGGTCCACCCCGCCGTCCCCGAAGTGACGGGACGGCCGGCGCGCACCTTCGCCCAGTGGGCGGCCGCGCACGCGGACCTGTTCCGCTGAGGGCGGTCGTGACCGAAGGGAAGCGCGCCGACCTTTCCGCCGTGCTGGGTGTGGTGCTGGCCGTGCCCGTCGTCGCCAGCAGCCTGCTCGTGCTCTGGCTGATCGGGAAGCTGGCCTGGCCCGAGTACTTCTGGGTACTTCCCGCCGGCTGGGCGCTGGCCGGCGCGATCACGTTCGTGCCCGCGTTCGAGCACTTCCTGCTGCCGCTGCTGTTCGGCATGCGGTCGCCGACCGCGCGGGAGCTCGAGCGGCTCACGCCGTGCTGGCAGGCCGTCTGCACGGCGGCCGAGGTGGACGGCCGCCGCTACCGGTTGTGGGTCGAGCGGTCGCGCGAGCTGAACGCCTTCGCCGCGGGTGGCCACACGGTGGCGGTGACGCGGACCGCGCTCGACCTCCCGCCGGCCGGCCTGGAGGCGATCCTGGCGCACGAGCTCGGCCACCACCTGTCCGGGCACACCCGGATTTCGCTGCTCGTCTGGTGGCTGGAGCTGCCGGCCCGAGTCTTGACCCTCGTGGTCCGGCTGCTCGCGTTGGCCGTGCCCCACATCGGACGCGCCTTCGCCGCCTTCGGGCGATCGGTGGCGGTGCTCGTCACCGTGCTGCTGACGCTGGGCATCCTCACCGCGCTCGCCTTCCTCGACCCGTGGCTGCTGCTGGCACCGCTGCTCGGCCCGGTGCTCGCCTGGTCGAAACGGCTCGGCGAATTCCGGGCCGACCTGATGGCGGCGCGGCTGGGGTACGGCCCGGAGCTGATCACGCTGTTCCGCGAGTGGATCCGGGTGAACGGCGGTGACGAGCGGCGGCTGTGGTCGCGGCTGCTGGCCGGGCACCCCGCCCACATCGACCGGATCAAGCGGCTGAAGGACCGCGGCTTCAGAGGGTGAGGACGACCTTGCCCGCCGCGTGCCCCGCGCGGATGTGGCCGATCGCGGCGACGGCGTCGGCGAGGGGGTAGGTGCGGTCGAGCGGCGGGGTGAGCTGCCCGGCCTCGACCTTCTCGCGCAGGACTTCGATGTCCGTGCCGCGGACGCTCGAGATCAGCCCGGCCAGTCGGTGCTTCACGAACGGGTTCAGCAGGGCCGCGCGGAACACCCGCTGGATGCCGCCCAGCCAGCGGCCGCCCTCGCCGCCGACGATGACGAGCGTGCCGCGCGGGGTGAGCGCCCGGCGCAGTTGGGTCAGCGAGCGCAGGCCCGCGGTGTCCAGGATCAGGTCGTATTGCTGCGCCGTGAAGTCCTCGCGCGTGTAGTCGACAACGTCGTCGGCCCCGAGTGTGCGGACGAGGTCGGTTTTTGTGGTGCTGCACATCGCCGTCACGTGTGCGCCGAAGCTCTTGGCCAGCTGCACCGCGAAGGATCCGACACCGCCCGCCGCGCCGATCACCAGGACACGCTGCCCGGGCTGGACGCGGCCCGCGTCGCGCAAGGCCTGCAGGGCGGTGCAACCGGAGACCGTGACGGCCGCCGCCTGCTCGAACGACAGACGGGCGGGTTTGGCCGCGAGCAAGTCTTCCCGGGCGACGGCGTGCTCGGCGAACGCCCCTCGGCAGTTGCCGAACACCTCGTCACCCGGGCGGAACCGCGTGACACCGGCGCCGATCTGCTCGACCGTGCCCGCGAAGTCGAGACCCGGCACGGGCTGCTTCGGCGCACGCAGCCCGAAACCCAGGAGGCGCAACAGATACGGCTGCCCGGTGGTGAGATGCCAGACGCCCGGGTCGACGCCGGCCGCGTGCACCCGCACGAGGACCTCGCCGGCACCGGGCGCCGGTCTGTCGACGTCCCGGAATTCGAGGACGTCGGGCGGGCCGTAGCGGTCTTGGACGATGGCTTTCACGAGGACTCCTCCGGGTACTGGAACACTTCTTCGAGCGGGACGCCGAACACGTGCGCGAGCTGGAACGCCATCTCGAGCGAGGGGGAATAGCGGCCCTGCTCGATCGCGATGACGGTCTGGCGGGTGACGCCGATCCGGGTGGCGAGCTCGGCCTGGGTCATCTGGCCGTGTGCGAACCGGAGGGCGCGGAGCGAGTTGGTGACGCGGGTCGGTTTCACCACGGCTGGAAACCCCGCCGGTAGGCGAAGATCCGGGCGATCGACCCGAGGATCGCGGAGAGCGTGAAGGCCAGGTAGACGGCGTTGGCGATCCAGAAGTGCGGCGCTTCGGCCATCGCCAGCAGCAACGCGGCGACGGCGCCGATCACGACGAACGAGTGGCCCACGTACTCGCCGAACCGGCCGATCTCGCGGTCGCGCTGGTCCTTTTCGCCGTCCCTCGAGATCACCGCGGCGAGGATGCTCGCCACGATCGTCGCCGCGATGGACACGCCGACCGTCCACAGCAGTGCGGCGACGTAGGGGACTTCGGCCAGCGGACGTCCGCCGGCCCGGCCGAGGACCAGCGCCAGGTACACCGCGTAGCTCGCTATCGCGGCGATCCCGAGGATCCAAGCGCGCTTTTCTTCGTGGGTCACCTCTTCAAAGTAAAACAAACCGGACATCATGTCAAAGTTTCTTGACATCGGGATGCTCTCGGAAGATTTTCGGGAGAGGGTGTCCAAGACGCCATGGGCCGTTCGTTGTCGTCGCGTACGGCAACCGAGCCACTGGAGGAACACCGTGAAGTACCTGATGCTGATCAACGCCTCGCTCGACGCGGACGGCGCGCCCACCGGCTGCAGCACCCCCGAGGACTGGATGTTGTTCGACAAGTCGCTCAAGGACGCCGGCGTCTACGTCGGCGGGAACTCGCTCGCGGACTTCACCACAGCCGCCGCGGTGCGCGTCGACGAGAGCGGTGAGCGGATCGTCACCGACGGGCCGTTCGCCGAGTCCCGGGAGGTGCTCGGCGGTTACTTCGTCGTCGACGTGCCGGACTTCGACGTTGCGCTCGACTGGGCGGCGCGCTGCCCGGGCGCTCGAGACGGCGGGCACATCGTGGTCCGGCCGCTCGCTTCGTACGGGGACTGACGGCGGTGACGCGGGCAGCGGCGTCGATCGAGGCGGTGTTCCGGGAGGAGCGTGGGCTGCTGCTGGCCGCGCTCGTCCGGCGGTTCGGCGACCTCGACCTGGCCGAGGAGGTGACGTCGGACGCGATCGAAGCCGCGCTGGTGCACTGGCCGGCCGAAGGTGTGCCGCCGAAGCCGGGCGCCTGGCTGATGACGACGGCGCGGCGCAAGGCCGTCGACCGGCTGCGCCGCGACCAGGCCTACGCGGCCCGGCTCGCGGTGCTGCAGGTCGAGGCCGAGCGTGCGGCACCTGCCCCGTCGCCCGGCGGCGACCTGCCGGACGAGCGGCTCCAGCTGTTCTTCACCTGCGCGCACCCGGCGCTGTCGGCCGAGGACCGCACGGCGTTGACGCTGCGCTGCCTCGCCGGTCTGACCACGCCGGAGGTCGCGCGTGCGTTCCTCGTGCCGGGCGCGACGATGGGGAAGCGGATCGTGCGGGCGAAGAACCGGATCCGCACACTGCGGATCCCGTTCCGCGTGCCGGACGCCGACGAGCTGCCCGCGCGGCTGCCGGGGGTGCTCCAGGTCGTCTACTCGATCTTCACCGAGGGGTACGCGGCGAGTTCGGGGCCGGACCTGCAGCGCCTCGACCTGGCGGAGGAGGCGATCCGGCTGGCCCGGATCCTGCGCCGGCTGCTGCCCGGCGAGCGCGAGGTCGCGGGCCTGCTCGCGCTGATGCTGCTGATCCACGCCCGCCGCGCGGCCCGCACCGGCCCGGACGGCGACCTGGTGCTGCTCGACGACCAGGACCGCGGCCGCTGGGACCGCACGATGATCGAGGAGGGAGCCGCGCTGGTGGTCGTCGCGCTGACCGGCGGACCGCCCGGGCTGTACGGCGTCCAGGCGGCGATCGCCGCGCTGCACGACGAAGCCGCGGACGTGGCGAGCACCGACTGGCCGCAGATCGTCGGGCTCTACGACGTGCTGCGCGGACTGGCGCCGTCCCCGGTGGTGGAGCTGAACCGGGCGGTCGCGGTGGCGATGCGCGACGGCCCGGCGGCGGGCCTGGCTCTGCTCGACGGCCTGGCGGAGGAGCCCCGGCTGCGCGAGTACAGCCCGTTCCCGACGGCCCGAGGTGACCTCCTCAGCCGCCTGGGCCGGCACGCCGACGCCGCGGCCGCCTACCAGGAGGCCCTCGCCCTGGCCGGCACCGAGCCGGAGCGCGAGCACCTGCGCCGTCGCCTCGCCGAGTGCCCAAAGCCGTAGCCCGGGATTGTCGGTGGCCGCCGGTAAGCTGGAAACCGGGGGCCGGAGGCCTAAGCGGGCGTGCGCAGGGCCGTGACGGCGGGGGCGAACATCGTCGCCTTGATCGCGCCCAGCGTCCCCCGGTCCTTGCCCGCCAGCGCCTGGACTCGTTCCGTAGCCACCTTCACCACGTCGCCCTCGGCCGCGATCTCGTCCACCAGCCCGACGGAAAGCGCGTCCGCACCACCGAACCGGCGTCCGGTCGTCATCGACGCGATCGCCGCCGACGGCGTCAGCTTGCCCTGGATCAGCGCCGCCATCCCCGGGGTGAACGGGATGTTGATGTCCGCCTCCGGAAAGCAGAAGTACCCCCGGTCCGAGCGCATCACGCGGAAGTCGTGCGCCATCGCGAGCATCGCGCCCGCGCCGAACGCGTGGCCGTTGATCGCCGCGACCGTCGGCACCGGCAGCGTCAGCACGCGCGCGAACAGCTCCTGCACGTCCGCCACGTACTCGGAAGCCTTGTCCCCGTTGGCCATCAGCCAGTCGAGGTCGAGGCCGTTCGAATAGAACTTGCCGCCGCCGGTGGTCACCAGCGGTCCTTCCACACCGTCCAAAAAGGAATGGGCGCGCTGCAGCCAGTCGGGCGAGAAGCGGTTCTCGTCGTCGCCCAGGTCGAACACGGAGACGGTCACGGTCGGTCCTTTTCTCGAGGGGGCACGGTCAGCACGGCCCGCACGGCGGCGGCGAGCCTCGCCCGTACCAGGGGATCGGTGATGTCCCGCCGGAAGAACGCGGTCGGCAGGTCCACGACGCAGGTGGTGACGACCTCGACGGCCAGGCCGTCACCGCGGTCCCAGAGCAGCCGGGCGAGCCGCACGAGGAGTGCGACCAGGCGTTTGTCCAGTGCGTGCAGGGCGTCAGCCAGTTCGTCGGGCAGTTCGGGACCGAAGAGCCGGTCCGCCTTGACCGCCAGCAGCATCCGGGCCCCGTCGGGACGCAGGGAGGCGAACACCGCGGGTGTGTCGGCCGCCGCGACGACCGCGTCCACCGGGGCGGAAGCGGCGTCCACGGCCGCGGTCTGGAGGTCGAGGAACGCCGTCGCCGCGCGCAGCCAGGTGCGGGCCAGCACCGCGCTGAGCGAGCCGAACGCGTGGTAGATCGTCCCGTTCGGCACGCCCGCGGCCGCGGCCAGGCCACGCACGGTGACCTCGCCCGACGAAGCGATCAGCCGCTCGGCGACGTCGAGGAGCGCGTCGAGGTCGTGGACTCGGGGGCGGGGCATGCCGCGACCGTAACAGAACGAGTGCTCCAAAACCAGGACGGTAGGCTGCCGTCCGTGGAGATCTGGGTCAACCCGGCGTGCGCGAAGTGCCGGTCCGCCGTGTCCTTGCTGGACGAAGCCGGCGCGGAGTACACCGTGCGCCGCTACCTCGACGACCCGCCGACCGCGGCGGAGCTCAAGGCGGTGCTGAAGCGCCTCGGCCTCGAGCCGTGGGACATCACGCGCACCACCGAGCCGGTCGCCAAGGAGCTGGGCCTCAAGACGTGGGGCCGCACGCCGGCCGACCGGTCGCGCTGGATCGACGCGCTGGCCGAGTACCCGAAGCTGATCCAGCGGCCGATCATCACCGCCGACGACGGCACGACGGTCGTCGCGCGGACGCCCGAAGCGGTGCGTTCGGTCCTGCCTTAGGCTCGCGGGCATGCCGGACACGCAGTACGAAGACCTGCTCCGCCACGTGCTCGACACGGGCGCCCGCAAGGAGGACCGCACCGGAACGGGCACGCGGTCGATCTTCGGGCACCAGCTGCGCTACCGGCTCGCCGACGGCTTTCCGCTGGTCACGACGAAGAAGGTCCACTTCCGCTCGATCGCCTACGAGCTGCTGTGGTTCCTGCGCGGCGACTCGAACGTCACCTGGCTGCAGGAGAACGGCGTCTCGATCTGGGACGAGTGGGCGTCACCCGAAGGGGAGCTCGGCCCGGTCTACGGCGTCCAGTGGCGTTCGTGGCCGACCCCGGACGGCGGGCACATCGACCAGATCAGCGAGGTGCTGCGCACGCTGCGCGAGAACCCCGACTCGCGGCGGATCATCGTGTCCGCCTGGAACGTCGCCGACATCCCGCGGATGGCGCTGCCGCCGTGCCACGCGTTCTTCCAGTTCTACGTCGCCGACGGCGAGCTTTCCTGCCAGCTCTACCAGCGCAGCGCGGACCTGTTCCTCGGCGTGCCGTTCAACATCGCGAGTTACGCGCTGCTCACGCACATGGTCGCCGAGCAGGTGGGCCTGCGGGTCGGCGACTTCGTCTGGACCGGTGGTGACTGCCACATCTACGACAACCACACCGAGCAGGTCCGCACGCAGCTCGCCCGCGAGGCGCGGCCGTTCCCGACGCTGAGCCTGAAGCCGGCGGACAGCCTGTTCGGCTACACCTACGAGCACTTCGCGATCGAGGGGTACGACCCGCACCCGGGCATCAAGGCGCCGGTGGCCGTGTGATCGGGCTCGTCTGGGCGCAGTCGGCGAACGGCGTCATCGGCCGCGACGGCACGCTGCCGTGGCACCTGCCGGAGGACCTGAAGCACTTCCGGTCGGTGACTGCCGGCGCGACCGTCCTCATGGGCCGCCGCACCTGGGAGTCGCTGCCGCCACGGTTCCGGCCGCTGCCGGACCGGCGCAACCTCGTGCTGTCACGCACGCCGCAGCAAGGCGTCGAGACGTTCCCCGACCTGCCCGAGGCGCTCGCCGCGGTGTCCGGCGACGGCTGGGTGATCGGCGGCGCGGCGGTCTACCGGGCGACACTGCCGTTCGCGGACCGGATCGTGGTCACCGAACTCCAGGAGTCGTTCGACGGCGACACCTTCGCCCCGGACGTCGGCCGCCCGCCGGACGCCGTCGGGGAGTGGCACGAGTCGTCGACCGGCCTGCACTACCGGTTCCTGACCTGGGGCTAGGGGATCCGGCCGTCCTTCGCGAGCAGCGGGACGTCGAGCGGGACCGTCTCCGGGTACTTGATCCCGGCGCCGGTGTTGAGGACCACGACGTCTTCGTCGCCTTCGAGCCAGCCTGACTCGCGAAGGTGCCGCAGCGCGGCGAAGCACGCTCCGCCTTCCGGGCAGACGAAGGTGCCTTCGCGTTCGGTGAGTTCCCGTTGCGCCGCAAGCAGTTCCTCGTCGGTGACGGCCACCGCGGTGCCACCGGTGGCGTAGACCGCGTCGAGCACCAGGAAGTCGCCCAGGGCCTTCGGGACGGTGATGCCGAAGGCCACCGTCCGCGCGTCCGGGAACGGCTCGCTCTCGCGGGCGCCCTGCTCGAACGCCGTGACGATCGGCGCGCACCCGGTGGCCTGCACCGCCACCAGCCGCGGCAGGTCGCCGGACACCCAGCCCAGCTCCCGCATCTCCAGCAGCGCCTTGTGGATGCCGATGATCCCGACCCCGCCGCCGGTGGGGTAGAGGATGACGTCGGGCAGCCGCCAGCCGAACTGCTCGGCGATCTCGTACCCCATCGTCTTCTTGCCCTCGATGCGGTACGGCTCCTTCAGCGTCGAAACGTCCTGCACGTCCGAACGACGCCGGACCGCCTCGGCGACGAGCTTGCCCGCGTCGCCGATCAGACCGTCCACCCGGTACAGCTCGGCGCCGGCCGCGACGCACTCGCGCATGGTGATCTGCGGCGCGTCGTCCGGCATCGCGATCAGGCTCGTCATCCCCGCGCGGGCCGCGTACAACGCCCACGCCGCGCCCGCGTTGCCGTTGGTCGGCATCGCGATCCCGCGGACACCCAGCTCGGCCGCCCGTGAGACGCCGACCGCGGCGCCCCTGGCCTTGAACGTGCCGGTCGGGACCAGGCCTTCGTCCTTCATCCACAGCCGGGACAGCCCCAGCTCACGGCCGTAACGCGGCAGGCGCAGCAACGGCGTCATGCCCTCACCGAGGCTGACGACGTTTTCGGCCGACCGCACCGGCAGCACCTCGTGGTAGCGCCACAGCGTCGGCTCCCGCCCGGCGATGTCCTTCGGCGTCACGGCTTCGCGGACGCCGTCGAGGTCGTACCGCGCGAGCAGCGGCGCGCCGGCCGGCGACAGCCCCTGGACGGCGTCGGCGTCGAGGCGCTCGCCGGTCCGGGAGCAGTCGAGGTGGCTGAGGAACGAGTGCGGCACGGCGCCTCCGGGTCAGAAACGGCGGGTGAACGGCAGCGGCGACCGCATCCGGACCAGCAGCAGGAGCGGCACCAGCACGTAGGGCAGGTTGAACGCGAGGAACTTCGCCGGGTTGCCGGTGCGCATCGCCGGGTCGCCGAAGAACTCGACACCGAAGACGACGACCCCGGTGAGCGTGACGATCATCGTCGCGTAGATCACCGACGGCAGCTGGATCCAGTTCCGGCCGGTCAGCAGCGCGAACACGAGCACGACGTAGAACGGCATGTAGACGAACGCCGAGAGCCCGGTGACGATCCGCATCCAGTCCGGCGGGTGCATGAACAGCTGGTCCGCGTCGTGGGCGTACCAGTAGTTCGAGTTGACGAAGAAGTTGTCCGACGGCTTCGAGAAGTCGACGCCGACGGTGGGCAGCAGGTCGCTGATCAGCGACGTGACCGTGAAGGCCGAGAACAGCACCGCGAAGAAGATGTCGATCTTCCGGTCCCGCAGCGGCAGGTTCATGTGATCGATCCTAGGTCCTATTGTGAGCGCATGGACGCGCTGCGGGTCTGCCTGTACGTCTTCGCCGGGGTGACGCTCGGCACCTGGCTGGTGTCCGTGCTGACCAGGGAGTACTCCTGGGTCGACCGGATCTGGTCGATCGTCCCGGTGGCCTACCTGGCGATCTTCGCCGGCGCGGCCGGGTTCGCCGACGCGCGGCTGGACGTGATGTTCGCGCTGGTCACGCTGTGGGGCATCCGGCTGACGTTCAACTTCGCCCGGAAGGGTGGTTACGCCCGCGGCGGGGAGGACTACCGGTGGGCGGTGCTGCGCGAGCGGATGGCGCCGTGGCAGTTCCAGGTGTTCAACTTCTTCTTCATCTCGCTCTACCAGAACGCGATCCTGCTGCTGATCACGCTGCCGGCGTACACGGCGCTGGAGCACCAGGGCTCGTTCGGCGTGGCGGACGTCGTCGTCGCGGTGATCTTCGCCGCGTTCCTGGTCGGCGAGACGGTCTCGGACCAGCAGCAGTGGGTGTTCCACCGCGAGAAGCACGCGGGCCGGGCCTCGACGCGGTTCCTCCAGGAGGGGCTGTTCCGCTACTCGCGGCACCCGAACTTCTTCTTCGAGCAGGCGCAGTGGTGGATGATCGCGGTGTTCGGCGTCGTTGCGGCCGGTCTGCAGTGGACGGTGCTCGGCGCGGTCCTGCTCACCCTCCTGTTCGTCGGCTCGACGCGGTTCACCGAAAGCATCACCAAGTCGCGGTACCCGGAGTACGCGGACTACCAGCGGCGGACGTCCGCGGTCGTGCCGTGGTGGCCCCGGCGCGAACCGGTCCGCGGATGACGGTGGTCGGCGCGCTCCAGATCGGGACCGGTGTTCCCCTGGAGCGGGTGCTGGCGTTCGAGGACGAGATCCGCGCGTCCGGCGCCGCCCTGGTCGTGCTGCCCGAAGCCGTCCTCGGCGGATATCCGCGCCGGGAGCCGTTTGTCGGCTACTTCCGCTCGTCGGTCACGGTGCCCGGACCCGAGGTGACGGCGTTGGCGGGGCTCGCGTCGCGGACCGGGGCGAGCCTGGTGGTCGGTGTCATCGAGCGGGACGGCTCGACGCTGTACAGCACGGCGGTGTTCCTCGACCCCGGGCTCGGGCTGGTCGCGAAGCACCGGAAGCTGGTGCCGACCGCACGCGAGCGGCTGGTCTGGGGCCGTGGTGACGGCTCGACGCTCCCGGCCGTGCCGACGGCGGCGGGCCTCGCCGGGGCGGCGATCTGCTGGGAGAACCACATGCCGCTGCTGCGCGCGGCGATGTACGCGAAGGGTGTCGAGATCTGGTGCGCCCCGACGGCGGACGACCGCGAGGTCTGGCAGGCCTCGATGCGCCACATCGCCGACGAGGGACGGTGTTTCGTGATTTCGGCGTGCCCGTACGAGACTTCGGCGGACGACCCGTTCCGGGGCGGGAGCGTGATCGTCGGGCCGCTGGGGGACGTGCTCGCGGGCCCGTTGCGGGACGCGGAGGGCCTGATCACGGCGTCGATCGACCTCGACGAGATCGTGGCCGCACGCCACAGCCTCGACGTTTCAGGGCACTACGCGCGGCCGGACGTCTTCGCGCTGACCGTGGACGAGCGGCCCCAGGACGGCGTCACCTTCCGGCGGTGACGGCGGTGACGGCCCAGCGGATCGGCAGCGACTTCAGGCCGTTCTGGAAGTTCGACCGCAGCCGCACCGGTTCGCCGGCGAGTTCGGCTTCGCCCAGCAGGTCGAGCACCGCGCCGAACATCGCGCGCAGCTGGACCCGCGCCAGGTGGGCGCCGAGGCAGAAGTGCGGGCCGTGGCCGAAGGTCAGGTGGTCGTTCGGTGTGCGCGTGATGTCGAAGGTGTCCGGGTCCTCGAAGACGGCCGGGTCGCGGTTGGCCGCGGAGAACCAGACCACCACCTTGTCGCCTTCCCGGATGTCCACATCGGACAGCCGGGTGTCCGCGGTAGCCGTGCGGCGAAAGTGCATGACGGGCGTCCAAAAGCGCAGCATTTCTTCGACCGCGGACGGCAGCAGCGACCGGTCGGCCAGCAGCCGCCGGTACTGCTCCGGGTGGGAGAGCAGCGCGAGCATCCCGCCGGGCAGGCCGTTGCGGAGGGTTTCGTTGCCCGCCAAGGAAAACAGCCAGAAGAGGTTCTCGAACTCGGCGAGCGAGACGCGCCCGCCGTCGTCGGCGACGTGCTGCATGAGGTTGCTCATCACGTCGTCGCCGGGGTGCTCGCGCTTGTACTCGCCGAGCGCGTTGGCGTACGCGTAGAGGTCCGGCATGCCCGCACGGGTCCGCGGATCCGGCATCACGCCACCGGGGCCGGGGGAGGGGCGGACGGCGAGCGCGGCCCGGGCGAGGTCGGTGACTTCGGCGGTGTCGACACTGGCGCTGACCGCGTACTCGGCGTCCTGGTAGCCGATCACGCGGTTGCTCCAGTCGTACATCAGCCGCCGGTCCTGCTCCGGCACGCCGAACACGGCGGCGAGGGTGAGCAGCGGCAGGTCGGCGGCGACCTTCGCGAAGTCGCATTCGCCCTGCCCGGCGACGGCGGTGACGAGGTCCCGCGCTTGCGTCTCGATCCGCTCGGTCAGCTTCGCGACGGCGCGCGGGGTGAACGCCCGGGTGAGCAGCCCGCGCAGCCGGCCGTGCTCCGGCGGGTCCATGTTGAGCATCATCCGGCGCACGTAGGCCAGGTCGGCTCCGGTCGCCGGGTCGCGGATCTGCGTCCCGCCGAGCTGCGAGGAGAACAGGCCGGGGTCGCGGAGCACGTCGCGGACGTCGGCGTGCCGCAGCACGGCCCAGAAGTCGTCCACCCGCACCACCGGCGACCCGCGCCGCAGCCGCGCCAGCTCGTCGTACGGGACACCCCGCACGTAGGTGTCCGGATCGGTGATCCCCACTCGCCCGACCCTAGCCGGGCTCGGCGACGTCAGGCAGTCTGCTCCGATGGACACGCTGAACATGCGCACCGGCGGCGAGGGCGAACCGGCCATCCTCTTCCTGCACGGCCTCGGCGCGACCGGCGCCGTCTGGGCCCACCTGACCGAGCTGGTGCCGCGGCGCGTGCTGGTGCCCGACCTGCCCGGCCACGGCCGGTCCTCGCCGCTCCCGCACTACAGCTTCGAGACGCTCACCGCCGCCGTCGCGCGGGCGTTGCCGGACGGCAGGCCGCTGATCGTCGCCGGGCATTCGCTCGGTGGGGTGCTTGCGCTGGAACTGGCGTCCGGGAAGTACGACGTCGAAGTCACCGGGGTGCTGGCGCTCGGGGTGAAGGTCGAGTGGAGCCAGGACGACCTGGGCCGCGCGGCGTCGTTCGCGGTGCGGCCGCCTCGGGTGTTCGAGACGCAGGCCGACGCCGACCAGGCGTACCTGAAGGTGTCCGGGCTGCTGGGGATCGCCCCCGCGGACCCGGCCGGGCTTCGCGAGACCGAGGGAGGTTGGCGTCTCGCGATGGACCCGGCCGCGTTCGGCGTCGGCGCGCCGGACATGCCGGCGCTGCTCGCCGCGGCGCGGTGCCCGGTCGTGCTGGCGGCGGGTGAGACCGACCCGATGAGCCGTCCCGAGCAGCTGCGCGCGCTCGATCCGGACGCGGTCGTCCTCACCGGTCTTGGGCACAACGCCCATGTCGAGGATCCAGCCGCCGTCCGCGCCCTTTTGGCGCGCTTCGACGTCTGAAGGCTCGGGGGCAGCCGTCGTACCCCACGCGACGGCTGCTCCGAACCCCTCGCCACCACCGGACGCGAAAAGCTTAGGAACTCGTGGTGGACGAGCGCCTGTACTCGCGCGATACGCCGTCGTCACCCTCGGTACCTGCGGAAACGGTTATCTTCGCCGTTCGGTGGTACTCGTGGAGCGGCACGATCGTGATGCTTGAGGGGTACGTTCCGCTGGGGCACGCGGGAGAGGACACCTGTGGAGGAAGGCCTGTCGTTCGCAGGCTGGCTGCGAGAGCGGCGCGTGCTCGCCGGACTCACCCAGGCGCAGCTGGCCGAGCGCGCCGGCGTGAGCCAGCGCGCGGTCCGCAACGCCGAGCTGGGCAGCGTCCGGCGGCCCCGGCCGGAGACCGAACGGCGGTTGCGGGAAGCGCTTGCCGAGGCTCCGCCGGAGCCGGTGCGGATCGGCGTGCTGGGGCCGCTCGTGGTGCGGTGCGGCGATGCGCCGGTCGAGATCGGCGCGGAGAAGCAGCGCCTGCTGCTCGCGATGCTGGCTCTGCAGCCGAACCGGACCGTGCGGCGCGAGGACCTCGTCGACGTCATCTGGGACGAGCCGCCGCCGTCGTGCCTGGAGCTGCTTCACACCTACGTCGCGCGGCTGCGGCGGGCGCTGCGGCCCGCCGACCTGATCACCACCGACAAGGGTGGCTACCGGCTCTCGGCCGGTGAGGACGAGCTGGACCTCCTCGAGTTCGAAGCGCTGCTGGCCCGCGCCGACCGGGAGCCGAAGGCCTACCGCGAGGCGCTGGACCTGTGGCGCGGCCCGGCGCTCGCCGACGTCGAACCGCTCCGCCAGCACCCGGCCCGGCTGGCGCTGGGGATGAAGCGGGCCCAGGCCGTCCTGGCCTACGCCGGGGTCGCCGAGCCCGAAGACGCGGCCGTGCAGCTGCGGGTGCTGACCGCGGAAGAGCCGCTGAACGAGTCGGCGCACGCCCGGCTGATGCTCGCGCTCGCCGCGTCCGGACGGCAGGCCGCCGCGCTGGACGTCTTCACCGAGGTGCACCGGCGGCTGGCCGGTGAGCTGGGCATCGAACCCGGCCCCGAGCTGCGCGCGGCCCAGCGCCAGGTGCTGCAGCAGGACTTCGCCGTCCCCGGGCGGCCGTCCCGGGCCCCGGCGCAGCTGCCCGCGGACGTCCCCGGCTTCCGTGGCCGCGCCGCGCAGCTGGCCGAGCTGGACACCCTGCTCGAGCGCGACGAAGACGACACCGGCGCGCGCATCGCCGTCCTGTCCGGGACCGGCGGGGTCGGCAAGACCGCGCTCGCCGTGCACTGGGCGCAGCGGTCCCGGCCGGAGTTCCCGGACGGTCAGCTCTACCTCGACCTGCACGGGTACGGCACGGTCCGGCCGGTGGAGCCGGGCGACGCGCTGTCCGGGTTCCTGCGCGCCCTCGGGGTCGACGGCGCGGACATCCCCGCCGAGCCGGACGAGCGCGCCGCGAAGTTCCGCACCGTGCTGGCCGGCCGGCGGATGGTGCTGGTGCTGGACAACGCCGGGTCGGTCGGGCAGGTCCGCCCGCTGCTGCCCGGCTCGTCGTCGTGCCTGGTGCTGGTGACCAGCCGGGACGCGCTGCCGGGGCTGGTCGCCCGGCACGGCGCCCGCCGGGTGCTCGTCGACCTGCTCACCGGTGACGAGGCCCGCGACCTGCTGCGGACGCTGCTCGGCCGGCGGGTCGACGACGAGCCCGGCGCCACCGCCGCGCTGATCGGCTACTCGGCCCGGCTGCCGCTCGCGTTGCGGCTCGTCGCGGAGCTGGCGCTGAGCCGGCCGGGGGAGCGGCTCGCCGCGCTCGCGGCCGAGCTGGCCGACGAACGGAAGCGGCTGGACCTGCTCGACGGCGGCGGTGACCCGCTGACCGCGGTCCGCGCCGTGTTCTCGTGGTCGTACCGGCACCTGGCGGCCGATGCCGCGCGAGTGTTCCGGCTCTGCGGCCTGCACCCGGGCCGCGACCTGACCCCGGCCGCGATCGCCGCGCTCGCCCGCGTCCCGCTGCCGGAGGCGGAACGGCTGATCGGCACCCTGGTGCGCGCCCACCTCGCCCAGGAGATCGGCGAGGACCGCGTCCAGCTGCACGACCTGCTGCGCGTCTACGCCGCCGAGCTCGCGGCCGAGTCGGCCGGCGAGAGCCACGAGGCGCAGGAACGGCTGTTCGACTTCTACGTCCGGTCGGCCGCGCAGGCGATGGACGTCGTCCTGCCGCAGGAACGCCACCTGCGGCCGGAAGTGCCGGATCCCGACGTCAAGGTGATCGACGCGCCCGCCTGGCTGGAGGCCGAGCGCCGCAACCTCCTCGCGGTCGCCGCGCACGCGACGCGGCACGGGTGGCCGGACCACCTGCGGCTGCTGTCCGGGATCCTGTGGCACTACCTCGACGTCGGCGGTTACCACGAGGAATCGCTGGTGCTGCATTCGCACGCCATGGCGCTGGCCCACGACGCCGGTGACCGGGTGGCCGAAGCCGAGCCGCTCATCCTGATCGCGCTGGGCCACTGGCGCGTCGGCCGGTCACGCGAGGCGCGGCGGTACCTGGAGGAGGCGCTCGTCCTCGCCCGCGAGACCGGCGACCGGCGCACCGAGATCCACTCGGTCAACACCCTCGGCCTGGTCTGCCGGGCGCTGGGCCGGTTCGCCGAAGCGATCGAGTACTCGACGGAAGCGCTCGCGCTGGCCCGCAAGACCGGCGACCGCACCAGCGAAGGCCTCGTCCTGGTGGTGCTCGGCTGCTCCTACCGCGGCATCGGCCGATACGGCGAAGCGATCGCCCACCACGAAGACGCGCTCGCCCTCGCCCGCGAACTCGCCGACCGCACCGGCGAGGGCTACGCCCTGGTCAACCGGGGCGACGCGTTGTCCGCGCTGGGCCGCCACGACGAAGCCGCGCGTTCGCTGGCCGAAGGCCTGGAACACTTCCGCGCCATGGGCGTGCGGGTCAGCGAGGGGTACGCGCTGGGCATCCTCGGCGACGTCGACCACGCGCGGGGCCGCTACCCCGAGGCTGCGGCCCACCTGGAGCGCGCGCTGGAAATCGCACAGGAGACCGGAAGCCCGATGAACCGGAGCATCGCGCTGAAGCACCTGGGCGACGTCCGGCTGGCGCAGGGCCGGCCCGCGGAAGCGGCTCAGCACCTCGAAGAGGCGCTGGGGCTGGCCCGCGAATGCGGCGACCGGGGTGTCGAATCGCGGGTGCTCAACAGCCTCGGTTCGCTGGCTTCCGCGCGCGGAGTCTCGTCGGACGCGCTCAGGTACCACCGGGAAGCCCTTGCCGTGGCGAAGGAAACAGGCTGCCGGCCCGAGCAGGGCCGCGCCCACTGCGGGCTCGGCGAAGTCCACTGTGGACTCGGCGAGCCCGAGTCGGCACGTGAGCACTGGGAGCGGGCCGCGGCTTGTTACGCCGGGGAGTGGGTGCCCGGGGCGAGCCGGGTCCAGGACCACTTGGCGGCCTTGGACCGCGTGGCCGGATAGCGCCGCTCGAGGGCGACGAGGTCGCCTTCGACGCGCTGGACGTCCCGGTCGACGAAGTTCGTGCTGCCCGCCAGGCGGCGGGAACGGCGCCAGGTGCTCACGACGTGCCTCCGGTGGCCTTGAAGAACGTGTAGTGGAAGGTGCCTTTGGTGGTGCGGTGCAGATCCGCGACGCCGCGAGCCCAGGCGGCTTCGGTGCTGAGCCCGGTCGCCACGGCGGTCTCGCCGACACCTTCGACCATCGCGGTGAAGGTGTCGCGGGTGAACCCGGTGACCAGGTCGGGCCGGGACGCGTCGACGTAGACCGTTCGCGGTTCGACCACCACGTCGGCGAACCCGGCGCCATCGAGCAACGGGTAGAGGCGACGGCCGATGAGCGCGTCACCGCCGGCGTCGGCCTGGAGCCGGATGAGGCAGTCGATCGCGGCCTGGGCGTGCTCGCTGCGCGGGTGGTGGAAGGCCGAGCCGTGGTCACCCTCGATCACCGTGATGGTGCCGCCCGGCCGCAGCAGCGTCTTCAGGTGGGTGAGGGCCTTCTCCGGCTCCGGCAGGTGTTCCAGTACGAAGCAGACGAAGAGGTGGTCGTAACGGCCGTCGAGGTCGAACAAGTCGGCTCGGAGCCATTCGACGCGGTCGCCGACGCGCGCTCGGGCCTGCGCCAGGGATTCGGCCGAGACGTCGACGGCGGTCAGGTGCACGTCCGGGCTGCGGGCGACGAGGTGGACGGTCTGCGCGCCGACACCGCAGCCGACCTCCAGCACGCGGCTCCCGGCGGGGTAGGCCGTGCCGGCGTGCAGCAGCTCGGCCAGGGTGTCGGCCTGGTCGCCCAGGCGGCGGGACTCGGGTTCGGTGTATCCGTGCACGTAGGTGGTGTCCATGAGTCCAGCGTGCTGCGACAATGGCCTGATGGACAGGGCCAAAACCGCGCTCCCGGAGGGGTCCATAGGTTCGGACTTCCTCCAGCTCGACGTCCGTGAGGCGCCGCCCGGCGGGCTCGCGGACTGGCTCGCCGGCCAGCTGCGCGCCGCGGTCGCCGACGGCCGGCTCCCGGTCGGCGGCCGGTTGCCCGCGTCCCGGGTGCTCGCGGCTGAACTGCAGGTCTCGCGGGGTGTGGTCACCGAGGCCTACCAGCGGCTGATCGACGACGGCCACGCCGCGGGCCGCGGCCGGGCAGGCACCGTCGTGGTCGCCGCGCCCGTTGTCGCGCCGGACCCTTCGCCGGTTCCGCCTCCCGCGAAGGTGATCACGCCGATGCCGGGCGTCGGGGTCTTCGACGAGATCCGCGCGACCCCGGCCCGGATCGACCTCACGCCCGGCGTGCCCGACCTGACGGCGTTCCCCCGCGCGGCGTGGCTGAAGGCCGAACGCGCGGTGCTCGACGAGCTCGAGCCGGCCCACTTCGGCTACGGCGACCCGCGCGGGGCGCCGGCGATGCGGCTGGCGGTGTCGCACTGGCTGGCGCGCAGCCGCGGCATCCGCGCCGACCCGGGCGAGATCATCGTGGTCGCCGGGGTCGCGCAGGCGTTGACGCTGGTCGGGGAGGTGCTCCGGCAGCACGGTCTCGACACGATCGCCGTCGAGGACCCGAGCTCGCTCGGCGCGCGGCAGCACCTGCACCACTGCGGCCTGGTCACCCCGCCGGTCCCGGTGGACGACGACGGCCTGCGCGTCGCCGACCTGCGCGCCGGCGGCGCCCCGGCGGTGCTGCTGACCCCGGCCCACCAGTTCCCGACGGGCGTGGTGCTCGGCGGCGAGCGCCGTCGCGACCTGATGCGCTGGGCGAACGACGGCGGCGTGGTCATCGAGGACGACTACGACGCCGAGCACCGCTACGACCGCGCGCCGGTGCCCGCGGTCCGGTCGATGCTGCCCGAAGTCTGTTACACGGGAAGCGTTTCGAAGCTGCTGGCGCCGGCGTTGCGGGTCGGCTGGCTGCTCGCGCCGCCCCGGTTCCGTGACGATCTGGTGGCTGCGAAACGGTTCGCGGATCTCGGCAACGCGGTGCTGGCGCAGCTGGTGCTGGCCCGCCTGATGGAGACCGGCGAGCTGGAGCGGCAGCTGCGGGTGGTCCGGACCCGCCACCGCCGTCGCCGCGACGCGATGATCCGCGCGGTGGCCGAGGAGCTGCCGGGCGCGGTCGTCCACGGCGCGGCGGCGGGCCTGCACCTGACGATCACGTTCGGCACCGACGTGGACGACGTCGCGGTGGCGGCGGCCGCGCTGGGCGAAGGGGTGAAGGTGCAGCCGCTGTCGTGGCACCGCCAGCGCCCGGGGCGGCCGGGGCTGGTGCTGGGCTACGCGGCCCGGACGGCGACCGAGATCGCCGAGGGTGTTGCACTGCTGGGCCGGTTGCTGCGCTGACGTCGGGTCGACTCCTGCCGTGCGGTCCTGAGTAAAGGTTCTACAAAGGACAGTCAAGCGGGTGTGATCATGCTCTCCCAGGCGATTCCGGAACTTGGTTGCCATACGCAAGCAAGTTGCTTAGCCTAGCTAAGGGACTTTGCGAGCAGAAGGGTTGCACAGTGGCGAAACGCCGGACGTATTCGATCGCGGAACTGGGGCCGCGGTACAAGTGGATCGCGCTGTCCAACACGACGCTGGGCATGCTGATCGCCACGATCAACTCTTCGATCGTGCTGATCGCGCTGCCCGACATCTTCAAGGGCATCGGCATCAACCCCCTCGAACCGGCCAACACGAGCTACCTGCTGTGGATGATCATGGGCTTCCTCGTGGTCACCGCGGTGCTGGTGGTGAGCTTCGGCCGGCTCGGAGACATGTACGGCCGCGCGAGGATGTACAACCTCGGCTTCGCCGTCTTCACCGTTTCTTCCGTGCTGCTGGCCGTCACCTGGTTCGACGGTGACGCAGCCGCGTTGTGGCTGATCGGCTGGCGGATCGTGCAGGGCGTCGGCGGCGCTTTCCTGATGGCGAACTCCTCGGCGATCCTCACCGACGCCTTCCCGGCCAACCAGCGCGGCCTCGCGCTCGGCATGAACGGCGTCGCGGCCATCGCGGGCTCGTTCCTCGGCCTGGTCGTCGGCGGCGTGCTGGCGCCGATCGACTGGAACCTGATCTTCCTGGTCTCGGTGCCCTTCGGCGTGATCGGCACGATCTGGGCGTACCTCAAGCTGCACGACACCGGCGTCCGCAAGCACGCGCGGATGGACTGGTGGGGCAACATCACCTTCGCCGTCGGCCTGATCGCGGTGCTGGTCGGCATCACTTACGGCATCCAGCCCTACGGCACGTCGCAGACCGGCTGGGCCAGCCCGATGGTGCTCTCGTGCCTGATCGGCGGCGTTGCGGTGCTGGTCGCGTTCGTGATCATCGAAACCAAGGTCGACAACCCGCTGTTCCGGCTCTCGCTGTTCAAGATCCGGTCGTTCACGTGGGGCAACGTCGCGAACCTGACGGCGTCGCTCGGCCGCGGTGGGCTGCAGTTCATCCTGATCATCTGGCTGCAGGGCATCTGGCTGCCGCAGCACGGCTACACGTTCGAGCAGACGCCGTTGTGGGCGGGCATCTACATGCTGCCGATGACGGTCGGGTTCCTGGTGGCCGCGCCGACGTCGGGCATCCTCGCCGACCGGATCGGCAGCCGCATGCTCGCGTCGAGCGGCCTGGCGATCACCGCGCTGACGTTCCTGCTGCTGATCATCCTGCCGGTGAACTTCAACTACTGGGCGTTCGCGGCGATCCTGCTGATCAACGGCATCGGCATGGGCATGTTCTCCTCGCCCAACCGCGCCGAGGTGATGAACAGCCTGCCGGCGGACTCGCGCGGCTCCGGCGCGGGCATGATGACGACGTTCCAGAACGCGGCGATGGTGCTCTCGATCGGCTTCTTCTTCAGCCTGATCATCTCGGGCCTGTCGAGCACCCTCCCGTCGACGATGAAGGCGGGCCTGCTGGCCCACGGCGTCCCCGACGCGGCGGCCACGCAGGTGGCGAGCCTGCCGGCGGTGGCGGTGCTGTTCGCGGCGTTCCTCGGGTACAACCCGATCCAGCAGCTCCTGGGCGGCCAGCTGTCGTCGCTTCCGCCGGAACAGGCGTCCTTCCTGACCGGCCGCAGTTTCTTCCCGAACCTGATCTCGGGCCCGTTCCAGTCGGGTCTCGCGGTGGCGTTCGGCTTCGCGATCGCGGTCTGCCTGATCGGCGCGGTGGCGTCGCTGCTGACGAAGGACGCACGCCCGAAGGACCGCGAGTCGGTGGGCGAGGAGCTGGCGGCGGTCGCCGGGGAGTCCGGTGGCGGGCCGAGCGAATTGGTGTCGCCGGTCAGCGAACGCTGACGGTAGTTTCGGAAGCCGGGTGCCGCGCTCTGCGGCACCCGGCTTTTCACGTCCTGGGGGAGCGGAATGGCGCGCACGTACGAAGCCTGGTGCGACCGGGAACCGGAGCTGCCGGTGGTGGCCCGGCTGGCGACGCCGATGATGCGCGACCTGACCGGGGCGGACGACGAGGTCGTCGTCGAAGGCAGCGAGTTCCGCTTCGGCTCGGCGTCCGTGCAGATCCAGGTGACCGGGCGGGAACCCGTTGGCCTGCGCACGATCGCCGAGAATCCCGAGAGCACCTCCCTCGCGCTCGTGACGGCGGTCTTCGCGGCCCTCGAGTACCACGGCTACCTGGGCACCGATCCCCCTCCGGAGGAGCGGCAGCTTGCCCGCCGCGCCTTCCGGTCGAGGTACGGCCCGGTGCTGACCGCCGAGCACCTCGGCGAGCTGCTGGCCGAGGCCGGTACCGAGGCAGCCGCCCTCGCCCGCGAGGCGCTGCTGGCGGGCACGACGGCCGATCTTCCGGACCGCGCAGGTGCGGCCTGGGCCGCGCGGTCGCGTTACGGCCGCCGCGAACGCACCAGCCGCCGGGCCGGGCAGGGTTCGGTCGGCTTCGAGACGGCTCTGCGCGCGCTGGGGGCGTACCCGGGTGTCGCGCTCACGCATGCCCAGATCGACGACCGTTCGCGCGAGCGCTACTTCTTCGAGGTGTTCCTGACCCCGGACTTCAGCCGCGTCATCGCCTGTTTCGGCGTCGCGCGGCCGCAGGCGTCGCGGGCGCCGGACGCACCCCCGTGGTCACGCCTGGACGAGATCGTGCTCAGGACGATCCCGGAAGCAGCCGAGAAGGTCGCCGCACTGCGCGAAGAGGGCGTCTCGGACGTGGCGGCGGGGCTGGTCGCCGGGCTGGAGAAGTACCTCGCGACTCGGGGCTGGTCGTACTTCGGGAGGTACGCCGAGCTGGTGCCCGCGTTCCCGTCACCCGAGGCCGCGCGCTACCTCACGGCCGCACTTGAAGACCCCTACCTCGACGATGCCCTGATCGCGATCGTGGAAGACGCGCTGGCGGTGGTGAGCGTCAGACCCGGGCCGGAGCGGGCTCGGTGACCTCGGCCCAGCGGTAGCGCAGGTCGGCGGCCGGCAGCCCGACGACGGCCGTCTTCGGGCCGGTAGCGAGTCCCCGCCCGTGGGCGGCGAGCGGAGTCCTCGCGACAGGGACTGGTCTTCCTTCGACCAGTACGTGAACGTGCTCCACGACTTTCCTTCTCGCCGGTACGCGCTGCACATCGACACACCGGAGTCCCGCGCGGCGCTGGCGGCCGCGGTCGACGACGACCGCGAAGCGGTCCGCGAACTCGCTCAGGAGGTGGCGGAGCGGCCGGCGGATTTCTGGTGACCTACCAGCCGACGGAAGCCCGCTGGATCTTCACCGGGTGCGCCGGCGCCCCGTCCAACGGCCCGTTCGGGTCGGTCGGGATGATCCCGTCCGCCACCATGTGATCCAGCGCCGACATCCCGCGAATCACGGTCCCCAGCACCGAGTAGTTGGCCGGGATGTTCGCGAACGAATGCACGATGAAGAACTCGGACCCGTTGGTTCCCGGCCCCTGGTTTCCCATGGCCACGGTCCCGCGCGGATAGGTCTCCGCGCCGGTCACCTCGTCCGGGAACTTGTACCCCGGCCCGCCCTTCTCGACCTCGTAGATGTCCCCGCACTGCAGGACACCGAGGCGAGCGGAGTTCGACAGCCGCCAGCACTGGGACCGGTCGTAGAACCGCTGGAGGATCAGCGAAACCATGTTGTGCACCGCGCACGGCGCCGCGCCCGCGCGGTTCAGCCGCACCGTCACCGGCCCGTAGTTGAAGCGGAACGTCACGTCCACGGTGCCGCGCGTCAGCGCGAACGGCAGCGGACGCACCACCGGCCGGGCCGCGGGGTTGTCCGGCGTCGGCGTGAAGGAGCACCGGACCACCGGTGAAGACGCTGCCGAAGCCGGGGCCGGAGCCACCAGCAACGCACCCAGAACACCGACGAGAGCCAGACCCCAGCGCAGCTTCATGCCGGGCACGTTAGCCGGAAACGAACTACTTGCGCCAGGCCGTGCGCTGCTTACGGATGTCCAGCACGAGCAGCAGGATCAGGGTCAGCGAGAGGCCGACGAGCCAGACGTTCTCGGTGTTGTTCTCGTGGTTGCCCTTGATCATCACCAGCAGGATGATCGCGCTGACCCAGCCGGCGATCCGGGTGGCCTTGGGGAACGACCCGTGCCAGCCCCAGGCGGCGGACGGCTCGTCGCGGGGGTCGACCTCGGGCCGCTTCTCGACCGCCTTGCCTGCCACGATGAACTCCTCAAGACCCATGAACCACGGACGTCCCGATGATCCCACACCTCCGGGTGCGCCGCGGACACGCCCCGCGCGACAATGACCGGCGATGACTACCTCGCGAAGCGTTCTCGTGCTCGGCTCGACCGGGTCCATCGGCGTGCAGGCCCTCGACGTCGCGGCGCGCAACCCGCACCTGTTCCGGGTGGCCGGGATCGCCGCCGGTGGCGCGGATCCGGCGGCGCTCGCCGCGCAGGCGCTCGCCCACGGTGTCGAGGCCGTCGCCGTGACCAAGGCCACGGCGGCCGAAGACGTGCAGCTCGCGCTGTACGCCGAGGCGCAGAAGCGCGGCTACGACCAAGGCGAGTTCAAGCTCCCGCGGCTCTTCGCCGGCTCGGACGCGGTCACCGAGCTGATCGACGCCGTGAAGGTCGACACCGTCCTCAACGCGCTGCCCGGCTCCCGCGGCCTCGAGCCGACGCTGCGGGCGCTCGCCACCGGCGCCACCCTGGCGCTGGCCAACAAGGAGTCGCTGATCGCCGGCGGGCCGCTGGTGCTCGCCGCGGCCAAGCCCGGCCAGCTGGTGCCGGTCGACTCCGAGCACTCCGCCATCGCGCAGGCCCTGCGTGCCGGGCGACAGAGCGAGGTCGCCCGGCTCGTGCTCACCGCGTCCGGTGGTCCGTTCCGCGGCCGCAAGCGCACCGAACTGGCCGATGTCACCGTCGAGCAGGCGATGGCGCACCCGACCTGGTCGATGGGCCCGCTGATCACCATCAACTCGGCCACCCTGGTCAACAAGGGCCTGGAGCTGATCGAGGCGGCGCTGCTGTTCGACATCGAGCCGGCGCGGATCGACGTCACCGTGCACCCGCAGTCGATCGTGCACTCGATGGTGACGTTCACCGACGGCTCGACGATCGCCCAGGCCAGCCCGCCCGACATGCGGCTGCCGATCGCGCTCGCGCTGCACTGGCCCGACCGGGTGCCCGACGCGGCCGCCGCCTGCGCCTGGGACAAGGCCGCGACCTGGACTTTCGAGCCGCTGGACAACGAGGCCTTCCCGGCCGTCGAGCTGGCCCGGCACTGCGGCACCGAGGGCGGCTGCCTGCCCGCGGTGTACAACGCCGCCAACGAGGAGCTCGTCTCGGCGTTCCTGGCGCAGAACACCCGCTTCACGTCGATAGTGGACACTGTTTCCGAGGTGGTGGGAGCCGCCGACGAATGGCGTCGCGAACCTCGCGACGTCGAGGACGTTCTCGCGGCCGAGCGCTGGGCTCGCGCGCGGGCCGGTTCGATCATCGAGGGGAAGTAGCGGGTGCTCGCCTACATCATCGGCGTCGTGCTCTTCGCGCTGGGGATCTGCGTCTCCGTCGCCTTGCACGAGGCCGGGCACATGGTCACCGCGAAGGCCTTCGGCATGAAGGTCCGCCGGTACTTCGTGGGCTTCGGGCCCACGGTGTTCTCCTGGCGCCGCGGGGAGACCGAATACGGCCTGAAGTGGATCCCGCTCGGCGGCTTCTGCGACATCGCCGGCATGACCGCGCTCGACGAGGTCACCCCGGACGAGGCGCCGCGCGCGATGTGGCGGTTCAAGACCTGGAAGCGCACCGTCGTCATGTCCGCGGGGTCGGTCACCCACTTCATCCTGGGTTTTGTCGTCCTCTACCTGATGGCCGTGACGATGGGGCTGCCGAACCTGGCGCCCGCCGACACCTCGCCGGTGCTGGCGTCGACGTCCTGCGCGCGGTCGGCGACGACCGAAGCCCAGGCCAAGGACACCACCTGCCCGCCGGGCTCCGTGCGCCCGGCCGAGGCGGCCGGCCTGCGGGCCGGCGACAAGGTGCTCTCGGTCGGCGGCAAGCCGGTCGCGTCCTGGACGGAGATGCTCGCGGCCGTGCAGGCCACCAGCGGTCCCACCGAGTTCGACGTGGTCCGGGACGGCCAGAACCTGGCCCTCGTGGTCGACGTGCCGAAGGTGCAGCGGTGGACCAGCGAGGGCGTCCGCGACGTCGGCATGATCGGGGCGTCGCCCCAGCAGCCGGCGCTCACGACGCAGTACGGCCCGGTCGCCGCGATCGGCGCGACGTTCAGCTTCACCGGCACGATGTTCGCCGAGACGGCCCAGCGCCTCGTCGAGTTCCCCGAGCGCATCCCGGCCGTGGTCACCGCGATCTTCGGCGGTGAGCGCGATCCGAACACCCCGGTCAGCGTGGTCGGCGCCAGCCGGATCGGCGGCGAGGCGGTCGAGCGCGGCATCTGGGTGCTGTTCTTCTTCCTCCTTGCCAGCTTGAACTTCTTCATCGGCGTGTTCAACCTGCTGCCGCTGCTCCCGCTCGACGGCGGGCACATCGCGGTGGTCTGGTACGAGCGCATCCGCGACTGGATCCGCGGGCTGCGCGGCAAGGCGGCCGGCGGCCCCGTGGACTACACGAGGCTGTCCGGGATCACGATGGTTCTGGTGCTCATCGGGGGTGCGGTGACCCTACTCACGGTGACGGCCGACATCGTCAACCCGATTCGTCTGCAGTAGCGGTCCGCCACGGAGGGGTTCCGGCCCCTCCGTGGCGGGGCGCACAGGCCGTAATGCTGCTCACCGTGACGGTTGACTTGGAGAAGGGCGTCCACCCGGAGTAGGTACGCTGGAGGCCGTGACCGTCGCACTCGGTATGCCAGCCCTGCCCCCGCCCGTCCTCTCCGACCGCCGCAAGACCCGGCAGCTCCACGTGGGCTCGGTCGGCGTCGGCAGCGACTTCCCGATCTCCGTCCAGTCGATGACGACGACGCTCACCTCCGACGTCAACGCGACCCTCCAGCAGATCGCCGAGCTGACTGCGGCGGGCTGCGACATCGTCCGCGTCGCCTGCCCGTCCGCCGACGACGCCGAGGCGCTGCCCGCGATCGCGAAGAAGTCGCAGATCCCGGTGATCGCCGACATCCACTTCCAGCCGAAGTACGTCTTCGCCGCGATCGAAGCCGGCTGTGCCGCGGTGCGCGTCAACCCGGGCAACATCCGGAAGTTCGACGACCAGGTCAAGGAGATCGCGCAGGCCGCGAAGGACCACGGCACGCCGATCCGGATCGGCGTCAACGCCGGCTCGCTCGACAAGCGCCTGCTCGAGAAGTACGGCAAGGCGACACCGGAAGCGCTGGCCGAGTCGGCGCTCTGGGAGGCGTCGCTGTTCGCCGAGCACGACTTCCACGACATCAAGATCTCGGTCAAGCACAACGACCCGGTGGTCATGGTGCGCGCCTACGAGCTGCTGGCCGAGCAGTGCAACTACCCGCTCCACCTCGGCGTCACCGAGGCCGGCCCGGCGTTCCAGGGCACCATCAAGTCGGCCGTGGCGTTCGGCGCGCTGCTGCGCCAGGGCATCGGCGACACGATCCGCGTCTCGCTGTCCGCGCCGCCGGTCGAAGAGGTCAAGGTCGGCATCCAGATCCTGCAGTCGCTGAACCTCAAGCAGCGCAAGCTGGAGATCGTGTCGTGCCCGTCGTGCGGGCGCGCGCAGGTCGACGTCTACACGCTCGCCGAGCAGGTCACCGCCGGGCTCGAGGGCATGGAGATCCCGCTGCGCGTGGCCGTCATGGGCTGCGTCGTCAACGGCCCGGGCGAGGCCCGCGAGGCCGACCTGGGTGTGGCGTCGGGCAACGGCAAGGGCCAGATCTTCGTCAAGGGCGAGGTCATCAAGACCGTGCCCGAGCACGCGATCGTCGAGACGCTGATCGAAGAGGCCATGCGCATCGCCGAAGAGGCGGGCGAGTCCCTGGGCGAGGGTGAGCCGGTCGTCACGGCCGGCTGATTTCCGGACGTTCGTGAGGGCCTCCTCACCGGCTCCGGTGGGGTCGATGAGGAGGCTTTCGCCGCCTTCTCGGCCTTGTTCGCATCGCCTGACGAGGTGCGTGGCGGTGTTTCCGGCGTTGCGAAGCGGCTTCGGCTTGGGGACGCAGAGGCGCCGGATCCGGCATGCGGCAGGGCGAACGGCTCTCTGCCGAGCCGCCGGACCACGCCTGCGGGCTCGTCGTGCGCTGCGGCCCGTTGAATCTGCCGCTGCCCGGCCGTCTTGCCGAATTCGGCGGCCTTCATCACCTTCAAGTTCGGCTAACGCGGTGCGCCGTTCCGCTACCTCGGCGCGGACGACCGGGCCGGCCCCAACTACACGGGCCAGCCGGCGGTCCACTCGTACTACGAATCAACCCTGTAGGTGGTGCTGGGCGGCGTCGCGGATCTGCAGGCGGACGTTCTCCAGCGCGGCCGCGACCTCGTCGATCTGCTGTGACGCCAGCTGGATCGAGCCCTGGATCGCGGTGGCGGTCGACGTCTCCCCGAGCAGGCCCATGACCTGTGCCTGCAGGTCTTCGAGGTCGCTCTTCGTGGCGAGCGCGATTCCGGTGGGCACCTGGTCGGCGAGCAGCTCCAGCTGCTGTGCCTGCTCCTGGATCGTCATGGGGGTTCCTTCCGCGGTGGGGACGCACCTTCCGTGTTAGCAGAAACCCGAACCGTCGGTGGTGACGTTTACGCTGGTATTCGTGAGCGTGGCCTGGGCCGTCCGACAGCCGCACCCGGTGGTGCGGCCCCTGGTCACGCGCTATGTCGGGTACGCGCAGGACGACGTGACCCTGGCCGTGCACCGCGGGCTGCCGTCCCGGCACGTGACGTTGGTCATCAGCCTGGCCGGGCCGGTCCGGATGGCCGGGCGCAGCCTGCAGGCGCTGGTCGGCGGGCTGCACACCCGCCCGGTGCTGATCCGGCAGGACCGCGTGCAGGAGGGGCTGCAGCTGGAGCTCGACCCGCTGGGCGTGCGCACGCTGTTCGGCGTCACCGCGGCGGAGCTGAGCGGCGAGGTGGCCGACCTCGCCGAGTTCGGCCTCGGCTCGCTGGCCGATCGGCTGCGGGAGCTGCCGACATGGGCCGAGCGGTTCACGCTCCTCGACGACGTCCTGGCGGCCCGGGCCGTCGAGCCGGTGGCGGCGCCGCCCGAGCTGGGGGAGGCGTGGCGGCGGATGCGCGGCGCCGATGGGCAGGTGCGCGTCGCGGACCTGGCGGGCGAGGTCGGCTGGAGCCGCCGTCACCTCGGTGAGCGGTTCCGCACGGAGCTGGGTCTGGCCCCGAAGCAGGCGGCGCGGGTGCTGCGGTTCGAGCGAGCCGGCCGGCTGCTGCGGCGCGGGCACCTCGACCTGGCCTCGGTGGCCGTCGAGTGCGGCTTCTACGACCAGGCGCACCTGACCAACGAATGGCGCGCGCTGGCCGGGTGCACGCCGGGCACGTGGATCGCCGAGGAGCTCCCGTTCCTCCAAGACGAGCAGGTGGGGGCCGGGCAAGACTCTCCGGTATGACCACTCCCGCACCGAACGTCTGGCCCGCCCTGCGTTACGACGACGCCCCGGCGGCAGTCCGCTTCCTCGTCGACGTCCTCGGCTTCACCGAAGCGCTGGTGGTGCCCGAAGGCGACCTGATCGCGCACGCCGAACTGCGATGGCCCGAAGGCGGCGCGGTGATGCTGGGCAGCGTCCGCCCGCCGGACGGCGTTCACGACGCGATGAAGCCCGGCACCGGTGCGGTGTACGTGGTGTCGGACCACGTCGACGAGATCCACGCGAAGGCGCAGGCGGCGGGCGCCGAGATCACGATGGCGCTGACCGACACCGACTACGGCTCGCACACGTTCAGCCTGCGCGACCCGGAGGGCAACGCCTGGACGATCGGCACCTACCGCGGCGCGCCCTGAGCGGCCTACTGCACCGGCCGCTCGAACGTGACCAGCAACCCCTCCACCCCACCGGGCCCGACGCGCCCCTTCACCTCCGCCGAGGTGATGGCCTTCAACTGCCAGCCGTCGGCGGCGTGGTCGTTGAGCAGCTTCTCGAGCTTCCCGCCGGACATCTTGCCCCCGACGAGCTTCTCCCGGACCTCGACGACCTTGTACGTGAACCGCTGCATACCCCGATTCTGCCCGTGCCGCGCGGCCCCGGCCGTTCATCTGAGCGTGTCCGGGGCCTCGCGTTCCGTTTCGGCTGTTCATCTGGCACCCTGGAGCCCGTGTTGCGGCTTGCAGGTGCACGGCTGCTCGATGATCGGGACTATCCGGCGGTCCGTGCCGCGCTCGCCGCCGACCCGGTGGGCAGCTGCATGGTCAGCGCCCGGGTCGAGGCCGCGGGCCTCGACCCGTGGCGGCTCGGTGGTGAGCTCTGGGCCGCCGACAGCCGTCCGGTCCGGGCCGGACGGCTCCAAGGGCTGTGCTTCTCCGGGCCCAACCTCATCCCGCTTCGTGGCAACGCCCCCGCGTTGCGTTCCTTCGCCGATCGCGCGCTGCGCCGCCAGCGGACCTGCTCCTCGCTGGTCGGCCCGGCCGAGCAGGTGCTCGGGCTGTGGGACGAGCTGGCCGACGAGTGGGGCCCGGCCCGCGAGATCCGGGACGACCAGCCGCTGATGGCGCTGGACGGCACGCCGCTCGTCGCCGCCGATCCGCACGTCCGCGCGGTGCGCCCGGACGAGCTCGAGCGGTACCTGCCCGCGGCCGTCGCGATGTTCATCGAAGAGGTCGGTGTCGACCCGCGCAGCGGCGACGGCGGGGCCAGCTACCGCGCCCGCGTCACGGAGCTGATCGGCGCCGGGCGCGCGTTCGCCCGCTTCGAGCACGGCGAGGTCGTGTTCAAGGCCGAGATCGGCGCGATGTCGGCGACCGTCGGGCAGATCCAGGGCGTCTGGGTGCACCCCGACCGCCGCGGTGACGGGATCGGCACCGCCGGCACCGCCGCGGTCGTGAACCGGCTGGTCCGCGGCCTGGGCCGCACCGCCAGCCTCTACGTCAACGCCTTCAACACCCCCGCCCTCGCGGCCTACCGCAAGATCGGGTTCCGGCAGGTCGGCCAGTACGCGACGGTGCTGTTCTAACACTCTTCCGTGGCGGCGTTTCAGGCCCGGCCGCATCGCGCTGACCAGGCATCATCCCGCCATGAGTGCACGTCGAGGCCGCGGTGCGCTCGCGGTCCTGCTGCTCGCCGCCGCGACCACGGCCGGGTGCTCGGGTGACGGGCCCGAGGACGCCCTCTCCGCCTTCCTGGACGCCGTCGCGTCCGGGGACATCACCGCGGCCGCGGCGAACACCGACTCGCCCGACGCCGCCAAGACCGTGTTGTCGCAGGTCCGCGCGGTGCTCGACCCGGAGTCCCTCGACTTCGACGACGAAGAGGTGAAGCAGCCGGCCGCCGGTGACACCGTCACGGCCGGCTACCAGCTCACCTGGCACCTGCCGCACGACCGCACCTGGACCTACCGCGCCGACGCCCAGCTCCGGGCGGCCGAAAACGGCTGGCAGGTGCACTGGCAGCCGACGGTCGTGCACCCGCAGCTCGCCGTCGGCCAGACCCTCGGCCTGCTGCCGCAGCTGCCGGAGACGGCGCCGGTGCTCGACCGCGACGGCGTGCCGCTGATGCGCCCGCAGACCGTGATCGGCGTGGTCGTCGACCCGCAGAAGGCCGGCGACGCGAGCGCCGTCGCGGGGTCGCTCGCGAAGGCGCTGCACCGGTTCGAGCCGTCGGTCACCGGGCGCTCGGTGCTGGACGGGATGAACAAGACCAAGCCCGGCGACGCCTACCCGGTGATCACCCTGCGCGCCGGCGACTACCAGCGGGTCAAGCCGGTGATCTACGACCTGCCCGGCGTCCGGTTCGCCAGCCAGGAGCGGCTGCTGCCGGTCACCCGCGGGTCGGGGCAGCAGGTGTTGCCGTCCATCCGCGCGCTGGTCGAGCAGGAGCTGGCCGGGGCGGCGGGCTGGCGGATCGTCACCCGGGACGTCACCGGCGGTGAGGTCTCCGAGCTGCGCGCCGAGCCGCCGCGGGTCGCGCCCGCGGTCACCAGCACGCTCAGCGCGAGGATCCAGGACGCCGCCGAGAAGGCCCTCGACAGCGAGGACTACCCGGCCGCGCTGGTGGCGATCCAGCCGTCGAGCGGGGACATCCTCGCCGTCGCGCAGAACACCGCCGCCGACGAGGAAGGCTCGCTCGCGCTGTCCGGGCGTTACCCGCCGGGCTCGACGTTCAAGATCGTCACGGCGGCGGCCGCGATGGCCGGGGGTGACGTCGACGCCGGCAGCCCGGTCGACTGCCCCGGCACCACGACGATCGAGAACCGCGTCGTGCCGAACGAAGGCCGGTTCGACCTCGGCCGGGTGCCGTTGAAGACGGCGTTCGCGCGCTCGTGCAACACGACCTTCGCGCGGCTCGCCGCGGGCCTCCCGGCGTCGGCCCTCACCGACACCGCGCGCTCCTTCGGCCTCGGTGCGGACTTCGTGGTCCCCGGTCTGACCACGGTCACCGGCGCCGTCCCGGCCAGCGACTCGGCCGTCCAGCGTGCGGAGAACGGCTTCGGCCAGGGCACGGTGGTGACCAGCCCGTTCGGCATGGCCCTGGTCGCCGCGACCGTGCAGGCCGGGAAGGTGCCGACGCCCTCGATCGTCAAGGGGATGCCCGCGGCCACGAACAACGTCGGTGACGCGCCGTCGGAGGCTGTGCTCGAAGCGCTGCGCGGGATGATGCGCGAGGTCGTCACCTCGGGCACCGCGACCGGCCTGCGCGACCTCCCCGACGTCGCCGGGAAGACCGGCACGGCCCAGTACGGGGACGGCTCCCGCTCGCACGGCTGGTTCGTCGGCTACCGCGGTGACCTGGCGTTCGCCGTGCTGCTGACCGAGGCCGGGTCGTCGAAACCGGCGGTGCAGGCGGCACACCGGTTCCTGGCGGGGATCGGCTGAGCGGGCCGTCGTAAGGTGGAGGCATGTCCGTTCGTGCCCCGCTGGTTCCCGGCGTCCAGACGCCGCGCCGTGACGTCCCCAGTTCCATCGCCCGTCCCGAATACGTGGACAAGCCGGCGCCGAAGCGGGACACCGGCAGCGGCGTGCGCACGCCCGAGGTGATCGAGGCGATGCGGGTCGCGAGCCGCATCGCGGCGCAGGCGCTGGAGGAGGGCGGCAAGGCCGTCAAGCCGGGCGCCACCACCGACGACATCGACAAGGTGGTGCACGAGTTCCTGCTCGACCACCACGCCTACCCCTCGACGCTGGGCTACCGCCGGTTCCCGAAGTCGTGCTGCACCTCGCTCAACGAGGTCATCTGCCACGGCATCCCGGACTCGACGCCGATCGAGGACGGCGACATCTGCAACATCGACGTCACCGCCTACATCGGCGGGGTGCACGGCGACACGAACGCGACGTTCCTGGCCGGCGACGTCTCCGAGGAAGCCCGCCTGCTGGTGGAGCGCACCCGTGAGGCGACGCTGCGGGCGATCAAGGCGGTCCGGCCGGGCCGGCAGCTCAACGTCATCGGCCGGGTCATCGAGGCCTACGCCAAGCGCTTCGGCTACGGCGTGGTCCGCGACTTCACCGGCCACGGCGTCGGCCCGGCGTTCCACACGCCGCCGACGGTCCTGCACTACGAAGAGCCCTCCGTCGACACGGTGATCGAGGAGGGCATGACCTTCACGATCGAGCCGATGATCACCCTGGGCACCATCGACTACGACATCTGGGCCGACGACTGGACCGTCACCACGAAGGACAAGAAGTGGACGGCCCAGTTCGAGCACACCCTCGTGGTGACGGCCGACGGCAGCGAGATCCTCACGCTGCCCTGAGTCGTCAGTGGCTGGTCGCCTTCTTGTAGCAGCGCACCGAAAGCGGCACGAACACCGCCAGCAGCACCACGATCCACAGCACCGACGCCAGCACCGCGTGCTGCATCGGCCAGACGTCGTGCGGCGGCATCGTCGCGCTCGTGTTGCCGAACAGCTCCCGCGCCGCCTGCGTGATCGCCGAGATCGGGTTCCAGTCGGCGATCACGCGCAGCGGTCCCGGCAGCCGGCCGCTGTCGACGAACGTGTTGGCCAGGAACGTCAGCGGGAAGATCGCGATGCTCGAGACGTTGTTGAACACCTCGGGCTTGCGCACGGCCAGGCCGATCGTCCCCATCACCCACGACAGCGCGTAGGCGAAGGCCAGCAGCAGGAGCACCCCGCCCAGCGCCTCGAAGACGCCGGTGTGGATGCGCCAGCCGACCAGCAGGCCGACCAGGCCCATGATGAGCAGGCTCGCCACGTTGAGGATGAGGTCGGCGGTGGTCCGCCCGATCAGCACCGCCGCGGGGGACATCGGCAGCGAGCGGAAGCGGTCGATGAGGCCCTTCTGCAGGTCGTCGGTCAGCCCGTAGCCGGTGACGATGCTGCCCATCGCCACCGCGAGGGTGAAGATCCCCGGCAGCATGAACTCGCGGTACGACATGCCGGGGATGTCGATCACGCTGCCGAACACGTAGCCGAAGAGCAGCACGAACATCACCGGGATGAACACGATGGACCCGAGCAGGTCCAGTGACCGGAAGATCTTGATCGAGTTGCGCTTGGCGACGGTCACGCCGTCGGTCACGGCCATCTGCACCGCGTTCATCACACGGCCTCCTTCGCGGGTTCGGTCACGTCGTGACCGGTGAGAGTGAGGAAAACGTCGTCGAGGGTGGGGCGGCGGACACCGACGTCGCGGACTTCGACCCCTTCCGCGGCGAGCAGGGCCAGCGCTTCGGTAAGCGCTTTCGCGCCGTGGGTCACGGGCACGGTGAGCCGGAACGCCTCGGCCTGCGGCTCGCCGCTGGCCAGCCGGGCGAGCGTCCGCTGCGCGACGGCGACGTCGGCGTGCGTGCCGACGGTCAGCTCGATCCGCTCGCCGCCGACGAGGTCCTTCAGCTCGTCGGCCGTGCCGCGGGCGATGACCCGGCCGTGGTCGACGACGGCGATGCTGTCGGCCAGCCGGTCGGCCTCTTCGAGGTACTGCGTGGTCAGCAGCAGCGTCGTGCCGCCGGCGACCAGCTCGGTGATGACCTCCCAGAGATCGGTGCGGGCGCGCGGGTCGAGCCCGGTCGTGGGCTCGTCGAGGAACAGCACCGGCGGGTTCGCGACGAGCGCGCCCGCCAGGTCGAGCCGGCGCCGCATGCCGCCGGAGTACCCCTTCACCGGGCGGTCGGCGGCTTCTTCCAGGCCGAACCGGGTCAGCAGCTCCCGGCCGCGGGCCTTGGCCCGCTTGGTGCCCAGGTGGTAGAGCCGCCCGACCATCTCGAGGTTCTCGGCCCCGGTCAGCTCCTGGTCGACGGCGGCGTACTGGCCGGACGCGCCGATGTGCGAACGCAGCTCGTGCGCGTCCTCGACGACGTCGAACCCGGCGACCGTCGCCCGGCCCGCGTCCGGTTTCTGCAGGGTGGTGAGGATCTGGACGGTGGTGGTCTTCCCGGCGCCGTTCGGCCCGAGCACCCCCAGCACGGTGCCCTCGGGCACCGCCAATGTCATCCCGTCGAGCGCGGTGACGCTCCCGTACTTCTTGACGAGCCCCTCGGCCACGATGGCGTCCGGCATCGGATTTCCCCTTCTGTGGATGGAAGTTCAGGCCCGGCGGATGACTACGTCGCCGGTGTAGGTGTGGGCTTTGACCTGGACCGTCTCGGTGGTCCCGCCCGGTCCGTCGGACGGCGTGAGCGTGTTGTGCACGCTGCCGGTCAGCGAGTTGAGCTCGAGCCACGCGGCGCTGCCCTCGCGGATGCCGACCTCGATCTCGCCGACCGCGGTCTCGAGGACAACGGCGTCGCGGATGACTTCGCCGATCCGGATGTCGCCGGCGGCGGTCTTGGCGTGCACCCCCGCGTGGGCGAGGTCGACGAGGATGTCGCCGTTCGCGGTGCTGACCCGCAGGTCGCCGGTGATCTCGCCGACGCGGGTTTCGCCGTTGGAGTTCTTCAGCACGGCGGGGCCGTCGATCTCGCGGATCCGCAGCTCGCCGGAGCCGGTGTTGACCTCGGCGTGCCCGGTGATCCGCTCGACGGTGACGTCGCCGGTCGCGGTGCTCACCTCGAGCCGGTCGGCTTCTCCGAGGTGGATGTTGCCGACCGACGTCTTGACGCGGCTTTCGCCGATCCGGCCGTCGATCCGGACGTCGCCCATGGCGGTGGTGGTCTTGACCCGAGAGCCGGCCGGCAGCTCGATCGAGATGTGCAGGGCGCCGGCCTTGCCGAACAGCTTGGTGGTGTACTTCGGGCCCTTGACCAGCAGGTGGCCGTCGGCGAACTCGACGCGGGTCTTGGCGACCGCCTTCACGTCCTCACCGTCGGCCGGGTCGGCGGGCTCGACCTCGACGGTGGTTTCGGCCCGCTCGCCGGCGACGATCCGGACGTCCGCGAGGCTGACGTCGATCGTGGCCGTGATCGGCTCGGGGGTGGCGAAAAAAGGCATGGCTGCGCCCTCCTGGGGTGCTCGGATGGTGTTTTTGCAGGTCGGAGACGTGGGGGACGGCGGGGTTACTGAACCCAGCCGGTGTACTTCTCGCCGAACGCGGACCGGCGTGGGGCGGGGTTGCCCCGGCCGGGGCCGAGCGCGGCGTTCGCGGCCCGGACGAGCCAGGCGTTGGTGGAGAGCTGGTCCCGGTTCGCTGCTTCTTCGACGCGCTGCTTGAGCTGCTCGGGCAGCCGCAGATTGATCCGGGCGACGGCGCCGTCCGCGTCCTCGGGCGGAGGCGCCGGCGCTTCCTGGGGCTCCGGCTCGGGCTTCGCCGGCAGGGCCACCGCGAACTCGGCTTCGCGGCGGCGCAGGCGCACCTCGACGGAGCCGGGTGCGAGGTCGCGGGTGATCTCGTCGGCCGCGGCCGACAGCGCGTCGAGCAGCGTCAGCCGGATCGCCGACTCGAGCGGCGCGGTGAGCCGCTCGGCGAGGGCGACGGCTTCTTCGCCCGCCGCCTCGGCGGCGACCGCGAGCTCCCGCCGGAGTTCGTCCACGTAGGGCGTCAGGTCCATGGCACTACTGTGGCACCGCGATGGCACCACGACAACCCTGAATTGGCACCCTTAGGGGTCAAGAGTGGTGCCAGGCACGGCAAACCCCCAGCTCAGCGCACGGTGTCAGGCGTATGGGGCGGTCAGGTGCGCTCGATGCGGTCCAGCAGCTCGTCCAGGAAGCCGCACGCCTCGGCGGTCGCGCGGTCCGGGTTGCGCTCGGCGATGGCGTCGGCGAGACCTTCGTGACCGATCTCGGGCTCGTGGTCGGCGCCCGGCGTGATGCTGGACGTCGCCGCGACGCTCGCCGTGATGACCTCGGTCAGCCCGCGGTAGAGCTCGGTGAGCAGCTGGTTGTGGCCGCTGCGGACGACCGCGTAGTGGAACTCCGCGTCAGTGCGCGCGAAGTCCTCCCAGCGGCCTTCGTTCAGCTCGACCTCGCGGCGGGCGAGGAGGGCCCGGAGCTCGGCGACCTCTTCCTCGGTGCGTGACAACGCGGCGAGGCGAGCGCCCTCGACCTCGAGCGTGCGCCGGACCTGGAGGACTTCGCGCAGCTCGGAGCCGCAGAGCCGGCGGATCGCGCCGGACACCTCGCTGGTGGCGCGCACGTACGTGCCGTCGCCTTGGCGGACCTCCAGGATTCCCGTGTGCGCGAGCGCGCGGACGGCTTCGCGGACGGTGTTCCGCCCGACGCCGAGCTGGTCGACGAGCTCGGCCTCGGTCGGGATGCGTTCGCCGATGGGCCATTCGCCCCGCGTGACCGCGGTGCGGAGCTGCTCGATGACCTGGTCGACGAGGCCGGCCCGCCGGGTGGTGGCCAGAGGCACAGCAGTTGTCCCTTCATCCAATCATCCTACGTATGCGATAGTAGCGGTCATGCACGTCGAACACCGTGAATCCGGCCTCGAACCCGAACTGGACGGTGCCGTGGAACTCCGGACGCCGGGTGTGGTCGCCGCCGGGGCACTGCTCGCGGTCGCGGTGGTGCTCACCGCCCTCAACCTGCGCCCGGCCATCACCGGCGTCGGCCCGATGCTCGCCGAAATGCGTGCCGACCTGGGCACGTCCGGGGTCTGGGCCGGCGTGCTCACGACGTTGCCGACACTCTGCTTCGCCGGTGCCGGGCTGGCCGCGCCGCTGCTCGCCCGTCGCGCCGGGATCGGCGCCGCCATCGCGCTCGCCTTGACCGCGCTCGGTGCCGGGCTCGTGCTGCGCGTGCTCGACGGCCCGGCCGTGGTGCTCGGCGGGACGCTCGTCGCCACCGCCGGGATCGCCCTGATCAACGTGCTCATCCCGGTGGTCATCAAGGACTCCTTCCCGGCTCGCATCGGCCTGATGACCGGCGTTTACACCGCCGCCCTGCAGGGTGGCGGCGCGCTCGGGTCGGCGGTGACCCCGCAGCTCGGCGACGCTTTCGGTGGCTGGCGCCCGGCGCTGGGCAGCTGGGCGGTGGTGGCCGTCGTCGCGCTCCTCGCGTGGATTCTCGCAGCCCGCGGCACCGGCCGGGCGCCGCGGCACACCGATGCGGCCGACGCCGGCCGGTCGCTGCTGGGCAACCGGCTGGCCTGGATCGTCACGGTCTTCTTCGGCCTGCAGGCCTTCTACGCCTACGCCGCGATGGGCTGGTTCCCGCAGGTCCTGATGGACGCCGGGGTGTCGCGTGACGACGCCGGGCTGCTGTTCGGCCTGGTCTCCCTGATCGCCGTGCCGATCAGCCTGTTCGTCGCGCCGATGGCGGCCCGGCAGCGCGGGCAGAGCGCGTGGATCGTCGCCCTCGGTGTGGTCGGCTTCGCCGGCACGGTCGGGCTGATGGTGGCTCCGGCGTGGTCGCCGCTGCTCTGGAGCCTCCTGATCGGCCTCGGCATGAGCGTTTTCTCGCTCGCCCTGACCGTGATCGCACTGCGCGCGCGGACCGGCGCCGACACCGCCCGGCTGTCCGGCATGGCGCAGGGCTTCGGGTACCTGTTCGCCGCGCTGGGGCCGTTCCTGTTCGGCCTGCTGCACGACGTCGCGGGCGGCTGGACCGTGCCGCTGGTGATGCTGCTCGGCCTGCTGCTGGTCCAGATGGTGTTCGGCGCGCTCGCCGGCCGTCACCGCTTCGTGGAGTCTTAACTGTTAACGCTGCTCGCCGCGGCGAAGGCGGCTTAAGCTCACCGGATGGCCGTGCCGTCCCCTGACCTCGGGACGTTGCTGCGCGAGGGCCCGTTCGACGCCGCCCTGCGCGCGGCCATCCGCGCCCGCGGGCTGAGCCTGGACCGGCTCCGCGAGCACCTGCACGCCCGCGGCGTCTCGGTCACGACGGCGACGTTGAGCTACTGGCAGTCCGGCCGCAGCCGCCCCGAACGGCGCGATTCGGTGCGCGGGCTTCGTCAGCTCGAAGCCGTTCTCGAGGTGCCGGCGGGTGCGCTCGTCGCGCTGCTCGGCCCGCCCCGGGCCCGGCCCCGCCGGACGGGGGTCGCGGACATCGGCCACTTCTGGCCGGACGGCGGGCGCATCGACGCCGCGGTGTCCGATGTGGACACCCGGTGGGACGAGCGGCTGACCCGGCTGAGCCAGCACGACGTCGTCTCCGTCGGGCCCGGGCGCGAAGAGCTGGAGTTCCATTCGCGGCAGGTGCTGCGGGCCGAGGCCGACGGCCCGGACCGGTGGGTGGTGATCCTGCACCTCGACGAGCACGACCGGCCGCTGCCGGAGTTGCGTTCGCTGCGCGGCTGCCACATCGGCCGCAGCGTCCACAAGCCCGAAGACGGCCTCCTCGTCGTCGAGCTGCTGTTCGGCCGCCCGCTCGTCCGCGGCGAAACGGTGCTCACCGAGCACACGCTCGTCAACCGCGCGCCGCACCCGCTGGCGACGAACTACGAACGCAAATTCCGGCTCCCGGTCCGCGAATACGTGCTCGAAATCCGCTTCTCGCCGACGGCGGTCCCGGCGGTGTGCCGGCGTTTTGCAGAGCAGGACGGAAAACCCGGTGAATACACCGACGTCGTCCCGGAAGCCGCTGCGGTGCACGGGGTCGCGCTCGGCTTCGGTCCCGGCCGGTACGGATTCGAATGGGATTGGCCTGCCAGTTAACTGTTAAGGACTTCCGGATCTTCAATTCGGCGTTTCCCGCGTTCTACGGTCTGCGCACCGACTCCCCGAACCGAGGAGAACACGATGCGCAAATTCGTTTCCGTCGCGAGCGTGGCCGCACTGGCCGCGCTGGGACTGGGGCTGCAGCCCGCCGAGGCGGCGCCACCGCCGGACCACCCGCAGGCCGAGGTGGACGGCGTCGCGGCGGCGTTCGGGCTCACCGCGGACCAGGCCCGGGCGCAGCTCACCGCGCAGGACGACGCCCACCGGCTGGCCGCGGCCCTGCCCTCGGCGGTGCGCGCCCAGTCGGCCGGGCAGTGGTTCGACGCCGCCGCCGGGAAGCTGACCGTCGCCGTCACCTCGGCCGCGGCCGCCGACCAGGCGCGTGCCGCGGGTGCCACGGCTCAGGTCGTCGCCCGCAGCCAAGCCGACCTGGATCGCACCGACGCGGCGGTCCGGACCCTCGTCGGGCCGGGTGTTCCCGGCGTTTACGGCTGGGGTGTCGACGTCCGCGGCAACCAGGTCGGCGTGTCCGTCGACCGGACGAAGAAGACCGCCGCCACCGAGAGCTTCCTTTCCCGCGTGCGGGAAATCGGTGTCCGGATCACCGAGACGGACTCGTCGCTGCGGCAGCAGTCCGGCACGATCCAGACCGGCAACCCGTGGTGGCCGGGCAGTGAAAGCAACTGCTCGGTCGGCTTCCCGGTGACGGATGCCAGTGGTGCCAAGCACTTCCTGACCGCCGGCCACTGCACGAACGACCGCGACCAGGCCGCGTACGGCGCTTCGGGCCAGCAGAACAAGGTCGGCACGTCGAACGTCGGCGGCACGCACAGCGTCAACGCCCGCGAAGGCGACATGGGCGTCGTTGCGGTGACGGAGGCGGGCTGGAACCTCTCGGCGTCAGTGAACACCTGGGGCCAGCCGGCGGTCACGCTCACCGGCGCGGCCGAGGCGATGGTCGGCGACCGCGTCTGCCACTCCGGCAACACCTCGCACTGGCAGTGCGGTGAGGTCAAGTACACACACAAGTCCGCGGACTACGGCGGCGGCCTGATCATCGACGACCTGACCTGGACGACGGCGTGCTCCCTCGGCGGCGACTCCGGCGGCGGCTGGCTGCTCGGCGACAAGGCCACCGGCCTGCACGACGGCGGTCCGTCGCAGTGCGTCCAGAACCCGGGTGACGGGGACATGTCCCTGTTCCAGCCGGTGATCGAGGCGCTGAACAAGTGGCAGCTCACCCTGGTGACCAGCGGCGGCACCGGGGACACGACGGCTCCGAGCGCGCCGGGCAACCCGCGTTCCACCGGCACGACGTCGGACAGCGTCTCGCTCGCCTGGGACGCTTCGACGGACAACGTCGGCGTCACCGGTTACGACGTCTACAACGGCTCGGCGCTCGCCACGAGCGTCGCCGGGACCAGCGCCACGGTCAGCGGACTGAACCCGGACACGGCGTACACCTTCACGATCAAGGCGAAGGACGCCGCCGGGAACGCGTCTCCGGCGAGTGCGGCGGTGTCCGCGCGCACCCAGGCGGGCGGCGGCGGCAACCGCACGCTGACCAACAACACGGACTACGCGATCCGTGACTACCAGCAGGTGTTCAGCCCGATCGGCTCGACCCTCACCGGCAGCGCGGCGGCCACGATCGGCGTCTCGCTGACCATCCGCCACACGTGCGCCGAAGACCTCGGCATCACGCTGCTCGACCCGAAGGGCAAGGCGTACGCGCTCAAGTACAGCGGTGGCAGCACCTGCACGCCGTGGAGCGGGGCCCGGACGTTCAGCGTCCCGGCGACGGCGTCGTCCCCGGCGGCCGGCAAGTGGCAGCTGCGCGTGACCGACTACGGGCCCGGCGACACCGGCACCCTCGACGCCTGGTCGATCACACTCTGAGGGCTCCCGCGGGCCGGGCGGTCACCCCGCCCGGCCCGCGGTGACTCAGTCCAGGGGCAGGTTGAGCAGCGCGTTCTCGATCAGCTCCGGCATGGCCGGGTGGATCCAGTACTGCCCGCGGGCGATCGAGTGCGCGTCCTGGCCGAAGCTCATCGCCTGGATCAGCGGCTGGATCACCGACGACGCCTGCGGGCCGATGATGTGCGCGCCCAGCAGCTGTCCGGTCGCCGGGTCGGCGAGCAGCTTCGCGAAGCCGGTCGTGTCCTCCATCGCCCAGCCGTACGCGATCCCGGCGTAGTCCTGCTTCGAGGTCACGTAGGAGACGCCCTGGTCGCGCGCCTTCTGCTCGGTGAGCCCGACCGACGCGACCTGCGGGTGGGTGAACACCGCGTGCGGCACGAACCGGTGGTCGGCCTTGATCCGCTCGTCCGGGTGCAGCAGGTTGTGCTGCACCACGCGGGATTCGTGGTTGGCGACGTGCTTCAGCTCGTGCGGCGAGGAAAGGTCGCCGAGCGCGTAGATGCCCTCGACGGCGGTCTCCTGGTAGTCGTCGACCACGACGTGCCCACTGTCCAAAGTGGTCACGCCGGTGGCGGCGACGTCGAGGAGGTCGGAGTTCGGCTTGCGGCCGGTGGCGATCAGCAGCAGGTCGGCCTCGACGGTTTCGGCGCCCTGCGGCCCTTCGAGGTCCAGCGCGACACCGCTGTCGGTCGTGCGGGCCCGCACGGTCTTGCGCTCCAGGCGGACGTCGAAGCGTTCCGAAGCCAGCTCGGTGAAGCGCGCGCTGACGTCCTCGTCCTCCGAGCGCAGCAGCCGCGCGGAGCGGTTGACCAGCGTGACCTGCACCCCGAACGACGCGAAGACGTGGGCGAACTCGGCCGCGATGTAGCCGCCGCCGAGGATCACGATGCGCTCGGGCAGCTCGTCGAGCCGCATGACCGTGTCGGAGGTGTAGTAGTCGACGTCGCCGAGGCCCGCGATGTCCGGGATCACCGGGCGGCCGCCGGCGGCCAGCACGAACTTGTCGGCGGTCAGCACCTCGTCGGGACGGCCGTCCGGGAAGCTGACGCGCAGCTCCTTGTGCCCGGTGAAGCGGCCGGTGCCCTCGTAGACGTCGACGTTCTTGTTGTCCTCGTGGCTACGCCGGTACTCCGCGCCACCCGCCGCGATCGGGTCGATGCGCCCGAAGATGCGGTCGCGGATGTCGCGCCAGCGCACGCCCTTCAGCTCTTCGTCGACGCCGTACTTCGCGCTGTGCGAAGGCGTGTACGCGACGTCGGCGGCGTACACGAACATCTTCGTCGGGATGCAGCCGACGTTCAGGCAGGTGCCGCCGAAGGTGCCCTTCTCCACGATGGCCGTCTTCTTGCCGGCGAAACCGGGGCCGAGGATCGAGTTCCCCGATCCCGTCCCGACGATCACCAGGTCGTAGTGGGGCACTGCATCCTCCGCGGGGGTTCGGTCCGGTCGATTCACCCTAGCCAACCGTCTCCGCGAGGCGGGTGTTCCCGGCTGTGCTTAACGTCGTATTACGTGGTCAGTGGCCGTTGCCGGTGAAGTGCATGCGGTCGGTCGGGCTGGTCCACGCGCCACCCCAGCTCCAGCCGATCGCGGCGAAGGCGCGCACGGTCGCGTCACCGGCCACGACCATGCCCGGCCGGCGGTTCGAGCGGTCGAGGTAGGCCGACGCCAGCTCGGGCAGCACGAGCTTGCCCTGGGTGTAGGGGTTGCAGAACGGGTTGACGTCCACCGCGAGCCCGTACGCGTGCGCCGACCAGGACGTCTGCCCGCGTGCCGGGCGGCAGACGAACGCGCTGGTCGAGTTGCCGTCGCCGGTCGGTGGCGCGGTCAGCTCGGCAGGGCTCGTCACGCGCATCTCTTCCAGCGGGAAGTGTGCCGTGAAGAGCTGCCCGAACACCTTGGTGATCCCGGCGGCGCTCTTCGTGTTGACCAGCATCTCGCCGGTGTGCGCGCGGCCGTCGAACCCCCAGAACGACATCGTCAGGTAGCGCAGGTCGCCTGCCTTGACCGGGCAGGCGGGCTGCCAGGTGCTGCGCGCGAGGACGTCGGCGGGCACCACGCTGATCGTCGAGGCGTACTTACCGCCGGCCGGGGGCGGAAGGAGGTCTTTTGTCGGAAGTGCCCGGTTCACCAGTTCGGGTGGTGTCGGCTCGACCTCGCCGAACCCGTCCGGGCCGACGGGGAGGGGCCGGGCACCCACCTGCCAGGTGACGGCCGGGGCGCTGGACGTCTTCGGCGGCGTCGAAGTCACTGGTGCGGGGGGTTTGGACACGGTGGTCGAGAACGGCGTCGCGGCCACCGGCTGGGGTGCCGAAGGGACCTCCGACGAGCATGCGGCCAGCGTGAGGGCCATGACCGCCCCCGCTGCCGCCGTCGCTGTCCGTCGCACCCGGCCAGCTTGACAGAAGCGCTCGGTGAGCGCGGAGTCCACCCGTTTCAGTGACACCGTTTCGGGCCCACTCCGATTAGGGTATTCAGCGCCACTCCTTCACGCACCGGAGTCGTCCGGGTGCCGAGTGTTTGTCTTCTGTTGTGCCGAAGAGGGGAACGACCCATGTCCGTGAAGTCCCGCCGATCCCTGCTGCTCGTGAGCGGCGCGCTCCTCGCGGCCGCCGCGGTGGTCGTCCCGGTCGTGGTCGGCACGGCGTCGGCGGACCCGGCGTCCGCCAACCAGCCGCGGATCGTCGGCGGCAACCAGGCGTCCCTTTCCGACCACCCGTACGCGGTCTACCTGACCGACGCGAGCGGAAACCAGTTCTGCGGCGCGGTGATCGTCAGCTCGACCGCGGTCGCGACGGCGGCCCACTGCGCCAAGGCCGTGGACCGCAAGGACGTCCGCGTGGTGGCCGGCCGGGAGGACAAGCGCACCGACGAGGGTCAGGTGCTGGGCGTCTCGAAGGTCTGGATCAGCAAGGGGTACAGCGAACCGACGCAGGGTGGCGACATCGCCGTGCTGACGGTCCGCGGCCAGCTCGACTACCGGCCCGCGAAGCTGCCCGAAAGCGCTGATGCCCGGCTGTACAGCGAAGGCACGAAGGCGACCGTGCTCGGCTGGGGCCGCGTCGCCGACGGCGGCGCGCGGTCCGACTACCTGCGCAGCGCCCAGGTCCCGGTGGTCTCGGACACCGAGTGCCGCACCGACTACGACGTCTACGACCCGAGGTCCATGGTCTGCGCCGGTTACGCGGACGGCGGCATCGACGCCTGCCAGGGCGACTCGGGCGGCCCGCTGGTCGTGGGGGACACGCTGATCGGGATCGTGTCGTTCGGCGACGGCTGCGGCAAGGCGGGCAAGCCGGGCGTCTACACGCGCGTCTCGGCGTACGTGGACGACATCCAAGCCCAGGCCAAGCCCCGCATCTTCTGAGCGTGGTAAGCAGGGGTATGCCGACCCTGCACGACGCGTCCGGACCCGGGCTGACCGCCGCCCAGCTGCACAACATCCTCCGCCTGCGCGTCGACGTGTTCGTCGTGGAGCAGAAGGCCGCGTACCCTGAGATCGACGGCCGTGACCTGCTGCCGGACACCCGCCACCTGTGGTTCGAGGACGCCGGCGGCGTGTTGTCCTACCTGAGGGTGCTCGCCGACCCGGGTGGCGTCCGCCGCATCGGCCGGGTCGTGACGGCGGCGTCCGCCCGCGGCACCGGCCTGGCGGCGCGTTTGATGGACGCGGCCCTGACGGTGCCGGGTGAGTACGTCCTCGACGCGCAAACGTACGTCCAGGGTTTCTACGCGCGCTACGGCTTCGTCGCGGAAAGCGAGGAGTACGTCGACGACGACGGCATCCCGCACATCACCATGCGCCGCCCCGCCTGATGCCCGCCCAATCACGCGTGATGCCCCTTCAATCACACGTGATGCCTCTCTGATCACATCAGGCGGTCGCACCCGGCGGCGCCGTCGCCGTGATCACCTTCACCGCACGGTCCACATCGGACTCCGTGAGGTCGGCCCGCGCGGTCAGCCGCAGCCGCGAAATGCCGTCCGGCACCGACGGCGGCCGGAAGCACCCGACGCGGATGCCCTGCTCCGCACACGCCGCCGCCCACGCGACGGCCGTCTCGGCGGACGGCGCCTGAACCGAGATCACGGCCGCGTCCGGCAGGCTCACCGTCAGCCCGGCCGCCTTCAACGACATCGCCAGGTTGCCCGCGTTCTCGACGACCTTCTCCGCCAGCCCCGGCTCCTCCTTCAGCGCGTGCAACGCGGCCAGCGCGGCGGCGGCGCTCGCGGGCGCCAAAGCCGTGTCGAAGATGAAGCTGCGGGCCGTGTCGATCAGGTGCTTGATCACGCGACGCGGCCCCAGCACCGCCCCGCCCTGCGCGCCGAGGGACTTCGACAGCGTCAACGTCGTGACGACGTCGGGTGCGCCCGCGAGCCCGGCCGCGTGGACCGCGCCCCGGCCGCCTTCGCCGAGGACGCCGAAGCCGTGCGCGTCGTCCACCAGCAGCGCCGCACTGTGCGAGCGGCAGATCCCGGCCAGCTCCTCCAGCGGGGCGAGGTCACCGTCGACCGAGAACACCGAGTCGGTCACCACCAGCGCCCGCGGTTTGCGCCGGGTCGCCAGCGCGTGCTTGATCGCCGACGGCGTCGCGTGCGCGACCGCGGCGATGTCCGCCCGCGACAGCCGGCAGCCTTCGATCAGCGAGGCGTGGATGTACTTGTCGGTGACGATCGCGGCCTCGGACCCCGAGAGCGCCGTCACCGCGCCGAGGTTCGCGGTGAACCCGGACGAAAAGACGAGCGCGGCCTGCGTCCCGCAGAACCGGGCGAGCTCCATTTCCAGCTCGGTGTGCAGCTCGGTCGAACCCGTGACCAGCCGGGACCCGGTCGACCCGGCGCCCCAGCGCAACGCGGCGGCCGCGGAAGCCCCGGCGACCCGCTTGTCGCGGGCCAGCCCGAGGTAGTCGTTGCCGGCCAGGTCCAGCTCGTCGGTCCGCGCGGGACGCGGTCGCAGCTGCCGCACGAGCCCCGCGTTCGCCCGCTTCTCCGCCTCGGTGTCGAGCCAGTCGAAAACCTCTTCGGGCGGGAGCGTCGGCGGCGTAGTCACATCCCGCAGTCTCGCATCCGGGCCCCGCACAACCGGGAAGCGGGCCCGGAAACGCCGGAAGCCCCGGACCGCGAGGTCCGGGGCTTCCGAAACGGGAAATCAGCTGTCGTAGCCGCGACGCGGGCCACGGCTCGGGCGGCCGTAACCGCCGCCGTTGCCCGAGCGGGGCTGACGGCCGCGGCCGCCGAAGCCGCCGGGGCGGCCGCCTTCGCGCGAACCCTGGTAACCGCCACGGTCGCCACCGCGGTCACGGTCGCCGCCGTAGCTGCTGCTGCCGCTGCGGTCGCCGCCCTGGCTGCTGCTGCCACCGCGGTAACCACCGCGGCTCGAGCCGCCGAAGCCGCGGTCGCCGCGGAAGCCACCGCCGCCGCCGCGACGCGGGCTCTCGCGCCGACGCTCGATGACCGGCTCGCCACTGGGCTCGCGGGCGCCGGTGATGCGGCTCAGCGCCTCGTCACCCGGACGGACCATCGTGGACTCGGCGCGGACGCCGGCCCGGTCGGTCATCCGCTTGACCATGCGGCGCTGGTCGTTGGTGACCACCGTGACGACGACCCCGGACGCCCCGGCGCGGGCCGTGCGGCCGGCGCGGTGCAGGTAGTCCTTGTGGTCGGCCGCGGGGTCCACGTGCAGCACCAGCGAGATGTCGTCGACGTGGATGCCGCGCGCGGCGACGTCCGTGGCGACCAGCACCGGGGTGTGGCCTTCCTTGAAGTCCGCAAGGACGCGGTTGCGCTGCCCCTGCGTCTTGCCGCCGTGCAGCGCCGCCGCGTTCACGCCCTGCTCGCGCAGGCGCTCCGCGAGGCGGTCGACGTGGTGCTTGGTCCGCACGAACATGATCGTGCGGCCCTCGCGGGCGCCGATCTGCGTGATGACGTCCTGCTTGTCCTGGTGCGAGACCTGGAGCACGTGGTGGTCCATGGTCGTCACGCTGGCGGTCGACGGCGCGACCGAGTGCGTGACCGGGTCGCTCAGGTACTGCCGCACGAGCCGGTTGACGTCACCGTCGAGCGTCGCGGAGAACAGCAGCCGCTGCCCGCCCTGCGGGGTGAGGTCCATGATCTCGCGGACCTGCGGCATGAAGCCCATGTCCGCCATCTGGTCGGCTTCGTCGAGCGCGATGAAGTTGCAGTCGCCGAGGTGCGCGGTGCCCTGCCGGACGTGGTCCGACAGCCGGCCCGGGGTGGCGATCAGCAGGTCGACGCCACGCGAGAGCGCGTCGGCCTGACGGGCGAAGGCCATGCCGCCGACGGCGGTGCGGCACCACAGGCCGAGGGACTTGGCCAGCGGGGTCAGCGAGTCGGCCACCTGCATGGCCAGCTCGCGGGTCGGCACCAGGATCAGCGCGCGGGGGCGCTTCGGGCGGGCCTTGCCGTCGGCGAGCCGGGCCAGCATGGCCAGGCCGAAGGCGAGGGTCTTGCCGGAGCCGGTCTGGGCGCGGCCCAGGACGTCGCGGCCGGCCAGTGCGTCCGGGATGGTCGCGGACTGGATCGGGAACGGGCTGTTGATGCCCGCGTCGGCCAGCGCGCGGAGCAGCGGCTCCGGCAGGCCCAGCTGGGCGAAGGTCTTGGTGGCCACCAGCTCGACCGCGTCGTCGCGCAGCATGTCCCCACCGGCGGGGCGCTGACGCGGCCTGCGGTCGGGACGGTCCGCGTGCGCGGACGTCGAGGAGGGACCAGAGTTGAACGTGACTGTCACAAATGCCTCTCGGACGTGGTTCGTCACAAGGAGGCCCGGGCTCCCCGCGCGCAGGCAGGGCAAGATGGTGTGCGGTGGGCGTTCACAGGGACGGACCCCGGCACACTGTGTCTTGTTCGCTTTCTGACACTGCGCGCCGCATTTTTGGAAAATTACGGTGGGATTGCGGATCACCGCGAGCCATTCGGTGGCTCTGGAGGCGACGGACACCAACTCATCCACGCCGCCGGTTGCGGTCTGTACATACTGTACCCGAGCCGGAGCTGGGACTACGCATCGAGGTCACCGGTTGTGGGCGGCGTCGCAGTCGTGTTCCCCACCACAGCCGCGACGCCGCCGCGCGATCACCCGAGCCCGGCCGTCGCCACCAGGTCCGCCAGCAGCTCATCGGTCCTGGTCACGTGCTCGCCGAGGCCCCGGCCGTGGAACCAGCCGGCGAGGTTGCGCACGTCCCTGGCGAGGAATTCGACGCCGCCGGGGTTGGCCACGACGTCGACCACCTGGGGCAGGTCGATCACCACGAGCCGGCCCCGGTGCACGAGCACGTTGTACGCCGAGAGGTCACCGTGGGCGAGCCCCTCGGACGCGAGCAGCTCGAGGGCCGCGGTGGCCTGGAACCACAGATCGGTCAGCTCGTCCGGGTCCGGGCGCACCTGGGCCAGCCGTGGCGCGGCCGTTCCGTCGTCCTCGCCGAGGAACTCGAGCAGCAGTTCGGTGCCGTTGCGCTGCACCGGGTACGGCACCGGCGCGCCGAGCGTCCACAAGCGACTCAGCGCGGCGAACTCCGCGACCGTCCACTGTTCGGCGATGAGGTTGCGGCCGAACGCGGTGCGCTGCGCCATCGCGCGGGTCTCGCGGGAGCGGCGCATCCGCCGTCCTTCGAGGTAACCCGCGTCGCGGTGGAACAGCTTGTGTTCGTCGCTGCGGTAGCGCTTCGCGGCGAGCAGGATGCCCGGGGTGCCGGGCAGGCCGCGCCGCAGCAGGTGGACGTCGGCCTCCTTGCCGGTTTTGAGGACGCCGAGGTCGGTGTCGACCGCGGCGAGCTCGGTGACGACCCAGTCCGGCCGGGGGAGCGGGCCGTGTTCGGCGTCGTCCCAGGTGGACCAGCGGTCGGCGCCCTCGGGCAGCTGGTTTTCGGTGTAGGCGTCGTCGCGCAGCTTTGCGAGGCGGACCCGTTCGCCTTCGGTCAGCCGGCCGCTGCGGGTGGGTTCGGGTTCGTCGTCGAACCGCGCCGCCCGGCGGGCTCGCGGGGTCTCCTCGGATCGCGCGCGGCGGCGGGTGGGGCGTTCGTCGAAAAGGTCGAAGTCTTCGAAGTCGTGCTGGCGCACTGGTGGGTTTCTCCTTGTTCAGGGATGCCCCACCGGGCGCGCGTGGTCAGCGCCGGGGGGCGGGTGGGTGAGGGCGCGAGAGGGCCCGGACAGTCATCACGACAGGCACCTCCCTGCTCTTCACGCACCGGCTCCCTGCCGGAACGCGTTCAGCTTGCCGGACCGGTCCGGGGCCGCGCAACCGAATAGCGCGAAAGGACCGTTCGTGCGCTTTCCTTGAATTCCGCCGAGGGGCGTGGTCACGATGAAGGGGCAAGCCGATCGAGGAGGGGCGGATGGATTCGTACGACGTCGTGGTCGCCGGCGGTGGCCACAACGGGCTGGTGGCGGCCGCGTACCTGGCGCGGGCCGGCCGGTCGGTGCTCGTGCTCGAACGACGGGGCGAGACCGGGGGCGCCGCGGTGTCGTTCCGCGCGTTCGAGGGTGTCGACGTCCGGCTTTCGCGCTACTCCTACCTGGTCAGCCTGCTGCCGAAGAAGATCGTCGCCGATCTCGGGCTCGACGTGGAGCTGCGGCGCCGGCGGATGTCGTCCTACACACCGGCGGACGGCTCGGGTCTGCTTGTCGACACGGGGGACGAGCGGCGCACCGCCGCGTCGTTCCGCGCGCTCACCGGGTCCGCGGCGGACTTCGCGGCGTGGCAACGGTTCTACGAGCTGACCGGGCGTGTCGCCGAACGCTCCTTCGGCACGCTCACCGAACCGCTGCTGTCCGAAGTGGACTTTCGTGACCGGGTCGGCGACGCCGAGGCGTGGTCACTGTTGTTCGAGCGGCCGATCGGCGAGACGCTCACCGATCGGTTCGGCGACGACACCGTGCGCGGCGTTGTGCTCACCGACGCGCTGATCGGCACGTTCGCCCCGGCGGGCGGCGAGGACCTGCGGCAGAACCGGTGCCTGCTCTACCACGTGATCGGCAACGGCACCGGCGACTGGGACGTGCCGGTCGGCGGCATGGGCGCGGTCACCGGCTCGCTCGCGGCGGTGGCGGCCGCGGCGGGGGCACACCTCGTGACCGGTGCGGAGGTGCTGTCACTCGACCCGGACGGCGAAGTGCGTTACCGGCGTGACGACACCGAGCACGTCGTGCGGGGCGGGCACGTCCTGGCGAACGTCGCGCCGGCGACCCTTGCGCGGCTGCTGGGCGAGGAGCCGCCGGAGCGGCCGGAAGGCGCGCAACTGAAGGTGAACATGGTGCTGTCCCGGCTGCCGAAGCTGCGTGATCCGGCGGTCGACCCGAGGGAGGCGTTCGGCGGCACGTTCCACGTCAACGAGACCTTCAGCCAGCTGGAGACGGCTTATCGCGAGGCGGCGGCGGGGAAGATCCCCGCGCTGCCGCCGTGCGAGATCTACTGCCACTCGCTGACGGACCCGTCGATCCTCGGCCCGGCCGAACGCGCGGCCGGCGCCCAGACGCTCACCCTGTTCGGCCTGCACATGCCCGCGCGCCTCTTCGAAGGACGCAACGAAGAGGCGCGCGAAGCGGCGTTGCGCGCGACGTTGGCTTCGCTGAACAGTGTGCTGGCCGAACCGATCGAGGACTGCCTGCTGACCGGGCCGGACGGGAAACCCTGCGTGGAGGCGAAGACCCCGCTCGACCTGGAGGCCGAGCTGGGCCTGCCGGCCGGGCACATCTTCCACCGGGACCTGTCCTGGCCCTACGCCGAGGATCCGGCACAGGCCGGCAAATGGGGCGTCGAGACGGCGCACAACCGCGTCCTGCTCTGCGGCGCCGGTGCGACGAGAGGAGGTGGGGTCAGCGGCATTCCCGGCCACAATGCGGCGATGGCGGTGCTGGGCGCGTGATCACGGCGTTCCCGCGTGCTCGGCGCACAGGCAGCTGACGCCCGGTTCGATCCACTCCTGCCCGGCCCATTCGGGGTGACGTTCGAGGAGCAGCGCCCGGACCTCGGTGACGATGTCTTCCCGGCCCATCGCGGAGTCGCGCCGTCGCCAGGTTTCGTCGCGCAGCTCGCCAATGTAGTCGCGGACGTCGGTGAGCACCGCACCACCACCGACCTCTCCGTGCCCCGGAACGACCACGCGCGGCTCGCCTGCGGCCAGCTTGTCCAGGACCGCGAGCCAGCCGACGCCCGAGACGTCCGTGTCGTGCGGCGGGAACCACGGGAAGATGGCGAACTGCCCGGTTTCGGCGAGGTCGCCGGTGAACAGCACACCGGCGTCCGGCACCTCGACGACCTGGTCGCCGTTCGTGTGCCCGCGGCCGGTGGGGCGCAGCCGGACTGTCCGGCCGCCCAGGTCGAGGTCGTACGTGCCGTCGTAGACGACGTCAGGGGTGGGCACCTGGACGCCTTCGAGGCGGCGGGCGATCACGTCGCCGAGGCCGCGGAACATCTCGAGGTAGCCCGTGCCCTTCGAGCTCAGGTCGTCGGCCTGGCCGCGGTTGACCAGGTACGTGGCTTCGCCGGCGAACACCTGGGCGCCGAAGGCGTGTTCGGGGTGGAAGTGCGTTGTGGTCAGGTAGAGGCGACGGCCCTTCGCGACTTCGGTCGCGAAGGCGAGGACTTCGGCGGCGTTGGCGGTGCCGATGCCGGTGTCGACGACCAGCACGGCGTCCGTGCCGCCGACCACGCCGATGTTGGGCACCAGGTCGACGCGGTCGTTCGGGATCACCAGCAGGTCCGGGGCGATCTCGCGGGCGCCGCCGACATGGACGGCGGGATCGGTCAGTTCGGTCATGCCCCGATTCCACCGCCGGGTGCGGTGGTGCGTCCAAGACCGATTGTGGAGCGCCGATACCCGGCGGACATCGTCGCCGGTCACCGGGCTGCGGGCGCTAGTCCTCGTGCAGCTCGAGCAGCGCGAAGCCGACGCCGTTGCAGGACGGGCAGACCACCGTGTCCAGGACGGTGCCGCCGCCGTGGCACTCCGGGCAGAGGCCGTCGTGCCAGATTGCTCCGTTGATGTCGCGATGAGGACGGGGGTAGTGGGAATCGGTGAGACAGCACTCGGCGCCCGTCTCGGCGTGACGCCGGAGACAGAGGTCGGCACCTGGTCGTTTGCTTATCACCGTTGAATTATGTCGGGCTGCCGGGCAGGAAGCCAGGAAACGGCCGCGCCGGACCGGAGGTGCCGCGTCGGCAGCGGGCGTTTATCGTCGCTCGTCATGGAGCTACGCACGCTGCGGTACTTCGTGGCCGTAGCTACGACTCTTCTAGTGCACACTGGCTGTCATGGGATCTTCACAGCCACTCCGCGAGCGCGGCCGGACGCTGATCGAACACGCCCCTGACCAGCTAGTTTGGATCCTCCAAGCCCGTGAGTCCAGGGTCGTGCCCGGCCAGGATGCGCCGGGCGAAGGGCAGGTTGACTACCAGCTCAGCGACCTGCGGAAGTTCGTCAAGGGGATCGGTGGCCGGGTGGATCGGGAGGTCCCCGAGCCCAACGTGTCGTCCTTCACCCGCAAGCGCGTGCTGCTGGCCGACGGCACCTACGGCTACCGCGTGGTCCGTCCGGACTGGGAGGCGATTCTCACCGCCTTGCGCCGTGGTGAATGCAACGCGCTCGCCTCGGCGGATATCGACCGGGCGACCCGCGATCCGCGCATTTTGGAAGATCTCATTGATGCGGTCGAGCTGTACGGCATTTATGTCGTCAGCATGACCGGAAACATCAACCTGACGACCGATGAGGGAATCGACTCTGCGCGACGTCTGGTAAATCAGCGAAACTCTGAATCCCGCAACACATCCCGCCGTGTCACCGACGGGAAACGTCGCGCTGCGCAGGCGGGAAAGACTCACGGGGGCCCCAACCGTCCGTTCGGATGGCGCAAAGACCGAATCAAGGTGAACAGACGGGAAGCAAAACACATCCTTGCTGCGATTCCGCGTATCGTCGCCGGTTTGAGTCCACTGACACTTGCGAGGGAATGGAACGAGCGCAAGATTCCTACAGTTACCGGCGCTCAATGGCGTCAGGCAACCATTCGAAACATGTTCACCCGGCCGCGCATGTGCGGAATGGTCATCTATCGCGGTGAGGTTCTCAAAGGGGAAGATGGAAAGCCGGTTCGCGGCAGGTGGGAGTCAATTCTCACCGACGATCAATACGCGGCGGTCGTGCGAGCATGGATTCCCTCGGCAGGCCAAGAGCAATCTCGACTGGGCGGAAAAGGTCGTGGCTATCGGACCCTCCACTTGCTGTCGCCGTTTGTCCGGTGTGGAAAGTGCAACGCGCGCATGATTGGCTCTTACCGGCGCGACCAGCGATCCCGTGAATTGGTCGAGATCTATCGGTGCCCCGGGAAAGGTCAAGGGGGCTGTGCGGGTGTATCGCGCGATGCTGCACCTGTGGACGCCTATATCAGGGCTTTGGTGACAGCGGAGCAGCGAAGGATTCAGTCACGAAAGTTGGAGAAGCTCCCGGAGTGGCCAAAAACGCAAGAGCTCATTGACTTGGAAGGGCGGATCCGCGAATCTACTCTCAGGTACGAATCAGGCAACTACCCGGCGGAACATTATTTCCCCAGTCTGGCGCGGATGGAATCCACGCGCGCGCAGCTGCGGCGCGAACAGCGCAAGTATTCGGCGCGGCAGGATGCGCGCGATGCAGTTATCGCGAATATCGACAAAGAGTGGGATAAGCCAAGCTTTGCAATGGAGCTGAAGCAAGCCGCAATCGCGCAGAGCTTGATTGCAGTCATCATAAGTCCTGCCGGTAAGGGTGTTCGCTTTCATCCGGATCAAATCAAGCCGATTTTCCGGCATGAGAACGCTGGTCAGAGTGAGGAAGAGGCTCAAATGAGCCGCACGATTGACCTCGGTGCTGGACCGCTTCCCGAAGTAATCGAGGACGCCGCACGGGCGGCGGCGCTAACCTACGCGAGGAGTGATGAACCGTAACGGTCCCCGAGGGCTCCACTGAGTCGGCGTTTGCGCCGTCGCCCACTTCAATCTACTGCTTTTCCTCTAGATACTTGACCACTGCAGTCACAAACTTGCGTGCCTCAGTGTCACCTTTGTACGCCTCGGACTCAAGAACTTTCCGTAGCCACTCCGGCTTATTTGTCGCTGATATCTCGCGATGAAAACACTCAAGTTCACCAAAGGGAACAATAAATATCCCAATTGAGCGAAGATCCTCATCGACCTTCTTGAAAGACTTCAAGGCATCCCCGGACAGCCCGTTCATGCCGTCACTCTTAAAGCGTCGCCACCCGCTCGTGCCGCCGAGCGCCTCGGTAATCCGCTTTACGTCGCTGGACACAATATTCTTGTCCTCCTTCGAGTCCAAGATGGCTTTAATTTCGGCTCTCGCGCTGATGCGCGTGACAGGTTTACTCCAACTGTTAACCATGTCGCGAATGACAGTTAGCGCCGTCTTGTAATCCTCCGGATTGCCTCCGTGGGCAGTGACAATTTCATTAAACTCTTTGTCTCCACGCAGAAGATCAATATCAAGGATTGATGCAACGGGAACTTCTGCGGCTCGAAGCACCTTCGCTGCATTGCCAACGCGCGACTTTCCGCCGCAATGGGAAAAGTGAACATCAAGTTCGATCGAGTTCTTGTCCTTGTCTTCGCTTGCCGCTTCTAGCGCTGCGCGATAATAAGTGCAATCCGAGTCCGCCTCGCAGATTATTACTCCCTTGGCGAAGAGTCCGTCAACAATTGGGTAGTACCTGACCAAAGGGTCGTCATAGAGGGCTCGCACTTCAGCGGAAGTGACGTTCGATACGTGGTTAATTGTTTCTTTTCGGGTAATCCTGGCGATAGAAATTTCACGATTTGACTTAGCGGCGGTTATGCCCTTAACTATGTCGGCACTGTGAGTCGCGACGACAATTTGGACACCTTCCGCCGCTTGTTCGGCAAGCATTTTTCCGAGTAGGTATGCTTGCGGAGGATGCAAGAAAGCTTCCGGTTCATCGATAATGACCAGCGAATATTGACCGAACATGATCGTAAAGATCATGCCAGTAAAGGCTCGGAATCCGTCGCCCTGCAGGCTTAAGCGTGGTAATGAGTTGAGCTCGTAGATATATTCCTTGGTTTGCGGTGGTGCAACTTCCTTTTCCGTCATCTCTCCCACGTGCACGGTGATTTCCGGCGATGCGTATCTGTTAACCGTTAGACTTTTGCCGAAAGCGCGCTTAAGTACACTGCTTAGATGTTTTTCAAGATCTCGATCATCGTACAAAACCTGAGCTATTCCAACTGCCGATGTGTTGTGAGGATTAAAAGCTTGCCCGTCGAGTCCCTGGCCTAGTCGTCCTTGAGCATCAAGATACAAGTTGAAGAGCTGCGCCAAGATCCCGAGATTTGAAAAGTCGGAATTCCAGGCTTGTCGGATCTGGCCAAAAGTTAACGCAACTCCGGTTCGAGTGCGAATATGTTCTTCATAATAGAGGCCATCGGTATACTGGCCAGGCGGCCGGACAGTGTGAAGTGACCGAATCTTCTGCTCAAGTTCATCGTATGACCCGATCCATTTCAGGTCGCATGAGTCCAACACGATAAATGGCGGCATCGGCTGTTGTCCTGAGCTAAGCCCAAGATGCTGATTAAGCTCCCGCAGTAGTACGCTTTTGCCGGAATTATTGGGGCCAACTATTACCGTTAGACCGTCCGCCACTGAGATAGTTTCACCAGATTTAAGTCGTAGCTCGCGGAGCTTAGTACTCATCACACGATGATGTCACACCTACTTGAGAGCCCGAAGGGGCAGTCGAGGTATTCGGCCTGACAGGCTGGTGCTCCGCCGTGTCGCGTTTGGAGGTTGCCGGTCGTCTGTTCGCTGAGGTGGCGTTGTCGCAGGTCACGGCGCATCCTGGGCGGATGGGTGGAGGATCATTTTTTGACCGTCTGGCCGCTGCCGGGGAGAGGGCAGCGGCCCGAGATGAGGCTAGCAACCAGCGGCGGGCGGCGATCGAGCGTGCCGTACGGCTACCGGTGCTGATCAGTGCGGCAACGCTTGCGCTGGTGGCGTGGTGGTTGTCTGACTGGGCAATGTGGCCCTGGCTGTTCGGCGGCGTCGGCGGTCTGGCGGTGGTGCTGGTATTCGGCCGGGGCGCGCCGCATGCGTGGCGGTTGTCGGTGCCGCTGCTGATTATCGGCGTGTGGCTGCTGACCTACGTCAACCCGTGGTGGTGGGTGTTGCTGGTCGGGGTTGTGGTGACCGGTGCCGGAGTGGTCGCCCTGCTGCGGTTACGTCTGCGGGTGCGGCGCTGGCAGACACTGCGGGCGCTGGCTTTGGGCGTGACGATGGTGACGGCCGGATCGGTCATGCTGGCAGTCAACGCATCCGAGCAGAAACGCCAAGCTCAGGCAGAGCTCAACGAGGCTCACGACGAAGCGGTGGCCCGCATTCTGCCGCGCGGTGGTAAGAGCATGGTCGACTTTCTGGCGGAGCACATTGCACGGTTCAAACCGGATGATCGGCTGGCTTGCTTCGTGTTCACTCCGCAAGCGCAACGTCAGTTCGCCGAAGCCTTGCACGCGCCGGACTGCCCGGCTGCCGTGGCCGTGATGGCGAGCAAGGTGGAGTCGGGGGCGGCAGGTGACTACGTGAATCACCTCTACCTGCCTGGGCAGGCGACGCAGTCCAATCCGGACGGCACGCTATCGGTGGACGCGTGCCACCTGGAATTCGGCGGGCTGCTCGATGACACCCCACACCCGAACCCTGGACCACAAATCGGGATGCTGACGCTGTCCCAGCAACGGGGGCAAGGACATCTCATCGTTGGCTACCGCCCCTGCTGAGTTGTTGGAGACTGACCGTGTAACGACGAACGGCGGGGGGGGGGGGGGGGCCCCCCCCCCCCCCCCCCCGGGCGCGGGGGGGGGGGGGGGGGGGGCACGGAAGGCCCGGGGGGTGGGCGGGGCAACG
>NZ_JBITCJ010000017.1:0-84382 GCF_044453095.1 Amycolatopsis sp. NPDC051758 | reverse complement strand
GTGCCCCCCCGCGGGGGTAATCACATCGCTGGGGGGGCCCCCCCCCCGGGTTTGGGTTGGGTTCCCTCGGGGTCCCCCCCCGGGGGGGGGGGGGGGGGGCCCCCCCCCCCCCCCCCGCCGATTATCGACTTGGCGCGTCTCTCTCGTGCTCAGTTCCTCCGGTGTGAGTCGGCGGGCAAAGTCAGCCCATAGATTGCCGCGACCTTGGCGGCCCACTCGCGCGAGCGTGGGGGCGCGTGCTGCAACTGATCCTCTGCCCACTCCTCCGGGCTGGGGATGTGACGTGCCGGGGTGGACTTCCTCCGTGTTCGGCTTGACGCGTCGGTGACGCATTGAGACGTCGTGTCGGTTGAGTGACACGGGGCGGACCGTGTCGGGCCGTCTACGGCCCGGTCAGCTTCTCGGACGGCGGTGCTCTGCCGAGTGCGCCGAGGCCTGGGTGTGTCCGATCGCTCTCCGCCGTCCGGGCCGTCGGCATGATCGCCGTCTGACGCGTTCGCTCCGCTGGGTGGGTTTTGGTGGCTGGGACGGCCGTCCTCGGTGTCGCGGTAGTAGTCATGGTCGCTGCCTTTCGGATGCTGCCGTGTGCTCGTCTGCGGTGCCGGTGCGGGGTGGTCGGGCAAAGGGCCGATCACCTCCCCTTGTCTGGCTGACGGGGAGTTGGGGAGGGACCAGGACCAGTCCCGGAATCTCTCCGGTTTCGGCCCGATCCTCGGTTTGGCCGGCGGCGGCCCCCCGAGCTCCCCGAGCCGTGTTCCCGCTGGTCAGCGAGGGGAGGTTGCTCGGGGGAGTCGGCGGGGAGAACTCCCCGCGTCCCCGCCCCCTCCCCGTTCGAGTCCCCGGCATCCCGGCGGGCGAGCGCGGCCGTGACGTCGGTGGCGTGCACGGTCATCACGCCGTGGGACTTGCGGGCGGTGATGCCGTGCTCGGCCAGCAGCGCGGCCAGCACGGTGAGGCTCCACCCGCCGTAGTGCTCCGAGTTGTGCTCCACCAGTCGCGCCAGCACCTGTTGTGTCCGTACCCGCTCGTCCCCGCCGATCACATCGGCGAGATCGGCCAGCTCGTCCACTTCGACTGGATCGGCCCCCGCCTCAAGCTGGGGCCGTGCGCTGGACTCGACTGCCCGGCCCATCTCCTCAATCAACGCCATGGCCCGGCCGATGACCGGGGTCACGTCGTCGGCCCCGTCCTCGAACGGCACGTAGAACGTGCGGACCAACTCGAACGTCTCATCGGTGATGCCGACCGCCACACAGGTTCCCCGGTCGGTGTTGATCCGCAGTTCGGTCGCGCGGATACCGGCCGCGTACTTGCCCGAACCCAACAGGCCGTCGTTGGCCACTTGATCGGCCACCGAGAACGCGACGCCACACGAGACGTTGCGGGTGACCTCCCTCGGGATGCTGTCCTTCGTCGGCGACTGGGTCGCCAGCAACAGCACGATCCCGTACTTACGTCCTCGCTTGATCAACCGCACGGCCAACTCAGCGGCTTTCTTCCCGAACTTCGGGTGCTGGAACAACTCGTGGCACTCGTCGATCCCGCACACCAGCGGGTGCAGGCCAGGCCCTGCCTTGTCGGCGAGCTTGCGCGAGACCTTCGGCGGGCGGCCCGGCTGCTCTCCGAGGACCTTGCCGCGTCGCTCCATTTCGGTCAGCAAGTCCGCCAGCGCCTGCGTTGCCGCTTCGGCCACGCTGTCGTCCATCCCCATCTGGTAGCGGGACAGCCGGGGCCGGAACGGGTCGAAGTCGGGTGACTCGCCCATCACGAACGCCCACAGTTCGGCCGTGGGGTCCAGTGCCGCGCCGAGCAGCAGCGTCCGCAACGCGGCCGACTTCCCTTGCCCCGGACGGCCACCGATCAACCAGTTGACCCCGACAAGCGGCGCGTTGATGACCAACCCGCGTTGCGACAGTCCGAACGGGACACCCTCGAACACGTCAACCTGTCCATCGTGGATCAGCGGCCATCCGCCGGCCCCGCCCCGCAGGACGCCCTTGTCGGCGATCCACAGGTCGAGGATGCCGTCCTCATCTCCCTTGGTAGGCCACGTTTCCAGCGACGCCCGCCCGAGGTTCGCGGCCAATTTGGACCGACGCGCAGCCACCATGTCGGCGGTCACGCCGAGCGGCAACCGGACCTGAGCGAACGTGCCCTCACCGTCTTTACGCGCGGCCACGGTGTAGACCAGCTCCCCGCCATCGCGGTAGAACCGGTCCAACGGCGTGATGCCCAGATGCGCCAGCGCCTTGCTGATCATCCGTTCGTCAATCCACGAATCGGCGTCGTCGCGGTCGGGGCGGACCAGCCACCCGGCACCGGGAGCGCGGTCGCGTCCCTCGAACGCCGCCGCGATCGCCCACGTCACCGGTGCCACGATCAGCAGCAGCAGCGGCACCACCACCGTCAGCGCCGACCACACGGCGGACACTCCCGTGTAGACGTCGGCCAGCCACGGCCACATGTCCACCCGGTCCATCACCGAATCCACCAGCCACAACACCGCCGCCACCGGAGCCGCAACCCGCAGTGTGATCACCAACCGGCGGAGCACGATCCCGAGCCTGGCCCACCGTGCCGTGGCATCCGACCGGATCAGCTCCTGCGCGGCACGCCGAGCCTCGGCATCCCCGGCCAGCCGCGCCCGGCGGGCGTCCGCCCGAAGATCGGCGTAGGTGGCCCAGTTCCAGAACTTGACCAGCCACCGCCAGTTCCCGCGCAGCACGAACCACACCAGCCGGACAACGTCCTGCGGGATCTTCCGCGCCCGGTAGGCGATCACCGACCGCGCCCGGACCACCGGCCCGGACCGCCATACCCGCCCGGCCGCGTCGGCAACGTGCTGCCACACCGACACCCGGCGCAGAACCGCCCGGCCATGCGGCTGGGGCAACGTGTCATCGATCAACTCACCGTCGAGCACCGGGCCGACGTGTTCGACGTCCCGGCCGCCAGCGCGGGCCACCTCGGCGTGTTCGTGCTCCTGTCGGTTCGGTTCGGTCATCAGCTCGCACCCCGCTTGCCGATCTCGGCGGTCAAGGTCGCGGCGAGCCGGGAGGACAGCCCGCGGGAACATCCCGCGGTCTCCCGCACCCACGCCGGAGTGATCTCCACACCGGGCGTCCACGCGGTACGGGCGTCGGTGAGGTAGTCGGCGAACAGCTTCCGCCGGGCCGGACGCGGCGCGGCCGGTTTCGGTGCCGCTGGTTCACGAACCGGCACGCTCTCCTCAGGCACCGGTGCGGTCGGTTCCTGCACTGGCGTGTTCGGTTCGTGGACCGGGACCACCAGTTGGGCGACCGGTGCCGACTCAGCAACGCTCGCCCGGTCAGTGGCGTTCATGAACGCCACTGTCACGGCGTCGGTGAGCTTGTCCCGCAGGTCCGTCACCGCCTCGGCCGCGACGAACACCACCAGCGGCGGAACCGAGTGCAGCACCACCCCGGCCGGCGAGCCGGAAACCCACGATGACCAGGTGTTCATCACGTAGGTGGCGGCCAGCGTGAACCACTTCGCTGCCCGTACCCACGCTCCCGTGTGGACCTGGTAGCGGGCGGTGATCTGCTCTGCCCGCAGGATGGCCAGCAGGACCAGGCACACGGTCGGGTCCAGCAGCCACGCCGTCAGCCACGGCAGCGATCCCACGGCCGAACCGGCGGCGGCGAACCACTGCACGTTGGCCGTGGTGAACGCCAATCCGAGCACGATCCCGGACCAGCACAGCCGGTCCACCTGAGCCCGGACCCGCTCCACCCGCAGCGCCACCACGTCGGGGTGGGTCTGCCAGCGGCGGACGTCGGCCGCTTCGGCCGCATTGGCGGCCAGCCGCCGGGCCCGCCCCGGCACCGTCGTTGTCTCGTTCTGGTTGGTCGTGGTCATCGGCGACCACCACCCCGGCGACGTGTGCTGGTGGTGTCCATGGACGTGACCGTCAGGACACGCGTGAGCACGTAGGCCGCGATCAGGTCCGGCACTCCGAGGACCACCAAGACCAACGTCGGGTTGTGCACGTGCGTGATCACCAGCCACTGAACGCCTGTGAACGCCGCGCCTGTGAACAGCACCCGCCCGGCGAGTGACACCACCCGGGAGCTTGCCCGTGCCGCGTCGGCGGCCCGGCGAGCCTTGCGGGCGCTGTAGCGCCAGCCCATGAACAGCGCCAGCAGCACCCCGACCCCGGCGAGGATCTGTGTCGGCGTGAAGTTGACCGTCATCGCGCCTCACCACCCCGGCGACGGGTCCACACCGGGTAGAGGGCGCGCCGGTCGGTGTCCGGCAACGCGCCCCAGACCCCGACCGTGTCCGGCCCGGCGGTGCGCAACTCCAGTTCTCGGCACTGGTCGATCACCGGGCACCCGGCACACATGTGGGCGGCCAACTCCCGGTCCGGCGTCTCCTGTCCGGGCAGTTCCGGCATGTCGGCCCGTTCGAACGCCCAGAAACACAGACCGTCCCTGGTCACCACTTCGTTCAGGACCTCATCCGGCACATCGGCGTATCGGTCGAGCTGAGCAGCCATCTCCGTGTAGTCGTAGTCAGTCATCGCGCACCGCCGTTGAGCACGCGAAGCACTTCGGTCGCTGGAATGACCAGGCGGGAGCGACGGCGCACCGCGCGGAGCACTCCGCCTCGGATCGCCGAGCAGACACAGGACTCGGAAACCCCAAAGTTCCACGCGGCTTGACGGATGGACAGAACCGCCGAAGAACCGGCGTTCTGGGTTGTGCTTTTCATTGATTTGACCCTTACTCTTGGCTTCGACCTGCGGGTTTGCAGGTCGTTGCCATCCAGTAAGCCGCCGACGCGAAAAAGCTACTATGTCAAGGCGTGAATAAAAGATTTATCAACGGAATGTTCGCAGGTCCAGACTATGTTCGGACGGCCCGGTATTCTGGAAAAGAATGTTGGATGCGCGAATATTCTCGGTCAGAATATCCCGCTACTGGGCGCGCTTGATGTCCGCGAACAGCTCCCGGAAGTCCGCACCCGCGCCTGCGCCGTAGGTGTCCAGCTCCTGCTCCAGCTCCGTGGAGACCATGAGTAGGGTCGGACGGCTCTGACGGCCGTTCTGAAGCGCTTGGATGCCCAGTGCAGCGGCTTCGTCGACGTCTCCACGCCGAGCAGCGATCACGGCGAGCGTGAGTTGCGCTTCGGCGATACGCATGGGCGCGGTCGGGATGCCCTCCGAGTTGACGCTACGGCGCATGACTTCCTCGGCATTGCGCTGCGCGAGCTGGTCCTCGCCGACAAGCCGGTAGGTGTCCATTGCGTAGAAATCCCACTTGTCCGGGTCGACCACGAAGTGATTGTCCGGCCGATCCGGATACGGCAGGTGCCCCAGGAGTTCGCTGCCAGCGTCGAGCGCCTTGTGGACTTCCTCTACCATTCCCATTCGCGCGTAGGCTTTAGCCTGCTGGCCGTAGAGCTGTACTGCGACGGAATGCGACGGCGCGGCCAGAGCGCCGGACTCGGCAGCTGGGATGACGGCGCGATAGTTTCCCGCTGTCAGGTGGAACCACGCCAGCATCTCATGCGCCCAGCCAACGATCCCGGCGTCTCCGGCTTCCTTGCCGAGTTCCATGGCCATGCGCCGCGTCGCTTCGGCCGCCCGCGCGTCGCCCACGTCGTACTCAAGGCATCCCACCAGAAGCGCCAGCGTCCCGGCCTTGGTGAGGACGTCACGGTGCTGAGCCAGCGTCAGGCGGTTTCCGAGCAACTCGGTCATCTTGCCGAGCCACTCTTTGCCGGTCGTCATGAGCTGACGGGCGTCCGCGTGCGGGTAGTCGCAGCACAACTGTTCAACGGTGATGTCCAGAGCGTCGATTGTGGACGAATCGATCGCCGACGCCCGGACCCGACGAAGCAGTTCGAGCGTGTCCATGCCTGTGTTCACGACGAGAAGTTCGTCTCGCGCCTCAGGGGTAACCAAGCCACTGGCCCGCGAGTCGCCAGAGTTCGGCCGTTGGCCGACCGTGAGATGCTGAAACCTCAAACGGCTTTGGCCGGGGAAGTCGAACCAGAGCAGATGCTTCGGCAGGTGAAGTATCTTCGCGTAGTTTCGGAGTGTTTCGAGGTTCTGCTCAGGCTTCCCGTTCTCCAGCTTGCTCACTTGGGCCTGAGTAAGGCCGAGCCAGCGACCCAACAGCTCTTGGTTCAGCGCCTTGCCGAACAGCTGAAGATGGCGCGGGTGGTTCCGGTACGCCTTGAACACTTTGCCGATGTGCTGACTTTCGAAGGCAGCCCGGAACTCGTCCGTCTCGAAGAACTCGTTCCGCAGCTGGACAGGAGGGGTTCGAAGCTGGTCGCGCTGCTCCCGATGGCACTTGCTACAGAGACGCGCAGAGTTGTCAGCGGCGAGCGCCGTCCCGCACCCCTGGCAGCGACGGCCGCCAGAAATGCCGGCCGCGCGGTGCTGCGGACCGCTGGGCGAGCTCATCGCGCCCCCTCTCGCTGCTGGTGCCGTTCCTCCCTCTGACCAGCGTACATAGGGCGACCGGCTCTCACCAGCGAGTGAATCGCATTCGCCTGGAATGCGGCTTCGACCTGGCGATATGCCGAGTAGAGCATGTCGCATGCCTACAGCGATATAGACCCGCCTACTGCGCAGCGTGACGGTTAGCCAGGCAAGTCCCAGCGAGACCCGCCCTGGCTCCTCCGACTGAACGGCGACATGAACACATGCTTCTCACAGCATCGCTTACGACTGGCGTAGCGCGCGTCATGAGCGGAATGCTGGATTCGACTCGACTTATCGACGAGATACTGAGAACTGATCACGTCGACTGGGAGACCACCCTCATTGTGGGTGACGTCGAATTTCATCGCAGCAAGGACGGTCCGTTCCCTGACCATCAGTTTCGAATAAGCGTTCGACCCTCGACGGGGTTTGCGGCCCTGAACTACATGGACAACAACGACCCGAAAATGCATATCGCCAACTCATTCAATCCAAAGCGCCCACTGCCAGATGTGAACCTGATATTCAATGGCACAACAGGCGCAGTATTTCCGCGCACGGCCGCCATCTTGATCCCCGCCGCGCGCGAGGCGCTGAATGAGTGGCTGACGACTCGAAAGCGGCCGACTTGTATCGAGTGGCGTCCATATGACTCATACTGATGAACTCGACCAGCGCCTGAGCGCGGTATCTCCAGCACTACTGGAGGAGCGGGGAAACCTGTACGTAACCTGGAGTCGCTGCCTTATCGACGGCCATAGTCACGCGGTTACGGATGAAGAGTTCGCGCGCGGCGTTCAGCAGCGACGCGGGCAGTTTTCAGCCCTGTGCGGCCATCGACTACTAATCGCGTCAGTTCTCATACCCTGCGGCCCGCCCTGCTCTCGGTGTCGCATGTACCTCACGGCGCGCACCACTCTGCACAACGCGACTGAGCGCCTTCGGGTGCCAGAGCAGCAAAAAGAGGGCTTGTGGAGCCGATTTATCCGGCACACGCGATCGTCCGCCGTCGCGTCCCCTCAACGTGACGGCGGATGTCAGAATCCGGCGGGGACGGGCTGCGCCCCGACCGCGGCCGTCCCCGCCGGACGCCAAGCCCTACGGGGTGAGCAATGACCGTGCGTCTACTCTTCGGGCGGCCACTCCCAGGCGTCGTGAGCGAGACGCGCCGAGTTGTACACGTGTTCGAATTCCTGGGGCAGAACGTGACTACAGACCGCCTGTCGGCATTCTGCTCGGCTTCATTCGGCCCCGGCGAACTCGAACTACTCAATCGCCCACTCGGGATGCCCTGCGAATCGTGTTTGCGGCGGACTCCGACCCCGGAGCCCGAGTTGCCACGCAAGGACGGGCCGCCAGAACCGATGCGCGCATTGGAGGCGTGACGTGATGGGAGAGGTAGCATCTGGGGTGCTGTTTGATGAAGATTTCCAGCAACTATCGCGAGAGCGAGAGCCCGGCGAGCCGCTGACTGACGAAGACTGGGCCGCCGCCCAACGCGTTGTGGACGCTTACTGGCTGCGCTTCCGTCCCTCACGCCCCCTGCCGGAGCAGTGGCGTTGAAACTAGACGAGACAGGGATTTCGTGGAACCGATCGGTACGGCAAGTCAGCTCGCGGAGGAGCGCACTCAACGTAACGCCCGGCTGTTGGCCGCCTGGAATTATGGCAAGCCTATCGTTGAGCTAGCACGCGAATTTGATTTATCGTTGAGTTGGACCGGTACATTGCTGCGCAAGCTCGGTGCCAACGTACCGAAAACCGGTCGCCGCATTAAGTGCCAACTGGATGACTCAGCCGTCGTCGGTCAGTACGAAAGTGGTTCGACAGTCCGGGAGGTCGCCGTGCTCAACGGGATGTCTTACGGAAAGATTTACCGGCTGCTCCAGGAAGTGGGAGTTTCAAGGCGCCCACGAGGTGGGCGTGTCGTTATAGCAGTCCGGCACGAAACGGCGTCATCATGACATCGGCTGCCTCGATCTACTTGTGCGCGCGTTATGAAGCCGGAGCGACAATCGAAGCTCTCGCCGAAGAAACCGGACTCAGCTACCGTCGCGTGCGGGAAACGCTCCTGGCATTCGGAACCGTTCTGCGCTCGCCGATGGTTCGAGTTCCTCAGTGTCCGCCGGGCATGGTCAACATGTACGAGTGCGGCGCATCGATCCGAGCCGTCGCCACCCGATACGACCTCACTTACTCCCAAGCACGCAACATGCTGCGGCACTCTGGCGTGACGCTGCGTCCTCCCGGTCGGCAAGCGGCAGGTCGCCCCAACCGAGGCTGTTGACGAGCACTTCTCATACGGTCGTAAGAGTCACCGCCCTGGGTAACGTGCGCCCGGGATCGGCGGAATCCCAGGGAGCAGATGCCCTGGCCCACGGCGTCGCACGGCAGGATGGAGTGGCACAGCATGCCTGCCCCGCTCTGGTGATCGTTTTCACCAGCGTCGGCTGGCGACGACGGAACTAGGAAGTGCCTATGGCGAATCACAGCAGGTCAGTGCTTGATCTAGAGCGCATTAGAAGATTCGTAGTTGTCGCCGAGGAACTCCACTTCGGCCGGGCCGCGACGCGGCTGCACATCAGCCAGCCGCCGCTGAGCCGGGCGATCAAGCAGCTGGAGGCGGACGTCGGCGCCGTGCTGCTGCTCCGGTCCGCCGCGGGTGTCGCGCTGACCCCCGCCGGGGCGGCGCTGCTGGACGAGGCGCGCGGGCTGCTCGACCACGCCGACCGGGCGCGCGTGCGCGTCGCCGCGGCGGCCGGCGCCGCGACCCTGACTGTCGGCCTCCTCGCCGACAGCGCCGACCCGGGTGCGACCCGCCTCGCCGACGCCTATCGCCGGCAGCACCCGGGTGTCGAGGTGGTCGTCCGGGACACCGACCTGACCGACCCGACCTGCGGGCTGCGTGCCGGGCTGGTCGACGTCGCCCTGACGCGCGGGCCGTTCGACGAGACCGGCCTGACCGTCCACGAGCTGCGCACCGACCCGGTGGGTGCGGTGTTGCGTGCCGACGACCCGTTGGCGCGCCGGGAAAGCCTGAAGCTGGCCGACCTGGCCGATCGCCGCTGGTTCCGGTTCCCGGACGGCACCGACCCGGTCTGGCAGGCGTACTGGCACGGCGGGGAACCCCGCGAAGGGCCGGTGGTGCGCGCCGTCCAGGAGTGTGTGCAGGCCGTGCTCTGGAACGGGACCGTCGGGCTGACCCCGCTCGGGCACCAGCCGGCCGGGGAGCTGGTCGTGGTGCCGCTCGTCGACCTGGCGCCGAGTCCCGTGGTCGTCGCGTGGAAGGACGCCGGCCCGCTGATCCGGTCGTTCGTGCAGCTCGCGGCGGCCGCCTATCAGACCACCGGCGGGCGCCGGACGTCGTAGAGGTCCCAATCCAGCTGCCAGAACGCGTCGATGCCGTGCTCGCGGATGTACTTCCGCTCGGTGTCGTGCACCGGGTAACAACCGGCGATGCTGATCGGCGCGCCGCCGAGGTCGATCAGCGTGTACTGGTCGGCGTCCAGGCCCGCGGGCGCCGAAACGGCGAAGGCCGTCATGGCGGACTCCGAAGCGATCGGCTGCCCGAAGTCGATCGTGTCGCCGTAGACGAACGGGCAGGTGCCGCGCAGCTGCTCGGCGAGGTAGCCGATGGCCAGCGCCCACACCGGGTCGTCGGACCGGACGCTGATCCACAGCTCCGGTTTCACGCCGTGCCAGTCCGGGTGGTCCGCCAGCGAGAGGCCGTAGGTCGCGCCGGTGAGGTAGCGCGGTTCCGGCTCGTCGGCGTAGACGAACGCGATGACGTCGTCGAGCCCGGCGTGGGTGGACGGGATCGGCTGCAGCCGGGGCTCGGTGGTCCCGGTCAGGGTGTCGAGATGGGCGACATACCGCTCGGCACGGCTCGGCATGGCGCGCAGCATACGACCCACCGGCCGGGCCCGCGGCGGATGCCGTTGGCCCGGGCGCGGCACTTTCGGGCAGGGTGGGGGACATGCGAGTGCTCGTGATCGGAAGCGGAATCGGCGGCGCGGCAACGGCCTGGCACCTGGCCGGCCGGGGCGTGGAAGTGGTCGTGGCAGATGCGGCGCGGCCCGGGACGGCCACCGAAGCCGGCGCCGGGATCGTCAGCCCGTGGACGTCGCGCTGGGAAGACGCGCTCTACCCGCTCGCGGCGGCCGCGGGCCGGTACTACCGGGAGTTCACGGCCTCCCTCGAGGACTCGTCGTTCGAGGTGGTCGGCGGGATGATCGTGTCGGCCGACGAGACCGAGCTGGCCGAAGCGCACGCGCGCCTGACCGCACGGGCGGCGGACGCGCCGGAGATCGGCGAGATCCGGCGGCTCGACCCGGCGCAGGCCCGCGAACTGTTCCCGCCGCTGGCGCCCGGCCTGAGCGCGGTCCACCTGGCCGGCTCCGGCCGGGTCGACGGCCACCAGCTGCGCCGCGCGCTGCTGTCGGCCGCCGAACGCCGGGGCGCGAAGTTCGTCGAAGGCGAGGTCGCGTTCCGGGCGGACGGGACCGTCGCGAGCCCGTCGGGCCCGCTGGAGGCGGACAGCGTGGTGGTCGCGGCCGGCGCGTGGAGCCGCGAACTGCTGGCACCGCTCGGGATCACCCTGCCGGTGACGCCGCACCGCGGCCAGATCAGCCACTTCGGCCTGCCGGACACGGACACGTCGGCCTGGCCGGTGGTGATGCCCCGCACCAGCCACTACCTCCTGGCCTTCGGCGGCGGCCGGGTGGTGGCGGGCGCAACCCGCGAGCCGGACGCCGGCTTCGACTACCGCGTGACGGCGGCCGGCCAGCGCGAGGTGCTGGACAACGCACTGACGGTCGCCCCCGGCCTCGCCGGCGCAACCCTCGCGGAGACCCGGGTCGGCTTCCGCCCGGGAACACCGGACGGCTTGCCGATCCTCGGCCTCCTCCGGCCGGGCCTGGCGGTGTCGACGGGCTTCGGCGCGGGCGGGCTGACAAACGCACCGTTCGCGGGAAAGCTGGTCGCGGCGATCGCCCTGGGCGAGGACCCGGGCTTCGACCTGAGCCCGTTCGCCCCGGACCGGTTTTGAGGGAATATCGCCTGCGCAAGGCGACGGAAGCGGACCTCGAAGCGCTGGTCGCGATCCTCGACAGCGCGGTGGCTTGGCTCGGGCAGCGCGGGCTGGACCAGTGGGCCGGATCGCCTTGGCGCGCGGACGAGCTGCGCCCAGGCTTGGCGACCGGCGGGCTCCGGGTGGCAGAGACGCGGACGGAGACGGGTGGGCCGGATTCGTCCGCCGGTGCCGGACCACGGATGGCGGCGCGGGCGGCGTTGCCGCCGGCGGGTGGGGGAGTGGTGCCGCCTGCGGTGGGCGGTTCGATCGCTTCGGTCGGCCTGGGAATAGCGGCGCGGGAGGCGTGGTCGGGTGGTTTGCCCCCTGGCGCCGACGCGCCGCCGGCAGCGCGGGAGGCGTTGCCGTCTGCGGCGGGTGGGGCTTCTGCCGTGCCCCCATCGGAGACCATGTCGTCTTCGGCGGGCAGCACCGCAGCATCGCCAGCCGAAGCCGCGCGGTCCGCGGATGCGTCCCGCCCGGTCGCGACCATGACCCTCGGCGAGGATCCCGCCTCCCACTGGCGCCCGGCCGATGATCTCTCCGCCGCGCTCTACCTCAGTCGCCTCGCCGTCGATCGGCGGCTTGCCGGGCTGCCACCGGCGCCGTCAGCCCTCGGTGACCAGCTCCAGCGCGTGGTCACCCGTGCGCTCGACCACCAGGCCCGCCTTGGTGATCACCTTCATCAGCTGGTCCACAGTGGACGGTTCGGCGCGGGTCTCGGCCAGGACACGCGCCAATCGGCCTTTGTACGCCTTGTTGAAGTGGCTGACCGTCACGCGCTCGCCGCGGGCGTTCTCCGTGACCACGCGGACCGTCACCGCGTCCGGGCGCAGCTTGGCGAACGCCGAGTACGTGCCCGAGCGCAGGTCCACCACCAGGCCCTCGACCTGCTGCAGCACCGGCTCGAGGACCGGCTTCCACAGCCCGCGGACGGTCCCCACCGACGGCAGCGAGTTCCCGCCCGACAGCCGGTACGCCGGGATCGGGTCGGTCGCCGACACCACCCCGAACACCGACGACGTCACCGCCAGCCGGCGGTGCGCCTTCTCGAGGCCCGCCTTCGTGAAGCTCTTGACGTCGAGCGCGTCGTAGAGGACGCCGGTGTAGCGGCGCAGCGCCGGCATCGTCGGTGACGACCACAGCTCGGCGTTGCGCGTGACCTCCCCGGCCTGACGCTCGGTGATGCCCAGCGCCGCGATGCTGGCCGGGACGTCGCCGGCCAGCTCGGCCAGCGCGTCGACGAGCTTCGCGCGGGTCGGGTTCAGCTCGGGGAACGACAGCGCGGCGAGGTCGAGCGGGCCGCCGCGGCCGCCGTCGGCCTTGGTCTCGGATGGGGGGAGGAGCACCAGCACGCACCGAGCGTAAATCGGGGTGCGTGGGCGCCGCCGTCCGGCCTAGCCTCGCGGGATGGACCTCACCTGGCGCCCGTTGACCCTCGAGGACGTCCCCGCCCTCACCCGCCTGTACGCGGCGGCCGAGGAAGTCGACCGGACAGGTGACCACTTCAGTGCCGACGACCTCCGCGAAGAGCTGGAAGCACCCAACGTCGACCTGGCCCGCGCCACCATCGGCGCCTGGGCGGGCGAGCGGCTCGCCGGTTACGGCCTGATCCGCCGCCGCGACGCCGCGAACCCGGTGCACATGGTCCGGCTCCAGTCGGTCGTGCACCCGATGCACCGGACCCAGGCCGTCGGCGCTCACCTGATCGAGTGGTTCGCGCGGACGAGCCGCGAGGTCAGCGAGCGGGCCTTCCCCGGCGCGCCGCTGGAGGTGCACCACGGCCTCCACCAGAACGAACGCTGGATGGCCGGCGTCCTCGCGGGCGCGGGCTACACGCACGGCCGGACGATGGTCAACATGCGCGTCACCCTCGCCGATCTGCCACCGCAGCCGCCGCTGCCGGACGGTCTCGAAGCGGTGCCGTACGGCGTCGAGCACGACCTCGCCGTGCTCGACGCCCGCAACGACACCTTCGCCGGCCACTGGGGCAGCACGGTCTACGAACTCGAGGCTTGGCGCCACCTGGTCACCGGCTCGAAGGACTTCCGGCCGGACCTGTCGTTCCTCGTCCTCGACGGTGACAAGGTCCTCGCATTCGTGCTGAGCCACTTCTACGCGTCCGAAGCGGAGGCGACGGGCATCCGCGAGCACTACGCCAGCTGGGTGGGAACGCGGGAGGTGCTGCGCGGCCGCGGTGTCGCATCCGGGTTGCTCGGCCACACGCTCCGGGCCGTCAAGGCGGCCGGATTCGACCGGTCGGCGCTGAACGTCGACGTCGACAATGCGCACCGCGCGCTGGGTGTGTACGAACGGTGCGGATATGGCGTCGACGACGAATGGCACGTGTACGTGCTGTCCTGAAATCGGGACGCCCCACCGCCGATCAGGGAATGGACGGCGTTCGTACCATCGCCTCATGAAGCCGACTTCCGCTTCCCCGGGTTCGAGAGCATTGGCCGCGTCGCTGCGCGAAGTGCGCGCTGCGCGCGGTAAAGGACTTCGCGAGCTCGCGCGGATGGTGCGCATTTTGCCGCAGTTGTTGTCGGCGTGGGAAAAGGGCCACCGGGTCCCCGGCCCGGAAGACGTGGCCCGCCTACTGGGCGCCCTCCAGGTGGACGACGTGACCTACGACCGCATGATGCGCCTGGCCAGACGCGCCAAGGACGACAACTGGCTCGATTCGAACCCGTCGGACCTGCCGCCCGCGCTGAGCGGGATCGTCGAGTACGAGCGCACCGCCACCCGCATCACGATGTGGTCGCTGGCGATTCTGCCGGGAATCCTGCAGACCCCGGACTACGCCCGCGATGTGCTGAGCAATGCCGAGATCGCTCTGGAGCAGGCGGACGCGATGCTGGTGGCGCGGTTGAATCGCCAGCGGATCCTGGTGAAGCCGGAACCGGTCCGGCTGACCGCATTCATCGGTGAAATGGCGATCCGTGAGCAGATCGGCAGTGCCGACATCATGTCCGATCAGGTGGACCACTTGCTCAGGGTGGCGATCCAGCCGAATGTTTCGCTGCAGATCGTGCCGGGGAACATCGGCTACCACCCCGGGTTGATCGGCCCGTTCGTGCTCTACGAGTTCGCCGACCTGCCGCCCATCGTGCACTTGGAGAGTTCTCACGCCACCGCGTTCCTGCACGATGCGAGAGTTGTGAGTGATTACCGCCGCCAGGCTAGGATCTTGGCGGGCAGAGCGTTGAGCGAAGTCGCCACCCGGGACCTGCTCCGGGAGGTCGCGCGTTAACTCGGGAGGCCATCGCATGGACCACGTCATCTGGCGTAAGTCGAGCTACAGCGGTACCGAGTCAAACTGCGTCGAGGTGGGCTGGCGCAAGTCAAGCTACAGCGGCGGCCAGTCCGAGTGCGTCGAGGTGAAGCTGGACCACTCCGTCGGCATCCGGGACACGAAGGCCCGGGAGCACGGCCAACTCGCCGTCTCCCGCGCCGCCTGGATCGCCGCCGTCACAGCTCTACGAGGTTGAGCAGCTCCTCACCCTTCACGTACCTCCGCAACTGCTCCGCCGCCAGCTTCTTCGCGCGCGGATAAAACGACGCCGACCCACCCGCGATGTGCGGGGTGATGACCACGCCCGGCACCGTCCACAGTGGATGGTCCGACGGCAGCGGCTCCGGATCGGTCACGTCGAGACCGGCGCGCAGCCGTCCGGCGCGCGTCTCGGCCAGGAGCGCGTCGGTGTCCACCGCCGTGCCGCGGCCGACGTTGACCACCAGGGCGTCGGCGGGCAGGGCCGCCAGCTCGTCCGCGCCGATCAGGCCGCGGGTCGCCGGGGTGTCCGGCAGGATCAGCACCAGGATGTCCGCCTCGGGTAGCAGGGCAGGCAGCTCGTCGACACCGTGGACGCCGTCGTCCGGACGCGCCCGGCTCGCCACCCGCGTCACCACGGCCTCCGCGGCGACGAGCTGGCGCTCGATCGCCAGGCCGATCGAGCCGTGGCCGACCAGCAGTACGCGGCTGTCGGCGAGGGAGCGGGTGTGCTCGCGTGTCCACTCACCGCGCGTCTGCTGCGCGAACCATCGCGGCAGGTCCCGCTGGGCCGCGTGGATCAGCGCGAGCGCGTGCTCGGCGACGCTCAGGTCGTGCAGCCCCCGTCCGTTCGCCAGCCGCACGCCCGCCGGCAGCAGCGGCACGAGCGCCTCGACCCCGGCCGACAGCGACTGCACCACCCGCAGCGACGGCAGCTCCGCGATCAGCTTCGGCGGCTCCGGCCCGCGGTCGTAGGGCAGCACGTAGAACTCGACACCGCCGAGGTCCGCTGGCGGAGCTTCAACACCGTCGTAGTAGGCGACTTCGACCCCCTCCGGCACGTCGATGTCGGTCCACGGCAGCAGTGCACGAGCGCTCATGCCGCCTTTCTACAGGCTAGCTCCCGTCGCTCACGAATCCGTGGCAAGTTCCGGCTTTTGACGCGGATCCGGCCACCCGGCAGGAGAGTGTCCGTGGAATCCGTCGAACCGCCGGACGGGTGCCACGCTGCTCGACAACGGCGCCGATCCGGCGCACCACACCCGCTGGTCCTGCCCCGGAACGCGCTAGCCGCCCACGCAGAACTCGTTGCCCTCCGGGTCGGTCAGCACCGTCCAGGCCAGGCCCGGCACCTCGTGCTCGGCCACCTCCTTCGCACCCAGTTCCACCAGTCGTTTCACCTCCGCCGCGCGATCGTCCCCGCCGAAGTCGACGTGCACGCGGTTCTTGCCCGCGCGCGGCTCCGGCACCTTTTGCAGCGCGAGCGGGAGCCCGCCTTCGACCGGAGCCAGGATGAGGAACTCGCCCTCGTAGTCCTGATCGACCTTCGTGCCCAGCGCGGCCGTCCAGAACCCGGCCAGACCGCGCGGGTCCGCGCAGTCGATCGTGATCATGCCCATGCGGATCGCCATGCCCCCGAAGCTAGCGGCCACCACCGACAAAAACGGGCCGCCGAGTAACCCGTTGGAGTCACGGCCGGGGTAGTGACTACCCTGAGCGGGACTTTCACACCCGCCCGGAGCAGGGAGACCCGCAGTGATCACCAGGACTTCGTCGTTGTTCCTTCGCACGTTGCGTGAGGACCCGGCGGACGCCGAGGTGCCGAGCCACCGGCTCCTGGTGCGCGCCGGCTACGTCCGCCGGGTCGCCCCGGGCGGGTACTCGTGGCTGCCCCTGGGCCTGCGCGTGCTGCGCCGCATCGAGAACATCGTGCGCGACGAGATGAACGCCATCGGCGCGCAGGAGATCCAGTTCCCCGCGCTGCTGCCGAAGGAGCCCTACGAGGCGACCGGCCGCTGGACCGAGTACGGCGACGCCCTCTTCCGGCTCAAGGACCGCAAGGGCGCCGACTACCTCCTCGGCCCGACGCACGAAGAGCTCTTCACCCTCACCGTCAAGGGCGAGTACAACTCCTACCGGGACTACCCGGTCACGCTGTACCAGATCCAGACGAAGTACCGCGACGAAGCGCGTCCCCGCGCCGGCATCCTGCGCGGCCGCGAGTTCGTCATGAAGGACTCGTACTCCTTCGACCTCGACGACGAGGGCCTCGAGCGCTCCTACCAGGCGCACCGCGAGGCCTACACCAAGCTGTTCGACCGCCTCGGCCTCGAGTACGTCGTCGTGAAGGCGACGTCGGGCGCGATGGGCGGTTCGGCGTCCGAGGAGTTCCTCGCGGTCGCCGAGACCGGTGAAGACACCTACGTCCGCAGCACCGAGTCGGGTTACGCGGCGAACGTCGAAGCCGTCGTGACGCCCGCGCCGCCCGCGCAGCCGATCGAAGGCCGTCCCGAGGCGCAGGTGCACCACACGCCCGGCACGCCGACCATCGAGACGCTGGTCAACTTCCTCAACGCGGCCGGGCTCGGCCGCGAGTTCACCGCCGCGGACACGCTGAAGAACGTCATGCTCAAGACGCGTCAGCCGGGTTCGAAGGAGTGGGAGCTGGTCTGCGTCGCGCTGCCCGGTGACCGCGAAGTGGACATGAAGCGCCTCGAAGCGTCGCTCGAGCCCGCCGAGGTCGAGCTGCTCGACGAGGCCGACTTCAAGAAGAACCCGTTCCTGGTCAAGGGCTACATCGGCCCGAAGGCGCTGCAGGACAACGGCGTGCGCTACCTCGCCGACCCGCGGATCGTGCCCGGCACCGCCTGGGTCACCGGGGCCGACAAGGCCGACCACCACGTCGTCGACCTGCTGGCCGGCCGTGACTTCACCCCGGACGGCACGATCGAGGCCGCCGAGGTCCGCGAAGGCGACGCGTCGCCCGACGGCCAGGGCACCCTGGTCGCCGCGCGCGGCATCGAGATCGGGCACATCTTCCAGCTCGGCCGCAAGTACGCCGACGCGTTCGAGCTGGACGCGCTCGGTCCCGACTCCAAGCCGATCCGGATCACGATGGGCTCGTACGGCGTCGGCGTCTCGCGGCTGGTCGGTGTGCTCGCCGAGCAGAACCACGACGAGCTCGGCATCATCTGGCCGCGCGAGGTTTCGCCGTTCGACGTGCACATCGTCATCGCGGGCAAGGACGACGCGGTGCGTGCCGGCGCCGAGAAGATCGCCGCCGAGCTGGACACCGCCGGGCTCGAGATCATCCTCGACGACCGCAAGGCGACGCCGGGTGTGAAGTTCGCCGACGCCGAGCTGGTCGGCGTGCCGACCATCCTGGTGGTCGGGCGCGGGCTGGCCAACGGTGTCGTCGAGGTCAAGGACCGGCGCACCGGCGAGCGCGAAGAGATCGCGGTGGACGCTATCGTCGAGCACCTGGTCAAGCTCGTCCGGTCCTGATGAGCCTGTTCCGCCGTCGTGACGAGACGACGCCGGGGTACGAGGACAACGCGGCGCTCCGCGGGTTCGGTGGTTACGAGCCCGCGGACGCGCCGCGCTTTCCGTCGAGCGACGGCTTCGAGGCACCGCAAGCCGAGCGTGTCGAGCCTCCGCGAGCGCAGCCGAAGCGGATCCGTCCCGCCGCGAAGCCGCTGAAGTGGCGGCGAGCGCCGTGGGTCGGGCTGGTGCTCATCGCGCTGATCGCCGGGGTGCTGAACGCGCTCGGCGTCGGCAAGTCGCACCGGCCGTCGACACCGGCACCCCGCACGCCGGTGGTCGAGACGCCGTCGCCGAAGGTGGTCGTCCCGGCGGCGGTGCGCGGCTGGCAGTCCGTCGCGGCCCGGGACGGCTCGTACGCCTACGACGTCCCACCGGCCTGGCAGCCGGAACCCACCACGCTGCACGGCTGGGAGAAGACCGCCACGACGCCGGGGATCCGGCTGATCACCAGCGCGTTCCTCGGTGAGGACTTCTGCGAGAAGGCCAACCTCGGCGGCGCGGGCGTGACGACCTCGCCGGCCGGTGACGCCGGTGAGGCCGCGCGCAAGGCGGTGACGGATCTCGGTGTCAGCGCGTACAGCCCGGACAACGGGCCGCTGGCCCAGGTGACCCCGGACGCGGGTGCCGACGCGCAGGTCACGAAGGCCGACGGCACCAAGGCACCGGCGCGGATCGTGGTCGCGGAGGTGATCCCGACCGACCCGGACCGGTGCGCGGCCAAGCACGCGCTGGTCGCCGCGATGGCGTTCGGCACCGGGAGCACGTCCGGTGTGGTGGTGGCCTACGCCGACAGCGACCGCGCCGGGCCGACGATCCGGGAAGACCTGGTGGGGATCCTGAAGAGCTACCGGTTCGTGCCGGCGGCGGACCGGAGCACCACCACTCCGCCGCCGACCACCCGACGCTGATTCAGCGCTTCCGCGCCAGCTTCGCCAGCTCCCGCAGCCGCACGTCCGGCAGGTACGCCCGGCTCAGCGCCAGCCCGATCCGCGGCAGGTCCGCCTCGTCGCGGAACGCCAGGTACAGCGGGACGTGCCGCGGCTGGAACTTCGCCTTGAACGCGTGCAGCGAACGGAACCCGTAGTACGGCTCCATCACGCGGCCCAGCGACTCCAGGGCCCGGTCCACCGTGCGGGTCGGCTCGCCGGACGCGCTGCGGGCCAGGGGAGCGCCGGACAGCGACACGAACCGCGCGCCCTCGTCGCGGAACGCCAGGCAGGCCGACGCGATCAGGAACTCCATCACCGGGCGGAACCCGTGTGCGCTGCGGCGCATGACGTCCAGGGTCCAGCCGCCGACCTTGCCCGCGCCCGTGTACACCGGGAGCCACGACGTCACGCCGTGGACGACGCCCTCCGCGTCGACCGCCAGGCCGACCCGGGTCGCCGGGTCCATCGCCTCGTCGAGGCCGCCGAGGGTGAAGCCCATCTCCGGCATCGCCTTGTCCGCCATCCACTCCTCCGACAGCGCGCGGACCTGGGCGAGGATGGGCTCCGGCTGGTCGGCCAAGCGGACCAGCCGGAAGTCGATGTCCTGCTTGGCGGCCTTGTTCAGCGCCGACCGGACGTCCTGCCACGCCTTGCCGCGGAACTCGAGGTCCGCGAGGTCAAGCACGTTGTCCTCGGCGACCTGGACGTGCTGCCAGCCGAGGTCGCGCGTTGCCGCCACGGTGGCTTCGGTCGCCGAGAACACGCACGGCACCAGGCCGGAGTTCTCACACATCGCGGTGAACTCCGTGACCGTGGCTGCCGCCGTGCCGTCCGGGGCGATCGGGTCGCCGAGTGCGACGGCGACGCCTGCGTGCTTGCGGTAGGCGAGGTAGGAACGGCCGTCTTCGCGGACGAAGTAGGTGTTACGCGGCCAGGTTGTCATCCACGACAGCGTGCTGCCGCCGTGCCGGCCGAGCAGCGTGCGGGCCAGCGCCGCGCCCGGACCCTGCGCGTGACGCCGCAACCGGCGTCGCGAGGGGACGCGGAAGGCGTGCCGCGCGGCGATCAGGACGATCAGCTCGACCGTCCACAAAAGATTGTCCACGAAGAACAGCGGCAGTCCCTCGGTTTCGTAGTCCGCGCCGAAGACGTCACCGAGCTCGACGGCCGTGGCGACGGCGAGCCCTTGCAGCGTCACGAAAGCCGACATCACCACGGCCCAGCGCCACGCGACCCGGCTGCCCTTGCGCAGCCCGTTGAGCATCGGCACCACGAGGACGACCAGGATCGCCAGCTCCGGACCCGACAGCGAAACCCCTTCCGTGGAGCCGAACGGGCCGTCGCCGGGCACCAGGAACATGACCACTTCGGCGATGGTGAGCAGCAGCAGGCCGGCGACGGTCAGCAGCCGCCACTCGCGCTGGTTCGGTCCTTCCGACGGCGCCCGCCGGCCGCCGACGAGCTTGCTGCCGAGCGGGATCGCCAGCAGCAGCGCGAAGAAGTGCACAAGATCGGCCAGCGTGCCGACGTAGACGATCGCGACCCCGGCGTACACGCAGAGGCCGGCCCGCAGCCGCAGCGCCCACGGCGGCCGCAGCGTCGCGCTGGCGACCGCGATCGCGGCGAGCGCGCCGCCGGAGAACCCGACGTCGAGGCTGTCCGCCATCCGCTCGGCCCACAGCCAGCCGGAGTTGCGGGACAGCGCGAGGAACTGGGTCGCGACGAGCACGGAGACGAACTGGCCGCCGATGGTCACGGCCATCGCGCGCCGCGTCCCCAGCTGCCACTCGGCGAAGCCGGCGAAGAGCGCGAAGCTGCCGACCATCGGGAGGTAGTACCAGGGGATGACGGCGAAGAACGGGCCGGTGAACATCGTCCACCACCGGCCGACCTCCAGTGACGGCAGTCCGTAGGCGACGAACGGGTAGGCCGCGCGGTCTTCGGCGGCGCTCCACAGCGCCCCGGTCGCGACGGCCAGCAAGAGCATGGCGAGCACAACGCTGCTGGTGAACGGCAGGCGCTGCCTGAGCACCGCGACCGTGCCGCGGATGCGTCCCCCTCCGGCGGGCTCGACCGCCGACGCTGCTTCAGTCATGAAGAAGAGTCTTACGAGCCACACCGCCGCGGACATCCGACGGCAGGGCGAGATTTCCCTTAGGGGAGTCGTCCCTGCGACTGAGGGTCATCCCCCTCCGAAGGACGAGTCAGCCGAGCACTGCGGCCCGAACGGCGTTGATGTCGGTCAGGTCCGGCAGCACGGTGTGCGCGCCCGCGGCCTGCAGTTCCGCGGCGGTGTAGAGGCCGGTGGCGACGGCGATCGCGAGCGCCCCGTTGTCCAATGCGGCCCTGACGTCGTTCGGGGTGTCGCCGATGACGACCACCGCGTCGGCGCCGAACGGCGTGCCGTGCTTGGCCGCGGCGAGCGCCACCGCGTGCGGCACCAGGTCCGGGCGGTGCGCCGAAAGCGTGCCGTAGCCGCCGATCTCGAGGTCGAGGTGCTCCAGCAGGTCGAACGCGGCGAGCTTGTGCCGCGAGATCTCCGGCAGGTTGCCGGTGACGAGCGACTGGACCACATCGCCGTGCCCGGCGAACGCCGTCAGCGCTTCGGCCGCTCCCGGCAGGACCCGGGCCTCGGCCGCGAACCGGTGCGCCGCGCGTTCCGACTCCGCCACCAAGGCCTTGAACATCGCTTGGACCGTTTCCTCCTCGGCCTCGAAGCCGTTCGACGTGAGCAGCTCGGTGGTGGTCGCGCGCTCCGTGCGGCCGCCGAACACCGGGTCCACCCGCATGGTGGCGCCGGTCGCGGCGGTGAACGCCGCTGCGTACCAGGCCGCGCCGAGGCCGGCGAAGTCCACCAGCGTGTGGTCGATGTCCCAGAGCAGCAGCCGCGTCTTCGTCACGGTTCCGAGGTTACCGGGGTCACTATTCAACACGCGTTGACTTCTTGGGGGAGCCGTCGTACCTTGAGCATTAATTCAACACGCGACGAATAAATGGAGGCTGTCATGTCTGCTCCCGTCCGGCGCCCCGCCGGGGCGCTCGCCCTGGTCGCCGCCGTGGCCGGCGCGCTGGTGGCGGTGGTGCTGGGGTTCCTGACCTTCGGCGCGCAGGCCACGGTCGCCCCGGACCACGTCCCGGTCGCGGTCGCCGCGCCCCCCGACGTCGCCCAGCGCATTGCCGCGCACGGCGGCGGCCAGCTCGACTGGACGATCGCGACCCCGGCCGACGCGCGGAAGCTGTTGGAGGACAAGAAGGTCTACGGCGTGCTCGAACTCGGGCCGGGACCGTCCGCGACGGTCGTGACGTCGGGTGCGGTCAACCCGGCCGGCACCCAGGTCGCCCAGCAGGCGCTGACCGGGGCGGCGGCCGCGCTGGCCGGCGCGCCGAAGCAGGAGGTGCTGCACCCGGTCACCCTCGCCGGCCGGACCGCGCCGCTGGCCGCGTCCGCGCTGGCCTGGATCGGCGCGCTCGTTGCGGGGCTCGCGCTGACGCAGCTGGCGAAGCGCACCGGCCGCACGGTCGGCGTCGGCGCCCGGTTCCTGCAGGTGGTCGGGGTCGGCGTGCTCGTCACGGCGGCCGTGGCCGGGTTCTTCGCGCTGTGGGACTCGTCGCTGCCGCTGACCGCCGACGTCCTCGGCTTCGTCTTCCTTGCGGCGACGGCGTTCGCGGCGCTGCAGGCGGGGCTGCTCCGGCTGCTCGGCCTGCGCGCGATGGCCGTGCTCGGCCCGCTCTACCTGGTCGCGCCCGCGGTCGCCGGGCAGGTGCCGGAACTGCTGAACCCGGCGTACCGCACTCTGCTGTGGTCGTGGACGCCGTTCCGCTTCTCGGCCGAAGGCCTGCGCAGCCTGCTGCAGGGCGTGCCGGGGGCGCCGGACGTCACGACCGGGGTCTGGGTGCTCGGCGCCCTGCTGGCCGCGGGACTGCTGGCAGCGCTGTGGCCGGGCCGGTCAGCCCGCCAGGAGGCTGAAGCGCACGCGCCGGACCGGGTTGTCGAGGTTGGTGTCCACTAGGCAGATCGACTGCCAGGTGCCGAGCGCGAGCACCCCGCCGAGCACCGGGATCGTCGCGTAGGGCGGCACCAGCGCCGGGAGCACGTGGTCACGGCCGTGACCCGGGCTCCCGTGCCGGTGCCGCCAGCGGCCGTCGCGGGGGAGCAGCTCGTCGAGCGCGGTCAGCAGGTCTTCGTCGCTGCCCGCGCCGGTTTCGAGGATCGCCAGGCCCGCGGTGGCGTGCGGGACCCAGACGTGCAGCAGCCCGTCGGTCGCGTCGGCGTCGCGCAGGAACGCCTCGGCCTCGTGCGTGAGGTCGTGGACGACGGCTTCGCCGCCGGTGCGGACCTCGATCTCGGTGGAGTACATGCGCCCCAGCCTAGGGAGCGACCGGCTCCTTCGCGGGTTGCCGCGTCACCACGCCGAGGCCGGTGAACGCGAAGACCGCCAGACCGGCCAGCAGCACCGCGCCGGCGAGGTACGGGACGGCGGGGGCGACCTCGTACAGCCCGGTCCCCAGCAGCGGGCCGCCCATGAACGCGAGCGCACTGCTCGACCCCATCAGCCCGGCGACCGCGCCTTGTTCTTCGCGCGTGGCCAGCAATGTCGGCGCGGACATGAACCCCGGCGTCGCGAAGCCCATGCCCGCCCCGAGCACCGCCACCCCCGCGCCGAGCAGCAGCCCGCTCGAGGCGACGACCACCACGAGCATGCCGCCGGTCATCACGACCGCGCCGACCCGGACGAGCCGCAGCGGTGTCCAGCCGAGCCGCGGGACGGCCAGCACCTGGACCAGGATGATCATCCCGGCGCCGGCCAGCATCACCAGGCTGGTCACGCGACTCGTGTCCGACGCGGCGAGGTGCAGCCGGTCCTGCACCAGGAACCCGATGGTCATGAGCACGATCGCGAGCGCCAGGTACAGGCCGAAGCCGATGGTCAGGAACGGCCACATGCGCCGGTCGAACGGGCTGACCTTGACCGTCACCGGCCGGGTTTCCCGCTTCGGCGGCTTCGGCAGCATGAGCGTGATGACCACGGCGATCACGGCCAGGATCACCGGCGCCGCGTAGATCGGCACGAGCAGGTTCCCGGTCAGGCTCAGGACACCGCCGAGTGCCGGGCCGACGGCGAGGGCGAGGCCCTGGGCCGCGCCGAACATCGACATCCCGCGCACCCGTTCGGCCGGGCCCGAGGTCATGTCGGCGATGTAGGACTGCGCCGTCACCGGGGTCGCGGCCCAGGCCAGGCCGAACACGATGCCGCGGGTGAGCAGGACCCCCGCGAACAGCACCGGCACGGCCAGGGTTCCGCTGAGCCCGGCCTGGGCGACAAATCCGAATCCGAGCAGGCCGAGCATGGCGCCGACCAGCGAGATCAGCAGGACCGGCCGGTGCCCCCAGTGCGCGGTCCGGCGGCCCCAGAACGGGCTGGCCAGCACCACACCCGCGCCGCCGACCGCCCAGACCGCGCCCAGCGCCAGCTCGCTGAACCCGAACTCGCGGGCCAGCGGCGGCAGGATCGGGTTCAGCATCTGCTGGCCCGCCATCAGCCCGAACACCGCCAGGCAGGCGACCAGGATCGGGCGTCTCATGCCACGGCCCGTTCGTGCTCGGTGCCGGTGCGGGGCGTGATGGAGATGAGGTCGCCAGGCTCTTCGACGGCCAGCCGGTGCCAGCGGCCGGGCGGGACGATGAACGACTGCCCGGCGGTCAGGGTCACCACCGGCTCGGGGCCTTCGTCCCGTAGGTGGACGCGCAGTGCGCCGGAGAGGACAACGAGCACCTCGTGTCCCTGGGGGTGGCGCTCCCAGTGGTCGGCGTGCACGGACCGGTCGCTCTCGGCGTGGAACGCGCCGACGGTCCACAGGCTCTCGTCGCCGGTGAAGCCTTCCCGGCGGTCGACGGAGTCGGCCACGCCACCCTCGCGTAGTCGGATCAGGGTCTTGAACAGGTCGTAGTTTTCGAACATGTTCCGAAAGTAGCATCGACCGGGCGGAGCTGTCGAACGAGTAGGCGGGCATGATGGGGGCGTGCCCCGCCCCTCCGGCCGCATCGGACGGCCCCCGTCGACGTCCCGCCCGCAGATCCTCGAAGCGGCGCGGGCGATCCTCGACCGGGACGGCTGGGAGAAGTTGACGGTCCGCCGGCTGGCCGCCGAGCTCGGCGTCGGCGCGACGACGCTGTACCACCACGTCCGCGACAAGGACGACCTGCTGATCCAGCTCCTGGACCACTACGCCGACCGGCTCCCGCGGCCCGAGCTGCCCGCGGACCCGCGGGAGCGGATCATCACCGCGGCCACCGTCATGCACGACTCGCTGGCCGCGTGGCCGCAGGCCGTGGAGGTGCTGACGGCCGACGACCTCCTCGGCGAGTCGGCGCTGTGGATGGTCGAGACCATGGTCGGCGGCGCGCTGGACTGCGGACTCGGTGCCGAGCAGGCGGTCGAGCTGTACCGGAACATCTGGTACTACACGGTGGGTGAGATCCTGATCCGCGTCCGCGCCGGGCGGCGCGCGGAGGAAGACCGGCCGCGGTACCGCGACACGGTCTTCGCCCGCTTGGACGCGGCTCGCTATCCCAGCCTGGCCGCGGTCGGCGAGCGCTGGCCGGAGCTCGCCGCGCGGGACACCTACGCCCGCGGGCTACGGGCCTTCGTCGACGGGCTGCTGGCTCAGGAATCCAAGTAGCGCAACACGGCCAGCACCCGGCGATTGTCCCCTTCGGACGGTGGCAGGCCGAGCTTGCCGAAGATCGACGTCACGTACTTCTCGACCGAACCGGCCGAGAGGAACAGATTCGCCGCGATCGCGGAGTTCGAGCGGCCTTCCGCCATCAGGCCCAGCACTTCGCGTTCCCGCGGGGTCAGCCCGCTGAGCGCGTCCGTCTGGCGCGTCGCCGAAAACAGCTGGCTGACGACTTCGGGGTCCAGCACGGTTTCGCCGTCGGCGACCCGGCGCAGCGCGTCGAGGAAGTCCGACACCTCGGCGACGCGGTCCTTCAGCAGGTAGCCGACCCCACCCGCGCGGTCGGCCAGCAGCTGGGCCGCGTACTTCGTCTCGACGTACTGGGAAAACAGCAGGATCGCGCAGCCCGGCACCTCGCGGCGCAGCGCGATCGCCGCCCGCAGGCCTTCGTCGGTGTGCGTCGGCGGCATCCGGATGTCCACAATGGACACGTCGGGGGTGTGGTCCCCGACGGCGGCCCGCAGCGCGTCGGCGTCCTTCACCGCGGCGACGACTTCGTGGCCGCGGAAAGTGAGCAGCTCGACGAGGCCGTGGCGCAGGATGGTGGAGTCCTCCGCGATGACGATCCGCATGCCGCGACCCTAGCGGGGCAGGGGCACCCACGCGGTCACTTCGGTCGGACCACCCGGCGGGCTCGTCACGGTCAGCCGCCCGTCGACCGTCCGCAGCCGTTCGGCCACCCCGGCCAGCCCGCCGCCGGGCACGATCCGGGCGCCGCCCGGGCCGCCGTCGCGCACCAGCAGCCGCAGGACGTCGTACTCCTCGGTGACCTCGACCAGCGTCGCCGGACGGCCGTGCTTCGCGGCGTTCGTGAGCAGCTCGGCGGCGCTGAAGTAGACGATCGTCTCCAGCGACGGCGGCGGGCGGCGGCGCAGGTCGACCGTGACCTGCGCGTCGATCCCGGACGTCGCGACCAGCGTGGCGAGGGCGACGTCGAGGCCCGCGTCGAGGGCGGCCGGGTGGATGCCGCGGGCGAGGTCACGCAGCTCGGTCAGCGCCTGCTTCGCGTTGGTGTGGGCGGCGGTGACCAGCTGCCTGACCTGGGCGACGTCGAGGTCTTCGGCGTTCAGCTCGTCCTTGGCCAGGCCGAGCTTCATCGCCAGCGCGACGAGCTGGGCCTGCGCGCCGTCGTGCAGGTCACGCTCGATGCGCCGCAGCCGCAGCGCCGAGTCCTCGACCGCCGTCGCGCGGCTCGCCTCCAGGTCGCGGACCCGCTCGGACAGCACACGCTCGCCGAGCAGGCCCACGACGAGCAGCCGGTCGAGGGCGGCGAAGGCGTGCGTGATCCACGGCAGCGCCACCAGCACCAGCAGCCCCGACGCCGACCAGGCCAGCGCGCCCGGCCAGCTGGCGGCGTAGATGTCGAAGACGGGCATCTGCTGCTCGCCGAGCGGGAACCAGAAGAACGAGTAGGTGGTGGCGGCCAGGCCGTAGAGCGTCGCGACGACCATGGTGAACAACCCGGCGAAGGTCAGCGGCAGCCGCAGCAGCAGGTAACCGGCCGTGCGCCAGCCCGCCGGATCGCCGACGCGCGCCTTCACCCAGCTCCACAGCCCGGGCTTCAGCTCGGGACGGCGCGGCGCGGGCACGCTCACCCCGAGCAGCTTCCGGGCGAGCCCGCGGTGGGCGGCGCCGAGGCCGCGGGCGTAGCGGATGGCGCCGGCGAGGACCAGGAACCCGAGCAGCACGGGCGTCAGCCAGAGGCCGAGCGCGAGCAGGACGAGAAAGCTGGTCAGCGAGAACAGGGTCAGCGGGCCGGAGAGCCACAGCCAGGCGTATTCGGCCCAGAAGTCGCGCGCGGCCAGCGGCCCGAACACCCGCCGCAGCGGATGGGGGCGAGGGACGTCGAGGCTGGTCACGGTGCCAGTCTCGCCCGGATCGGCAGGCCCGCCCACCCGGTTTTCCCTACGACCCGCTTCGGGGGCGCCCCCGTTTTCCACGCTACCGGGCGGCACCGACAGTTCCGGCGCCGAAAAGCCGGCGGCGGCCCAGTTGTCCACACCCGAGGCGGCCTTCGGTGTGTAAGACGCACCCAAGGCGGCCTTGGGTGCTCCATCCATGCCCCCGCCACCACCCTCAACGGAGGCGCTTCGCGCCGCAGTGCTGATTCAACGCAACCAAGGTGGCCTTCGGTGCTCCATCCATGCCCCCGCCACCACCCTCAACGGAGGCGCTTCGCGCCGCAGTGCTGATTCAACGCAACGAAGGCCGCCTTGGGGCGCTCGGGCTAAACGCTGTCCGGGTCGTCGTCCCGGGCCTTCTGCGCGGCTTCGCGCATCTCGATGACGTCGGTGAGCCAGTCACCCGTCTCGCGGGCGATGTCGCGGATCGCGCCCGTGATGATCGAAGCGATGTTCCCGACGTGTGTCGCGGCCGATTCGGTGATCACCTGCAGGGTGTCCTTGTCTCGTTCGAACTGGCCCACCATGTCACCCTCACGCTGCTCGGAGCTGCCGGTCGGGTTCCACGGTAGTCGGCGACGGCGAAGTCCGCGGGAGAGCGAACTTCACGATCTTCTTCGCGACGGACCAGAGCTGCTTGTGCAGCGGCCCGGTGTGGTACGGCAGGCCGTACTTCTCGCAGATCGCGCGCACCTCGCCGGCGATCTCCGGGTAGCGGCGCGCCGGGATGTCCGGGAACAGGTGGTGCTCGATCTGGTGCGACAGGTTCCCGCTCATAATGTGGAACAGCGGGCTGCCGGTGATGTTCGCCGAGCCGAGAATCTGCCGCAGGTACCACTGCCCGCGTGACTCGTTCTCGGTCTCCTCCTCGCTGAAGCTCTCGACGTCGGCGGGGAAGTGGCCGCAGAAGATGATCGCGAACGCCCACAGGTTGCGGGTCAGGTTCGCGGTCGCGTTGCCGAGGAACGTCAGCGGCGCCAGCGGCCCGGTCAGCAGCGGGAACAGCACGTAGTCCTTGCCGACCTGGCGCCCCGCCTTGCGGACGATCTTCTTCAGCACCGGCACGTTCTCGGCCCAGCTGCGCTCGCCCTTGACCACCCGCTCGATCTCGAGGTCGTGCAGCATCACGCCCCACTGGAAGAACAGCGCGAGCAGCGTCGCGTACACCGGGTTGCCCAGGTAGTACGGGTGCCACTTCTGGGCGGTGTCCATCCGCAGGATGCCGTAGCCGACGTCGCGGTCCTTGTCGACGATGTTCGTGTACGTGTGGTGGATGTAGTTGTGCGAGTGCCGCCAGTTCTCGGCGGGCGCCACCGTGTCCCACTCGAAGCGCTGCGAGCTCAGCGCCGGGTCGCGCGTCCAGTCGTACTGGCCGTGCATGACGTTGTGGCCGATCTCCATGTTGTCGAGGATCTTGGCCACCGACAGCGCGCCGACACCGGCGAGCCACGCGGGCGGGAAGAACCCGGCGAACAGCAGCGCCCGGCCGGCGACCTCGAGGCCGCGCTGGGTCTTGATGATGCTGTGGATGTAGTCGACGTCTTCCTGGCCCAGGGACTCGACGGTCCGCTGCCGCAGCGCGTCGAGCTCGCGGCCGAACTCTTCGACCTGTTCCGGGGTCAGGCGGTCCTGCAGACCGGTCATGGCAGTTCTCCTCAGGCGTCGATCTCGACGTCCCCGACCGGGACGGAGATGCAGAGCTGGATTTCTTCGTCTTCTTCGCCGGAGATCTCGCCCGTCTTGGCGTTGCGGACGCGCCCGGCGGTCTTGAGCTGCGTGCAGGAGAAGCAGATGCCCATCCGGCAGCCGTGCTCCGGCGACAGCCCGGCTTCCTCGGCCTGCTCCAGCAACGGCTTCCCGGAGTTGGCGCACTCGCGGCCGCTGCGCTTGAAGCGCACCTGGCCTTCGGCGTTCTCCGTGTCGAAGGTCAACGCGGGCGGCGTGAACTCTTCGGTGTGCACGCGTTCACCCAAATGATCACGGACGGCGTCCATCAGCGGCTTCGGGCCGCAGACGAACGTCTCCGCGTCGCGGTGCCACGGCACGGCCCGCTCCAGGTGCTCCGGCGAGAAGAACCCGCGCAGGTCACCCCCGGAACGCGCGTGGGTGTACGCGTGCACCACCCGCAGCCCGGGGTGGCGGGCAGCGAGCTCGGCCAGCTCGGTGCGGTACAGCACGTCGGCCGGGCCGTTCGAGTACTGCAGGAACACGATCTCGCCGGTGTGGCCCTCGTCGACCAGGGTGCGCGCCATGGCGAGCACGGGGGTGACCCCGCTGCCGCCGCCGATCAGCAGCACCCGGTCCGGCCGGGTGGCCGGCAGCGTGAACGTGCCGTCCGGAGTGGACAGACCGACCACCGAGCCGACGCCGACCGCGCGGTTCAGGTGCCCGGAGACCAGGCCCTGCTCCTTGACCGTGAACTCCAGCTCGCCGCCGTACTGCGAACCGCACGGCGAATAGCAGCGCGTGCGCCGGACGCCGTCGATCTCCACCTGCAGGCGGACGTACTGGCCGGCGGTGAAGCCGGGCCACGCGCGGCTGGGCTGGACGGTCAGGGTGACGCTGTCCGGCGTCTGCTTGCGCACCGCCGTGACCAGCCCGCGGATCTCGCGGCGGACCAGCATGGGGTCGACGAGCTCCAGGTAGCGGTCCATCCCGTGCGGCGTCAGCAGCGCCTCGGCCAGCGAGGCGAGGCTGCGCACCCGCCGGGGGATGAGCGCCGTCATCGGACCTCCTCGGTTACAGTGAACGACTGTACACTGAACAGTGCACTGCAGGAGTGGACGACCTGTCAACGCAGAACGCGGAGGATGTGACGTGAGCAACGCAGTGGACATCCGTACGCTGGACCCCGTGTCCGAAGAACCGGTGAGCCGCCACGAGCGCAAGCTGCGCACGCGCCAGGCGTTGCTGGACACCGCGCTCGAGCTGCTCGCCGACCGGCCGTTCGCGAGCCTTTCCCTGCGCGAGGTCGCCAAAGGTGCCGGTCTGGTGCCGACGGCGTTCTACCGGCACTTCGCTTCGATGGAGGAGCTCGGCGTAGCGCTCGTCGAAGAAGCGACCCGCACGCTGCGCGGCATGATGCGCTCCGCACGCGCCGATCCGGACACCTACCAGGGCATGATCAGCGCCTCGGTGGCCACCGTGCACCAATTCGTCCGGGCGAACGAGGACCATTTCCGGTTCCTGACCCGTGAGCGCTACGGCGGCGGCCCGCTCGCGCGCTCGATCGCCGTCGAACTGCGCATGTTCTCCGGCGACCTCGCGATCGACCTCGCCCGGTTCACGCCCTTGCGCGCGTGGAGCACCGAAGACCTGCACATGCTGGCCGACTTGATCGTTTCCGTAATGCTGACGACGATTGTCGAACTGCTGGAAGCCCGCCCAGGTGAGGACCCGAAAATCACCGGAACGGCGGAAAAACGGCTGCGTCTGGTCCTGCTCGGCGTGCCGCACTGGAAAACCAGCTGAACAATTCCCGCACGACGCTCGTATCTTCTGGCACATCCCCGAGACTTGCGACTCACGTCACTGGGGACTGTCGGTCCGGCGTGGTACAACCCTCGGATCGTGCCTCGCCGATGAGGAGGTCGTGTGGCGGACAGCGAACAGGTTCAGCAGCTCACCGTGGGTGTGGTGGCCGAGTCACGCCCCGGGGAGCACCGGGTGGCCATGGTGCCCAAACTGGTCGGGAGACTCGTGCAGCGCGGGCTGCGCGTGCTCGTCGAACCGGGCGCCGGGGCCGGTGCGCACCTGAGTGACGACGCGTATACCCAAGCGGGCGCCGAACTCGGCGACGCCTGGGGAGCGTCCGTCGTCGTCAAGGTGAACCCACCCGCACCGGAAGAGGTTGCCAAGCTGAGCCGGGGCACCGTGCTCATCGGCTTCCTCGACCCGCGCGGCAACCCGGAGGGGCTCGCGAAGCTCGACGAAGCGGGCCTCAAAGCGTTCGCCATGGAGGCGGTTCCGCGGATCTCCCGGGCCCAGGCGATGGACGCGCTGTCTTCGCAGGCCAGCATCGGCGGTTACCGCGCGGTGCTGCTCGCGGCGCAGAAGCTTCCGCGCTTCTTCCCGATGCTCACCACCGCGGCGGGCACCGTGCCGCCGGCCAAGGTGCTGGTGCTCGGCGCCGGTGTGGCCGGCCTGCAGGCGCTGGCCACCGCGAAACGGCTCGGCGCGCAGACCACCGGCTACGACGTGCGGCCCGAGGTGGCCGAGCAGGTCAAGTCGCTGGGCGCCCAGTTCCTGGACCTCGGCATCGAGGCCGTCGGCGAAGGCGGGTACGCCCGCGAGCTGACGGCGGAGGAGCGCGAGGAACAGCAGCGGCGGCTCACCGAAGCCATCACGAGGTTCGACGTCGTGATCACCACCGCGCTGGTGCCGGGCCGCAAGGCGCCGACACTGGTCACCGCGGACGCGGTCAAGGGCATGCCGGCCGGGTCGGTCGTCGTCGACCTCGCCGGTGAAACCGGCGGCAACTGCGAGCTGACCAAGCCGGGCGAGGACGTCGTGGAGCACGACGTCACCATCTCGTCCCCGCTGAACCTGCCCGCCGAAATGCCTTCGCACGCCAGCGAGCTCTACGCGCGCAACGTCACCGAGCTGCTGGAGCTGCTCGTGACGAAGGAAGGCGCGCTGGAGCTGAACTTCGAAGACGAGATCGTCGCCGGTGCCTGTGTGGCCGGGCGCGAAGGGAGTGCGACGTGAGCCCACTCGTGCAGAACCTGGCGGTGCTCGTGCTCGCCGGGTTCGTCGGCTTCGCCGTCATTTCGAAGGTGCCCAACACCCTGCACACCCCGCTGATGTCCGGCACCAACGCCATCCACGGCATCGTGCTGCTGGGCGGCCTGGTCGTGCTCGGCCTCGGCGTCGACGGTGTGTTCAACAAGATCCTGCTGGTGATCGCGATCGCCTTCGGCACGATCAACGTCGTCGGTGGCTTCCTGGTCACCGACCGGATGCTGTCGATGTTCAAGGCCAAGAAACCCGCTCCCGGTGAGGAGGACGACAAGTGACCGACTTCGTCGCGATCCTCTACATCGTCGCGTTCGCCCTCTTCATCTACGGCCTGATGGGCCTCACCGGCCCGCGCACCGCGGTCCGCGGCAACTGGATCGCCGCGGTCGGCATGGGCATCGCGGTGATCGCCACCCTGCTCACCCCGGGCATGGGCAACTGGCTGCTGATCGTCCTCGGCGTCGCGATCGGCGCGGTGGTCGGCGTGCCGTCCGCACGCAAGGTCAAGATGACCGCGATGCCGCAGATGGTGGCGCTGTTCAACGGCGTCGGCGGCGGCGCGGTCGCGCTCATCGCGTGGGTCGAGTTCAACTCCACCGACGGTTACGCGCACGAGCCGGCGTACATCGCGATCGCGTCGCTGTTCGCCGCGATCATCGGGTCGATCTCCTTCTGGGGCTCGAACGTCGCGTTCGGCAAGCTGCAGGAGCTGATCAGCGGCCGCCCGATCACCATGGGCAAGCTGCAGCAGCCGGTCAACGCGCTGCTCCTGCTGATCGCGGTCGCGTGCGCGGTCTTCATCATCGCCGGCGGCGACTCGTGGCTGCTGATCGTCGGGCTGCTCGTCGCGGCCGGCATCCTCGGCCTCACGGTCGTGCTGCCGATCGGCGGTGCGGACATGCCGGTGGTGATTTCGCTGCTCAACGCGTTCACCGGGCTGTCGGCGGCGGCGATGGGCCTCGCGCTGGACAACACGGCGCTGATCGTGGCGGGCATGATCGTCGGCGCGTCCGGCTCGATCCTGACCAACCTGATGGCCAAGGCGATGAACCGGTCCATCCCGGCGATCGTCGCGGGCGGCTTCGGCGGCGGCCCGGCGGTTGCGTCCGGCGGAGGTACGAAGGAAGAGCGCCCGGTGCGCTCGACGAGCGCAGCCGACACCGCGATCCAAATGGCCTACGCCAGCAAGGTGGTCGTGGTGCCGGGGTACGGCATGGCCGTGGCGCAGGCGCAGCACACCGTCCGCGAGATGGCGAAGCTGCTGGAGAAGAAGGGCATCACGGTCGCCTACGCCATCCACCCGGTGGCCGGCCGGATGCCGGGGCACATGAACGTGCTGCTCGCCGAGGCCGACGTGCCGTACGAGCAGCTCAAGGAGATGGACGAGATCAACTCCGAGTTCGCCCAGACCGACGTCGCGCTGGTGATCGGCGCGAACGACGTCACCAACCCGGCCGCGCAGACCGACCCGAGCTCGCCGATCTACGGGATGCCGATCCTCAAGGTCAACGAAAGCCGGTCCGTGATCGTCTTGAAACGCGGGATGGCCTCCGGCTTCGCCGGGATCGACAACGACCTGTTCTACGATCCGAAGACCAGCATGCTCTTCGGCGACGCCAAGACGTCGGTGGGCGAGATCGTGGAGGAACTCAAAGCGTTATGACAACCGGGTCGGACGTGCGTGCGGCGTTCACCGATCCGGCCGAAAACCTCGCTTTCGACGAAGCGCTCCTCCGGGTTGCGCCCGAGTCACCGGTCGTGTGGCTCTGGCGCAACCCGGTTTGCGTCGTCGTGGGCCGCGGGCAGCGGATCGCGCGTGAGGTGCACGTCGAGGCGTGCGAGCGGGACGGCGTCCCGGTGCTGCGGCGGGCCAGCGGCGGCGGCACCGTGTTCCACGACCCGGGCAACCTGAACGTCACGCTGGTCCTGCCGGGGCCCACCGACCGGCCGCTGGAAGCGCTCGGCCAGGTGATGAGCGCCGCCGTCGACCAGCTGGGGCTGGTGCCGCGGATCGGCGACCGGGGGCTGTTCGTCGGCGACGCCAAGCTGTGCGGCTTTGCCGTGTTCCGCACCAAGACCGGGCTGCTGGCCCACTCGACGCTGCTGGTCGAGACGTCCGCCGGGCTGGTCGGCCGCTACCTGACGAGCGCGCCGCCGGACCCGCGCCCGCTCGACTCCCACCGCAGCCCGGTCGCGTCGCTGGCCGAGCACGGGCTGCGGCCCGGCTTCCCGGCGGTCGAGGCGGCGGTGCGGGCGGCGGCGTCACACCTGCTCGGGACGCTGGTGCCGCGCCCGCCGTCGGCGGCCGAGCTGGCCCGGCAGCGGACGCTGCTGCACACCCGCTACCGGTACCCGGCCTGGCACGCGGACGGTTCCCAGCGCGCGGCTTGACCCCGTAGACGCCGTGAAGGGCACCTTCAGGGCGTCTATGTCCCTGAAGGTGCCCTTCACGGCACTTCTGTCTACTGTGGACTTACTTCTCGGCCGCCGAGAACGTGACGGTGGGCACCTTGCGGGCGGCCGCCCGGGTGGTCTTCTTCGGCTCCGCCGCCTTCCGGGTGCGGGTGGTCTTCGCAGGCTCGGCCTTCGCGGCGGTCTTCTTCACAGTGGCCTTTGCGGTGGCCTTCGGCGCTGCGGCCTTGGCGGGCGCGGCCTTGGTGGTGGCCGTCGTGCGGCGGCCGGCGACCGGCCTCGCCGTCTTGGGGGCGGCCTTCGCCTTGGGCTTCTTCGCGCCCGGGACGAGCCGCGGGCGGCTCTTGCGGCCGCCGGTGCGCCGGCCGGCGTCGGCGTAACGCTGCAGGAGCTCGCGCAACGCCTCGGCGTTGGCGAAAGTGAGGTCGATGTCGTAGTCGATGCCGTCCAGCGAAAACCCGACGGTCTCCCCGGCGGGGTCTCCGGTCAGGTCATCCAGCACCCGCACAGCCGTGTTTCTGGCCACGACAAACCTCCCGTGCTCGAACGTGGTTGTTCGCGCGCACCGGGCCGACGGCACCCGGTGCCGCCGATAGCTTGCAGCTTCGCTGTCGAGGATAGCCGCTGGCTTGCGCGATCCGGCGCGGTGGTGTGCGCTGAACCCATGTCCGGACAGACTTTTGACGTAGTGGTGATCGGCGCGGGCCCGGTGGGGGAGGTGGCCGCCGAACGAGCGGCTCGCGGCGGCCTCAAGGTCGCCCTCGTCGAGCACGAACGCTTCGGCGGCGAATGCTCCTATTGGGCCTGCATCCCCAGCAAGGCGTTGCTGCGGCCGGGAAATCTCCTCGCCGCGGCGAAACGCGTGCCGGGGGTGCCGGTCGGCGACCGGATCGACCCCGCCGCGGTGTTCGCCCGCCGTGACTGGTTCACCGGCAAGGGCGACGACTCGGGACAGGTCGACTGGGCCCGCGGCGCCGGCATCGAGCCGATCCGCGGGCACGGCGAGATCACCGGTGAGCGGGAGGTGACCGTCGGCGGTGACCGCGTGCTGACCGCGCGGCACGCGGTGATCGTCTGCACCGGGAGCGTGCCGAGCAAGCCGTCGATCCCCGGCCTCGACACGATCCGGCCGTGGGGTTCGCGGGAGGCGACGTCGGCTTCGTCGGTGCCCGGCCGCCTCGGCGTGCTGGGCGGCGGGGTGGTCGGCGTCGAGATGGCGCAGGCGTTCGCGTCGCTCGGCTCGGAGGTGCACCTGGTGATCACCGGCGAGCGGCCGCTGCCGCGCAACGCCGCGTTCGCCGGTGACCTCGTGCTGCACGGGCTGCGCGAATCCGGCGTGTACGTGCACACGGAGTCGGGGGTCGAGCGGGTCACCGCGGGGTCGGACGGGACCGAGCTGACGCTGAAGGACGGCGAGACGATCGTCGTCGACGAGTTCCTGGTGGCGACCGGGCGCCGGCCCGCGACCGCCGGGCTCGGCCTGGAGGCCTTCGGTGTGGAGCCCGGGCGCGCGCTGGAGGTCGACGACACCGGCCGGGCGTCCGCAGTGGACGGTGGCTGGCTGTACGCGGCCGGCGACGTCACCGGCCGGGCCCCGCTGACCCACCAGGGCAAGTACGGCGCCCGCGCGGCCGGCGACACAGTGGCCGCGCTGGCCGCGGGTGAGCCGGTGTCTTCGGAGCCGTGGAGCAAGTTCACCGCGACCGCGGACCACAGCGCGGTGCCGCAGGTGGTGTTCACCGACCCGGAGGTCGCGGCCGTCGGCCTGGCGGACGCGCGGCCCGGTTCGGCCGACCGCGTGGTCGACATCGACATCGCGGTGGCGGGCTCGTCGCTGCACGCGGACGGGTACACCGGCAAGGCCCGGATGGTCGTCGACACCGAGCGGAACGTGCTGCTCGGCGTGACGTTCGTCGGCCAGGACGTCTCGGAGCTGGTGCACTCGGCGACGATCGCGATCGTCGGCGAGGTGCCGCTGGACCGGCTGTGGCACGCGGTGCCGTCGTTCCCGACGATCAGCGAGGTGTGGCTGCGGCTGCTCGAGGCCTACGGGCTCTGAGTCACTGCGCGGGCAGGTCCAGGGCGGCCTTGGCGGCCCGGGCGAGGCCGGGATCGTCCGGAGTGGACGGTCCCGGCGCCCACACGGCCTGCACGACCCGGACCGACGTGCCCTCGACCTTGCTGGCGTAGGCGGCGTTCTCGAACCGCGGCGGCTGGGTGTCGCCCCACTTGCCGGTCTCGGTGGCGAGGTCGAGGATCCCGCCCCCGCCGGGCGTGTCGGTGACGGCCTTGAAGGCGGCGGCCTGGCCGGCGTCGGGGAAGGCGACGATCCCGACGGTCACGGCCCCGGGCCGCCCGTCGACGGTCGCGGCGTAGCTCGCCCGCCGCACGCCCGAGCAGCTGGTGCGCTGCAGGCTGGCCTGCGCATCCCCGAAGGCGTGCGACGCACACCGCTGATCACCCCCGGCGGCGCGCAGGGCGAACTGGAGGCTCTCGACGGGAGCGGCAGTGCCCGAGGAGGCGGGCGGCGGGGTCGCAGGAGCGGGCGGCCCGGCCGGCGCGGCAGCGGTGTCGTCCCCGGTGGTGGCCACGGCGATGGCGGCGACGACCAGGATCGCGAGCAGGCCGATGGCGCCGAGCGGGATCCACCGGACGGTCCTCGACGCCGGGGTGGCGGGGCGGGGTGCGGGTTGGGGTCGAGGCCTGGGCGTGGGGAAGGACGGCGGCTGGGGTTCTTGGACGGGCTTCGTGCGCTCGGTTGGGGTGGGGAGGCGGAGGTTTTCGGTTCGTTCGGGGTCCGGGGTGGCGGTTTCCGGAGCGGCTGTGCGAGGGGAGCCCGGGAATCGTGGTGGGGTGGTGTTTTCGGTGCCGGGGAACGCCGGCTGTGCGGGGGTTTCGGCCTCGTCCTTGGCGGGGGACGGGATTGTTTCGGTGCGCTCGGATTCCGCGAGCGGGCTTGGCGCCTCCGCGGCGTCCGAAGCAAGAAGGCCCAGTTCTGGTGCGGCCTCCGCCACCGGCAAGCCGGCGGGGAAAGGTGCGCTCGTAGTGGGGGAACTCGCTTGCGGGGGAGTGGGTTCGGCGGTGGGAAGTTCAGGTTCGGGAGCAGCCTCGGCGGACGACAGGTCGGCGGCAGGCTCCGGCTCGGCTTCGGTCGAAGAGGGAGAAGAGGCCGCAGCGGAACCGGCTGCCGCGGATTCAGCGGCGGTGAGACCGGACACAGTGGAATCCGCCGCGGGTGAATCTGGCTTGGCTGAACCTGGCGCAGGTGAACCCTCTGCGGCGGAACCGGCCGCGGGTGAATCGGCTGCGGGTGAGGCTGAACTCTGCCCGACCGATTCTCGCTCGGTTGCATCTTGCGCCGGCGAAGCTTGCGCCAATGAACTCGGTGCAGCTGATCCCCAGACGGGTGAAGCTGCCGAACCCGCACCAGCCCCAGCCCGACCGGCAACCGCCGCACCACTGTCCCAAAGGGACTCCGGCGGCGAATCGTCACTGAACCGGCTGAATCCCTCTCCCAGCAGCACCTCGTCCGAAAGCTCCGGCGCCTCCGGAGCCAGCCCCCGGATCAACGCCCGCACCTGGTCCACCGACCGGGGCCGGTGCGCCGTCGCCAACGACACCGTGGCCGCCAGCATCGTGGTCGGGGTGGGGTGCAGGACGCGGACCGGGCCCGCCAGATCACTGGCCGGCTGGTCGACCGTCTCCACGTACGGTCCTACCGCGACGATCGTGCCCACCGGGCCGGTGCCCGGGACCAGGGAAGCGATCCGCTGCTCGCACGCCTGGGACAGGTCCAGCGCCTCGGTGGCGGGGTTGACCGCGTCGTCGTCGGCGATCAACGGCCAGCCGTCGGCCTTCCACGAGGCTCCCAGCGGGGCTTCCAGCCGCAGCGCCGGGTCGGGGAGGTCGACGCCGATCACGATGATCACCCCGTGTGGCAACAGGACCACCGCTTCGATCGGGCGCTCGGTCACCGAGCCGACCCCGACCAGCGCGATCCCGCCGATCACGGTGCTGCCCCGGCCGAGGGACGCCAGCGCCGCCCGGATGTCGTCGGCCACCCGGGACTGCTGCCGCTCCAGGCGCACCAGTCGCACCGAAACCCCTCCCTGCTCCTCGTTCCGGGTCATCACGCTAGCGCGCCTGGCCGTATCCACGGTGCGACACGGGGACAGTGCGGGTGTGAGCCCACCGAAAGTGGTGCTGCGGGTGACTTGTGGTGTTCATGTGGCCAAACAGCACGGTTGGGGTGCAGAATGTGCTACAACGCATCGGAGGCGGTATTCGGGAGCCGCACTGAGGCCGCGCTGCAGCTCGATGTCAGGGCGTAGGGGAAGACGTCCCTCGTCGAGCAACAAGCGGAGGTAGCAGTGAGCACCCGTGGCAGCACCCGAGGTGTGGTGTACGTCCACTCGTCGCCGCCTGCGGTGTGTCCGCACGTCGAGTGGGCTATTTCGGGCACCCTGGGTGCCCGCGTTGACCTGAAGTGGACGGCGCAGCCGGCCAGTCCGGGTCAGCTTCGCGCCGAATGCGGCTGGCGCGCGCCCGCGGGCACCGGCGCCAGATTGGCGTCCGCCCTCAAGGCGTGGCCGATGATTCGGTTCGAGGTCACCGAAGAGCCCAGCGCGGGCCTCGACGGCGAGCGGTTCTGCTTCGCGCCCGGCCTCGGCCTCTGGCACGGGCGGACGAGCGCCAACGGCGACATCGTGGTGGGCGAAGACCAGCTGCGCGCGCTCGTGGCGATGACCCGCGGAGGTGAGTCCCTCGCGCACAAGCTCGACGAACTCCTCGCCGCGAGCTGGGACGAGGCGCTCGAGCCCTACCGTCACGCCGGCGACGGCGCCCCGGTGACCTGGCTGCACCAGGTGGGCTGATCGGCGAACCCGCCCGGCCTGCCCGCAGCAGGCCGGACGGGGACACCGCCGGGCCGGTACGCTTTCCGGCGTGACCGCCCCCGCCCCCAGCTCCCGCCAGCGCTGGCTGGTGCCCGTCGTGGTCGTGGTGCTCTCCGTGACCGTGGGTGCCGGCCTGCTCGCGCGCGAGCTCTACCGCCGGCCGGACCAGCCCGCCGACGACACGTCCGCGCCGGCGCCGGCGCCGTCCTCGGCCAGCGGCGGCGCACCGGTCGCGGCGGACGCCGTCGAGATGACCGACGACGCGCGGGCCCACCCCCAGGCCGACGCCGTCCGCAAGCTGCTGCAGCAGTACTTCCAGGCCATCAACACCAAGCAGTACCCGCTGTGGATCTCCGTGGTCAGCGCCCAGCGCGTCGCGGAGCAGTCGCAGACGGCCTGGCGCAACGGCGTCCGCACCACAAAGGACAGTGACGCGCTCGTCTACCGGATCGAGCGCGGCTCCGGCACGTCGCTGCGGGTCCTGGTCGGGTTCACCAGCGTCCAGGACCGCGAGGACGCGCCCCTGTTCTTCCCGGAGCCGTGCATCAAGTGGCGGCTGGTGCTGCCGGTGATCGTCGAGAAGGCGTCGCTGAAGATCGACTCCGTCGACAAGGGGCCGCAGCCCGAACACGAAAAGTGCTGACACGAGAAGGGGCCCGGCCGAAGCCGGGCCCCTTCTCGTTCGTCAGTGCGCTCAGGCCGCCGGGGTGAACAACAGTGCGGTGTTGTGCCCGCCGAACCCGAACGAGTTGCTGATCGCCGCGGTCAGCTCGACCTTGCGCGCCTCGCCCGAAACGACGTCCAGCTGCACCCGCGGGTCCAGGTCGGTCAGGTTCAGGGTCGCCGGCACGATGCCGTGGTAGAGCGACAGGATCGTGATGATCCCCTCGACCGCGCCGGCGCCGCCGACGAGGTGGCCGAGCGCGCCCTTCGGCGCCGTCACGACCGGGTGCTCCCCGACCGCGTTGCGGATCGCCGCCGCCTCGCCGATGTCACCGACCACAGTGGACGTCGCGTGCGCGTTCACGTGCCCGACGTCCGCCGGGGTCACCCCGGCCATCTTCATCGCCGCGCGCATCGCCGCGATCTGGCCGATGCCCTCGGGGTGGTTGCCGGTGATGTGGTAGGCGTCGGAAGTGATGCCGTGCCCGGCGATCGTTGCGTAGACGCGCGCGCCGCGCGCCTTCGCCAGGTCCGCGCGCTCCAGGATGACCACGCCGGAACCCTCACCGAGGACGAAGCCGTCCCGGTTCGCGTCGAACGGGCGCGACGCCGCACCCGGGTCGTCGTTGCGGGTGGACACCGTGCGGGCCTGGGCGAACCCGGCCAGCGTGATCGGGTGGATGCACGCTTCGGCACCCCCGGCGACCACGACGTCGGCGCGGCCGGAGCGGATCATCTCCACCCCGCTCGCGATGCCTTCGGCGCCCGAAGCACAGGCCGAGGCCGGCGAATGCACCCCGGCCCGTGCCTTCAGGTCGATGCCGACGTGCGCGGCCGGGCCGTTCGGCATCAGCATCGGCACGGTCAGCGGCGACACCTTGCGGAGACCCTGCTGGTGCAACAGGTCGTTCTGGGTGAGCAGCGTGACGGGACCGCCGACGCCGGTGCCGATCGACACGCCGAGGCGGTCGGGGTCCACGTCGGTGTGCTCGTCGGTCGGCTCGGCGTACCCGGCGTCGGCCCACGCCTGCCGGGCGGCGATCAGCGCGACCTGCTCGCAGCGGTCCAGCCGGCGGGCCTGGACCCGCGGCAGGACTTCGGAAGGATCGACGGCCAGCATGCCGCCGATCTTGACCGGGAGCCCGAGCTCCTCGACCCAGTCCTCCTCGATCCGGCGGACCCCGCTCGCCCCGGCCAGCAGACCGTCCCAGGTGGACGTGACGTCCCCGCCGAGCGGTGTGGTGGCGCCGAGACCGGTGATCACGACGTCGATGTTGCTCATGCGAGTCTCCTCAAAGTGGCGGAGAGGACCTACTTGGAGTTGGCCGACACGTAGTTCACCGCGTCGCCCACGGTCTTCAGGTTGGCCAGCTCGTCGTCCGGGATCTTGACGCCGAACTTGTCCTCGGCCTGCACGGCGATCTCGACCATCGACAGCGAGTCGATGTCCAGGTCGTCCACGAACGACTTCTCGGCGGTGACGTCGTCCTGAGCCACACCGGCCACCTCTTCGACGATCTCGGCGAGGCCGGCGAGGATCTCAGTGTTGTCAGCCATGGGGTAGTTCCCTTCTCGGTGTTACTTGGGGTCTTGGTACCCGTGGGCGAGTGCCCGCGGGGAGCGTAACGGGCGGATCAGGGGCAGACGAACGCCTGCCCGGCGTAGGACAGGCCCGCGCCGAACCCGACCGCCAGCACCACGTCGCCGGACTTCGCCGTCCCGGCCTTGCGCATGTGGTCCAGCGCGAGGGGGATGGACGCCGACGAGGTGTTGCCGGAGTACCTGATGTCGTCGGCGACGACCATGTCGTCACGGGCGCCGTTGGCCCGCAGCTTCTTCGCGATCGCCTCGACGATGCGCAGGTTCGCCTGGTGCGGGATCAGCACGTCCACATCGGACGGCTTCAGCCCGGCGACCTCGAGCGCGCGCATGGCGATCGGCGCGATCTGGGTGGTCGCCCACCGGAAGACCGACTGGCCCTCCTGGTAGATGAACTTCTCCTCGGTCATCCCGATCAGGTCGACCAGGTCGCCGGCGCTGCCCCAGGAGACCGGGCCGATCTGCGGCTCGTCGGACGCGCCGACGACCGCGGCGCCCGCGCCGTCGGCGAAGATGATCGCGTTCGCGCGGTCGGTGGGGTCGACCGAGTCGGTCAGCTTCTCCGCGCCGATCACGAGCACCTTCTTGGCCGAGCCCGCGCGGACCAGGTCCGAGGCGACACCCAGGCCGTAGCAGAAGCCGGCGCACGCGGCGTTGAGGTCGAACGCGCCGGGGTTCGGGATGCCGATCCGGGCGGCCACCTGCGCGGCGGCGTTCGGGATCTGCGTCGGCATCGTGCAGTTCGGCAGGATGACCGTGTCCACTTCGGACGGGTCGACACCCGCGTCGGCCAGTGCGGCGGTGCCGGCGGCGACCGCCATGTCGGTGAGCAGCTCGTCCTTCTCGGCGAAGCGGCGCTCGATGATCCCGACACGCGTCTGGATCCACTCGTCGTTGGTTTCCATGATCTTCGAGAGGTCGTCGTTGGTGACGATCTTCTCGGGCTGGTAGCTGCCGACGCCCAGCACACGGCTGCCGCGGGAGCCCGGGTTGAGGCTCAGGGCCGGTCGGTCGGTCACGAAGCGTCCTCCTGGCGCAGCGCCGCCAGCTCGGCCGGCGTCTTCAGCGCGGTGGTAGTGGTCACGACGCCCTTGAGCTGCCGCTTGACCAGGCCGGTCAGCGTGCCCGCGGGCGCGAGTTCGACGGTGCGGGTGACGCCGAGCGAAACCAGGCCGTCCATCGTCAGGTCCCAGCGGACCGACCGGGTGACCTGCTTGACCAGCCGGTCGAGGTACTCGGCCCCGCTGGTGACGACCGTGCCGTCCGCATTGGACAGCAGCGGGCGGGTGGGGTCGGCCGGCGTCAGCTCGGCGGCGTGGGCGCGCAACGCCTCTTCGGCGGGCGCCATGTACTGCGTGTGGAACGCGCCGGCGACCTTGAGGGCGCGGATCTTCGTGCCTTCGAGGGGTTCGGCGACGATCTTCGTGATGGCGTCGGCGGCACCGGAGGCGACGATCTGCCCCGCTCCGTTGCGGTTCGCCGCGGTCAGGCCCTGTTCTTCCAGCCACGCGACGACCTGCTCGGGGTCCCCGAGCATGACCGCGGCCATCGACGTCGGCTCCAGCGCGCACGCCTTCGCCATCTCGGCGCCCCGGACGGCGGCGAGCGCGACGGCGTCTTCGGGCTTCAGCACCCCGGCGATCGCGGCGGCCGCGAGCTCGCCGACGGAGTGCCCGGCGACCGGCGCGTCCGCGGGGACCGGCGCGGTGGCCTGGAGGTGCTCGAAGGTGAGCAGCGACAGCGCGACGATCAGCGGCTGCGCGATCGCGGTGTCCTGGATCTCCTCGGCGTCCGCCTCGGTGCCGAGGCGGAGCAGGTCGAGCCCCGCGCGCTCGGACCACTGGGCGACACGATCGCGCGCGCCGTCGAGGTCGAGCCAGGGCGTGAACATACCGGGGGCCTGGGACCCCTGGCCGGGAGCGAGGACTGCTGCTGTCACCCTCTAAGACAACACGTTCGCGGTGCTTCGGCGTGATGCCGACGCTCACAGTGTCTGTGCGACGTCTTTGTCGGAACCCTCCAAAGACGCGCCGGAGAACCTCGCGCGTAACCCGGAAGCCTTGTCGGGTTCAATCACCTTTCGCTGTTAAGTCCATCACGTGACGGGGCTCTCGCCGGAGCGTCACCAGAGGCCGCGGGCGCGGGCCAGCCGGCCCACCGTCAGCGCGATCCGCAGCACCAGCGCGTCCCGCGGATCCGTCGGCTGGCAGCCCGTCAGGTCGGCGGCCTTCCGCAGGCGGTACCGGACGGTGTTCGGGTGGACGAAAAGTGTCTTCGCGCACGTCTCCAGCACCCCGCCGGCCTCGAGGTACGCCTCGACCGTGCGCTGCAGTGTCGGGCCGGCCTCTTCCAACGGCCGGGCGATCGTGTCCACCAGCAGGCGTTCCGCCTCCGCGTCGCCCGACAGCGCGCGCTCGGGGAGCAGGTCCGCCGAGCGGACCGGGCGGGGCGCGCCCGGCCAGCCGACCACCGCGCGCAGCCCGGACAGCGCCTCCGTCGCGCTGTGGTGGGCCTCCGCGAGCGTCGCCACGGTCGGGCCCGCGACCACCGGGCCGTCGGCGAACGCCACCGACATCTTGGAAAGGATTTCGCGTTCCTTCACGCCACCCTCGGTCGGCCCGCCCACCACGACCACCAGCCGGGAGCCCTGCACCGACAGCAGCACCGGACGGCCGACGCGGGCGGCGCGGCTGCGGACTTCGAACACCACCGTCGGCGGGTCCTCCGACGGCGGGTTGCCCACCAGCACCGTCGCCGCGGCGGACGGTTCCCAGCCCAGCGCCGTCGCGCGCGAGAGCACCGACTCTTCGGCGTCCCCACGGACGATGCCGTCGACGACCAGTGCCTCCAGCCGGGCGTCCCACGCGCCGCGCGCTTCCGCCGCGGCGGCGTAGGAGTTCGCCGCCGCGAACGCGATTTCCCGGCCGTAGCGCAGGATTCCTTCGATCAGGGCCGCCCGCTCGGCTTCGTTCGCGGCGAACTCCGGCAGTTGCTCTTCGAAGACTTCGATGGCGAGCCGCACCATGCCGACCGCCTGGCGCAGGCTGACCCACCGCGAAAGCTCGGCCGGCGCGTCGCGGAACGCCTCGGTCGTGAGCTTCAGGGCCTCCTTCGAGTCCCGGAGCCAGCTGACAAAACCGGCGGCGCCGGCCTGCGTGATCAGCAGGACGCTCGCACGCTGGTCGGCGGGCAGCCGGGCGAACCACGGCAGCCGGCGTTCCATCACCGCGATGCTCGCGCTCGCCAGGCTGCCGGACGCGTGCTCGAGCCGCCGGAGCGTCTTCGCGGACAGTCCGTGATGCTTCGGCACACGCCGTGTGGTGGGTTCGGCCATTTCGAGCCGATCCTACGTGGCCCGCAACTTTCGTAGCCCCGGACGGCAACGCCGGACGGTATGCGGTGCGTGGACGTACTGCCTAGGATCGAGCGGTACCACAGGAATGGGGGAACCGGAATGACCGGTTTAGAGATCGACGCGGTCTCCAAACGCTACGGCGACGTAGTCGCTTTGCGCGAAATGACCTTCGACGTCCGGCCGGGCGAATTGTTCGGCTTCGTCGGCAGCAACGGCGCCGGCAAGACCACGACCATGCGGATCGCACTCGGCGTGCTTTCCGCCGACGCCGGGCAAGTGCGTTACGACGGCGAGCCGGTGACGCACGAAACGCGGCGCCACATCGGGTACATGCCGGAAGAACGCGGCCTCTACCCGAAGATGAAGGTCGCCGAGCAGCTGACCTACCTCGCGCGGCTGCACGGCATGTCCACGGCCGACGCGCGGTCGTCGGCGGAGAAGTGGACCGAACGGCTCGGGGTCGCCGCGCGCCGTGACGACGAAGTGCAGAAGCTCAGCCTCGGCAACCAGCAGCGGGTCCAGCTGGCCGCGGCACTGGCGCACGAGCCGCGGATCCTGGTGCTCGACGAGCCGTTCTCCGGCCTCGACCCGGTCGCGGTGGACGTGATGAGCCAGGTGCTCCGCGAAAAGGCCGCCGAGGGGGTGCCGGTCGTGTTCTCCAGCCACCAGCTCGACCTGGTGGAGCGGCTCTGCGACCGCGTCGGGATCGTCCGGAGTGGACACATGGTGGAGGTCGGCACGGTCGGCGAGCTGCGCTCCGGCGGCGCCGTACGGCTGCGGGTCGACGTTCCTGCGGCCGGCGACGATTGGGCCGACGGCCTGCCCGGCGTGAAGGTGCTCGGGCGCAAGGGCACGGTGACCGAGCTCGAGCTCGGCGAGGGCGCCGACGACCAGGACGTGCTCAAGGCGGCGCTGGCCACCGGGCCGGTGCGCGAATTCGCCCGCGAGCAGCCGACGCTGGCCGACCTGTTCCGTTCCGTCGTCACGACCGAGGAGGTCCCGGCATGAGTACTCCGCTCCCGGACGTCCGGATGAGCCCGGCCGCCGCGGTGGGCCTGGTCGCCTCCCGCGAGATCACCACCCGGGTCACGTCCAAGGCCTACCGCGTCAGCACCGTGATCATGCTGCTGCTCATCGTGGTCGGCATCGTGCTGATCAAGCTGTTCACCGGTGGTGGCGGCGCCGACTCGAAGGTCGGCTACACCCCGGCGACCGCCGCGTTCGCCGCGCCGCTGCAGGCCGGCGGCAAGGCGGTCGACGAGTCCATCGAGACCACCCAGGTCGCCGACGAGGCCGCCGGGCGCGCGAAGCTGGCCGACGGTTCGATCGACGCGCTGCTCACCGGCGACGGCAAGAGCGTGCACGTCCAGGTGAAGAAGGACCTCGACGGCAAGCTCGCGAACGTGCTGCAGCTGCTGTCCCGCCAGGTCGCGCTCGACCAGCAGATCACCGCGCTGGGCGGCGACCCGGCCCGGTTCGAGGCCGCCGTCGCGGCCGCGACGTTCGTCGAGGACCCGCCGCTGGAGAAGCCGTACGACTACAACGGCCAGCAGCTCGTGCTGGGCATCGTCGCCGGCGTCCTCATCTACCTCTCGCTGATGATCAACGGCCAGGGGGTCGCCCAGGGCGTCGTCGAAGAGAAGACGTCGCGGGTGGTCGAACTGCTGCTGTCGACGATCAAGCCGTGGCAGCTGATGGCCGGGAAGGTGCTCGGGATCGGGGTGGTCGGGCTGATCCAGATGGTGGTGATCGGCGCCGGCGGCATCATCGCAGGACTGGCGACCGGCGTGCTCACGATTTCCGTTTCGGCGGCCGTCGGCACGGTCGTGTGGCTGATCGTCTGGTACCTGCTCGGGTTCTTCATGTACTCGATCGTGTTCGCCGCGCTCGGTGCGCTGGTTTCGCGCCAGGAGGACGTCGCGGGCGCGACGATGCCGGCGCTGATGTTCGTGATCGCCGGGTACGTGGTCGGCATTTCCGTGCTGCCGTCGGATCCGGGCAACACGTTCGTCGAAGTGCTTTCGGTGATTCCGGTGTTCTCGCCGACGTTGATGCCGATGCGGCTCGCGATGGGCGGGGTGCCGGTTTGGGAAGCCGTGTTGTCGGTGGGGCTGGTGGTGCTGCTGATTCCGGGGCTGATCTGGCTCGCCGCGCGGATCTACCGCAACGCCGTCATGCGCAGTGGCGCGAAGGTGAAACTGCGGGACGCCCTGCGCGCTGCCTGACGTTCTTCGGCTGTTCATCCGGCCCTCGGGAGCTTCGGCTTCCGGGGGCCGGATTTGTATACCCGGTAAATGCTCGAGGCCGCCCGGCGCTTGCGGTTTACGCTGCGCCGGACGGCCTCGTCTCCCCGGTCCCCACCGGTAGAACCAGTATGGCCACCAACGATCTTCGCGCGCCAGTCGTCTCACTCGATCGTGGGGCGCACGAGTTGCCGCCGCTGGGTACCTGATCAACGATCCGGTGCACAACAGCGCGCACCACCCGAATCGCGGCGCGATTCGGTGCGAAACACCAAGAGGGAGTCGACATGGGCCAGCAACTCAAGGACGGACTGGGGCAGGCGTGGAACCTGGTGGCCACGTTCGTCCCGAAACTCGTCGGTTTCCTGATCATCCTGCTGATCGGCTGGTTGATCGCGAAAGCCGTCTCGAAAGGGCTGAGTCTCGTCCTCGGAAAGGTCGGGTTCGGCAAGCTGATCGAGAAGACCGGCCTTTCCGGCAGCATCGGCCAGCAGAAGATCGACGCGGCCGGGATCCTCGTGAAACTGGTCTACTACTTCATTCTGCTGATCGCGCTGCAGCTGGCGTTCGGTGTGTTCGGGCCGACCAACCCGGTCAGCCAGCTGCTCAACGACATCATCGCGTTCCTGCCGCGGATCGTGGTCGCGCTGGTGCTGATCGTGGTCGCCGCGGCCATCGCGAAGGTCGTGCGTGACGTCGTTTCGTCGGCGATGTCGGGCCGCCCGGCCGGCCGTTACCTGGCCACCGGCGCCTACTGGCTGATCATGGCGTTCGGCATCATCGCCGCGCTCGGCCAGGTGAACATCGCGACCGCGATCACCGGCCCGGTGCTGATCGCCGTGCTGGCCACCATCGGCGGTGTCATCGTCGTCGGCTTCGGCGGCGGCCTGATCAAGCCGGCGCAGGACCGCTGGCGCGGCTGGATGGCGAACATGCAGCAGCAGCTGGCCGAGACGCCGGCCCAGCGGACCGGCGAGATGGGCACGAGCGCGCCCCCGCGGGTGCCGGTCGGCGCCGACAACACCCCGACCCCGCCGGCGGGCACCCCGCGTCCGCAGGTCTGAGCAGCGGGACGAGGTGACGGGACGGGGCCCGGCGGACGAGGAAGCCGCCGGGCCCGTTCCCGTTACGCTGGGGTGATGGGGGTCGTGACGGCGTTGTGGCGCTACCCGGTCAAGTCGATGACGGGGCAGCGGCTGACCGAGGCGAAGCTCGGCGAGCGCGGTCTCGACGGCGACCGGCTGTACGCGGTCCGCGATCCGGACGGGAAGTTCGGCAGCGGCAAGAACACCCGCCGGTTCCGCCGGATGGCGGGCCTGCACACCTTCGCCGCGCGGTACGACGGCGACGTGCCGGTGGTGACCCTCCCGGACGGGCGCACGGTGCGCGGCGACGCCGTCCACGGGGAGATCGCCAACGCGCTGGCCCGCCCGGGCGTCCGGCTCGTCCGGGAGGCGGAGATCCCGCACCACGACGAAGCCGCCGTCCACCTGCTGACGACGTCGTCGCTGGCTTGGCTGGCCGAACGTGCTCCCGGCGTCGAGATCGACGCGCGGCGGCTGCGGCCGAACATCGTGCTCGACACCGGCCCCGCACCGGCGCTCGCCGAGGAGGCCTGGCTGGGGCAGCGGATCCGGATCGGCGAAGTCGAGCTGGAAGTCCTTCGCCGGGCCGTCCGCTGCGTGATGGTCGAGCTGCCCTGGGCCGGGCTCCCGGCCGCACCCGGCCTGCTGAAGACGATTTCCGAAGCCAACGACCTGAAGTTCGGCGTGCACGCCCGGGTGGTCCGCGGCGGCACGCTGCGCGTCGGCGACTCCCACGCCTCGGGATGTCTCACCGCTCACAGTTCCTAGGGAATTCACTTCGCCCGGAGCATGTTGGGAGCGGTAGGACGAAAGGGGGCCTGACGTGGAGTTCTTGCTGCACCACGGGATCACGGTGCTCGGCCAGTGGATCTCGATCGCGGAGCTCGCCGGGCAGGTGTTCGCGCTGGCGGTCGTGTTCCTCGCGCAGCGTCGCACCCTGTGGACGTGGCCCGTGCAGGTCGGGGCCACCGTGCTGCTGTTCGCCGTCTACGTCTCCGCGCACCTCGGCGGGCTCGCCGCCCGGCAGGTCGCCATCCTCGCCATCTCCGTCTACGGCTGGTGGGCCTGGACGCGCCGCCAGGACCCGGTGTTCGGCGTGGTCGTGCGGCAGGGCCGGCTCGTCGAACGGCTGGCCATGCTCGGCGCGTTCGTCGTCGGCACCACCGTGATGGCGCTGGTCCTCGACGCGCTGCACGCGTCGTGGGCGCCCTGGCCGGACGCCGCCATCTTCGTCGGCACACTAGTTGCCTTCGGGGCGCAGGGTGCGGGGCTCGTCGAGTTCTGGCTGGTCTGGCTGGTCGTCGACGCGATCGGCGTGCCGCTGCAGATCTCGTCCGGGCTGTACTTCTCGGCCGCGATCTACATCGTCTTCGCCGGGCTCGTCGTGCACGGCTGGTGGAGCTGGAACCGGTCGGCGAAGCAGAGCGTCGCCGCCCGGGACGTCATGGCAGCATCCAGCTGAGCACCGGTGTGCTCTGACCCCACACGATCAGGCACATCACGAGCAGCAGCCCGATGCTCCACGGCAGCACCTTCCGCAGGAGCTTGCCCTCTTCGCCGGGCAGGTTGGCCGCGACACACGCGATGGTGAGGTTCTGCGGCGAGACCATCTTGCCGAGGACCCCGCCGGAGCTGTTGGCCGCGGCCAGCAGGTCCGCGGGCAGGCCCGTCTTGTTCGCCGCCGTCACCTGCAACGCGCCGAACAGCGCGTTCGCGCTCGTGTCGGAACCCGAGACGGCGACGCCGAACCAGCCCAGCACCGGGGACAGGAACGCCAGGCCCGCGCCGGCGGCCGCGATGAACGTGCCGATCGTGCTCGTCTGGCCGGACAGGTTCATCACGTAGGCCAGCGCGAGCACCCCGGTGACGGTGAGGATCGCGAACCGCAGCTCCTTCACCGTGGCCAGCCACTCGCTCACGGCGCCGCTCGCCGACACGGCCAGCAACGCCGTCGTGATGATGCCCGCCAGCAGCACCAGGGTGCCGCCTGTGTTGAGGAACGGCAGCGAGAAGGTGTTGCCGGACACCGGTTTCCCGTTCGGCGCGGCGACGTTCAGCCCGGGCCAGTGGAATTTCCACGTCGCCTTGTCGAGCAGCTTCTTGACCGGCGGCAGCACGGCGACGGAGAAGATCACGATGATCATGAGGTAGGGCAGGTAGGCCTTCACGACGTCGTTGCGCGAGTCCTCCGGCGGCGCTTCGGCGGTCGCCGTCCCGCCGGTGCTCCCGCCGATCCGGACGGCTTCCGGCACCGGACGGCGGGTCTGGGGGAGCGCCACCAGCGCGGCCGCGCCGGCGAGCGCGGCGCCGATGTCGGCCAGCTGCGGCGAGACGTAGTTGGACGCCAGGAACTGCACGAGCCCGAACGCGACCCCGCAGACCAGCGCGGGCAGCCAGGTGTCCTTCAGGCCGCGCTTGCCGTCGACGATGATCACCAGCAGCAGCGGCACGACCAGGGCGAGCAGCGGCGTCTGGCGCCCGACGATCGAGGAGACCTGCTCCAGCGGCAGCCCGGTGACCTGGGCGAGCGTCACGACGGGGGTGCCCATGGCGCCGAACGCGACCGGCGCGGTGTTCGCGACCAGCGCGACGACGGCGGCCTTCACCGGGTGGAAGCCGACGGCCACCAGCATCACGGCGCTGATCGCGACCGGCGCGCCGAACCCGGCCAGCGCCTCCATCAGCGCCCCGAAGCAGAACGCGATGATCAGGGCCTGGATGCGCGGGTCGTCGGAGATCCGGCCGAACGAGCGGCGCAGCACGTCGAAGTGCCCGGTCCGCACGGTGAGCCGGTAGATCCACAGCGCGTTGACGACGATCCACATGATCGGCCACAGCCCGAACGCGGCGCCCGACAGCGCGCCGGAGACGGCCTGGACGATCGGCATCCCGAACGCGGCGATCCCGACGACGAGCGCGACGAGCAGCCCGATCAGGGCGGCGTGGTGCGCCCGCATCCGGACGGCGCCGAGGAGGACGAGGACGGTGGCCAGGGGCAGCACGGCGACAAGCGCCGACAGGCCAAGAGAACCGAGGGGAGTCACGTCTTGAATGAACAGGGCCTGCACGAACACGGGCGACCTCCGTTTTCCACGATGCGAAAACGGCCTTTCGGCGGAGTGCCCGTGATCCTCCTCACAAACCACTCGTTACGTCAAGAACTTGACGCCACACGGACCAATCGGTCAGCCGGTAACCCGGAACTCGCGTGATCCGGGACGTGACTCGCGTGATCGGGGGCGGAACTCGCGGGTTCCGGGCCCGATCACGTTGATGACGGCTCTGATCACGCGAGATACGGCTCTGATCACGCGGGTTACGGCTTCGGGAGCAGGGCGAGGGCGGTTTCGGCGATCGTGTGGAGCTCGGCGGGGCTGGAGCCGCCCTTGCCGAGGGCCTCGATGCCGCGGTTGACCGCCAGCAGCAGGCCCGCCAGGTGGGCCGGGTCGTGGTCGGCGGCGATGTCACCGGCACGCTGGGCCGCCGCGATGCAGTCCGTCAGCTGGTCCTTCAGCTCCTGGAACACCCGCTCGGAGCGGGCGGCGATCGCTTCGTCGTGCTGCGCGCACTCCGCCGTGCTCTTCGCGATCAGGCAGCCGCGCCGGTCGCGGTCCGCCGCGGTGGCTTCGGCGATCCCCAGGGCGTGCTCGCGGAGCCGCTCGTAGGCCTCGCTGTCCGGGCCGGACAGCGCCCGTCGTGTCCCCTCGGCGGCTTCGGTGCAGTAGTCGTCGTAGACGCGCAGGAACAGCGCGTGCTTGTCGCCGAAGGCGCCGTAGAGGCTGCCTTTGCCGAGGCCGGTGGCGGTGGCGATGTCGTCGACCTTCGTGCCCGCGTAGCCGGAAGACCAGAACTTGTCCCGGGCGGCGCGCAGCACCGCGGCCTCGTCGAAGCTCCGGGGTCTCGCCATGGGGCCAGCCTACCCATTCTTGACTATCTCGTCCAGAACGGCGTACGTTCTGGACGAGATAGTCAAGAACTCGGAGGAGCATCGTGAACCTGCAGGACAAGACAGCTGTGGTCACCGGCGGCGGCACCGGCATCGGGCTCGCCGTCGCGAAGCGGTTCGCGGCCGAAGGCGCGCACGTCTTCATCACCGGGCGGCGCAAGGAGGTCCTCGACGACGCGGTCGCCGAGATCGGCGGCAGTGTCCAGGCGATCCGCGCGGACTCCTCGAACCTCGCCGACCTCGACGCGCTCTACCGCGCCGTCGCCGAGCGCGGGAAGGGGCTCGACGTGGTCGTGGCCAACGCCGGCGGCGGTGTGAGCCAGCCGCTGGGCGAGATCACCGAGGCGCAGTTCGACGCCACCTTCGGCACGAACGTCAAGGGTGTCGTCTTCACCGTGCAAAAGGCGTTGCCGCTGCTCAACGACAACGCCTCGATCATCATCACCGGCTCGACGACGTCCACGCGGGTGGCGCCGGGAATGAGCCTCTACGCGGCGACGAAGGCGGCCGTCCGCAACTTCGCCCGCACGTGGGCCCTGGACCTGGCGGGCAAGGGCGTCCGCGTCAACGTGCTGGCCCCGGGACCGACGCACACGCCGGGCCTGCTGGGCCTGGCCGACCCCGGCGCGGAGCAGGAGTTGCTGGCCGGGATGGCCGCGGCCGTCCCGCTCGGCCGGGTCGGTGACCCGTCGGAGATCGCCGCCGCGGCGCTGTTCCTGGCCACCGGCGAGTCGAGCTTCGTCAACGGCGTCGAGTTCTTCGTCGACGGCGGCCAGGCGCAGGTCTGACCCGCTTCGTTCAACGCAAGGTCGCGTGTGAGGGCGTGAGGTCGGCGAGGGTCCGGACGCCCAGCAGCTGCATCGTGCGGACCATCTCGGTGCGGAGGATGTCGACGCAGCGCTGGACCCCGCGCTCACCGCCGGCCATCAGGCCGTACAGGAACGCGCGGCCGACCAGCACCGCGTCGGCGCCGCGGGCGATCGCCGCGACGATGTCGCCGCCGGAGAGGATGCCGGTGTCGATCCAGACCTCCGCGCCGCCCTGGAGCTCGTCCAGCACCGCCGGGAGGAGCTCCAGGGGTGTCGGCGCGCGGTCGAGCTGGCGGCCGCCGTGGTTGGACAGCAGCACCGCGTCGGCGCCGTGCTTGACGACGTCGCGCGCGTCGTCGACGTTCTGCACACCCTTGACCACGAGCTTCCCCGGCCAGGTCTGGCGGACCCAGTCGAGGTCGTCGAAGTTCAGCGTGGGGTCGAACAGCTTGTTCAGCAGCTCGGCGACGGTGCCGTCGAAATGGCTCAGTGAGGCGAAGTGCAGCGGCTCCGTGGTGAGCAGGTTGAACCACCAGGCCGGGTGCGTCGCGCCGTCGAGGAACGTCTTGAGGGTGAGTGCCGGCGGGATGGTCAGGCCGTTGCGGACGTCCCGCAGGCGCGCGCCGCCGACCGGGGTGTCCACGGTCAGCATGAGCGTGTCGTAGCCCGCCGCCCACGCCCGATTCATCAGATCTTCGCCGGCGCCGTGGTCACGCCAGACGTAGAGCTGGAACCACTTGCGGGCCTCCGGCGCGGCCGCGGCGAGGTCCTCGATCGACGTCGTCGCCATCGTGGACAGGCCCATCGGGATGCCGTTTCGCTGCGCCACCCGGCCCACCGCGGCTTCACCCTCGTGGTTCATCATCCGGGTGAAACCGGTGGGGGCGAAGGCGAACGGCAGCGCCGACGTCTTGCCGAGGATCTCGCGCGTCGTGTCCACATCGGACACTCCGCGCAGCACGTTCGGGTGGAACTCGATCCGCCGGTAGGCCTGCCGCGCGCGGCGCAGGCTGTCCTCGAGCTCGGCGGCGCCGTCGGTGTAGTCGAAGGCCGCCCGCGGCGTCCGCTTGCGCGCGATCATCCGCAGGTCGGCGATGGTGTGCGCGTTCGCGAGGCGCCGGTCGGTCGGGTTGAACACGATCGGCTTGGGCCGCAGGAGCTGCTTCAGCTCGTCGGGCTTCGGCAGCCGGCGCTTCGTCACCTTCATCAACTCCTATCGGCCTGCACGGCGAGCAGGACCCGGCAGACATCGGATGTCTGCCGGGTCCTTTTTAGCACCAGGTCACGCGCTGCCGGAATCCGACGTCTGCGGCCCGGCGGCCGCGATGTCGTCGAGCCGGTACTTCGTGGCCGCTTCGAGGACCTTCGCCTGGTCGACCTCGCCGCGCTTGGCCAGGATCGACAGCGCGCCGACGGTGATCGACTCGGCGTCGACCAGGAACTTCCGCCGCGCCGCCGGCCGGGTGTCGGAGAACCCGAACCCGTCGGTGCCCAGCGTGAGCATGTCGGTCGGCACGTACGGGCGGATCAGGTCCGGCACCGCGCGCATCCAGTCCGACACCGCCACGACCGGGCCGTTCGTGTCCTTCAGCGCCTCCGTGACGTACGGCACGCGCGGCTCGCTGCCCGGGTAGAGCAGGTTGTCGTGGTCGATCTCGACGGCCTCGCGCCGCAGCTCGGTCCACGACGTCGCCGACCACACGGCCGCCCGCACGCCCCACTCCTCGGCGAGGAGCCGCTGCGCCTTCAGCGCGTCCGGCATCGTGACGCCCGAGACGAGGATCTGCACCTCGGGGCCTTCGCCCTCGGGTGCGCCGGCGTACCGGTACAGACCCTTGAGCAGGCCGTCGACGTCGAGGTTCTCCGGCTCGGCGGGCTGCTGGTACGGCTCGTTGTAGATCGTCATGTAGTAGAAGACGTTCTCGCCGTTGCCGTCCGGGCCCGTCTCGCCGTACATCCGGCGCAGGCCGTCCTTGACGATGTGCGCGATCTCGAACGACCACGACGGGTCGTAGGCCACCGCGGCCGGGTTCGTCGCCGCCAGCAGCAGCGAGTGCCCGTCCGCGTGCTGCAGGCCCTCACCGGTCAGCGTGGTGCGGCCGGCGGTGGCGCCGATGACGAACCCGCGGGCCATCTGGTCGGCGGCGGCGTACAGGCCGTCACCGGTCCGCTGGAACCCGAACATCGAGTAGAAGATGTAGATCGGGATCATCGGCTCGCCGTGCGTCGCGTAGGACGTGCCGACGGCGGTGAACGACGCGGTCGAGCCCGCCTCGTTGATGCCCTCGTGCAGCAGCTGGCCCTTCTCGGACTCCTTGTAGGCCAGCATCAGGCTCGCGTCGACCGACGTGTACGTCTGGCCGTGCGGGTTGTAGATCTTGGCCGTCGGGAACATCGAGTCGAGGCCGAAGGTGCGGGCCTCGTCCGGGATGATCGGGACGACGCGCTTGCCGATCTCGGAGTCCTTCGCCAGCTCGCGGACCAGCCGGACGAACGCCATCGTGGTGGCGACCTCCTGCTTGCCGGAGCCCTTCCGGAGGCCTTCGTAGACCTTGTCGCCGGGCAGGACGAGCGCCTTCGACGACTTCGGGCGGCGTTCCGGCAGGAAGCCGCCGAGCGCCTTGCGGCGGCCGACCATGTACTCGATCTCGGGCGAGTTCGCGCCCGGGTGGTAGTACGGCGGCAGCTTCGGGTCGCGCTCGAGCTCCTCGTCGCTGATCGGGATCCGCTGCGAGTCGCGGAACAGCTTGAGGTCGTCGAGGGTGAGCTTCTTCATCTGGTGCGTGGCGTTGCGGCCCTCGAACGCCGGGCCCAGGCCGTAACCCTTGATGGTGTGGGCCAGGATCACCGTCGGCTGGCCGTGGTGCTCCAGCGCCGACTTGTACGCCGCGTACACCTTGCGGTAGTCGTGGCCGCCGCGCTTGAGGTTCCAGATGTCGCCGTCGGAGAGGTCCTTGACCAGGTCCTTCGTCCGCGGGTCGCGGCCGAAGAAGTGCTCGCGGACGAAGGCGCCGTCGTTGGCCTTGTACGTCTGGTAGTCGCCGTCCGGCGTCACGTTCATCAGGTTGACCAGGGCGCCGTCGCGGTCGGCGTGCAGCAGCGAGTCCCACTCGCGGCCCCAGATGACCTTGATGACGTTCCAGCCGGCGCCGCGGAAGTACGACTCCAGCTCCTGGATGATCTTGCCGTTGCCGCGCACCGGGCCGTCGAGCCGCTGCAGGTTGCAGTTGATCACGAAGGTCAGGTTGTCGAGACCTTCGCCGGCCGCGATGTGGATCAGGCCGCGCGACTCCGCCTCGTCCATCTCGCCGTCGCCCAGGAACGCCCAGACGTGCTGGTCGTTCGTGTCCTTGATGCCGCGGTCACGCAGGTAGCGGTTGAACCGCGCCTGGTAGATCGCGTTCATCGGGCCGAGGCCCATCGACACCGTCGGGTACTCCCAGAACTCCGGCATCAGCCGCGGGTGCGGGTACGACGGCAGGCCGCCGCCCGCGCCGGCGTGCGAGAACTCCTGGCGGAAGCCGTCGAGCTGCTGCTCGCTCAGCCGGCCCTCGAGGAACGCGCGGGCGTAGGTGCCGGGGGAGGCGTGGCCCTGGAGGAAGACGTGGTCGCCGCCGCCGGAGTGGTCCTTGCCGCGGAAGAAGTGGTTGAACCCCACCTCGTAGAGCGCGGCGGAGGAGGCGTAGGTCGAGATGTGCCCGCCGACGCCGACGCCCGGGCGCTGCGCCCGGTGCACCATGATCGCGGCGTTCCACCGGATGTAGGCGCGGTAGCGGCGCTCGATCTCCTCGTCGCCGGGGAACCACGGTTCGTTCTCGGTGGGGATGGTGTTGACGTAGTCCGTCGAGGTCAGCGCCGGGACGCCGATGTGGCGTTCCCGGGCGCGCTCCAGGATGCGCAGCATCAGGTACCGGGCCCGCTGCTGACCTCCCCTGGCCAGCGCCTCGTCGAAGGAGTCCAGCCACTCGGCGGTCTCCTCCGGGTCGATGTCGGGCAGGTGCGCAGCCAATCCGTCACGGATTACGCGTACGCGTGCCGGGGTCTCCTTGCCGGAGGCGCCGTCGTTCTGCGGGGCCAAGGGGTCTCCTTGCGAAAAGTTGTAGCCGGTGGTGCTCGTACGCGGGGGTGTGCGACTCTCCATCGTCGTCTTCCGTCCCGGCTTCCGCACCGCTACTTGGCGGTAACATCGGCCGACCCGGTCGAGCCACTCCCTGCGCGCGGTGTATCGCGCGCGCGTTTTCTTCCTCCCCACCCTAAGGGACGGCTCCTGGCGAGGTGCCAGACCGGTGGCCGGAGGCACCCGAAACGCCGTCGCGGCGGGTGCCCGGCGGCCCGTATCCTGCGACACGAGTTGTCAAAGATCCGGTGTGGACGGTTGCGCGCAGCGCCGCACCAGTGTTCGCTATCGGCAACCGGGTAGCCGAGTGTGGCGCAGCCGTACCCTCCACGAGGGTGCGCGACCGCCACGCTCCGTCGTAGTTGGAGGAGTGACAGCAGTGGTCGCCGCGGGAGACGCTGATCAGAGCAGCGTCGCCGAGAGGCTCGGCATCAAGCCCGAGATGGTGGTCCAGGAGATCGGCTGGGACGAGGACGTCGACGACGACGTCCGCGCGGCGATCGAGGAGCAGATCGGCGGGGACATCCTCGACGAGGAAGCGGACGAGGTCATCGACGTGGTGCTGCTGTGGTGGCGCGAAAACGACGGTGACCTGGGCGACGCGCTCATCGACGCCAGGGGCCCCCTGGAAGAGACCGGCGTGATCTGGGTCCTGACCCCCAAGACGGGGCAGCCCGGGCACGTCGAGCCGAGCGAGATCGCCGAAGCGGTGCCCGCCGTCGGCCTGGCTCAGACCGCCAACATCAGTGTCGGCCCGAACTGGATCGGCACCCGGCTGGTGTCCCCCAAGTCGAAGTCGAAACAGCGCTGAACCGGCCCCGCCCGGCTGACACGATAGGGTTGTCGTCGCAGGCACGTGTCCGTACGGGAGAGGAAACGCGGTATGACCGTCGAGGTCGGTTCTGAGGCCCCTGACTTCACGCTGAACGACTACAACAAGCAGCCGGTGCAGCTGTCGTCCTTCCGGGGTGACAAGCCGGTGCTGGTGGTCTTCTACCCGTTCGCGTTCAGCGGCATCTGCACCGGTGAGCTGTGCCAGCTCCGGGACGAGTTCGCCGACTACGACAACAAGGGTGTCCAGGTCCTGGGCGTCTCGGTCGACACGCCGTTCTCACTCAAGGCGTGGGCCGAGAAGGAGGGCTACCAGTTCCCGCTGCTGTCCGACTTCTGGCCGCACGGCGAGGTCGCGAAGGCGTACGGCGTCTTCAACGAGCAGGCGGGCCTGGCGGTCCGCGGCACGTTCCTGATCGACACCTCCGGTGTGGTCAGGTTCGCCGAGGTCAACGCCCCGGGCGAGGCCCGCGACCAGCAGAGCTGGAAGAAGGCCGTCGCCGAACTGGCGTGAGGTTCCCCGGCGGCGGCTCCCGGTTTTCCGGGGGCCGCCGCCGTCGGGGCGCATAGCTCAGCGGAAGAGCACTCGGTTTACACCCGAGCGGTCGCAGGTTCGAACCCTGCTGCGCCCACCAGCGGAAACGGGACGCCCGCTACCTCACCGACGCACAGCGCCGGTGAGGGCTCCCAGCTCGGCCGCGATCCGCGTTGCGGCCCGCCAGGCCAGCGCGACCGTGGTGAGCGTGGGGTTCGACGCGGTCGAGGTCGGGATGACGCCGTTGCCGCCGACGTACAGGTTCCGCACTCCCCAGACCTTCAGGTCGGGGTCGCAGACCGAGTGCCCGTCGTCGGTCGCCCCCATGCGGACGGTGCCCTGGTAGTGCAGGGATGCGCCGCCGGCCGCCAAGGCGGGCTCTTCGGCGAGGGTGCCGACCAGCTCCGCGCTCCGGTGGGAGAGGCCGCGCAGGGCCTCGATCGTTTTGAGGTCGCGAGCGGTGTGCGAGTAGCGGATGGACATGCGCGGCATGCCGTAGTGATCGGTCTCGGTTTTGCTGAACTCGACGGCGTCGGTGGCCTGCAGGTCCTTGGCGCCGTACCAGCTGACGACGCCGAGGCGGTCGTCGATGCGCCCGCCGGCGCCGAACCCGTACGGCGAGTTCGCGATCGACATCACGCCGCCCTGGATGGGCCGGTCGTCGGAAAAGGGGATCAGGACGTAGCCGCGGCCCTCGATGCCGGACGCCTCGCCGCCCGCGAATGCGTGGTCGAGGCGGACGAAGGACACCATCTGCAGGTGGTCGTTGAGGTAGCGGCCCAGCGCGGGCGGGCGCACGCCCGAGGCGAACAGGACCTGCGGGGTGCGCAGACCGTCGGCGCAGACGACGACGTGCCGGGCCCGGACCACCGACACCTCGCCCGTGCGCCGGTCCTCGAGCTCGGCCCCGGTTGCGACACCGTCCTCGACGACGACCCGGCGCACCAGCGTCTCCGCGCGCAGCTCGAAGCCGGGTGCGGTTTCCTCGATGTCGCCGAGGATCACGCCGGTGCCCGAGAAGCGCAGCTCGGCGCCGTCCCACTGGGCGGCGATCGGCATGAAGCCCACCGGCGGCAGGCCCGGGCCCTCGAACGCCTCGGCCATCGTCTTGCGCAGAGCACCGGCGACGCCCTGGTCGCTGCCGAAAACCGTGACGCCGAGCAGGGCTTCCGCGTGGTCGAGCGCGGCGTCGAGTTCTCCGGCCGCGATGAAGGGGACGCGCTCGGACTCCCGCGGGCGCGGGCATCCCCCGGCCCAGTGGACCCCCATCCCGCCGACACCGCTCGCCATGCTGGCGGCCGGCAGCCCCACCTCACCGTCGGCGAGCACCGGCCGGGGGTCCACGAAGAACAGGCCGGGCAGCACGACCTGCCGGAACTCCATCGACGGGTCGACGCCCTCGGCGATGTCGGCCAGCGCCGTCGCCCGCTCGATGCCCGCGTCCGGTCCCTGGGTGAGCAGCTCCGCGGCCCGCCGGTCGGCCCGCGAAAGGTTGTGCGTGTGCTCACCACGCCGTCCCGGCAGCCGCGGACCGACCTCGGCCATCAGGATCCGGGCGCCCGGCACCGCGTCGCCGATCGTCCGTGCGTAGGTCGCGCCCGCCGGGCCACTGCCCACGATGAGGACGTCGACGTCGGGAGTTGCAGTCATTTCAGGAAGCCTTTCGCTCACTGTGCCTGCGCCGCTACGGACGCTTGCGCGTCACGTCGACGACCCGGCGGTCTCGGCCTGCACATCGACCAGCTTGGCCCGAGCGACTCGAATGCCGCTCATCGCCGTCACCAGCACGGCCAGGCCCGCGAACAGCGCCGCCGCGATCACGCCCGTGACGTTCAGCGCGCTCGTGAACGCTTCCTTCGCCTGCTGGGCAACGTCCGCACGCGCGACGTCGGCCGCGAGGGTGGTGCCCGCCGGGAACACGCCGTGGTAGACCGCCGTCGCCGTCAGGCCGATCAGGGCCATGCCCAGCGAGCCGCCCAGGTAGTTGCCGGTGTCGGCCATCGACGCCGCCGATCCCGCGCGCTCCGGCGGGACCGAGCTCATCACCAGGCCGATGCCCAGCGCGAACAGCGGGCCGGTGCCCAGCGTCAGCACCGTGATGCCCGCCACGACCAGCCCCGCGCCATGGCCGAAGACCAGCAAGAGGCTGCCGGCCGCCGAGACGACCAGGCCGCCGGCGATCGCCGTGGCCGGGGTCATCCAGCGGGTCAGGGACGGCGCCGTCATCGTGCCCGCCGCGACGCCCAGCCCCATCGGCGCGAACAGCACGGCGGAGGCGATCGGCGAGTGGTCGAGGACGCTCTGCAGGTACTGCGTGACGAGCAGGCCGACCCCGGCCATCGCGACCCCGGCGAACACCAGCGCCACCAGCACGGCGGTGAACGGGCGGTTCCGGAACAGCCGCAGGTCCAGCAAGGGTGACGACGTGCTCAGCTGGCGGCGCGCGAACACGGTGCCCAGCGCGGCCCCGGCGGTGATGGCGACGAGCGGCACGGTCAGTTCGCCGGTGGTCAGCTGCTTGAGGCCGAACACGATCAGCAGCACGGCGGCCAGCGAAAGCGCGACCCCGGCGAAGTCGAGCCGGCCGGCCGCGGGGGCCTTGAACTCCGGCAGCAGGAACGGGCCGGCGACGAGCAGCACCCCCACCGCCGGGACGGCGACCAGGAAGACCGAACCCCACGGAAAGTGCTGCAGCAGGAACCCGGCCAGCACCGGCCCGGCCGCGCCGCCCGCGAACTGGCAGGTGGCCCAGATCGAGATGGCCTTCCCGCGCTGCTTGCCGTCGCGGAACATGTTGGTGATCAGGGCGAGCGTCGACGGCATCAGCGTCGCCCCGGCGATGCCGAGCGCCCCGCGCGCGAGGATGAGCATCTCCGGGCTGGTCGAGAACGCGGCGACGACGGAGAGAACCGCGAAGGCGCCCCCGCCGGCGAGCAGCAGCCGCCGTCGCCCGATCCGGTCGCCGAGAGTGCCCATCGTGATCACGAACCCGGCGACGACAAAGCCGTAGCTGTCGGTGATCCACAACTGCTCGGTGGCACTCGCCCCGAGGTCGGCGCTCAGCTGCGGCAGCGCGAGGAACAGCGAGGTCATGTCCATCGCGACGAGCAGGGTGGGCAGCACGAGCACTGTCAGCCCCAGCCACTCCCGCCGTCCGGCCGGCTTGTCCATGTCGACTCCTTCTCGGTGGTGCGAACACCCAGGGGTCGGAGCCGGCCGCGCCGTCCGGACACGGGGCGCGGAAGATTTTTTCGGAGTTGTGCACCCCGCTAGCGTCAAAGCGTGAAGATCGTCGTGCTGGGGGCCACCGGACTGGTCGGCCGCGCCGTTGTCGCCGCGCTCGAACCTCGGCACGAGGTCGTGCCCGTCTCGCGGACCTCCGCGATCCGGGCCGACCTCGCCGATCCCGCGTCGCTCGACGCACTGTTCTCGGTCGATGCCGGCGCCGTCGTGTGCTGCGCCGCCAACGTGCCGCTGCGGCCGCTCACCGAGCTGGGTGACGAGCAGGTGCTCGACGACCTGCGCGGCAAGCTGCTCGGCCAGGTCGCGCTCGCCCGCCGCGCCGCGGCCCGCCTGCCCGCCGGCGGCTCGATCACCCTCACCGGCGGGACTTTCACCGAGCCCTTGCCCGGCAGCGGCCTTGGTGCGCTGGTCAACGCCGGGCTCGAGGGGTTCGTCCGGTCGGCCGCCGCCGAGCTGCCGCACGGGCCGCGGATCAACGCCGTGAGTCCCGGCTGGATCAGCGAAACCCTGGTGGCGATGGGTGAAGACGGCGGCCGGGGGACGCCGGTGGCCGTGGTCGCCGAGGCCTACCGCGCGCTCGTCGAGGGCGAGGCGCACGGCACCACCGTCGTCCCGCGGTGATCAGGCCGCCGAGACCTCGTGCAGCGGCGCGCCGGTCAGGCGGTTCGCGAACGTCGACAGCGTGTACGTCCCGATCCCCAGCACGACTTCCAGCGCGTTCCGAGCCGTGTAACCCGCGCGGGTGAAAGCCGCGAGCTCCTCGGCAGGCACGTCGCCCGTTGTGTCCATCACCGTCAGGACGAATCTGCGTAGCGCCTCCAACTGCGGCGAAGGCAGGGGAGACTGCGCCCGCAGCGCCGCCACCAGCTCCGGTGAAGCGGCCATGCCTTCCAGCGCGGCCGTGTGCATCTCGACGCAGATGTGGCAGCCGTTGCGCACCGCCACCGTCATGACCAGCACTTCGCGGTCCAGCGCCGGCAGCGTGGTGGACTCGAAGATCGCGTTCAGCTTGAGGAAGCCGTTCAGCAGTTCCGGGGACGTCGCCAAGCGGGCGACGGCGGGCGGGACACGGCCGAACTTCTTCGCGGTGGCCGCCATCGCCGGGCGGGCGGCGGGGGGTGCAGACTCCGGGGTGTGATCGGGGAACAAGACGTCTCCAGACGTAGGATCGACAATGTGGTTGTCGAAACCGTAAACCTGGTTGTCGAACTTGGCAAGGGGTCATGACCGACGCACCCGGCTACGAGCTGCCCTTCCTGCTCTTCGGCGGCTTCCGCACGCTCATCGACCGCTTGCACGCCGAGCTCGCCCGCCGCGGCCACCCCGACGTCCGGCCGTCGTACGGCTTCGCCATGCAGGCCATCGGGATCCCGGGCGCGACGGCGTCGGAGATCGGCCGCCGCCTCGGTGTCTCGAAGCAGGCGGCCGGCAAGACGGTCGAGCGGCTCGAGGCGCTCGGGTACGCCGAGCGCGCCGACGACCCGGACGACGCGCGCCGCAAGATCGTCCGGCTCACCACGCACGGCGTCGACGCGCTCACGAAGTCGGCGGAGATCTTCGACGACCTGCGTGCGGACTGGGCGCGCACCGTCGGGGCCGAGCGGATCACCGCCCTCGAGACCGACCTGCGCGCGGTGGTCGGCCCCGCGGCGTACCGCCTGGACGCCGCGGGCTGGTTCTCGAGCTAGAAGCCGCAGCCGGGGTCCGGCGCGTCCTCCGAAAGCGGGCTGCCCGCCGGGAGCACGTACAGGACCTCCAGCACCAGCGGCGTCGACCCGAGGTTGCGGCCGATGTGCACCTGGTCGGGGTGTTCGGTGAACGCGCGCCCGGTGCCGAAGATGCCGTCGATGCTGCAGTCGGCGAGGTTGTGCGTGAGCGTGCCGGCCTTCACGTAGGCGTAGAGCGTGCCGTCGTGGAAGTGCCAGCCGGTGTACCCGCCGGGCTGGACGGTGATCTCCCGCAGTGTGTAGTCGGTGTGCCCGATCGTCTTCTGGGCGAGGATCGTGCCGGTGACACCGCTGCCCGGCGTGGCGGACGCGGTCGCGGGCACCAGGACCGCGGCGAGCGCGGCGGCGGCGAGCACGGTCAACGGCTTGCGCATCGGGAGTCTCCTTGTCAGTCCCGCCGCAGGGTGCGGCGCAGCATCTTGCCCGACTCCGTCCGCGGGAGCCGCTCGGTGAAGTCGAACCGTTTCGGGGTCTTGAAGCCGGCCAGCGCCGCCCGGCAGTGCTCGGCCAGGCGCGCAGCCAGGGCGTCGTCCCCGGCGACACCGGGCACCGGCTGGACGACGGCGATCACCCGCTGCCCCCACTCGTCGTCCGGCTCGCCGATCACCGCCGCGTCGGCGACGTCCGGGTGGGAGAGCAGCCGCGCCTCGATCTCGGCCGGGTAGATGTTGACGCCGCCGGAGAGGATCAGGTCCGTGCGGCGGTCGAGCAGGAAGACGCGGCCTTCGGCGTCGCGGTAACCGAAGTCGCCGACCGTGAGGAACTCCCCGGACCGGGCCGCGGCCGTCTTTTCCGGGTCGCCGAGGTAGTCGAGCGCGGTGTGCGCCGAGCTGAAGTAGATCGTGCCCGGCTCGCCGTCCGGCACTTCCTTGCCGTCCTCGTCGACGACCTTCAGCCGCACACCGGTCAGCGGCCGGCCCACGGTGCCCGGCGCCGCCAGCCACTCCGGCGCGGGGACACCGCAGATCAGGCCCTCGGACGCGCCGTAGTACTCGTGCACCACCGGGCCGAGCCACTCGATCATCCGCTCCTTGACCTCGCGCGGGCACGGCGCGGCGCCGTGGATCACGCTGGTCAGGCTCGACAGGTCGTACCGCGCGCGGACGTCTTCGGGCAGCCGCAGCATCCGGTGGAACATGGTCGGCACCAGGTGGGTGCTCGTCACCTGATGGCGTTCGACGAGCCGCAGCGTCTCCTCGGCGTCGAAGCGGTCCATCAGCACCGCGCTGTGCCCGAGGTGCATCGCGTTGACGGCGAACGAGCCGGGCGCTGCGTGGTAGAGCGGGCAGGCGACGAGATGCACACCCGGCCCCGGCCGGACGTCGAACATCGCCAGCAGGTCGCGGTGGATTTCGTGCAGTGACGGCGGTTTCCCGCTGAGCGCGCGCCGGACGCCCTTGGGACGTCCGGTGGTGCCCGACGTGTAGAGCATCGTCTGCCCGGCGGTCCGCGGCTCCGGCGCGGTGGCCGGCTCGTCCTCGCCCCACGACGCGTAGTCGCCCCAGCCCGCCACCGGGCCGATCGCGAACCGCGTCACGCCGGGCAAGTCGCATTCGCGCGCGACATCGGCATCCGCAACGACAACACGCGCGCCGCTGTTGGCCACCACGTAGGCGATTTCTTCGGCCGAAGACCGGTAGTTGACCGGCGTGAAGTACATCCCGGCCTGCAGCGTGGCGAACAGCAGCTCGAAGTAGGGGAGTCCGTTGTGGACGATCGCGACCACGCCGTCACCCTCGCCGAGCCCCAGCCGGCGCAGCGCGTGCGTCAGCCGGTTCGCCCGTGCGGCCAGCTCGCCGAAGGTCGCGGACGTCCCGTCCGGCGCGAGCACCGCGAGCCGGTCCGGATGCTGGTCGGCGACGTCGTAGAAGGTGCTCACGCTCCGCACGCTACCGCGCACTGATCCGTGGATCACGTGGGCTTGCGCTGGAGTTCACTCCAGGTTCTAGCTTCGGGTCATGGCCACTGCACAGCACAAGATCGGCTCGGGTTTCGGCGCCACCAGCACCGCGGCCGACGTCCTGGCCGGGATCGACCTGACCGGCAAGCTCGCGATCGTCACCGGCGGCTATTCGGGGCTCGGGCTCGAAACGACGAGGGCGCTGACGCAGGCCGGCGCGCACGTCGTCGTCCCGGCCCGGCGCCGCGCCACAGCGGAAGAGGCGTTGCGGGGCATCACCGACGTCGAGGTCGACGAACTCGACCTGGCGGACCTCGACAGCGTGCGCGCGTTCGCCGAACGCTTCGTCGCGTCCGGGCGGGGGATCGACGTCTTCATCGGCAGCGCCGGGATCATGGCCGCGCCGGAGACCCGCGTCGGGCCGGGCTGGGAGGCGCAGTTCGCGACCAACCACCTCGGGCACTTCGCCCTGGTGAACCGGCTCTGGCCGGCGTTCAACCCCGGCGCCCGTGTCGTTTCGGTGTCTTCGCGCGGCCACCACTTCGGCCCGGTGCGCTTCGACGACCTGAACTTCGGGCAGGGTTACGACAAGTGGCTCGCCTACGGCCAGGCGAAGACGGCGAACGTGCTCTTCGCGGTGCAGCTCGACAAGCTGGGACGCGAGCACGGTGTCCGCGCGTTCGCCCTGCACCCGGGCCGGATCATGACCGATCTCGTGCGGTACCTCGACCGCCAGGAGCTCGTCGACGCCGGGATGCTGGACGCCGACGGTGAGGTGACCGGCGACGTCAAGACGCCCGAACAGGGTGCCGCGACGCAGGTCTGGGCCGCGACGTCCCCGCAGCTCGACGGCCTCGGCGGCGTCTACCTCGAGGATTGCGCCATCGCCGAGATCGCTCCCGCCGATGGCGCCCGGTCGGGTGTCCGCGACTACGCGGTCGACCCGGCGCAGGCCGAGCGCCTGTGGACGGTTTCGGCCGGGCTGACCGGCGTCAACGCGTTCGCCTGAGGCTTTCCAGGTGCCGCCGCAGGACGTCGGTGGCGAGCCGCGGCGGCAGGCGGTCCGGCTGGGTGACACCGCCGAGGCTCAGCCCGTCGATCAGGGCGGCCAGCCGTTCGGTTTCGAGGGGGAGGTCGAGGCCGGTACGCAGGGAGCCGAGCGCGTCGGCCTCGGTGAGGCAGCGCCGCGCGACCGCCCGGGTGCCTTCGTGCACGCGTCCCGCCTCGGCGGCAAGGTCCGGCCGAGTCCGGGCGGCGACGGTGAAGGCGAGCCAGACCTCGGCCTCGGCGGCGCGGGTCTCGTCGAGCGGCAGGAACTCGGCCAGCAGCCGGACGGTCGCCTCGAACCGGTCCCCGGTCCCGGCGAAGATCTCCGCCGCGCGCCCGGCGATCCGGGTGGTCACGCGGTCGGCGAGGACGCGCATCGCGAAGACGATCATCTCGTCGTGCGTCGCGAAGTAGTGCCGCACCGAGCCGATGACCAGCCCGGCCTTGGTGGCGACCGCGCGCAGGGACGCCTGGTCTACGCCATCCCGGCGGATCACCCGGAAGACGGCGTCGGCGATTTCGAGGCGGCGGGCTTCGGGGTCGACGATCTTCGGCACGTTGCCTTTATAGCACAGCCATGCTATCAATCTTGGTGGCAAGCTCGTGCTATAAAAGGGGGAGTTCATGAAGGGCTGGCTCATCGCCGCGGCCGTGGTCGCCGTGGTTGTGGTCCTGGTCGTGCGGCGGCTGCGGGGAGAGCCGCTCGTGGCCCGGGAGGTGTTCGGCGCGCCGGTGGTCCTGATCGCCATCGGCGCGTACGGCCTGACGAAGCTGGGGCTGACCGCCGTCGACGCGCTGTGGCTCGGGCTGGGCTCGGTGATCGGGCTCGGCTTCGGGGCGGTCCGCGCCGTAACCACCGTGCTGTTCGAGCGTGAAGGGGTGCTCTGGCAGCGCTACACACCGTGGACGTTCGGGGTCTGGGTGGTGTCGATGGCGGTGAACTTCGGCTTCGGCGTGCTCGCGACGTCGGCCGGGATGCACGAGGAGGCCCGGCCGATGACGCTGTCCATCGGCGTGAGCCTCCTCGGGGAAACGCTCGTCGTGGCCCGGCGGGCGAAGGGGACCGGACTCCCTTACGCCCCGCCGAAAGCCCGTCTCTAGAGCTTCTCGACCTGCTTGACCAGCAGGTCGATCTCGTCCTCGGTGTTGTAGTAGTGCACCGACGCCCGGACCATGTCGGGCAGCTCGCGCGCGGTGAAGTCGTACTGGGCCGACGTCCTCGACGACACCGAGACGTTGATGTTCGCCTCGGCGAGGCGGGCCTTGACGTCCGCGGCCGGCGTGCCGTCGAGGCTGAACGTCGTGATGCCGCACTTCTTCGCGCCGACGTCGTGCACGCGGGCGCCGGCGTCGGCGAGCCGGCTCCGCAAGGTCGCGGCGAGGTCGGCGACGCGCGTCTCGATGGCCGGCAGGCCCCAGCCGAGCGCGTAGTCGATGGCCGCGCCGAGGCCGTACACGGCGGCGAAGTCCCGCTCCCACACCTCGAAGCGCTTGGCGGTGGGGTCGACGACGTACTCGGTGGGGGACACCCAGCTGGCGGAGTGCAGGTCGAGCATCGCCGGCTCCAGCCGCTCCCGCAGCCGCGGGTGCACGTAGAGGAACCCGGTGCCGCGCGGGCCGCGCAGGTACTTGCGGCCGGTCACCGAAAGCGCGTCGCACTTCAGGCGCGAAACGTCGAGGTCGACCTGGCCGGCCGACTGGCAGGCGTCGAGCAGGAACGGGATGCCGGCCGCCTCGGCGACCGCGCCGATCTCCTCGGCCGGGTTGACCAGGCCGCCCTGGGTGGGCACGTGGCTGATCGCGATGAGCTTGACGTTGCCGTCGACCCGTCGCTTCAGCTCTTCGACGTCCAGCTGCCCCGATTCGTCGTCGCCGATCACCTCGACCACCGCGCCGGTGCGGCGGGCGACCTGCAAGAACGCGATGGCGTTGCTGGCGTACTCGGCGCGGGAGGTGAGGATCCGGTCCCCGGCGCCGAAGGGCAGCGCGTAGAACACGGCCTGCCAGGACCGCGTCGCGTTGTCCGTGATCGCGATGTCGTCGGGCACACCGCCGATCAGCCGCGCGGCGGACGTGTACACCGCGGCCAGCTCGTCCCTCGTTTCGGCGGCCGCTTCGTAGCCGCCGACCAGTGCTTCGTGACGCAGGTAGCCGACCACGGTGTCCGTCACGACGGCCGGGGGCAGCGCGGAGCCCGCGTTGTTGAGGTGGACCACTTCGGCGCAGCCGGGCGTTTCACGGCGGGCGCGTGCGACGTCGAAGGTCATAGGAACTGAATACAGTAGCTGCTTTCTGTATGCAATACTGCCGCCATGGCCCGGACCCCTCTGCGCAGCGACCTCATCGAGGAGATCACCACCCGCGTGCTCGACGGGCGGTTCGCCGCCGGCGCCCGCGTCAACGAGGTCCACCTGGCCCGCGAGCTGGGGGTCAGCCGGACGCCGCTGCGGGAGGCGCTGATCGGGCTCGCCGACCGTGGCCTGCTCGTCTCCGCGCCGGGCCGCGGGTTCCTGGTGCCGCCGTTCGACCCGGACGAGGCGCGCCGGCTCTACCCGCTGGTGGCCGAACTCGAGGCTCTCGCGCTGCGCTGGACGTCGCCGCTGGAGCTGGCCGGCCTGCCGGACGCGCTCGACGCCGTCGCCGACGAGATGGCGGAGACGCTGGAGCGGGGCGGCGATCTGTCCGAAGTGGACGACCGGTGGCACGCGCTGCTGCTGTCCCGCTGCCCGAACCCGCACCTGCTGCGGCTGATCGGGCAGACCAAGCCGCTGCTCAAGCGGTACGAATCGTGCTACTTCGGCGGTGCCGCGCGCGCCGGGGAGAGCATCGGCGAGCACCGCCGGATCGCCGCGGCGCTGCGGGACGGCGACCTGCCGGCCGCGTCCGCGGTGCTCGTCCGCAACTGGGTGAAAGCGCTGGCGTACCTGGGGAAGGACGAAAGATGATCATCGCGCACCTGAGCGACCTGCACCTCGACGGCGAAGCACGCGCGGAAGAACGTGTTGCTGCCGTGATGGGCTATCTGGCCGGACTGGCCGTCGACGCGGTCGTCGTCACCGGCGACATCGCCGACCACGGCGCGGCCGCGGAGTACGCGCGCGCCGCCGAGCTGCTGAAGCACCCGGCGCCGGTGCTGGTGTGCCCGGGCAACCACGACGTCCGCGCGGAGTTCCGCGCCGGCTTGCTCGGGCTGCCGCCGTCCGACGAGCCGATCGACCTCGCGCAGGAGGTCGGCGGTGTGCTGTTCGCGATGTGCGACTCGACGATTCCCGGCCGCGGCGCGGGTTTCCTCGCCGACGAGACGATCGAGTGGCTCGACGGAGTCCTTTCCGGGGGTGACGGCCCGGCGTTCGTCGCGTTCCACCACCCGCCGGTGGCGGTCGGCATGCCGCTGGTCGACGCGATCCGGCAGTCGGGCGAGGAGCGGCTGGCTTCGGTGCTGCGCCGCCATCCCCGCGTGGCGGCGCTGCTGGCCGGGCACGTGCACACCGGCGCGTCGACGACGTTCGCCGGTGTGCCGCTGCGCATCGCCCCCGGCGTGGTTTCGAGCTCACTGCTGCCGGTCGAGCCGGGCGGCGGCCGCGGCTGGGACGAAGGCGGAGCGCTGGACCACGACTGGCCGCCGTCGCTGCTGCTGCACGTCCTGCACGACGACGGCCGGGTCACCACGCACCACCGCGTCGTCAGCCGGTGAACACCGGCAGCGTGATCCGCGACGGCCGCGCCGCGTCGTGGAAGATCTCGAACCGGTTCGGCTTGCCGTCCACCGCTTCGGTGATCGGCTCCCCGGTCCCGTGGTTGCGCGCGAAGCGGGGGAACGCGCCGCCCGCGACCTGGATCCGCAGCCGGTGGCCGCGGCGGAAGCGGTAGGCCGTCGGGTCGAGCGTGATCTCCGCCGGCACCACGCCGTCCGCGTCGGCCGCCGGGAAGCCCGGCCGCAGCCGGAGGATGCCGTCGGTGACGTTGCGGGACACGCCGCTCGTGTCGACATCGCAGAGCCGGACGTAGACGTCGGCGTGCCCGAGCTCGGTGCGCACGTGCACGGTCGCGGACACCTCGCCGATGACGTCCAGCTCCGACGGCAGCGGCTCGCCGGTGAACACCAGCACGTCCGGCCGCGCTTCGACTTCCTGGTTGTCCTTCTGCTTCCAGTCGCCGGTCAGCAGCGGGCCGCCGACCGCCGGGGTCGGGTCCGCCGGGTCGTAGGTGAACGTCGTCGGCAGCGCCTCGCCGCCGACGCTCTCGCCGAGCCCGCCGATCGGCCGCAGGTGGGACGCGGTCGCCGTCGCGGGCGGCGGCCACGACTCGAAGTCCAGCCAGGTGCCGGCGCCCTGCAGGAACAGCCGGACCGGCGCGCGCTGCAGCTGCGTGCGGTCGCCGAGCAGGTGGGCGCGCAGGAAGCCGAGCTGGTCCTGGATCATCGGGCGCATGCTCGCCGGCTCGCCGTGCGCCCACGGGCCGATGGTGAGGCGGGGCTGCTTGCCCGCCTCGGCGAGCCGCCGGAAGTCCTTCAGCTGCGAGCCGATGAACAGGTCGTACCAGCCGGTGACCATCGACACCGGCACGTCGAGCTGCTCGACTTCGGCGCTGTGGTCGGACATGGCCCAGTAGGCGTCGTCCGGCACGAAGTGCTCGGTGATGTCCTGGAGGAACTGCACCGGCTTCCCGATCGCGGCGACGTCGGCGCGGCTCAGCGGCAGGAACGACATCGCCTTCCGCGTCTTGCGCTTCTGCAGCGGGTTCGGGAGCGCGGCGAAGCGTTCTTCCTGCCGGCCGATCATCGCCGACCACGACACCATGTTGTCCGCCGCGAGCACCCCGCCCGGGTAGAACGTCGAGACGAACTCCGACGCCGTCACGCCGAGGCACATCGCTTTGAGGGGCGGGTCGAGGTACGGCCCGACCGCCCACTGCGTGTGCCCGAGGTAGCTGGCGCCCGCCATCCCGAGCTGCCCGTCGCACCACGGCTGCGCGCGCAGCCACTCGGCGGTGGCGACGCCGTCTTCGCGCTCGAGGTGGAACGGCCGGAACTCGCCGCCGGAGCCGAACGAGCCGCGGGTGCTCTGGATGACCGTCTGCAGGCCGTGCCGGGCGAACGTGTCGCCGAAGAGCTTCGAAAGCAGGCCCTTGCGCCCGTACGGCGTGCGGATCAGCACCACCGGCGCGGACGTCGTGCCGGCCGGGGCGTACCGGTCGGCGAGCAGCGTGACGCCGTCGGGCATCGGCACCGGCAGGTCGCGGGTGATGACCGGTTTCGGGCCCTCGGCCGGGGGCAGCCCGAGCATCTTGTCGACAAGTCGGTCCAGCACGCGTGTCCGCCTTCCGAAGTGGAGTCGTACCTTCCGGATCGACGATACCGGCTGCTGAACGCGCCCGCCGCCCGCTAACTCAACCGGGCGAGGGTCTCCGGGCGCAGCAGCTTCGCGAGCTCCTCGGCGGGGAGCAAGCCCTTCTCGACCACGAGCTCGGCGACACCCCGCCCAGTCTCCAGGGCTTCCTTCGCGATCTCCGTCGCGGCCGCGTAGCCGATGGCCGGGTTCAGCGCGGTCACCAGGCCGATCGAATTCTCGACGTACCCGCGCAGGACGTCGACGTTCGCCGTGACCCCGGCGACGCACCGCTCGGCCAGCACCCGGCAGGCCGCGCCCAGGTGCGTGATGCTCTCCGACAGCGAGTGCAGGATGATCGGCTCGAACGCGTTGAGCTGCAGCTGCCCGGCCTCGGCGGCCATGGTCACGGTGACGTCGTTGCCGATCACCTCGAACGCGACCTGGTTGACCACCTCGGGGATCACCGGGTTGATCTTGCCGGGCATGATCGACGACCCGGCCTGCACCGGCGGCAGGTTGATCTCGTTGAGCCCGGCGCGCGGCCCGGACGACAGCAGCCGCAGGTCGTTGCAGCTCTTCGACAGCTTCACGGCGATCCGCTTGAGCACACCGGACAGGTGCACGAACGCGCCGCAGTCCTGGGTCGCCTCGACCAGGTCCGCGGCGGTGACGACCGGCAGGCCGGTGATCTCGCGCAGGTGGCGGCACGCGGCTTCGGCGTACCCCGGCGCGGCGTTGAGCCCGGTGCCGATCGCGGTCGCGCCGAGGTTGATCTCGTGCAGCAGCGCCACCGCTTCGGTCAGCCGCAGCCGGTCCTCGCCGAGCATCACCGCGTAGGTGCCGAACTCCTGGCCGAGCGTCATCGGCACGGCGTCCTGCAGCTGCGTGCGGCCCATCTTCAGCACGTCGTGGAACTCGACGGCCTTGGCCGCGAACGCCTGCTCCAGCACGATCATCGCGTCGGACAGCTCGTGCACGGCGATGATCGTCGCGACGTTCACCGCGGTCGGGTAGGCGTCGTTGGTGGACTGCCCGAGGTTGACGTGCTCGTTGGGGTGCACCACGTGGTAGTCGCCCTTGGCGTGCCCGAGCAGCTCGAGGGCCCGGTTGGCGATCACCTCGTTGGCGTTCATGTTGGTCGACGTCCCGGCGCCGCCCTGGATGACGTCGACGACGAACTCGCCGTGCAGCGCGCCTTCGCGGATTTCCCGGCAGGCCCGGCCGATGGCGTCCGCGATCTCGGGTTTCAGCAGGCCCAGCTCGGCGTTGGCGCGCGCCGCGGCCTCCTTGACCGAGGCCAGGGCCGCGATCAGGTGCGGGTAGGCGGCGATCGTGGTGCCGGTGATCGGGAAGTTCTCGCGGGCCCGTGCGGTGTGCACACCCCAGTACGCGCCGGCGGGGACGTCCTTGTCGCCCAGCAGGTCGTGTTCGCGGCGAATGGTCATCACAGGCTCCCTGCTGTAGCGGCCAGTTTTCCGGTGACACGCAGGTTTTCCGGGCCGCCGGGCACGGTCACCCCGCACAGCTGCAGCGCGGCGGCCAGCACCGGCAGGCGCGCCCGGTCACCGCCGTCGGCGATCTTGAACGCGATCGCCGTGCCGTCCGGCAGCGCGGCGACCTGGACGGCCTCGAAGCCGTCCTTCGCGATCAGCCCGGGCACCGCGCGCATGACGGCGGTGACGTCGCGGCGGCTGCCGCCGACCAGGTCCGGGTGCGCGCGGATGCCCTCGGCCACCAGGTGGTCCGGGGTGCCGGGCGCGGCGGTGGCGATCTTCGACACGGCCGTGGCGAGCCCGCGCAACGTCGTCGCGAACAGCGGCGCGCCGCAGCCGTCCACCGCGACCCGCGCGACGGGCCGGCCGGTCAGGTCTTCGAAGGTGGCGGCGATCGCGCGCTGCAGCGGGTGGGCCGGGTCGAGGTAGCCGTCCGGGCGCCAGCCGTTCAGGTCGCACGTCGCGAGCATCGCCGCGTGCTTGCCGGAGCAGTTGTGCGCCAGCCGGCTCGGGGCCTGGCCGGTGGCGAGCCAGCGGTCGCGCTCGACCGGGTCGTACGGGAAGTCCGCCGGGTTGCCGAGCACGTCCGGCGAGCGCCCGTCGAGCACCGCCGACGCCGCGTCGAGGTGCATCGGCTCGCCGGAGTGGCTGGCCGCCGCGATCGCGAACCCGGCGGGGGAGAGGCGCAGCCCGAGCCGCGCCATCGCCGTGGCCTGCAGCGGTTTCGCCGTCGACCGCGGGTACATCGGGGCGTCCGGGTCACCCGCCGCGAAGCGCGTGGTGCCGTCCGGGGCGAGCACGATCGCGGAGCCGTGGTGGACACCTTCGACCAGCCCGTCGCGCACCAGCTCGACCAGGGGTTCGTGGTTCACACGCCCTCCTCGTCGAACGCGCGCATGTCGATCCGCTTGCGCACCACGAACCAGCCCACGACCAGCGCGACGAGGATCGCGGGCAGCGCCAGGAGGGTGATCCGGCCGGTCTCGTCGAAGCCCATCAGCACCACGACGGCGGCGAGGAACACCAGCGTCGCGATCTCGGTGTACGGCGAGAACGGCAGCCGGAACGAGGGCCGCTCGAAACCGTCGCGCTTCGCCTTGCGCACGAACAGCAGGTGGCAGAGCACGATGATGGCCCAGGTGGCGAGGATGCCGATCGCGGCGAAGTTCAGCACGATGTCGAAGGCGTCCTTCGGCACCAGGTAGTTGAGCCCGACGCCGAGCACGCAGACGGCCGCGGTGAGCAGGATCCCGCCGTAGGGCACGTGGTTGCGGTTCATCACGCCGGTGAACTTCGGCGCCGAGCCGGCCATCGCCATCGAACGCAGGATCCGGCCGGTGGAGTAGAGGCCGGAGTTCAGGCTGGACAGCGCCGCGGTGAGCACGACCAGGTTCATCACGCTGTCCGCGGCCGGCACGCCCAGGTGCGAGAGCACGGTGACGAACGGGCTCTGGTCCTTGGTGTAGGAGCTCCACGGCAGCAGCATCGCCAGCAGCACGACCGAGCCGACGTAGAACACCGCGATGCGCCACATGATGGAGTTGATCGCCTTCGGCATGATCTTCTCCGGGTTCTCGGTCTCGCCCGCGGCGACGCCGACCAGCTCGACCGAGGCGTAGGCGAACACCACGCCCTGCACGATCATGACCATCGGCAGCAGCCCGGCCGGGAAGATCCCGCCGTGGTCGGTGATCAGCTGCGGCCCGCCGGCGACGCCGTCGATCGGCGTCTGCGTGGCCAGCAGCACGATGCCGATCACCATGAACAGCACGAGCGCGGCGACCTTGACGATGGCGAACCAGAACTCCATCTCGCCGAACAGCTTCACCGAGACCAGGTTCAGCGTCAGCACGACGGCCAGCGCGATCAGCGCGAGCACCCACTGCGGGATCGGCGTGAAGAACGACCAGAAGTGCGCGTAGAGCGCGATCGCCGTGATGTCGGCGATGCCGGTCGTCGACCAGTTCAGGAAGTGCATCCAGCCGGCGACGTACGCGCCCTTCTCACCCATGAACTCACGCGCGTAGGAGACGAAGGCGCCGCTGGAGGGCCGGTACAGGATCAGCTCGCCGAGCGCGCGGACGACGAAGAAGGCGAAGAGCCCGCAGACGGCGTAGACGATCGCCAGCGCCGGCCCGGCTTGGGCGAGCCGCCCGCCGGCGCCGAGGAACAGCCCGGTGCCGATGGCGCCGCCGATCGCGATCATGTTCACGTGCCGGGGCTTCAGGGCCTTGTGGTAGCCGGCGTCACCGGCGTCCACGGACTGGGTGAGGGTCTGTTCGGTCACTGGTCCCCGTTCACGATGCTGGTGAGCGTGTTTTCGACGTGCGTGAGGTGCGCGGTCATCGCGGCGACGGCTTCCGCTTCGGAGCCGCTCTCGATCGCCGTGACGATCTCCCGGTGCTCGGCGTTCGACTGCGTGCGCCGGCCGCCGAGCTGGTTGAGGAAGGCGGACTGGCGGGCCAGCGCGTCGCGGATCTCCTCGATCACCTTCCCGAAGACGGGGTTGCCCGAGGCCTGGGCGATGGTGATGTGGAAGAGCGAGTCGAGCGCGACCCAGGCGGTGTTGTCGGTCTCGGCGTCCATCCGGTCGAGCAGGTGGGCGAGCAGGTCGAGGTGGTCCTGGTCGCGTCTCAGTGCGGCATAACCGGCGACCGGGATCTCGACGTGGCGCCGCACCTCGATGAGGTCGCGGGCGGAGTAGGGCCCGAAGGTGGGGTTGTCGGCGGGCCCGGTGGCGGTGACGAACGTGCCCTTGCCGGTCTTGGACTCGGTCATGCCGAGGGCTTGAAGGCCGCGCAGAGCTTCCCGGACGACCGACCGGCTGACCTCGAACTCCCTGCTCAGGGCGGCTTCGGACGGCAGCTTGCCGCCGACGGCGTACTCGCCGTTTTCGATCAGCCGCCGCAGGTGGGCCAGCACGGCTTCCATGGCGCTGATCCGCCGGGGACCACCTTGTCCGGCTGTCTGGCTGTCAGACAGGTTCATCCGGCTGATGCTCGGTGCCGGGAGCGGCGGTGTCAACGCGAGCCCGGGCGGCTGTGGTCCACCTCACCGGACGTCATGAACGACTCGTTCATGACGTCCGGCGCTATGAACGAGTCGTTCATGGCATCGGCCGAGCCTTCTTCGACCCCTCCCGTGAGCGCCAACTCCCAAGCGGACCGGAGACCACCCGGACGCAACGGCGCGAACCCGCTCCACGACCCCTTCCCGTGACCGTCCGGCAGCGGCGCGTGGCGGTGATCATCACCGCCCGAAGAGGGGGCGCGTCGCAACGGCGGAACGGCTCCCGCGAGGAGCAGAATCGACCGCGGGCAGCACGTTCGAGGACTGTCGGTGCCACGGGTTAGGGTGAGGGACCCGGGCGCAGCCGGTCCCATTCACCTAGGGGAGGTTTTCGCTGGTGTCGAACGATTCCTTCGTCCACCTGCACGTCCACACCGAGTACTCGATGCTCGACGGTGCGGCGAAGATCGCTCCCCTCTTCGCGGAAGCGGCGCGCCTCGGCATGCCCGCGGTCGGCATGACCGACCACGGCAACATGTACGGCGGCGACGAGTTCTACCAGCAGTCGAAGAAGCACGGCCTCAAGCCGATCATCGGCATCGAGGCCTACGTCGCGCCGGAGAGCCGGTTCCACAAGAAGCCGGTCTTCTGGGGCCAGTCGAACCAGCGCGGCTCCGACGAACTGGGTGAGGGCGGCGACGTCTCGGGCGCCGGTGCGTACACCCACATGACGATGCTCGCGCAGAACGCCACCGGCCTGCGGAACCTCTTCAAGCTGTCCTCGCTGGCCAGCATGCAGGGTTACTACCGCAAGCCCCGGATGGACCGCGAGCTGATCTCGGAGAACCACTCGGGGATCATCGCGACCACCGGCTGCCCGTCGGGCGAGGTGCAGACCCGGCTGCGGCTGGGCCAGAAGGAAGCGGCGATCCAGGCCGCGTCCGACTACAAGGACATCTTCGGCGCGGACAACTTCTTCCTCGAGCTGATGGACCACGGCCTGCCGATCGAGCGGTCGGTCCGCGAGGGCCTCCTCGAGGTCGGCCGGCTCCTCGACCTCAAGCCGATCGCGACGAACGACTCGCACTACGTCACCAAGGACCAGGCGGACACGCACTCCGCGCTGCTGTGCGTCCAGGCCGGCAAGACCCTCAACGACCCGACCCGGTTCAAGTTCGACGGGGACGGTTACTACCTCAAGGCCGCCGCCGAGATGCGCGAGTACTGGGACAAGGAGGTCCCCGGCGCGGCCGACAACACGCTGCTGATCGCCGAGCGCGTCGAGTCCTACGAAGACGTCTACGCGCACAAGGACCGGCTGCCGTTCTTCGAGGTGCCGGAAGGCTACGACCAGGGCGGCTGGCTGCGCGAAGAGGTCGCGAAGGGCCTGGCGTGGCGTTTCCCGGGCGGTCCGCCCGAGGGGTACGACGAGCGGATCGAGAAGGAGCTCGACGTCATCATCGGGAAGGGCTTCCCGGCCTACTTCCTGATCGTCGCCGACCTCATCAGCTACGCCCGCAAGGTCGGCATCCGCGTCGGCCCCGGCCGTGGTTCCGCCGCCGGCTCGCTCGTCGCGTACGTCCTCGGCATCACCAACCTGGACCCGATCCCGCAGAAGCTGCTGTTCGAGCGGTTCCTGAACCCCGAGCGCGTCTCGATGCCCGATATCGACATCGACTTCGACGACCGCCGGCGCGGCGAAATGATCCGGTACGCCACGGACAAGTACGGCGCGGACAAGGTCGCCCAGGTCATCACCTTCGGCACCATCAAGACCAAGGCGGCGATCAAGGACTCCGCGAGGGTCCACTTCGGCCAGCCGGGGTACGCGATCGCGGACAAGATCTCCAAGGCGCTGCCGCCGCCGATCATGGCGAAGGACATCCCGCTCTCGGGCATCGTCGACTCGAAGCACGAGCGCTACGGCGAAGCCGCCGAGGTCCGCGCGCTCGTCGAGACCGACGAAGAGTGCAAGACGATCTTCGAGACCGCCCGCGGCCTCGAGGGCCTGATCCGCAACGCGGGTGTGCACGCCTGCGCGGTCATCATGTCGTGCGACCCGCTGACCGACGCGATCCCGCTCTGGCAGCGTGACGACGGCTCGATCATCACCGGCTGGGACTACCCGTCGTGCGAGGCCATCGGCCTGCTGAAGATGGACTTCCTGGGCCTGCGGAACCTGACGGTCATCGGCGACGCGATCGACAACATCAAGGCCAACCGCGGGATCGACATCGACCTCGACACCCTGGGCGTCGAGGACCCGGAGACCTACAAGCTGCTCGCCCGCGGCGACACGCTCGGCGTGTTCCAGCTGGACGGCGGGCCCATGCGCGACCTGCTGCGCCGCATGGAGCCCACGGTGTTCGACGACATCGTCGCGGTCGGCGCGCTCTACCGCCCCGGCCCGATGGGCATGAACGCGCACAACGACTACGCCGACCGGAAGAACAACCGGCAGAAGGTCAAGCCGATCCACCCGGAGCTCGACGAGCCGCTGCGGGAGATCCTGGCCGACACCTACGGCCTGATCGTGTACCAAGAGCAGATCATGCACATCGGCCAGAAGGTGGCCGGCTACACGATGGGTCGCGCGGACGTGCTCCGCCGCGCGATGGGCAAGAAGAAGAAGGAAGTCCTCGACCTCGAGTACGAGGGCTTCGAGGCCGGGATGAAGGCCAGCGACCTGGTCCCGGGCGGGTTCTCCGCCGAGGCCGTCAAGGCGCTCTGGGACACGATCCTCCCGTTCGCCGGCTACGCGTTCAACAAGAGCCACGCGGCCGCGTACGGCCTGGTCTCCTACTGGACGGCGTACCTCAAGGCGAACTTCACCCCCGAGTACATGGCCGCCCTGCTCACCTCGGTCGGTGACAACAAGGACAAGTCGGCGGTCTACCTGTCCGAGTGCCGCCGGCTCGGCATCAAGGTGCTGCCGCCGGACGTCAACGAGTCGGCCCTGCGGTTCGCGGCCGTCGGGGAAGACATCCGCTTCGGCATGGGTGCCGTCCGCAACGTCGGCGCGAACGTCGTCGAGTCGGTCATCAAGACCCGCGAGGAGAAGGGCAAGTACGCCTCCTTCACCGACTTCCTCGACAAGTCCGAGCTCGTGGCCTGCAACAAGCGGGTCATCGAGTCGCTGATCAAGGCGGGCGGGTTCGACTCGCTCGGCCACACGCGGCTCTCGATGATCCAGGTCCACGAAGACGCGGTCGAAGCCGTCGTCCCGCTCAAGCGCCAGGAGGCGATGGGCCAGTTCGACCTGTTCGGCTTCGGCGGGGACGACGACGAAGCGGCGCCCTCGTCGTCGCCGCTCGCGCACCTGAAGTTCGGTGAGGAGGAGTACCCGCGCAAGCAGCTGCTCGCCTACGAGCGCGAGATGCTCGGCCTGTACGTCTCCGCGCACCCGCTGGACGGTGCCGAGCGGATCCTGCGCAAGCACGCCCCGAAACCGATCGCCGGCATCCTCGCCGACCCGCCCCGGGAGGGCGAGATCGTCATCTCCGGGCTGATCACCGCGCTCGAGCGGCGGGTCAACAAGAAGGGCGAGCCCTGGGCGATCTGCACGGTCGAGGACATGGACGCGTCCCTCGAGGTGCTCTTCTTCCCGAAGTCGTACGCACTGTTCTCGAGCGAGCTGATCGAGGACAACGCGGTGCTGGTCAAGGGCCGGATCAACTGGCGCGAAGACAAGATGTCCGTCTTCGGCGGCGGCCTCGCGACGCTGGACCTGTCCGAAGTCGGCACGGGCAACGGCGACGACGAGCCACCCCTGATGCTGCTGGCGGCGGCGGAGAAGATCGACCAGTCGGTGGTGAGCGAGCTGCGGTCCACGCTGCTCGCCCACAAGGGTGAAACCCCGGTGCACCTCAAGCTGGTGGGCCGGAACCAGACGGTGTTCGCGCTCTACGACTACCCGGTGAAGGTCAGCTCGATGCTGATCGGCGAGCTCAAGGGCATCCGCGGGATCACGGCAAGTACGTAGGTTCACCGCGAAACGGGCGGGACCGCGGGCGCACAACGCGCGCGGATCCCGCCCTTCGTGTTTCCTGGGCAGGATGACTTCGTACGAACCCGATCCTCGCCGCTGGAAGGCGCTCGCCGTCTCGCTCACGGCCGGGTTCATGGGCCTGCTCGACGTCAGCATCGTCAACGTCGCGCTGCCGTCGATGCAGTCCGGCCTGCACGCGAGCAGTGGCGGGATCCGCTGGGTCGTCTCCGGGTACGCGCTGGCGTTCGGGCTGGTCCTGGTCACCGGCGGCCGCCTCGGGGACGCGTTCGGCCGCCGGACCATGTTCCTCGGCGCCCTCGCCGCGTTCGTCGCCACCAGCGCGCTGGCGGGCGCGGCGCCGAACGAGACGATGCTGGTGCTCGCGCGGCTCGCCCAGGGGGTGGCGGCGGGCATGCTCACCCCGCAGAACACCGGGCTGATCCAGGACCTCTTCCGCGGCGCCGAGCGCGGCCGCGCGTTCGGGATGTTCGGCGCCGTGGTCGGGATCTCGACGGCGGTCGGGCCCATCCTGGGCGGCGTGATCCTCGCCGTCTTCGGCGGCGAAGACGGCTGGCGCTGGGTGTTCTACGTGAACGTCCCCATCGGCGTCCTCGCGTTCGGGCTGGCCCTGCGGCTGCTGCCCCGCAGCGAAAAACGGCACCTGCGGATCCGGGACGAGATCGACTTCGTCGGGATCGTCCTGCTCGCGGTCGCGGTGCTCGGCGTGCTGCTCCCGGTGGTCGAGTCCGACCAGGGCGGGCTCGTGCGGCTGTGGTGGCTGTTCCCCATCGCGCTCGTCTTCGGGACGGCTTTTGTGCGCTGGGAGCACCGGGTGGTCCGGCACGGCCGGTCACCGCTGCTGGACACCCGGCTGTTCACCGGCACCCCGGGGTACGCCGTCGGAGCGTCGGTCGGCGCGCTCTACTTCTGCGGGTTCGCCGGGATCTGGCTGGTTTTCGCGATGTTCTTCCAACAGGGTCTCGGTTACTCACCGTTGCAATCCGGGTTGTCGGTTACGCCGTTCGCGCTCGGCTCGGCGGTGTCCGCGGCGATTGCCGGGCGACTGGTGCCGCGCTTCGGGCGCAAGCTCACCGTCACCGGGCTGGCGCTCGTCGCCCTCGGCCTGCTGGCGGTCGCGCTGATCGCCGAGCTGGTCCCGCCGGCCGCGGCGGGCTGGGCGTTCGCGCTCCCGCTGCTGGTCGCGGGGGTGGGCGGCGGGATGGTGATCTCGCCGAACACGACGTTGACGCTGGAATGCGTGCCGGTCCGGATGGCCGGCGTCGCGGGTGGCGCTTTGCAGACCGGACAGCGGATCGGCACGGCGATCGGCACCGCCGTGCTGGCGTCGGTGTTCGGTGCGGTGGTCGGTGCGGCGAGCGGATATCCGACGGCGCTCACCGTCGCGCTCAGCTGCGCGGCCCTCCTGACGTGCGGCGCACTGGCGCTGGCCGTCGCCGAGCTCCGGGCGCGGCGCCACCGTGAGCAGGCTTCCGAACAGGAACGCGAAGCCCGGGAGGCGCACACCTCCGCAGCGGACGTCCAACGGGGCTGAGAAACTACTGTCCGCAGATTTGCGATGCTCCATCCGAGTGACGAGCACGGAAAGACACTGGTGCTACGCAGAGCAACCGGGTAGATCTTATGGAGCCTTCACTGCGCGGCTTCGGCTACCGACAGTGGCGATCGGTCGGCCACCCGGGGATGGGGTGACCGGCTTGAGCGATCGAGGCGTCCGGAGTTTGCGGGAATGGACACACTCGGTCACCTTCCGTCCAGTGAATGTCGGCGTCCGCGGGGGACCGTCCGGCATTCGCGGAAGGGCTGCCCATCGGTGCCCGCCGGCGCGTGACGGCGGCGGGCGGGCCCGGGTGAGGGGGAACCGGGCCCGTCCGTCTTCACCCCCGGCTCGTGTCGCACTCGCCTGTTCCGCGGTGATCATGCTGGGATGAACGCGTTCGTCCGAGGCAGACGCGGGGAGTCCCGATGACCGAGCAGCCGTTGCGGCCGGGAAGCCGGCTCCGGATGTGGTACCGGCCCATGCGGTCGCGCGACCGCAGTGAGCACCACCGCGTCGCGACGCCGCTGGAGCTGTTGTTCGACCTGTGTTTTGTGGTCGCCGTCGGCCAGGCCGCCGCCCAGCTGCACCACGCGCTCGCCGAGGGGCACGTCGGCCACGGCGTGTTCTCGTTCGTGCTGGTGTTCTTCGGGATCTGGTGGGGCTGGCTGAACTTCAGCTGGTTCGCTTCGGCGTTCGACACCGACGACGTCCCGTACCGGCTGGTCACGCTGGTGCAGATCGCCGGCGGCCTGACCGTGGCGGCCGGGGTGGAGCGCGCCTTCGAGGGCGACTTCCGCGTGATGGTCGCCGGCTACGTCCTGATGCGGCTCGCGATGGTCGTGCAGTGGCTGCGAGCCGCGCGGTCGGATCACGGCTGCCGCCCGGCGGCCCTGCGCTACGCCGCCGGGATCGCCGTCTGCCAGGTGCTGTGGGTGGGCTACCTGTGGCTGCCGCACGGTCTGCAGCCCGTCGCGTTCTTCGTGTTCGCGATCCTGGAGATGGCCGTCCCGGTCTGGGCGGAGAGCCGGGCGGGGACCACGTGGCACCCGCACCACATCGCCGAGCGGTACGGCCTGTTCACCCTGATCGTGCTCGGCGAGGTGATCCTCAGTGCGACGAACGCGATCAAGGAGGGCGCCGCGGAGCCGGGGCACATCGGCGCCCTGATCTCGCTGGCCGCGGCCGCGCTGGTGCTGGTGTTCTCGATGTGGTGGTTGTACTTCGACCGGCCGGGGCACGCGCGGCTCGTCCGGCGGCCGACCATGTTCACGTCGATGAGCTGGGGGTACGGCCACTACTTCATCTTCGCGTCCGCCGCGGCCGTCGGCGCGGGCCTCGAGGTGGCGGTCGCCTACGACACCCACACGTTGCACGGCCTCGGGGGCGTGGGCGCGGCGATGGCGACCACGCTGCCGGTGGCGGTCTTCCTGCTGAGCGTGTGGCTGCTGCACATCGGCCCGACCAACGAGTGCCGCCCGATCGCCATCGGCTTCCCGGTCACGGCGGTGCTCGTCGTCGTCGCGTCGTTCGTGCCGGCCCCGATCCACGTCGCCGCCGGGCTGGTGGCCGCGCTCGTCGTCCTGACGGTCGTCGCGACCCACGGCGAGCCCCAGCCGTAGCGCGCCGGATCGGTGCAGGTCAGCGGCCTGGCGCGAAAAAAGGGACCCCCCTGTGCGAGGCCGTTTCGGGGCATGTAAAGTTCTCCAAGTCGCCAGGGAAACCGGGCGGCCGCCGGGGCCACGAACCAAGCTCCCACGAAGGTGGTAGAGTGGGTGGTCCTGAACCGAGGTGGTAGCCTCGGAACAAAGCTTGAAACAAACATCGAGGATCTCAGTCGCGGATAACGCGGGTAGATTCAGAGTGTGTTGCTTGAGAACTCAACAGTGTGCTAGTGAACTAAGCCAGTAGAGCTTATTTTATGAACCTCGTATGAGGTTCCTTTGAGAGCAGT